>NZ_JCAUAO010000003.1:0-553976 GCF_059691995.1 Paenibacillus sp. J22P169 | reverse complement strand
ACAAGGTCGAATAGCACAATTGGTTACATGTCCCCCGCACAATTCGAGCAGCTCTACTACCAGCGGTTAGCTTAACTTAGTGACGTCCACTTTCTTGACAGAAGAGCAAAATGGGCGTTATTGCTCACGATCTTGCTCTTCGATGCCAGTGCCGAGCAAAATAAGACCCTTTTGGGGTCTTATTGACGCGCTCGAACGTCGGGATCACTGCTTTAACGCCCAAAAAGGGCGTTAATGCTCACATATGAGATCCGGGGATTTTTGAATATACAACTTCAAGAACGGGTTGAAGATACTCCAAGTCGATAAAATCGACTTAATCCAGTCATTCAGGCTCCTTGAATTACTCTAAGTCGATAAAATCGACTTAATCCAGCCATTCAGGCTCCTTGAAGGTACTCCAAGTCGATAAAATCGACTTAATCTAGCCGTTCAGGCTCCTTGAATTACTCTAAGTCGATAAAATCGACTTAATCCAGCCATTCAGGCTCCTTGAAGGTACTCCAAGTCGATAAAATCGACTAGCTCGTGTGCGACCTTGGCTTTTGGCCTCGAGGTAGTCGAAAAATTAGGGCATTGTTGACGCGCTCGAGCGTCGGGAACAAAAAAAGAGCCAAGAATACTCTTGGCCCTCCTACTTTATTGCAAGGTGACTTTCACATTATCGAGCCACACATTCACACCTTATGCCACGTTTCGGTGCATGATCCATTATTGAAGCAATTGTCCTGCAACAACCTCCACGGCATTAATATACACATGCGTATCTAAGGATTCTGGATGTTTCAACCCTTTGACAACTAATTTAATTTCCGTCTCCACATCTGGATCTAGGCCAATCACACTATATAGCGATTTGCGGAAGCCAGTTTGCGGTTTATACGTATCGACCGTACCTTGATAAGCCCCATTCAGGTATACATCGAAGAACCCACCGTCCGCACACTTCTTCCCAACAATGCTAGCGGCTTCCCCTTTGAATCGGAATGATAATTCTGCTCCAGCTGCGCCTGATTTGGCCAGCGTTCGTGCATACACGTTCCAATCACCATCTGCTCTACCCCAATCACCTAAATAGTGAAGTGCTGCATCGGTATCCAGATAGCGAATGCAATGCACTGGGGCGGATTCAGTGATAGGTTCTATTCGTAAGCTACGGAAGGCATGACGATGGTAGCTGCTCAGCAGAGCAGCATGGCCGCTCGGAATCTCGCTATCTGTATAGTCAAACAAATGCTTACCGTTCCAATGTGCTTGGATTGTTTTGCCTTCAAACGCCAGCTCCAAGACGTACCATGCATTCGGCTCCAAGGCGGTTGTATCTCCCTGCAAAAGGGGGTATTTCCCTTTCATCAGCTCATACCGCCCAGTATGCCGCATACGCAGCCAGTAGCCTTCCGGCGGCTCATTGCTTTTGGCGGTATAGTTGATGCGGCCGCCTAAGCCGATATAGCCTGCCTGCTGCTCAAGCTGGACCTCAACCGACACACGGTAGTTGGTCCATTCCAAGCTGCCTAGGAGTGAATACGGCTCCGGTGTCCTGCGATACGTCCAGTCGATCGGGATTTGATCTTCCGTCACTTGCTGACGGAGAATCAGACCACCCTCGGCATTCGGCTCGAATTCAAAAGCACCTCCTTGATCGGACGTATACTTCGGATTCCCGCTCGCTTTGGCGCATCCAGTTGCGAAGTCATCCCAATACGGAAGTGGGAAATTCGTATCCGAGGAAATACTCAACTCCTCGTCGCCTTTACGCTGCCCTGTTGTCGTAGTGATCGTATAAATCGAATAAGACTCGGCTGTGAATTGGTAAGGTCCCTCCGACTCAAGATGTATAGCAGCCAGCTGAAAATGAGTATGTTCTGTGGTCTTCCAAATATACAGCTTTCGATCCGCATTGCCCGTGTCCAACTGATAGCTGCATGGCTCAGGTCCATTGTTAAGCACGACGATCGAGATGTCCTTCGTGTTCGGATCCTCTAAAGTCACAAACCCGCCAGTCGCCGATTGCCCGCATGCATCGTCGAGATAAACCCAACCAGGCTGCATGAACTGCGTAAAGTGGGCAATCACCCAGAAACCAGGATCAATACGGTAATGACCAGACCAAGGCCATGTCGCTACTAAAATGCCTTTGTAGTTGAACGGCGTGTTCTCATACTCTGCTTCCAATAAAGGATGCAGTTCGTATTTCACCATCTTCCCATCGACGTACATGTCGATGATACGCTTGCCGATATGCAGGGCTCCTCGGCTAAAGCTGTGGCGAAATGGCGCCAAATCCTCACTCAGCCAAAGCGATTTCCCGCTGAGCTTGGCCGTCTCCGTACTGTCTTGGCGGTAATGCACGCCATAGGCGTGCACCGCCTCGAACAGCTCCGGGTCCTCTGCCGCATGGTCGGCGATATCCCAGCCATGGTCGCTGTCGTCAGCGACAAGCTTAATATGGCCGAACCCTTCTCGCTGGAGGCCAGGCACCAGCGTGTTCACCGTCCAATCGCGACTGAAAGCGCCCTCATTGATATCCGGACCGAGGAAATCGAATTCGAGTCCGTATTCGTCCCTCGCTCCGCGCAAGAAATTCAAGTAATACACCAGCTTATCCTCGTCGTTCTGAATCCAGCGTGGCGTCCCCCAGCGCAGCGCGTCTAGCAGCAGCGCTGGGTTAATAGCTTTAGCCAGCTTAGCGATGGGAAGCCCATAGCCTCGCGTAATGTCAAAGTCTTCACGACTCCGCATGTGCGAAGGCTCGGTGCCCGCCGAAGTATTCACGTCGGAGCCCAGCTCCACTTTCAAATGCTGCAAGCTAACCCCATACATTGGCTTAAACAATAAGTCCATGATTTCGTTACGCTGCTGCTCCGGATAATCCATGAGCAGCTTCGACATCCCATTGCTCGTAATACCGCCGATGCCTTCAAACACTCGGCCTGGCTTAGCATCATTACATTTAATTACTTGCGTCTGATCTTCCATCGTGATTCCCCTCTACTGGGCAGATCGCTCTCATTCGTCTGCCTCCCTAAGGATTATTTTTTGATTTCACTCATGATTTGTTTATACTTCTGGTCCTGCTGCTTCGCGATTTCATACATGTCCTTCGCTAGGAAAGCATTATCTTTCTGCGTTGCATACCAGTTAGCCATCCATTCTTCAACCTTTTTGCCGTCTGCTTTTTCCCAAATAGTGATGGCTTCCTTCATTGCATCATCAGTGGAATATTTATCGCCTTCCACGATGGATTTCGCCCAAACCGTTCCGTTACCGGCTCCAACCATGCTGTTCACTTGTTTATCTGTGTTTGTCACAATGGTTGCCAGATCTTTCGGCAGCTGCGGCATATGCTCGGAGTGGGTCAGCTCTGCGTATGGCAGATCGAATGTCAGATACGTATCGCGAAGCAACTGATAGTAATCCTGCACACGCGGGTCACTCTTATACTGAACAGCTGGCGTGGAACATTTATTAAAGCGCAATCCTGTATTCGTCAGCATTTTCATATAAACCGTGATATCGCTAACTTCTTTCTTAAATTTGTCGGCGTCAATAATTTGCGGACAACCATCTACAGTTTTCGTGTGAACGCCTTCTGTTCCATTATCGAGGACATCGGCCGTGGAATCCTTCGCCATGAAATCAATATATTTCATTACCGCATCCGCATTTTTCGTTGAAGCAGCAACGGATCCTGTCATTTGCACCGGATTTTCCAACGATGGCGTGAAGCGCCCAAAAGGACTTGTCGGGAACGGCATCAGCGTCATGGTCGCTGTCGGTACGTTCTTTTGAAGTGGGTCTAGGAATTGCGACACGATATCCTGCGGCGTATTAAAGTTTGGTGAAATGATACCTACTTTGCCTGTGATAAAGTCCTGTTTGGCCTTCGCCATATTTTTATCGTTGAAAAAGTCCTTGTCTACAATGCCTTCACTGTACAGCTTTTTCTTAAAATCCGTCGCTACCTTAATGTTTTCCCAGCTATAGGTCAGCTTGCCGCCTTTGACAACCCATGGCTTAATCGCATAAAACATTTGATTGATCGTGTATTCCATCGAACCTGCCAAGGCGATACCGAACGTATCCTTTTTACCATTGCCGTCTGGATCCTGTTCAGCAAAAGCTTTCGCAACCTTATACAAATCGTCCGTTGTTTTCGGCATTTCTAGGCCCAGCTTCTTCAACCAATCCGTCCGGATAATGACGCCACGAAGCGGATTGATCCATTGAATATGCCCAACTTCATACAGCTTGCCATCTGGTTTAGTACCTGCTTTACGCAGCAGCGGATTTTGCTCTAGCAGCTTTTTATATTCCGTAGAGCTCTTAGCAATCAAATCATCTAAAGGAAGCAGCTGCTTTTGCTCGTACAATGGGTTCCTGATCGTTGGATCGAAAACCATTAACAAATCAGGTGCGGAGCCAGAGGCGAACATGACATTCGTTTTTTCTTTAATTTGGGCAAAAGAAACCGCTGTGAATTTCACATTCTCAGGCCCTTTCTCGTTGATCCATTTGGTCCAGCGATTAGACTCATTCGTCCCTTCTTCTTGGGAGACACGTCCCGTGTCGTAAGCAGTTACGGTAATGTCTTTGCGAACTTCAGGCGCTTTTGTTGCCACTGATGACGTTGGTGCAGAGGATGCCGCCGGTGAAGCGGTAGAGGTGGTTTCATCATCTTTGGAGCAGCCGATCACGGTAAGTGCCAATACAGCGGTTGACGCTAAAGCAAGCTTCACTTTCATATTTTTCATGTATACGTACCCCTTTCATATATGAACAGCTTGGTAAGCATGGTGAATCCGGCATGAAATGAAACTATCCTTTTACAGCACCGAGCATGACGCCCTTCACAAAGTACTTTTGCAGAAAAGGGTAGATCACGATCATCGGCAGCATCATAATCATGACACTGGCCGCCTTCAAAGATTCCGGCACAACTTCGACTTGAGCGCCTGTTAGCACAAGCTCCTGCAAAAGTTGTTGATTTTGAATCATATTTTGCACAAGGACAGCCATATTATATTTCGCGGATTCATTGATATAGAGCATTACATTGAAAAATGAGTTCCAGTAGCTCACCGCATAAAATAGCGTAATCGTTGCCAGCACTGGCTTGGATAATGGCAATATGATTTGCAGCAGCTGACGCCATTGCCCGCAGCCGTCCATTTTACCCGCTTCTTCCAGCTCATCCGGGATGTTCTCAAAGTACGTCTTCATGATCAGCATATTGTAGGTATTCACGAGAGCAGGAATCCATAGCGCCCAGTAGCTGTTCACTAGTCCAAACATTTTCACGATGAGATAGGTCGGAATCATTCCCCCGGTAAACATCATGGTAAAAATCAATGCCAAGGTCACATAGCGTCTGCCGGGAAATAATTTGCGCGACAACGGGTAGGCGGTCAGTATGGTAACCAGCATGCTCAGCGCGACACCAACGACGGTGATCACAACACTGTTTCGAAAAGCGGACAGCATCCGTGTACCTTCAATCATCGAAGTAAAGGCGTCCGTGTTCCAACCAACTGGCCACAGGGTTACTCTGCCTGAAAGGATGTCCTGCGTGTGGCTCAATGATAATGATGCAATATGCAGCAAGGGCAGCAAGCACGTCAAGGCGATCAGTGCCAACAAGCCATAATTAAGTCCGAAAAAGAGGCGGTCTCCAAAGGACGTTCTCATCTGTTCTCCCTCCTTTTGTGGCGTATTGGGTATTGGGGCCCCCGCAAAGTAATAGGAATTTACTCCAGAGCTTTGCTTCACTTTGTGGGGAATGTTTAGAACAATCCGTGTCCAAAACGGCGAGCCAGCGCATTCGCGGAGAAGACAAGCACAAATCCTACTACGGATTCGAAAAAGCCCATTGCTGCCGTCAGGCTGAATTGCCCGCCTTGAAGGCCCACGCGATACATATAGGTCGAGATGACCTCGGAGACACTGGCGTTTAATGAATTTTGCAACACATACACATGATCGAAGCCGATCTCCATCACCTTACCTAATTGTAAAATGAGCAGAAGGACGATCGTTGTGCTAATGCCGGGAATCGTCACATGACGGATTTGCTGCCATTTATTGGCTCCATCGATGTTTGCAGATTCATAGAGCGAAGGATCAATGGCGGTTAATGCAGCCAGGTAGATGATCGCGTTAAACCCCATTTCCTTCCATACGCCTGACGAGATAAAAACAGCCATCCAACTCTTCGTGTTGTACAAGAAAGCGAATGGCTCTCCGCCTGAAAGCTTGATCCAGTTGTTCACGGTGCCCGATTCAATCGACAGGATTGAGATGATCAAGCCGCCCACAATTACCCATGAGAAAAAATGAGGCATATAGAGTATGGTTTGAACAATTCGCTTAAACCACATTCGGCGAGCTTCATTCAGCATAATCGCAAGCGAAATCGGAATGGGAAACCCGCATATTATCGTTAGACCACTCAGCACGAGTGTATTGCGAATAATGTCCAACGTCTGGTCTTGCTTAAACAGCGTTTCGAAGTTGTTCATCCCGACCCAAGGGCTGTGAAGAATACCGTCCGTGAAATTGTAATCCTTGAAGGCTATGACAAGCCCTCCCATCGGCAAATATTTAAACAGCACATAGAACAATATGCCGGGGATCAACATGAGAATGAGCGGTAAACTTTCCTTCAGTCGCAGCTTCGATTTGGCCTTTACTTTACGCAGTTGATTCGGCATCACTGTGGTATGTACCTCTGAATTTGGGTTCATTCTCTCTCTCCTTTCTACTTCTTATTATAGAAGAAGAATCTCAATCCTACCTTGAATCTGATAAGCAATACCTCGAAAATTATATGGAATGTTAGTGAAAAGGCACGCAGCGAAATTCGCTACATGCCTTAAGCTTCCCGCTAAATTAACCCATCTTCCGGAACTCGCTCGGCGAGCAATGCACCCATGTACGGAATACGGTTGTAAAATAGTTCGGATCCTCGTAGCCGACCGATTCGGCAATTTCGGATATTTTCATATTCGTATTGCTTAGTAATATTTTTGCCTTCTCCAATCGGAATTTCGTTAAGTAATTCGTGTAGCTTTCGCCAGTTTCTTTTTTAAAAAGATTGCTAAAGTAGCTCACACTAAGATGCACATGCTGGGCAACATCATGAATGGAGCAGGCTCCTTCGTAATTTCGTTCCATGTAGGCTATGGCTTTATCCAGTAAGTTGACATTTTTACCAGCGAGCCAGGAATTCAGCTGCCACATAAAGGTCTGTATTTGCTTGGAAAGCCATTCCGCGACTTCGGGGGATAAGCGAATCGGCTGCAGCACCTCAATCCACTCGCCAAGCCCCTTCTCTTCGGCATCCTCTCCATCTAAGGCTCGCTTACTTGCCGCTGCTAGCGCCAATGCCGTGCTCAATCCTTCGATTTTGGCATCATTCACATTCATGTCTGTCACCTGTTGGAGCAAAACTTCCAAGTATTCACGCAACTGCTCCGTCTTTCCCTGTACGATGAGGGACATCACGTCGGTCTGGATACTCTTACTCCGGGCAGCATGGTCAGGGATTTGCAGTTCTGCTTTGCTGATTCCCTCATAGGAGGCGAAATGCCCATATAAGGAGCGCACGCTTTCATACGCTTCCGACCGGATTGTTAAGCCAAGCAAACTTTGTGTGGATGCTACCAGCCCAAGCTCAAAGGACGTGAACGAGGAATACTTATCGGCTAGCACAGCGAAAACATCATGCTTCACATTCGTAATGCTGCCAGATAAATGCGAGATTGCGAGCCATTCTTTCATCATGTTCAGTAGAGCAAATTGAAGTAGTCTCGCATCCTCTCGCCGGTAGCTTTTGGATGACGGTGTGTAGGTGTCGACTGTAAATACCAATAGATGTCGGCCATCGCAGGTTGAGTGTAGACGTTCCGTTGCCACTTCATCCATCGGGAGCCCGAGCAGCCATGATTGGAGATGATGCTCCAGCAGGCGATTCTGTTCCTGTTGACTGCGTTCAGCCTGCTCTTGGCGCTCTGCATACAAGCGATAGGCCTTCTCCAAGGGAGGCGCCAATTCTTGAGCGGAGATGGGCTTCAGCAAGAAGTCGATCGCTCCATAGCGCAGCGCAGCCTGCGCAAATTCGAAATCCTTATGCGCTGTCAACACCATCACATCGATTGAACGGTCTAACTCGGAGATGCGCCTGCAGAGCTCGACGCCGTCCATTTCGGGCATACGAATATCGGTAACGACCAGATCTGGCTCAAGCTCTTCGATAAGGGATAAAGCTTGCAGTCCATTCTCGGCTTCCCCAATGACGGTCCATCCGGCATGGCTTGCTTCTATCATTTTAGACAAACCTCTGCGTATGAGATGCTCATCGTCTACAATTAACAGTTTCCCTTTCATAACTGCCGACTTCCTTCCATCTGGGTTTGAACGGGTAATATTAATTTCATCGTTGTTCCAGAGTTAGGCTCACTATGGATGACTAATCCATATGGGGGGCCGTACATGAGACTGACTCGCCTGATGACGGTCTTCAGTCCAATGCCTCCAGTGGTACTGGTAGTCTCCTCTAGTCTGCGATGCTGAAGCTGCATGATTTTGTCAATCTGCTCCTGCGACATGCCTTTGCCATTATCGCTAATTTCGATACATAAGAGGGATTGCTCGATAGTTACTTTAATGCGCAGAATGCAAATCTTGGACATTTGGGCAAAAGCATGCACGAAAGCGTTCTCGACCAGCGGCTGCAGAATGAGCCTGATGACAGGGAGCTGCTCCGCTTCCTCATCTACTTGGATGAACGTCTCGAGCCTGCCGCCAATTCGCACACTTTGAATATTGATATATTTCGTAATGTGTTCGATCTCGTCTTTCACGGTTGTATGCGCATTCGGGTTCTGCAGGGCATAGCGCAGCAACCCGGACAAGGAAAGCACCAGCTGCGCTGCTTGTTCATCATTCTCACCAAGATATAGCTTCATATGAATCGTATCTAGCGTGTTATAGAGGAAATGAGGATTCAATTGCGCTTGCAGCGCAGTGAGCTCCGCCTCCCGCTCATTCAGTTTACGTTCATACACTTCCTCGACGAGTGATTCAATATTTGCTGCCATTTCGTTAAAGCTGTGGCCCAGAAAGGCCAGCTCATCCTGCGTAGAGATGCGAATCCGCGTATCGAAGCGGCCGCTACGAAGCTTTTTCATCCCCGTAACTAACGTGTGAAGGGGTTTAAGCAATCTTTTTCCAGTGAAGAAAATAAGCAACGAGGCAAGAAAAATACTGACGAGACCCGAGTAGAGGGCGATTTGGAAAATAACCTGACTCTTCTCGTTAATGGACTTCAGTGACAAGGTGCTGATGACTGTCATCCCGGAGTCTCGCGTCTTATTGCGGCTAACGAGAATCGACTCCCTATTTGATTTCACAATTTGTGAGTCCGACACGTGCAGCAGTTCCTCAAGTGCAAAGCCGCTATTAGGCTTCGTATTCGTATAGACGACCTTGTCGTTACTATCGAGCAGAATCACCTGCGCGTTCTCGCCCTTCGCTAATTCATCCAGAATCGAGCCAAAGATGGATTGATCATAAAATAAGATCAGGTTACCGTAGAGCTCCTGCTTCTTATTCTTCATATAGCGTGCCGCCGAGATCACGTTGCGATAGCCGGAGCTTTCAATGCTCGATATTTTCAAAGGCTGCCACACCAGCTCACCATTGGAGCCCTCCAATGACCGAAGAACTGCTGAATAGTTGGCATCACTGAGGGGGATGACGGTGCCAGCATTATTTTCAAAAAAGTAGCCTGAGCCCTTCGTATTGTAGACATACATGCTGGAAAGCTTGGGTTCATCAATCGAGATCTGATTCAGCAGCTTCGTCAGCTCGTCCTGATCCAATAAGCGGTTGTAGAAGGTATCATCTGCACGCTCTGCTGAGCGCCTGAGAATGTCTTCAATGTAAGGATGAAACACAATATAGTTGGTCGCTTTATATAGATTCTGAATCTGCGTTTCGACACGAGCGGTTGCCTGTTCATTGGCCTTGGCGAATTGCTTGCTAATTTCCGTCGTAAACAGCTTGAGATAGACCTTATAGGTGGCATATCCGGATATGAGGAAAATGACCATAATCAAAATGGATAACGAGGCTATGAGTTTAAACGACAGCTTCTTCTTGAACATTTCCACACCCCCGTACAGATATTATAGCCTACAGGAGATTCTAACGCCTCGAAAATCATACGATTTCTCTCGAAAATAATGTAAAAAAACGCTGATAGTAGACGTTGTGCGGTGCTTAAGGGTGCCAGAAGATATTCATGCGGGAGCCCAAATTGGATTGACAGAGGAGGACGTTGGATGGGGCGTGAGTAGCTGGATGTTAGGAGGGATAGGCCAGGTCATCACTTTCCGATTAACTGTAAAAAGTACATCTAATTTGCTGAAAATAAGGCGAAAAGTGAGAATAAATGGAGAATGTGTAGTTGTTTACATTAATTATTCCATTTCAGATGAAAAACTGAGAAATTAGCTGTAGGATTTCCAGTTCATCTTATCCTTCAGCCTATTATGTGAAATTTAACTGTAGGTTTTCCAGTTAATCTTACATTTGTGAAAAAAGCAGCATAACCAGATTACTGATTAGCTGCTTTTTCTATAGATTCTACTGTTTCACATTTATTTATTTCTTCGCAGTCGCATACCAATCGTTTACTTCTTTAAAGCTCGCGTCTCCGCCAGAAGTTTTGAATTTTTGTTGGAATGCCTCAATACCTGTAACAGGTTCAGCGCCAAATATCAACTTCGTCGTGTAGTCATTAACCATCGTGTTCAACTGTAGGAAGTTCTTTGAGAACTCAGGTAAGTATGGAGCAAAACCTAATGGATCTATGACTCTCGTATTTGCTGGTTGAAGGGTATTCATGAAGTTCCAAGCATCGAATAAACGCATATCTTTACGAACACGTGCTTGCCAATATGTCGGATAGATTCTATCATCTGTACCCGTCAAGAAGTTATTAGCTTGATTGCGCTCATCCGTAAAGATCGGCAGAATCGGTGAATATGCGCCATCTTTTAACGTGTAATGCTTATTTTCTTCGCCAATTGCCATCGTTCTGAACGTATCTTTTTCAAGTTTAGCGTTCATCCACTTGATCGCATCTTCCGCATGCTTGGAAGCTTTAGGAATAAAAGTAATACGATCGAAGCCTGCTGAAGCACTTAAACCAATTTTTCCATCTTTACCTTTTAACGTTGGAATAAAGGCAGCTTTAGCGTTAGGAATATTTTTGATCAAGGCATCATTAACGGTAGGTACGTCAGCCCAGTGAAGACTGATCACGCCTGCTTTACCGCTTGAGAATTTTTCTTTGGCAGTAGCATCTTTATTGGCAGCGAACTCTTTGTCGAGCAGGCCTTGTTTAAAGAGATCACCCACAAAGGTCACATAGTCTTTATAAGCAGGGTCAAGCACTCGTGGTGTTAGCTTGCCATTCACATCATTCCAAAAGTTCGGGAGACCAAATGCACCAACAATGTTAGGAATAAGCGGAATATCACCTTTTATGGTTAAAGGAATATTTTTGTCTCCGTTGCCACCAGGATCTTTCTCTTTGAAAGCTTTAAGAACAGCGACAAGCTCGTCTGTTGTTGTAGGCGCTTTCATCCCAACTTTATCAAGCCAGTCTTGACGAATGTACAAACTTTCACCTGCAAATGGAGTCGTTTTTGTTGGGACCGCATATAATTTCCCATCGATTTTGGCAGCTTCTAAGGCAGTAGGGTCAATTGCTGCTTTAATGTTCGGTCCGAACTTGTCGATCAGCGGGCCTAAGTCAGTTAAAGCGCCTTTTTTGGCATAATCCGCATATAAAGCTTTGAAGTCAGTTGAACCGACAGTTGTAATCGCATCATACGGTTCTCCCGAAGCAATCAAGATGTTCAGCTTGTCTTGCGGCTTGTCCTGTGGCAGCATATCGTATTGCACTTTATAACCTGTTGCTTGTTCCAAGTATTTAGCAACTGGATACGTGTTATAATCATCCTTTTGCCAAATTTGAAGCGATTTCAATTCCGGCTTTGGTCCAGCTGCTACAGTCGCTGCTGGAGCTGTGCTAGCTTTGGCTGGAGCTGTGCTGCTTTTGGTGTCTGTACCATTCGAGGAGCATGCGACAAGAGAAGTTACAGATAAGCTTGCTGCAACCGTTAACATCATCATTTTTTTGTGTCTTTTTAACATGTGCGAACCTCCCTAGTAATTATGTTTAATATATCATTAAACCCTTGATGATCGCATCAAGGGCGTTAATGCGAATTCACCCTTTTACAGATCCAATAAGTACGCCTTTTACAAAATGCTTTTGCAAATAAGGATAAACGAGCAGCATCGGTATGATTGAAGCGATGACGGTCGCAGCTCGAATGCCTTCCGCTGATACATTCATCATATCGTCAACACTTTTGTTCACAGCACTAGAGCTGTCTGCATCCATGACGATATCACGTAAATAGAGCTGCAATGGCTTAAGGCCTGCGTCATTGATGTAAAGCATAGGATTAAAGTAGTCATTCCAGAAGTAGACCGCATAGAAAAGCGCAATTGTTGCGATAACAGGTACACTTAAAGGAAGGATGATTCGAAATAGAATCGTAAAGTTACGGGCGCCATCCATTTTGGCAGATTCTTCAAGAGCCTCTGGTAAGGATTCGTAATAACTTTTGATAACTAGCATATTGAACACACTAATCAGTGCAGGCAGCATCAGCGACCATAAACTATTGATTAGATGCAGTTTCTTCATCAGCAAGTAATTCGGAATAATACCGCCATTAAACATCATCGTGAATATAAACAGCACCATAATAATGGAAATGCCGGGAAGATGTCTTTTGGACAATGGATAAGCTGATATTGCTGTTAGCAGAATTGCAAGTATTGTACCTACAACCGTGATCAGCAGCGAAATCCCTATTGAGTGAAGGAACTGGCTGGAGGACACAACATACTTCATCGTGTCCAGCTGGAAGCCAACTGGGAAAATCCCTACTTTACCGGATACCACCGCCGATTCATCACTAATGGCTTTGGATAAAATATTCGCTAGTGGCAGCAAAGTAGCTAAGCCGCATAGCAGTAAAACAAGATAAATACAAATGTCAAAGGTCCAATCACCAAGTGTTTTCTTATGCATGCTATTTCACCCCTACCATATACTTCGCTTGATGAGTTTTTTGCTGAGTTCATTCCCTGCAATAATCAAGATGAATCCAACAAGTGAGTTGAACAACCCCACCGCTGTACTAAAGCTATAATCCTGTTGGCCAAGCCCTTGTCGATAAACGAAAGTACCGATCACATCGCCGGATTCATATACGACAGAGTTGTACATGGTCAGAATTTGTTCGGTGCCTGCTTCAAGCAAGTAACCCATGCGTAAAATTAAGATCAAGATGATCGTTGGCATAATCCCTGGCAAAGTAATGTGGAGCATTTGTCTGATGCGCCCTGCACCATCAATGGAAGCAGCTTCATACTGTTCCTGCTCAATACCTGCGATGGCTGCGATAAAAATAATAGCGTTCCAGCCCGATTCTTTCCAACCTGCTGTAAATACGACCACACTTCGGAAGAATTGGTTGTCTAGGAAGAAGGAAATCGGCGTTCCTCCGAACCATTCAATTACATTGTTTACTAGACCACCTGATGGGGACAGGATATTAATAAATAACCCTGATATGATAACCCATGATAAGAAATGCGGAAGGAAAATAATCGTTTGAATCGTCTTCTTAAAGATGGCCTTTCGAACCTCGTTCAAGAAAAGCGCAATGATGATCGGCAGTGGAAATAGAAGTACAATTTTGTAAAGGCTGATCAACAAGGTATTGACGAAAACCTGATAAAACTCTTCCGAATGAATGAGCTTCTCGAATTGATCCAGCCCCACCCATTTACTTCCTGTAAAGCCATCGAAAATATTGAAGTCTTGAAAAGCGATGATAATCCCATACATAGGTGCATATTTGAATAAAAACAGAAATAATATCCCAGGCACTAATAATAGGTATAAATCATAATTGGTTACAATCAGCTTCCACCGGCCACTACCTTTTGACTTGGGTTTGGCGTGAGCTGTTTTTCGTTCAGACTCTGTTAGCGTAACACTCATGAATGGCTCACCTCCGTGTTCTTATAGGACAATTATATAGGTCACACCAAACGACTTGTAGATGGTAATATTTCTGTTTCTGGTGCAATCTTATGGTCTTTAACAAAAAAAAGCCGACCTCACTTAAGAGGCGGCTTGTTCCAAGACAACTGCCATCAGCTACTTGGATCTCTGTCTTGGCAATAAATCTTCAATTATCCCTTCATTTGTCATAATCGGTAATTCCATTCTTCTAGCAACATAAAAAGCACATGCTAAGCTTTCTTCCCACGTAGTACGTTTGCTTAATTCATACTTATCTCCATTAATTACTAAAATGATATAATAACCTTTCATGTTGTCTTCTATTCGAATTTCATTGTTCATTCAGCCCCCCCATTCCGAGAAAATCTACTGTTTAACAAACATAACGGCATCGGCTATCGTATAATCACTACCAGTTGCAGAAATCATCACAGTGTTCCCGGTACCCGCTGTTAACTATAGTTGTGATTTTATCAGATTGAATGACGACTTGTAGGTGGTAATATTTCTGTTTCTGGTGGGATTTTATGGTATTTCAAAAAGCAATAACTGCATTTATAACAGTTAATTCATAAAATGGGTTATTTATTATAAAATAGATATAATTTCCAGTTAATTTTTCTCGTCGTAGAATGATTAGATAAATAAAACAGGCCGCATAGCAGCCTGCATCTGAAAACTCACAATTTGATTTTATTGATAGGACGCTTGCTTATAAAAGACAACATTCTGGCTGCTCAGCGCGCTATGAAGCGCTTCGATCGAAACCTCGCGAACAGGACATGCGTCGTCCGTAGCGATGGATGCGGCGATTCCTGCCGCTTGCCCTAACGCATAACAAGTCGCCTGCACCCGCATGGAGGACATCGCCACATGCGTGGCTGAAATCGATCGTCCCGCTACCAGTAGGTTATCTAGCTGCTCAGTCACCATGCATCGGTAAGGAATGTCATATCCATCGACTTTCCGCTCGTCCGTCGTTTTTTTACCATCGGGACTATGGATGTCAATTTCGTAGTTTGTTTGTGCAACCACATCCGCAAAGCGTGTTCCGCGCACAACGTCTTGCTCTGTAAGTGTGTAGAGACCTTGAATCTGGTTTGTTTCCCTGACGCCGACTTGATTCGCGACATGCGAAAGCGCATAGGTTTCAAAACCGTTACGCTGTAAGTAATTGACGACGGAAAACACCTGTCTCAATGCCTCGGTCTCCGCATAGTTGATGTCTTCGATTTTAGCCCCATTGCCTTTGACACGCGTCATATTCACAAGAAGTGTGCCGTCACTGTTCTGTTCCCAAAATAGCCGACGCCCTTGAGGTAAATCCAATATCTCTTCATATAGATAGCAACCTTCAGGCAGAATTTGAGTTACTGGCTTGCCTGTATTTTGCATCATAAACATCAACGTCATTGGCTGGGTCATACCATCTTCATCTCTTCCCGAAGTGTAGGGTACCCCCGCGTCTAGTGCGGCTCTTGCGTCTCCCGTGCAGTCGATGAACTGCTTGCCTTCGAAAGCTTTCAATCCTTCACGCGTCGATACAATGACTGCCTTCACGCTTCTGTCTTCCTTCACAGTACCGATAAACTCCGCATGATAGATGACCTGTACCCCTTCCTTCTTCATTTTCTCATTTAAATAGTGTCTCAACACAAAAGGAGAATATTGAGGGGCGATCGACACATCATGATCCTTAGGCAAATGATCAGCCAGTACTTCCGCAATCATCTCCCGGTAAATCCCGGTTACATTACCAATCGGCATAAAAATACTAACATTTCCGAGCGTCCCCATGCCGCCTAACTGGCCCGATTTTTCCAATAAAGTGACTTTCTTCCCTAGTCTCGCCGCACTAATGGCAGCCGCCGTTCCTGCAGGCCCACCGCCAATAACAACGACATCCGCCGAATCGTACGTTTCGATCTTTCTTTGAAAATCATAAGTTTGGGTTTGTTGTGTACTCATTGTCATCCTTCTTTCATTAAGTTAAGTTATTGATAAGCGCTGTGCGTCAAGCCAACAGGCTTCCAGCTTTTACCCCTCAGCCTCTTGAAGCTTCGCCCAAGCTTGGAAGAATTTCTCCCGCTCCGCCATATCCACATCCGCAACCTGCCTTACATAATCCAGATCCTCACCGAACAATTCCGGCGTCCACTTGCGACCGAACGCAGCATGCGTCACTTCGTCGGCCCAGTCGTAATCCTGAAACCGTTCCATCAACGGGTGTTTGGCATCGTCACGGCAGAATTCGTACTCGGCGATTTTGCCGGGACGCCTCATCGCCTTTTCCTCAAAACCAATGCTCAAGAGCGCATATCGCTGAGCGGGAAGCTATCCGATAAGTGGATCATAGCCGCCTACGTATTGCCGCAAAGACATCCAATCGACTCCTTCTGCCTCAAGCGCCGCCTGACCAAATAACGCGTGCCGCACTTCATCCCACAGATGCCGGGCCAAATCCTGGTAAAACTCCCATGGCATAAGCTTCAGATCATAAATGACGCTCGCCAGATTCTCTACAGCCGACATTTCCTCTTGTCTGGCCTTCATCATTTCGACCAATCTGATTTTCACAGGATCATCAGGCAGGTTCGGTATGGCCGTACGTCCCATTGCAGGTGGTCCCATCCTTTTAGCATCCCGTACGGCTTGTTTCGGCATCTCATAGACTTTGCCGGATCGCCATCTGGCGGGGACATGTGTGGAAGCGCCCTGCTCGCCGCTAATGCCTCCGGCTGCCTCTAAATAGCCTGTGATTCTGCTTTCGAATTCTGCCGCCAACTCCAGGGATTCCCCTTCTCGCTGCAACGTCCCAATCATCCCTTCCCCCCACTCGATCTGTTCCCGTAAATCGGAGGAAAGCGCCTTTAGCAGGCGAACCGTTGGATAATCAACAAGTTGCTGGGTATCCGTCATATGTTGCGAATACGCTTTCAATAAAGCTGGTTTCATCACTCTGTACACACCGACAAGCAGCTCCAAATCAGTCTCCGCATGAATCAACTCTTCAAAGAGCAAAGTAAGTGTTACGTTGGGCTCTTTTTGCAAGAGCATCGGGGAAGTTCTCAATTCTAGGATTCGACGACGGAGAGAACCTGTTGCCTCTGCGTCCTCATAAAGATGCTTGCCAAGCGCTGACTTAAGATGCCAGTGTGCTCTCGCTGGAAGCTGTCCGGCAGCTAAGCGGAACAACTGCTCATGGATATACCTATATCTTCGCAACACCTTCGAGTTCTGCTCTACACTGTAAGCTCCAGTACCAAAAGGATTTGTAATGCCTGCATACGAGATCATAAAGGCCTCCCTGAGTTTGAAGTAGTATGGTATATGGCACCATTATAGGTGGAGAAAGCGTCATTTGGCTTTATCAAAAAACGTAATAAATATATCAAAACGTCTTTTTCATTATTCATGTCTCATATGGCTTGGCGGACATCCGAAGCGAAGTTTATACATTTTTGAAAAATGGTGCACACTCGAGAACCCACAACTATCTGCGATGTTTTGCAGCGACATTGAGGTGCTTCGTAACAAGTCAGTCGCATAATTAATCCTCAGCTTTAGCAAATATTGATGGGGGGCAATACCGAACTGATTTCGGAATATCATAGAGAAATAAGAGCGGGACATAAACGCTTTACGGGCCATTTCTTCCACAGAAAGCGGCTCCGACAGTCGATACTGCATGTAAGCCGGCACCCAATGTAACGAGGTTGAGCTTTTGTGTTCAGAGCTCACTAGGGACGTATATTCTTTAAATAATTCCAGTATGATTTCTGCGGCGTGTACATGTGCTTGAAGTTGATCGAGTACATTTTTTTGATTCCAGTGCTCGATGAGTTGCTGAAAGACATCTGCTATCCACTCGTTTTTGGTTGACTTAAAAACAACAGGTACAGCAATGTCTGCAAAAGTCGCTAGGTTGGGCTGCATATTTAGTAGAGCAGGATTAGGGCCAAGCTCGACCGGCACAATCATTGGCGGCCGCTCCTGCTCCCCACCTCTAGACGGGAGCAGCCCGAAGTGGAGCGCCAAGACCGTCAGAGGCGACTCCGATTCGATCTGATGCAGAATACCAGGTTGAATAAAACTGAACTGGCCGGGCTTTAACATATATCTATTCCCTTCAATAGATAATTCTGCTGAACCCTCTTGCACGTAAAGCAGCAAATAATCAGTAATGATTCTTGCGTGCGTATTCCACTGTTTAAAATGCAACTGATCGGCGTATATAATGTGCGGTCTTAAATCTTGATGAAAGATGGATTCAGCGGCCAATTTCTTTCCTTCCTTTCGGTTTTATTGCCAAATAAGAAGCCTATCACTAAACCGAAGAGCATTCTTCATCGATTGAGGAATGCTCTTGGAGCTAGCTGCTTGATTCTGTTATTTGCCGTTGGCATTTAAATCTTGCTGTAATGGTGGTTCCTTCTCCAAGCTGTGATTGTATGCTCAGCCCGTAGTCTTCACCAGAGAACAAACGAATCCGTTCGTTGACATTGTATAAGCCGTAGGAGCTACCAGATCCATCTGTTCGCATGGCCGGCCTAGGTTCTGTAAGCAAGGTTTGCGCAAAATCAGGATCCATCCCAATGCCATCATCGGACACGGATAGGAGTAAATCATTACCTTCTATATAAGCGCGAATCGTGATTTTACCTGTTTTCCCTTTCGACTTGCGTATACCATGGAGCAGCGCATTTTCTACAATCGGCTGCAAGGTGAGCTTGGGGATTACACACAATTCAATAGAAACTCCTGCCTCCTGAATCTCTCCCGATTCATCCTTCCCTGTTAAATCAAATTCAAATTGAAAGCTTTTTGGAAAACGGGATTGCTGAATTTCCAAATACACCTTGGCAAGCTCCAGCTCATCCGTAACGGTTACGACATCCTTCCCTTTATTCAAGCTAAGCCTGAAATATCGAGCCAGACCATCGATCATTTGACTAATATCGTGTGCCTTATGCCCAATAGCAATCCAGTTAATCGTATCCAACGTATTGTAGAGAAAATGTGGATTGATCTGTGCTTGTAGTGCACGGAGCTGTGCCTCGCGTTCCTGTACCTTGGATCTATAGGTTTCTTCCATAAGATCTCTGACGCGATGGATGAGATGGTCCACGCTTTTTTCTAAAAAATTAATGTCACCATCCTGGGTATTTGATCTTTCATCTAGACCAGCCATACCTTCGCGTTTAATGACTTTGATTACTGTCTGTACCCGGCGATTCATCCCACGAACGATAAAGGCTAATAAGATGAAAACAAGAATTAGAAATAACACCGTCACCCCAGTTAATGTGGCTACACTCGAAAATTGATTTAACGAGGTGGCTCGTGAACTGATCCCCTTTTTTGGAACTTCGGCTATAAGCTTCCAGCCGGTGGCATTCACGGTTGTGTACACGACATACTGTTGATTATCATTTTCGTCATTCTCAACAATCGGAGATACACCTTCTTTATTTACCCCAATAGCCTGTAAGACCGCCTCGGATTCTAGTTTTGCACCTAGTAATGACTTATCACTATGATAAATGATCGTACCATCGGGTGCTAAAATGAAGACACGCTGATCCTTATTCAACATGATACTTGACACCGTATTCTCAAGTGTCTTCGCGTCTACATCGATGGATAAAAAGCCAGATAAGTTGTCATAATGGTCTGGATCACGCAGGAGACGAATACCCGAGTAAATATAAGCATCATCTCGATCAATAAAGCTTTCCTTATAAACGCCAGTCCAAACCAGCTGACCACCCGCATTCGTAACACTTTCATACCAAGGCCGAGTCTTGAGTGTGTCCATCGGGAAGAAGTTTACTTTTTCATGAGAGAAAAGTTTATTCTCATTAACATACAAGCGAACACGGAATACATTCGGATTCGTTTGGCCATTAATCAATAAATAACGAAGTTCAGCCATAGCATCAAGCTGATCTGTATAGGCAATCGAATTGCTTAAATAAGTTTGCAGCTTCGGATTCAAAAAGAGCGCATTCGACGTATCCCGCAGCGAATCGAATTGATGATCTAAATTTATTTCGGCTTGCTTCAATGTTTGAAGCATCGAACGCGTCACTTCTTCTTCCAGAATGTGCGAGTATCGCTGGGAATAGGCATATAGAAAAATGGAAGCTGGAATTATAATCAACACCACATAGGCGATCAGCCAAAGCCTTGCTGCAAGAACGCTTTTGAAAATCATCGTAATAAACGTCCAGCTTCTGCTCTTGAAATGCATGATTGGCCCTTCTCTCTTTACATAACTTGGTCGCGGAAGGTGCTCGGCGTGTATCCCGTGTATTTTTTGAATATTTTGCTAAAATAACTAGGATCCGAATACCCCACTGCATAGCACACTTCATAGAACTTATTGGCGGGATCCTTCAATAGCGCTTTCGCCTTCTCCACCCGAACCTTAGTCATATATTCGTTAATGGTTTCCCCTGTCTCTTGTTTAAAAAGCAGGCACAAATACGTCGTAGACAGGAACACTTCCGTCGCAATATCCCCTACTTGCAGGTTCTCCGCAAAACGTTTATCGATAATCGCACGCGTGCGTTCGATCACATTCTTGGATTTGCCATTTCGCTTCTCACCAATTCGAACACAGGCCTCGACTAAATACGCCTCTACAAGACTGCGTAAAGCACCTAATGTTTCTTGCTGAAACACTTTGGACAGCAGTTCGTTCTCTTTGCTTTCGAGATCCTGTTTCTGTACGTGCAGTTCCAACAGAATTCGGCTGGCTAGAAGCAGCATTTGTAGACTGATGTTACGTCCATAAGCAATGCCATCTGTCCGATTACGCGATAACGCATTGTAAATCTCGAGCAAATCTTCCTGCACTTTCAGGGTATCTGCTGACTTCAGCGATGAGACAATTCGCTCTTGCTGCGTAGCATCGAAACGATACACGCTTTCCTCGTCTTGCTCCAAATTATCCATGGAAATGATCTGATTTTTGCCAAGAAACCATCGTTGGTCGGCGGCTTCCTTCGCTTGGGAGTAAGATTGCGGCAAGCTAGCAAGTCTGGAAATCCGTTCGCCTACACCGATCGTTACACTGATTTTCAAATAGCTATGAAGGCTTTCGCGCACTTCCTCCGCCAAGGTGAACAGTAAGCTCTCCTGATCATCTTCCTGGTCCATGCGAAGAATGCCAACGAATTCGCCGATCTGATTTTCAAACACATAGCCGCCAATATATCGTTCAATCAGCTCCTGTACAATATTCAGAACCGAATAGGAAAGCAGCTGTTGATCTCTCTCGGAGCGGGTTTGCGCTACCTCGGTTGCATCATCGATACGAATAGCAATAACCCAATAGGCTCCCTCTATCGGCAGGTTCAATCCAAGGAAATCGATACGATCCTGTACGCGCGTTGGGTAAATAACCCCTTCCCGAATGAGAGACATGAGGAATTTCTCCCGCAGCAATGGCATGCTTTGAATGAGCTTGACCTGCATGTCTTCAATGAGCTTGCGCTCCTGCAGCTCTTCATTTAGAGCGCTTACTAACCGTTCGATAACGATTTCTAACTCACTCAAATTGACGGGCTTAAACATATAATCAACCGCTTTAACTTTCAGCGCAGATTTCAAATATTCAGCATCATCGTGACCGCTGACGAACACAATTTTGATATGAGGAAACCGCTCGCTTAATTGATTGGACATCTGAATCCCATCCATAGTAGGCATTCGTACATCCGTTAGCACGATATCCGGTTTCTCACGTTCAATCACCTCTAACGCGACGTCACCGTCATCCGCCTCACCTACAACCTCAATCCCGTAAGCCTTCCAGTCAAAATAATTACTCAATCCGAAACGAACTGTCGGTTCATCGTCCACAATGACAAGTTTATACATCTGGTGTCGGCCCCCCTAGTAGCAGTTCTCTTCATTATAGCTTGGAAAAAGGGATCATACATAGGAGGATCTTATGATTTCTGGTGCGATCTTAAGGTAGGGTATTGGGAAGAACGGGAAGCGTTGTAAGACCTACATGGAACTCGCCTTGAATGCGAATATGTTCAAAAGGTAAGGTCGGATTGGCAATCCGCCACAGCATGCGATCCGCTGCACGATATCCCGTTTGTGCGATCGCCAGAAGCGGTCGTGTGAATTCCGGCAGCGTTTCGAGCTGCTCGTTTAAGAAGCCAACCAAGGAAATATCCTCTGGGACTTGTAAGTTGAGCGCCATGCATGTGTCATAGAGCACAGACACTTCATGATCGATTCCGCAGATGATGGCCGTTGGCTTATGGTGTTGAATTTGGTTGAACAGATCCTTGTGCCACTGCATATGGGCGTCTCGGGGACCGATACAATGCTCCGAAGGCAGGATCGTGATGCCAGATGCTAGCATGGCGTAGCTAAAAGCCTGCCAACGCAGGATGGAGCCACGCTGCATGTGGATATCACCAACGTACATGATACGCTCATGTCCTTTACTTCGCAGATAGGCCACCGCTTGACAAGTCGCTTCATATACATCCCAGATGACACTGTCTATTTTCACCCCGGATGGTGGAAAGCTTAATAAAATTCGGGGAATGGACAGGTTAAAAAGCGCCGTTTCCCACTCTTGGGGCAGAATGCTCGGTGCGATGAAAACACCATCCGCATATTGGACCTCTGCTTCCTCCAGCCATTCGGCCATCTTGTCTTGCTTCACGCGCTGTGGCAGCATGAGTAACTCAATGCGATGACCGAAGGAGAAGAAGCGATCCTGCAGCCCTTGCAGCAGCAAGCGGTTATAAGACACGGATTCCGCTGTCTGTACGAGCAGGAACCGCAATCGTTCATTCGGATAAGGAGCTATATGATCCAGCCTTAAGCTGCGGATCTGATCCATCGTGTAATAGCCGAGCTTCTCGGCTGTTTGGACAATGAGCTGACGGGTCGCTTCCGACATGCCGTGCTTGCCTTTCAACGCTTTATTCACGGTTTGGACGGTTAAGCCAAGCTCCATTGCGATGGTTTTCATGGTGACTGCTTTGCGGGTTGGCATAGGGAAGGGATCACCTCCTGAAAATTGCAAAAGGATTTTATAGGACTTTACATGATTCATTTTCACTATATCACGCTTACTTTTTGGGTGAAACAAAAATTAAACTATCCCCTTCTAATCAGCGATCTATAATGAAAACAAAGACACTAGGAGGAATATCCGAATGACAAACTCAACGAATAACACCCTAACCGTTACTATACCTGCTCAAACGCTTACAGTAAGTCACACGCCTGATGTTGTCGTCGTTGGCGGCGGTGCTACAGGTATCGCAGCTGCCATTGCTGCAGCACGTAATGGTGCCAGTACACTCTTAATTGAGCAACGGGGCTATCTAGGCGGCATGGGAACTGCTGCACTAGTACCTGCATTTTGTCCCTACACAGATGGAGAGAAGCCTGTTATTCGAGGCATCGGCCTCGATTTGCTTGAAAAAATGAAGCGTGCAGCTGGCGAGGATTTCTTAAACCGTTATGAAGAGCTTTTGGACTGGGTTCCTATTGATGTGGAAACACTCAAACGTGTCTATGATGCCGAAGTTTTAGCTAGCGGTGCACAGGTGCTGTTCCATACCGTTGCGGATCAAGTGCTGCTCGATGGCGATCGTATCAGTGGGCTTGTCATTAGCAATAAATCCGGCCGCTCTGTCGTGCAAGCTAAGCTGTACATCGATGCATCCGGAGATGCGGATCTTGCAGCATTGGCCGGGGTTCCTTTTCAAGTTGGGGGAGAAAATGGCGAGCTGCAGCCTGGTACTATGTGTTATGTCGTGACGGGTGCAGATAAAGATCGCTTCGATCAATATATCGCTCAAACAGGACAGCATAAGCAGCTTGAAGATCTCGTGACATTAGCACAGCAAAATGGAGAATTGCCTGAAGGTCGCAAGCGAATCTCTGGAATGGCCTGGATTTCCAACTCTGTGGTAGGCTTTAACTTTGGCCATATCTTCAATATTGATGGAACGAAAGCGGAAGATTTGACTCGCGCTGCAATCGAAGGTCGTCAGTTGATTGAAACACAAATTCGGTTTTTGAAGAAATATGTGCCTGGCTTCGAGAATATTTTCCTCGTGCACTCAGGTGACCAGATTGGTATTCGGGAAACACGCCGTATTCAGGGCGATTATACGCTTGTTGTGGAAGATTTCCTCACCATGCGTACTTTTGAGGACGATATTGCTCGTAACTCTTACTTTATTGATATCCATTTAGCGAATGCCGGCGCTACGATGACCATCAAGCATCTGCCAAAAGGAAAATCACACGGCGTCCCTTATCGCTGTATGCTTCCGCAAGGTAAGTCGAATCTCATCGTCGCGGGACGATCCGTATCATCTGATCGCCCAGTGCAAGGTTCGCTTCGCGTAATGCCGAACTGCTTCGCGATGGGTGAAGCGGCGGGCGTTGCTGCTTCGATGGCAAGCGCCTTCGGCGTTGGCTTCCGCGAGGTGTCCATCCCTGAGTTGCAGCGCAAGCTGATCGAGCAAGGTGCTTATCTTGGAGATAACCCTGGTCTAGCAGATGCAGACCGTGAGGTTGCTGTTGGGGCAGTTCATTATGATGAAGAGAATTAATTGGAAGGGGACTCTCCAGCATGCTTAACAAATGGGAGGGAAAAACCTGGGGCACGCTCGGCGACAGCATCACTGAATCAGGCGGCTATCAGCCGCTTGTTCAGGAAGCTCTAGGCTTCGAGCGCGTGATTAACTATGGCAAAAGCGGCTGTCCCATGACAGCTGGGGGCGACCGTGACTACGGTGCGACGACACATGTCGGACGGACAATCGACACTTCCTTAGATTGCGTTACCATCTTCGCAGGGGTAAATGACTTTCGCCTGGATAAGCCGATCGGGGAGTTAGGGAGTAAGGACGTGTTTTCGTTTCACGGTGCGTATGCCACGTTGATCGAGGACATATTGACGAAGAATCCAACGTGTCGCCTAAGCTTGTGGACCCCACTTCAGCGGAACAAAGATGAATATGATATCTTTTACGTCAACGCAGCCGGTCATCGTCTCATTGATTATGTAGATGCGATTCAGCAGATTGGCTTGCTGTACGGATTGCCTGTGCTTAATCTGTACGCAGAAAGCGGATTGAACAAGCTGACACTGCCACACTTCACCTCGGATGGCTTGCATCCGAATGAGGCTGGCCATCGGCGGATTGCTGATATGGTTGTGCCGTTTTTGTTAGGTATGTGATGTGACAGCCGCCTGCCGGGTTTCGACCTGGGGGCGGCTTTTGTGTTGCTGGGGTGAAGCGGGGGTTGAGTGACTAGGGGAAGTTCTGGGGCGCGGGGCGGGGTTGAGTGACTAGTGAGGAAGTTCTTGAGTGCGGGGCGGGGTTGAGTGACTAGTGAGGAAGTTCTTGAGTGCGGGCGGGCGTTGGACAAGTTTAGAAATAACTGGATTTTGTACAGCTAATTTGGCGACTGTAGCCTGTTTATTGAGAATAAATGGAATAAGTCCATCTATTCTCGGCCTTTTTGGCGCATCCAGTCGTTTTCGCTGAAATTAGCTGCATAATTTCCAGTTAGTTGGATATATCGATGATTTCCCAAAAAATTAGCTGTATGTTTTCCATTAATCTATGTCAGCGAGCAAGCCACTACCTGATAATGCGTACTTAACGATACGCTGACCATTTCCGCTATAAGCAGGTGTGAGCATGCCTTTCGAGCAAAGCTTCTTAAGCATCATGACCGCGGTCCGATGATCAATATCAAAATGCTGCTCCACATCCTTCGGCCGAATCGGCTCTGCACGCTGAACGGCGAGACGGAGGACTTCTTTTTCTGCCATTTGGGCGCGTAGCACAGGCGCTGAACTCGATTGATATCTCGCTAGCACCATGCGAAGCAAGGCAATGCATAGCTCTGGTCTTTGCTCAACATCATCATAAGCGAAGGAAATTACTTGATATCCCATCGCATGAAGAAACGTTTCACGATTCAATTCATTGCAAAATTTCTGCCTGTCCAGATCACGAACATGCGAGGTATAGCCTTTAATCTCAATGAGCAGCTTCACAAAACCAGGCAGCCAAGCAAAATCTGCAAAGTAGGAACGCCCGCGCCAATCAACCACCTCATATTCTGGGTGAAGATTCTCGAAGTCCCCACGCAAAACCCACCATATTTGTTTCGCAAAGAGTGATTCTCCGTGTCCATGTCCTCTCTCCAATCTACCACGACGCTCGCCTTTTCGATTGGCCAAATGTTTGTGGATAAACGCTTCATGTTCTTTCATAACATCCATATTCTCATCCCCTTCAAGAAAATAAAAAAACGCCCCGCCTCCACTCAATTGAATGGAACGGGACGTTCTTCGTCACTTATTTGTCATTATAAGGGAAATATTAGTGAATGGCTAGTGTATCTAATTGCTACTTCAATTTATAGCTAACGAACGCTAATTGCTGACTATCCGGCGACCAGGAGTTGACATTGATCGTCCCTTGACCACCAAACAGAGAAACTAAGGTCCGTGTAGGACCTCCCTCACTTGCCATCAATCGAATTTCAACCTCTTTGTTCGGGGGATGCGCATTAGGCTCAACATCTCCCTTGCGATAAGTGATAAAAGCTATCGTATTCCCGTCCGGAGCTACGTGCGGAAACCAATTGTTGCTCTCATCCACTGTCATTTGCGTCTGCTCACTACCATCCACATTCATCCGCCAGACCTGCATGAACCCGGATCGCGTCGAATTGAACCAAATATGCTGACCATCTGGTGAGTACTCGGGACCATCATCCAGTCCTGGAACATCTGTTAGCTGCCGCTCCACACCGCCTTCAACTGGAATCGTGTAAATGTTGTACACGCCATTCCGCTCAGCACAATATGCTAATTCGCGTCCATCTGGCGACCATCCGTGTAGATAGCTTGGTGCCATCGGCGTAATCAAGGCAGGTTGTCCACCAGCTAACGGAAGGACATAAATACGTGACTGCCCATCCTCCTCTGTGTGATGACTAACTGCGATCTGCCTATTATCCGGGGACAGCACATGGTCGTTATTACACCAATTCGCATAGCCCGAATCGATTACCGTGCTCTCACCTGTAGCAATTTCATAGGCATAGAGCAACCCTCTTCGATTGTAAATGAGACGCTCACCATCACTCGTCCAGTTCGGCGCCTCAATCAAATCATCAAACTCAGCTAATACTTGACGTTCCCCTGTACCCACACTCACAATCTCAAGAAAACTGATGACATGACGTTCTTCCCGCTTGCGAGGCTTCTGCAACGTATTCATGGGCTACACCGTCCTTTTTAGTCCCATCATACTCACTCCCCAAAAGCACTGTCAAATCTGACCAAAACAACGCAATCTTCACTCTACTCATTCCGCTATCTCTACCATTTGAGCTCCTTAGATTCACCTTAGTCATTTGAGTAGCTTGAGTTTGAGGTACCTCTTCCCCCACCTCTCTACCGAAATAACTGGATTTTCTCCATCTAAATTCCGCTCATTTCGCCGAGTAATAAGGATTAAATGGATAAAGTACATCTAAATTTGGCCATAAGCGCCATATCGAGCAAAATGATCCGCATTAACTACATGTTTTACATCTAATTGGTGAAACGGGGGATTTCCGATGAAATTAGCTGTATGTTTTCCAGTTATTCGTTAACTGGGTGAGAGACCTGGGAGAGGGAAACGGGAGAGGGAACTGGGAGGTATACTGGGGAAGGAAACTGGGGGTATGGGAAGGGGAACTGGTTCGTGTACCGCTGGGAGCGGGAACTGAGGAGAGCTACTGGGGAGGGCTACTGGAGAGCTACTGGGAGAATACTGTGGGAACGTTACTGACGCAATGCTACCATTGGCTACTGGGAGTGTGAGGGGTATCCCCACTACTTAACTCCACGTAACTAAGTGAACAAATAGTGCCTTCTTGTCGGACAACCTTGCCTCCCTTATACTTACAGCAACAAACGTAGATGAGAGGATGATTGTAGCCAATGAAATATAGAAACATGGGACGCAGCGGGTTAAAAGTCAGTGAAATCGCCTTAGGAAGCTGGCTTACCTATGGAACTGCCGCCGAGCAAAAAGCCGCGGATGCTTGTATCGCGAAAGCTTTTGACAGCGGCATTAATTTCTTCGATACGGCGAATGCCTATAATCGTGGTGAAGGTGAAAAAGCGATGGGCGCAGCGCTAAAAGGGTATGATCGCTCGAGCTATGTGCTCTCGACGAAGGTGTATTTCCCGATGGGCGAAGGCCCGAACGATCGCGGATTGTCCCGGAAGCACATCATGGAGCAATGTGATGCGAGCTTGAAACGACTTGGTGTCGACTATATCGACATCTATTTCTGCCATCGGTATGACATTCACACACCGCTGGAGGAAACACTTCGTGCGCTCGACGATTTGGTCACGCAAGGCAAAATCGTTTATCCCGCTGTCAGCGAGTGGAACGGTGCTCAAATTACTGAAGCTGCTAGCATTGCTGAGCGTTTACGTCTACGTCCGCTGATTTCCAATCAGCCGATTTACAATATGTTCGAGCGCTATATCGAGCGCGAAGTGCTTCCTGTCTCCGAGCACAAAGGGCTCGGTCAGGTTGTCTTTTCACCGCTTGCGCAGGGCATTCTCACTGGCAAATATAAGCTGGGACAGCCCCTTCCAGCCGATAGTCGTGCTGCGAACAACTCCGTGAATGGCGTCATCAACAGCTATCTCAATGACCGCGTATTGCAGACCGTTCATGAGCTGGAGCAGGTTGCTCAAGGACTGGATATCTCTATCGCTCAGCTTGCTATCGCATGGGTTCTTCGTCAACCAGGCGTAAGCTCCGCACTCATTGGTGCGACAAAGCCTGAACAAATTGAAGAGAATGTGAAAGCTGTAAACGTTGAGCTAAGCGCAGCGTCATTGGAGCAGATCGAAGCCATTCTAAAGAACGTCGCGGACTTCTCCCCTGCACGATAGTCGTAGGAGAAGCGTCAATCGACGGAATAACAAGAGGACAGAGCACACAAAGCTCTGTCCTCTCGTTAAAGCTCTTGTTTCCCTTCCACCCTCGCATACACATAGAAGTAATACGTATACGGATTGGCCTCATCTGTTATTCCCTGCTCAACGGAGATCTCATCCCACTCCGCATAATCAACCTCAGGAAAGTAGGTATCTCCATCAAATTCATGATCGATTTTGGTCATATAAAGCTTGTCCGCGTAGGGTAAAAATAGACGATAAATCTCTTCTCCGCCAAAAATAAAGACCTCTTCTTCTCCGCGACACATCGCTAGTACTTCAGCAACAGAATGAGCGACCTCGCACCCTTGAGCTGAAAAGCTCGTATCTCTTGTCAGGATGATATTCCTCCTCCCAGGCAACGCTTTGCCGATGGATTCGAAATTTTTCCTCCCTAAAATGATCGAATGCCCCATCGTCGTTTTCTTCACATACTGCCACTCCTTGGGCAGTCTCCACGGTAGGTCATTATTTTTACCAATCACACGATTCTTGTCCATTGCCACTATGAATGAAATTGTCAAAGAGATCACAACCTTATCTGGGTTAAACTGTCTGCAAAGCCTACTTCAGGGTCTTACTTTTCCCATTCTTCACGCAAAAGCCCCATCCTGATCGAATCATAATATTCCCCATTATAATAACGGCACTTTCTAAGCCTTGCTTCCATGGTCATACCTAATTTCTCTCCAACCTGAATCATTCTTTGATTCCCTGACCATGTGGTAAAACCAACCCGTACAAGTGGCAATGTGTTAAATAAGTGGTTAATCCACAACCCCAACGCTCTTGTGCCAAATCCACCACTCCAATACCTGGGGTCATAAATACCAATCCCCATTTCGAGCCAATTGGAAGGTTGATGTTCCCAGTAATAACTAACCGTTCCTATAACTTTCCCTTCTACTTCAATTATCCAATAATGTTCTTGCTCAACGATGTTCCTTTTATCTTTTAGATAATCTTCTAACGATAGTGCCTTATGTTCAAAATAAGGTGCATCCCATTTCTTCCATTCAGGTGACTCTTCTTTATAGGTTAACTCCCAAAGTGAATTTAAATCGATTTCTTTGACTGGACGAATAGTCAATTCTCTGTCCTTATACATTTGAAAAACCCCTTAATTCTTATCTATTCTTTCATCTTCCGACACACTCATTTTCATCGTAATGCCAGCTATCGTCTGCCCTAAATGATTCGCTTTCTTCTCTATATGATAGGGCTTAAACCCTAACTTGGCATAAAATATCAATCCTCTTGTATTCACATTATGACAAACTAGATGCAGTTCTTTTACCCTTAGCTCCTCGTTTGCTTGAGCAATCATCGTTCCTATTAACGATTCAGCCGCTCCCGTGCCTCTGGCTTCTAGGGATACAATGACATTTCCCAGCCAGCAGCGATTCCCCTCCTCAAACCCATAAATATTCGCGTATCCAAGTACCTGCCCCTTCTCATCTACCACGACGGTTTGCTTCAGTCTATTTTTGGTCGATTCTATGAGTTGTTCAGATGTGAGCGGGAATTGAAATATGGGTGACATGAAATAGAGCTCTTCCGCATTGCGCGGAAAGGAGCTGATGATGTGGAAATCATCCGTAGTTGCAGGTCTACATGTATACATAGAAATCCTCCCTTTATCAAAAAGCCAGATTATAAGACTGCCTCTTCAACTGTAAGATCCTGCTTGATGTGATATTCATGGATTTTCCCATCGGCTTGATCCTTAAAGTACAAAACAAAATGATCAACAACTGGGAAATCCTCATCCTTCCCTGCCTTCCAGTATACGAATAATTGCGTTCTGAGAGAACCATTCATGAACCCTTGGAAATCAACATTCACGTTGCCCATTTCAGGAACTGAATAGGTTGAAATTATTTTATCATCATACCGCCAAACAGGCTTTTCTGTATGCGAGCTTATAATAGCTCTATCGTTTTCGCCAAGAGAATTGACGATATTGTGCTCAAAATGACCAATATAAACGTAAGCTAACGTTTGGGGAAGTAATTCACTATAAATAAGAACGGTTCTTGTATAGTTAATCCAATCTACTTTAGCCCCTAACGCTTCACTAACAAAACGCAAGGGTACCATCGTCCGATTATTCACAATTGCGGAAGGCAATTCAAGCGTTACTGCAGCCCCATTTACAATGGCATTCGAATCACCCACGGTAAGAATAACAGTCTTATTCTCTTTTGTTGCTGTTACTGTGTAGGTATCTGGATTCCATTCCACTTTTGCTCCAAGAGCCTCGAAAATAACCCTCAGTGGGATTAATGTAATGCCATTTTTCAACATTGGAAGTTGTTCTTGCTCAAAATCCATCATCATACCGTTAAACTTTACTTTCATGGGTATTCGTTCTGTATCTTTGGGAGATGGGGGAGTGCCATTGGGATGCCCACTATTCGGAGAATAATTTCCTTTTGGAATTGGATTTAAGAAGGAAGTGGATATCTCCCTATATTGACGTTCATCTATACTTTGTGTTCGTATCGCATTCGCTAAGATTTCACTCCGATAATCAAGCTTCACTATTTCCTCATTTGTAAGCCCTTTAGAGATAAGGAGACTATCATTTTCCTTCTTTGTGTAGGTGAGCGAAAGATCCTGTGCCAGCGAGACTTGGGAGAACAGAAACAATTGGATCAGTCCACATATCATCATTTTCTTCATGCGGTCTCACTCCCTATTCTCCGAATGGACTGTCCCTATAAAAGAGACAAATAACTCTTTCTTCTTATGGTATTCAGGTGAATCTGAAGGTAACAAGCCACACGCAAATTCGATTTCAACTTTTCTGCCAAATAGAACTTTCCGTGACTTTTTGAATCCACAGTCTTTGCAGCTGAATCCGCATCCGTCCTCCGTGTTATTCCATTGATTTTCAAAAGCATTTATTGCTCTATTCTTAGCGAATCCCTCGGTTATCCATGGCGAAAATGGCGCGAGTACGACAAATATCGTTGAAATGGCAATTAAGGTCTTGACGTATTTTTTCAAATCTTCACCTCATTACAACTAAAATGTGTTATACCATTTCGATAGGAGACTAGTATTTCCTTTTTTTGTCATTCATACGCTACTAAACGACTACAATCTCCTATCTCTTATGACAAATGTAGTCGTTTTTCTGACGACAAATCAGTGTTATCGTGTCGAAATAGGAAATATCTGGGTCCTTGTAAGCAGGACCAAAAGCACTTACTAGACTAGTCAAATCTAGTATTTAATTAAGCTAACCATTGGTTAAATACATAGGTTGGTTTCATACTCTATTTTGCAGGAGGTTTCCTATTGAAAAACTACACCTCGAAGATGACTAGAGTTTTACTGGCAACAAGTTTAACCGCAGGACTTTTCTCAACAGCAGCTTTCACAACATCTGCTTTCGCAGCAGAATCCGACAACTCAGAAGCACTTGAAGCACCGCCGGTCGATTTCAATATCGTTGATGATGACCGACTAGCTAAAGGCTTAATGGACCGAGGTCTATTAAGTAAAAGCGCTACGCCTGAACAAATCACGAAAGCTGTCAAATCGTATGTTGCTGCAAAGAACAATAAAATGGCTCCAACCAAAATGGACAAGCAAAGTAATGAGATCGACAGAAGATCAAAGGAGTTTATTGCGAAGCAAAAAAGTAAGCTTTTATCGCAGCTGAACAAAGGCCATCAGGACTTGAAGAATGGTCTACCTAATGGCATCCCCATTCCATCAGCCAAACAAGATGACTACAACGGTCCCGTGCGCGAGGATAAAGTCCTCGTTCTTTTGACCGAATTCTCGGACTTTAAACATAACAATGTCAAACAAGAGCCTGGTTTTATGTTTGCCAAAGATTTTAATCGTGATCATTATCAAAAACTGATGTTCGGCGATAAAGATTTCACTTTATTCGACGGTTCTAAGATCAAAACCTTCAAACAATACTACGAAGAGCAATCTGGCGGCAGCTATACGGTAAATGGCTATGTCTCAGATTGGTTAACTGTCCCAGGCAAAGCTGTGGACTACGGTGATGACAACCCTGCAGGCGGTCATGATAACCTCAACCCCAAAGGGCCTCGAGATCTGGTAAAGGATGCACTGAATGCTGCAGTTGCAACCGGCCTCAATCTTGCTGATTATGACAAGTTCGACTTGTATGATCTAGATGGGGATGGCAATCAGAATGAACCCGACGGTCTAGTCGATCATTTGATGATTATTCATGCGGGTACGGGGCAAGAAGCTGGCGGTGGACAATTAGGTGATAATGCCATTTGGTCTCATCGCTGGACACTTAGTAGTGTGTATGCAATTCCTGGTACGACTGCCGGGGTTGACTATTGGGGCGGCAAAATGGCCGCTTATGATTATACAATTCAGCCTGAAGATGGCGCTGTAGGGGTATTTGCGCACGAGTATGGTCATGACTTAGGTTTACCGGATGAATATGATACCCAGTATTCCGGACAAGGCGAGCCTATTGCCTCTTGGTCCGTCATGAGCGGCGGCAGCTGGAACGGTAACATTGCAGGTACGACGCCAAGTTCTTTTTCACCTCAAAATAAAGAGTTTTTCCAGAAAACCATGGGTGGCAACTGGGCCAATGTGACTGAAATTGACTCATCTGACATTTCGAAATTAGGTAAAGCTGCCATCATTGATCAGAGTGTAACGAAGTCCAAAAATCCAGGCATCGTGAAAGTGAATTTGCCGGAGAAAGCCGTTGCAGGTATTCAACCAGCATTCGGAGCTAAGTATTATTACAGCACGAAAGGCGATAACCTTCATACCACGCTCTCCACGCCTGAGTTTGATTTAACCAAAGCACAAACGGCAAAATTTGATTTCAAAACACTTTATGATGTCGAGTTTGAGTATGACTACTTAACGGTTACAGCTTCGACCTACAACGAACAAGTAACGCTTGATATTATTGGTGACAATGACACGGATGGCGATGCTCGCGCAGAATCTTCTAAAGGAGCATGGGTAGACAAATCCTATGATTTAAGCCAATTTGCTGGTAAAAAAGTAACCCTCCACTTTGACTACGTCACCGATGGTGGGCTTGCATTAAACGGTTTTGCTATGGATAATGCGAAGTTAACCGTCAATGGTCAAGTCGTATTCTCGGACGATGCCGAAGGTGCATCCCAATTTACATTAGACGGTTTCGTTGTCTCGAACGGAATTGAATTTAAGAAGCACTATTACTATCTGGAGTGGAGAAACTATGCGGGATCTGATAAAGCTCTAGCTTTTAGCCGTGGTGTCAAATACAATACCGGACTTGTTGTTTGGTATGCAGATGATAGTTATTTGGACAATTGGACCGGTATTCACCCTGGAGAAGGCTTCCTTGGTGTCGTAGATTCTCATGCTGATGCGATGATTTTCAAGAAAGATGGACAAGATTCTGTCGCGCAAACGACACGTTATCAAGTAGCGGACGCTGCTTTCTCGTTAGACAAAACACCAGCCTGGTACATTAACAACCCAACGAGAGGCGAATATACGTATAAATCCCTGCAAGGGGTTGAAGAATTCTCCGATTCCAAGAGCTACATGAATGCGTTAATTCCAGATGCCGGGCGCCTAGTGCCGAATTATGGATTAAAGTTCCGAGTTATTGGTGAAGCCAAGGATAATTCTGCTGGATTAATTTGGCTACATAAGTAAGGTTACTTAAGTACAGAAAGGCCTGCAAATATGCAGGCTTTTTGTGCATCTCTCCAACGAATCGTGCAATCCCTATATTACTCATTCTCCTAATCGAGACAATAGGTAACCTTTAAATTACTCCATTTATCTCTCTTATTCTTCCATTTCTTAGGTTGTCAACACCGTATGGGTCTGCTACTCTTTGGATAATAAGCAGAAGACAACTAAAATGGAAAAGGGGCTATCCCCATGCTGAATCGGAGTATCTTGTTAACGGATACACAGCGTTTTTTGCTTCGAAATGTATCTATTATTGTGCTCGGTCTCTTCATTAATCAAATGTTACAAACGGGGGGAAGCATCGTTCTAGCTCGTGTACTGGACGATCCTACCAAATTCGGCCAAGTGAATCTCTTGCTGCAAATTTTCGGCATGGCCTCCTTGTTTCTTAATGTCGGATTCAACTCCTCCTTAATCTATACGTTCTCTAGGAAGCCGGTGGAGGCGGTTCAAACCAATTTTCGCGTTGCGTTGTTCGGGAGTTCTCTATTCGGGGTTATCTTCGGACTCCTGCTCGCTGTACTAGCGCCATCCCTAGCGAATTATTATCATCTGCCTGAGCTCAAAGGAGCCCTGATCCTAAGCGCGATCATGTTTATTTTCAACTCCATCATCAATATTGGCGTTGCTTCCTTCTCCGGAAACCGTGATTTCGGCGTCCAAGCCTTCTTCATGGTCATTACTACGACACTTGCCACTTCTGGTACTGTTGTCGGCGTTTTATTGCCTGTAGGTACGTTGAACCTTCTTGAAAATATTTCGATTTGGATGAGCGTGGGGGCGATCCTGACTGCTCTTTTTATTGGCTGGAAAGTTGAACGTGTGCATAAGCCAAAATGGTTCGGGAACATCCCTTTGCAAGAGGTGCGAACGATGATGGCGTATGGCCTGCCTTCCTGGGCGGGAAATATTGCGAAAGCATTTCAACAGCCCTTTCTGGTCATGATGGTCGGTTCTAGTTCGGTTATTGCTGTCGGTTATTTATCCAATGGATTTCGTATAACAGGATTTATCGGTATTATCACTTGGGCGTTCATGATCGTTACCTTTCCATTTGTAGCCGAGAGCTCGCAAGATTTAAAGGAAAGCAGGCATCGTGGGACGAGCTGTATTCGGTATAACAATATTTTTCTATACCCCCTGACAGCGCTCATTTGTTTATTTCCAGATCAAATCAACGGTTTTCTATTCGGGGAGAGCTTCACAACAGGGGATTCCTCGGCATATATTCGGCTGATGGCCTTAGGCGTCTTATTCTCTTCTGTCGGTCGGCTTGGCGGAAGCATTCTAGCGGGAATTGGGAAAACGAAGGCCAACTTCTGGGTCATGATCGTGGCTGGTATTTTCGTCATTGCGATCGTCCCCTTCATTGCGGCTGAAAGCCCCGTGTTGGCTGTATGCATTTATACAGGGGGATGGGCTGTCTCCGCAATTGCCATGATTGGTTTCTTCTATTATGAAAAGTTTCCACTTGATTGGTGGAAGGCTTATGGACAGCCTCTTCTACCTACGATAGGGATGATGGCCATCATGGAAGCCGGCTTGTTTGCGAAATCTTGGTATCCCATTTTCATCGTCGCCGGTCTAGTGGGTCTACTCATGCTAACTATTGTGATTGAAAAGCGTCCAAGAACGGATGTTCACACGCCAGAGGCCCGCCAAATGTAGGCTTGGCAGCAGAAAAAGCACTTCTAAGGCAGACGTACTGCCTTGAAGTGCTTTTTGTATCTGACAGATATGTTCCCCTTATATGGAGTACGCATATTTGTTGTTCGCTGTGATGTCGGCTAGGACTGGATTCTCTTCCTTCACCAAGATCCGATCCAGAATCAATTGTTCAAAATAAGCAAACCCACTGTCCCGCACGCGAGGGCGTGGGAGTGTTATTTTTACATCGAGGGCGATTTGGCCTTCTTCGATTAAAATGACGCGATCAGCGAGCTGAACGGCTTCCGAGACATCATGCGTGACGAGCAGCGCCGTGAACTTCTGCTGATACCAGAGCCGCTCAATTAGCTGCTGCATCTCGATGCGTGTCAACGCATCGAGCGCGCCAAGTGGTTCATCCAATAGCAGCAGGCGAGGCTGCCCAGCCAAAGCACGGGCCAGTGCAACACGTTGGCGTTGCCCCCCTGACAATACCCCCGGCCATTCATTCGTTCTGTCCGCCAAACCCACTTGCGCCAGAACCTCCTCGGCTCTTTCACGCGAGCCATCTCTCACACCAACCTGAACATTCGCGAGCACGCGGTTCCACGGAAGTAAACGAGCATCCTGAAACAACACGCGTGTATCCGAATGGATGCCTTTCAGTTGCTGGCCATCGACTTCGATTTGGCCGCTCGATGGCTTATCAAGCCCGGCAATTAAACGCAGCAATGTGCTTTTGCCGCAGCCGCTTCGTCCGACAATCGCGATAAACTCACCTGGCGCTGCATCCAGCTCTACGCCTTGCAGCACTTGCTTGTGACCAAAAACCTTCGCAGCCTGCTTCACTTGCAAGCGAATGCCCTTACTTTCCGCCATCGTGCCCACTCTCCTTATGTTTTTAAGAAATTAGGATGCCACTGCAGCCATGCGCGCTCCAAAAGCTTAGCTATATAGTCAGACATTTTGCCGAGCAAGGCGTAGACGATAATACTTAAAATAACGACATCCATTTGCAAAAACTCCCGAGCATTCATCGCCATATAACCAATTCCTGAACTCGATGAAATCGTTTCTGCTACGATTAAAGTTATCCACATAATACCTAGTGAGAAACGAACCCCGACCAAAATCGAGGGCAGTGCTCCTGGAATAATAATTTTACGGAACAAATGAAAATGACGAAGCCCATACACACGACCCATTTCGATTAAACCCGGATCTACGGATCGAATGCCATGGAAGGTATTTAAATAAATCGGGAAAAACACGCCTAAGGCAACGAGGAAAAGCTTACCTTCCTCACCGATACCAAACCAGAGGATGACCAAAGGAATCATCGCCAGATGAGGGATATTCCGCAGCATTTGTACGGATGTGTCTGTCAACTTTTCAAGGATTGGAAAGAGCCCATTAATTAAACCCAAGGCAAATCCGATGCTGCCCCCAATCGCAAAGCCGATAAATGCTCGTTTGGAGCTGGAACCAATATATGTGAATAAGGTCCCTTTCTCTGCCAAATGAACACCCGCAGCGAATACGGCTGAAGGGGTGGACAAGATTCGGGTAGAAATCACCCCAAACTGTCCCAATAACTGCCAAAGCACAATAAGTACAATCGGAAGCACCCAAGGGAGCAGCTGTTTAGCCAGAGACTTTGACAGGTTGGTTCTCATTGGACCGAACCCCCTTTGCTGGCTTCGGCAATTCGGTATTGGCAATGAGCTCCCCAAACGGACTTACATAATTGGCAGTTGTATTCGTACGTTTCTCATTAGACTTCAAAGGCAAATGCGGGAACAGCAGCTCTGCCGTCCGATAAGCCTCCTCCAAGTGCGGGTAGCCTGAGAAGATAAACGTCTCAATACCTAGTTCCGCATACTCCTTCATACGCGTGGCAACCGTCTCCGGATCACCAACTAAGGCAGTCCCTGCTCCTCCGCGCACAAGCCCGATGCCTGCCCACAGATTAGGGCTAATTTCCAATTTGGTCCGATCGCCTTTGTGCAGCTCTGCCATACGTCGTTGACCGACAGAATCCATACTTGCAAATATTTTCTGCGCAGAAGCAATAGTCTCATCATCTAGATGGGAAATGAGGCGCTCCGCATCCGCCCAAGCTTCCTCTGAGGTTTCACGCACGATGACATGGAGGCGTATGCCGAATTTCACCGTTCGTCCTTGCTTCGCAGCAGCTTCACGAACCGTCTTGATTTTCTCAGCGACTTGAGCTGGAGGCTCTCCCCACGTTAAATACACATCCACATGCTCCGCTGCTACCTCAATCCCTGCTGGTGAAGATCCACCGAAATAAATAGGCGGATAAGGCGCTTGGATTGGCGGATAGACAATCTTCCCGCCTTTGACTTGCAGATGTTCACCCTTGAAGTCGACTTGCTCACCAGCAAGCTCTTTGCGCCAAATGTGCAGGAATTCGTCCGTCAACGCATAGCGGGCATCGTGCTCTAAGAAAAGTCCCTCTGCTTCAAGCTCCTTCGGATCTCCGCCTGTAACGACGTTGATCAGCAAGCGACCATCCGATAAACGATCAAAGGTGGAAGCCATTCTGGCCGAAAGGGTCGGCGACATCAAGCCCGGTCTAACCGCGACTAGAAATTTAAGCCGCTCTGTCACAGGAATCAAGGAAGATGCAACAACCCATGCATCCTCGCAAGATCTGCCTGTCGGCAGCAGCACGCCACCATAGCCTAGTTGATCAGCGGCTTGCGCAATCTGCTTCATGTAGCCATAATCAACTGCGCGCGCCCCTTTCGTTGTTCCAATGTATCTGCTGTCTCCGTGTGTCGGAATGAACCAGAATACTTCCATCGTCATCGTCTCCCTTAATCGATATGAATAGCTCGAACCTATTTCGTAGCTGGCAATACGGCATCTTTGACTTTAATTTCTTTTGGTATGAGTCCTAATTTGAAAAAAGTATCGGCAATTTTCTGTTGTTCACTGATCAAAGCATCATCAATGGGTTGAATACCGTAAGTTCTGCGTTTCGCTGCGCGTTCCAAGGAAGGTACATCAATCCCTAGCTGCGGGGACAACGTTTCGGCAAGCTCTTTCGGATGTTCTTTGGACCACGTATCTACTTTGGCCAATTGATCTAATACGATTTTGACCGTATCTTTATTGTTTTCTGCATAGGAACGAGTAGCTAGATAAAACTCGTGATTGGCAACGGTGTCCTTACCGTCAGCCAAAATTTTTGCTTTGGCCGAAGTCTCTGCTGCTGAGAAGAAGGGATCCCAGATCACCCAAGCATCTACGCTCCCTTTCTCAAACGCTGCTCTAGCATCCGCTGGAGGTAGGAAGACCACTTGAATATCTTCATATTTCAAACCTGCCTTTTCAAGCTGCTTCACTAACAAATAGTGGACGTTCGAACCTTTGTTCAAGGCAACCTTCTTACCTTTCAACTCAGCAACGGATTTAATCTCCGACTTCTCCGGGATGAGGATTGCTTCACTAGCAGGGCTAGCGGGTTCATGCCCTAAGTAAACGAGCGGTGTTCCTGCGGCCTGAGCAAAAATCGGCGGTGCTTCACCGGTGTGCCCGAGGTCAATGCTGCCGACATTCATGGCTTCTAGCAATTGCGGACCCCCTGGAAACTCGGTCCATTGGATGGTGATGCCTTTTTCCTTTAACGCTTTATCTAGGTCCCCGTTCGCTTTAAGGAAGTTCACTGTGCCATATTTCTGATAGCCGATGCGAAGCGTTGTACTTTTTTCGGCTTTCGCCGTTGCCACAGGTGCTTTCGTATCAGCTGTGGTGGATGTCGACTTGGAAGCCGCTCCGCAACCGCTCAACACCGTTATTAGTAAAGTGGATAAAACGAAACTCATGAATAGATTCTTTTTCATGATAAAGCCCCCCTTATTATTTATGTGTTTGTAAAGCGCGCATCGAGAGGATACAAAAAAGAGACACAGCTCTCCCTAGTGGAAGTTTTAGCGTGTGTCTCCGGTGGTCCGGTCGATACATAATTATTCTGATAAGATTACTTGGTTTTAATTTACCAACATTCTTCTCATTCGTCAATAGTTTTATTGAAAAATTTTGCTATTAGCAGCCATCCGTGATTGCGCAGCAAAAATGGAGGAAACCAAGCGCCTCCCCACCTCGAGTCCTTGTTCAAAGGAACGAGGAAGCCTGCTCACACCTTATCAAGTCCTTGTTCAAAGGAACTTGAATGCCTTCTCACAGTTTAGATGGAAAATCTACAGTTAAATGTGGCGAGTCCCCTGTGTTTTCAGGAATAGATGGAGAAAGTCCAGTTAATTTAACCGAAATTTGAGGAGTCGGGCTAAATGAAGAAAAATAACTGTAGAAAATACAGCTAGTTCATCTAAGATGTCGATTACGGCTCAAATAGATGGAGAAAATCCAGTTAAAACAGAAAAACCAACCGCCTCAGTTGGCAGTTGGCATTCACTTCGAGTTCGAACGGATATGGGCTAGCGCCTCTTTCTCACGTACCGCAAAATGTTTGATACCCACAAGCGGAAGGCTCAGGCAGCGTTGCATACTCCGCCTGTTCAGGTGCGTGTGCGAAGGGGTTCGCTAGCACAGCAAGAAGTCGCTCCATCACGCTATAATCGCCATGTTCGACAGCGGCTTCTAGCGCTTCTTCTACTCGGTGGTTCCGCGGGATGATCGCGGGATTACTGCTACGCATCAACTGCTGTGAGGCAGCTTGGTTCTCCTGCTGTCTGCCAAGTCTCGCTTGCCATAGCTCCTGCCACGGACCAAATTCCGGCGTGCCGAACAGAACAGTGTCTTCGAGCTTATTAAAAGTGAAGGCTAAGAATGTATTCGTATAGTCCGCATTATACTTCTCCATCATGCCTAGCAAGCCTTCAACCAGTGCATGATCCTTTTCCTCTGCTCCAAAAATTCCAAGCTTCGCTCGCATACCGTCAAGCCATGCCTGGTGATATGTCTTCGAGAAATCAGATAAAGCACCTTCGGCTAATTTGATTGCTTGCTCTTCGTCAGTATGCAACAGCGGTAACAAGGTCTCAGCAAATCTCGCGAGATTCCACACCGCAATTCGTGGCTGATTAGCATAAGCGTAACGGCCATGCGTATCAATGGAGCTGAAGACTGTAGCTGGATCATAGGTATCCATGAAGGCGCAAGGACCATAATCAATGGTTTCGCCGCTAATCGCCATATTATCGGTGTTCATGACCCCATGAATAAAGCCGACAAGCTGCCATTTGGCGATTAAATGGGCTTGACGCTTGATCACTTCTTGTAGGAAGTGGAGATAGCGATTCTCACTTTGGTTACCCTGAGCCTGTGCAGCAACTTCGGGATAATGTCTTTGCATGGTGTAGTCTGCTATAGCTTGAATGTCCTCCACGGCCCCATATTGTGCCGCATACTGAAAAGTACCCACGCGTATATGACTAGCCGCAATACGTGTCAGAACGGCACCGGGCAGCTCGGTTTCACGGTAAATAATATCACCCGTTGTTACAACAGCTAAGCTGCGCGTCGTAGGAATGCCAAGTCCAACCATTGCTTCGCTGATGATGTATTCACGAAGCATAGGTCCAAGGGCTGCGCGGCCATCGCCTCGACGGGAGTAGGGTGTTCTGCCCGAACCCTTCAGTTGAATATCCACCCGCTCCCCTAGCGGAGTGATCTGTTCGCCCAGCAGGATGGCTCGGCCATCCCCTAACATGTTAAAATGTCCGAATTGGTGCGCTGCATAAGCCTGCGCAAGCGGGATTGAACCTTCTGGAATATGGTTGCCTGCGAGCGTAGCAACCCCCTCATCGCTTTGTAACGCTTCAGCGTTTAATCCTAAGGTTGCTGCCAATGGACCATTAAGAACGACCAATTTCGGTGCGCGTCCAGGGGTAGGGTTCACTTGGGTAAAGAAGGATTGCGGAAGTCGAGCATAACTATTCTCGAAGTTCCAGCCTGTATCTTGTTTTGCTACGTTATCTGTCATCGTATCTCCTCTTTCTTACTCCAACATGCTACTTTCCCAATTATATCATAGTAGACAAAAAAACCTCTTCGTAAGCATAAACGAAGAGGTTTCCATAAGATTCTGCTACCTTTTACACACGGTTAGTCGCGAAACGTTTTAACAGCGTAATCGAATTAAAGTGCATGCCCTCGTGATACAAGGTGAAATTTATAAATTCCCCAATTGTATGAAGGAGTAAGCCGCTGCCTGTTGTGAATGGCTTTACCACACGTTCGTCTAACCGATTGTGGAACGATTTCTGAATGCGCTTTGGCTGCTCCGCAAGCAGCTCAAGTAATGCCTCTAGCGTTGGCGTTTCCTCGTTCCAATCCGCTGGTTTGGTGCCTTTTGCAAATAACCGATCAAAGTTCTCAGGCAGATGTAAGGGCTCACCAGCAAAATGAAAAGCAAACTTCTCTTGAACCGTGTAAATATGTCCCAAATTCCATCTGATGTTGTTATTGAATCCTTCAGGCATGTGATCCAACGTACTTTCTGATAATCCCTCAACCGCTTTGATGGTAAGATGACGTATAAATTCGAGTTGTTTAAGTATGATTTGCTCCATACGATTTCCTCGCTTTTTTACTCTACTGTAGCACGTTTCCAGCAAGCTTGCGCCACATTTTTCAAAACCAAAGCCTGCTCCCACCGGCTGGACAGTTCTTTGCTGTTTTGTCCCTTGATCGCATAGGGCGCAGGACCAAGCTCACAAACGAACGGCAGCACATCGCCGGGCTTTGCCCCCTGCAGCCAATAGCGCATCGCTTGGGTCCACCATTTTTCAAAACGTTCCAATATCGCATCCGAGTAGCCCACATCCACTTGAATTTGCTCACCCGAAGAAATGCGGCTATGAATGGCAGACGTCCGCTGCAGCACGGTCTCGAATAGAAGCTCCGCCTTGTCTTGTTTCTCCGTCATTTCACCAGCTAACACGAAGTGGGAGATATCCAGTGTAAAACGCAGATTCGGCAGTGCTTGCGCGTATTGGACGGTGCGGATCAGGTCTTGCGTAATTTTGCCGCGATGCGTCTCTACATAAAATGGCATCCTATGCGAAGTCGACACATCAACAAGTCCACCTAGCAGCGTAATAGCCTCTTCATCTATGATAAAAGAGTCAGCCACCTGTCCATTCACATAAAGCATATCCATCTCTTTGGCATGCTGAATATGAGACGATAAGTCACTCGGGCTAAATGGGAAGCAATGTGAGCCAAAGCTGAGACCATATTGACTCAGTAATCGCTTCCATTCATCCCTAACATCGACCTCCGGCACTCTAGCCAAGATGCCAGTAAAGCCTGCGCTTGCAATCCGCTCTAGTTTTGCCTCCAACGTGAGCTCGGTTCCCTCTGCTCCCAGGCCCATCATTGCCCACATGGATTGATGAATTTCGAGTCGTGGTGGGCGATTAGAGCCATCATTAATCCTCGTAATATCGAATTTTTCCATCATTCGTATTAATAGCCTCCTAGGCTTCCCGCCGGTTTGTTTTTAGCAAGATCACCATGCGCCTCCATGTACACCGCACGTTTCTTCACGGTTCTCTCCGCTTCCTCCTGTGCCGCACGCGCATCACCGCGATGAACATCATCAATCATCCAACGCTGTCCGAAGCCCGCATGAACAACTTCATCTGCCCAGTCAAAATCTTGAAACGTCGTCATAAGCGGATCCTTCGCGATATCCCGGCAAAACTCCCACTCCTCGCGCTTGCCTGGCGGGTACTTCATCGCTGCCTTCTCAATGGCAATCGTCAAATGCGAATAAGCTTCGGTGCCCTCGAACAGCTGTGCTGTCATATCGTACCATCCCGTCCAGTTGGGGAATTGATACACATCGTACCCTTTCGCTCGAAGGGCCGCCTCACCGAACCAGCTATGGCGAACTTCATCCCACATATGCCTGGCCGTATCGCGGTAAAAATGCCATGGCTTGCCCTCTGTTGTGAAGTGGACATAAGCAACGCCTTCCGCTGGTGACATCTCGAAATACCTTGACAGCATCATCGTCATGAAACGTCCCTCTTCATTGTCGGGGATGCCAAACCCTTGCATTTTCACAACTTGTGATTGAAATCGACTGTCTCGCGTGCTCGTTTGAGGCATGGCAAATGGCTCGGTGGTGATCCGAACAGCTGGATTCACAGAGATCCGCTCTTCCCATCCTGTTATCCCGCCAGCAGCTGCAAGCAGTTGTTCCACATACATTCTCCAATTCTGTGCTTGTTCCTTCTCCGTTTCCGATGCGGATTGCAGCAGATATTGAAGCGCCTGGCGCCCCCAGTCCATTTGCTCCTCGCGGTCGATGAGCTGGTGCTTCATGATATGGAGCGTAGGTTCATCAACGAGTGGCTGCGCTTTGCCCTTATAGGCATGAATTGCGGCAATTTGTGCTGGTTTCACGACTTCAAAAAGCGCCGTCAACAAACACAAAGTCGTCTCTGAATTCAGTACCGTTTGCATTAGCTCGTTCAGTGATGCATCTGGGCATTTATCGAACGCCACTGTGCTCATGCGCAGCTGCTTAATTCGATTGCGGAATTGATCGTGGTGTTCCGCATCCTGATAGCTTAAGCGTGCAAGCGCTCCTTTTATTTCATATTCAGGTCTAGCCGCCATATGAGCAGCCTCGATCCGCATTAATTGTCGATCTACATAGGCAATTCGTTGTAATGCTTTTGATGACTCCTCGACGGACATGCCGATACGATCCCAATCCTTGATTCCCATGAATGGATGCAACATAAGTACCCTCCTATATATTTGCACAATATTGTTTACTCATAAACTAATCATAGTGTCAATTACTATAAGAATACATACATTGTTTAACATATAAATTTACACTAAAGTACATAACGTGTTGGACGTTCCCAAATTTAGTTTTGCTAGGTGTGAACGAATCTCCTCTCCTCTTCGTACTTCGTTTCTGGCGAAGAGCTGCTGTTCGCACCATTGTTTAGAATATTTTAATAACTGGATAAGCACCTATTTAGATTTAAGATTTACAATTGGAGGGAAGTGCGTAAATAAACGGGGGTCATGACCATATATGAGTAAAAAGCTAGGTATAATCTCGATTATCGTCATTATGGCGGTTGCGGTCGTGGCAGTTTTCCCTTATATCACCTTGAATCCTGCAAATAGCCGACTAACGCTTAATGTGAATTTTCCCTTGCACTACACGGTGCTCACGCTTCATATCGCACTTGCTCTAATTGCTCTGATCAGCGGCTTATTTCAATTTCATGCACGCTTTCGAGCTAACAATCCCGCATGGCATAGAGCTTTAGGCCGCATTTATGTGATCAGCGTTATGATCAGTGGCATCCTAGGCTTCGTCTTAACCTTCTATGCGGAGAACTTTACGAAAGCCATGGCTTTCCTTGCACTAAGTACGCTGTGGCTAGTTACGACATGGAAGGGGTTCCGTTACGCGGTCAAAGGGAAACTCCCACAGCATCGCAGCTGGATGATCCGCAGTTATGCAGTCACCTTAGTGGCAACCTCTGCCAGAGTGATCGTTCCGGTTTGTATTTTGCTCTATCTAGCTATGCATGGCTTCAAGCTTCCCGAGGGAGGTAGGGAGCAGATGGTCGCAGACATTCTGAATATCAACGTTTGGATCGGTTTGCTGATTAATCTGTTAGTAGTTGAGTGGTATATACTGCGACCACGAAAGTAGACAAAAGGGCTGTTCCGACTCATCTACTGATGAGTTGGAACAGCCCTTTTTCTACTATTTTGCTTAGCCTCGCTTACTCTCTGCTATTGTCCAAAATTAGCATCTCTTCATAATTGACCGCTTGCAATAATTCATACACAGTTCCCGTTGAGATTTGCTCGGTTTCTTCCAATTCTTGAACCCCATCCCGTCTAATCTGTACACTTCGCAGCTGGACATTCCTTAGCTGGTGTTGGAAGTCTTCTTCCGTGCATTGATTTCCGTTAATCTTCTCACGTTTCAACATGCGTGAATAATGCTGAATGACAAGCAGGACCTCTAGCTTATGCTTCTTTGATTTTTGCTTGTGAATTGCGGTGACTGCTGCCTGCTGCAATTGTGTTTCGATGGATTGGAGCTCTTCAAACATCTCCGTAATGGATCTGAATTTCTCGGAAATCCCCTCCTTACGATGCTGCTTGATTTTACGGTTAAGCAGGTTCAACTTGAATCTTACCCAGAGGTATTGGAGCCTCGCTAGAAAAAAAGATTCAGAATGCGGTTGATGCAGCAAGGTAAAAACCGACCGCAGCTGAGGAGAAATCACACCTTGATCAATAAGCTCACAGAGCTTCGTGGTTTCCGCTTCTCTGCCAATTTGCTGCAGTTCGCGAATATAGGGGCCAGATAGCTTGACGGAACCATAGGACTCAATTCGAATTTGCTCCTCCAATTGTTGTGCGACTGCGAGGGTAGCATCGAAATTAACCGCATCCATTTCTGTTTTGAGCGCTTGAATCGTCTTCTTAGCCAGATGGATGCTTGCTTCTTTCAGCGTCATCGCTGCTTGATCGGGCTCGGTTACAACTGACTTCCCTAAGAATGGCATGGCTACAGATGCAGCAAACATACTAATCAAGATGACGCTGGCCGAAATAAACAAGATCGTGTTCCGCAAAGGAAATGGCGTTCCATCGGATAATTCGAAAGGAATGGATAAGGCTGTTGCCAGGGTGATCGTACCGTGAACACCACATAAGCTGGTGGCGAGTGCATACCCCTTTCGGGTCGTATTCATTGATATGTTAGGGTTCGTATAGTTGGCTGGCAGGAAGTCATCATGTAAGAAATATACCCATAAATACCTCGCTGTACTGAGCGCCGCGTATATCGCGAGTGCCAAACCAATTGCTTTGAAGAACGAAGCCTCACCACTATGAAGCAAGCCCCTGATAACTTCTGGCAGCAATAGTCCGAGCAATGCAAATACAAGACCGTTCAGGATAAAACTTAACATCGACCACGTATTCGTCGAGATGATGTCCAGTTTGGTTGTGGTTTGCTGCAACCGATCGCGCTCCAAACCATGCACGATTCCTGCGGCAACGACGGCCAAAATACCGGAAACATGAAGTTCCTCCGCGGCAAGATAGATCGCAAATGGCGTTATCAGTTGAATCGTGACGAGCGAATGAACTTCTTCCATGCCTCGCTTTCGTAGAAAAATCCTAAAATTCACCAAGACGGCACCAACAACAAGCCCAACGACGCAGCCGCCTAAAGCCACGAGCAGGAATTCTAAGGCAGCTGATTTCACAGAGAATACGCCTGTCATCACGACACCTAATGCAACTTGAAAGGAAACCAAACCTGCCGCATCATTTAATAGTGACTCCCCCTCCAAGATCGGCATTAAGCCCTTAGGGAACGTCCGGCCTCGTGTCATAGATTTGACAGCGACCGCATCCGTAGGTGACAACGCTGCAGCCAGGGCAAAAGCGACTGGCAGCGGCATGGACGGGATGAGATAGTGAATGACATATCCGATGCCGACTACCGTAAAGACAACAAGCCCGATCGCCATGAGAAGAATGGGCTTGCGGTATTCCCACAATTCTTTGCGAGATATCACCCGTCCATCTCCGAATAGGATAGGAGCAATTAGGCAAACCATGAAGGCCTCTGGTTCAAAATTGAAGTCTGTCGGGATGAAGGGCACCCACGATACAACAGCCCCTAGTCCAATTAAATAAAAGGGCAGAGGGATTTGGGGATAGCGCTTATGAAGTAACGTTGCTGCTACGATTACGGCCGCTACAATTAATAAGGGCAATAGAAGTTCCAACGGTGTTCGGCCTCGCTTTCATTACCTTTTAAATGGGAATTATTTGCTAGCATCCGCTTAAACCTGTTGTTCTATTCCGCTATGCTACATCGCCATGTCATCTCAGACGCCGCTATATAAAAAAGAAAAAGGCTAGCCAACATGCGTTGGCTAGCCTTACGAAAGACCTATATGTGTGCTGCTCAATACCAGCTAGTAAACACCGATGAAGTTCCATACGTCAGCGGGATCGCTACTCCGATCAGCACAATGGGTCCCCACCACGTGAACATGGAGATGCCCGCGACTAGACTAATAATGATCATCGCCGGGAGAACTAGCATAGGCATGGCGGTCTGAATCGCTTGGTGTTTCATCGTATCTTGAATCGGGAATAGCGACAGGAACGGCGTCGTTAGTTCATCCTTACAAAAGGATTTGCGCCAGAAGACCAGCAGGACCGCCGCAAGGACCCAAACGAGAATTTTAATCGCACCTGGCAAAATAAACAGCGCTCCACTCATGACAACAACGAATTGAATCGATTGTCGCCATTGGATTCCGTTTCGGAAATAAGACTTCACTAAGAGCTCGGCAATCCCGTTACCGGCTCCTTTGCCTTTGATCAACTTCTGGGATCTGCTGAATAAAAGCGGGTACCTGCGTGTCGGCTTTCTTTTGCGCTCCATCACGCGAATTAACATCAAGGAGACGATACGCATCCGCGCATCTCGCTCTCTTGCGATATCCGCAAAAAAGGAGCCTTTTTCACGCAGCCTCGTTACGGTTAAAAGCACAAATGTACATATTCCTAGCCCTATGGCTGTCCAGCTATAGAAAGCTTGCTTCGTAACCTCCGTTACTAACAGTTGGAATAAGAAGAACCCGATCGCAAACACCACAATTCGCAGCCCCCAGAGCAAAAACCTCTGAAAGCGAAGTGCAAGCAGCTGGCGAATGAGGCCGATGTTCAGCTTCACCACATAAGTCAGCAACCAGAAGCATACGACTTGCGTGATACTATACGAATATACAGGCACTAATAATGGCAGAAAAAGGAGCGTTGCCAGCATCGAAGTGACGGCCTGCAGCACCACCGAATACCGATAGCCGAGATGCATGAGATGTCGAAACCAGCCTTCATTTTGCCGGAGAAACAGCTGATCCCCCTCTTCAACAAAGTAGCGCAGCGTGCCCATCCATGTGAAAATGTAGAAAAGTGTAGCTACCGTGTGAATAGAGATCCCGCTTAACCACCCTGGCGGCGTCATATACCACGCGTAATAGTGATAGCCGGCCACGATCAACAGGGGTATGACAAAATAAATCGCGATGACCCAATCAACGGCCATGCGTAAGGCACGATATTGGAATAGTAGGTCCGAACGGACTCTTCGCGCAAAAACCTGAAAGCTGCTGTTCAACCCGCTGTCGCCCCCTCTCATAATAAGGAATGGAAGCAGTCGAACAACGAAGCATCCGGCATGTCGCATTGTTGCTGGATGTCGTTCAGTGTACCGTTCGCTACCAATCTGCCACCTGACAGCAGCACAAATGAACTGCATATCCGCTCCGCTGTATCTAACACGTGTGTGCTCATCAGTATGCCTGCGCCACGCTTCCGTTCCTCTTCCAGCATACCCAAGAAATCCTTGATCGCCTTTGGATCTAGACCAATAAAGGGCTCGTCCACAATGTACACATCTGGTTTATTCAAAAATCCGAGTATAAGCATAATCTTCTGCTGCATCCCTTTGGAGAATTTCCCAGGCAATTGATGCTTCTCATCTAGTAGGCGGAAGCGGTGCAAGAGATCATCTGCTCTTTCTAGGAACACCGTGCGATCTAGTTCATACACCGAGGCGGCGAATTCCATATGCTCCCACAGCGTCAATTCGTCATATAGAATCGGGTGTTCGGGAATATACGCATAACTTTTGCTTTCACCCATGAAGGAGATTTTGCCTTTAAAATCCTTTAGTAAGCCAAGGATGCTCTTAATTGTCGTACTTTTGCCAGCACCGTTCGGACCTAACAAACCCACGAGTTCGCCTTGCCGCACCGTAAAATGAATCCCCTTAATAATATCAGGCACTTCATCGTAACCGGCCTGTTCAATATGTACATCTAATACAGCTAATTGTCCGTCTGACATTCCGTGACTTCCCTTCCATCCAGATCGTGCGTCATTTGCACTTTGCCAATATCGTATCATGAAAGTTTGCCCAAAGTATGAAGGTTAGATAAAAATAAAATAGCTCTATTGCGATCACTCGACAATGAGCGACCGCATCTAGAGCTTGGCTATAGCAAATTAAGATTTACACGTCGTGAAACCTAACATCAATACTTAGTACCATCTCAGCGCGACAGGCAGACATTGGATAAACAAAACAACGTTCTTCAAGCGTTTCATCATCGTATTCACCCTTTCAAAAAGACAGAAAACGCCTATCCTGTGGTAGGATAGGCGCCATTGCCTCGAATATTAGTTGCACATCGTCGTGCGGTTAATTAGAGTATACTGCCTGATTTATTATGTGTCAACTATTATTACATAAAAACTTTTCGATCTATATATTGCTGATTTTAGGGTATCTACGTCATTTAACATGACATGATATTTCCGCCATCCCCCTACACCGCATGAGTGGAAACTTCAATTAATTGTAGGTACAAAGAACTAGTTTGTCGAATTACGAATCCTATCACCGGTGCTGTTGTCAGCTCATGGGCGAAACAAGCCGTTGCAACTTCTCTCAAAAATCAACTGCTCAATGGCGCAGATGCGGGACTTCAGCCGTCGCGAGAAATTACGCGAGCAGAGACAGCAGCGCTAATTCAGCGTTTGCTTGAAAAAGCTAAGTTGATCAACGTGAAATCCTAATTACGTTATCAATCTAAAGAAAGCCTGGAGTTCCACTTCGAGAGTGGGCTCCAGGTTTTTTGTTCTACAATTATTTCTTAACCAACATCTCCGCGATCAGATCGGCTTAGAGGTTCCCCTTGGGCCGGTATTATGCAAAAAAAGATCCTCACCCAGCCATGCTGGATAAGGATCTCTATACATCTATCGGTTTACTGCTGCATCTCCTGAACGCTGTAGCTATTGATGACCGCCGCCGCAAAGGTTACCCGATTGTTCCGAAAAAAGTGATATAACAGCCGAGCCTCTGCCGATTCTTCATCATAGCGCGAGAAGTTAAAGAAATCATCGTCAGCCCAACCTTCTTTTCGCAGGCTTTCAATGGATGCGGCAATTTTGCTAGGAATGACTGGTTTAAATACGTTAGTTGCTTCCGTTGTCATCGTTCCAACTCCACCTCTCACTAGAATCTATTAGTCTAGTAAAAGGATACCCAAATCTAACAACGGATAAACCTTCCAAATCGCTTAGTACTCCACATAAACCTCCTTGCCACTCCATAGCTTGATTCCGCTTCTACAACACCCAGCCACACTTGAGCAACACCCTTACTTCATTTCGCCTCATTCTGATCCACGGGTTTCAAACCAGCTATCTCTTGCTCTTGGAAGCAGCATCCGCGCCCCGCGCCCCACTCCCCTCCGATACCCTACCACACTCTCCCTTAGTGGAAAATAAATGGAAATGATGCAGTTAATTCTGGCTGATTCAGCTGTTTGTAGAATATAGATGGAAATTATGTAGCTAATTTCGCCCAAATCGATAGTTTCGGCAGGAATGGATCGAATTAACTGGAGGGAATCCAGTTATTCGATTCAAAGACGAGTTTGGCGTGAAATTAGATGTAGGATATCCAGTTATTATTGCTGGAATGCTGGAGCGACGTGGAAAAACAAAAGAGCTGCCCTCAAGTAGCTCGAAGCTACTCCAGAACAACTCTTTTTGAATTTACAATAGCCTACCAGAACAACTCGCCATGCCCGAGCAACCGGGAAAGCCCCTCTACAAAGTAGTAGTCGCCATAGATGAGTGGCACGTCGATGTTTTTCCCCTCTGGGTAATGGCTTGTACCATGGGTTACCAAGCCTTCTTCGGTTTCGGAATCCCACGCACCGTAGTTCGTGTAGAGCGAGTGCAAGATGCGCTCACCCGCTTCACGGTAGAGGGATGCCTCTTGGCTGTTCACTTGCTCCGCGATCAGGAGCAAACCGCAAGCCGCACACGCGCCTGCCGAGGAGTCGCGATATGCCGGAATGCCGTCTGGCAAACGGAAATCCCAATGTGGCACATGGTCTTCCGGCAGGTTCGCCAAGAAGAAATGCGCGGCACGCTTTGCTGCCTGTAGATACTTCTCATCGCCAGTGTACTTATAGCTAAGGCTCATGCCGTAAATCGCCCACGCGGTTCCACGCGACCAGGCCGATTCTGGCGCAAAGCCTTGCCCACCGTTCACGGAAAGCTTTTCACCGGTATGCGGATCAAAAATCACGATATGATTCACCGATCCATCGGGACGAATAAAGTGATTCACCGCCATATCCGCATGTCTGACGGCGATTTCTTTGAACCGCGGATCGCCCGTGGTCAGCGTAGCCCAATGCAGCAGCGGCAGGTTCATCATGCAGTCGATAATGGCCCAGCCTGCATTGTCTTCGCCTTCGCGCCAAGGATTCCACGCGCGAATGTAGCTTCCCTTCACATTGAACCGCGCAGCAAGCAGATTCGCTGCCAACAAGGCGCGGCGCTTGGAATCTTCTGAGCCAAGCAGCTTGTAGCGCGCAACACTCGTCAATGTCCACATGAAGCCGATATCGTGGTCCAAACGATAGTAGTCCGTTACAACTTGATCCAGCTGCTGCTCACAAGACTCAGCCAACTGCTTTAATCCTTCATCCTTCGTATCACGATATAAAAGCCACAGCAACCCAGGCCAGAAGCCGGCTGTCCACCAATACGCAGGCTCTAGCTTGTATTCTCCGCCCACACTTGCATGTGGGAACCCGTCACCAATACGCTTGCTGGTTTTGCCTACTTTTGTTATCGTTTGTGCCCATGCTTCTTGCGCCCAATCTTTCTGAATTGTCATCTGAGACACTCCTCATCAGGTTTGTTGAAACGTTTAACCTATTATAACACCTGGCTTTGAGAAATGCTCGACCTGTTTTATTTTTGTTAATTCCCCCACGAAAACACAAAAAATACTCTCATCAAAAAGATGAGAATATCGTATTTATGCCTATTCAAAAAGTTCATTCGTCTAGTTGGTAGCCCAAACGACCCAGCCCTTACTTTCATAAGATAAGGTGTGCGAATGCATATTTCAGCCTTTTTCGATCGACCTTCCCCCAGAAGGTCGTTTTTTATTTTCGCAGCAACGCTTCATCAATCATGGCGTGTACACCGTTTTTAAATGCTGCAGATTCCAAATTACTTTATCTCCATTGGCATTAATCAATTCGATGGAACCACTTTCTACTTTGTGAAGTAAGCCTATTTTTTTCGTGTTATCTCCAAGATCAAAAACAACTAGGTTTCCTTTCAGTTTTTCACATTGTCCTTCAAAAGTTCTTGCTAAGGATACATTAATTGGATTCAAAGGAAGCGATTGATTATTAAGTGAGTATGGCGTGAGATGAGCGTGATAAGGAATTAACCATTTCAAGTGGCTCATAGACACAAATATGGCTTTATAGACAGGTGAGTAGAAGACGAAATAATCATTCATAATACTAGTTAAATAGCCATGTATCGTTTTATTGCCAGTTACATAAATCTCGACAAATCGGCCTTTTGCATTATTTAATATCTTGCGATATGAGAGGCTATCTTCTTGATAATCGATTGGCACTACATCAGATATAAGTTCTGTTTCCGTACTATACTCTGAATTCAATCTTACATTCTGCACGTTTACTAAGGGGATATAATAGTGCTGTTGTTTATTGAGTACAACCATGATATCAAGCCCTAAATCAATTATTTTACCCGTACAGTTATTATTTCCAGAAATTTCAACAATCACTTGTTGACCAACAAATTGTTGAAGCACACGCATACGAATAACCTCCAGTTATCATCATATCTGACGTACTAAAAAATCCAGGATACCCAGAATGCTAGAATGACTAACGTGAAAATGAGAGTAATTGGGATGACTGTAATCGTCACTTTTAAGTACTCGGCCCAGCTCAACCTTACTTTTCCTTTCTTGATAATGTGCATCCACATTATGGTTGCGAGTGTACCAATTGGTAAAATAAGGGAACCCATATCGCTGCCAATTACACCAGCGAGATAAGAAATTTTCAAAGTAAGTGGATCAAGACCCATGTTCGTCAAAGTTAACGTACCTACCATTAATGCAGGATGATTGTTGAATACATTCGATAAAACGGTAAGTAGAATTCCCATAATTAGACTTGCATGAAGTAAACTGCCCGAAACGAGTGGCTGCATAAACTGGATAAGCATTTGGGTTAGTCCGATATTATGCAAACCATATATAATCACATACATACTAAAGGCAAACACGAGGATATACCAAGGCATTTTTTTAATCATATCTGTAGGTGCAATTCTCAAATAATACCAACGCCAGCCCAGCAGGAATGTAGAACCGATAACAGCCATTAATGGAACTGGGAAATGAATGAAAGAGGCAACAAATAGGCTTATTCGAACGCTGAATACGAAGATTAAGATATTCCGCATGAATTTGGTTCGATTCTCATTCGGAACCGGTGACGAAATATCTTGCAGTGGATGTGTTTGGTATAAGGCTCCTACTCTAATTGGTGGTAGTTTACGAGGTAATACGCGATAAAAACTTAAAAATAGAAGGAGTGTAAGGAGTACAAGACCAAGTGAAGCAGGGACAAACATCATTGCTGTTTGCATATAGAGGTCCATATGAACAATCTTTAGCGCAATTAAATTGACGATATTACTTACGCCAATTGGTGCGCTAGAAGCTGTTGCAATTAAAGCACCGGAGAGTAAATAAGGAATTTTCTGATGGTTTTTAAGTCCTAATTGATGCAGAAGCATAAGCAAAATCGGTGTAGTGATCAATATACTACCGTCGTTGTTCACAAAAAGGGTCATCAGAAAACAAAATAAATTGGTGTACCAGAATAAGCGTATTCCTGATCCTTTAGCTCGTTCAAGAAGCTTCTCTGCAGCCCAATTAAAAAATCCAAAGCTTTCTAAAACAATCGCCATAACAATCGTTGCCATAATGGTTACGGCTGCTCCACCTATAGTTTCAGTTATTTTTCCCAAGTCATTTATAGTTACACTACCGGTTAGGAGGACAATTATAGCGCCGATGGTTGCTGGAATAGATTCATTTACATTCGGACGAAAGATAATAAAAGCAATGGTGCATATAAAAGACAAGATCGTGATAGGAATCATGAAATCTTGCAGCATCATAATTCAACCTCTTTTCGATTAAGTAAAATAAGATCTTCATGCAGATCTTATTTTTCATCTTTTTACATTCTCTCTAGTGAACAAAACCACTTGTGGGTAGCGGTTTTCTAGTTGTTCCTCCCTCCATGATAGTTGTCTTATAGTTTCATTAGCATAATATGTTCATATAACATAGAGGGGACTAGTTGTTTATACTATTTCAATAAATTTCCACTAATAGCACTGTATATTGACCTAGAAGTAGAAACTGGAGGAAACAGCCTGCTAAAACCATGATCACGAATCTAGCATTTCCTCGTCCACTTATGAAGGAGTGCCTACGCAACAGCAAGCTAATGCTGTCGTATCTACAATAGATAACTCCACTGAAACTCAAAAAGCGAGCCCCAAGGGGCTCGCTAATTTAGGTCAATTGGTTACTTCGCCTTCTTCAGGTACCGATCCAACGATGTACCCTCATATTTAATGTCCCACATGCTCCTCTCGCATCCCCATGATTGGATTGCCCGTTAAGCACTGTTCGAACATATCGATAATAGCTAAGAAGCGTTCTGCTTCACGGAATACGTGATCCGCCAGTAGCGGATGAATAATGCTTTTGATTTTGCAAGCTTCAATTAAGTCACGAGCTGTTTTCTTAAAATCACGGAGAGCAACGACAGAGACACGATTCTGATCAAGGAACTGGTCCAAGAGAGGATCCGTTTGAGATTGAGGCCTCATCCCATTCAAATCAATGGCTTGAAAGAGAAGCTGGTCAAAATCATGACTAAAATTCCGTGCTTGTTCCACTAATTGACGTTCGGATGGATCCAGCAAATGACCGATAAACTTGGCGTGATCCGCCATGATACGTAAGAAGAACACATTTTCATCAATAATCGCATCGTGTAATGGTTCTAATCGTCCTGAGTTCAATTCGTGTAATCGGTTTCGGAAATAGTTAGCCTCACGACTCGTATGGTCAACTAACAGCGGGAAGTTGTTGCCGCCAGGAAGCTTGCACTGGATGATGAGTCCGAGAACTTTTCTTTTGAACGCCCAAATATGGGCAGCAGCCGCAGACACCTCCGTATTGAATCGTCGAATTTGTTCAGGGTCTGTCAACTCGTTATACGAATGGGATCGACCCTCAATATGCTCAAAAATATGATAATAATGATTCGCTTCTTGTATTAATGTCGTGTCCTCACATCGAAAGCCCAGTTTGAGAAATAAGGAATGTTCCTTCATAATACGTGACCAGAACCGGACCTCATCCAATGAACGCATCACGAACTCATTTGACAATTCGGGCACTCTCCTCACCATGATGTTCTCCTCTCCCATATATAATGAGCAGATGTCATAGATATGCTACGTCCACTCAAATAGGACAACAAGTGAGACTGACCGATCTCCATCAAGCGTGCCACTGCAACAATTCATCAAGGATCTGGTTTTGCCCGCTAGGGGCCCAACTCATGCTTATCCATTTCGGAATCACGCGGATCTGGTTGTTCTGCACAGCCTTCATCGTTTCCCAAGAAGTCCCTCTCAACACATTCATATATAAGTTGGTCTCCTCTAGTGACGTAAGGCGTTTATCAATGAGGAGAATATCTGTGTCAAATGGCGGCATACTTTCCACTGCAAAATCCTTCGTCCTCTCGTTCAACGGCACACAACTGCCAGGCTTTAGCCCAAGCTCTGTATATAATAAATGACTTAAAGGGTGGTCCACGAACCCTTGCACGCGAATTCTCCGGCTATATAATCGAATCATTGACACACTCTTGTTACCAATCGTATTCACCAATACCTCTTTCGTGTATTTCACACGGAGATCCAATTGACTGAACGTTTGTTGAGCTTCTTTTTCCCGCCCAACCAACTCAGCAATCCGCATATAATACATGCGCCAATCCATTGAAAAATCTACCATAACCGTAGGCGCTATAAGCTTCAACTGGTCGTAAATTGGAAGGTGCCTATAGTCGGCGATGATTAACTCTGGTTGATAGTTGTGCAATTCAGCTAATTGAACTTGAGTTTGCCTTTTGTTCTCCTCGAGACCTAATTCGATATGGCGATACCCATTCAATTCAAAAGCATCCTCCAGCCCAAGGTCTTGCAAACAATCCTTATATCGAAAACACGATGCGACAGCGACCTTCAATTGTCTCCTTTTTAAATACATCGTTGGTGAAATACCCAAGCTATTCTTAAACATCCGGCTAAAATAAAACTCATTCCCGAAACCAACGGCCGTTGAAATATCCTTGATCGAAGGGTCTGGCTGTTGCAAAAGTTCCTTCGAAGAATCGATACGAATATGATTTAAGTATTCGATGGGGGACATCCTCTTCGCTTTCTTGAAGCTTCTTGAGTACGAAGTTGGTGTCAATCCCGCGATGTCGGACAACGTCTCCAGTTTGATTTTGTGATTATAATGCTTGTACATATACGAAATGCTTTGATCAATACCTTTGGACGCATCCTCCAGCTCAATCGTTTCTGGCACTTCTTCAGGCATCGCTTGAATCAGACTTTGAAATTTGAGCTGAAGGCTAGGGTCCTTAACCGACTTCGAACGGGATTCTTCGTAGAGCTGCCCCATGCCTTCGAGATGCTGCTTCCCCTGCTTCATTTGAAGCTTGCCCGTCTGAAAAAGCGAGGGATCGGAAACCGAACTGACACAGTGCCAGACGCCTTTCTGTTTGAAAAACGATACACGTCTAATGACTAGGACATAGAACTCTATAAAATCCGACTCAAGCATCACCTCAATAGGCTTACTTCGAACTAGATAATACGCCTGATTCGACTTGATCGGCACAGCTTGATTATCGATGCAAAGAATGCCTTTGCCTTGTGTCACAACAAAGAGCATATCTCCTGGGATATTCTTTTTATGCAGCGTGTTCCGTTTATAGAAACGACGTTTGCGTATGGATGAAAGCATTAGAAGGGAATACTCCTGTCCTTGAACCGGCAGCATATGCAGCTTTAACCCCTTTCACGGTCAGAGTCAGTAGTGAGAATGATTTTCAGTAGACTCAGTATAAAGGGTTTCCATTTACTTGAAAAGGTTTTTTTTAGGTTGTTGAACTCGGGGATTACCTGTAAAAACTACAGTTATTTGGGGCATGTTCGTCTGAAATTTTGAAATAGCTGGAGGAAATCCAGTTATTCGGTTCAGGATGGCGTTTGAGGGGCGGTATGGGATGTGTGGGATTTAATAAAAAAGTGACCCACAGCAACGGGCTGAGGGTCTAAGTTTATATATATTTAAAAAGGGGGTCGGGTTTTATTATAAGCCTAATACATTAATGCCAGATGAATATAATATTTCAATTATATTACAATTTTATCAAGTTCAAGACAACGCGGTCGGTCTAACCATAATTTCGCTGATTAACGTGTCATCTGGTTCATTAATGGCAAACGCGATGGCTCTCGCAATACTGTTGGGAGAGATCCCTAAGCCGCTTATTTGATTGGCTATCGCTTGCACTTCCGGGCTGGTAATGCTGTCAAATAGTTCGGTCTTCGTTAGACCTGGAGCAATCAATGTCGATCGAATACCCGAAGTCGCGGACTCTTCCAGACGAAGTCCTTCCGAAATGGCTCTAACGGCGAACTTTGTGGCCGCGTATACGGCTGATGTCGGGGATACTTGATATCCTGAAGTAGAGGAAAGGTTGATGATATGCCCGGACTGCTGCTCCCGCATGGTAGGCAATACCGCGGCGATGCCGTATAAAACGCCTTTGATGTTCACATCAATCATGTGATTCCACTCGTCTACTCTTAATTCATTCATCCTGGAACTTGGCATGACCCCTGCATTGTTCACCAGGACATCAATTCGGCCATACTCACCTAAAGCAAACTTGGCCAAATTCTGCATATCTTCAGTAGAAACAACATCTGCTTTTACAGAAACAGCCTCGCCGCCACCCTGTTTAATTTCATTAACAATCGTGTGCAGACGTTCCTCTCTTCTGGCAGCCAATACCACCTTTGCGCCATTTTGCGCCAACAACTTCGCTGTAGCTTCTCCTATTCCACTGGAGGCTCCCGTAATAATGACCACTTTATCTCGAATGTTTTCCATTGTTATATGCTCCCTCACCTTCAATATTGAACACGTGTTGAATATTTAACGGCCGTTGATTAATATTATAGACAGAAGCACGGATTACTCAATGGTTGATTGATGCGTATTTGTTTCATATTCAACAACACCCATAGACATGTTGATTATCTGAAGGAGGTAACGAGAGGAATGGAATCTGTTGTTAAGACCGACCGCCGTATTCTCCGAACCAAGCAATCTATAACGAAGTCGTTTCTGGAGCTTTTCTCGGAAAAAGATTTTGAACAAATCACCATTAACGAGATTGCGGAGCGTGCCAATGTTAACCGCGGCACCGTTTATCTGCATTACAGTGACAAATACGACCTTTTGGACAAATGCATTGAAGATCACATCAACGAATTGATCTCGTTGTGCCATAAACGGGAGGACGATACGGATAGTCAAGGAATGGTACAAGAGCCCAAACCGGTTTTTGATTACTTTCGTGACCATTTCCCTTTTTTCTCAGCTATGTTTTCCAATCAGAGGGCCTTTCTATTCCGGGACCAATTACTAAAATTTATCTCCGTCAATCTGATGGATAAAATGGAAAAGCCGGACAATACACCCATTATCGACAATGAAATAAAAGCCCAATTCATGGCCTCTGCTTTTATTGGCATTGTGGAGTGGTGGATACGTCATCAAATGCCGCAATCCACACAATTTATGGCCGATCAGATTAGGAATTTATTCGAAAATAATCGAGTTTACCCGAAGTAGCCTTGCAAGGCTGCAGCGTCCGTTGAAACTCATACCAAAAAAAGCCCATAAATCCTCTTACAGGATTCATGAGCCATATTGGTGATGATTAGCTACTATTTAGAATCTATAATCGTCAGCATTTCCTCCACGGACTTACGAGGCTGAACGGTCGGAATCGATGCCGGATAACCGATATGCAGAACGCCGACAATTTTTTCATCTGCCTGTAAGCCAACTACTCGCTGGAACCCCTCTTCATAGTTATAATTGTTCGTTTTCCACACGACGCCAAGCCCCTGCTCCCAGGCAGCCAGTTGGAAATTTTGGATGAGGGCGCAAACCGCGCCGTAGTCCTCATCCCATTGCTTTTGGCGTGTGTCTTCTTTCAAAATCACAACGAGATGAACGGGAACCTCTAGGAAGTATTCCCATTTGCGTTTCCCGTGTTTTTCTCTCATCTCCTCGTCATCATAGGATAGGAGCATCGCATCTGCTAATGTCTCGCGTCCCTCTCCTTTATACAAAATGAAACGCCAAGGCTGTCTGTTCCCATGATTAGGTGCCCAAACCGCTACATTCAACAGTTCGAGCAGCAATGCATCCGAAACGGGATCCTGTTTGAACTCGCGAATTGTTCTTCTCTCTTTAATTAATGCGGCCACCGTTCCCATTGGTTTAACATCGGATAAGCTCATGTTGGACTACCTCCTCTATTTTCGCAGGCTCGAACTTGTCGGATTTCCGGCCTTTTCCTCTCGGAATGCACATCGGCGTACCGAAGAACGGATCCCCGATAATTTCACACTCCATTCCGAATACATGCCTGACAAGCTCCGAATTAATGACATCCTCTGGCTTTCCTTGGGCGAAGACGGATTTATCTTTGATCGCCACGAGATGATGTGCATATCGACAAGCTAGATTGAGATCATGGAGAACCATGACAATCGTTCGCTGTTCGCGTTCATTAAGCTCAAACAACAGATCCAAAATATCAACTTGGTGAGCCATATCCAAATACGTCGTCGGTTCATCCAACAGGATGGTTGAGGTCCCTTGCGCAAGGGTCATTGCAATCCACGCCCGCTGACGCTGTCCGCCGGACAAGGAATCCACCGCGGTTTCCGCCAATTCGGTCATTTTGGTAACCGCTAAAGCATCCTTCACACATCGCTCATCTTCATCTGACCACGATTTTAGCCAATTCTGGTACGGGTATCGTCCTTGTTTCACTAACTGAAAAACCGTTAACCCTTCCGGGGCAATCGGCCCTTGCGGCAAGATCGATAAGCGCTTCGCGATTTCTTTCGTTGGGATTTCCGCGATATGCTTGCCATCCAGAATGATTTCGCCATGAGCTGGCTTCAATAAGCGAGCCATCGCACGCAGGAGTGTTGATTTCCCACAGCCATTAGAACCAATCAGTACCGTAATCTTTCCTTTGGGCATGGTAAGATTCAAACCTTCGATGATATTTTCGTTGCCATAGGTCAAATTTAAATCTCTGGTCTCCAAGGTTGGCACTCTCTTCACTCCTATCTTGAATTTCGCTTGGTGTACAGCAAATAAATGAAAAAGGGTGCCCCCACCGCTGCCGTAAATACACCGACTGGTACATCGAGCGGTAGAAAGAACGTTCTTCCCGCTAGATCAGCCAACATCACAATAGCGCCTCCGAGTAGAGCTGAGACGGGTAACAGGCTGTCAAAACTCGAGCCTACCCATTTGCGCGCTATATGCGGTGCGATTAAGCCAATGAATCCGATCGCACCAGCTACGGAAACAGCTGAACCCGCTAGCGCCACACTGATGAGCAGCAATAATAAGCGGTTGATCTCCACTGCGCTTCCCGCACTTGCCGCCACATCATCCCCCAACTGTCCAATATTGACATGGCGAGCTAATAGAAAAGCAAGCGGAATCAAGGTTATCGTCCATGGCAATACAGTCATCACATTTTCCCAGTTCGTGGCGTAAACCGATCCTGTCAGCCATAAATAGGCTGTGCCGGGATCGTTTCTCGGACTAAAAACGATCATCATCGTCGTCGCAGCAGACATGAGCGAGGACATCCCAATGCCTACCAGAATGAGCCGAATGGGTGTGACCCCTTTTTTCCAAGCAAGCATATATAGAATGACAGAAACAACTGCAGCACCCAGCATAGCCGAAACCGGCAGCCACCGAATGCTGATCATGCCATTGAAATACGTGAGGAATGTAACAGCAGCCACCGAAGCTCCACCGGTTACGCCCATCATATCAGGGGATGCCAAAGGATTCCGAATGATCCCCTGCATGATCGCACCTGCCGCTGCCAGCGCAGCCCCTACTAACATTGAAATGACAATTCGCGGGAGGCGCAGCTTTTGAACGACCATTGTGTGATCATCGGCCCCAATGCCTATGACGCTTTTGACAACATCGATCGGAGATATGTACATCTCCCCCATCCCTGTGCTTACAATCGCAATAACCACGCAAACCACAAGTAACAAGAGGGATATCATTAATGCTCTTTTTTCGACTAAAAAAGAAATCTCACCACGCCGCAATCGAACCGGAACATGACCCTTCATGATTTGATAAGCCCCCTTCGTGCAATATAAATAAAGAATGGGGCACCAATAAGGGCTGTCATAACGCCTACAGGCATTTCCTCAGGAATCATAATAAATCTTGCAGCCAAATCCGCCAGAATCAGCAGGATCGCACCTAACACCGCGCAATAGGGGATGACCCAACGATGGTCAATACCGATGAAAAACCGAGAGATATGCGGAATGACGATGCCGATAAATCCAATAGGACCCGCGATAGACACGGAGCAGCCCGCGAGTACGACAATTAGAAGACCAGCGACGGATTTGACCCAGATCGTCTTTTGCCCCAAACCTTTGGCCGTATCCTCCCCCATGAGAAGAAGATTCATATCCCGTGCAATGAACCATGAGGCTACCCAGCATATCGCCATAAAAGGGAAGACTGTGATCAACATATCGGGAGAACGTCCCGCAATGGTTCCCGTCAACCAGAACAGCACCGTGCTAAGTACCTGTTGGTTGAGCACCAAGATACCTTGTGTGAAAGACGAGAACAGAGCGGTCATGGCTGCGCCTGCGAGCACAATTTTGAGTGGCGTCAATCCATCTCGGCCAAAAGAGCCCAAGATATATACGGATAAAGCACCCACTGCCGCTCCGATAAAAGAGATCCACATCAAGGCTTGCATTGATGAAATTTGTAAGCCAACTGCTCCAATAACAACGAACATCGTTGCTCCTGCATTGACCCCAAGAACACTAGGCGAAGCCAGCGGATTGCGCGTTAATGTCTGCATGAGCGTTCCTGCAATTGCTAAGCTAGCGCCAATTGCAGCTGCAATACAGGCTCTGGGCAAACGCGTTGTTCGAAGAATGATTTGGTCATTCATATTCTCGTCGTAATGAAAGATGGAAGCCCATGCCGTATGCCAGTCAAACTGCGTCGCACCAAACAGAATGCTAGAAGTAAAGCTGCCTAGTAGAATAAGGATCAGCGTGAGTAGTCCGGCGGTTCTCCATAAACTCGTATTCATAAGGTTCATGATGACAATCTCCTTGTTAGGTAAAACAAATATATGCTTATATTTCAACAAAGGAATGAACATAACGTTCATTCCTGCGTGTTTCAACTATTTGATATCAAAATATTTGTAGAGATCCGCTAGCATGGCTTTCGCTGCCATTGAGCCTCCAGATAAGTTCCATGTAATCGTATCTACTTTATAATATTTACCGTTCTTCACGCCTTTGAGATTTTTCCAGAGGGGGTGAGACGTCCAATCGTTCTGCGATTTCTCTACTGCAGGTTCTTCGGCATTAAGACGTGTAATATCAAAGATATACTCCCCATCCAACTGCGACATTTGCTCCTTCGTTGTGATGTTTACTACAGCCTTACCTTCTACAATCTGAGCCTTAGGACGCGGCAATCCAAGTTCCTTGAAGATCGTTCCAGCAAACCCGGTTGCATAAAAACGTGCACTGCCGTCTCTTTCAAAGCGGATAATCGAAACTTCGGATTTTGCCAGTTTATCTCCTGCCTTTTGCTTAAACTCCGCTACCCCTTTATCCCAATCCGCTAAAATCATCGCACCCTCTTGCTCCTTATAAAGGGCATCCGCTGCATACTTCAAATTCGCCTTCCAATCAAAAATCTCTTCAGTCATGATTGTAGGCGCAATACTTTCCAGTTGTGGATAAATTTTCTCGTGACGTGGTTTCGTCCCAATGATCAAATCTGGCTTCAATGCCACGATTGCCTCTACGTTCGGCTGTGTTTCTTCACCCAGATTCTTAACACCTTCCATATTGGACCTCAGAAATTTGTACCAAGGCTTCTCTTCCCATGACTCAACCGAACCGACAGGCTTGACACCTAAGTGTGTAACAATATCCGTCATACCATTGAACAGAACGACTATCCGCTCTGGTTTCTTCTTCAAAGTAACTGTCCCCATCGCGTGCTTGATTGTTTTCTCTACCGCAGCTGCAGCAGTTGCTTTAGCTGCTTCTGGTGATGCAGTCGTACTGCTCGCATTTCCTCCTGTTGTGGAACTACCACAAGCCGTAACTGCTAGCGCTAGTAACAGCATAATCATCATTTTTAAAGCTTTCATCGGTTTCTTCCTCCTTGTACAGCAGAGCACATACTGGTGATGAACAAGCCATCTATTTAGAATGCTGATGCTGACTCCCTATTTTATATTGATAATAATTCTCAGTCTCAATTATAAGTGGCAGAAAAACCATTGTACATATCCGATTTTATCCGATTCATGGACTGAATTTATCTTTGGTCGGATGTTTAGAGAAGTTAAACGATAGAAAAAGCAAAAGCCCGAATCTACTTAAAACTAGATTCAGGCTTTTGCTTACTTGATAGCCGGCTGATTACATGCCAAATGAATGTACCGGAGCATCTCGACTAAGTCTTGTAACTGTGTCGTTTGGGAGTCGTAGGCAGATTGCTGATGCTGCCGGCTTTTGATTGCAATAGCTTCCTTGATCAAAGGATGCCAGCGCTCAGGAAGGATCGTAAGACCATATTCGCCAGCGCCGATTTTGCTGGTGATGTCATGCTTTTGCAGCGTGTACAGCTGCCTTAGCATGCCTAATATGCACCATTCTACTGCCTCGTTCAATTGTTCGATAACGATGAGATTGGACGGAGAACTCGTCGCTGCGTTAGCTTCTAGCCGTTGGATCCAGCTTACCCAATAGGTGTTCATGTTGCTTAGAACGTAAGTTAACAGCTCGCTTATGGATGCATGGTAGGTGAATGGGACGTCCTTCCCAAAGACACAAATTCTGCATTTTCGCAGCACTTGGAGGGTAACTGGATTGATATCTGCTCCTGTACCATTCGTATTGAGTTGATGATTGTAATATGTAGCGTAGATTGGGATATCCGTGTAGGATTTATGAAGATCCTCTCGGCGTATATACGATCCCATGATGTCGGTGCCAGGAAGCGCTCGCTCTACATCAGCGTGTGCTTGAGCAATGGCCTCTATGTCTGATTGACTGAGTGGCTGTCTCACCATAGCAATAAAATCAATGTCGCTTGAGCCCTCAATATAGGCGCCAAGAGCCGTCGATCCGTATACATAAACTGACTCTAAGTTCTCACCTAAATGAGTATGTAAAGAGGTGCAGAGCTTTTGCATGGTTATGGAAACAATGTGGGGTAGCATGGAAGCCTCCTATTGTATGTACCAAGAATGAATTCAGCACACATTATACCACACGTCATCCTCCTAATATGGGTAAATTTGCTAAAAATAAATTGCTCATTTATACTTATACATAGATATCCGATGCATCGTAATTCTACAGTTGTAGAAAGGAGCTATCCATGAAAATCAATAAGGAATTAATGAAAGGAAGCACGGTCATCCTGATCCTAACCCTCTTGGATCGCAAAGATATGTATGGCTATGAGATGACCAAAGAAATGGAGAAGCATTCCGATGGCGTATTCACATTAAAGGAAGGCACGCTCTACCCCATTTTGCATACGCTTGAGTCTGAGGGCTACGTTGAAGCTTATTGGGATGAAAAAGAGGGACGGAAACGTAAAAATTATCGCATAACAAAGGCCGGTAAGGGCGAACTCAAAGTGAAGAAACAAGAATGGTCACTTTTTCGCAATACGGTGGATCGTGTTCTTGGGGAGGGCGGCGTATGAATAACTTTCGTCATCATGAGGAGATCACTACGTTCCTGAAACAGGTTTGTCGCGAAATTAAATCAAAAGAGGTCCATGCAGAAGTTCGTCTGGAGCTTGAAAGTCATTTGCAGGAGTTAATTGAGGAGAAGCTAAGTACTGGAATTGATTGGGATAGAGCAGTTAAGGAGTCGATTTCTCAAATGGGAACTCCTGATTTGATTGGACAGCAGTTTCACCTTGCCCATCGGCCTCGATTTAACTGGGGGTTGCTTGCAGTCGTCGTTCTTTTCATGTCGATCGGTTTGGTAGCCATATTTTCTGCCCAAGCTGCGCTATCCAATCATCCAAATATCACTTCTTTCGGTCTGAAACAAATTGTTTATTTGAGCGCAGGAACATGCTTGATGCTGATAATTGGCTTTAGTAACTATAGCAAGTTGGCTAAGTACTCTTGGGCTCTCTATATGGCTACAATAACGTTACTTAGCTATGTCTTACTATCTGGGAATATGATGAATGGATTTAGAGGTTATGTGAGATGGGGAGCCATTCAAATGAATATCCCAGCACTCTCCCCCTACTTACTTCTCATCGCATTAGCTGGTATTTGGAGCACATCCCATCTGATCGTTGCCAACGAATCCTCCCTTCGTGCATTCTTTCGTAAGAGTTGGATCAACGTGGGAACCGTCTGGCTGCCAAGTTTCCTCATTTTATATATACATTCTACAGCGAATTTCGTTCTATTCTTTATTGGATGTTTGACCTTGTTACTGGTTTTGAGAAAAAAGCGAACCATCCTCGCTGCTCATTGTAGTCTATTTGCAGCTGCCTTTGGTCTATTTGTATTAAAGTTAAGCTATCAATCCTATCAAGCTAAACGTATTTTCTCTTTTACACATCCCCAAGAAGATCCGTTAGGAATGAATTATCAAGTTATCCAGTCCAAAATAGCGATGCTTTCCGCTGGTTGGTCGGGGCATGGATTTGGAGCTCCACTTAAGGCTTTGCCTGAGCTTCAAGCCGAAATGATGTTCCCTTTTCTCATCTATTGTTTCGGCTGGGGGGCTGGTATTGCTATGGTAATTATGATAACTCTGTTCGTCCAGCAAACGGTTGGCGTCTCTCGGAAGGTGAGAGATCCCTATGGAAAAGCTCTAGTATCTGGGTTATTGACCCTGTTTATAACACAGTACATCTGGAGCATACTCATGTCGATGGGACTAGCTCCTTTTAGCTCGTTTCAACTCCCTTTTATTAGCTATAGCGGTTCGCTCGTCATTTTTCAATTTATTGCTATTGGCCTCATGTTCAGTGTCTATAGACGTAAAGATCTTGGGATATGGCGCTATTCGTAGACATATATAGATGACGCAGTTCTTTTTCACACTCTCAGCCACTATCCCTTACCAATTTGTCCTACGGACATATACTTAAGAGAGAACCCACTAGGGAGGATCTGTGTGCTATGAAATCAGACCGCGTCACGATTATTATAGAAAAAGGGAAAAAACGTATTATTGCGCAATCGCCGATTCATGGCGTTAATAGGCTGGTTTTCGTCATCAACCATCAATTTACGAATGCCCCTAATACGACGCAGCTCGCAAGTGCTGCAGGCCGCAGTAGTGCAGCTGGCAGCAACGCCGCTATCAAATCTCCGCATAGTCAGCAACAGCAAAGCGTTGGGGCAGGTGGCAAGGCGAGGAACAAATTAGTGAAAGGCACCAAAGGCAAGTTATCTGGCAGCAAAAGCCTAACCGAAATCCGTCGTAAAGGCAAAGAAATCATCGTTGTCATTAACGATCAAATTGTTAAACTCCCCAAACATGCTGCGAATGCATCAGCAACCCAAGTGGCAAGCGGCGCTGGAAAGTACAGCACGAGTGGGACGAACTCCGCCATCGAAAGCCCAGGCACCAAGCAGCAGGATGCCGTCGGCGGGAATGGGAAGGCTTCTAACACATTGGCTAGCAAGCGTAGGAAGAAAAAGTAGTAGCATGTGGGGGATTATCGAGTAAAAAGGAGCTAAGCGAATTCATTCCGCTTAGCTCCTTTGCTTTTGGCCCCCACTGCCGTGTGCAAGGGAAAGCCGCTCACCTTCAGAGGCCCTGGTTGCACACGAGTTAGTCGAAATAATCGACTTACTCAACTTCAAAGGCCCATGCCGCACACGAGTTAGTCGAAATAATCGACTTACTCACGTTCAAAGGCCCATGTCACACACGAGTTAGTCGAAATAATCGACTTACTCACGTTCAAAGGCCCATGTCACACACGAGTTAGTCGAAATAATCGGCTTACTCACCTTCAAAGGCCCAGGTCACACACGAGTTAGTCGAAATAATCGACTTACTCACCTTCAGAGGCCCATGTCACACACGAGTTAGTCGAAATAATCGACTTACTCACCTTCAATGGCCCATGTCGCACACGAGTTAGTCGAAATAGTCGACTTACTCACCTTCAAAGGCCCATGTCACACACGAGTTAGTCGAAATAATCGACTTACTCACCTCCAAAAACTCCCTCGACATCGCCAAACACGCCCACACTAGAAAACAAAAAATAATAAGTTGCCTTTGACACTTCTTTATTAAATAACTCAACTTTCGCAGACTCAAAAATAGCGTAACAGTATCCGCAGCATAGAATTGCACGCATTGGAAAGGAGGACTTGCAGAAATAGAAAAACACCTCTTCGTCTGGTGAAGTGAGAGTGCCCAGCAATCACTACCACACAGAAGAGGTGCCCTTTCCAGGTTCGCACAACACTAGGCTCCATTCTCCAGGTAAATGTTAAGCCAGCTGTTCAAAATGAAACGCGAAATGCAACTTTCGCTCCAAATCGTCCGTTACGCGTACCTTCATATCCAACGCATAGTACACCTTTTCTTGGCCAAAATGGTTCAGGGACGGCAGCGGCTCCACGATCGGCTCCATCAACGCTTCGTCATAGCTCAATACAAGTTTGAATGCAGTGCCCACAAGCTCGACCCGACCAGCTCCCGCAACCATAGGCTGCACCTGGCAAATGAAGCGCTCGGTTAACGCAGCGCCGACTCGTTCTGAGAACATATATTGATCCTCCAGCTCCAGCCTAGGCAGTCCGTCATTTTTTCGCCAAGTCCAGCTTCGTTGGAGCTTCAGCAGCCCCGGGGTATCATAGGCATCCTGCAGCTCTACGACGAACCGGTCATAATCGGCAGTAATCTCGGCCTGTCGTACGGTCGCTTTATAAGCTGCACCAGCCTGTTGGCTAACTCCATCTATAATAGGGACAGAATGCCCCAGCGCACTGTTGCAAATGAAGGAATACCTCGTAGGTGGTGCGAAGTACGGCTTCGTATATAACCCAGCTCCGATATCAGCCAGGAACGTCTCTTGCCCTGCTAGGACGATGAAATGCCCGACATCGTTATGATTATGGGGCTCATCATTGTAACCACCTTTGGCGGCAAAGCTGAACTTCCCTTCCTCCTTCTCGACCCGCGACACCATCCACTGCGCATCCGCAAGATATATCGAATCCTCCTTCCATCCTTCCCCCTGCGTCCCCGGCTCGTACCAAATCAAATTGCGAAACGCAGGGGCCCACCGGCCGCAATGATCGGAAACCGCCTTATCCTGAAACGTATATTCGGGAAGTTGCACTTCCGGAAACCGCCGTGCCATTTCATGGGTCAGCCCGATGTACACATCCCATTCCTCTGGCGAATCGGAAAAATTAACGATCTTGCGACCGTGAAGGAAGCAGTTCTGCTGAAATAATGCTACCTGCTTCACCTTAGGAACGGCGAGTAAATCTATTGCCCCGTTGGTTCTCCGGGAGAGAAGCTCTGCGAAATACGTATAGAAACCGAATCCATACCCCCAATACATATATCCTTCCAAGCAGGCTCCGTCTTCTCCATAGCCTTCTAGGAATAAATTGACCGTCGGCAGCGCTTTGTTCAATACAAGAGCCAATTCCTGCTTATCCTCTATTAAGTAGATGGCTGCCGCACCGATCGAACCGGCACACACCGCCGCCCAGTTATTGCGCACATGCTCCCAGAAGTAATCGTTCACTAGAAAAGGTGCAAACACGCGGCGGTACACTTCTCTCTTTACACGATCACGTATGGTCTCCGGCCAACTATACCCTGTCAGCATCATCACCTCAGCCAGTGCGAAAGCAGTCTCCGCAACGAACAGCTCAATCCCGATTCCCGGATCCGGGACATGTTGCTCATGCACGGAGTATCCCTCCGCTCTGAGTCCAGGCGGGCTGTCAAAACTGACCGGCACGCACCAGGAAAATTCTCCACAAATGGCCCACACCGTATCCAAAAGTCCGTCCCGGTAATCGGCGCGTTCCGGCATTAGCCAGCTCAACAAGCCAAATGTCGTTAGTCGTTGTCTCCTGGAGAAATAGACGGGCTCATATGTTTTGCGGAAGCCATCCTCCCAAACTCGGCGGAATAGCGTCCAGGGCAATTCAGTAATAGGCTGTTCGAGAAATCGTTCTCCATCCGCAGCCAATCGTTCAAGAATCGGCTGGAATACGGGCTCGGACATAATTCGACTGCGTACGGCTTCCCGATCTTCCCGAAAGAGCCAATTGCCGATTCCGGGGCTGCCGTCGGCCAGCTGCTCGTAAATTGAGGGGTGAATCATAGTCTCCAATGCCTCCCTTTTTAGTAAACTAACTAGAACTAACGGTATTCACCCTCAAGTATAGTGCAGTGGTTAGGATCCCTCTATCGGGGGACGTGACACGATTATTGTTTTTATGACTTACCTTTGTCAATAACTCAACTTTCGCAGAAAAATTGGCGTAACAAAGCATGAATGATCAATCTTTCGAAATTAAACCAACTTAGTATCCAACCAACAAGAAGCTCCCTTTCTACTCACGATTGTGCCAGAAGAAACTCTTCTCTCGCTGCAATAAGCCAAGGATGCACTACTCGGCGCATACAACTCAGTAATTAGCTAGTAATGAATATGACTAGTTGACGTTTCAAGCTCACAGTTCCCATGCACCTCAGGTCCTTATATACTTTTATAACAGATCCCAAGCCACATACAGACATAACCCTGCGAGCACATAAAAAACAACAGATAACTTCACTAGCCTTCGAAATTTTATGGCATAAGTGCAAAAAAAGATCCCCACAGCGAGCTTAGATACGCTTTGGACATTAGTCGAAAATCCCGAATTACTACAAACAACCGAAATAATCAACGTGGTGAGGACAAGTATTTTAAACCATAGTGGCTCTTTCAGAAATTGCTTGTACATAAACTTAAAACGTTGCATAATCTCGAAGCTCCTTCCTCAAATTCATTCATTTATCCTTACTAGGTATTCATTACTTTCCTAATTATGCCATTACATAGTCAGTTATCTCTACAACTATCTGACAAGGCAAAAAAAAGAGCCGCCACGCAACGCGAGGCAAGCTCCTTATTTTTGTTAGTTTTCGCTAACGTCAAGATTGTGGCAGTAAAGTATCCTTCTTGAGCTTCATCTCATAAATTGGCTTTTGCAATCCACGAAAAAACTCATCAATTGCTTTCAGATGTTCCTGTACGACAGGACGTAACGAAACTTCATAAGCCAAATTTCGCGTTTCTTCCGGATCATTATTCATATCATACAAAACATAACGCTGCTCGGGAGCTTCTAGGTTATATTGAATGAATTTCCACCGTTCCGAACGTGCCATAACCTGCATAGGTATGGTGTCTACCCTATTTAACCCCTGCACGCTAAATGTGAATTTTTTCTCTATATACTCTTCATTTCTGATTCCGTTATTGCCAACATAACTGGATAAATCACTGCCGGATATGTGACTCGGCAGGTGCTCTTGAGCTCCCGTCAGGCCTGCTAGTGTCGGAAACAAATCTACATGGTTGATCAGCTTGTCGTTTATTTCACCGGCAGAAACAACGCCTGGCATCCGGATAATGAGCGGAATACGAGCCGAAGAATCGTACATCTGATTTTTAAGCCACAGTCCTTTTTCACCGGCCATATCTCCATGATCAGAGAAGTACACAACCAGGGTATTCTCCGTAAGTTCAAGTTCGTCAAGCGTATCTAACAGCTGGTTGACGTTATGGTCCATCCAGCTAATACTGCTGTAATACCGCGCTCGCGCCAATCGGTTCATCTTCTCCGTATTTTGAAGCCACCCGGCCTGCTCTGCCATTTTATAAACAACTGCATTGCTCTCCAATTCACCAGGAACTCTCTCTAGCAAGTCAATTTTCTCAGGGTCGTACATGTAATAATATTCTTGTGGTGTATTCCAATACCAATGGGGCTGAACGAACGAAACGTGCAAGAAGAACTTTTCCGATTGATGCGCCTGCAAGTATTGAATCGCCTCTTTCAGCATAATGGCATCCGTTTCTAACGACTCGTCGTTAACTACTTTGCCATGCAGCCGTGAAGGTTGGTTGCCACCAGGACGCTTATCAGTAATGGAATCAAAAGTAAGCTTGTCGTCAGGATCAAATTGTGGTGGATTGACTGCTCTTTGCGCTTTTATTTCCTCTGAAATATGTTCTGTACTGTATCTGTAATCATAGCCGTAATTGTACGACTCATGATTGGTGTGCATTTTCCCGATACAAGCCGTCGTATAACCATGCTGCTTAAAATGATGAGCCCATGTGTGGTTCCGTTTATCGAACACATGGGCGTTGCTGAGTTGTCCATGCTCCATGGGGTATTGTCCTGTGATAAAGCTTTGCCGAGTCGGGGCACAGATCGGGTAAGCACAATAAGCCTTCGTAAAAAGAGTCCCCTCGCTGGCAAGCCGGTCCAGTCCTGGGGTACGAATGATTGGGTGGTTCGCGCAGCCCATCATTTTGGCATTATGTTCATCCGACGTAATAACAAGAATATTCCATTTTTTTTGTGTTGCTGCATCGCCCATTCCTATCTATTCCTTCCCTTTAAAATGTAAAAACAATACGCCGTTCGCATCAATCTGTGTTTCTACTTTAGTTCCGTCATAGTTCATAGAAGGTTCCATCCAAATATTCCGTAAATGATAGGCGAGCGCACGCGACAATGAGAGCTCTTGCAGAGTTAACTCAACAGATTTCGGTTCTTCCGTTCGGTTAAACACCCCGATCCATCCCTCCGTGTGACTGTCCTTCTTCAAGGTTGACCAGACCTCGATCCCCTCATTTTTGTACACTCTATATCCCATGACCCCGTTTTGATTGCAAGCAATCATATCGGGATTCGTAAGCAATTCAAACGAAAACTCATCGGTTGTGGGCAGTGCGCCACCCATAAATAACGGAGAGGCAGCAAGCGCCCTCATCGTGATAAAGGTCAACATCTGGTTGCGGTTTAACCCGCTCATCCGTTCGCCTCCCTTGCCACTAAAAAGCTCCTCCTGATGAGTAACAATAGATTCCGTATGTTGTTGGTCAGCTGGTCTCCAAACACCAAGGTGCCCGAAAGGAATCATATCCATGTCCAGCCAAAAGCCTTCCTTGCGAACGTCGTTAAATTCCAACCACTTGTTGAATGCGATGTCGATATCACGTTGATTGTCCCATACATCTTTGGTCGTCCTCAACATATTGGCCATGCTATAGGAGTCCATCCGTTCACTAGTCGTCTGGCCCCCAGGTGAAAGGCTCAGTACGATATCGCGGTCGCATTGCTCGATCGCTTTAACAACCGCTTCTATTTCACGAGGAAAACCGGTAATATCATCCGCTTTTATGAAATCTACGCCCCAATCGGCGAGCTGTCCAATCCAAGAGTTATAAAATTCCTGTGCTCCAGGTCTATCCATATCAACTCCGTAGTTATAGTGGCACCATTTACAGGTATCCGAAGTATTGGCAATATCCGCAGCGCGATACGGCGTACCGTAAATCGGCAGGTTCATCTCGACAGATTTACGGGGAATACCGCGCATGATATGGATACCGAATTTGAGACCGAGTTCATGTGTTCGGTCAATCAGTGGCTGCAACCCTTTCGGAAAATAACAATCCGAGGGCAAATACCTTCCATATTCGTCTACTTTTACATCAAATGCATGCTTAACTGTTGGAAAGCTTTGACCTGGCGCAATCTCATACTCTGCAAACCAGCCATTGTCGACGACGAAATACTCATAGCCGGCGTCCTTCAATCGCTCAGCCATAACTTCCAGATTGTCGAGCAGTACCTTCTCGGATGCCGCGCATCCGTAACAATCAAAGCTATTCCAACCCATAGGAGGGGTGGGTGTTAAGGTGTGCTGGTTCTTTTTCAATGTTTTCAAGAGAATAAGCTCCTTTGCTTTCATAAGTTAGTTGAAATCCTATTTCATTAAAAACTCTCCCCATGACGAGCATGAGAAGAGTGCCAAGATTTATTGATAAGCGGTAGGAAGCGTGTGGTACAAACCGCCAGCTTTATCCGTTGAGGTGACCTTCGTTTTCAAAAAGTTAACCACATCGTTGATTCGTTTCGCGTCATATAAGTGGCGTGGGCGGTATTCGTTGAGCCTAGCGTAGTTCCTCCCAAAGTTAACGTAATTGCGGTAAGGGCAGCAAATGCGGTTGACAACATCCTTTTCTTGTTCATAAAATCACCTCTTCAGTTTATTACCAAAAATTACAATAATTCTTAGTTGTTTACTTGGTTTTAAACATCATAACTTTTTTCATGAAAAGAGTGGATAGCAAAACTGCGGGTACGTCTTTATCATTTTGTCTAATAAAATGATCTGGAACTTTCACTCCTTAATCGATCCAATCAGTGCGCCTTTGGCAAAGTATTTTTGCAGAAAAGGATAGACAGCCACAATAGGCAGCATGGCCACCAGAATCGCCGCCATTTTCACATTGTTCCCGATCGACGTTGCCATTTCCCCTTCGAGTGAAGCTTGGGATCCTATGTCAGCTGTTCCTCCCACCACCATTTGGCGCAACAGCACCTGGATCGGCCATTTACTCGCATCACTCAGATAAATCACCGCCGCAAAAAATTCATTCCAGTGATGAACCATAAAGAACAGTGAAAAAGTCGCCACAATCGGCTTGGATAGCGGCAAAACGATCGAAAACAAAATACGAATCTCTCCAGCCCCGTCAATGCGTGCGGCTTCATCCAAGCTCGCCGGTAAATTTTGAAAAAAGGTCTTCATCACAAGAACTGTAAACGCATTTGTGGCTCCCGGCAGCAGTAAAGCCCAATAAGTATTCACCAATCCAAGCGACTTGATCAATAAATAGTGCGGAATTAGCCCTCCACCAAACAGCATGGTAATGAACACAAACATCAGCAGAACTCGACGTCCTGGCAGCATTTTCTTGGACAGCGCGTAAGAGAGCGTAATGGAAACGAACAAATTAATGAGCGTGCCAAATACTGCGATATAGACCGAGTTGCTTAAAGAGCGCACGAAGCGGTTTGTGGAGAACAGATAGCGGTATGCGTCCAGCATGATAGTTTTGGGAATGATATAAAAATGCCCGCCGGCCGATTCCAGTGCCGAACTGAAAGATACCGCCAACATATACAGAAATGGAATTACAACCGCCAAACTGAGCATGAGGAACATGCCAGCATTGCATACATCAAAAAGGGAGGTTTGTCTTCTCAAAATATCCCTTCCTCCCCCATAGATTTAGCAGCTTTGTTGGCCAATAAAACTAGAATTAAACCGACGATTGATTTAAACAGCCCCGCTGCAGTGGCAAAGCTATAATTTCCACCCAGCAGCCCGACACGATATACATATAGATCGAATACATCGGATACTTCCAGATTCATTGCATTGGACATCAGAAGAATTTGCATGAAGTTTGAATCCAGAGAATGCCCCAGTCGAAGCAGAAGCAGTACCACGATTGTACTGCGAATGCCTGGCAGTGTAATATGCCAAATGCGACGCCAACGTCCAGCTCCGTCCACTTTTGCAGCTTCGAATAATTCAGGATTTACCCCTGCCATCGCCGCAAGAAAAATGATCGTCCCCCAGCCCAGATCCTTCCATATATGCTGCAGCACCATCATTGAACGAAACCACGCATTGCTGACGAGAAAAGGAATGGGTTCTCCTCCATTTACATAATGGTTGATTACGCCGGATGGCCCGAAGAACACCAGTGTCATTCCCGCTATAATAACCCAGGAAATGAAATGTGGCAGGTACAAAACCGTTTGAATTAGCCGCTTATATAATATCCACTGAAGCTCGTATAGCATGAGGGCGACAAATAAGACGAACGGAAAATAAAAGAATATATTATATAAACTGAGGAGCAGCGTATTTTTCAGTAAGAGAGGAAAGTCCTCATGGGTCAGAAAGTTACGAAAGTGCTCGAATCCGACCCACTCACTTTTAAAAACACCCAAAAACGGACTGTAATCCTGAAAGGCAATCCATACCCCCCACATAGGAAAGTAATGAAATACTAAGAAATAAATGATGCCCGGAGCGGCCAACAAATAGAGCCATGCGTTGCTTCTCCACTTTACTGCCATTCGCATATACCTCTCTTTGTCTGTGTTCGTATAGCTATTGCTGGTAAAGCTCTAGTAGTTCCTTTCCAATCTGATTACCGTTCGTCTGCTGCCAAGCCGTGATTTCTTTCTGCACAACATCCCACCCGGCTTGCCCCGTCACATATTTCAACGCCTGCGCATCGACCCTCTTCTCATGATCGGGATTCTTCTGCTCGGTAGGCGAGATCAACCCAGAGAACGTATCCAGCACGCCAATGTTTTTAAAATTATCAAGAATACTACGTTGCAGCTTATTCACCTGCGGATCAGTTGAATTGGCATAGTTATAAGGGTCGAGCGGCCATTCTAGTAGGAAGGTCGAAGGCTTCTCCTTTTCACCAAGCTTCTCTTGTTCAGGTGTCCTACTGACAATCCCGTCTTTAATGTCCGTGGAATGGACGCCTTTAATCCCCCCATTGCGGTAATACTCGTATTCTGGTGACGCTTGTGCATTAAGAAATTCTACAATGCGCTCCGCCTTCTCTTTCGCTACTGTAGAAGGAATCACCCAGGATCCGAAAAAGCCCAAGCTTTGATTGACGCCTTTTTTCCCACCTGCACCTTCAATGGCAGGCAGAACGACCATTTCAGCTTTCGGGTCTACTGCCTTTAGCTTGTCGTAGTTGCTGCTGCCTAGCAAACCTACATGGTAGACCAGCGCACCCGCTTCGCCAGCAAGGAATTTATCTTTATTTTGTTGATTCTTAAGCAGAGCAGCATCTTTATTGAACAGCTTCTCGCTCCATGCTAGTTTCAACCAGTCCAAGTAAGCTTTGTATTCCTGCGTTTCCAAGGCGTATACGGCCTTGCCGTTTTCAACTTTGTAGTTATTGGGCATACCAAATGCAAATTTAATTGGTGCCATTCCGCCGAAAATAGATTTAGCATCATCGTTTTGAGCAGCAAAAGTGACAAAGGGAATCGTTTTCCCGCCACCCACGGGGTCTTTATCGCGAAATACCCGCAAGGCATTCGTCAACTCATCCATGGTTTTCGGTACGCTTAGACCATAGCGGTCAAGCCAATCCTTACGCATAATTACATTAGCCGATCCGTTGCCATAAGCGTATTGGGGTCTAGGAATGGCATAAATCTTTTGATTAACGCTGGAAGCTTTCCATGCCGTTTCGGGAATGTTTTGCTCCAAATTCTTTTTCCCTTTGACCAAAGATGTCAGATCGTAGAATGCTCCTTGTCTTGCCAACTTCTCAAATTTAGGGTCCTTGATACCTGTTTTCAAAAGAATCAAGTCATACTGATCCAAACTCGCCATCGTGACATTCAGTTTCTCGTCATAGGTCGCTGCCGGCACCAATTCCATGGAAAGCTTCACATTGTTTTTCTTCTCGATATAGTCCTTAGCCTGGTTACCTTCCATCGGAGGCTGATCCTCATAATGGATGGTCATCACCTTGATCGATAAAGGTTCTTTTACACTTCCGCTTACTGTAGCGGCCGGCTTCTCATTACTTCCGTTGGCGCAGCCCGTTAAAGCTCCAATACCTACTGCCATCGCAAGTCCTAGGTTGATCCATTTACTCGTTTTCATCTATAAACACCTCTCGCATCTCTATAATTTTCCTATGGAGCACGCCGGCCCCCACTCCGCTAATGCCACCGTCGGGTACTGGTTAAAGATAAAATCCCCAACATCAGCAGCTTCCTTCCACATTGCCATAAACAGGGATCGTTTGATTTCCTCCATCTCCGGTACATCCGCCAAATTATGAAGCTCGTAGGGATCCTCCTGCAGATCGTATAACTCATCGACATCCGTCGGATTATAAACCAGCTTATACCGTTCCGTTCGGACGATTCGCTGTGTATAGTACACTTCTACACCGTTGCACTGGGTAAACAAAGCTTTTCTCCACGCTCCTGGCTCCGGTTCCTCACCGTCAAACCATCTCGTCAGACTGAGTCCCTTCGTATCCAAGGGAATGTGCATTTTCGCGTCTGCGACCTCCAGAAAGGTCGGTGCAAAATCCATGATGCTCGTCAAAGCATCAACCTCTCTCCCCGGACGTGCTATCCCATTCGGCCAGCGAAGCACGCAAGGCAGTCTGTACGTTTCCTCAAATGGACTGATACCTTTTAAATACAAACCGTGCGCTCCAGCATTTTCGCCATGGTCAGATAGGAAGACCACCAGGGTATCATCTGCTTGACCGGTTCGCTCCAAAGCCTCAAGTACTTCACCAAGCAGATCGTCGATCATAGTGCAGTAGCCCCAGTAATAAGCAATGGATTCCTTGACCTCTTCCTCCGATAGTTGATCCCAAACCTTGCGCATGCGCCGGTAGACACCAGGCTTGCCTTGAAGGGAATCGTAATAATTCAGCGGGAGCGGTATAAGTGACGGATCGTACATCTGAGCATATTTGGGGGGGATTTGAAAAGGATCATGAGGCCCAGATACCCCCACATACATGCACCAAGGTACTTCCTCGTTTGTTAACTTTTCCATCTGTTCAACCGCACGCTGTACCACCCTGTAGTCTCTCGTTTTCTCGTATTCCGTTTGCGAGGTGCCATAGAGCTTGTAATTTCCCCATCCCGGCCTTACAATTTCTCCAGGCAGCCTCGGTTCGGTCTGGATAGTACGATCAAATTCTTGCCAGCCTTCGATGGTAATGCCCATCACCGCATCCTGTCCCGCTGTGACGAGGAGTTCTTCCCAACCTCGATCTACTGGGTTTTCTTCCGCCGAAACATGCCATTTTCCAGAAAAATAGAGCTGATATCCTGCGGACTTGAGCCCCTCCGAGAATGTCGTGACACCTGGATATAGCCCCCGGCGCAATGCTGCAGCATTACTCACATTGTTGTAGATGCCATGCTGCGAAGGATATTTGCCTGTCATGAAAGAGGCCCGAGAAGGACAGCAGTGCGTCATGGTCGTATACACCTGCGTGAAGGTAATGCCATTCTCCGCTAACGCTCTAACATTTGGCATCTGACAAGGATGATCTCGGGCAATAATCCCTGCCTGCTGTTGGTCAGTCATAAAGATCAAAATATTCGGTTTGCCCACATGCGCCCTCCTTTTGCAATAATTCACATAAGAATAGTCGGGTTTAAAATTGAAGAAAGGCGCACCAACTGGGTATAGCTGATAGCCACGCTGTCCATTGCCGATTCTTCGCATTGATCCTGCTCGACCACGTACCATTCAATGCCGTGCTGCTCACCCCATAGAAGGATAGGCCGGAAATCAATAATACCTGTTCCAATCTCTGTGAAAGTTGGGTTGTCTCCTTGTGTCATATCCTTTAGATGAATGTAGGGGATGCGATGAGGGTACTGCTTAATAAAAGACAAAGGGTCAATTCCGCTCTTCTTCACCCAATACACATCAGGCTCTGCATAAATATCGCTGCCGTCCATCGTATCCAACATATATGAGAGTGCAGAGTTGCCATTCACGCTCGTCTCAAACTCATAAGCATGGTTATGGTAATGGATTCGCAGTCCTTGTTCCTTTACTTTATGAGCTATTTCATTTAAAACTCCCTTAGCCTCCCTAAATCCTAGTTCATTGCGCAATCTTGGAGGCAACGCTGGGCAAATAAGATCACGGGTCTGGAAAAGCTCCGCCTCACGTAAAACGCTGTCCAACTGATTGCTAAAACGCTCGTATCCGACATGCATGCCCGCTACACGAAGTTTTGTTTCCGCTAACACAGCTGCGATTTCATGCGGATCATGATCATACAACTGTGCGGTCTGTACCCCCGCCCAGCCCATTGCGGCTAATTCCCTCAGTACACCTGCAAAATCCTGTTCAAACTCTTTACGAACTGTATGCAGTTGAATGGCAAATTTCCGTTTCAAGGTGCTTTCCCCTCTCCTCGTCCAACCTGACTTCTCTACCTGTTCGGGCTGATTCATACAACGCGCACAAAATACGGATCATATCGACGCCATGCTCTGGCTGTATTATAGGCTCTGCTCTCTCTTGCAGCACGTCGATAAAATGATGGAGATGCTTCGCATGATTTCCGCCTGTCTTCGCCTTGGATAAATCAGGAATCGTCGTGCACATCGTGTCCGCTATTTCTGAGAATAGCTTCACCTCTCCTTTGTGCAGCGAGAATCCTGCTTTAGTTCCTCGCAGCTCAACAAAAGACTCCTCCTGCTCCACATTCGAAGCCCAGCTGAATTCAAGCTGCAGCGTCGCTCCGTTATGAAACCGGATATACCCGGAAGCCAAATCTTCCACATCATAGACGCCGTCCTCCCGCTTCTCGCCATAGCCGCTATGAACGGAATCCGACAAGGACGATTCGGCAAACTTGGCATAGGTTGCTCCTACTACGCTGACCGGCTTCGGATTGCCCATTAGCCAAATAGCGACATCGATGAAATGTACGCCCAAATCGATAAGCGGCCCACCGCCGGACATCTCCCGTGTCGTGAACCATCCGCCTTTGCCGGGGATTCCGCGCCTTCGCAGCCAACCGCAACGTCCCGTGTACGCTTCGCCCAATAGCCCTTGATCAATGAACCGTTTAAGAAACTGCACGCCTGGAGCAAACCGGTTATTACGCATAGCCATGAGATGTTTGCCTGATTGCTTGGCAGCCTCCGCCATTTGCAATACTCCATCTACATCGATGGCATCCGGCTTCTCTGTAAACACATGTTTACCCGCATTCAATCCGTCAATCGCAATGATGGCATGAAACGCATTCGGCGTGCAGATATCGATAAAGTCTATATCCTCCTGATTGAGGAGCTCTCGATAGTCGGTATATACCTTTGGCACATGAAACTCTAATGCCGAATGTTTTGCTTTTTCATAGACAATATCACAAAGCGCGGCAATTTCCACCTCAGGATGATTGCGGTAGGCCTCCAGATGAATAGCAGCTACATGGCCGATTCCAATGACGCCAACTTTCAGTTTCTCCTTCATGCTGAATCCTCCAATCCCTACAAAATGTTAAAAACAAAGTGAATTACTTGGTATTATAAATACCAGTGTAACGGAACTATATTCGAATGGTAAATGTCATTTTGATTGCCGGCCTTATCAATTTGTCTCCTCCAAAAACACATCATTTCATTGTATTTTCTTTGTCCGCATCGTTGCACCCGTTTGATATTGCGTCGGCGACATCCCAAAATATTTGCTAAACGCCCGCGAGAAGGAGTAGACATCTGGATAACCGATTGATAACGCGATATCCGTAATCTTGAACTCTCCGTCTTTCAGCAGCTCTAGGCCTTTCTCCATTCGGAGCTTAACCAAATACTGCATAGGGCTGAGGCCTAGCAGGCGGATGCACTCCTGATACAAATGGGAGCGATGTACACCGGCAACTATTGCGACATTGGTGACGGCAATTCCTTCCATGTAGTGGGTGTCCATGTATTGTTTGCATCGCTCCAGCCAGTCGATATTCACATGATTCCTCGTCTGATCTTCCGTATTGCCAATTAACGACTCGAACAGCTGATACAGCTTCAGTTGTAGCTTCAGTTGCAGTATCACTTCGTCATACTCGGCGCGCTCCCGCAGCATGCTGTGAATACGGTTCATCATCTGCACATGATCCGGCATCCATCTGTGGTTGACATATGGCTTCTCTCTGCTAAAGCCGATTCGATGAAGAAAGGGCTCCGCTTGAATTCCTTGAAAAGCCAGCCAATACATCCGCAGTTGCTGCTCGTCCTCGGCTTTGGCGAGCTGATAACTGTAACGAAGTCCAGGGTACAGACAGAAAAGATCGCCTTTACGCAGTTGAACGGTTTCGTTGCCATGCACAAACGAAACGCTTCCACTAATCACAGCATGCACAGAGTAACACTCGATCACTTTGGGTCCAACCTGATAATTCGACTTTGCCCTGTTTTGCCCAGCCCTAATGATCCATAATCCGCTGTTCTTTTCGAATTCGGATGGCGTATGGTACAGGTATTCAGCATATTCGTGGCCATATTCCTTCATCTGCTCCCCTCCTTCGTTAGGATCTATCTCTGTGCGATAAAGCTCGCCAGTAGCTCAATCTGCTTCTCTTGGAACCGATGCGCTTTCTCATCCTCCGCCTCCGGCGAGCATATTTGCCGCAGTTCCGCTTCAAGCTCCGCCGCCTTTCCCGGATATTGCTTATAAACATCACAAAGTTCATCTGGATCTGTGTCAAGACGGAACAATTGATGCGGTGCTTCCATGTAATAGATAAGCTTCCAATATCCTTTACGTATCATATAGGAACCCGAACGGGTACCATGACCGTGGTATTCGGAAAATACGACACGTTCGGTGTCTCCTTGGGCGATTTGCTGCAGCGGACTTCCTGCCCAATCAGATGGCCTTGCTGCACCAGCAGCGTGGAACATGGATGCCTGCACGTCGTGTAAATCCACAGGGGTCGTTATCCGCACGCCCTGCGCAAACCCCGGTCCTGCTCCAATACATGGGATACGAACCGAATCTTCGTACAAGGAGCATTTCCACCACATCCCGAATTTACCCAGCATTTCGCCATGATCCGAGGTATAGATCAACTGCGTGGTTTCTGCTAACCCACCTGCATCCACAGCATCCAGCAGCCTTCCAAGCTGATCATCAATGAACGCGACGTTACCTGCATAACCGCGTCGAAGACCGCGTATTTGCTCCTCCGTAAACAAGTCTGCTTCGAAATGATCGCGTAAATCTTTGGCATACGGATGTTTGGCGCTCTCCTCATTAACGCCGTACCGAGGCAGATCAGCAGCTTCCGGATACAGATCCCAATAAGCTTGTGTGTTCCATTGCGGAAAATGAGGATTGATCAAGTTAATCGTCAGATTCCATGGTTTTGTAAGGGAAGGGGCAACATTGTTCAACCACTCTAATGCCGCATCCATAATCTTTAAATCAGAGTTAAAAGCATCCTCTTTAACGCCAAAGCCGTTCGCCCTTTCGGCTGCCCCTTTACGGATGGCGAGCGGCCTGCGATGGAAATTGACATCTCCTGGCTGCTGCCGCTTCTTCGTATAATGAAGCTCCGAGAAGCCCAGACGTTCAATATCGTCATAAACATCCGATTTACCGAAATAGACCGTGTGAACGTCCTGCTCCCCCAACACTTTGCCATATGAATGAGCATCCGTTGGCAAAGCAAGATTGCAATTGCTATAATTTTGGAGCTCATGCACTCTCTTGCCCGAAAAAAAGGCGCTGCGGCTTGGGCTGCAAAGAGGTGAAGGGCAATAGGCATTTTCATAAACCGTACCTTTGCTTGCAAGTCGTTCCATATTCGGCGTACGAAGAAACGGATGTCCATATACGGAAGAGTAGAACGGGTTATGTTCATCTGATAGGATAAGGATGGAATTAGTCAAATTCATTCTCCTTTCTTTAAACACGTGATTCGTATTCCGATACGCGTCGCTGACCGCTACGTTTGCTTTGTGCTTCTATAATTTCAGCTTTCGGTTCGCCCGCCTCTTCCATTCTCCGGAGCAGTCTCTCTCTCAAAATAGCTGTGACACCGCGATGCGATTCAAACCCAATCAGGTTCGTCAGTTCGTAAGGATCAGCTTGAAGATCATATAAAAACTCTTCAACGTAGGATTCGGCGGTCGGTACGTCTCCAATCGGTTCTTTCGCCGATACAGAGTATTTCCATCGCGAAGTTCGAATCGCTCTTCCAATCTGCGCTTCGCTGATCTGCACATAAACATCATCCGGCCAACTAGCTGTCTCCCGGCGCAATAAGGGGAGAATGGATCTTCCCTGCATCGCCACCGGTACCGGTATGCCCGCCGCAGCAAGCAGCGTAGGAGGCAGATCGATCAAGCTGACAAGCTCTCGAATTTGCCCCCTGCTGTCGAATCCCGGGCCGATTACCGCTGTCGGCACACGAATTGAGCTTTCATGGCACGACCGCTTGTACTCGCTGTTGCGTGTTTTGAAATGGCAGGCGTGATCGGACGTAAACAAGATAATCGTATTTTCGGCGAGTCCTAAGCTTTTGACAGCGTCAAACAACCGTCCAAGTGCTTCATCGAGCCGTTTTACCATTCCGTAATAGCCGCCCAAATGCTGCGCGCTTGTACCGCCTAGCGCAGCCAAATCAGGAGGCGTCCATCTGCCCGTGTAAGCTTCTTCGTAAATGTCGGGGGACGGATAGTCGTCCCGATGATTTTGATGATGTGGCTCTAGGAATGAAAGGAACAGAAAGAAAGGATTCTCCTTCTCCTGATCGATGTACCGAATCGCTGCGTCTGTCAACGCATCGACTCGGTAACCAGGCAGCTTTACGCGTTCATTATCATTATTAAAGAGAATTGCATCGTAGGAATCCGACGTCATTTCCAAAGCGTTCGACGCAAGCCAATACTCGTAACCGCCCCGTCTCGGCTCCGTAACTGGATTCTCGCCGGCGAGATGCCACTTTCCTATATAACCGGTTTTGTATCCAGCGTCTCGGAAATAATGCGCCAGCGTCTGTGTTCCTTCCGGGAGCGGAATTGAATTGCGATGACAGCCTGTGGTCGTCGGATACAAGCCCGTCTGAAACACCGATCGCGCCGGACCGCAAACTGGCTGACAAGTGAACGAATTGTATAAATGAGTGCCCCGTGTAGCCATTCGGTCGAAATTGGGCGTCAGTCCAAGCGGATTACCGTGCACCCCAGTCGTATCCCAGCGCTGTTGATCAGTAAAGAATACGATAACATTCGGTTGTGAAGCTTTTTGTGCGTTTACCATATACATTCATCTCCTTCTTTTTCACTGCAAAAGAGAACGTATTCTCTCGTCAAGCATTGGCGATGCGTGGCATCCAAATCGGTTCTTTCCCCAGCTCCGCCCATGCATATCTCAGCAGCAGCTTGGATTTCAAACTTTCATGCTCAGGCTCATTCCATAGGTTCCGCACTTCCTGGGGATCCTCCAGTAGATCGAATAGCTCGCCGTATGACTGATTGTAGTAAACCGTGAGTTTGTAACGTTCATCCACATATGTTTTCAAATGAATGGTCGTCGGTTCATGGTGATTCTCACACAGGATATGGTCACGCGCTGCCTCTTGTCTCCCATTCCATACCTCCCGTTGGTCTTTCCCTGTCATGGAGAAAGGAATCTCCAAGCCAGCGTAGCTTAGCAGGGTCGGTGCATAGTCAACGAGTGATTGCATGGAAGCCGATGCGCGTCCTGCTGGAATTTGACCGGGATAACGAGCAATCATCGGTACACGAATGAGATCCTCATAATGAAACGGACCTTTGGCTATGAGACCATGATGCCCAAACAAGTGTCCGTGATCCGACGTGAATACGACCAACGTATCTTCGGCAAGACCGAGCTCATCCAGCTTGTCGAGAATACGTCCAATATATTTATCCATTAAGCTCGTCATCGCGTAGTATACCGCAATGTCCTTACGAAGCTCTTCCTCATTATGCAAGTGAGAACGTAAGCCATGCATGCCGAAACCGGACTCTCGATACGAGGAGAAGTCAGGCTTCACCTGTTGTGCCAGACGGAAATGCGGCGGATTGGCAGCATGTTCTCCTTGCTGCATTTTCGGAAGCGTCAACCGATTCGGATCATACATCGTGTCCCATGGTTCCGGCACAAGGTAAGGCGGGTGCGGATCGAAGAAGCTCGCCCACAAGAAAAATGGCTGATCCGCTTGCTGGTATTGTTCAAGCAGCGCATTTGTGCGTTCAGCAATCCAGGCATCATAATGAACCTCTTCAGGAATCGCCCATTTGTGGACTTGCTGGGGATCCATCGTGCCTGTCGGCGGCAGAAAATAATTACGCCAGTCCGTGCAGCCTTTCTCCTCCAGCCATAGTGCGTAATGCTGTCCGGCGTGGGCCTCATTCGTATGATTCCGGGCGAGCTCCACATGCTTGAAGCCGTAATACGATTCGTCGAACTGCCTCCAAAACTCCAGGTCCTGAAGCAGCGGATAAGCTTCCAGAGACGGATATTTCTCCGTCGAAGCCAGCGGCTGGAAATGCGCCTTCCCGATCAGCGCAGTTTCATAACCAGCTTTCTGAAAATCTTCGCCAACCGTATGCACCTTCTCGGAAAGCTTAGTTCCAAGTGTCCATGCGCCATGTTGGCTCGGGTATTGCCCTGTAATGATGGAGCTGCGGGTCGGCGTACACGTCGGATTTGGGCAGTAGGCTCTGGTAAAGGTTGTTCCTTCCTTGACCAAGCGATCCAGATTCGGTGTCTTGATTTCTGGTTGAAAAGCTCCGATCGTATTCCAATGCTGTTGGTCGCTTGTAATCAGCAAAATGTTAGGCTTGCGTCTCACAGAAAGTTGCTCCATTCCGAAATTATTTTTTTATTAATTGCTTATAATCTTCCGATGTAAAGTCTTTATCCGCATGCCAATTAGGAAAGGTGAAATCATCTCTGCTCACCTGTACACCGGATGACTTCACTTTATTCACAGCCTCGTCAAGGCCTTTGTTTAATTTCTCATCATATGCTTTGAGCAATGGTGCCGCATCTTTCTCCGCACCCGTCAGCACAGCTTGCAAGATATCGCTGAATCCCGGCTTGATTTTCGGTTGCGACAGGGTTCCAAGACCCACGATTACTTTGGCGGTTTGCGGGTTTTGAATCGCGTAATCCGGGCGAAGCTTCAACTCTTCTTTATGCAGCTTCAGGAACGAATCGAATTCAGGGTACGGATACAGCGCCTTATTCTCATTGATGCTGTTAATTGGCGTCAAAGCGACGCCGCTGTTTAGGTACTTTTCATAAAATAACGATGAGGCAAAGCCTTTCTCGATAAATTCCGCTGCGGCTTTTGCATTTTTGGATTTTGCCGAAATGAGATAGCCAGCTGGGGCTGCTTGCACATAGTAGTAAGTTGGCTTGTTTCCAGTAGGCGTCGGTACAGCAGCGAGTCCTAACTTAACATCTGGCGTATCTCGCTTCGCAATCCACATGCGGGCGCGTCCATCTATTAGAAAGGCTGCCTTGCCTTGGCCGAATAGCACACTCGCTTCCGTGCTTTTCAGTGTAAAGGAGGAGGGCAGTATACTACCGTCCGCTTTGAGCTTTAGCAAGAAATCGAAAGCGTCGAGCGTTGCTTTGGAGCTATAAGCGTATTGGCCGGTTTTATAATTGAATCCCTCTGCTGCCTGCGGATCAATGCCTGCGCTCAGCGCGTTCACGAATTTGCCGATGCCTGAGGCATCACCGCTCTCTCCACCGCCGAATACGATGCCGTATACATCGCCCTTGCCCTTGGCCGTTATCGTGTTTGACATACTGCGCAGCTCATCCCATGTTGTTGGCGGCTTCTCCGGGTCAAGCCCTGCCTTCTGAAGAACATCCTTGTTATAGTAAAGGATCGAACTCAGCTGCGGCCCCGTGAGCGGCCACGCGTAGGTTTTTCCATCAATTACGTTGACACCTTCGGCGAAGGACCCTGCAATAAACTGCTTCTTCCACTCCTCCGAAAGAAGACCGTCATACGGAAGCGCCCATCCATTTGCTACGATTGAACGTATATCTGTATTTTGTGGAGTTTGGAAAATATCCGGAAGCTCATTGGATGTGGCCGCCGCCTGAACAGCTGAATTGTATTCAGCCCAAGGCATGTAACGGGCTTCGACCCGAATGCGGCCTTTATTTTTTTCATTAAACTCCTTAACCATACGCTGGCCGGGACTGTCATCCCCCTTCAAGAAATCACTTCCTCCCCACACCGTGACGACTGCTTCCTGCCCGACTTGGCTCGTTTGTTCCGGTTTCTCGGCGTTATTTCCTGTGCAGCCTGAGAGAACCACAACACTCCCTAGCGCCAAAGCGCCTAGCCCATTCATCCATTTCTTCTTCATAGTAATCCTCCTCTTATTTAAATGCCGTTTTCTTGGTTAAGCTCATCCCTTGATTGCGCCTGATACCCCTTCAATAAAATAGCGCTGCAGCAAAATAAATACAGCCAGGATAGGCAGCAAAGATATGCTTGCCGCCGCTGCCATTCCCGTCCAATCCATTGTATTTTCGCCTACGAACTGAAACATACCCACACCTAGCGTCCGTAAATTTGGCTTGCTGAGTGTGAAAATGAGCGGCATAAGAAACGCGTTCCACGTCCACATAAACTGCATGATCGCTGTTGTTGCGATGATAGGTTTTGCCATAGGCAGCATAATGCTCGCAAACGTTCTAAAGAAACCACTCCCGTCGATTTCCGCCGACTCCTCCAGTTCCTTAGGAAGACCGCGGAAATAGGCAACGAATAGCAAAATAAACAAGATATGTCCGCTGCCTGCCTCGGCCAATATAACGCCCCAAAGGGAATTGTTGAGTCCGAGTGCATTAACAAGTGAATAAACCGGAATAATCGTGTACCCCTTGGGCATGAACATCGTCGCAGTGACAGCCGTTATGAACAACAGGCGTCCCCGGAATCGATAACGCCCGATCGCGTAACCCGTTAGTGAGCATACCGCGAGTACGATCAGCACAACCGAAACTGTAACGATCAGTGTGTTCCAGAAATAAACGGAGAAATGCGCCGTCTCCCATGCCCGTTTATAATTAGCGAATTGAAACTTTTGCGGCAATAACGTGATGCCTGAAACGATATATTCATTATTTGTCTTAAAAGAGGCAGCAATCATCCAAATGAACGGATAAATCCAGACGATGCCAATCCCGATCAACAAAGTGTGCAAAGCTAATAGCGGTACGCGCAGAAGCTTCCTTTTCAAGGTGAGTCCCTCCTATAACCGCCCGGACGCTTTACGTCCGCCAGTCCATTTGACAAACAACCCTAATATGATTGAAATGAGCATGACCACAATCCCATATAAAACGCCCGCTGCGGAGGCGAAGCCTACCCGGGCTTCCCCGTTGCCAGAGAACGCATACCGGTATATGTATACATCGACCATATCCGTTTTGAAGGCTGGCCCGCCGTTCGTCATCGTCTTAACTAAATCAAATACATGGAGTGCATTAACAGCCGACATCAGCACAATAACACTCCCGACCGGCAGCAGCAGCGGTATCGTTAAATATCGAAACAATTGCCAAGCCGAGGCTCCGTCGATGCGGGCAGCTTCGAACAATTCCTTGGGCAGCGCTTGAATACCCGCTAACCAATACACAAGCTTCATCCCGAAGGTTTTCCAAATGCCGACCACAATGACAATCGCTAGTGCCGTATCAATCGATCCGAGCCAATCCACAGGCCGATCAATCCATCCAAGACGCAGGAGTACCTCGTTCACAAGACCTTTATAAGCACCGAAGGCAAACCGCATCACTAAGCCAACAACTGCTGTGGTCGTAACAACCGGTAAGAAGTACACCGTGCGGTAAAATACCTTCCCTTTGAGCCAACTTGCATTCAACAAAAGCGCCATGAGCAGAGCAAGCGGTACTTGAATGGCTACCAAACAAACCATAAACACAATACTGTTGCGAAAAGCGTTCCAGAAGATCGGATCAAGAAGCGTCTCCTTGAAATTATCGAATCCCGCGAAATCTCGAAGAGGACCGTAGCCATTCCAGTGGAAAAAGGCATACACATAGCTCATTGCGATAGGGTACACCGTAAATAGCAGGAATAAAGCCACCTGCGGCGCGATAAAAGCCCAGCACCACAGCTCTTTGCGCAAGCGGTAATGAAACCATGTCGGCCTCCCTCTACTCTCCGTTTTATTTCGAGTAGCGATTTGCATGCAGTTACCACCTCCTTTCAATTGAACTCATTACGTTAGGCATCTACCACACAGCGAAATCCTATGTTCCCTGTTGAACTATCCGGCGTATTCGCGCTGCGCGCAGCGACTCTGTAGCGGTTGCAGTAAGACTTATGGCACAAATACGAACCCCCACGCATCGAACGGCTAACGCCGGAAGATGGCCCGCGCGGGTTTCTCTTGTTCCTGTCCGGCGCTGCCGTAAACCAATCGGAGCACCATTCCCACACGTTGCCAACCATGTTATACAAGCCGTAACCATTCGGTGGGAACGAACGGGCAGGTGCGGTACCGACATAGCCATCAGAGGCATGGTTTTTATCGGGGAATTTCCCCTGCCACACATTGCATAAATGCTCTGCTCCAGGCTTCAGAAGATCGCCCCAAGGGTAGCGCTTCTGAATTAAGCCTCCGCGAGCCGCATATTCCCACTCGGCTTCCGTCGGAAGTCGTTTGCCGGCCCATTTCGCATACTGCGTTGCATCGTGCCATGAGACATGAACGACGGGATGGTCGAGCCGTTCATCGATCGAAGAGCCGCTGCCTTCCGGCCGAAACCAGCTGGCCCCGTTCACAGCTAGCCACCACGGTACGTTCGGCACCGGCCTTGCGTCCATTTCCCTTACCTTATCCGGGACAAACAAATGGAAAACGAACGACCAGCCGAACCTTTCCGCCTCCGTCACATAGCCGGTTTGCCGGACGAACTTAGCGAACTGCTCATTCGTGACTGTGCAGGCATCGATATAGTATGACGAAAGTTCGACCGTTCGAATCGGTCCTTCCCCATCATTCGGGAAGCCTTCAGCATCATCGGTGCCCATCAGGAAATCGTCTCCCGGCAAATAAATCATGCCTTCTGAATGAAACTGTTCCTTCTTGTTACTCCCTACTAACGATTCCATATGTATGAAATGGATTGAGTTTGGCTGAGCAATGGCTGCTTGCTGCTCCTCCGTTCGTGTAGCGGAACAACAACTTCGTTTGTTTGTTGTACGCATGAAACGTCTTCCTTTCTTCCATTGAGAATAAATAAAAAGAGACGTATCTCTTGAACAATTACGTTCATGAGACACGTCTCCGTTAATACGGTCGACTACGTCGATATTATTTTATTAAAAACCAATAAGATTACTCGGTTATCTATTTGTCTAGAATTTTATCTCCGAACCCATTGTTTGTCAACCGCTTTTTGGCAATTTGTCACCAGCATGGCTGTAGAAGTTCGTGTAACGCTAGAAGGAAATCTCATTTTTTGACCTCAAGGACAAGCGCTTGAACTTGCTCAACTCTACGTCTGCCGAATCGGATTAACTGGATTTTATGTAGCTATTATCGCCGATTCTCACCATTTAAAAGAATTAGATGGGTATCCTACAGTTAATTTCCGCCAAAAACCCACATGTCGCTAATTCTGCTCAATTAAACTGTACATTTTCCATCTATTCACAAAATCTCTGAAAGTACAGCAAAATTAACTGTACATTTTACATTTATTTCCCCTCATCTAGTCGTCCGAGGGTTCTAACAAAGCAAAAAGAGCCGCCGCGCAGCGCGAGGCAAGCTCCTTATGGGTATCATTAAAGCATAATTATCAAATCCGCTGTACCGCAAGCGGGCACTCTATGAATGCCACTTGAAGATCAGGAAACGCCTCGCGTACCATCTCCACGACGGTCTGCATGCCTGCTTCTTCACTCTTCTGGTGACCTGTTACGATCAGTGCCTTCGCAAACCCCATATCCGCGGCATCCCGTACATATTCATTCGTCTCCCACTCATTCGTCTCGCCAACGATCAACAAGTCGATATCCTTACTGCCGAGAAACTTGATGTGAGAATGACCACCGGACGCCCCAGGTAACAGGCCCATACGCTTCACGGACAGATCCGGGTCCCCGGCCACAAGCATACTCTCTATGCCAAGCTTACTCTTCAGATGTGCGACGATCGTGCGCACCGTATGCTGCTCGTCAGGCGGCAATGTCAGCAGTTTCATCTCCTCTGGATTAGCGTAAGATTCCCAATCCAGCTGTTTTAACATGCCTGCCAGAATACCATCTGGTTTATATTTATGTACGTAATCGTGCAAGCGAAAAATCGCAATGCCCGATTCCTCGATGAGCGCACGCTTCTTTTCATAAACAGGATCTCCGCTAAGCCACTCGCCTTCATCCATGTGATTGTAATACGTCGGTTCGTGGGTAATGATGAGGTCGACGCCTGATTCAACAGCTTGCTTAATTGCAGCATACGTCGTCATAAATACGACAGCCACTTTCCGAACTTCCGCATCCAGACGTCCGCTTTTCAGTGTATCCACCGTCTTGTTCAACTGGCCGACGGGCTCAATAAGGTGATCTAGCACCATTTGTACGGTAATCATGATAAATGAAACCTCCCCTAAGTTTCGTAATCATTGCCTTCATTAACTAGGAATACAAGCGATAAACTTGTCGAGATAGCCATCAAACGGGAATACCCTTTGGCTAACATTTTCTTTTAAGGCTGCTAACTCATGCTCGGCTTGATGGATCAAATCAGCTGGGTACCCAAATTTAATCGCATGGGCAGCAAATTCATCTTCATCAACAACCTGCCAAACGCCGTTTCTCTTCACATAATCTAGATCCAAATCTACAAAAGAAACAGTGGTTCCGTTCAGCACTGCGGGCTGATTGATATTACAATAAAATTCATTGAGTTTACCGTCAACTACATCAGCACTAACTGTGAACCAGGAATCAAAAGAGAAAAATTCAATGGTCCAATTTTCAACCGTAAATACTTTTTGCTTCGTGTAATGATGCAGCTGCCTTCCGTACTCACCCAAAACAACGATATGTGAATCCGTCTTTTCTAATAAGGTTGTGTTCCATTCGTAATGTAGGAGATTTCCGTATTTTAAAGCTTGAATTGTGATTTGATTATCCATTATTTCGTCCTTTTATATGTCGGTAAGAGCTCTGATTTCCCCTATGATCTCATCAGGGAGCGGCTCCTTCATCAGGATGTCCAGAATTTCTTGATTGGCTCCAGCTTCCTTCAAATAAGCAAGCACTATGGCTGCCTTTTCAGTCCGCTTCATCAGTGTATACGCCACATACCAGACTTCTGGACTGCCAACTTGAATACCGTTCCAGGTAGCGCTCGGGATGGAAGGCAGCCTACACAAGCCTTTGTCGGTATGGATCGAGAGTCCCCCGATGATTTCCACTTGAGGATTATCGCTATGAACGATTAGCTTGTAATTGGTGCCAAATGGATAATCCCCACTAGGTTTTTCTTCGATTTGCTCGTGCTGTAAAGCGTTCAGCACCTGATCTTTCTGAGCTTCAACCATGATATCCCAATCGCCCACCGCGTCGGTTAAGCCCAAGCTAAGCATCAGACCACTTCCACCCAATGAGTAGCGAATGCCTGCTTGAGCCAGCTTTTGAGTTACATTAGCTAAGTTCTTCATTTCTACATTCACGCTTGGCTCTCCTTTTCAACTGTCTTGTCATGATTCCATTCTATCACGTTTAATTAGCGTTATTTCAATTCAATCCCAATGGTTCTCTTCTGTTCCTTCCAGAAAGTATCCCACTTACTTAATGTCTCCTGAATGGTTGCCTTCCCCATCAACATCGCTTGTCCAGTTTCCATAGCTACCTTATCCCAACTGCTGTTCCCCGGATATTGAAAGGGTGGTTTATAGAGCAGGTAAGTATCTGGTTTGAGCGTCATGTCGAGTAAGGTTTTATAAGGACCTGTTTGGAAAAATGCATCCGAAACCGCAGAGGTGTGAATCGGAATCAAGCCGTATTTTTGGGATAATTCGGTGTTTTGCTTGGCACCTGAAAGAAAAGCAATCAGCTTCCAGGCTTCCGCTTTATGTTTGGAATACGAAGCAATTCCCCAGCCAGCTCCGCCAACACTCACTAGAGCACTACCTCTTGGCCCCGTTGGTAATGGCGCCGTCGTCCAAGTTCCCGGCTGCATTTTTTCTTGTATCGTTTGAATGACATCCGGATCCTGCAGCAATATCCCCGTCATGCCCGAGGTGAACGCCTCTACCTGCTCTTGGAAACCCCAGTATATGGAATCAGGCGGCGAAACTTCCTTATACAGCTTTAGATATAATTCCATTGCTTTCACGGCTTCAGGCGAGTCGTAAATCGTCGATCCGTCATTCAAAAATTGACCATCATCCAGATTAACGCGACCGCCATTATAAGCGAGTATCAACGTATCTAAGATTGATATAGAACCTTTGGCGCCACGAAAAGAAAAGCCATACCGATTGTTGGCGGGGTCTGTCAGTTTTTTACCCGTTTCATAAATCTCTTCCCAAGACGAAGGTGGTTTAAGGCCTGCAGCTTCAAACCAATCCTTCCTGTAAAACATTTGCCGCTGGTACAAGCCGTTCGCTATAAAGTAATTCTTACGACCAACGACAGAGATCGATTTAGCAGCTCTCGACAGGGTATTTTGTTCATCCCAAGCGGCCATGTACGTGTTTAATGCGTCAATATATCCTTGACTCGCGAGATCAGCGACATTAATATCTCTGACTTCGACAATATCGAGCTCTTGCTTGACATTCAGCATCGTTTTTATGGTAATATCAGCCTGCGCAAAGGGGGGGGAAATAAGCTCCACGTGGATATTGGGGTTTTGGCTCTCAAATTGAGCAATCAATCCTTTTAGAATCATTGTCCGATTCGGATTTGTTAAGCTCTCGATCATTCGCAGCGTCACTTTATTCTCGATGGATGGCGATGAAGTTGGCGGTTGATGTTCCTGACTAGAACAGCCCATTACGAAGATCACAAGTATCATCCAACTCATACAAACAAACCAAGTCATCCTTTTTCGTTGCCTCATCCTCATCATGGTTTCCCCCTCGCGCTCAAATGGTTAGCCATTATGTACAAGTTTACCAGTTGTGTCATATACCCTTCTCTCTGCCAGTAATTCTGCACACTCATTTGTCGGAATGGGACGGCTGTAGATATAACCCTGAATCTCATCGCAGTTGCATGCTTGTAATAAGGCTACTTGTTCCATGCTCTCTACCCCCTCAGCGGTCACTCGCAAGTTCAAACTATGTGCCATGATGATGATAGCTCCAACGATGGCACGTTCTTTCTCATTGACTACAATGTCATCTAGAAATGATTTATCAATTTTCAACCGTTGAATCGGAAAGTTTTTCAAATAATTTAATGACGAATACCCTGTGCCGAAATCATCGATTGAAATTTTCACCCCTAAGGCATACAAGCCTTGTAAGGTTAAAATAACCTGCTCCACATCTTGCATCGCAATGGATTCTGTAATTTCCAATTCTAAATATTGCGGTTCCAAACCTGTGTCCTGCAAAATCTGAGCAACGGTTTGGATGATCTCCGAATTCTGGAATTGATGAATCGATAAGTTGACTGCTACATGCACCTTGGGGAGCCCCGCATCTTGCCAAGCTTTATTTTGCTTACACGCTGTGTATAGAATCCATTTGCCGATTGGAACGATGAGTCGTGAGTACTCCGCAATCGGAATAAATTCCGAAGGCGGAATGAAGCCATGCTTAGGATGGTTCCATCTGGCTAGCGTTTCAACCCCAATAATGCAACCAGAATTCAGTTCAATTTGAGGCTGATAATAGAGAAACAACTCATCGCGCTCTATCGCAAGACGCAAATCTCTTTCTAAAGACAGCTTCTCATAGGTGTTTTTTTCCATTGTGGTGTTATAGAACTTGTGATTATTTCTACCGCTTTCTTTCGCACTATACATCGCAGTATCCGCGTGCTTGGTTAAGCTCTGGATGTCGTTCCCATCCTGCGGATACATACTAACACCTATGCTGACAGATACATGAAGCTCTTTCTCTTCGTAGTATACTGGTTTTTGAATCTGAGTGGTGATCTGTTGAATAATTGTCAATATCGCATCTTGGTTACCTGCGTTCGGTATCAGGATTAGAAATTCATCCCCACCGAAACGAGCGATCGTACACGTCTTATCCATAATGCTTTCTAGTCGACGTGCTGTTTCGATGAGCAGCCTGTCGCCAGCCTCATGGCCAAAGGTATCATTTATAATTTTAAAGCGGTCCAAATCCAGGAAAAGCACGGTAAACTCCTGCCTGTTTTGCCCAGCTAACTGAATCTCCTTTTCGATAACCTCCATAAACAATTTGCGGTTTGCTAAATCAGTCAAATGATCATGGTAAGCCATATATCGGATTTTCGTAGCATTCCGCCGCCGCTGTAAATAGTAATTAATCAAGTAGGTGATGATGGCTATTCCGACCATACTAATTAGCATGCTATTGCCAATGGTATTCGCATCTTTGAATAATTCCGATCCTGGAATCACAGCTTGTACGATCCAATCACTGGCCGCTATTTTCTCTGCAACAACCAGTTGCATCTCTCCGCTCACCTTAATTGTTTTGCTTTCGGAAGGATGTCCGGCATGAATCGGATTAGCATGAAATACGTTCGGGATTCGGTAGAAGTCCCCTTCTACTTCTGAATTTGTCCTGGTCAGCAATTGATTAGCAGGGTTCAATATGACCATTTCTCCACTTTGAATGTCACCAAAAGAACGCTTTAACACCTCGGAACTAATCTCGATGAGGAGCACATACTTCATACCCGAACTCAATTTAATGAGCCGATTAATCGCAAAGGAAGGTTGTCCTACATTCGAGTAGCCGTATCTTTTCGTAGCCATCCATCCGATTTCACCATTCGCAATAACCGCCCTTTGAAACCACTCCTCTTTACTGTAATCGATTATTTCTGTATGGAGCGTATCCGTCGTAATTTCTTTCAGCTTCGGATCCACCGGGATCAGGTGAATATTGGTGATATCACTTTTACTAAAAAAACGAATAGCAAAGCTCTCCACGATTTTATTCCGAGCCACGAATTTTTCGTTCTGGCTGGTTGTCGCGCTACCATACACATGGAGTTGATTCAACATTTCCTCATCTGTCAAAATACTAAAGGTCAAATCTTCATAATTTCGAAAAATGATATTTAACGTATCTCTTGACTGCACAACGGTTTGCTTAGTAGCTGATGTCACCTTGTCGATAACAATCTGCTGCGAATGCGAGTAGGAGAAAAAACTGAATCCAACAAAGAGAATCGCAGTCCCGCCAACTGCCCATACAAACAACTTTAGACCGACCGACTGCACGTTCGGGTCCTTCCGAAACAAGTTGAAATATTGCTGCCATTGCTTAACCAGCTTGGATAATATATGTATCAAACGGATAGTCAACTCCTGTCTACTCTACGAATACTAGGCTTTCGAATGATCCTATTTACAGCCACTATCATACTCTGAGTTCATGATACACCTAAAATGTTTAGTAACTTTATAGAAAATCATTAATAATGTATTAGCATTTCACCATCTACCAGGCTACTAGCTACCTTCTTACACAAATAACCACACATCATTCAACTAGCTAACTCATTATCTACTACCTACTAACTACTCACATTTACTCGTCAAAATCTACGTTCTAACTACCATCTACCCGCCTCCACTTCCCCAATATCTGCCACCGCGGTGCTTTCCCACAAATAGATGGATTATCTACAGTTAAAAGTAGCGAAATGTTGGCGATTTATCGAATAGCTGGATTTACTACAGTTAATTTTATCCATTTTGAGCGGTTATCATGATTCGCGAAGAATTAACTGCATGTTTTCCATTTAGGTTGGCTAAGGAGCGAAATATGCGGAAAATAGCTGGAGGTTTTCCAGTTACTTTCCATTGAGGGGCTTCTGCTCACGAGTAGTCCCCTTATTCGCACGCAAAAAACCAGCAAACGCTATGTCTGCTGGTTCGGTTCGTATCAATCATCTACTTGTTTAAGCTGCCCTCAAATGACTCCACTTCTTGCCGAGTCGGCAGCGAAGTCTGAGCACCGAAGCTCGATACCGTCAGCGCGCCAACTTTTGCCGCGAACGCGATCGATTGCTCTAGGGAGTAACCTTCTCCATGCCATACCGCTAACGCGGCATTGAAGGAATCGCCGGCTGCCGTTGTATCCACCACGTTCACCCGATAGGCAGGATAGGACCCTTCTACCCCATTCAAGTGATAGGAAACCCCTTTTTCCCCTTGGGTAATGATTACATCGGTCTTCGTGAAGCTCCGCAGCTCATTCATAATTCCCGCATGATCTGCGCCCGCTAGCTGTCCAGAAGCCAGAATAGCTGCCTCTGTCTCATTGGGCGTTACCAAATCAACGAACGGCCAAATCTCGTCTGGCAGCACCGCAGCTGGCGCAGGGTTCAAGATCACTTTCACGCCATGGCTTTTGGCAAGTTGAACCGCTTGCATAACCGTCTCTTGGGGAATCTCGAGTTGTACAAGCAAGATATCCGCGCCAACAAACACATTTTTCGCACGCTCTACATGCGCTGGCGTCACGCTCGCATTCGCGCCTGGGACAACCGTAATCCGATTTTCCCCATCCTGCACTTGAATAAGCGCCACACCTGTTGTTTGCTGAGGATCCACCAACACGTAAGATGTACCTACGCCTTCATTCGCTAATTGCTCCAGCATCTGTTTGCCGAACGGGTCGCTGCCTACACAGCCAACCATTTCAACCTGTGCCCCTAGCCTCGCGGCAGCGACCGCTTGGTTGGCACCTTTTCCACCGGGGATCATGACGAATTCTTGTCCCGTCACGGTTTCCCCAGCGACCGGAATGTGTTCAGACTTCACCACGAGATCGATATTAATGCTGCCAACCACGACGATTTTTGCTGTCTTTTTCTGCATACTACACCCCCTAGATTTCGCTGTACACCGCTTGGTCAGCATCTGATTTCAATGTAATGACACAGTCGAGCGCGTTAACACCTTCACCTTTCGGTAAAACAGCAAGCGGATTAATCTCTACACTCTCGATTGTATCCTGCTGATCATATACCCAGTAGGAGAAAGTTTCCAAGGTTTGGAGCAGAGCTTCCATATCCGTTTCCGGCATGTTGCGGAAGCCTTGCAGATACTTCTCAAGTCCCTTAATTTCGCCGATCATTCGCTTCGCTTCCTCTTTATCGAAAGGAGCTACACGCCAAGTAACTAGCTGGAACAGCTCGGTTAACACGCCGCCAAGGCCAATCAGAACAACTGGACCAAAGATCGGGTCATTGGTCGATCCTAGGATCAATTCCACTTTGTCTCCGACCATTTCCTCCAACAGCATCCCATCCACGTCCGCTGCATTTTGCTGAATACGACGCTCAAAGAATTCCCGCACCTGCTCCGGTTGCTTCAGGTTCAAAGCAACGCCGCCGCTATCACTTTTATGCGTAATCGTTCTTGATACCAGCTTCGCCACATAACGTTTGCCATCGAAAGGCATGGAAGTTAGGAACGACTCTATATCGCCGTCAACTGGTAAGAAGTAATTCTCTGGAACGGAAATACCAACGGATTGAAGCACCTGCTTGCCTTCGATCTCCGTCAGTGTCAAAGAACTTGTCTGCTTCGCGAATTCCTGCAATTGCGCCGCACCATCCGTTGTCGAACGATTAGCTGCGGATTCTTCGCTTAATTCAGCACTGCGAGAACGTTCATAAAATTCTACCAAACGTGTAAGCGTGGAAGCTAATTGCTTCGGATTAAAGAAGAGTGGTATTGGCAGCTTCTTAACAGCTTGCAATTCAGGATCTTCCAAACTTCCTGTCCACAACCAGTACAAAGGCTTATTTGACGAGCGATCCAGCGCGCCAAGCCGTTCCGTTAGCGGAGCTTTCCCATGCGTAGCGTATACAATTCCGTTCAATTCCGCCTCACCTTCAAGTGCGGCATGGATCTCAAGAATTTGTTCCGTTTGCATCGTACCAGACAAATCGAGCGGATTGTTAGCCGTTCCGAATCCAGTTAGAAGCGTATCAATGCGGGAAACGGTGTCCGCTTGTAGTTGAGGTACACTGAGTCCTACAGCGCCCATTTTGTCGCCAACGAACCCGCCGATGCCGCCGGAATGCGATAATACCGCGAAGCGGCGCCCCATAAGCGGTTTGCTATATTCACTGCTTTTCACAAGCGCGATGAACTCTTCGTAATCCTTAGCTGCCAAAATGCCCTTTTGGCGGCAGAAAGCATCAAATACTTGCTGGTCTCCTGTCATCGAAGCGGTGTGGCTAGCTGCTGCTTTTTGTCCAACAGCGGATTCACCAATTTTCAAAGTAATAAGCGGTTTGCCCAGCTTAAGCGCCTTATCAGCTAGCTTGGCGAACGCTTTCCCATCCTTGATGCCTTCAATGAATAGTCCGACAGCTGTCACATCAGGATCGTCCAGCATGAAATCGGCAAACTGTGTCATCGACACACTTGCTTCATTACCGGTCGAAACGATGTAACGGTAGCCAACGCCGTAATCATTGGCGCGATTCAGCAATGGACCGAATGCCGTAGCTCCGCTATGTGAAATTAGACCGACAGATCCGCCTGCACGCTTGCTTTCACCGATTGAGGAAGCTGAACTCGCCCACATGTTTGCCGTGCTGGAGCTGAGCCCCAAACAGTTAGGCCCACAAATTGGAATGCCTGTCCGTTCCGACCATGCGGTTAACATACGCTCGCGCTGTTCGCCTGCCTCTGTCCCCGCCTCTCTAAACCCGGCGCTGATAATTAAGACAGAACCGACTTTTTTCGCCTCACATTGTGCAAGCAGGGACTCGACAAGCTCTGCCTTTACAATAATGATTGCCAAATCGATCTCTGCATTTATTTCATCTAATGAAGCGTAACAGGGTACGCCGAATATTTCTTTGCTTGTTGGATTCACGGGAAATAATTGCCCCGCATAGCCTTGTGTCAGCATATTTTTCATTAATCTGCCGCCGTAATTCATTTTCTCGCTGGCCCCGACGACGGCAATCGATATCGGATTCAACATACGATGAAGAGCTTTATTCATTTGTCAATCACTCCTTGCCTACCAGAATCGTGTTGCGTTTCAGTAAGAATTGTGCCCGCAAATAAACGGGTGGATCAATCATTTTACCCATATAGGAACAGGACGATCTGCCCTGCTGTTGTGCTTCTTCATAGGCTTGTACAATTCCCATTGCCTTCTCTAGCTCCTCCTGCCGCGGGGTGTATACCTCGTTCAGGATGGCTACTTGATCTGGATGAATACAGGAGCTGCCCATAAAGCCTAGCTGCTTACTTTTCTCAGCTAAGCGTCTAAAGTTATCTAAATTACGAAAATCGGCAATCGAGGATACGAAACCAAGAGGCATCACCTCGTGAATCCGTGCTTGCAAAACAACTTGTGCATAATAGGGAAAAAGCTCCTCCCCTGTAGCGGAGGCTTCGATACCCAAATCAAGACAGAAATCTTCATTGCCAAGCGTCACTGTGCTAATGCGATCACTCGCTGCAAGCAGTTCACCTAAGCGAGATAATCCTAATGCTGATTCAATCAGAATGGAGATTTCTGTATGTCCTTCGGACAAGCCGCGCTCCCGTTCCAAATCCGTCAATTTCGCTTCAACATCACGAATGATATCGACATCTTCAACTTTAGGAATTGTCACACTATGCAGCCGCGGGGCTACACAACAAGTTAAATCCTTCTCACACATCTCCCATGCATTGTTCAATCGCACATTGATTTGTGTAGCGTTTAAAGGCATCGTGTTCAATGCTTCACGCACCATCTGACGGCCGATGTCCTTCTGATCGACAGGAACACTATCTTCCAAATCAAGCTGTACCGTATCTGCACCGCGCGTTATTGCTTTCTGAATAAACCGTTCCACATTGCCAGGGACAATGAGCGTAGAACGTCTTACTTTTTCAACGCGGTTTCGTACAAATTTCGTTTCCATAGGCTTAACTGCTCCTTCTGACCACGAGCTCAGGCGTCTCGATTATTTCATGTTTGTGACGCAGTATCGGATGCTCGATCATAGACAATACCATCTCTGCTGTCTTCATTCCGATTTCCTTCTTAGGTACTCGGACCGTTGTCAGCTTTGGTGTACATAACTTTGCCATGCGAATATCATCGTAACCGACAATTGCGACATCCTCAGGTATCCGAATCCCGCTGTTTTGCAGCCTTTCCATGATATTAATAGCTGTATAATCCGTTGATACGAATATAGCCGTTACTTGATTAGCACGTACCCAGTCACTGATCGGATTATCCGCGGAAAACATATCCGAGCTGATCGATAGCTGTGGATCCACTGTCAGAGCGGCTTCTTGATGTGCTAATTCATACCCTTTTTTCTTATTGATGGAGTCATTCGTATTTTTTACATATCGGTTCGTATAAAAGGCAATCCGTTGATGCCCTTTATCAATTAAATGCTGGGTAGCTAACCGTCCTCCAAGCACATCGTCACAGAGTACACGGTTATAATCGGTATTACCATCTATGGGATAACGCGTATAGAATACAAAAGGAACCTTCTCTTGCTGAAGCTTATGATACATGCGCTCTTTACTATCAACATTGGGAGAAGGATGAATGATCAGCCCCGCACTATTTAGCTGCAAAAACTCTTCAATAATGCTGTCTTCTGCTTCACCTTCATTGTTCGTGAGACCTACTAAAATTTTGTAGCCACGCTCTTTGGCATAATTCTCAATACCCAAAAACACCTCATGACTGAAATCATCATGAAAGGACGGAATAACCATACCAATCAGCTTCATATGCTGACGAGCCAAGCCTTGAGCAATAACATTGGGACGGTAATCAAGCTCATCCGCTATTCGTTTCACTTTTTCCCGCTGCTCTTGACTGACTCTTCCTGTATTATTCAGCACCATGGAAACCGTCGCTTTGGTGACACCCGCCAGCTCGGCAATCTCTTTTAATGTAGGCTTCTTCTCTCGAACCATGTTCTCATCCCATCCCCAATTCACAATACAATTTCTCTACCATGCTCAATTGGCTGACAGCATAAGGGAAACCGCTGAAATGAGCCTCTATCAGCTACCATCCCAGCGGTGTCATCTTACTAAATCTCAGTTAATCTTATGTTGCTATAAGATGTCCTTGCCGCAGCAATTGTACTAACACCAAACATACCATATTCAAACGTGTTATCGGTATGCTTTAAAACCTCTTCTTCATTAATATATAGTGTAATTGTATTTCCTTGTACAGTCACTTTGAAAACATAATCTTGCTCATGCTGCCAAGGATACGATACGCTTGCTACCTTCTTGTAGCCAAAATCATTGATATAGAAGGAAACTTCATTCTCTCCGTCAAAGCCAACATGATAACCGCGCATTGCGCCTTGAACGCGAACCGCTGCCAAATGGGATAGACCTACATGAGGCTTCACTTGAACTGTATAAGTATAATCCTTCGCGAAGTAAGCACCTGTGTAAGCTTCAGCAGTTTCCGCTGTCATGAGGTACATGGCACCATTTTCAATGCTCCATGCGCCTAAGTTATGAGCAAACGGTGTGATACAGCCGAAATTGACCGCTTGCTTAGCAAAGTCAATCGTATAATCCGCTTTACCATAAATTCTGAACTGGTCAATGAAAATACGTCCTAAGCTTTTCGGTTTACGTGTGGAGTAAGCTTCCAACACGATCCCAACTTCGTCGATCAATTCACCTTCGGAGTCCGGAATTTGGAATTCAAGATGGAGCCAATCATTGTTAACCAGCTTCACATAACCCTGCACTAATTCCTTCTTACTGTTAGCCAATCGTACGTAAGGTGCAACACCCATCAATTCATTCCCGCCCCATTGGTCGAGGTAAATTTTCATGGATACCGTTTGACCTGAAAAAGCTTTCGGCGAGAATACAGGTGAATATCTTTCATCACTGAATTCATCACGTGTGTAGAAAGGCTTGTAGAAAATTCTGGACAGCTCGCCACGCGTCATACGGTCAAATACAACTTCAAGGGAACCTGTACCTTTAAACGCTTTTTCCGTAGAATGCTTAGTCATACAGAAGAATGGATCTGACACTCGGAAGTTATGCGTGGAACCTGGCAGATCGAAATCAAAATAGATTTCATCTTCAATGAAGCTATCCTTTAACTCCTGCGGACAAGCTTCACCAGCTAGTCTGTACCCAAGAATCGCAAGCTCTTTCGCGTATGTTGGAATATCCAAGATGTTTAAGTAACCGGAAATCCCTGACATCACGATGGAATCGTTGATCGGCTTACGATATTTATCAGCAATGCCCTTGATCCCACAAGCAACCCCTAGAACCGTACCCACGTTACCTGCGTTACAGTCGGTATCCCAGCCACACATTGTAGCAATTTCAACTGTACGGTTAAAGTCACCTTGACCATAGATCATCGACAAAATACATACGCCAGCATTCGGAATCATGTGACAAACGCCTCTGTATTTATCGTAGCCCCAATCCCGCTCAAGCATATCGCGACAAGCTCTGAAATCATTAGGTTGCTCAGCGTGGAATTTCAATACAGCTCTTGCAACTTTGTTATACGTTGACTCTACAGGAATTTGAGCAAGACCTGCTTCGATGATCTCATTAATGTTATTCGTTTCAAAAGCAGCAGAAATCGCCGCGCAGAAAAATCTAGCGCCGTATACGCCTTCGCCATCATGGGATACCCGTGCAGCGGCTTCGCCGAAATCAGCAGCTTTCTTCGGATTGCCTGGATTCACTAAGCCCCACGTATCGATAAAGATTTGACCGCCAATTTGCTCAGCCATAATCAGACCATTTTGTTCGATCGAACCCGATTGAGGAGCTGGAACTCCTTTTTTCAAATTGATGTAGGCCGTGTGCTCCGTACTGATCCCATAACCGCCCCACCAGAACATTCCAATACCTTCACGCGTGTAGTTAAGCCAAGCACGAGCAACATCATTCGGTGTAATATCGCGATCTTTTGCATCATCATAGAGTGCTCTTAAGAAGTAGAAGGGACCATTCGCATCATCGTCTGCAGCGAAATTTTTGTAATCTTTGACATAGTCCGTGATTTCACCATACGTATCTCTAATTCTTTCATATGTCCAAATCGTTGGCTCAACAGGCGCACCGATCCTGATGCCAATGTTCATGCCCAAGTAGCCGGCATACAATTTCTCCAAATAATTTGATGGTATCACACCAAACACCCGCCTTTATTTATTTAAAACGAAGTTGTTCTTGTCTTCGCATGTTCATTTCTAAATCTTGGGTAATAATCGCTGTTGCTGCATCGACAAACCGTTCACAATTCGTCTCAATGTCTTGCTTATTCGCGGATTCCAACACAGCAATCTCCGACTCAGGGATCGCTGATACACCTTGCACACCACCGAGAATGGCACCGATCATAACACCAATCGAATCGGTATCGCGGCCGGAGCTGACGCCATCTTTCACGGCTTCCAGCAGATTTCCATCATGTAAAACGATATAAGCTAAAGCTAGAGGAAGTTCTTCAATTGCAAATAAACGACTAGGCGTATAATGATTAGAAGGAATGCCTACTTTATCAATGCTTCGCGTCACATCGTCTCCCATAGGAGAATAATGAGCAATAACTGCATGAAAACGAGCTACGACTTTATCGCGATCTTCTTTCTCCTGTTTCAATTCAGCCGCCGCTTGACAGATGTCTTGAATAGCCTTTTTCGTGCCATCTTTGGCATAGCGCAAAGCCGTAACTATGATATCTTGCACTGTAGTGCCTGGAACGAAGGCTTGGGCTACACAAGCAGCCATCACGCCAGCCGCTTCTAAGCCATAGCTAACTTGATGCCCAGAGGCAAAAAGAATGGCTTCGTCATAGGCTGCCTTAGGATTACATGCGTTAACAATACCGATCGGGGCAATATACATCGCCGCGCCGCAGTTAACCATGTTACCGTAGCCGCCTTCCCGCGGTTCACAATTGGCTAATACATGACGATTGAAAATGTGCTTCTCGGGATAGAAAAGTCTATCCATAATTAACGCTTCTTTACCAAACTCCGGAATATATCTAGGTCGGAAGGCAATTTCCTTCACGAACTCATTGGCAAGATCATAAGCGTCCAGATGACGCTGTTCCGTGCAATAAACGTTCATCAGAGCAAGCGTCATTAATGTATCGTCGGTCACGATACCTTCGCCTCTCATTCGGCCAAGCCTTGCAGCTTCCGGCCAATCGGCTTTCCACCACTTGGTCATCGTGGTATCCACGCGACCGTACCTGCTTTTAATCTCACCATACGTTAACTTCTCTACAACAGCGCCCATAGCATCGCCATAAGCCGTTCCGAACACAACACCTTTGACTCTCTCAGCAAAAGTAATCATTTCTCTCCACTCCCTCTACAGGGAGTGTGAGGCATCCCTGCCCCACACTTTGCAGTTCTATTTATTTGATCGTTTTATTCGCGTATTCTGTTACGTCTTTACCGCCAGCAGCATTCCATTGCTCTACGAATTTATCGAAATCAGCCACTGTTTTCTTACCTGTCACAACATCCGCAGCAAATCCTTTGTATACCGCAAGGGCTGCATCCCATTTCCCAGCTAAATCCGCAGGAAGAATGAAAGCATTATCTTTGGTGGACATCGAAGAGAACATTTCCAAAGACTTCGTTGCCGGAGCTGATAGGTAAGGCGTAGCTGGGTCAAACGCTTTGTCTGGTTTGAAATTGATTGTTGATTCTACGAAATGCGGGAACCAAGAAGCGAATTTATCTGTTAATTTAATTTTATTATCAACGATGGTATACTCTTGACCTTCGATACCCAGCTTGTCCAGCAGTTGACCTTTTGGACTAGCCATATACTCAAGTACTGAGAATGCTGCGTCTTTATTCTTGGAACCTGCAGAAATCGCAAATCCACGGCTTTCTTTACTGATGTCAACCGGCGTATAACCTTGCGCTTTTCCTTTAGCAGGTGGAAGCGGAGTTAGCTTTGCATTGGCGCCATTTTGTGCGGTCATCTTGGAGTTATAAATATCAATAACTTTACCTTGTGTACCAGCGACAACCGATGCTTGGCCATCATAGAAAGCTTTTTCTTTCGTATCAAACTTTTTCGTCAAATATTCTGGATCCAACAGACCATCTTTGTACAGCTTCGCATAGAAGGCCAATTTTTCTTTCTCAGCTGCACTTGTTCTGCTGTATACATACTTGCCATCAGCACCTTTAAGCCATGTGGATGTCAATCCGAATGCTTGTGCAAACATGACATCTAACTCATCTAAGTTGCCAGCCGTTGTATAAGCATATTTCGCGCCGTTCTTTTCTTTCAATTCTTTAAAGAACGTGTAGTAATTATCTGGAGTAGGATTCGCTAAAACTTCTTTACCTGATGTTGTTTTATCCATCCAATCTTGGCGGACAACTGGGACGGCACTATTAATCGGTGATAGCCATAACAGGTAAGGGTAGTTCTTCATTCTTTCTTTATTAAAATCGCTCATGGAAGCTTTCACATGCGTTGATTTCTCAATGTAAGGCGTCAAGTCAGTTAGGATCTTTTGTGTAATTGCAAATTGATAGTCTCCACCTTGGAAATACATCAAGTCAGGAATATTCCCGCCTTGCAGTAAAAGTCCTAGCTTTTCGGAGTATGTTCCGCTTTGCACGGGTACGATTTGCAGCTTGATGTTTTTGCCTTCTGCTTTCATACCTTCTTCAATGCCTTTAACCAACTTCTGTACGTTAGGATCATCTGCCGCGAAATCTTTCGCCACAATGCTAAGTGTTACTGGACCTTGTGCCGCTGCATTAGTAGCTGCAGGCGACGTTGTTTCAGTTGTCTTGTTCCCCCCGGAACTGCACGCTGTGGTTAGCATCATTAAAGCTGCAACCGACGTAAGTAGCACTTTTTTCATTGTATTTCCTCCTAAAAGTTTTTCGCCAGAATAACTGGCATCGTAAGCAAAAGCTTATGTGGTTTGCATCTATTCTTTAATGCCGCCTTCCATTACACCCTTTGCAAAATGCCTCAGAATAATGGGATAAAGCAAAAGAATCGGAATCATGGCGATAACAATCGTTGCCGCCTTTAAAGCTGAAAAATCGAGCTGAGCAATGTTGTTATTTTTCAATAGATTGGCTGAACCAACCAGAGCCGAGGTGTCACCCTCTACGATGAACTGTCTGAGCAGTACTTGCAGGACCGTATTGTCACGACTGGAAAGAAAAATGCTTGATTTAAAGAACTCATTCCATCTAGCCACAATGTAAAACATGCTAATGGTTAACACGGGAACTTTGGAAAGCGGTAAAACGATCTGAGTGAAAATACGCATATGTCCGGCGCCATCGATCTTAGCGGCTTCCAGCAACGACTCGGGAATCTCCTCAATGAATCGCATCATAATGATGAGGTAGAACACGTTAATCGTGCGGTAGATCACCATAGCCCAGAGGCTGTCAAGTAAATGCAGATCTTTGATCACCATATATTCCTGTACGATCCCAGGTTCGAAAATCATAATAATGATGAGGAAAATCATCAGCGGTGTCTTACCTACCAAATTTTTGCGGGTCAACACATAGGCTGTAATCGTTGTAAAGAAAACACTGAAACAAGTTCCTACGATAGTGATAAACAAGGAGTTCACAAGCGCCCTGCCGATCAATTCATTACTGAATACAACTTGAAAGTGTATAAGTGAAAAGCCCTTTGGCCAAATATCATAGCCGTGGATAAAGCGAACTTTATCAGGGCTAGAGAACGCTTTAGCAAATATGTTCATAATCGGTACAAACATCGTCAATGTAAGGACGGATAATATGGCCCCGATCAACAACTTGGGTACGGTAATTTTTCTACCTACCATGAAACTGCCTCCTTACCATGCACCTTTTGAGGTGAGTTTTTTGGAAATGAAATGTGTAGATAGGACGAGCACTACACCAATTGCGCTTTTGAATAAATTCGCTGCTGTGGCAAAAGAATATTGACCGTTAATCAAACCAACCCGATACACGTAAGTATCAATAATGTCGATCTGACTATTCACAGAATCGTTCGTGAAGTTTAACACCTGATCCAGACCTGCATTCATAATAAAACCAACGTTTAGAATGAAAATGGTCACCATAGGTACATAAAGATGTGGAAGCACTACACGGGTGATAATGTGCCAGCGACTTGCTCCATCGACATACGCTGCTTCATAGAGACTTGGGTTAATGCCTAGAATAGCTGCAAGGAAGATAATCGAATCCCAGCCAATGTTACGCCATGCTTCACTTGCGACAAGCACCCATCGAATGGAGTCTTTGTCCGTTAAAAAGTCTTGCGCTGGGAAGCCGAAGAACTCTATTAATCCATTCACAGCACCGGTCGACTTGGAAAGGAACTCGAACCAGATCCCCGCGATAACGACCCACGATAGAAAGTGAGGCAAGTACGAGATGACTTGTACCGCTTTGCGGAATTTGCCATTCATGAACTCATTCAGCATTAATGCAAAAATGATGGGAATTGGAAAAATCAGAAACATTTTCATTGCGCTGATGATTAATGTATTTTTAAGAACCTGAGCAAATATGGGTGTGCTGAATAACTCGCGGAAATATTTGAATCCTACAAAAACGTTATCTCCCATAATGCGAAAATCATAGAAGGCAAGTTTCATCTCAATAATCGGCCATACATGAAAGATAATAAAATAGACCAAGCCAGGAAGAAGCATCAAGTAAAGTGTCTTGTCTGTCCACATTTGTTTCAATTTGGAACTCATGCTAATCGGATTCAACCCCTTTCTACCTACTACAATGATTAACCGATTAATCAACTTGCTTAACCGATTAAGCAATCTTGCAAACTAAGAATATCCTATTATGAAAACGGTGTCAATCTATGTTTTTTTCCTAAGTGAATAAAATTTTCCCAACTGCTGAACTGCCGATTGGACCAATTTCTGATAACCCTTGGAAGGAAATTACTATCCTATGTGCTTTATCCCAGTAGGGAAGCTCCGTGCCTTCCTCGCTATGAAACGCGCCCCGATGTAGGTCAAATTCCGACCACCCCGGATTGACGGTGAGCTCATGGGTCCACATTTTTTGCCCGGCTTGATCAGGGCGGTATAACAAGGTGACTGCCCAATGCCCAGGTAGTTCATTATACAGCTGGATATGCAGCTTGTTCGCATCACTTAAGCTTGCCATCATCGGGTCCACTAGCTTATTCGTCGCTAGCTGAAACGGGATTTCCGGCTCATTCATACCCAAAGACTTACCACCCTGTGGATCTTCAAGATAGGTATATTGAAATTCAGCATCATAGGGCTCTGTTCGCATGAATGGGCAACTCCACCCATCAAGACCCTTCGAGAAATCTGCCAATACGAGGCTAGTCTTCTCTATCGTGCGATTCACGCCGATATAAGCCGGTGAGAAGCGAACAGGAAAGGTGCTCGTTTTGACGCCATCTGCGTATACGGCATCTATGTACAAGTAGCCGCTTATTTGTGAATCCACGACGGGAATCTCCATGCTAGTTTCTGCAGCAGCATCCATCTCCACGACATGCCAGTACCTCCCCGGTGGAAGCACTTCGCTGAAGTCCCACCAAGACCAACAGAAGCGGAGCTTCTCTGGGAGCATAGTTGACGCATCTAAAATGGCATTCACCTGTAAGCTGTCATAGCCTTGTGTGTGTGAAATGCTAAAGGTGGCGCGCGGCGATTGCCGCTTCTGATCTTCCCCTTTTACATGCACAGCCATCCAGTGATCTAATGTGTCCCCAGCCCATGGGTCAAGCTGATGATTCTGATTCGCCGCGAAATATAAGCCTCGCTTTTCTTGCGGAATTTGGACCGTTGCCTCGCAAATGGCGTCCATCCAACCCCAGTAATCATTGGTGGCTGACATCACCAGAACAGGCGCTTGCTGGCGTGAAGCTAACGTTACACCGTCCAACATGCTGTTCCATTCGAAGGTATCCTCTAAGCTGTGTGCCTTTCGGATATTACGATTCAGCCTTCCGGGAGCCAAATGCTTGCCACAGCCGTAAATCGGAACGGCTGCCTTCAGCCGATCGTCCCATGCGTTCAGCAGCCATGTAATGCTGCCGCCTCTGGATATACCAAATACGCCAATCCGATGGGGATCAACCTCTTCACGCAAGCTTAACCAAGTAACCATTTTCTTAGCATGAATTACTCTCGTTAGCATGACCGATTGCAAAGGGTCATATTCATCTTCCATATCAGAAAGTGGCATATTTGCCAAATCACTAAATCGGTCCGCTCCACTGATTTCTTCCTTCCAGTCGTAGCTTAGAGCAACATATCCTTGACTCACCAAATGCTTGACATGGTCAAGGTTTAACGTCTGATTACCCCCGCCGTGAATGTGCATAACGGTTGGACAGGCATGCGCACCCTTCGGGAAGCCTAACCATAAAAACGTTTTCACCCACTCGCCAGGCAATAGCTCCGTTTCCATGTACATCGCCCAATACTCTGCATGATCTTCGATCACACGCTCAACAATGGTCTCTTTGCATGTGCCCATCTGACCAGCAGAATCCATCCAATCTTGAAAGGTACTCTTCATAAAAATCAGTCCTCCAAAATTATTTGCTTGTGGTTAACCGTTTAATCAAATATGATTGTGATTGATTGTAAATGGTCTTAGTGAACGTTGTCAACTAGCTTATGTATTTCAAAGCTCATTATAACTTGTCCTAAGGGAGAGACGATTACCCATGACTTCCACTCCAATTGCAAATGACACAAACTACGATGAACGCGTTTTCATTCCAGGCACATCCTACATTTATCGCGTGCAGCACCGCATCATGGAAGGGGACTGCCAATGTGATCACGGTCCTCGATTCGTGACCGTATCTGATTTTTATATAGATCGCTTCCCTGTGACCAACCTCCAATTTCAACAATTTCTCGTTGCCAGCGGATATTGGCCAGACGACGACACCAACTTCCTTAAGCATTGGCAGGACAAGCAGCCTCCTATCGGCAAGGAACATCACCCTGTCATCTGGATTAGCCAACGGGATGCTGAGGCCTACGCTTCTCATTATGGCAGCAGGCTTCCGAGCGAAGTCGAGTGGCAGCTCGCGGCAGGCGGAGATCACAAATTCAAATGGCCGTGGGGCACGGCTTTTCAAGCGGATCGCTGCCATGACGCTGGGCAGGACACACAACCTGTTGACGCGTATCCGGAAGGAGTTAGCCCCTATGGCTGCTTCGACATGAGCGGCAACACATGGGAATGGGTAGCCGATGTCGTGGATGACGAGCAGCATAAGTTCACCTTTTTGCGCGGCGGCTCTTATTACAAAGCCCAGCATACTTGGCACGCTGAGGGTGGCCCGCACCCAACCGATTTCCATCTGAAATTTCAATTGTTGAATGAAGGCTTGAATCGCTGTGAAACTGTCGGATTCCGCTGTGTGAAGGAGGCTCACCATGATACGAACAGATAACCATACCGGATTCATCACCATTGAAAACGAAAAAATGGGCTTCACCCTTCAGCTTACCGATCACCTAGCGCTGCATAATCTGAAGCATCATGCGATTCCTGTCCGCGAGAACTTATCCGCTGAACAGCGGGAATTATTCGTTATGGAGGTTTTGGAGGGCAGTCATTCGCTTCCAGCAAGCCAATGGTCGATTGAAAAAGTAGATACAGTCTCCGATCTTACGGAAGAGATGCTCTCCGTCGAACTTAGCGTTGAACTCGGGGAAAATAAACTGTTCGCAAAAGTGATTTTTCTGCATCATCTTGAGGAGCAGTCGATCCGTTTCCTAATCCAATTGGCAGCAGAATGGGACGAATGGGGGCCGCGCGAAGTGTATATGCGCATGCCTTATCTTGCCCAGCTTCAACTCGTAGAGGGAGAAGACAATCATTACTTCTTCCCATCAAACCCTCAATCCAAGCGAGATGGCAGTAGCATTGTTCAAATGCATGTTGAATTCACAATGCCCCTTGGCATCTTTCATCCCAATCAGCAGCATGGGTTCAGTTTAGCCTTTCCCAATTTGAACGAAAATTGGTTCATCTGGGTCCAAAATCGCAATATGGACATGAAGCCTTGGACTACGTTAAAAGAATTGCAGGGGCATCGCTTCCTGCTTCGTCCTGATCAGGTTTTGGCTGATGTGATGGAAATTAAATTCACCGCTATTGATAACGGCTGGACGGAGTTTTTCAGCGCGTGGCGTCAAGAAGCTCGTATGCCGATTAACTTCCAGGAGTATAAACGGCCTGAGCTGCAGTGGTACAGGGACACGTTTATTCAGCATTTCACTTACTTGTATAGCAAAGAGATTTACAATTTCGAGACGCACGAGATTGAGGTCGATCGCTTTTTAGCGGAAGGTGAGGCATTCGGCGGTTACGATTCCGTGCTGCTCTGGCACCAATATCCACGCCTAGGCGTAGATCGTAGAAACCAGTGGCAGTTTTTCGAGGATTTTCCGGGCGGCATGACGGGACTTAAGCAGCTTGTTGCGAAGTTTCATGCGAAGGATGTCAAGGTATTTCTCCCGTTCAAGCCGTGGGACATTGGATTTGATGAATCTCCCAAACAGTCTACCTTCAGCATCGTTGAGGTTGTTAGGGAAACCGATATCGACGGTGTTTTCCTAGATACGATGGATAGCGTGCCTGACGGGTTTCGCGAAGCGATTAACGAAGTTAAGCCGGGCTTTGTCTTCTGTTCGGAGGTTCGCCCGAAGAAAAGGAATCAAATCAAGCTGATCACCGGTTCCTGGAATCAATTCAAAAATCGAGAATCGATGCCTGAGGTGGATGCTTTCCGCTACGTCATGACCGAGCATTTCTCCCCGATTATTTCTCGCTGGCACGTAGGCGTCCGTAAGGATTTGCTGATTAAGCGAGCTATTTTCAACGGGACAGGGATTCTGATCTGGCAGGATGTATTCGGCAGCTGGTTGCCTTATCATGCCGAGCACAAAGCTCAAATTAAGAAATGGAAGCAAGTGTGGAAGGCGAATAAAGCCAACTACCAAAGTAGTAAGGCGCTGCCGCTGTATCCAACACTGAGAGGTGGCTTATACTGCAACATGTTTCCATCCGATGATGAGTCGAGTGTGATTTATACACTTTATAACGATACGGATGAAACCATTGCTGGGGAGTTGCTAGTGCACAGCTACCCAGAATTGAAGGGTATCGCTGAATTATGGCACGGACAGCCAGTTGACCTACAAGTAGAGTCAGGGAAGATCTCTGGGGAAGTGCAGCCGAAGGAGCTTGTGATTATTAGAGTGGCGCGGGAATAAGTGCGGGAGCGTGTGTAGAGGAGTGGCGTACAAACTTTATCAGTTTGTACGCTATTTCTTTATGACAAAATCGCTGATGAATGGATTAACTGGAAAAACTCCAGCTAATTTCAGCAAAATTGAAGTGAAATTAGAATTAACTGGAAATTATGTAGCTAATTCCTCCGATAACGCTCCATTCTAGCCAATATAGCTAAATTTAACTACAGAAAATCCATCTAATCCGCAAATACGCCGTTATTCGGCCAGATTAACTGCATAAAATCCATCTAGTTTACGAGAGAGCAAAGGTTGGCGCGGGAAGGTGGGGGTATTGCGAGAGAGCTAGGGTTGGCTCGGAAGGTGGCGGAGGTAGAGTATGGCGTGTGAGGTATGGGTACGGATCACGTAGAGTTTGGCGAATGAGCTTTGGTGTGAATTAAGTAGAGATGGTGAGTGAGCTTTGGCGTGGATTAAGTAGAGATGGCGAGTGAGATATGGTGTAGATTAAGTATAGATTGCGAATGAGCTATGGTGGGGATTAAGTAGAGATGGCGAATGAGCTATGGTGGGAATTAAGTAGAGTATGGCGAGTGAGATATGGTGTGAATTACGTAGAGATGGCGAATGAGCTATGGTGGGGAGTGAGCTATTGTCGGCGCGAGCAGATAGGTAGTCTGAGAAAGCTAAGGCCACAGGCGAAGTTGGCTGAGGCGGGACAAGTTAGTGTTTATAATAAAACGCCCACCCCAATACTGGGATGGACGTCCATGCTCCTGCTGTTAATTTCCGTAGACTTCAAACTCATAAATACGTGCGTTGCTGCGATCACCAGGGGTCACGGCGTACCCGGCATCGCTTTGAACCGTCGTCGTGATGTACAGTCTGACGTAACGCGAGGAAAATGACGTTACGTTGCGATCCGTTGTCGCTGCGGTGTTCCCTGTCACGGTATCCACATCGGTCCAATTCGTACCGTCGCTGCTCTTTTGCAGCTTGAAGTCCTTCGTATTGTAGCTAGCCGCTTCCCCGTTCGAGCTCGCGTGCTTCACGACCCAGCGAGTGATCGCGTAGTTCGTGCCCAAATCGACCTTCAGCCACTTGTCTCCTGGGACAAGATTGATCGGCTGGGACGTCCATTTGGTTGTGCCCACTCCATCAATCCCCTTCGCCCCAGATTCGGTCGCATTAATTTCATCACTAACTGTCACTGTCTTGTTCAAAGCCACATTGGTCGGCGTCGTTGTTGATGCGATGAAGGCGATCTCCGCAATTTGCAGATTCGCGTCTCCCCCATTAGCCGATACGTCCAACCGATAGTACGTATAAGCTGTGCTATTCGTAAATGTATAGCTTTTGAGCTGTAAACGACTTGCAAACGTTTCGTTGGTACGCGTATCTAGCGTCGTCCAAACGTTTCCGTCATTGGAGCCTCTCAGCGTCCAATTCTTCGGATCCCGCGCTGGAACGTCATTCGCTGACGTGATCTCATATTTATTGATGACTTTCGGTGAGCCGTAGCGATACTGAATCCAGCCCGCGTTGGCGAAAACCAGCCATTTGGTAGCAGAGGAGCCGTCGAAAGCTTTTTCCTTCTCTTCGCCAGCAGGACTGTTGGTCGGATTTGCAGTTACGGTCTCTACAATAACTTGCCCTAACGCTTGGTTCATCGCCGTCGTAATCGTTGATAACGAAGTTCCATCTGGTGCAAGGTGGATCGTCTCGTTAACCGATGTTGTAATCGTCAAATCGGCGCCCGACATCGTCCCTGCATCTGCTCCGTTGCGGTAAACACGTACCGTTTGCCCGCTCCATGGATTGGCAACGATGGCTGTTTTGCCTTTTTCACTGATGATACGAACGTATTCCACTTGATTATTCTTCTTACTACTCGAAACGAGGAACGCGCCGTCTGCACGGAAATCACCGTATTTCGCATCCGTACCTGTCGGCCAGTTCGCGAACACGCGAATCTTGTTCTGGAACGATTGCAGCATCATTTCTGCTAAAGTTGCCGGAACAACGTTGAAGTTCTCGATGCCGCCGCCACCTGTTTTGATATGCAAATTGTTATAACTCGCGCTGCTGACAAAAGAGTTAAGCTGACTCAGTATCGTCGCCGGATCATAACCAACTCGCGCTGCTGCAGGGTAAAACGTATTCGTTCCGTTGCCATCTGTCCAGCGAGCCATTTGGCCAATCATATTCTTGGCAGTCTGAATCAAAGTCGAGCTGCTGGAAAGGCCGATCTGACGTCCCGGGTAAATGTGCTGGATACCAATCGCGTTATCCCCGCTCCAATCCCGCCCTACTTCCGTATAGCGGAATACCGTCTGACTGTTTCTCGTCTGCGTCGGGAATGGACTAAGCGTGTTCAAAATATTTTGCCAGGTAGATCTCAAAGCAGTATCTGTTCCAAGAGCTGTACTGATATCCACACAACCTTGAAGCACATATCGCACCAAGCCGAGTGACATCACGCCATTCGTTTGCGGATAAACATCGCCTTCATGCTGCGCATCGTTCGTAATCACATATCTCGAACCATCCCAGGTCAAATAGTTCTGCCAGAACTTCGCTGCTTCTTTCAAAAACCCATAAATCGTATTCGCATAAGCCGTATCCGCTGTCGCATAGTAATGATCCAGCATCACTGTCGCACCGAACACGCCATTCGTTTTCTGATTATGATAATTACCATCCGTATCCATCGTGAAAGGACCGATACCAACTGGATAATAAACGCCTGTAAATCCTGCGTTTGTCGCTGCTGTTTGTGCTTTTGGAACCCAGTCGAGCACTGGTTTGTCGTAAGCATTAGCTAATTCAACATGGTTCGTCGGCATCGCAAAATAAAACGGTGCTTCTGTGTTGTAATTCAGATGATAATCGCCGCCCCAGTCCGAATTACGGGCAATCCATGCTCCCCATAATCCCGGAAGCGCTTCACCTGTTCGCGAGCTGCTTCCCAGCAAATAGAGGGAACCATAGAAGGACTTCTCGATTGTCTTATTCGGAATTTCGACGAACGACTTACTATAGAAACTATCCCACCACGCTTGGTGCGCTGCTTTCAGTGAATCGATATCACCTTGTGTTTTCGAACTGATATTACTTAGCGCAAGAGCTTGATAATTCGCTGAATCTTTATTGCTCATTATGCTTGTAGCGAGTGTATATGTATTGCCAGGTGTAAGTGTAAATTGCAGCTGCCCACCCGTGATCGTTCCAGTCGTCCCGATAACCCGAGTTGCAACACGCGCTTTGACGGTTGAGATACCGTTAACGGTATCCGCATTGTCTGCCCGAACATCACGATACAGAATATCCCCTGAAGAACCTGCCGTACTTGTAAAAGTGTTCTGATTAGCTGGAGCCAGCGAGACGGTGACCGTCTTAGAGCCGCTGCCCATGTAGGTAAACTTCGTCAAGTACAAATTGTTCGTCGTGTCCGTCGACTGCGCCCAGCTCGTCGTGTTGATCGTATTTCCCGACAGCGAGAATGTGCCGTCCACTTGTGCGCTCGCTAGCTTTTGCTCGGTCAGATAAGACGCGCCGGTCATTCCTGAAACGGCAATACCCATTCTGGCCATGGATTTCAATTGACGCTCAGCAACGGAAAAAAATTCGTTCTTCCCAAGCGCAATGGTCATCGCGTCGATATTGCCGACCATAACCGCGCCTATATCCCCATTGCCTAACAACGGTGCATTGGTCGTGTTTCCGAAATTGCTATCCGTCGGCGGCGATGTCCACGTCCCTTTGTATGCGCTTACTATTCTCTTCGCATGATTGGTGGTGATGGAATCTGCACTTGCTGTTGGAACACCAACTGCTGTTAGGACAGATACACTTGCTACGATGAGTGCCAAACTAGCACCCCATGCTTTTCTCATTACTAAAACCTCCTCATTGGTTGAAAATATGTAGGTATCTATTTAGAAAAAAAGCCGCTATCATCATTCTAAAAAGATGAGTAGCGGCTTTCCTTCTTGGTGTAAGTGATTAGGTGTAAGTGTGTAAGTGTAACTCCCTATCGTTTATTTCGAAGCTTTCCAAGCATCGATTTGTTTCTGCATTTCAGCCAAAATGTTGTCCAAGCCTGCTTTTTTCAGCTTCGCATTCATCGTTGGCAATGTTGTTTCTGGGTCAGCAATCCCCGTGATCAATCCCGCATAGAATTCATCCACAACGGATGCCGTTTGTGCCAATTCACTCTTCACGTTACTTGGGTCAAAGGAGAAACCGAGAATTTTGGAAGGAATCGCTGCGGCATTCTTATCAGGTCCTGCTGGGAACCATTTCGGCTGTGTTTCACTTGTACGGTACGAATTGAACATGTTGCCGTACTCCCAACCGGAATCTACCCAGTAGCCGGCATTGTCCATCTTTTTGATCAAACCATCCGAAACCTTCGTATAGTGCTTACCTTCAATCCCATAGCTCATCAAATTAAACAGTTCCGCATTGGAGTACATCAAATTGTAGAACATCATCGCTCTTGCTGGGTCTTTGGATGTGCGGGAGATCGCAGTCATGGTCGCAATAATGGAGCCTGTGCTCATATAAGGTTTAGAGAACTCCACTGCTGCTACATTCGCTGCATTCCCACCACCGAAGCGTTGTGCTTGGTTGGCTGCCGAGTCCGGATTGATGACCGTGAACGTGGAGGATACATATTTGCCTGCCAGTTCATCCGAGTTCGTATCTTTAATCGTAGCTGCATCTTTACGAATAATGCCTTTGGAGTACCATTCCCGCATTTGTTTCAAAAAGGCCGTGAATTCCTTCGTCTCATACAAATTCACAACTTTGGAGGAAGCATCTTCAATGCGAACTACACCTGGGTTCTTTTGTGAGAAATATTCAAGACCGATGGCACTGCCGTAGTTCCCCATAACATCCGTATCACCCTTCAGGCTGAATGGATATTTGTCTGGCTCAGACGCTTTCACTTTTTCGAAAAACGGCGTCAAATCGGCCAATGTTTTGAACTGATCGGCTTTATAGCCATATTTGTCTAAGGATGTTTTGTTGATCAGTAAGCCTGGCGTACGAGCCAGAACTTGCGTATTAATAATCCCGTACAGCTTGCCCTTCACTTTTGCCGCATCCCAAGCAGATGGTGGAACTTGCTTCAGAATATCTGGACCGTATTTTGGCAACAGATCGGTAATATCCAAGAATGCCCCTTTGTTTACGTTTTGGAGGTAGTCATTCGTCCAGTTGGATGTGAAAATGAGATCCGCTTTCTCTCCAGAAGCTGCAATCGCTTGCATTTTCTGATCGTACGTACCCCAATCAACCAATTGAATGTTCAATGTTGCGTTGATTTTCTCTTTGGTAATTTTGCTCATCGCATCTTGAACCAGCTTCGCATCAGGGAATACGCTTTGCGGCAAATACCAGGTAATTTCATATGGTTTAAGCTCCGCTGTTGCTGGTACTGATGACGCGCTGCTACTTGCAGGTGTTGCTGCGCTACTACTAGCTGGAGAAGGAGATGCACTATTATTGCTGGATCCACAAGCACTAAGCAGCATACTGATGGACACGCAGCTTACAATGACGGGTGACAAAGCTTTTAATGTTCTATTTTTCATGATCGAACCCTCCTAGTGTCATGGTACAAATGAGACAAATGTGCAATTAAGAAGTGCAATTTATTATCATCCGATCCGGATTCGGATTGACAAACGTTACTGGACTTACACTCAGTTAGCCTTTTACTGCGCCAACTGTCAATCCTTTAATCAAGTATTTCTGGAAGAATGGGAAAGCGAACAACATCGGGCCTGCTGCCAAAATGGCAATTCCCATACGGGAAGATTCAGCTGGAATCGCACTCATATCAATGCTGATACCTGCTTGCATATTTTTCGTCAAAAACTCGATATTAGACATGATTCGCTGCAAGTAGTATTGAAGCGGAATCAGATTCTCATTTTGAATATACAGCATGGCAAGCCACCAATCATTCCAGTAAGCCAGGGCATAGAACAAACCTACTGTCGCTAGGGCTGGTTTCGAAAGTGGAAGAACAATTCGTACGAAGGTGCTCAGTTCGGAAGATCCATCGATTTTGGCAGACTCAATAATTTCAAAAGGCAACCCATCCATAAAGCCCTTCATGAGCATCGTAAACCAGGCGCTGACCCCATAAGGAAGAATTAAGGCCCAAATCGTATCTTGCAGGTGTAAAACACTGGTCATAACGATATACGAAGGAACTAATCCAGCATTGAAGAGTAACGTGAAGAAAACGAAGTAACCTGTGATTTTGCTATAACGATAATCCTTCCGAGTCATAATATAAGCCAAGGAAGAAGTGAGTATCAAGCTTAACACGGTTCCTACGACCGTCACAAAAATCGTAACCATATAGGATTGAAGCAGCATCTTCGGCGTTTGAAAAATATACGAATACGCGACAAACGTAACGCGCTCTGGAATCAGCTTATAGCCATATTTGGCGATGTCCCCGTCGAAGGAGAGTGAGACCGAAATCACGTACAGCATCGGATAGATGAACAGGATGGATAGAACAATAAAGAACAGAATGATCAGCCAGTTATTTTCCGACTTTTTCTTGATAGATGAACGCACCGCCACCCTCCTCCTTAGAACAAAGCGTTTTCTTTATTAAATTTCCTGACGAGTACGTTCGTTGTTACGACTAGAACTAAGCCAACCACTGCCTGGTACAAGCTAGCGGCGGACGCCATACCTAGGTCACCAACAACCCGCAGCGAGCGAAAAACATACGTATCCACGACATCTGTCGTCGAGTAAAGCATCCCAGCATCCCGGGGAACGAAGTAGAACAATCCGAAATCCGAGTAAAATATGCGGCCCACATTGAGCATGAACAGCATCGTAATCAGCGGCAAAATGAGTGGGATCGAGATCTTCCGAATTTGCTGTAATCGCGAAGCTCCATCTATAGAAGCAGCCTCATAGTAACTGTTGTCGATGGAAAGCAGTCCTGTGAAGAAGATGATGGCGGTATAGCCGACATTTTTCCATAAATACGTGAGTGTTAAAATAATGGGCCAATAGCCCGGCTTACTATACCAATCGATCGGGGCAAAATGGAGCTGCTCCAACGTCTTATTGATCACGCCGAAGGATGGATTCAGCAGGATATAGCTGACAAAACCGACGACGACCCAAGATAGAAAGTAAGGAAAGAACAAAATGGTTTGAAACAGCTTCACCCATCTGCGGCCCAATTCCGCCAGCATTAACCCGATGGCCAAAGCGCAGGACATGCCCACCACGATGAACAATCCATTTAATAGTAGTGTGTTCCGTGTAATCCTTAAAGCGTCTTGCGAGTTGAAGAAAAACTTGAAGTTATGCAGCCCTACCCAATCGCTTCCCCAAATGCCTTTGGTATAGTTGATATCTTTAAATGCGATTACGATGCCATACATGGGTAAGTAGTAAAAGATAAACACAACAATGATGGCAGGCAATCCGATAAGAAACAAGCTTCTTGCCTTCCAGAGATGCTTCCATTCCTTGCGTAAAGCAGTGAAGATTCCCAAGTATGCTACCTCCTTCTGTCTGTGTTGCCTTGCGTCCTCTTTGCGATTTCATCATACGAAATCTGGTAAGATATTGGATACTGCTCATTTTTGCTGGGGTTAAAATGTACTGTACGATTTGAAAATCGGGTGTATTTCTACTGTACTTTTCGTAGTGCGGGAGCAGGAAACCCTTATAGAATGCAGTTTTTTTGGGATGGTGTAGGCTTATGCGGCTGAACGAATGATACGTGCGACGGAGTACAATATCGGTCTTGAGAACGATCATAAATAACTGAGTATGCAATACACTGTTTATATGATCCACAATTCAAAGGACGGGGAGATAACGAATGACAACTAATTCAATTGAAGTAAGCGGCTTGCGCAAAAGCTTCGGCAAACAAACCGTATTGGATGGCATCGATTTAAAGGTAGCAAAAGGAACGATATTCGCACTGCTTGGGCCCAACGGGGCTGGTAAAACCACACTGATCAACATTTTGTCGACGCTATCCCAGCAGGACGAGGGAATTGCCCGAATCGAAGGATACGATGTCAATGCTGACCGCAAAGAGGTCCGGAGATCGATCTCTCTCACCGGGCAATTCGCAGCGGTCGATGAAGTGCTGACGGGCCACGAGAATATCATCATGATGTGTCGGTTGTCTGGTCTATCTGCGAGTGACTCACGCTTGCGTGCAGCTGAGCTGCTGAAACTATTCGAGCTCGAAAGCGCTGCAGGCAAACGGGTGAAAACCTACTCTGGAGGGATGCGCCGCAGACTGGACTTGGCGGTCAGCCTTGTCGTCAGCCGTCCTGTGCTCTTCCTCGACGAGCCAACGACGGGCTTAGATACGGTCAGTCGCCGCTCCCTGTGGGAGACGATTCTGCGATTGAAGCAGCAAGGGATGACGATTCTGTTGACGACGCAGTATTTAGAAGAAGCGGATCAGCTTGCAGACGAAATTGCTGTGCTGAATCATGGAGGCATCGTCGCATCCGGCTCCGCGGAGTCCTTGAAAGCTCGTGTTGGTGGCGAAGTCATCGAGCTCAGGAATGCCTTGGATGAGGTCATTCTATCCATACCGACGAGCGGCACGGTTCAGGATGTCCGCCAAGCGTTGAACGAAATCGCTAACTCGTGCCCGCTAGGTACACGCATCTTCATTCGCAAGCCAAGCATGGACGATGTCTTTCTTGCGCTGACGACAACTGATCACAAGGAGGCTTCCCTCGTATGAATGATTTCCAATCCATGAATAACCTACAGCCGATGAACATGAACAAACCTCAACCTATAAACATGAACAACTCTCAACATATGCCAAAGCCCCCCTCTTTCGCAGCAACCAACGCTGTCTTCATCGGACGCAGCATCCGTCACAGCCTGCGCAACATCGAGTCGCTGATGATGGCCATCATGCTTCCCGTTATGTTAATGCTGCTGTTTACCTATATATTCGGCGGCGCCCTTGATCCGAGCGGCAATTATGTGAACTATGTCGTGCCAGGCATCATCCTATTGTGTGCAGGCTTCGGCTCTTCCAGCACGGCTGTTGATGTGGCAACGGACATGACCAATGGCATTATCAACCGCTTCCGGACGATGCCGATCAGCAGTATCAGCGTCATCACGGGTCATGTCGCAGCAAGCTTAGCCCGAAATTTGCTAGCTACGTGTATTGTCATCGGCGTTGCCCTGCTCGTTGGCTTCCGCCCGAATGCTTCTTTCATCGAATGGCTTGGAGCTATTGGTGTCATCATCTTGTTCATTCTGACCTTCACATGGCTGTTCGCCGCGATCGGCCTCGTCACGGGCAGTCCTTCTGCCGCCAGCGGTTACGGTTTCGCGCTGCTGTTCCTCCCTTATCTCTCCAGTGCCTTCGTCCCGACGAACACGATGCCATCTTGGCTGCAAGGGTTTGCTAACCATCAGCCGATTACGCCGGTCATCGAGACGATCCGCGCACTGCTAACCGGCACGCCGGTGCTGAATAATGGTTGGTGGGCCATCGGGTGGTGCGCCACTTTGCTGATTGTTGCTATCGGCTGGTGTATCCTAGCCTTTCGTAGGAAGGGCGGGAATTGAACTAGCTTCTCCCCCCCTGCAGATCAGGCTCATTCCCTGGATAATGGCCAAAGATGCAAAAGTACACTTATTTTCGGGGAAAACGACTCAAAATAGATGAATAAGTGCAAAAAAGCATCCTTTTGCACCGAAAAGGTGCCCAAAGGAGACGTGTGAGCAAAAATAGTTGCGCTTTTGCACGCATTTTAGATCGAGAGATTTGCTCGATAACAAAGGTTGCACATGTGCATGTTTCACAGCCATTTAAATGACTTTTAATAAAAAAACGGCCCTCCCCAAGTAGATCCCTCTACTTACGGACAGCCGTTTTTTTATCAACTTACCTCTGCATCACTTCTTCATCTTCAAATAATGTTCAATCCCATCCAAGATCCGCTCAAGTCCGAAATCCAGATCGTTGCCGATCGGGTTTTCCACTTCATCCGTGTAAGCACCAGCCATTAAGATAGGATGCAAATTGGGAAAACGATCCGGCTTAACCAACTGTTTAAGTGCGGCACCATAGTTACTGCCGCTGAATGCCTCCGGACTCGCACCATCGCGGATCGCCTTATCCATGTCCCGCGCAATCAGTCCGCATGCCCGCGAATAGCTGCTTACGAGCAATAGGAATGACATTTTCTCAAAATCGTTCAGCGGGAAATCCCGCATGATTCTCAACATCCAATCGATCACTTGGAGATTGTTGGGTGCGAGGGGAACACTCGTTATCGGAATATCGCCATACCAAGCATGTTTGCGGAACACATCCACACAAGCCCAGACGTATTCCCCCATCTCCTCGCGCCACGGTTTACCCGCCACTTCAGGTGGAATCGGAATATCGCAGACTGCGTCCTGCATCAGCACGAGCAAGTCTTCCTTACTGGTAATATAGCGATACAAAGACATTGTCGTAAAACCTAATGATTGCGCGACTCTGCTCATCGACACCGCCGCAAGACCATCCCGGTCCGCAATCACGATGGCTGCGTCAACAATTTTCTTAATACTAAGCTCGCCCTTCGGCCCCCTGCTAGGCTGCTTGATAATTCCCCAGCTCAGGGCTACCCCTGAGGGTAAGCTCTGTATAATTTCATCATCGATCTCGTCACCGATCTCCATGTTGTTCAATCCTCCATCATCCTTACATTCCGAAAATGTATATCACGCATACAGTATATCACAATCGCTCCTATGTAAAAATTTACAAATCCGCAATATGCCATTTACATGCCCCATACATAACTTTGGTATAAGTAAGAAGTTAAGAGAAATGCGGACAATACCGAGGGGAGAATGCCTACAAATGAAACGTAAATGGATCGTGTTGACATCTTTACTGCTTGCTCTTCCAGTGGCTGTTTCGGGAACAGTAACGGCACAGCAAGTAAGCGGGGTAACTTCCGAAAATGTATCGTACTCAAGCAATGGAGCAGTGATTAAGCCATCAGCACCTGCTGTAAATTTGGACGGCAGCTTGTATATGCCAGTTCGCGCACTATCTGAAGCCATGGGTAAATATGTCGATTGGGATGAGTTCCGTAGCAGCGTATCTTTGACGGACAAGCCTGTTTTGACTGGTAAATATGAGCTCAAGGCACCGAATCTTGCAGAAGGCATTAAAATGGGCGTAGGTTCCTCGTTAACACACCTTCCAGGAGATCCTGATAATGTATTCTATACGACGGCTGATCGCGGGCCAAACGGTCAACCGACGATCAATGGTAAAACAGTGCGTACGTTCCCGCTTCCAGACTACATACCAACGATTTATAAAATCGAGGTTAGTAAAGGCGAAATCAACATTTTAGATAAGTTCCCTTTAAAGCTCGCAGGTATAGACCCTGTGTCAGGTAAAGAAACGATTACCGGGCTTCCAAATATTAAAGGGCGCGATGAAGAGCCTTATGATGCAAAAGGCGAGAAGGTACTCGCTTACGACCCATACGGACTTGATATTGAAGGATTGGCCTACAATCCAAAAGACGATACCTTCTGGATTTCTGATGAATACGGTCCGTCCATTGTCCATGTAAAACGCGATGGTACGATCATTGAGCGTATTGTGCCTAAAGGTTGGTCCAGTCAGGCGTCCGCTTCGCTTGTGCCTTCCCGCGAGACGCTGCCAGAAGTATACAACAAACTTCGCCAAAACCGTGGAGCTGAAGCAGTTGGCATTACACCTGATGGCAAATATATGTTCATGGCCATGCAGAATGCGCTTCGTAATCCGGATAAAGCTATGGACAATTCACGTCAGGTACGGATTATTAAGTTTGATCTAGCAACGCTCAACCCGGTTGCCGAGTTTGTATACGTTCTTGAAGATGCGAAGCAATTTAAAGAGCTGGCTCAAGGAGATATCGTAATCTCCGATATGGTTGTCGTGAACGAGAATACGCTGTTAATTGATGAGCGGGATAAATTCTCTGGCGATAAAGCGCAGTTAAAGCGCATTTATGCCATTGACCTTTCAACAGCTACCAATATTATTGGCAAGCATGACACTACAGCAGCGGCAGGTAAAACGATTGAGCAAATGACAACTGCAGATTTGAAAGCAGCTGGTATTCTGCCAACTACGAAGCGAACCGTACTGGATGCCGTGCAATTCAAGTTCCCTTATGAGAAAATTGAAGGTGTTTCACTCATCAATGGTGATACACTTGCGATCACGAACGATAACGATTTCGGCATTGATAGCACCAGCCCAGAAAATGGTACACTTCTTTGGACATTTAAGCTGCCATACACAATTAAATAGATTTTACGTAACGAACAGACCCGGAAGTCCAATGATGGAGAACCGGGTCTGTTTACTTTTTGCTATATCACCGCGTCCGCTTCGCCATATACTCCCTCGGCGTCATCCCAAACTTGGCCTTGAACAGTTTATAAAAATAGCTTTCGTTCTCCACGCCAACGCGCTGCATGATCTCCTGGATACTAAGCTTGGAGTTCTCCATCCACTCCACCGCTTTATGCAGCTTCACTTGATTAATATATTCGGGAATCGACATCCCGAGGTGGATTTTGGATATTTTGCTTAATTTATATGCAGGCAGTCTCATCATTTCAGAAATACTTGCTGCTGAGAGAGAGGAATCAAAATAGTTGGAATCAATGATTTCCTTAATCGTGTCGGCGACGACTTGGTTGCCTTGAATGCCTTTTTCTTCACCTTCGCTGTGAATGGCGCGTACCGCTTCCAACAGGAGTCCCTCGAATTGTTCAATCGTTTCCTCCTCATACAGCTCGCGACTCATAAGCCTAGCGGGAACAGCAATCGGTTCCTTACTCGTACGATTCATCTCAAAAATCGTCTTCTTCAAATGGTGCACCACCTGCATACTCACCAACATGATGCTGCCATAGTCCAGCTTGCGGATCTGCCCGAACACCTCACGCAGTCTTTCTTCTGTTTTGACCGCATGCCCCTTAGGCACCGCATCCGTAAATTTACCGACCATCTCCAACACGTGCTCGATATCTACATTTTCTGTATTCGCGTCAATACGTGCTTGCGTGATCACAGACTTCGTTCCAAAAACGTACCGATAAGAGCTGTTAGCTAAGGTTTCGTTATAGGCGGCGGCAATCGCCGTATATTCCGTAATGACATTGCTGACCGTTGCCGAAAAAGAGATATGGTAGTGCTTTTGAATGTAATTTTGCGCTTCCTGCAGCGCTTGTTCCACTTGTTCCACGGATTCGAGTTGACCGTCAGCCGTGTTCAATAGAATCGTGAACGAGTCATCTTTCATATCTACGGTTTGGGCGACACTCATTTGAGATATGGCATCCGTCGTTACATTGGCGATCGCGAAGCGCAGCAATTCCCTTTCGGCCAAGCTTTTATGGCTTAGGAATTTTTTATATTCGTCGATGCGCAAAACGCAGACTAAGAACGGTTTATCTTTCGTTAAGGCGTCATTCAACAGCCTCAGCACATCCTCAAATTCAGCTGCATTCATACTGTAGCTATCTGACATCAGCTTTTTCAAAAAGTAAATCTTCATGATGCTCGTATTATTATTCTTCTCGAGGTTGTATTCATATAACTGTTCTCTCGACTTCCGATACACCTCGGTCAGATAGGAAAACTCGTCTTTCACACCAGGCTTCAGGAATCCTTCTCTTCCCGCTCCACCCAGCGATGTCTGTTCCATGAGCCTTCTCACCGGCTTGTAAATACCGCGAGAAACCGATAGCGTTAAGAGCAGCGCCCCGACAAAAACAGCTCCCGTAATTAACAAAATCGTATCCAACAGCTGCTTCAGATTTGCGTACACTTCTTTATATGGCTTCGCTTCCAACAGCGTCCATCCCGTATTTTCCAAATAGATATACGATACGATGAACTTCTCACCATTCACTTTGGACTCATAAAATCCAGCCGGCTCTCCCGCATGCATGCGATCTTGGGATACTGACGTTTCGAAAGCTTGCTTAATCGTAACTGCCGAGGCATTGGCAGCGATCAAATGGGTGGTATCGGTTTCAATGAACTGATTCTTGTTGTCTAAAATATATAAATCGCTTTGCGTTCGCGAATCAAATTGATTAATCGTTCGAATGTTATCCACGAGCCAGTCCAATTTCACGTTGAGAATGATGGCGCCATCCATCACACCTTTTTCATCCACATTTTCAAACATGATATAACTCAGTACAGTATCGTACGTAGGATTGGCGGTAGTGCCGCCGGTTTGCATTTTCCGCACAATCGCTTTCAACGGCGTAATATGAGGATTCTCTGCGAGAACCTTATCTAATTCGGCATCCTTATGGTACAAATCACCGAATGTGGAGTAGTACATCTTCTTATGGTTGTTATAAACATAGACCGATTGAACGAACGGATAATTGGCGACGACGGTCGCATTCAGTTTATTAATCGTATTCATATGATCATACGTCTCTTCGTCATTCAAATACATGAGCGCCTTGACGTCATTATTACCGTATGTAGAAAAGGTGAGCTTACTGATCATCGTGTCCAAATAATCGATATTGTACTTCATTTGGGACAAGACCTTCTGGCTTCCCTCGTATTCGCTTTGAAACACATTTTTCTCAACATTCACGTAGATAAGGCTGGAAAATGAAAGTAAGATGAGCAGGATAATGCAGTTAATCCATAGAAAAATGCGCAGCAAATACTTCTTTTCCTGAACAATTCGCCAAAGTTTCATTCCAGTTCCCCCCTTATGTCTACTCAATAGTAGGCACGAATCCCATGCCCCTTATTATAACCCTTTCAACGGGAACAGTCCCTAGTGATTTGCATCATAGGGACTTTCTAGAGCATATATGACTATCTCATTCGAATCGTCTTCACTTCAAAAGGTGTAAAAGATAACGGTAGGGTGCTAACGCCTGTTCGATCGCCGTAATCAGTGATTTGCTGTTGTTCCAGCATGTCGGTTTCATAAGCCTGTGTGATGGCTATGCCCAAGTGAAGTAAGCACCGTGTCGTTGCCCCCTTGGCTTCGTAAGCTCTTACGATCCAATCACCGGAGCCATCTTCGGCAAGCTTGATCGTGTCAAGGATGATGTTGGCACGATCGCAGCTCATTAGACTGAACGATTGGTGCACGGTGCCGGCAGCAGCTACGACTGGACTGTTCAATTCGTAAGCCTCCTGAATAACTGGATTGCTCATAAAGCCTTTATTCCAGATGTGCATCGCATACGTAAACTCATGCAGGCCCTCATCCGCTCGATCATCCGGGTAGCTGGGAGCTCGCAGCAAGGTTAGATTCATATGCTTACCTAAGGCATTCATACCGTATTTGCTATCGTTCAAAAGGGAGAAGCACCGGTCTCCTTCCACGAAGGCGGACCATTTGTGTTGATTGACTTCGTAACGATCTGCGTCATGGAGGCGTGAGAAATGATTTGGCCTTTTGGCATATCCAAATTGAATCTCATTCAGCACTTCTTGGCTGTGCAGGTTCACATGAAAGCCAACCTTCAGAAGCTTGTGCTTCTCTTTCCACATGATCTTTGTACGGAAATCAACACGTCTGCTGCCTGCTTCCAGGCGAATTTCTTGTGTAAGTGTAGATTGATTTAAAGTGCGCTCCACAAGTATGGATGCGAAAAGAGGGCCCTCAGCCAGCACGGTAATCCGTGCTTTTTCGCTCAGTTCAATCGGTGAATCCGTGTAACGGCGGTCGATTTCCCAAGCATCATAATTAGACGTTTGATCGCGATACATGAGGAATTGGTTGCTCAGACCGTTTGACCAGTCCTCGCCTGTTTCCTTATCGATCAGGCTGGTGATTTCGCCGAATTCATTGAGGCTGAGTTTCAGCCACTGATTTTCTAACGATGTAGGTGTTGCAGAGAGCTTGTTTCTGATGACGGATTCGTTGCGGTTTAAAACCTCCGTATCCAAAGTAGTGTAGCCCATAGCTGGGAGCTTCACTTGGATATAGGTTTTGTCGCCGTGTATTTGTGTGTTTGAAAGCTTCCCGTCTCGAACGTCGTTGGATGGAAGCTCCACGATTGCCGACCGCTCCCAAGCTAGGGAATTGAAGAGCGTCTGTCTTTCGCTGGTTGGCGAGATTAGCGCCATTAGCGCTTCACCCGTTAATTTATTCGCCGAATTTAGCACCTCTTCAAAAGCCTTTTCCGCCTCAACATGTACCCTTGTAATGGAGGTCCCAGGCAAAATATCGTGAAATTGCAGTAGAAGTAGGTTACGCCACGTTTCAGCTAAGGATTGTTTGGCATAGGAGTGCCCATGTAATTTGGATGATATCGCGTTCCAAAGCTCTGCCTCTCTTAATGCAAATTCGCCAGCACGGTTGCCACTCTTCATCTTCGCTTGGCTGGTGAACGTTCCCCTGTGAGCAGGGTAGTACAGCTCTCCAACATAGTGACTTTCCGGCATGCCTCGCTGCTGTACATCTTCGAAATAGGCGATGGGTGAGGCGATCTCCGTCTGTGGCGCACCTTCCAGGTTGCCTAATCTACGTAGGAACTCCAAGTCATCGCGATTCGCTCCGCCGCCCCCGTCCCCGTATCCGAATTGCACGAGTCGGGTGGAAATGTCCTGTTTTTGGATGCGTTCATTCCACTGGAGGAGGACATAAGCCGCATCCGTTGGATTCGGGAACGGACCATAATCCAGTAAATGAACATTGACGGTGGAGCCGTCGATCCCCTCCCACGTAAATGTATTGTAAGGGAACGGATCCGCTACATTATCATAGGTCTGATACATTTTGACCGATGCAAAATATCGAATGCCACACTTCCGCATGATTTGCGGTAAGCTCCCCGAATAGCCAAACACGTCTGGCAGCCACAGCATTTCATTATCTACGCCGAACTGTTCGCGGAAGAATGCTTTGCCGTATAGAAATTGACGAACAAGGCTCTCGCCGCTTGGGATATTCGTATCCGGTTCGACCCACATTCCGCCCTCCGGAATAATTCTGCCTTCCGCAACGTAATACTTCATCCGTGCATATAGTTCAGGGTATAGATCTTTGACCATTTGAAACAAATACGGCTGACTTTGCACATACTTATACTCCGGATACTGCTCTAGAAGCGCCATCTGATTGGATAAGGTGCGGGCAATTTTGCGTTTCGTCTCTTCAATCGGCCATAACCATGCGATATCTAGATGAGATTGCCCCATCATATATAACTTAGGTACCGTAGACCCGTTCACGCAATCTAGCAGCGGTTTTAGAATTTGCCGGCCTTGCTGAGCTAAATTCGCTAGTCCAGTGTAGTCGTTGTTGTCGTGGGTCCCCCAGTCCAACGTAGTGATAAGCTTGCGGAACCCTTTATCGATCTCGCTAACGCGTAAGGAAGCAGGGTCGATCCCGTTGCGGAGTTGAAGCAAGGTCTGCAGGTCGATGAAGAACTGATACAGTTCTTCATGCACGATTACAACTTGTGAAGTACCGTAAACGGGTAATGCACGATCATGGCCTGCGTAAACTTCAGTAAGGATCTCGTATACGTCACCGCTCGAAGCATCTCGTGATAGTGTGACGCCGATATGCTGCAAATCGCTTGCCCCCGCCAGCTTTCCGTTGACATAAATGGTGCTCTCTCCACCAATATTAAAATGTAGTTCTACGCGTTTGCCTGCACACTCGGGAGTTATGGCTACTGTGGCTTTGAACCAGCCGTAGTGTGAGCTTTTGCCCCAAATGGTGCCGGGTTGAATGGCTTGGAACGAACCATGAATAGCTTCCTCGTAGGGAAGCCACTGGTTAACAAGGGTATATTGAAAATCGACGCTAGCGATCGGTCGATATATGAGTTGATCTTTTTCCTTGAGCCACTTCTCTATGTGGTACAACAATTCTTTAGATTGCATGATGGAAGCCTCCGTCTGTCGGAAATGTTGATATCTGTATCAATTTTATTAATACAGTTTTGTTAATCTGTATTATATTTATAACTAAATAATAAGTTCACTCTATGTTTGTGTCAATCATATATTTGTTGATGGCAATTGTTTAATACAGTTAATACAATGCATGGCATGAAAAAGAGCCCCATTACTTTAATGGGGCTCTTCATTGTACGACTACACAGTATCAATCGTATCGCCAATATGGATTTCTGCCTGACAAATCTGACCCTGAACGGAGAAGCGATCCTTCTCGTTCAACTCATGCATAAGCTGTATCGCAGCGGCTCGCCCCATGTCGTAAAAAGGTTGATTAACGCCAGTTACATTGCGCTTCAATTTACGATTCACATTCAATGCATCGTAAGTGACGAGCGAGATATCCTGCGGGATCGAGAGCGCAAGTAGTTCCGTGGCTGCGATAACCGCCTCTGCAATTTGATCATTCGCCGCAAAAATAGCCGTGCATGAACTTTCTTTTATAACCGTCGAAACCTTGTGACTATACGCTTCAAGCTCATCTTCAAAATTTTCAAACTCCGTCGGTATCAACACATCCTGATCCGAGTTGAAAGGAACGCCTGCATCCATAAATGCTTGCTTCATGCCCAGTAAACGTTCATGGAACGTGCTTAAATCCGAGTTACGAATGAACAGAATGCTTTTATGTCCCTTTGCGAGCAGCATTTTCGTTAGTTTATATGCCCCCGCAACATTATCGCTAGTGACATACGGAAGATCACTGTTATATAAATGGCGGTCGAGACAGACAACCTTAATGCCATTAGTTTGCAATAATTGATACAGCCGTTGATTGCGTTCTTCATGCTTGGTATCGTAAATCGGGCTTAGGATCACGCCGTCCACTCGTTTGGCAACCGCACCCTTCATTAACGATTCCAGCTTATCTAGGTTACGGTCATCGCTATAGCTCAACAAGTGGAAGCCGTGCAGATGCAGCACATCTTCAATCCCTCGCAAAGCAGTGGCCCATAACGGATTTTCAATCCCGATAACCGAAGCCGCCACTAGACCCGAACGGTTCGGATCGGCGGTTGTTGTAGGGGCCGCGACGCTCTTTTCCATATAGGTGCCCCTGCGGTTATCCCGCTTCAGCAAGCCTTCCGTGCACAATTCCTTGATCGCTTTCTCCACCGTGTTCACACTGGAGCTATAATATTTTGCAAAATCACGCGACGACGGCAGCCTGGCTTCGCCCAGCCATTCGCCTTCCATGATTCGTTTTTTGATTTCATCCTTAATACGTGAGTAGGGATAAGTTGTCATCGTAGTCCTGCCTTTTGGATCAGAATACTTTGACTATAGGGGAATTGTATTAACTGTGTCAACATTTGTTCATTTACTGATTAGCATACCGCCACCCTCGCTTCAATACCGCCATCTGCAGCTCTCATTGTTTAAACAAGTAGATCTCTGCTGGGCATGAAAGTGCCCAGTCAAATAGGCTCTTCAGTGTGATCCGAGAAATGCTCCTCTCTTGAGGCCCGCGAATTAGAATAACTGGAAAACCTACAGCTATTTTTGGACAAATTCGCTCCAAATTCAGTATAACTGGAAAACATACAGTTAATTTCCATCATTCTGACCAATCTGACCCTATCGACTAAAATTAACTGTACAAAATCCATCTAATCCTCATATCCCCACCAAATTGCTGAAATTAACTACATAAAATACAGTTATTACTTGGTGGGACGTGTGAACGGGGGCGGGGGATGGGAGGATTGAGGGTGGAGGATGTGCGCTGGCGACCAAAGGAGGGGTTTCGGGTTTCGGGTTTCGGGTTTCGGGTTTCGGGTTTCGGGTTTCGAGAGCCTTCCTCCCCCCCACTCACCTAGCTTAACACCACCATCTGCAGCTTTCAGTGCGCTTTAACAAGTAGATCTCTGCTGGGCATGAAAGTGCCCAGTCATGTAGGCTCTTCAGTGTGATCGGAGAAATGCTCCTCTCTTGAGGCCCGTGAGTTAGAATAACTGGAAAACCTACAGCTATTTTTGGACAAATTCGCTCCAAATTCAGTATAACTGGAAAACATACAGTTAATTTCAGTCATTCTGACCAATCTGACCCTATCGACTAAAATTAACTGTACAAAATCCATCTAATCCTCATATCCCCACCAAATCGCTGAAATTAACTACATAAAATACAGTTATTACTTGGTGGGACGTGTGAACGGGGGCGGGGGATGGGAGAATTGAGGGTGATCAAGGGTGGAGGGTGTGCGCTGGCGACCAAAGGATGGGTTTCGGGTTTCGGGTTTCGGGTTTCGGGTTTCGGGTTTCGAGAGCCTTCCTCCCCCACTCACCTAGCTAACACCACCATCTGTAGCTTTCAGTGCACTTTAACAAGTAGATCTCTGCCGGGCATGAAAGTGCCCAGTTAAATAGACTCTCCATCGCGATCCGAGGTGAAATAACTGGAAAAACTACAGCTATTTTTCAACTATTTCGCCCCAATTTTAGTTTAACTGGAAAACATACAGTTAATTTCCATCTTTCTGACCAATCTGACCCTATCGACTAAAATTAACTGTAGAAAATCCATCTAATCCTCATATTCCCACCAAATTGCTGAAATTAACTACATAAAATCCATTTATTACTTGGTGAAAGGTGTGAACGGGGGCGGGGGATGGGAGAATTGAGGGTGACCAAGGGTGGAGGGTGTGCGCTGGCGACCAAAGGATGGGTTTCCGGCTTCGGGCTTCGGGTTACGGGTTACGAGTTACGAGTTACGAGTTACGGGTTACGAGTTACGGGTTACGAGTTGCGAGTTACGGGTTTCGAGTTCCGGTTTTCGGTTTTCGGCTTTCGGGTTTTGAGCACGGCTTCCGTGTTACGACTTCCTGTTTCCCGCTTCCAGTTGCCGGGCTTCCAACTTCCGGTTCCCGGGGTGTGGGTCGCCCCACTCACCCCATCTTACTCTTATACTGCGTAGGCGTAAAACCCGTAAAACTCTTAAACAACTTACAGAAATAGCGATAGTCCGAGATGCCAACTGCGCCGGATACTTCGTATATTTTCATCGTGGTCCGCTCCAGCATTTCGCTTGCTTTCTCCATACGAACCCGGTTCACGTATTCCAAAAAGTTCTCGCCAATCTCCTGTTTGAACATCTGCCCCGCATAAGAGGGATGCATATGAACGAGCTTGGCGAGCTCTGCCAACTGCAAGTCCGCTTGATAATGCTCGCGAATGTAGCGGCACATCCATTGGATCTCCTTGCGTACTGTTCCCGGAGGCCCAGCTTGCAGATTCCACCATTCGCAGATGGCGTCAATGTTCTCCAGCCACCAAGAGCAGTACGTGTTCCACATCGTCAGCCGATCGATGCCACTTAACCTAGCGACGACTGCTTCTGGCAGCCGCACAAGTTCAGGTTGCAGCATTTGTCTCGTCAGACGGAGCAGATCCCCCGGATGAATCGGTGGCTCGCCCAGCGTGATCATCACGTTTACTGCCTCACGGAAAGCTTCCACATTCTCACGCTGCAGGGCCTTGACGACAGCCGCCGTCCACTCCCTCGTCTGCTCCGCATCGAGTCGGCGAAGCACGGTCGGGGGCTTACTCTGATCTGAATAGAAGTATGCAGCAAGCCCATCCCTGCCTTTGCGCATAAGGTCGGCTAGCTGTTTACCTGTCCACCGTTGCTTCCCTAACTCTTCTACAGCTCCAATATGAACGATGCTTTTCACAGAAGCGAAAGCACGGAGCGCCTCTTGCGCTATTTTTGCTAGTTGCTTCAAATGAAAGACAGGCACCTCTCGCTTCGACCCGATTAGTATTAGTAATTGGCTATGTTGCAGGGGCAGGATAGCTAACCCGTTACCATCACCTAACGTCTGCGCATCCAGTTTGGCTTCAAGTACTTCAGCTAGTTGGCTTTGCAGCTGCACAAGTTCCTCTACTGATGGATCAACTTGCCCCACAGCTATCCTCGCACTAGCGTCCATACTTGCCTCTGTTCTTGCCTCTGTTCTTGCCTCTCTACTTGCCTCTGTTTCCGCCTCTGTTTTTGCCTCTGCACTCGTCTTCGCACTTGTGTCCGAACTCGTCATCACACGCCAGCCCATCGTGATACCTGCCACATAACCCGCGAATTCTACACCGGCAAGCCAATCACCAGGCACAGGAAGCTCTTGCATACTTCCATCGCCCTCCAGCAACCGATCTGTCCATTGACGCTTCTTCGTCCACTCTTTCTCCCGTTCCAGCTTAAGCCGCATCTCTAGTTTGTGATCTATATCGATCTCTTGCTCCAGGTCCTCCGCCACCTTGCGGCAAGCTTCTAGGATTTGCTCAGGTGTTTGCGCAAGCTTAATTAAATAGTTATCCACACCTAGTTCAATCGCCTGCCTCGCATACTCAAACTCACCATATGCGGTCAAAATAACGATTCGAACGCGCGGCCACCTTTTCCGCACATAGGCAGCCAGCTCCAACCCGTTCATATTGGGCATCGTAATATCCGTAAGCAGCAAATGGGGAACTTCCCGCTCGATCATGCTGATTGCTTCTTTGGCACTAGAAGCCGCGCCCATGAACATAAATCCCCCGTCTGACCAAGGAATACGCTGCGCAAAGCGCTCCCTTACCCATTTCTCATCATCCACCATCAGTATTTTCAGCATGATCGTCTCGTCCCCTCTCCCCTACGCTATCCGTGCTCTCTCGACTCCCCGTTCGGCAGATGAATCGTCACCGTTAACCCCTCATCCAGTTCATTGTCAAAATGCAGCCCATACGGATACCCGAATGTCATCCGCAGTCGCTCTTGGACATTCCGCATGCCCAGATTGTTCAAACCTTTATTCGCATTGGCTGCGCCTGTTTCCTCTAGCAGTAACTTCAGCTTATCCGGAGGGATCCCCGGTCCAGTATCGGAAACTTCCAGCAACACGCTGCGTCCTTCTTTCTCTTTTCCGCAAACAATAATATGATTAACGCCTTCTTTCGTGAGTCCATAGAAAATACTGTTCTCTACCAATGTAATCAACGTCAGCTTCGGAATCGGCGTCGCGTTGTAGATCTCTGGCACGGCAATATCCATTACAAATACGTCCCCATACCTAAGGTTCATAATCTGCACGTAATTGTCCAATTGCGCTAATTCATCCTCGACCGTTACAATGTCGCCTACCTTGTCCGTTGAGTATTGCAGCAGCCCCATCAATGAGCGAATCATCTCGCACATCTCCTGCGTTTGTCCCGTTTCACCCAAACAATAGATCGCATTGAGCGTATTATTCAAAAAATGGGGATGAATCTGCGATTGCAGCACCTTCAGCTCGTGATGTCGCTTCTTTTCTTCCGCTACGCGCAAATCGTCAAACAAGGATTGGATGTCATCCATCATACCGTTAAAACCATTGGCAATATGCGTAAACTCATCATTGCGTTTGAGCTTGATCCGCGCTTCGAGCTCCCCGCGTGCAGCTGCCTTGAATTGTCTTGTAATCGCCGTCACCGGCTTACGAATATAGTTCGTAATCCACACGGAAACGATGAAGGCAAGGATGATCGCCACTAGTAAAACAAATACCAATTGCTGTTTCAATGAGTCAATGAGCGGAAAAGCTTGCGACTCCTCAATAACGGAGAAGACGAACCAATCCCAGCGATTTTGATTGGAGCTAAGGACCATATAGTTGCCAAATGAGGTGTGAACGGTGTTAAAGGAAGTACCACTTTGCTGAGTAAGGACCTGTAACGCTTCTTTCATTTCCAAATGATTGAGATACGTCTTCGGGTACGCTAGGTACGTGTTCGTGGAGAGGTAATCGCCTTGGCCTGTAAACAAATAGATGCGCCGCTGATTGTCTGGATCGTCTTGAATAATTTGCGGTCCTGTCAGCGCATTTAAGTTAACATCCATGGCCACCACTCGCCGGTTGTCGATCTGCTTAGCGACTGTGAGGACGAAGTGGTCATTGATTGTATGAGGAGGGCTCCACCAAAAGCCCGTTTTACTCGTTTGATTGGTGATTTCGGCTATGCGATCAGCCGGGATATAAAAACGATAACCATAAGGAGAGCTGATCCGTACCTTGTCATCCTCGATCACATAAATACTTGCGATCTCCTCCTGATGGTACGACAAGACATTTTCCATGAGCTGGATGAAATCTTTTTCCCCCATATTGTAGAGGACTGGCGTGGAGAGGAATATCAATTGCGTTTGTATATTATTCATTAAGGTTTTAATATAATTTTCGACTTGTACGACGGAGCCTTGCAGTACTTTTTCGTTATTTTGCTTGATAGGCTCGAACAATCGTTGGTAGCTGAACACGCCGATCACCAGAAACAGCACGATAACCGACATAAAGGTAAGAATGAAGAGCTTGGTGGAGACGCTGGAAATGAAGTTAGTTCTTCTAAGCCGACGAAACATGCCAGATCCCCCTATACCTAATAGACCATTATATGGAACTCCTATATGTAGTATAGAAAATTAATAGAGATTTAACTAGAGTTCGGGACGAGAATCTCCATAACGAACAACGACGCCAAGCACTTGCTGCGGCGCATTACGGTATAGATCATACGCTTCTCCGATGCGTTCCAAAGGCAAAATGTGCGAGATCAGGGGCTCGATGCACAGCTTCCTCTCCGTCAATAATCGAATATATTCCGCCATATTGCGGCCCTCGGTCCAACGAACAAGTCCAATCGGAAAGTCGATGCCCTTCTTCTCGTAATCCCCCAGATATCGTCCAGGTCCTCCTGCACGGGAGATGAGGATTTGCGCTTCCTTTTGAAACATAAGCTCCCGATTGAACGCCATGCTTACATCACCGACGATGACAATCTTCCCTTTATCGCGGATCCAGCCTAGTGCCTTATCGATCATCCCGCTGTTGCCGCCACCGACACATAGAATCACAGCATCCACACCAGCTCCTCCAGTAATACCCGGAAGGTTAGCGCTCATATCTTCCTCGTTGTTATAAACCAACTGTGTGCCGGAGGCCGTTAGCTTCTCCGCACGCTCGGCTACACGATCGAGGCCGATCACGATGTTCGCCGAGGCTTGGGCAATTTGGCACACAATCTGCCCAAGTATGCCTAAGCCAACAACGAGGACAGACTCGCCGAACCGCAGGTCGGCCTGCCGTAACGCATGAATGGCAATAGCGCCGAGCCCTACATGAGCTGCTTCATGGTCATCCACCTGCTCAGGCAGGGGAACTACCAGATGCTTCGGAACCTTGAGAAGCTCTGCATGACGGACAAACGGCGAACCATAGCAGGCGACGCGGTCCCCTTTTTTCACATGCGAAATGCCTATCCCTACTTCCCTAACCTGACCCATGGCACTATAGCCTAATGAAATGGGCTCGTTAGAACGTATGTCCTTCAGCATCATTTCTGTGCCTGGACTGATCGCAGAGTACGCCGTTTCCACCAACACGTAGTTGGGTTCCACCATCGGCTCTTCTAGGTCAATGATTTCCACGCTGCCTTCTCGTGCAATGACTGCTCTCATCGATGTTCCAACCCTCCCATTACCCCTTAATTGAACCCAGCAATGCGCCCTTCACAAAATACCTTTGCAAAAAAGGATAAATGACTAACAGCGGCAATGTAGCCACAACTACCACGGCCATCTTGATCGTTTCTGGCGGCAAGGCATCCAGTACTAGTGAATTAATTGACAGCTCCGTAGAGACATTCGGCGTTTGAATCATACTCCGGAGTACGACCTGCATCGGCATGAGTGCTTTGTCAGATAGATAAAAGATTCCTTTGAAATATTCGTTCCAATGGGTAACGCCGTAGAACAGTCCAATGGTCGCCATAATGGGCGCAGACAATGGGAGGACGATGCGCAACAACGTTGCAACTTCACCACATCCATCAACGCGCGCGGCTTCCTCTACTTCAGCAGGGAGATTCTCAAAGTACGTTTTGACAATCAACAAATTAAATGTAGATACCATACCGGGTATCACAAGCGCCCAGACTGAATCATATAAGCCAAGGCTGCGCACCAAAATGTAAAGCGGGATAATACCACCGCTGAATATCATCGTAAACACAAGCGCCATCAGGATAAAATTGCGGCCTGGCACTGACTTTTTGGACAATGGATACGCTAGTAGTGTCGTTACAATCAGATTGAGCGTTGTACCTACCACTGTGATGAATACCGTAATCTTCAGAGCTTGCGGGATCCGTGGAGAGCCGAATATTTCTTTGTATGCTTGAAAGGTCATATGCTCGGGCCATAACACGAAGCCGCCATTTTTCATAACTTCCACATAAGGCGTAATGGAGACGATAGCCACATAGTAGAGCGGGAATAACGTGATCAAGGCGAAAAGGCCTAAGACTGTATAAATAACCACGTCCGCTGTATGATCCCCCTTGGTTTTATGACTCACAAAAGACATCCGAATCCCCTCCTTTTCCAAAATTGCCGTATGCCGCTACCATATCCCAGAGCCTCCCATTTTCTTAGCCAGTCTGTTGGCACCAATCACAAGTACGAGCCCTATGATTGATTTGAACACACCCATGGCTGCTGCAACACCGAACTCGAGACGCTCAAAGCCGTAGCGATACACCCAGGTATCCACAATATCTCCTACATCGTAGACACGAGCATTTAAAAAGATGAAAACCTGATCAAACCCTGCATCCAAGATGCCGCCGATGCGAATAATCAGCAGGAGCACGAATACATCACGGATACCTGGTAACGTAATATGCCAGAGCTGACGCCAACGTCCTGCACCATCTACGACGGCAGCTTCATAAAGTTCCTGGTTGATGGACGCCAGAGCCGCTAAGTAAATAATCGCTCCGAATCCGGTATTTTTCCAAATTTCTGTAAGAACGAGTAAAGGTCTAAAGAAGTCCTTATTTGTTAATAAATCAATCGATCCCCAACCCATATCGCGTACGAAAGTACTAATCAAACCTGAGCCTGGAGCTAGGAAGGAGAAAGCTAAGCCATACACAATGACCCACGATAGAAAATAGGGCCCATACGTAATCGTTTGTACAGCACGCTTAAACCATCTCACCCTAACTTCATTCAACATCAGTGCAAGGATCACATCCGGCACCATGCTGCCGACGATTTTGTAAATACTAATTAATAAGGTGTTTCTAATAATGCGTACAAATTCAGGATTGTCAAAAATGACACGAAAATTATCGAATCCCACCCAAGGACTTCCCCAGATGCCCTTCATGAGGTTGTAGTCTTGAAATGCAATCAATGCTCCCACCATCGGGGCGTAGTGAAACAGCGCATAATAGACCAACCCAGGGATCATCATGAGGTAAAACCATCTGCTGAGATATATGCTGCGTAGCTTGCCCTGCCTCATCGGGCGTGAAACGGTAGGTTTCTCTTGTCTTGCAGCTATGGTTTCCGCCATCGCCATCTCCTCCTAGTTGTCTAATCCAGTTAGAAGGCAGAAGGAAACCCCTCAACAATCTAGGGTTCCCCTCGATGCCTGATTACGCTTATTTGAAATCGTTCAGCTTTTTATCCTTCAGTGCACCATTTATTTGCTTCGTATACTCCGTGAAAATTTCTCTTCCTTTGAATTTCGTCATGAGCTCTTCACGGTATTGCGGCCAGTTTTTGCCGCTCTTGTCTTCAAGCACGGCTTTGATGTGGAATTTACTCATTTCTTTGCGGAAATCTCCGATGTTAATGCCAGCTGGAGGAACTAAGCTCACAGGAGGCAACGCGTTATGCTTCGGAAAGCTCTCCACTGTTTTCAAAATCGCACGGTCGTGCTCAGAAATACGGGAATCGATCAGCTCAAATCCAAGAATATTCGGCTCATCCGGTGTAAAGGCCGCGTACACACTCAACCAGTTACCAGCTTTCGCGATATCGGCTTCGAAGTTAGCCACGTTTAACGTAATTTTGTTGCCAGCTTTGGTATAGTGCTTACCTTCTTGACCATAGTGCGTTAGCAAAAAGCCCTCTTCACCTGTCAACCAATTCAGAATTTCCATGGAGCGTTTTACTTTATCGGGGCTTTTGTCGGCCGTTGTTTTACTAACTAGGATCGTGGCTTCAGGTACGTTGTATTTCCAAATGATCGGCTTATCCAGCGGGAAAATAGGCTGCCAGTTCGCTTTAGGGTCTAGCGCCTTTGAGCGGTTTTGCACGCTAGTGGCCAAGCTGTCTAAGGCGACGCTTTTATCACCGCTGAAGAACATACCTACTTTGCCTTGAGCTGCTTTATCAAAATGCGCAGGTGCTTTATTCAGGAACCAATCCGGATCTACAATCCCTGCATTGTTCCATTCCACGACTTGTTCAAGGACACCTTGAACTTTAAGATCCGTGCGGTTATCCACGTAGCTGTTGTCAACAATTTGGAAGTCCGCGACAAAGCCGTTATTCAACCATTGTGGGAAGTCCATGGGTAAACTTACACCGCTGCCTGCTGCTGAGAAGCCATACGTATCTTGCTTGCCGTTGCCATCTGGATCGCCTTTGGTGAATTGCGTCATGACGTTGGTCAATTCGGCGTAATTCTTCGGGGACTTGAGTCCCAGCTTATCTAACCAGTCCTGACGGATGTACCAAGCCGCATAGGAATTACGTTGAAAAGGATCAATCGCCCGCGTGAACTCCCCTTGCTTCAGCTGGAACGCGTCCACTTCGTCCTTGGACACCCATTTGAAGTAGTTCGGCACAGCTTCCTTCGTGAAGTATGGAGCTAGATTAGCCGTGATGCCATCTGTGATGTATTTCTGCGACTCTGCGCCGCCAGCGATGAATAGATCTGGCGCGCTGCCTCCAGCCAATGTGGCATTGAGCTTATCATGGTACTCTTTGCCGATCACCATATAGTCAATTTTCAAATCTACGTTAAATTTCTCTTCGATGGCTTTTTTCACGAAATCTTTATCGCCGGAAGGTAGGGTCACATTCGCTAAGTACCCACTTGCTACAGACCAGTTCAAAGCGAGCTTAGCTGGCTTCGCTGCTCCAGTCGCATTGGGTGATCCAGTTGCCGTACCTGGTGTTTCTGTGGCTTTGTTATCTGAGCATCCTGTAAGTGCAAACATGGTGGCGAGTCCTAATAATGTCCATTTTTTCATTGTAAAAGCACCCCTCCTATTTATACATTCGTGAGCCTTGAACCGTGAAAGCGTGTAAAACACTAAACCGTAAGGACTAAAACGCAAACCGTAAATCACAAACTGTAAATCGCAAACCGTAAAGACTAAACAGTTAACCCCTCACTGCTGGTCTAGCGACATGGTAACGTTTACTTGTTCTTAGTATAGGTCGGTTACATGCTCGAAACTAGCAGACGATTTCAAGAAATAGTGGAGATAATACAGAACTGACTTAAAAGTGTGGAATGCCCTTGTCACTCACGCGCAAGTCGAAAAAATCGACTTACACACTCCACATGCCCTTGTCACGCACGCGTAAGTCGAAAAAATCGACTTACACACTCCACTTACCCTTGTCGCGCACGCGCAAGTCGAAAAAATCGACTTACACACTACACATGCCCTTGTCACGCACGCGCAAGTCGAAAAAATCGACTTACACACTCCAAAAGCGCTTGTCACTCACACGCAAGTCGAAAAAATCGACTTACACACTCCACATGCCTTTGTCACGCAAGCGTAAGTCGAAAAAATCGACTTACACACTCCACTTACCCTTGTCGCGCACGCGCAAGTCGAAAAAATCGACTTACACACTACACATGCCCTTGTCACTCACGCGTAAGTCGAAAAAATCGACTTACATACTCCAAAAGCCCTTGTCACGCGCGCGTAAGTCGAAAAAATCGACTTACACACTACACATGTCCTTGTCACGCACGCGCAAGTCGAAAAAATCGACTTACACACTCCACATACCCTTGTCACGCACGCGTAAGTCGAAAAAATCGACTTACACACTCCAAATGCCCTTGTCACGCACACGCAAGTCGAAAAAATCGACTTACACACTCCACATGCCCTTATCACGCACACGCAAGTCGAAAAAATCGACTTACACACTCCACATGCCCTTGTCGCGCACGCGCAAGTCGAAAAAGTCGACTTGCACCTCGTTTCACCACCGTCGCACGTGTAAGTCCAATAAAAAACGCCGCAAGCTCCCACAAAAGGAGACTGCGACGTATTTATTTACTCAGCCAAGTTGGTTGTTTCTCGTTCTATAAATGTAAGCGGGACTTCAAATTCTCGCTCCTCACTCGCCTCTACCGTATGTCCAAACTTATGCAGCAATTTGCTAATGGCCATTTTGGCCTGAAGCTCATAAGGAATATCCCAGCTAGAAATGCCAGGGTAACTATGCATCGCTATATAGTCATTATTAATACCGATCATTTGTAGTCGGTCCGGTATGTCGATCTTTAATTTATTCGCTGCCGAAAGCAGTTTCAAGGCAACATGATCATCAAACGCAATGATCCCTGTTCGCTTCGCTGGCCCCGCCATCACCTCTTGGAGAAATGTCTCCATATCCAATTCCTTCATTTCGACGATGTGATGGGGAATTTCCACGGTCAGTTGTTGTATGCCTAGATTAAATCCATTTCGCCGCTGTTCATCGATCACATTCGAATGCTTGCTACTCACGTAGATGAGGGAATCGCAGCCACGATCCACAAGCAGCTTCGTCGATTGTCTGCAAGCCTCGGCAAAGCCTAGATTTACTGCCCCAACGGCAATATCCTCCGGCCACCCCCAGCCATTAATGAGCACTAAAGGTGTTCCGCTATTTACGATGGCGCGCGTGGAATCCATTCCCATCGCTAGTCCATGACAGATGAGTCCATCTACTCTTCGCTGCAGCAAAACTTCTAAGTTTCTCCGTTCAATGGTCGGATCGAATCCTCCTGAGGAAAAGACCGATAAATGATAGCCCGCATGATGGGCTTCTAGCTGTAAAAACTCCGCTAATCGTCCATAATAGCTCGTCAACCCAGGAACGATGAGGCCAATTTCAAAGGTTTTGTTACGACTTAACCCTGCTGCCATGGTATTACGTCGATATCCCAATTGTTCTGCAGCCAATTCGACTTTGCGAATTGTCTCTTTGGACGATCGGATCCCACCTCGATTCAGCACATTGGAGACCGTGGCAATCGATACCCCTGCTGCTGCTGCCACATCTACAATGGTGACTTGTTTTGGTTTACTCATTCGTGATTCAGCTCCATCGGTTAAACGTTTAACAATCCCTTTAAGATTAAATTGTACCGTTTACGCTGTCAAGCGAAATGCGAAGGATTCCCCGAATTATTTTCAAAAAAAAGAATCGCTCTCTGGACATGAACAATGCCCAAGTAACGATTCCTGTCTTATTACTCCTATTAATGCGGGTACACTGTCTTGAACTCGTCGCCACAGGGACCGCCACTTGGGTTAATCTCTAAGGAGACAGGCTCCCCGTTGGATCGGTACAAAGGTCGGTAATGATTGCTAATATGCGTTGCAGAAGCATTGGCATAATGACAGATAAACGCGCGGCGGAAGCGATCCTTGGACTTATTTCGATAAGACCCATGAATCAAATTACCATTGAAAAAGAGAACGTCGCCTCGGTCCATGATGACTGGCATTGCTTTCTCGTCTTTAGGCGGCTTCACGTAGTGGGTCGTAAATGATTCCTTCGCATCCGCGACATCTGGACATGAAATTTCGAGTGCATTCGTTTTCGGAACAACGAGCAGCCCCCCATTTTCCTCATCGGCCGCGTCGATCGCCGTCCAAGCTGCAATACAATTGCCTGGCTCTACTTGCAGATAGAAGTTATCCTGATGCAGCGCCTGCCCCCGGGAACCCGGTGGTTTGTAATAAAACATGCTTTGCGCAGCCAGCGCTTCCTCTTCATACAAATCTGCTAGTACTTCTAATACAGGCTGATGCAGCATATAGGTCTTGGCTGTCTCATTAAACCGATGCGGGTGCATGACACGCGGGTAGCGTTTCAAGGGATCTACGACTTCTGCCGTTAACTCTGGCTCAAAATAACCAGGAATCATTTGATTGCTGATCGCTTCAAAGGTTTCATCAATTTCAGCCAAATTCCCCTCTGAAAACAATCCTTTCACGATTACGTATCCCTCTGTTTCAAAATGCTGCTTTTGTTCCTTCGTCAGTTTAACTAGTGTTTTCGTCATCACTCTTACCTCCCTAATCAACTTGTATTTCTATGTCTTTAGAATAACGAAATATCTGGTTACATAGAAGTATTAATCATGCTAATGATTCCTACAATCCTGCTATTTCATGGTATACTAAAATCTATCTTAAACAGGTGAAGAAGGGATTTCCCAACATGATATTGGATACAAATGAGTTGTTCGCTGGCCATTACATAGAAACTGATTCGTATTTGTTGAAACGTCCCCACGGTCGGGATGATTGGTTATTGATGTTTACCTTGGAAGGAGCAGGCTTCGTTAATTACCAAGGCACTGAACATATCTGCAAGAAAGGAGCCCTCGTTTTATTGGCACCTGGAACTCCCCATCATTATGGCACGATGAAAAGCCATACCTGGCAATTCGTATGGGCGCATTTCCCCTCCACACTAACAGAAACCAACTTGCTCCCACAGGAGGGGCAACTCCTCGTCAACATTGAGAACGAATCCATCCAAGAGCGAATTTACCTAGCCTTTGCCCGCATTTTGGCAGATTCCCGTGAACGCGGTGAGTATTGGTTCGAGCTATGTTGCAGTTCTTTACGTGAAATTCTCCTCATCATGGCTCAGAAAAGCATGCGCAAAATGGACCCTCGCATTGAAGAAGTTCTTCACTTGCTATCACAACAGATGCGCGAACAGATACGCCTTGAGGATCTTGCTCAGACAGTCGGTCTCTCGCCGTCGAGATTATCTCACCTTTTCAAAGCGAGCACGGGCTATTCCATCATTGATACATTGAATCGTATGAGGATCCAACAAGCAGTTTTGATGTTAGCCCATTCGGGACGCAGTGCTTCGGATGTTTGTTACGACGTTGGCTTTCAGAATTATAACCATTTCACGAATCAATTTCGCAAATGGCAGGGCATGACCCCGAGTATGTTTATGAAAAACCCACGTCAATGAGAAAACCTCTATCGCGGCCATTTATAATTTAATTTATTCCTACCAGAATACTATGAATTAGTGTATAATGGTGATACTAACATTTCATTGTGAATGGAGGATGACCATGACGAACCCACTTTTGCATGGCGATTACGATTGTGTAGATGAGGTTCCCTTGCATCGCGTGCGGGGTAATCAACTAGGTATTCTGTTAAGTATAGTTGCCAGTGTTCTCAGTCAGCAGCTATGGATTCTTGTCGTTCCTTTGATCATTCAGCTAATTAGTCGTTCTTATGGCGTAAAATATAATCTATTCGTCCGACTGTTCTCTCCACTCTTTCCTGTCAGTGCCCGAACGGAAAGCCGCGAGTTGCTTCGTTTCAACAATTTGCTTGCCATACTTTTCCTCATTGTTACCTTAGCGGCTTCAATATTAAATATCACGACATTGGCCTACATCACGCTCAGCATGCTCACCATAGCTGTCGTGCTGGCGTTAAGCGGCTTTTGCTTTGGATGTTTCATGTATTTTCACTGGAAACAATATTGGGCGCGAAGATCTGCCTAAGTCTATATGCTGAAAACCACAACCATTTACGGTTGTGGTTTTTGGTTTCATATTAACAATTACGTTCACTTCACTGGCGCCGAAATATCCACGTACACATGCCCCTCTATAATAAGGGGGTGATATTTTTCCAATCTCGGCAGAGCCATACCGACAGCATTTCCCACAATATCGAATTCAGCCCCATGACATGGGCACCAGAAGAAAAGCTCCTTTTTTCGATTGCGCTGCGCTTCCGTTGCCGGCTCCACCGAACAGCCCAGATGCGTACATGCCGGTGAAAGAATGACAAGCGCGCCGCTCTCGTCTTTCGTCACATAGACGAAACCTTGCTTAGGCGTCTTTACCCAGGCATCCTCGATCGTAGCGGAATAGTGAACCCTTTCGAAACCAGTTATGGCATGCAGCTGCTCCACCTCACCGACCTTCACGAAACTACTCGGCATTGCCTTAGTGGTCTGCCCTTCCTGCTTTTTTTTCTGGACTGCTCCGTAATAAAACAAAGTCGTATTCCCTAGTAAAAGGCCAGAAACGCCTAGCACTAATTTACTTGATGAGCTTAAAAAGGATCTTCTTGTGATCTTGCGCGGCAAACGTGCAGTCATAAGGGCGGTCAACTCCTTCGTAAGCATATTGTGAATAACGCTATATTTTATACCCTGATGCTTTTAACTGTAGACCCATCCATAAGAATAAAGAAGGAACAATAAAAGACCAAAACGTAACATGCGGGCCTGGATCTATATTCAACGCATCTACAAACCCAAATACATACAAGTAATACCCTAGGAATATCATCCAGTTAAATCCCATGAGGCTAGGGAATATCCAAGCATATAAGCCAAGTAGGAAACCGACTACGCTAACCAATGAGACAGATAGCAGATTGGCAGCGACTGACCCCATTGGTCTAAGAAAGACATTGCCAAGTGTAACATATCCAAAAAAGACTAACAGCATCATAAAAAAGATGAGTGCGGGGTGATTCCCACTTGCTAATAGCATACCTGACAGCACAAGGATCAGCATGTGAAAAACAAAGGATAGCAGGATATTCCGAGTCATATTCCCTCCCCTCTCGGCGCATAACCAGATACACTTCTTCCTTATTTTAACATATGCGTAACAAAAAAGAAGCCGGATCCTAGATCACAGCTTCTTCCTTCTTGCGTTTTATCCGAAAAGAGAAATTAAACATATTGCAGGCAATACTTTATTCAATTTCAATTCCAATATGGATACATTATATTATTCGAACATTATCCGGTAAACAAGTTTACTTCTTTTTTCAATTCTAACGCAGTAATTTTTAGTATGCCCACATTTTCTCCATGTATACATGAGAATCTCAGATTTATTTGGAACTGATATGAAATAGCACATGTTTATTTAAAGGACTATCCATCTCCACTTTCGGGTGGTTGAACGTTTTAACAAGATGCATGCCGATTTTTATCATAACTCTTTGTGAAGGCTTATTCACATCGGCTGTAAAACTATACACATCGTTCAATCCCAATTCGTTAAATCCATACTGTAAACAGGCTTCGGCCCCCTCCGTTGCATAGCCTTTTCCCCAAGCTTCCTTCTTTAGTCTCCAAGCAATTTCTGTACACGGTGTAAAATCAGACTCAAAGGTTGCCCTATGAAATCCAATAAACCCGATAAACTCTTTATTTTCTTTTACTTCTACGGCATATAAACCGAATCCATACTCTTTAAATTCCGATCGGATAGCGTTATAGAGCACATTTGTTTCATCTTTGGATGAAGTTTTGGGAAAATACCTCATCACCTCTTTATCCGCATTTAATTGGCAAAATGGCTCCAAGTCCGCTTCTTCCCAGTCGCGTAATTGCAATCTGGCTGTTTCCAAATAAATCATTTCACACCTCCGAAAGATGCAATATTGGCCTGCAATTTTTCATTGAATAACGCTACATATTGTTTCATATGTCCACTGTTTTCAGTCGAATTATCTATTACCTCCGACGAAATAGCCGACAGTTTCCCCTCTAGGTAAGTGCAGTGATGATGGTAAGGTGACTCTTCGTTCAAGTAAGTCATGATGATTGGCAAATTCGCAGCGAGACCTTGATTCTTGGGGTTCATGATCCATTCCGTGGATTTCCAGTCCAAAATACCTTCCGTCGTTTTCTTAGGCGTACCGTACAAGCGATCTTCCGGAACCTGTGCTGCATACAAATACATGCCCCCGAACTGCTGGTGATCGACTGTCCATGTGACCAGCCCTTTATACTGCAGTTGATAGTCAGATTCCACCATTTCGGTCTCCTCGGTTATTTCGCGAACCATGGAGTGCCTAGGTGATTCATGCTTTTCTAGCTTCCCGCCGATACCATTCCAACATCCCATCCAACTAGGGAACTCTCTATTCAGCAATAACACAAGATTGCCTTGTCTAATGAAGCAAATGTTAAAAGTAATCATTTTTCCTCCAGCATGTACAATGGCATAAAAAAAGAGCTGCTTCCATTCAGCTCCTGAACTATCGTTATTTGGGTAATGATGTAATGATTACTTTTTTTCCAGAATCGCAAAGTAATTTCCTTCATCATCAGCAAAGTTGAAAACTCTTCCGGTAGGCATCGTAACAAGGTCGCCAACTGTGATGTTTTTGTCTTTAAATTCTTGATACAAGCTATCCAGATCCTCCGAGAAAAACAATAACGAAGGTGTGCCAAGATTTAATTGCGGCTGCATTTTGGCGATGAGATCTTTATTGTGGAGAATAATGCTCGTTTGCGCATCGTTCGTTGGAGAAATTTCAAACCATCTCATGGGTCCGTGATTTTCTTCTGAAACTAATTTAAAACCTAACTTTTCTGTCCAAAATTTCAAAGAAGCCTCTTGGTCATTCACATATAACATAATTTGACCGACTTTCGTAATCATGTGCCATTCTCCATTTCGATTAAATTTGTATATATTGTTCTTTGCCCTCGAAACATTTCAATAACATATAGACATCATAATTGTACAGAATATTACAATTCAGTTCAACTAACTTGTCCTCACTCTTACAGTAGGTGCTTGGCATAACAATGCCTTGGCTTGCCATTGTACATGAGGCGGGTAAATTGCAGAGTAAACCCCTCTGCTTCTAAATTGTGTTTGCTCACAACATTTTGTGGATGCACCGTTGAATATAAGTATCGGTAGCCGTTTTCCCGCGCTCGCCTTTCACGTAAGGCATGGAAATAGCGTTGTAAGCCCTGACCGCGAGCAGATTCATGGACGATTGTAGCATCAAGGATGGCTACGTATGGTAAATCTGACTCTGGTACCCCAAATTCCCGGCCAAGATTACTTTCACTCCGACCAGGGAACGCCAATATGGAATAGGCAACGAGCTCCTCATTTAGAAAAGCGCCGTATATCTCACCTTTTTCTTGTATATGAACTTCCAAGTAATCTTCATCACCCATGGCAAAGTGATCTTGCGAAGCAAGCCGAGATACGACATCAACCATAAGGGCTTGAATCGCTGGAACATCCGAATACCCTAATCGGCGGATCTCCACATTCCTATTTTTGTTGACTAACATGACTAGTGCTCCTTCGATTGTAGGTTACTTATTTGGGACGGGTCTGACGATTAAAAAAATAAGAAGAATCATTCCCATATACCCGAATACTGGGTACAGATACGTAAGAAGTGATGTAAAACCAACCTGACTGATTAATAAACAAGTTACCAAAGTAGCTAGAACTACCCAATTTCGTGGGAGTGGATATATCCGCCCAATATGCCGAGTGATCCCAAACACATTACCAATGATCGTCGTTAATATTTCCCCATAAATGACCAATATGAATAAGACATGGAAGAATCGCCCAAAACCGCGAATAATTTCAGCCATCGGAATATCGAAATTCAAAATCTCTGGCATCCGTGAATGTATCGCAAAATGGCTTATTAGCAGCATAACTCCAAGCCCTATGCCTCCCCATAAGCCTCCCCATTTCAGAATGCTCTCATCCTTCACCTCACTGCCTAAAGGCACCAAGACCGCTTGAGCAAAGGCAAAATTTAAGGCGACATAGATAAAAGGGCTAATAATCCATTTCAAATCGTTCAACGATTGCCGCTCTTGCCAATTCGTCGCTTCGCCAATGCCATCTACGCCAACGACACGGATGATCACAAGGAACATAAAAAATAACATCAAAGGGACCACCAGCGAATTTGCCGCTAAAATCCCGTTCATTTCTTTGCTCATCACCAGGTAGCTCAGTAGAATACTAATAATGATTCCAAATTGATACGGTAGTCCCAGCTGCTCCTCAAAAATAGAGCCGGTCCCCGACATCATTACAGCGGTGACGCCAAATAAGATAATAAATGTTAAGGTATTGGCGACTTTTCCAAAAAAAACTCCAAATAGATAATTGTTCAGCTCCTGATACGAGGACGCCTTCAGTCTATGGGAGAGGATCATCATTTTCGTACCAATCCATATAAAAAAGAACGTTGCAATCAATATGCCAACTCCGCCATATGCGCCATAGATCGTGAAGAAATGCATGATAGACTGCCCCGAGGCAAATCCTGCACCAACTACTGTCCCCATGTACGTAGCGGCGATTTGTGAGATCATAAGCGTTTTCGGATTCATAGCTCCCCCATAGTCAAGCAGTATCTTGTACAATCTCAGTGTATGTACGATAAGCTTGTATATGCCAGTTGACAGGAGTAATCCGTTCCTAACTATTTTTGACAGTACTAACTCAGGAAGTAAACCAGTTGGGGATACATTTCTCGAAGTTGTGATGATCATCTAAGACAACACGAATTCTAGCTAACATCGATTCAAGCTGCTCAGGAACAACCTGCAACGTCCAAGTTATAGTTGGAAAGATAATCATTGCGGTATATAAAGCATACAATTTCCAGAACTCAAGTGGAATGGAGCCATTGAAGTAACCTTGGATTTGCCCTATACAAAATGGCGTGCTAATCTCGCGGCTAAAATAAGCGATTTTCAAAAAATCATGATACGGGTCTCCCCAGTCGTACCGATTAAAATCAATTGCCCCTGCATAGCCTCGCTCATGAATAAGAAGGTTGCTTGTATGAAAATCATCATGCTGGAAACGATTTGGTCGATTCACCATTTCCAATACATGTTGATTAATGAACGAGATAATGGCCTCCTCTTCGCGAAGCTTAACGCCACAATTTCGATAACTTTCATATTGACGATTATGTTTGGATACTCTTTTTGCATACCAGTCTTCTGCGTGAGGTGCAGTTATTTCATGCATGATTCGAAGTTCTTGTCCTGCCTGAATGCCAATTTGGTATTGTTCGTCAACCGATAAGGAAGGTAATATCTCGGAAGCATCCTCCCCCTCCACATAACTCAGTAGCATATAACAAATATCTAATGCTGCTATCGAGCCAAATTCAATTGGTTTTGAGGTTTTTACCCCCAGGTCAAATACGTTAGCAACAATTTCAAATTCTGATCGCTTTTGTTGCATTTGTTTCAAAGGTGACGTGCGTAATACATATTGGGCACTTTTACTTTTCTCATATACAAAATACTTACTATCGAAGGAGAATCCTTTCGTAACCCGTGTAATTTCGGTCACGTTTTTCAAGGACGGTATATGAGTATGAAGATCAGATAAGTTCATAGGAATCCTCCTTTAGTTAAGAAATGCAAAAATTACACAATACCATATAAAGATAGCCACTACCTTTTATGCCTAGCAAGATCTACGATTAGAGATGTATTCATGACGCTACAAATGTAAGCGTTACCAAAACGAGGAGGTTATTTATGCCAAAGTCCATGAAGCTTCCAACTAGATCTGCACAGTTACACTTAGCGGTACTCATTATGATGTTAGTCCTCTCACTAATCGTTCCAGGGCGTGGCTATGCCGCTACTACGAATTGCAGTACTGCTTCCTGCCTCACGAATGCGTTGGCCAGCGCTGCAGCCGGTGATACCATTATTCTCGCATCTGGTACCTACACAGGGAATTTTGTTGCTGCTGCCAATGGAACCTCATCTAACCCGATTGTCCTTAAGAGTGCAAGTGCTTCTTCCAAAGCTATCTTAAATGGAGGAGGCACCTCAAGCGGATATGCTTTATACATTACAGGAGATTATGTTCAAATCAAAGACTTGAAAATTACAAATGCGAAGAAAGGGATTATGCAAGATAACGCGAACAATGGTTTGATTGATGGCGTTGAAGTTTACAATATCGGAGAAGAGGGCGTCCATTACCGCGATGGGAGCTCGAATAATACGATTCAGAATTCCTCTGTCCATGATACGGGCACGCTTACCCCAGATTATGGTGAAGGTGTCTATGTCGGCTCTGACGTAGGTAAATGGGGAACTTATAATGCGGCGACGAACAACAATAAAATTAGCAATGTAACCATCGGCCCGAACGTTAGAGCTGAATCTGTGGACATTAAGGAAGGTACGACAGGGACCATCGTGGAAAACAGTACATTTAATGGTACAGGGATCAGTGGAGCCAATTTCTCTGACAGCTTTATGGATGTTAAAGGGAATGATTCAATCATCCGGAATAACACCGTGAATCGGAATGGTAATTCAGTCATTATCGATGCCTTTCAGGTTCATGAACGTTCGACAGGATGGGGCTTTAATAATGACTTCTACAACAATATTGCGAATATGGATAATAGCACACCTTATGTTGTTAATGTAGATAGCGGATCTGCTAAAGCATGTGGAAACACACGCAGTCCTTCCGGCAATATGTATTTGGGAAGCGTTACCACCTACACAAGCTGTTCGGGAGGCGGAGGCACAAGTCCTGTTCTACTGGGCGTATCCGGCGTAACGGATAGTGGTAATGATGGGAATGTCCCGCAAAATACAATCGACAACAGCTTGAGCACGCGTTGGTCCTCACAAGGTGATGGACAATGGATAAGGTACGACTTAGGCTCCAGTAAAACTGTTGCTTACTTGTCCATTGCTTTTCATCAAGGAGATGTACGTACCACAACGTTCGATTTGCAAGTATCCACAGATGGCACGGTGTGGTCAACGGTCGTGAGCAATAAAGTGAGTACGCAGACACTCTCTCAGGTGCAATACGATTTCACAGACACCGTCGGTCGCTATGTAAGGATCGTAGGCCATGGCAACTCATCCGGAAATGGATGGAATAGTATCACAGAGGTAGATATTTACGGGAATTAATCGTAAGAAAGACTGCCGACCTAGGGTTCGGCAGTTTTCTTTATTTATTCAGCCAGGGACCTTGAGACTCTTTCTTGTTCTTGTGATCATTACCAGTAATATCAGAATAATTATTATTAAAAATGAGTTAATTCCATAATACAAGTATGTTAATTTCATTCTCTTAAGCCATTCACTCACCAAATAGCCAGACTTGCCAATCTTTTCTACATGAGCCTCTAATTGGGGATATGAATTAAACTCCGAATTTAACAATGGAAATTCCATTGCTGGTCCCAATAAAAGAGGTGGGTAATATTCAACCCATACTTTATTGGTCCAACGATCTGTTTTGTATCTCATGTCACCTTCAAAAGTTTTATAATTCCATCGGAAACTCGCAAATATATTTAGCAAAACAATAACAATTGTAAGGGCAAACAGAATTACCTTTCGTTTATCCAAAACATTCTCCTCCTACCTACGTCGGTGCCAGCACTTCTGGTATTTATCGAGTAAAAAAGCACCTCAACTGAGATGATTCGAATGAATTATTGGATTGCTCTAACAACATTATTTTCTAGATAAACGTATCTGTACCCTGAGTAAACCCATTTTTGTGATACAGTACTTTTGTTGGCAGGCTCCCCAGTAGTGGAATTAATAATGTCGTTAGGCTTACCCCATCTAGAGTTTGATAATTCAAGAGCCGTCATTCCAATAGCAGGTTCTTTGGGTGAAACTTGTCTATTGTCTGAAGTTGGCGTCATTTGTGTTACCTGATTAGTTGGCTGAGAACACCCACTCATTAAGATAAGACTTGCTAGACAGATAACTATCATTTGATTCTTCCTCATGTTGAAATCCCACCTTACTGCTTTATTTATTATTATACTACAAATATTTGAAATATTTGTAATTTTAATTAGAATTAGGAACGTAATGAAGCCGCCGTTTTATCGTATCGGCAGCTTCCTCCATGCGGGCATTTATTTATACAAGTAAAAAACCACCTCATAAGAGAGTGGTTTTCTTCAATTAATGCTCACCATCCTAATGCTTTCCTTTTCCTTTACCTTTTTCTTCTTTACCTTTATCTTCTTTGCCTTTTTCTTCTTTGCCTTTACCTTCTTTATCTTCCTTACCTTTTTCTTCCTTGCCTTTACCTTCTTTATCATCCTTACCTTTTTCTTCCTTGCCCTTGCCCTTTGCTTCTTTACCTTCTTTGCCTTCTTTACCTTCTTTGCCTTCTTTACCTTCTTTACCTTCTTTACCTTCTTTGCCTTTTCCCTTTTCATCTTTATGTTCGGACCCTTTTGCTGCTTCCTTACCTTCCTTACCGCCTTTTTCCCCTTTTTGTTCTTTTCCCTTTGTCTCTTTTGTCTCTTTGGCTTCTTTATTTTCTTTAGTTTCTTTAGTTTCCTTTGTTTCTTTTACTTCTTGTTCTTTATTGCCACTCTCATTCTTATGTTCACCGTGTTCATGGCCGTGTTTACCATGACCCTTTCCTCCAGGCATGTGCACTACCTCCTAATTTTATAGTTACATGGTCGGCGAATGGACGCTTTTAATATGTTGTATGTTCGTATAAAAGGTCTTGCCTTCCGCTGTAATCATGTGGACGATATTGTTTTCTATTTCTTTTAGTAATCCGATCTTACTTGGGGTTCTACCTAAGTCAATAACAACTATTTTGCCTTCCAGTTTTCTCAATTGTTCCTCGAAGGAGCGTGATAGAGGCAAATCCGAAGGATTTACAGGAAAACATTTTTTATCTAAAAGGTAAGGCGTTTGATAGTCATTGTATGGAATAAGCCATTTCAAATGGTTTAGCGGGATAAACATCGTTTTGTAAACGGGGGAGTAAAATTCGAAGTAATTCGTCATGATATGGGTAATGTAACCATGTATAGGCTGAACTCCTGAAACAAAAATTTCTGTAAATACTCCCTTGGAATTCATTAACATTTTTCTATACGAAATTTTGTCACTATTGATTGGTTTTTCAGTAAGAGCCGAGAAGTCCGTTGAACTTTTTTTGGTATTCGTACTGACATTGAGAATATGAAAAGAAGGAATATATATATAGCGTTCTCCATTATATAAAACTAGAATATCTTGCCCCGCATCCACCAAAATGCCAGTGTGCCATTTATCACCGAGCAATTCAACATCAATAACCGTTCCTAGCTTCTTCTGAAAAAGATCCATCAATGGCACCTCCTTTCACTTAAATAACCAGCCCGTCCATACAACTAAACAAAGAAGGCTTATAAGAAGACCGATGGGAACGATCAAAATTGTCACGTTCATTGAATGGGGCTGCAAGGTCATAACCTTCGCGGGAATCTCGCGCTAAAATATACAAAAAGCAGATAAGTAATTATAATCCCCCCCGCCATGCCGGGTACGAACATCATCGTTGTTTATGTGTTTGCTGACTGTCTAAGCTTCAGAACAATGACAGGGAAGGGTGAGAATTTGATAAAATGTCGGACCATTTTGGAATAAAATAGTCATCATATCTCCCCTCCTCCCCCCTGTTACTAAGATTCAGTAATGGATTATTTTTTTTCAGTATTATCTTGCTTTTGTTCCTTTTGTCCCTCTTTTTTCTCTTGATTTTCTTGATTTTCTTTATTTTCTTTCTTAACACCGTATGACATACTCTTAATATGAAAGTTAAAAATAGTGACCAATTCATGGTTTACAACCATGGTAACAAAATCATCATTCGCCTCTGCCAGAACGCCCTGAACACTTTCATGTCCTCCACGGTTAACTTGGCACCAAAGATTCTTCATGCCTTTCAATAAGCTAACAAAATTGTCTGCTTCCATAACTTTTAATGTTGCAGGAGTCGTCGGTGTAGCCGTCAAGTATTCCACAGAGTCCTTGGTATTTACTGTAAGACTCTTCAGATGACTCGTGTTGTAATAAATAAGTCCATCCTTCTCATTATAGATACCGACATAATCAAACCCCACTGCAACAATCTCACCTTGCCGAGACTCAGGGCCTCCACGATCAAGTCTTACTTGTTTCCCCATCAACACAGAATAATCAAATGCCATGATAATCATTTCCCCCTTCAGGTGGTGGTTAATTTTTCTTGCATGATGTATATATACGCACCTAGCAATGGTTTGTACTAAACGAATGACCCGTCTCTAAAAAACTCCACGTTTATCACTAGAGGGTATTTGTACGTGGATATAAACACAGATCCCCTCCAGTCAATAGAGATACGTTTAACAACTTTAATAAACGCTTCTCATAAATGACTGCAGGGGATTTTAACTTTTCTAAAGATTTACATATTTTTTATATTGGATACATCGGAAATACTGCTTAAGGCAACAACATATACGGTATCTCGCGTAGACAATACGACGATCCCTTCGTTAAGCCCGATAACTGCCGCATTGGATACATCATTTAACTGCTCAGCTAACGTGTTGAAATCAACCTTAGACTTACCGACTAATGGCTTGAACAAACTAAACATAGCTGAGCCTTCGCTGTTATCGGTGTTTTCTTTATCATTCATTAACTTACTATCGAAATCTCCCGTCCATATTTCTAAGCCTATAATAAGATGAATAGGTACGAAATGTTCTACTCCGTTACTTGTGAAGTTTAGTATTTGATTTTCGGCGGAAATAATCTTCGCATTCGAATATTTCCCGTTTGAGTAGTCTGATGTGTGCAATTCCTTCAATTGTTTACCCTTGAGTTGACTTAGAAGACTTTGCATGCCATCCGAACTATTGCAGCATTTGCACCCCCCGTTGCTACACCTATCTTCCTGTTTAGGTGGCCCTGGCGGTTTAGGTTTTGGTGGTCCTGGTGGCTTTGGTGGCCCTGATAATCCAGGTGTTCCTTCTGGTCCTTTCGGTCCTTCTGGTCCCTTCGGTCCTTCTGATCCCTTCGGTCCTTCTGGTCCCTTCGGTCCTTCTGGTCCCTTCGGTCCTTCTGGTCCCCTCGATCCTTTTGGCCCTTCTGGTCCTTCTGGTCCCTTCGGTCCTTTTGGCCCTTCTGGCCCCTTTGGTCCTCTCGGCCCTTCTGGTCCTGCTGGTCCGGCTGGTCCTGCTGGTCCTGGCGGCCCTGCTGGTCCGGCTGGTCCTGGCGGCCCTGCTGGTCCGGCTGGCCCCGGTGGCCCTGCTGGTCCGGCTGGTCCCGGTGGCCCTGCTGGTCCCCTTTCTCCCTTAGGGCATCGCTTACAATGATGTTTTTTGCATTTATGCCTTCTTTTTGCTTTGTGACATGCTTTTTTCTTCTTTTTCTTATGCTTTGTACATTTGCATGGCTCTTTTCGTTTGCATATTATACAAAGCTCCTCTAAGCCACTTTCTTGCGATAGGGAGATGTCTGCCTTTTCCTTTACTTTGTAAGGGCTAAGTTTAGCAACAACTTTTTCAATACGAAACGTTTTCATACCAAAAGCTCTAGGATTAAAAAATACTTGCGTTCGATTAATCATGACGAACCCCTCCTTTCAGTAAATTAGGCTATTGTTACTAGAGAACATTTATCTATGTGGGTGTATGCAATAACAGTGTATGAACCTATAAAATAGCCTGTTCTAGTGAAATAGCACATTAAAAGAAATACGGGCTATTCCCTAGATCGCTCACATTGACGTGACATAACATGCAGTATAAATATCGATTCATGTGATTTGTCAGGTAATGCATACTTATTCTTTCAGGAATGGCTTGTATAGGTCGTTAAAAAATGATATATTTCCATAACTCAAAATGAATAGCACCCAGAATGCCAACTTTACTAGACAGTATAAATCTTGTAGATTTGGCAATAAAAATAAAAAATCCCCTACATAGGGGATTTTCATCTTAAACATTAGCAAACTATGGAATAACCATTTAAATATCGAATAACCCTCTGCCAATCAAGTTTGCAGTAACTGGTTTCATTCCGATTTCTCGTGACCATATCGACAATTGACCAATATGGTGGATCTCGTGGGCGATCACGTGCCGCATCACTTCGCCGTATTTATGGGCTTCCCTTTCCCCTTCATCCGTGATATCAATCATAATGCGTTCTTCCAGACTATCATTCCAATCATAGACAAATGGAGCCAGTTCCACGTGGCAACGGGCGGAAAAATCCCTTAATTGCTGCAAGCTGGCCACTTCCTCGAACGGAGGGATTTCAATCGCCTTTTCTTGTATTCCACCGCATATCCAACCATACTCGACTGCCACAATGTGATACAGCGTGGGAAGGATATATCCTATGCCGCCGGTGCGTCTTTTCAACAACTCCTCCTTGCTCACCGTATCGCACCAATCAAACCAATCTTTGCGAACTTGCCAGTTATACTCGAATAGTTTCAACATGTCGCAGCCTCCTCGAATAATGAACTTACTGAGCAAAAACAACTACACTAATAAAGAGAATAGCAGCAAAAAAAACCGAAGTCGTGAATATGAGAACATCACTTTTATCTTTGTTTATAATTGCTCGAATTGTACTCAAGAAAAACAACATAAAGAAAAAGGATAATAAAGCTAAGGTAATATCCACTAATTTCATCTCTCCGTTCTATGTATTTCTTCTACGAATAATATAAGTATCTGCTTCCATGCCTTTCCTCTTAAAGTCAGTTCCACTCTACTTTTTTTGTTCAAGTAGCCAAGTATATAGCTCTTGGTTGCTCAATGTCGCCCGCATTATGTCGTGTCCCAGATCAGGGTATATAGTAAGTCTTACACTTCCTTGATGCTGTTCTACAGCGGTAACCATGGTTGTCATTTGTTCTAATGGGACAATCTCATCTTTGGCTCCATGAAAAGCCCAAATTGCAGTGCTTTTGAGTTGTTCTGCTTTTGAAACTTGTCCACCTGAACTCAATGGCACAATGGCAGCAAACTTTTTCGGATTATGGATAGCTAAATCCCAAACTCCATACCCTCCCATACTATACCCTATCAAATAAATACGTTTTGGGTCTACCCGATGATTAGCTATAAGCTCATCTACTAAAGCGATAACTGCGTCACGTTCCATATTCCAATAAGACTCACTCGGACACTGTGGGACCGCGACTACAAAAGGTAGTGATATTTTACCTTCATTAGCTATCTCAAGTAACCCATAATTCGATAATTGGGATACATCTTCGCCCCTCCTATTCATACCATGTAAAAAAATAATAAGTCCCCACTCACGAGTTAAGTCTATATATCCTTCAGGATGAGATATAAGATAATCAATCTGTACTTTTTTGTTTATTTCCACACTTAGGGTACTTGATTGTATTGTCATTTAACTATTCCACTCACTTTTCAACAAAGAGAAACAGCGGTTATCGACATACCCGCCCTGAAAGGAGGAATACCCTCTAAGTATGCCATCTTCATGAAAACCGATTTTTTTCAATAACTTTATGGATGGGATTGCATCTACATTCGTAAATGCTTCTATTCGATATATTCCCATTGTTTCAAATCCAAAAGATAGTACGCTGGTCAATATTTCAGTCATGTACCCTTGTCGCCAATGTTTTTTACCTAGATCATACGCGATTTCACCACGTGAACCCCGATGAACTTCCCACCCATTATACCCACATGTCCCTATTAAAGTGTTGTCCTCTTTTTTAATAATTCCCCAACGAATCGCTTTGTTTATATTAAAAAGGTTGTTCATAAAATGAATTAAATTCTCTGCTTGTTCAATATTTTCAAACGGATCTTCTCCCATATCTTTTGTTACATCAGCATCGGAGAATATTTCGAATACCGCTGGCGCATCTTCAATTTGCATCTGACGCAAAATAAATCGTTCAGTCCTTAATTCAGGAAACACATCAAATTTCATATTAAATCAAAACCTCTCTATGCTTGAGTAAAATAGTTACCTTATCAGTTTAACCAGTGGAAAAATATGGGTCAATGGAGATATTCATTATATTTAACTATGCTTTCTCGTGCGTAATAAAGAGGCAGCTAATTGATATCAGCTGCCTCTTATTAAGCTCAGTTAATCATTTGCGTGAATTACAGTTACCTTATTCCACTTGGCTTTAAAATCCTTTTGTACGATTCGTTTTTCATATATAGCAAAACGATGTTTGCTCTCTGAGAAATAAGGGGTTGGCCTAATTATAATTTGAAGTAAATCGTCAATTCCACATGGTGCAGCCAACTGTACATTATCCTGATCGTCTAGCGTCAACCCTAAAGCAGTTGCTGTCTCAGGGAACTTAGACATTGCATCCAAAGAAGAGGAGTATGGAGGAATACTGTTGACTACATGCATTCTTGCCTGGTTTTTCACGGACCAAGGAATGTATGGAATGATTTGTTTTAACTGCTCCTCAAATCGTTTTTCAATATCCTCACTTTTGTTTGAAGCATCAAAATAGATGACATCTACATCCGAAAGTGGTGTTCGTTCTTTAAATTCATGAAGAGTATCCCAGATTTTCGAACGAACAAAGCCTGCACAAACCCACCAATCAGGGAGTTGTAAGGATCGAGCAGCCCTGAGAATGTCCATCATCCATTCATCCGCACATATAAGGGCAATAATATCTTCTCTACTCTTAATCAACTTAAAATCCCCCTAAATAAGAACGTGTATTCCTGTATTATAGAAGGTAAATTTGAATTTGTAAAGTTATCCCATTTTTACGCCTAATAGTTGGATGAAAAAAAAGAAGCTGCCAACAGTATGCTACATTGCAATACTGTTGGCAACATCCACTGGGTAGTGATAAAAACTGTTATTCTACTTTCATGTAATAAAGATTTGTAACATCTTCTTTTGTAATGGTATGTGCGCCAGGCGCAAGTGATACACTGACAATACCATTCGTCATTGCATAACTTGTTCCATCTATCTTGACTTTTAGTCCGTTTGCTGGATTAAACACTAAAGTTAATGTTTTAGCTGTTGTTGTGGTAAAGCCAATATTGGTTGAACTCTCCATTTTTAAACATTGCGTTAGTGTTAAACCATTATATACCACTGTTCCCTTACTTGTTGAAAGGTTCCCTACGATAGTAAAGAAGCTGCTTGTTTTTCCATCTGTGGTAAAGTTATGAACAATTGAAGTACCCGGTGTAGCTGTTGGTGCTGGTGTAGTTGTTGGTGTAGTTGTTGGTGCCGGTGTAGTTGTTGGTGTAGTTGTTGGTGCCGGTGTACCCGTTGGCGGTGTTGAATTACCCCCTACAGATACAAGTTGAGTTGTGTAATTTAGTATTTTAGTCATCAGTGGTGAATTAAGAGTAGACGAAATGTCATCAACGGAATCAACAAAATCCCATGTAAAGTCTCCCTTATTTAGGCGACCCGCTTCTGCCGTAACAACTTGTTCAACCGTGCTTACACTATCAATGTCAGCTGTAGTTACTCCCGTATCTTTTAACGTATCAAAGTTATTATAAGCAGTTCCACCTACTAATGTTTTGTATGAACTTGGAACTGTTTCATTTCTTGTCGAAGCTAAGTATGCATCAAATGATGTTGCATTAGCCGGAGCTGTTCCTGCATTGGAATTTGCATAAATAAGACTATTAGGATTATCAATCATATTATTGTAGGCTTTAATCATGCCTCCTGCTTCACCGGAGAATGTACCTTCTGCCCCACCTGCAATATCCGTGCCTTGTAAAGAAATCATCATTGGATTATGAGCATTTCTCCAATAATTTGATTCTACAAAGGCATTACTTGCGGTTGTAGCACCAGTACCATATTTTGAGACTCCATCAAAGAAGTTATTATAGATATGAATAGATCCTGTTCGTATACGTGGATGACGAGAGTCTGAATGATCAAACCAGTTGTGGTGGAATGTTGCAAAGAATTCTGCTGATTCATCAAAACCGACTAGAGCAGCTTTTCCGGAATCCCAATAGTGATTGTAAGAGATTGTAAGATAAGTTGATCCTTTTTTAAGGTCAGTTGAACCATCGCCTTTTGCTTGGTCAGCATCTCCGCCTGCTTTTCCATATAAAATATCATTATTATGCACCCAAACATTAACATTACCTGTATCAAGTGAAACGCCATCGTCAGGGAATAACGCTATACCAAAGTTCCTTACTTCTACATTACCGACAGCTCTAAGTAGGAATCCCCATCCATAAGCATAAGCATCTTGTCCGATACCCTCTAATGTAATATTCATTTCCGCATAATTTGCGTTACCTTTTACTTGAAGAAATCCACTGCTGTTAAGTTGTCCACTCATGTTAGCATCTGTCACTTTTCCAATAAATCTGATTGCAAGTGGTGTTTTGTCATAGCCTTTTTGTCTTAGTGCCATAATTGCACCTAGTCCAACACCTGTTTGTTTAGTACCTGAGCTACTAGTTATCACATCAAGAGTTACAGTTTGTGCAGTAGCAGATGTTATATAAATAACTTGAGCACCACTCTTAAGTGTTCCATCATCATTATAAGCACCTGAACCTGTGCCAAATGGTGAGTTATTTGAAAAAGCAAAACCAGATCTGTCATGTGCCGTTACTGACAGCGTATTTGTAACCGTACTTTCTTTTGAACCATCTGACAATGTTGCTTCAACTTTCATTATGTAACTTCCAGCTGCAAGTCCTACAGCATCAGCTCTCCAATATGCAGCGTATTTTCGGATTAATTGCGTATCAATTTGTTTATATTGCGAATCTGCTGCACTTGCAGGTTTAACATATACATTATAGCCCTGAGCATTGCTTACAGGTGACCATTCTACAAAGGCCGTCTCATTCCAGCCTCCACTGCCCGTGATCGAAATACCGATAGCATGTACGGCCTTACTGGCCACTCCACTTGCGATTATAGATAGCGCTAGAGCAAACAATAAAACGTAACTCGTTAACTTTGTAACATTTTTTTTCAATGTAATTCCTCCCGCGTATAATTATTGTAACGCTTCAGAAACCGCTTACAATTTTGCACATCCCCCCTCGCATCATCAAAGCTCAGACTCAGCTTATCAGTTTTGAATGAGGTGCCGAAACAATCATTTGAACATATCTACCGTTTTTCTGAGTTAATGATTATCGCCTGGAAATATGATACTCCCGACAAATCTTCAAATAACTGGGATCATTATAGGTGTAAGCAAAAAAGCTGCCAATTCGGTTGGCAGCGTGCATATTTGAATCATATCTGTGATATACCTTGCCCCCAATCGACTGCAGCTCAATGATGTGGTTAAATACGAGCAATCCCACATCGAGCCGGCCAAACCCTACATTGGTACAGGTAGGCGTGCAAGCAATATTCCAGCACCAGCTGAAAGGCCCTTCTGGTACAGAGGTGTAGTAGTTTCCTCCCCAGCTGTCCCCGTTCACATCCTCGGCATAGTAATAGTACCTGCTGCCCCCAACATAATGAATCTCATGTAAATTCAGATAACTGGTGGAAAACATGTAATCGGTATGAAGAAATAACTGAAAGATTAGTTTAAAGCCTATATAAAACACAACGATCACCTTAAAAAGTACAATAAAGAAAATTTTTCCAAGGTTATATTTAATAGCAAGATTACTTATCATTCCATTCCACTCAAAAGGGGTGTCTTCTCTAACATGTATGTAGCTAATCTATTACTCGTCTTATCTCTCAGCTGTTTGCTGACAGCTTCAGGCTGTTCAGGCAATTCATTTTCTTCAGACACTCCAGTTAAACATGTCAAGAAGTCGGTAGAGTTGAAAGTCGCTACTGTAACGGCGAGTGGGGATGACGGCAATGTACCAGCAAATACGGTCGACCATCGCTTCGACTCTCGGTGGTCAGTCAATGGAGATCGTCAATGGATCCTGTATGACTTGGGCTTAAAAAGTTCTGTTTCATCCTTACAAATTGCATTCTATCAAGGCAACACACGCAGTTCATCCTTTGATATCGAACTATCCGATGATGCACAAACTTTCCGTAACGTGCTCTCTACGAAAAGCTCTGGGACCTCTAACGAAATGGAAACATTCGAATTCCCAGAAACCGAAGCCCGCTTTGTACGTATTCTCGGACATGGTAACTCGACAGGAAACGGCTGGAACAGCATTTCGGAAACCTCGATTTTTGGCAAGAATGAAAATTCTGTAATAGCAATGGAGATTCCCCCCATTCCCGGACAATTAAAAGTAGTGGCAGGAGACAGCGAGGCTTATCTATCTTGGACACCCTCCACAGCTGCCGAAAAATATGTGATACAACGCAGTACTATGCCTGAAAGTGGATTCGAGACCATTCATAACTTTGTATCAACTACTACGTATAAAGATTCCAATCTAATTGATGGAAAAACCTATTATTATCAAGTTGCAGCAGCCAATACATTAGGGGAAAGTAAGTATTCCCCTTCTGTTTCAGTAAAACCTGAGTGGAAGAACAACCCTGCTGACATGTCTCAATCCTCACAGTTGAAACGCATCACGTTCCAGAGTGCCGCTTTAGGCAAAGACATGCTTCTCAGTTTATACCTACCCAAAGGCTACGATGCAAATAAGAAGTACCCTGTTTTATATTTATATCACGGCTTCAATGGCAATGAGACAAACTGGATGCCTGGGGTAGGAATCGAGAAAAAGGCAGATGAACTCATTGCTTCCGGCAAAATCGATCCTATCATTATCGTGGCCCCTCAGGCCGATAACGGATATGGCCTTAACACGCCCAATGTAGGCATCGGAGGAAAGTATGAGGATTACATCACCCAGGAAGTTATTCAATTTGTGGACTCCCATTTGAGTACAATTTCAAACCGTGAAGGACGTTATATCGGTGGTCAATCCATGGGGGGATTTATTAGTTTGCACAGTGCATTTCGCCATCCGGATTTATTTAGTAAGGTGGGCGGACATATGCCGGCTGTCTGGCTTGATGATTTTTCGAAAGTCGGGGACTTGAAAACCTTTCTTTATCCTACTGATGAGATTAGAAAAGAAAGAGATCCGCTGATCATCGCCAAAACTGCTGAACTACAACAACTTCAGGTCTATCTGGATTGTGGTGATCAAGATGATAATAAATTTTATGAAGGTACGGAGAAGCTCCATCAACTGCTCACTCAGCGTGGTATCCAATCCGAATATCATCATAGTTCAGGTAAACATGATAGCAATTATATTCGTGCAAATGTAGAGAAGTATTTAATTTTTTACGCAGGAAAATAAGTTACAGAACGCGCAATAAGGCTGCCGGTCATTTTCGCGGCAGCCTCCTTTTGTTATTATTCTGCTCTCGTACCTATAGCCACCTTAGAAAAGATTTATTGACCATCTGTACATTATTCTTTACTGCCCAATTAACTAAATCCGCGATGCCACTGTCTTCATCCTTTGAAAACCTAAAACACATATGAATCGGGACCATATTCTTCCCATATGGTTTTATTCCAATATTGGGTCTGAAGTATCCCATGTTCATCATTACCTTAATTTCATTCGCTTGAATGGTACGCCCGTTTAATTGGATTTTATTATTGTATATGCATAACTCCGTAGGTTTCTTAAATGTTCTGTACAATGTCAATAATAAAATAACTAAGCATAGAAGAAACATTGCCACACTTACCACTAAAAGAATTACGCTCTTCTCTTCATTCAATAGGTTGATTGCATTATTTAGTGAAATCAAACTTATTATCATCATGGACATCATGATTCGTATACCAGAAGGATTCTTAACGGAATGTTTTATAATCTCAATATTAATTTCCCCTTTACCCACATCAACCAGCAGCCTTGTTTTGTTCGTCTATTTTGCTATCGTTCTGCTCTAGATTAACTTGGTGGCGTACAAATTAGAAGCATATTTCCTCCTAGGTCAATAATTTCCAGAAAATTGCGTATCTAAATTATTCCACATAGTCTATGATCAGATGGAACATAAGTCGTATCAATAATGCCTCTATTCCCGTTACAAAACCATGTTTATGATCCGTTCACACCAATCACGTCTTTCTTCCAAACCCGTTAATTGACTAAGTGAACGATTAAGCCTATAGAACTCGGGAATCATGCTGTTTAATGTATTCATTATATCATTATGACCACGGCTGCTATCCCAACAATCAAGTAAGGACAATTGCCAATCCTTTAAATAACTTCTCTCCCCTTCAAGCTTAGACCATACACCCCATGAACTATCCACTCTTCTGCCCATTTCCATATACCATCCGTAAGCCATCATCCATCGAAAAGAGTTAAGATTTGATAATGCATAATACATCTCATTTCGCATAACTGCTCGATAGGTTTCGTGTACATAGGCAAATATCTTCCCCCTCCACATCTCCACTTCTTCGGATGTTGGCTTATACGCTAGTGCTTCGGACATTGCTAGAACCTCTTTCAGGAGAGTCTGGGGATCGTATAAAACTTTAAGCCCTTGCATCCAAATGGAAGACTGCACTTCACTTGGCTCCTGGTACCATGTATCTACTTTAACAAAACAATCATAATGCACAACGAGGACTGGACTTTGAAGCGAAGTATACTCATAGTACAGCACTTCCCCCCAATTCGTTGGTCGAACATGTTTGGCCTGTATAAAATCCTGCTTTTTCTCGGGAGCAACAATGATATGCAGGTCGATATCTGAATAATGATCATAGTTTCCTTTCGCCAAGGAACCACCAAGATAAATGGCTAGAACATCTGAATCATTCGTTAAATCATGTAAAGCATTCTCCAACAACTTCTCACGATGCCTTGGCAATGCTAAATCTCGTTCTCCGAAATTGGATTGAAACCCCATGCTTAGCCACTCCTTTTAAGATCGTCCGTTAAGTCGTGAATCTATAACTTCCAGTGAAACCATCGACCATGTCCATCTGTTTCTGCCAACGTTTCTCTACGTTCATTACCGCCTACATAGTAATCAAGATGGAGTTCAAGATCCCACATATTATTATATAGATGGAACACATCCCTTTCTTTTCCGAAGTTTCGAATGTGCTCATTCAATTGCGTCTTAGCCTCGTAAGATAACTGGTTAGCCACATGCGTATGAAAAACACATAGTGTTGAATCCTTCGCTATCCAGGGTACCATTTTCGGAAGTAAAGCAATGCCATCTCCCTCAATTAGCTCTAAGGGTTGCTTTTCTAAGCTTTTTGCCGCTTTCTCAAAATTAGAAATTCGTTCCTTATGCTCTGGCCATATCAAGGCTTTCAGCCACAAATAATCTTCAGGATCATTTAGATTATTAACGTGCAAATCTAGACCGATCCTCGATGATACTGGTGGACTGTGATCAAGAAGAAATGGCATCTTCTCACCCCTGATTTCTGATACTATCTCTAATTCGGATTGTTTACTTCCATACCTTTTGTTCGAGTTATAAGAGTAGCTGTATTTATCCCAAATGAGTTGCAAGCCGGCACTTGTTCCTATTTCTATGAGAGCCAACGGTTTTTTGGTTATGTTATAGATATAACAAAAACTGGGGTACAAGTAGGCACAGCGTCTCACTTCGTTCGTTTGTACAAGCTTGCTTTCCAGAACCTGAATAATCTCATTCTCGTACAACTTACAAAAGTCCCGAAAACAATCGATCGCTGCCAATGACTCCCTAGGTTGATCCACAATACTGGCATAATACTCAGCTAATTCGTGTTCTATCCCTCCTAATAGCAAATAGTGAACAGCACCCAGTAAAAGGTTAGGAATGGGTTGATCTGGCCTCGAATATGCGGCTAATTCAAGTAATTTCGTGTCATTAGCAATATGCTCTGCGAGATGTTCATATAAATTGCTGGAACCCCTACACTCCCTTTTTGCAAAAACCTTAAAACGCTCCGAAAGTACGTTCATCTCCAAATCACACACCACCTTACTTCCAATTAATGGTATGATAACATGGAAAAGCCATAAATAATACTTCATCATTTGTATTGAATACATAAATAATATTTATCAGTTTTAATATTTAAAAAATAAAACAGGCTCCCCAGTATGCTGGAACCTGTTTCCCATTAGCGTGTAGCGGATGCATACTCACACACGATGAATATCGCCATTCTTTCTTACTGGCGAGTTAACTAAGGATAATATCTTACTTGCTACATGAGCAGGATCGGCAAGGTTGCCTTCTCGTTTCTGTGTCGCAAAAAATTCCGATAATTGAAAATCAGAATCACGTGCTGCTTTTTGCATTTTTGTATCCATCATGCCTGGATCAACTGCAAAGATGTGAACACCATTGTGCTCACCATCTTGCTCAAGCCCCACACATTGAGAGAACATATTCAAGGCCGATTTAGTCGAACAGTACAGACTCATACTTTGGGCCGGATACTGAGCCGATCCAGAAGAGATATTTACTATCCTTCTTTTTACTTCCCATCCGGTAGTTAAGCTGATAAAGCAGGAGGTAAGCAGAATAGGTGTCGTTAAGTTCAGTTGAATATTTCCCATGATTTCTTCTTGCGTGCAATCCTGTATATCTTTGATGGGGGATACGGAAGCGGCATTATTGATGAGTGTTATAGAGTCTATCTTATTCGGATCAATTGTTGAAATAATCTCCAGCATAATACGACTTAAGTTCTCTACACGAGTAAGATCAAGTGAGTAGAACTCATATCGATATCCTGAGGCTTGCCTCAAGATGTCATCATTTTCAGTTCGAGATAAACAAAACACATCGTTTTCTTCTGATAAAAGTTGTCTAGACATTTCGGCACCAAGTCCACTTGATGCTCCTGTAATTATGTATACGTGGTTCGACAAGCAATCACCTCATTTCCAATGGTACAAGCAACCTAAATTTTACCACCATTAACCCCGATTCGACTAATCAACTCCTATTTCTAAAGACGTCTTTACTTTTCGTAGGTCCATCGCGTACACATGCCGCCTTCCTTCGTGGATAGAATCAAATGAAATATGAGACCCTGCCCGATTCCAGCGCGGGTGCAAATCGCAACGAATGTCGCCTTCGATATCCGGCAAAGAGTAATAGGAACCGAGGGTCTTACCGCGTTTATTTTTCAAAAAATACAAATACAAATGCCGATAGCCCTCCGCATCGGGATAGCTGTCATAGAGCATGAACTGCCGATCTGGCGAGTAACTGCAGTGGCCGTCCTTCAAAAAGAAACTGTTGTCGATCATTTCGGCCTCATGCGTCAGATCTCTCAGCACATATAATTGATCGCCTGCATGACCGATTTCCGCTCCGCGTGAATGAAAAACAATGTTTTCCCGATCACGCCAATGATAATGAGACGCATACGAATAATCGGACAAGAGAAACAGGCCTGAACCGTCACGGTTGACCGTCAGAATAGCTGTTTCCCAGATTTCGCCGGGCTCAGGAAAGTAACGGACAAGGAAAACGAGACGGGAGCCATCCGTATTGAAAGTGATATGGTTAATCAGCAGCTTCTTGTCATGACCCCGAAAGCGGGATTTGGTGAAGTCCCATATTTGTTGAAGTGACAAGATCAATCGGGATTCGCCCGTTGCCAATTCGATCAGAAAAATCCCATCATCTTCAGTATGAGGTGCCTCTTTATACAGGTCCTCTCTCCCCGCATACCCATAACCAGGCCGAAAATCAAACATACGGTCGAAATTAATGCTTACCGCATACATGCCTGTGGGATCGACATTCGCCACCGGAAGCTCCAGTTGTCGGGAGGTTCCTTTATGAATATTTTGCACAACCCCTCTGTACGTTTCGCCATCCCTCGTGTTGTAGATGATCTCGTCCTCCGGGAAAGCAGGGTGCCACTGCAGCATGCTCCCTTGCTGAAAATTCCAAGCGGTCGTTTCCGCAATCGGATGAAAGGAATGGTCAAGCATATCGATGTACCCAATAACTGCAGTGTCTGCTGTGTCCGGAAGACGATCCATGAAATCGACTTTATGACATAGATGATATCGGTCGCTTTGGCTCCATGCAGGTGTGTCGTAATAACCAAAGAAATAATGCGCATCCTCCTGGGTAAGGCGTGCCGCCTTCACTAGTTCGTTCTTTATATTAAGCATGAGCTGCTCTCCTCCATCCGATTTCATCTTTCTATCCGCTTGTCACTCTTGATCGTTTTATCCCAGTCTGCCCTCGCCAGGTAGACATTGGATTTACCACCTCTGTCGGAGGAGAACAGGATATGCTGGTCATCCCGGGTAAAGAGAGGATGCGGATGCGACATCTGGCTCCGCCAGGAGGTGCCATGGGCGCAAAGAAGACCGACTTCTATGGAATCGCCATCGTATCTCAACAAGGACATATAGTTCCCTTTATCCTCCATCACTTCGCGAATGTGCGCACGATCACCGACGCCCATCGTCTCCCTGTAGTTCATCTGTATATGGGAAGGGCGGGTGTACGGGTAATAATATCTTCTCTCGTTCGAACCATCCACGTTGATGAAAATATCGCCATGCAACAAAAATTCATCCCCGATTCGCTCCCTAGAGGAGTACTGGGCGCCAATCCCTCCGCTGGCGGTAAAAAATTCATGTCCGATTCGCTCCAGTCCTACCTTCTGATCTACAAGCGGATACACTTTGTCATGGTCGATGCGCGCCGTCCACATTCTCTGAACCTGAAGCCATGGACCTTCATGGCAAAATACGATGATATTCGGGTCAATCGGACTTATATTCACATGTGAAATATACTGCCCTTCTCCCCATACCACATAGGGAGCTCTTCTTTCGATGTCATAACGGATGACCACACTCGTTGGTCTGCGGAAGTGCTTTTCCCTATGCGTTGAATAAGTACCACCTGTTTCCGTACATAGTTCCATATGTTCCACATACGAAAAAGCTAGGAATTTCCCAGAATTATCTATAGATAGATCGCTGGGCTTGAAGCCCTTTGGAATCTGCATGAGCTCCTCAGTTTCCAGATTATCAAGGCGAACCCGCATCAGCGTACGGTCTGCAAAATAATAAACGATATGATGCCAGGCATCGAGTACGGAACTAAAAGGACTTACCCCGTCCTTATCCGTAATCTGCACCATCTGTCCATCCTTAAACCGCAATGTGTACAATTGCATTGAACCCGTACGGTTAGAAGCCAGAAGGATGTAACTATTTTCAGAATCAATCAATGTTTTGGTGAAATAGGGATGATACGTATCGCCTGAATCGTCGGTGAGCTGTGTCACCTCAACACCAGTCAACTCGTCTTGCTTTTTGGTTATCGTCGAGTAATAAACATCACCTTTCATATCTTTCCACTCCTCATCATGCATTCTGCAATCTATAAAGTTGATAACACCTGGTTCATAGCATCAGCTTCGATTCCGGCAAGCAGGACGATACCAATGCCATGTGGATCATTCGTAACCGCCTTAAGATCATACTTGTAATAATCAGGGGAATAGGAATATTTGGATCCGCAGCACACACCATGGACCGAGCCATTGCCCTCAAAGGCATGGCTGATCAATCCGCTCCACGCCTTACGTACCGCATCTGCATAAATCCGTGGCTGATCCAGCCAGCCGAATCGAACCCCTCTGGCAAAAGCATATATAAACATCGATGTGCAGGACGTTTCCTCGAACGATCCTTCATCTGTCAATACTTGATGCCACAAGCCATTCTTCCCCTGGCGAGCAAGTAACCCTTCGGAAAAGTCTCTGAAGAAGGCAAGCAACGCTTCTCTGTCCTGATGGTCCTCCGGCATCATCTCCAGCAACTCTGACAAAGAAAAGATAACCCAGCCATTTCCGCGACCCCAAGGTATCCCATTAGCCATATGAAATTTGAAATCATAGACATGAGACATCAGTTTTTTATCGGGGAGATACAAGTATTTCTTAAAAAGAAGAAATTGTCTGGCCGCTTCATCCAGCCATTTGCGTTCACCTGTCAGCTTGTAATATCGGATCAGGAATGGGGTACTCATGTACAAGTCGTCCGCCCATAACGTATTTTCCATGTAATAGCCTTTGGATTCCCGATAGAACGCACCGTCATCCTGCCGTTCTTGTGTGTTTGCCATATAATCGGCAATGATATGCGCCAGCCTGATAAAACCATCATCCTGTGCCTCTTTATTTGCCTCCAGCATCGCACTGCCGATCGAACCGCAATCGTCTAGCATTTTCATATCAACCAGCTTCGTGTTAATGGCTGGATACCCGTACTGCTCACGGTCCCACAAGGAGTAGTTGTACATGGTCGTACACGACTTCAGATGTTGAAGGACGTATCGGACAATATCGTATCTACCAAGCTTTCTACCGGTCTTGAGAAGGCCGTACAATGTCACGCCAATTGGATAGTTCCACCTTGCGAAACGGGCATTTTGCAGGTAGGGTCTGATCCAAACGCCTGGTCTGTCTATCCGCCAGTAGGTATGGTTGCCAGCATCCGTTTCAAACACATGGAACATCGTTTGCAACTGTTCAGGGACAATGTCCTCGGAGCGCTCCAGCGGTCCTAAGTAAAACCAACATTCCTCCGTTCCTTTCACCGGGTGCGGCTGACTGAATGAATACGCCTCATCTCCAGCGGACACTTCCAGTGAAAAACCCCAATCTCTCTCGCCGCAGGCCGACTCGACTAACCAATTGTGTGCCCCGTAAGGGAGATTGGCCTCAACCTCAAATGGCCCCTCCTTCTCGGACATGGCAACTAGCTCATCGTTAACCCAGATGCGCAGCTGGCCGGTTGTCCATCCTTTCAAGGTGAATGGATTCCTACCGGCTAGGAAGGATTCTCCTTTGGACCACGCATATGCCACCTTGTTTGGCTGAATCCCGAATATTCTAGCGCAGTTCATCAGCGACACCTGATCCGCCGTCCACGCTTGAGAAGGAAACCACCGGGCAGGGGATTCCGACTCGGCTCCTCTTACATCAGGAAAGACCGTTTCTCCAAACCTTTCATCGTCTTGCGGTTCCGAATAAAGCCAACCGCCACAGTCATATCGTTCATGAAACGGGTTCATAAAGTCCAACGGAGTCGAATGGCTGCGGTTCGAGCCGAATATACAACCGAAACCGGAAGCTACCTTGCGGAAAACGAGTAGGAAAGCATTCCAGCCTTTTTGCAACTGTACTTCAACGATCTTTCGAGTCTGTACATTTACCTCTTCGGCTACACCAGATTTATACAGCAGCTTACCATTCAGCAGCAGCTTGGTCGGACCATAACAATTGACAGCCGTTTCGACAGACCTGACGTTGTCACTCCAAAGCATTCCAAGAGCGAAGGCGTACTGGCCAAAGGACGCATCGGGATGCTTATCATGCATATTAAATTCGAATCTGCCATCCTGCAGCTGAGGGATCGCAAGCCTGCTATAGCAGCGGAATACGAACGGATGTGGGGGATTGTTCGCCATATATGCCCCTGTAATCGTCTCAAGGATGGTGTCCGTATCCTGACTTGCCAGCTTATATGACATGCCGGCTTCCACTTCGAAATAATGTTTCATTCTTCTTCCTCCTTTCGCTTAAATATAGGTTCCCAGCTTGATCTCAGTCTATATTCATTTGTTCATATAGCACAAAAACGCCCTTCAACCGGTTCATTTCACGGTTTCGAAGGGCACTTGATTACTCGCTTATTTCGTTGTACTTCCTGTAGCAGGAATCTCTAGCATCCGTTCGCGATACTGACCAGGTGTCTCCCCTTCTACTTTACGGAAAGAACGGATAAAATTAGTCGAATTCGTATACTTCAACTTTTCCGAGATATCGGAGATTTTCATATTCGTTTCTAGGAGCATCTGCTTAGCAATCGTCAGCCGGTATTGTAACAAATAGTCACCGAAATTAACGCCAGCCTCTTGGCGAAACACTTTGCTGACATAATGGGGATGGTAGTCGATGCGGTCGGCACATAGTTCCAAAGTCAAGTCCGTATCGTATTCATCGTGGATCATCTGGATGACAGCTTCCGAAATTTTACGGAATTGATGGCTGCGTCTTTCCTCCAACAGTAGCAATACCGGACCTATAACGACTTCCTTAAACCAAGCCTCGACCTCTTCCGTCGTTCTCAACTTGAACAAAGTTTCTACAATCGATTCATCATCTTTCATTAGCGTGCGAATCGAGATTCCTTGATCCTGAAGCAGACTACCCAGTTCGGACAAAAACCGAATAAGGGAAAACTGGTAATCGTGGAAGTGAAACGGCTGAACAACCAGTTCCCGAACCATTTGATGCAGAAGATGGGTCGCTTGTTCCAAGTCGGAAGCATTGACCGCCTGCCTGAGTTCATCCGAAATCTTGACAGGATACGAAGTCTCAGCAGGGGAATCCGCAAAAATATCACGTATGGAAATAATCGCCTCGTGACCGAGCTTGACGCGGTATCTGAGAGCATCAATTGCTTCTTTATAAGCTTTAGGTACCTTCGTCCATTCCTCAAATGCATAACTAAGTCCGACGCTAACCGAAATATTTAAATACGTGCGAACCGCGCGCTGAATCTCTTCTGCCAACTTATACACGTTCTCTTCCCAGTTCGGATCGTTAAGGTCAGTGCCCAGAATCGTCAACTGAGATTCGTTCAGCACGATTGGATTTAGCAGAGAATGTTGTGGAGCAAGTTCCCCCGCAATATTGTTTACGGCGAACAACAGCAGGTCTAGATCCTGATCCTGATATCGGCTTCCTTCCAATGTATCGATTTCAATAGCCATTACATATAGGCTTCGCCAACTCTGCGGATATTGAAGGACGGACAACTTCTCCTTTATTTCCCTCGGTCCAACCTCGCCAAAGAAGAGCTTTTGTACAAAAAATTGATTTAACTGTGCAACTTGCCCTTGGATTTGACCAGACATTTCCTGTTGTCGATTCAACAAGGAAAGAAACCGTGTACCAATCTGCTGAAGCTCATCCTCGCGTTTAAAATACGGGAGTGGTTGGCGTACATCCTGGCCGACTACTGTGGCATAAAGCTTGCGTATCGGACTGTAAAATCGATTGGAACCCATGACCGAAAAGATAAGAACAAGGAACGTAATGATCAAACAAATCCAGATTGTAAACTGACCGATCGCTTTCGATTCTTGCGTGATCATATCGATTGAAACCGCCGACACATACATCCATCCAGTGAGGCTGGACCGAATAAAGGTAACTGCATAATCCTGGCTACCATACTGGATATTGATTTTACCCATATCGGCATCGAATCGGTTCAATTGATTGGTTAACTCTGTTTCACCCAGAAAGGCACGAGTGAAGCTTTCGTCTTGATAACCAAGCAATTTCATCTTACTGTCCAACATAAACACGCTTCCAAGCGGGCTTGTGTCTAGCAGCAGCTTGCGCAGGTGTGAGAATGGAATGTCTGCCGTTATGATCACATCAGGGTCTGGATCATAAGCAGGCTTCTTGCTAATCATGCGAATGCCATTCTGATTGGATTCCCATACTGTCTTCTGCGGAATTTCCAAAGTTGACTGGCTGCCATTTTGGTTGAAGGCGTAAATTCCCTTATTTCCAATTCTCCATTTACCGTGCATGTTATAGAATTCGATATCGCTTACACCTAGCTCAAACACCTGCAATTGACGAATACTGCCAGTTAGCTGTTCAAATTCGTTATAATATTTACCCTCCAGCGGCAGGGAGAGCACACTCTCCACAAAGGGGGAATGAAGCATTGTTGTGGCTGAAGCTTCTACCGTCTTCAGGTTCTGCTCAATGCGTGACTGGCTTAACTTTAATATTTGTAAGTTGCCTTCCTCCACATAGTTTTGAATCGTCCCCGATGTGCGAAAATAAGAGAAAAATCCCAATGCCAGCAGAGGTACGACACCAAGTACAAACCCGTATAGCACTAGTTTATTTAAATATGTTAGACCTCGAGTTTTCATGAACATACCTCCGCTGCTGGATGCTTGATCCTTCAGTTCTTATTTTAGCATATAACTGATTATAGCTAGCCGGTTCCCGTTAGTAAGCGGAAAAAGACGGAAGAGACCTCCCATCTTTTTAAGACCGATTATTTACCGCCTTGCTTCTTGTAGTCCTCTGTAAATTCCTTGATAATTTGATCACCACCAGCTTTACGCCACTGTTCAAGTGATTTTTTGTACCCTTCCTCGTCGATTTCACCCATGATGAATTTGATCTGTGCGTCACGGCTAATTTTATCCAATTCTGGTCCTTTCTCGGTTTTGGTTTTGGAATCAAGCGGTGTCGTTACATCGTAAATAGCAATTTTAGCGTTGTCGGCCACTAGCTTTTTCCCTTTTATGACTAGCGGATCTGTTGATTTAATTGGTAATTCATTACTTGGATTTGCAACTCCAAAAGCGAGGAAGTTGGCATCCGCCTTGCGATCCTCGGCGCGGGGATTAACAGGCTCAACGAATCCGTCTACGATCTTGTAATCGATATCTTTAATGCCTTTCCCCGTCAATGTTAACATTTCAGGAGTCGATATTTTGTCATAGAACGCTAGAATTTTCTTGAACTCCGCTTCCGTTTTAATACTGCTCTTGGAAAATACAAGGGCTCCATTGTACCCTGAAGTAGCCGATACCCTCAGCCCTTGTGGTCCCGTCACGCCTTGAATCAAATCGAACTCAGCTTTCGGATTCAGCTTTACCGCATCTTTCTGAATAGGTGGGGCATCGGATTCTACAGCAATCATGATACCTGCTTTTCCTTGAGTCATCATATCTCGGCGTTGCTGCGTATTAATGATAGCAAAGTCAGGATTCATTAGTTTTTCGGCATACAGTTTTCGGTAAAATTTGAGGCCATCCAAGTACTCCGACGTCAGGAAGTTGGGAACTACTTGACCGTTTTGCAAACCAAAATTCATCGGAGCGCCATGATAAACGGCTATGTTGCGCACCAGTGCATTTAACCCGTCTTCCACCAAGCCAACCGTATCCTTCTTGCCATTTCCGTCTGGGTCATTTTCTGTAAATGCTTTCGACACTTTGTATAAGTCATCCAACGTCTTCGGCATCGCTAGCCCCAACTTATCCAACCAGTCCTTGCGGATCGTAATCACATGGCGGGCAGCATCGCGGTGACGGGGAAGCATGTAGTATTTACCGTCAATCGCAACTCCTTTCAACACCTCTGGGTCCACTTGTTTGCTCAAATTCGGATAGTCCTTCAAATATGGACCCACTTCCCAGAATGCTCCCGATCGAGCTGCATTAATGATATTAGCCGATTTTGTTTCATTCGTGAACATGACCTGTGGAAGCGTTCCGGAAGCCATTGTGGCGTTCAACTTCTCTTTATAGGCCGTTTCAGGTACCCAAGTAATGTTCAGCTTCGTATTCGTAAGTTTCTCCAGTTCTTTTTGTACATCACTTGTTTCTTTCGGTGCTACGCCGGCCAACGTGCTCATAATTTCGATTGTCGTAGGCTGTGCGTCCTTCGGATTTTCCGTTTGCTTTGCAGATGTTGTCTGCCCAGTTGTTTGCTTTTCAGCGGAACAAGCTGTCGTCATCAGTAAACCAACCACGCTAACCGCCACAAGTGCTTTTACTCCTGCGTTCTTGTTCAAATCCATGTGATCAAGACCTCCGTTATATAATATTTGATAGTACTATAGTTAAATGGGTCCGTGAAGTAATTAGCCTTTAATCGAACCCACAAAAACACCTTTCGCAAAATGCTTTTGTAAAAAAGGATACACGCAGAGGATTGGAAGCGTAGCCACTGTAATGACAGCCATTTTCACTGTTTCTGGCGGCAGTTGGATATCCCCGTCTAGGTTCGCAGCATCGTCCAACCGGCCTTCGGATAACAGGACAAAAGAGCGAAGCAGGACTTGAATCGGCCATTTGTCGGTATCTCGGATATACAGAATGGCAGACAAGAACGTATTCCAATGTCCAACTGCATAGAACAGTCCGAATGTCGCCAGTGCCGGCAGCGATAGCGGAAGGATGATGCGTATTAGGATACTTAGATCATTGGCACCGTCGATTTTGGCCGATTCTTCAATCCCATCCGGCATCTGCTGGAAAAAGTTTTTGATAATTATGAGATTAAAGGTACTAATCGCACTCGGAATAATGAGTGCCCACATGGAATCCAGCAATCCCAAGGCTTTTACGATTAGAAAGGTAGGAATCAAGCCTCCGCTGAACAAGAGCGTGAAGATCACCATCATCATAATTGGCTTACGCCCGATTAAATCTCTTCTGGAAAGCGGATAGGCCATTAGGCAGGTCATGATTAGATTTACTATGGTTCCTCCAACTGTTATCAGTATGGTTACCAGCAGAGCATTCAGGATACGGTCTGTTGAGAATATAAAGCGGTACGCATCCAGCGTGAAATGCGTTGGAAACAGCACGAAATCTTTCGTAAGCTTTTCCGTCGGGCTGGCAAATGATGAACTGACAATGTGGACAAAGGGAAGCACTGTACTAAGCGCAAACAAGATCAGAAATGTATAATTGATATAATCAAATAAGCGGGAGCCCCAACTTCGCTCTTGAATCATGGCTTTCACCCTTCCTTAGAATATGCCTTCTTCTCCGAATTTTTTGGATAACCGATTGGCGAGTACGACCAGAATAAGACCTACTACTGATTTGAACACACCTATGGCCGTCGAATAACTGTACATGCCGTTCAGAATCCCAGACGTGTAGACATACGTGTCAAATATTTCTGCTACTTCCCGGTTGAGGGAGTTAAGAAGCAAATAGACATGCTCGAATCCGAGCTCAAGAATATTGCCAAGTTGTAAAATAAACAGGATCATAATGGTGCTCCTGATCGACGGCAGCGTGATATGCCACATTTGTCGCAACCGGCTGGCACCGTCCATACGGGCTGCCTCGTAGAGATGCGTATCCACGCCTGCCAGAGCAGCCAGGAAGATGATCGTCCCCCATCCGGTATCGCGCCATATATTTTGAAGGATATACATGGGGATAAATTTATCGGGGTCCATCATAAACGTGAATGGTTCGAAACCGAGCGAAACGATCCATTTCTGAAATAGGCCATCTGTCGACTCAAACAGGACATAGAACATGCCGATAATGATCACCCAGGACATGAAGTGAGGGATGTAGATCATCGTTTGTATTAATTTCTTAAACCTTTCTTTCCTCAGCTCATTGAGCATAAGCGCTACAATAATCGGCATTGGAAAGACAACGATCAGATTAACAAAAGACAAGATCAGTGTGTTTCTCAGTAGTTTAAAAAAGGTAGGTTCACTGAACAAACGGATAAAATGCTTCAAACCCACCCACTTACTTCCCGACATCCCCTGGAACGGAGAATAATCCTGAAACCCAATCGCAATTCCCCACATGGGACCGTATTTGAATATTAAGAAGTAGATAATGCCGGGCAACAGCATGACATATAGCCACCGATCCTTGAGTAGCTTCCCTGTCACGCGATTCCATCTTCTCCTTTTAAATCGTGCGTCAGCCTGTTTATGTGCTGAATAATCGACTGCACCCATTATGTCGTTCACTCCTTCTGTCTAATGAATCATATCCGCCGCACCACACCTTCAAATGCGGTGCTTACGGTTTTTATTCTAATGAGCGTAGGAAATATCCGTCTATATTCATTTGTTCAGAAAGGGGTTTCACGATACGTCCAGTGTGTAACTGACCCATTTTGATCATTTGTTCGACTGGTCCTCATGAATGATTGGTGCACACAATAAAAAAGTCCCGATGACTGTACTAGCTCACCGAGACTTTCTAAGAGATCTATCCTTCTGTGTATTCTAAAGACTTAAGTTTAGTATGCTCGGCTTTCGCAGAGGCGATTAAGACCATCCTAGGTGTGATATACTGGGAATGGAAAATTTCGGAGATTGCAATCGATTGGAGCTTAGTCAAACTCATTTTGGAGGGATGAACATGAACCAAAACAACGCAAACAAAATCGCAGCGCAAGTGGGGGATCGCGAGATTATAATTACTCGCATATTTGATACTTCCCGCGAGATTGTGTTTGATGCATGGACGAAAGAGGAGCACCTGTCGAAGTGGTGGGGACCTCAAGGTTTTACGACGACTTTTCAGACGTTTGATTTGAAACCGGGTGGTACATGGCAGTTTATCATGCACAGTCCTGATGGCGTTGATTATCCCAATACCAACATCTTTGTCGAGATCGTTAAACCTGAGCGAATCGTCATCAAGCATGATGTGTTTCCCCATTTTCTAGCGACCGCAATCATTGAGGATCTGAATGGTAAAACCAAACTTACTTATAGTTCGGTTTTTGAAGAAACTGCCGATGTATTCGATAAGGTGAAAACTTATGCCGTCCCAGGGGCCGAACAAACCATGGATCGTCTTGAGGAGCATCTGGCAAGTATGTCTTAAAAGTAAGAGGCCTTAGCTCAATCATTTAGAGTCAACAATATCATCAAACCTGCTCAGCAAAATAACTGGATTTTCTGTATATAAATCGCACGAAATTCCTTCATCTGAGCAAATAACTGGATTTTACCCTGTTAATTTCAACCAATTTTGTCTAACTGGGGCAGTATGAGCAAATTAACTGTATAAAATCCATCTAATTGCCTTCAGTAGGCTATATCCCTGAAAATAACTGTATATAATCCAATTAATCCATCCAAACAGCCCCATTTTCTAATCGATTAGTACGGGGAGTGGGGACTTATTCCTTTGAAATAATAACTACGGTGGCATAGGAGGTACACCCAGCCTTGTTCATGGAACAACCTCACCCTACACTAATTAATTGGATACCATCTTAATGTCGTTGTATCTGTTACGCTCTCATGAGCATAACGGTATTCATAAAGGGGTTTACCTTCAGATGAAAATGCTATAGGTTTTAATAAAGACCCAATAAATGCTTTAGGCCACCATACTACTAAGGGTTGGTTTTGTTCTATTTTCCTTTTTACACGATCTGTCCCTTCCCCGACTTCGATAAATGCAACATTTGGGTCATTTGTAATTACAGCTATTAATGCTATCGACTCTGGGGGAACCACACCTGTGTACTGGTAATTAAGCCAACCAACAGTCCTTACTGGTTCTGAAACATTTGCATGGTCCAATGTCATAACCGCATTTGAAAGCCAAAAAGGTCCTTTCTTACGAACCACTGATGTTCGTTCTCCCCTAGGAGTGTCTAACAGAAATATTTTTCCCCATGGTAAATCTAATTGATCAAAAACGGTTGCATCCACTCCGACTGATGATTGTGCTTTCGCAGCGCCGATTGCAGTAAATCGAGTCCCACCTATATAACTGATGTATGAGTACCAGCTAGCTGCACATAACATAACGATAGCCAAAATGAATACCTTATATTTTGATTTCATATTCCCCTCCAATTCATTTGCCTATTCTTCGCCTAAAAGCCTGTTATTTGACAGCGGCAATGACGAAATCGGAGATCAAATCCTTCGTATCCTTCTTATCCAAAGAAGAGGACTGCAGGTTCGCCGTGACCACTGCGACCAAGTCCAGATCGGGGACGATCACGATATAGCCGTAACCGCGATCGTCCTTAGACTGGACTTGTTGCTTCACGGATTCTTGAACCCATTCCTTGGGGATGATCTGCTTGCCATCCCAAGAACCGTTCTTCAAATACAATAAACCGAATTTCGCCAATTCGGGAGGTGTTAGGTACAATCCGCTTCCCCCACCGTATACCCCGGTCGAATCGGCATCCCATTTTTGAACAAGGATCCCCATAGGCTTAAACAGATTGGTTTGAGCGAAATCTTTCGTGCTCATTTTGGAGGCTTTGGCAATCGCGCCCGATAAGAATTGGGGAATACCCGTATTATAGGAAAATTTCTCCCCGGGTTTATCCTTCATCGGCTTCTTAATCGTATAGTCCATCCAATCCTTGCTGGAGAAAAAGGCTTCATAGTTGCTGTCAACAGGCTCGAGACCGTCAGTCAACGTCAATACATTCTTGATCGTGATGGATGCTTTGGGAGAAGCGTTCCCGTCGGTAAAATATTGCGGCAGTAAGTCCGACAGCTTTTGATCGGGACCTTCCAGAAGCTTTTGGTCAATGGCAATGCCCGTCAAAGCGGACATGACGCTTTTGGTTACGGAATAAACAGGATTGTAACGGTTACCATCCATGCCTTGATAGTATTTTTCGTACACCATGTACCCATGCCGGACAACAAGCAAACTGTATACATTGGGGTAGTTCTCATTGATTCGTTTTTCCGAAGCTGCAAGAACACTAGAATCCAAGCCCTGTTCCTCGGGGACAGACGTATTCCACTTGTCGGTAGGCCATATAAATCCGTTATTCGGGTTAGCTGTGGCAACGTGACTGGAGACGGATGATGCCTCTTGAGTACAGCCTGCAGTAGACAACAGGAAGCCCGATCCTACAGTTAAAATAAGTAGGGGTTTGATCGGAAGTGAAAGGATGAACTTATACATATTAATTCCTCCAACTTATATGTCTTATGTCTTCCCTTATTTACGTCCTTCTTCTAAATGAGTATATTTTATTCCTCTTCTAATATCCGCGTCACTAGGTCCAACCTGAATCCATTGTCCAATTCCTCTATCCGTATACGTATAGTAAACTCCAGGTTCATCTTTAAAAAGTACATATACCCCCATTTGAGGCACCTTCCCAAAATATGCTTTAATCTCAGAAATTTCGGAAATTTGGTATTGTTTCTCGTTAACTAGATATGCTTGTAATTCCTTCTCAAGATTGCTTTTCTTTACTTCAACAAAAAAATACATCGATATTACGAAGAATACAATGCTAACGCTAACCCAGAGCCATTTTCTTTTATTCACTAACATCCTCCACGGCATTTAGGCCCTTCGTCACATCATAGAATCAATGTTCTTTATTCGCAATTATACCAAATTTTAGCTGAAATTAGGTTTATATATTTCTTCTAAAGGAATAGTTGTCTAACACACACACTTGTTCTATGAGACGGACATATACTAGATTAATAAAGCTAGAAAGGGGGTATTCCCTTGATGCGATCAGATTCTTATTCAATTTGTAAAAAGTACCTCAATCGAGAAGTTACGATTAAAACGACACACGGCACTTACCGTGGAACCATTGTGAAAGTCGACGGACACAAGGTCTATTTGAAACCAACACGTAATGGAAAGAAAGCCCATATCTCGTTCCTGCCATTCCTTATCCCATTAGTTCTGTTTGATCTCTTAGCCATTTTTCTTGTGGAGTCCAGACCATTTTCGCCTTTCAGACCCTTCTTCTAAAACAATGACCACCGCAAATAAATCCTGTGGTGGTCATTTCTCATTCAACACTTTTTTATCCAATTTCCCTAAAGGTGTATAGGGCAACTGCTCGACGAAGCTGATCTCTTTGGGCAACTGAAACCGCGCCAATCTGGTGCGCAGCCAATCCATAAGCTCCCTGTTTGTCATTTCCGCATGTGGAACCAACTGAACCAACGCTTTCAACCGCTGCCCGAAATGCTCGTCCGGGATCCCTAAGACGGCTACATCCTCGACGAATGGGTGAGTGCGTAAGATTTGTTCCACTTCAAACGGATACACATTTTCCCCCGCTGAAACAATCATACTGTCCACTCTTCCGCGCAAAAAATAGTATCCCTTCTCATCCCGATAGCCCAAATCGCCGGTTTCGATCCATGCATGAGCCTTGTTTCGCATAGACCATCTGTTTCTAATACATATGTGACCTACGCTGCCGATTGCAGCTTCTCTTTTCTGTTCATCCATAATTTTTAAATGGACACCGTTTATCTGTCTGCCGATCGTGTCTGCGGAGTAGGTCAAATCCTGTGGAACTGCTATGATATTCAAGCCCGCTTCCGAAGTGCCGTAAAGATTGTACAACACATCTCCCAATTGACTTAACGTCTCTTGGACCAATTTAGGATTGAGTTCGGCACCGCCTGAAGCTATACAAGACAGTGATTTCAAATCGTCCACGTTGGTATTTAACATTTTATGCACCATTAAAGGTACTACCGTTACGATATCAACCTGATGTTCCCGAATCAAGCGACAAGCTTTCTCTGCATCGAATCCCCGATGAATCACTACTTTTTTTCCCAATGCACAGAATAGGAGCAGCACAGCTACGCCATAACCGTGATAAATAGGTGTCGCAATGTAAGCCGTATGCTTTTTTAGGATTTGCAGCCGCTTAAGGAATGCCGCAAATGGATCCAAATAATTGAAAAGCGATGGTTTATGCGCCGCTTCTTTGGCCTTGCCTGTGGTCCCGCCTGTCAACAGCACTAATTTCCCGGAGGAAGCTCGGCGCTGTCTTTGCTTTGCGTAATTCGTTGGTATAGAGATATTATTTATCGCAGCAGGATCTGTAGGATGATGGCTCAACAGTTTGGCGTTCGTGTACGTAGTTTGCTCAAGTAAGGCGCTTAGTTCGTCATCATAGACCACAAGGTGAAAATCTTTACTTTCCAGAATCCCCTGCAATTGGCCCTTGCTCATTTCCGCATTCAGTAGATAAATATCAGCCCCCGTAAAAGAAACCGCATAGATGGCTTTCACCAGTGAAGTATGGTTTTTGCACAGAAAGCCCACCTTCTTGCCGCCAGTAAGTTGGTATTTCATCTTCAAAATGGCCGAAAGCTGTTTGGATTGTGCAAACAATTCCTTGTAAGTTAAGGTTTCCCGCTCATCAACAATAGCGATTTGGTTCCCGTAGGTTCTAGCTGCAAAATGAAGTAAAGCCATCAGATTGATGCCAGAGGTGTAAATGGCGGAGGCTAACCGGAACAACGCTACCAGCGAGAGCAGTCTCATTTGATATAACACATAGATCAGTTTAAATATCCTCATGGCCGTTACCCTTTTTCCTTAGCATTCTTGGCATGGTGTACTCCCAATATCTTCTGAGAAATACGGAAGCTAGCTGTCCGAAAATCAGCCACCATGGTTTGAGTGTCTTTCTTTGCGTATAGATCGCTTTCCCGATCATCTTGGCAACCTGCCCTGGGGACATAGCGGGGACCTTACGATACGCAGCGGTCGGCAGAATCATAGGTGTTCGAACTAGCGGTAGATAGACCACGGTCGTGGCGATCCCCATCATGTTCAGCTCGGGAGCGGCAGACTGGAACCAGGTGTCAAAAGCAGACTTCGAAGCCTGGTACGCAGCCCAATGCGGCAAGGGGAGCAACATCGTATTGACCGTAGAGACATGGATGACGTGCCCGCCTCTTTTTTCAAGAAGGGGAATGGTAGACAACAGCAGTTGCACGGGGGCGAAATAATTAATCGCCATTGTCCGTGTGAAATCATGATAGCGGTCCAATGACTGCTGAATGGAACGCTTAATCGAATGACCCGCATTACTGATGACGATATCTAACCCATCCGGCAGTATATGGAGAAAGGTCAGCAAACCCTCCATGTCCCTCTGATCTCGAAGATCCGCTGAGAACACACTGACGCGGGCTGCTTTCGCTTCGATTTGACTCTTCATGGCCAAGAGCTTTGCCTCTCGTCTAGCTACCAAGATCAGATGAACCTGAATATCAGAAAGCAGATAAGCGAGTTGTTCTCCTATTCCGGAACTGGCTCCGGTTATAAGAACCGTTTTGCCTGCTAGCTGGTTCTCCAGTTTCTGTCTATTCAAATTCGTCGATGGAAATAAGAGATATTCGAGAAGGCTGTATCTGCTAGCGCTTGGCATGAATTCACTACCTTCTTTACCTTTTATGGTACTATAATGAAATGAATAGACGGTAAGGGGATACATATATGAAGAATTCAATTGAGGCTTTAATCGGATTAAGGGGTTTTCTTGCCCTGTCTGTCGTTATCTATCATATCTACAATTCTAGCGTTTTGGAAAACAATTCTACAAGCCCTACACCTTATTTTATTTAAATAGTTTCTTATTTCTTATTTTCATTTACTTATCCTATGGTATGGAGAATTTCAATATTCTAATACCAACCCTACTGGCCTTTCCAGTCTTTGTATCCCTCATCATGGGGCATGGTTTACTGGCTGATTTCCTAAAACTCCATCCACTACGATACTTGGGCTACAGTTTGTACATGTGGCACACGTTCATTATGTTTCCATTGAAAAAGATCATGCCTAAACTACAAGTATACACAGACAGTTCGTTCCTTACTTTTCTTATTTATGCTTTTGTAACTCTAACTTTGTCGTTATTAATTTCTCATCTTTCTTATCAATTCATCGAGATTAGATTAACGAACTATTTGAAATCGTTACTTGGCATGAAGAAGAACTACAAGACAGGTGCCTCCGTTGTCCACTAATTCAAGCAAACAAGGAAATCCTCCTGACGGTCAACTTCACACTCAACAATAACTGGAAAACCTCCCGTTATTTTTCCGGTTTCAGCTGGAGTTTAAAGATTAGCTGGAAAATATGCAGCTAATTTTTGAGTTTCAGCGGTTTCTGAAGAAATCACTTAAAACTACATGTAGGTTTTACAGTTATTTCTAGAAAATCGAGGATTCTCACGGAATTAACTGTATGTTCTCCCGTTATTTCGTACAAGGAATCCCAATGTCAAAAGAAGACCTCTTGCGCAAGCTGCATGAGGCCTCTTCTCTTAAACCAACGTCAACACCGTAATCTCAGGTCGACACATGAACCGAATGGGTTGTACCGACACACCGATCCCCCGATTCGTATAAAGAGTGAGCGACTTATTCTGTCCGACCTGATAGCGTCCGTATGGATATTTTATGCCATAGGGAACCGAAGCCAATGGTCCAATGAACGGGAGTCTCACTTGACCACCGTGGGAATGCCCTGAGAGTTGCAAATGGACAGCTTCACTAGCAGCAACATCCGCATAATCTGGTGCATGAGATAATAAGAGCACCCAGGCCTCCTTTTGCACCGGTTGCATAGCCGCTTTAAGATTAGGAACGCCCTCCCACATATCTTCTACACCGACGATCCCAATGGATTGGTTGCTTTTCTGTATCCGCACACCCTTATTGCGCAGGCAGCGAAATCCCCCTTCCTCTAGAACGTCCGCTACTTCCTCAACATCTCCGTAGTAATCATGATTGCCGAGCACGGCATAGCAGCCGTAAGTCGCTGTAATCGTACGCAAAACATCTCGAATGGCTTGACCATGTTGGCCAATCTCATAATCGACTAGATCGCCTGTAAAGCATACGATGTCCGGTTTTTCCGCCTGAATGACCTCTGCTACCTTGGTTAATTGCTTGATATCCAAATGAAATCCAAAATGCAGATCGCTGAATTGTACAATCCGCAGCCCCTTGAATGCCTCAGGCAGTGTAGGGAACGAGAGCGGAATTCGCTCGACTTGCAACCAACGGGGCTCAACCCACGTGGCATATCCGTAACTAATAGGGGGGACCGATAGTAGACCTCCACCTAGCATTAAACCCTTTTTCAAAAAGGAACGACGACTCATTTTATCCATATTTTTCATATCATCATCATATATCAAAAAGGGGCCAACTTGCTATTTTCACCCGCTGAATGTCATAGACGATTTCCAGAAAAATATTTCCAAAAAGGTGAAACAAATGTTCAATACCATCCGTTTAATGGGTACAGATAAAAATAATGGAAACGTACATTAACTAAGCAAAGGATGAGCCAAATGAAGAAAAAGGTTTTAGCCGCAGGCCTTCTATCGACCGCGATCCTGTTAACATCGGCTTTTACGCCTGTCTCTACGAATGCTGGTCAGGAAACTATCGTCAAGCTTGAGGGCCAACCGATCGCTTTCTCGCAGCAGCCTCGCATGATGGAAGGGATTTTGATGGCGTCTGTTCGCGATCTTGCAAGCGCTTTAGGGATGGAAGTGGCGTGGAATGAGGCTGAACGGGTTGCTGTTGTTACACGGAACGGATACGAATTGAAGCTGCCCGTGCACACCGACTATGCCTACGTAAATGGGAATGCCGCCACCATGAACGGAATCACGCAAATCGTAGATGGCTCCCTCTACGTACCGCTGCGTTTCTTTATGGAAAGCGCGAATCAGATTGTTCGCTGGGATTCAGCAACCAGCTCTGTTGCCATCACCAAACAAGCTGACAGCTTGCCGGTTGTCGGAACCTATGACCACTTGGTTACCCTATTGACGCAAAATGAAAGCAACCAACGCCCTGAAGGGGTCATAACAAAATCAGCCGTCTCTGAATCTTCCACTATTTCCTCAGCACCTGCTACAGCCGACAGTGCTGGTGTCGCGGCCCGAGACTTGGCCAAGTCCGTGTCACCTGAGTATTCTGGAACGAACGTACAAGTTCAAGGTGTCGATGAATCGGACGTCGTCAAGTCGGATGGAACGTACATCTATACCGTGAATAAGCAGCGCATTGTCGTTACGCAGGCTTATCCCGCTGATCAGATGAAAGTGCTGAGTATCCTTAATTTCCCCAAAACTCAAAGTACGCAGTTTCTACCAAGTGAAATCTACGTAGACGATAAGCACCTGATTGTGTTGGGGCAATCTTATCAGAACTTCAAGCCGGTACCCTATAATGAGGCTGCCAGCAGCAGCAGTAGCAGTGTAGCCATTTCAGACAAGAGGCTGATCTCACCAATCAGGTCGCAGGCAACTACGAGGGTCATGGTTTACGATCTCACGGATCGGAGTAACTTGAAGCTAGTTAAAGACGCTGAACTTGAAGGGAGCTACATCTCTTCCCGCAAAATCGGATCGTCTCTTTATTTTATCGCCAATAAGTATGTCAATTACTATCATTACCGCGAAATAGCGAATACGGATGGCGCGAAAAAAGAACTAGCCCCCTCTTACCGAGATTCATCGGCAGGCGATTCCTTTACTTCGGTTCCATTAGATCAGATCTACTATTTGCCCAAAGCACTTGAACCTAACTATGTGCTCATCGGAGGCATTAACCTGGATGATCTAACCCAGACGATGAATGTTACCTCATACCTCGGCTCGGGGCAGAACGTGTACGCCTCCGAAGAGAACTTATATGTGGCCGCAACGAAATATGAAGATCAACAACAGGAAACGATTCTCTATCAATTCGGGCTGAACACAGGAAAAGCCGTATATAAAAATACCGGCAAAGTGCCTGGCCATCTACTCAACCAATTCTCCATGGATGAGCATAACGGTCACCTCCGTCTTGCCACAACCACAGGAGAAATCTGGCGGACAGATGAGGGAACATCGAAAAACCATGTCTACATCCTTGACGCGAACCTGAAAGAGGTAGGCAAAATCTTAAACATCGCGCCAGGTGAGCGCATTTATTCCACCCGCTTCATGGGCGACCGCGCCTACATGGTTACTTTTAAAAACACCGACCCGCTATTCGTCTTGGATTTAAAGCAACCTGATCAGCCAAAAATGTTAGGGGCACTGAAGATCCCAGGCTACAGCAACTATCTGCATCCCTATGATGAAAACCATATTATTGGCTTCGGGAAGGATACCGTTGAGGTTGAAAACAAAAACGTGACAGGCTCACAATCCATCGCCTATTATCAAGGCATGAAAGTAGCTTTGTTCGATGTATCCGATGTGAATAATCCGAAGGAGAAATTTACGGAAATGATCGGCGATCGTGGAACCGATTCTCAGCTGCTGAGTAATCACCGCGCGTTGCTCTTCTCCAAAGAGAAAAATCTGCTCTCCTTCCCTGTTACCGTGATGAAAATAGATCCGAATCAAGCGGCAAGCAATCCGAAGAATGTGGCTAGTGCATACGGAAGCTTTGCTTTCCAAGGAGCGTACGTCTACAACCTTGATTTGGAAAAGGGGTTCCAGTTCCGCGGCGGCATCACCCATCTCTCGCAGGAGGAACTGAAAAAAGCAGGGCAGCACTTTTATGCCGGTGACAAGCAGGTGGAGCGCGTTCTCTATATCGGCGATACGCTGTATACCGTCTCGAACGGAATCATTAAAGCGAACGACCTCAATACACTGCAAGAAAAGAACGCAGTGGTCATTCCATAAGCAAACGAAAAAAGCCTCGAATCCTATAAGGATCGGGGCTTTTGCGTTGGGCTCGGGCCAATTTATATGTCCAAAACCTCTTTCATATACGTGGCTAACGATACGAGTTGGTTCCCAACGGAAACATTGGTTTGCTTTTCAGCAGCCTGTGCGGCTGGAACCATCGAAAGCTGGGCTGCAATCACGCGCTTCGTTGGATTTTCCTCGATGATTTGAATCAAACCCTGTGAGACAGCTTGGACGTACTCACTCTTTTTACCTTGCATAATGAGATCAAAGGTATTCTCTAGAAGGACAGGCGCTGCTTCTAGCGCTATCCCTTTCTTTTTGGCGTAAGCTGCTAATTGATTCATCGTACCTTGTACGGTGTTCGGGTTCGTAAAGGCAACAACCGTAGGTTGATTCATCTGACAGATCTCTTCGAACAACGGATCATCGATTTTGATAATTGGGATAAGAAAGGGATGCAGTTCTGAATCATAGATGGCTGTAAAAAAAGTACATGTCATTAAGATCGCGTCCACGTGACAATTAGCTATCCAAGACAGTGTATCGAGCACTTTCTTTTGGGCTATTTCCGTCGTGAAATCGGCATCGTGCTTGATCCGATCCAGACCTGGATCTACAAAATGAATGAGTTCAACACCTAAACCTTGCAGAGCATTGTCAATATGTTCAATATTGGAATAATGGGCATGGAAGCATCCAATTCTTTTCATCGTACGTCTCCCATGATATAAGTCTTCAAGTAGTCATTGCGGAACTTCCCTTTCGGGTCACATTGAAGAAGCAGCTGCTGAAAGTCGGGCAGCTTCTCGTAAAGCGACTGCACGCGTGCCGGTGGCATAGTGGACAGCTTGCCCCAATGCGGCCGCGCCTGGAAAGGCTCAAGATGCTCTTCAATAATAGGCAGCACCTGCCTAACAGCCTCCCAATTCGGTTTCCACGTAAAATGAAACCCTACTGACTGCTGTTTGTAACAAGGGCTCATCCACAAATCGTCTTCGTCAATTGTACGTACCTCAGAAACATAAAGCAGTGGAGATATAAGCTCCTTGATACGGTCGAGCGCACATAATGCCTCGTAGGCATGTTGACGGGGCACGAAATACTCGCTTTGCAACTCCTCCCCAGCACTTGGGGTGAAATCCATCCGGAAATGCGGCATCCGCTCATGCCACGGACCTGGAATCCCCATCTGTTCACTGCAATTCTCGGATGTGTGACCTGGCACCGGATGACGATGCATGTCAGCGAGCTTTGCTCCAAAAAATTCAGCTTCCACCTGCTCAGAGGTGGAGGAATGACCCTTCATTTTACGCTTCAACCACAGTTGATTAAACGAAGACTCCTTCCAGTCTGTGAACAGACTGACACTATAGCCACTGGAGAAAATATCATTGAAGTGCTCTTCAAGCTGCGCCAATGGCAAGTTGTCGTACACATGTTGATTCATTTGAAAAGATGGAACCACATCCAAGGTGATTTTCGTAACGACCCCTAGTCCGCCAAGTCCAACCGCTGCTCCGGCAAGGAGCCCGTCTTGTTGCTCACGAGAGAACGTAGCGATACTTCCGTCTGCTTTAACGACTTCCATAGCATGAACTGCTGTCGCCAGATTGCCATTCCGATCCCCGGAACCATGCGTGGCTGTCGCACAGGCACCTGCAACTGTAATGTGCGGCAATGATGCTAAGTTGTGCAACGCATACCCATTCTCATGAAGATATTGCCCTAGCTCGCCATAGTGAATGCCTGCTTCAACAGTTACTTTATGATTCGTTCGGTCCAGCGAAATCACGCGATTCAGGTTCTGAAGCGAGATCAAGCTGTCCGTACAGTCGGCTATGCCATTAAACGAATGGCGCGTGCCAAGCACCTTGATATGGCTGCTCCGAGCCACTAATTCCTGTAGGTCTTCCATGCTCGCGGGAACATGAAATTTTGAAGTAGAGTATGTATAATTGCCTGCCCAGTTCCGATTATTCGTCATCGATCTATCACTCCCATTGCATCTATTTGACTCTGCCTTCATATTGAAACATTTTAACATATCCAACTATCGAAAGCCTCAATTCGTCATGACTGCCCCCGAACAAGCCTATCTTACTGCTCATCATGAACCGATTATGACAACAGCCCATATGATACATGGTAGCATGACGATATTATCATAAACGGAGGCAACACACATGGGCTTTGGACCTGGATTTGGATACGGATATGGGGGATTTGGATACCCACACTACGGCTTTGGAGGCCCTTTTTTCAACCCTTACTTTCCTCGTCGTAGATTACTCCCTTATTTCTTCCTTACTCCTTTCGCGTTTCCATTCTTCCTTAGAGGGGAAGACGATCGAGATGGCACCTATTTTGCTCAGCATCAGTGTATAGAAGGAGATACGTTTGGGAAATTGGCTCAAAAGTACAATGTCCCTCAACCGATTCTTGAGGCCATGAACCCACACATTCAGCAGCCAGAAACTCTGATGCCAGGAAACATCACTTATATTCCCCGCTTGTATAAAATGCAATGTCACAAAATGTACCTAGAACATGAAGCACCTGATGCTGGGGCCTCAGTACCCATGTACCCCACGCAACAAACGGCAGCTCATATGCAACCACCATCCCCGTAACTAAAAAGCTGTCCCAAAGTAGAAGAATCTACTTATGGGACAGCTTTTTTTGAACTTTCACGCTTCATGTTGTAAATCGTGTTCGACTTCTTTTTTTATCTTGTTCGGCATCATTTTCGGCTTACTTGCGAACCACTTGGTGTACAAGTCTTCATAGGTTCCATCTTTGGATACGGATTGGAGCGCTTCGTTGATTCTTCCGATGTACTTGTTTTTCTTTTTGGCAAGAATAGCCAGGCTTTCTTTTTTGAACGGCTCTCCAGCTATTTTCACGGACCCTTGCGCTGTGCTTTTAATAAAATCCTGGGCATTGCGTTCTTCAACGATAACTGCATCTACGGTATGGTTGTTTAACTCGCTGTAGGCATCAGCAATTTTGGAAAAGCTATGGATTTTCACCCCTTGAATTTCACTTGCATAGTAATACCCCGCCGAGCCATTTTCCGTTGCTATCGCTTTTTGCACCAAGTCATCTTTCCCTTTGATAACCGCGTTCTCTGAAGCAGTAAGAATCACTAAGTTTGTTTGAAAATAAGGATCGGAATACTCCAGATCGTTACTTCGTGCATCTGAAATTGTCTTCCCAGCAATGGCCAAATCAATATCACCGGACCTCAAACCTTTATTCAATTCGCCCATTTCCATTGGAACCAACTCATATTTCAATTTCGACTTTTTCGCGATCGCTTGCCATAAATCCACCTCAAAGCCCTTGTTCTCGCCTCCATCCACAAATGTATATGGGCGGAAATTTTCCTCAATACCGACTTTGACCGTTTTATTCTGCGTGCATCCTGAAGCAATCAGGGCTACCAACAGGGGGATTAACAGGACGATTCCTCGTTTGCTACTAACGCTTTCATTCATTTCTTCAATACCCTCCTCATTAGGTAAACATAGGTATTATTTGTAAATGTTTAGACGGTTATGCAGTTTCTTCGCTAGCCTTTGGAGTTTATAATTTCTTGACTTTCATACATAGGTGCATGATTATATACTGATACAATTAGGAAAAGGGAGAGGAGATGTTTCACATGGACAAACCATTAGAAGGCAAGCACGCTAATGAGGATAATAGACATAAAAACTATCAAGCCTTAATCGAGGATCGGATTTATTTTGGCGGAGCTTCGGACGTTGAGGATATGGTTAAAAATGAAGGTGTTGAAGTCATCGTGGATTTGCGTGCAGAGGCAACGGAATGCGCTTATCCGAATGACGATGTTCAATGGATTCAAGTCCCTCTTGGAGACAATGCAGCGGGACCGCAAGACTTGTTGTTTCAACAAGCTATTGAGCAAGTGGTTGAAGCTTACCAAAGCGGTAAAAAGGTCGGGTTCCACTGTGCAGGCGGTGGCGGCAGAACGGGGGCTGTCGCGGTGGGTACTTTGATAACTTTAGGCAAGAGTCAGACCATTGAAGAAGCTGAAGCTCTGGCCAAAAGCATTCGTTCTAAGGTAAATATTAAACCAGCGCAGCGTGAAGCTATTGAGAAATTATTTCACACATAAATCATGAACCACAACTGAAAAAGGAGGCTGGTTACTCGTACACGATAATGTACAAGAAACCAACCTCTTTTGCTTACTCATTCATTGTTGCCAACTACGATTAAGGAGTCCATTGTCTGAAATTACCTGCCATATCCCTGGTAACCGGTACGTGTAATAAAGCAGATCAAGGGCTTACCTGAACAAGCTCCAAGTCATCGAAGTAAACTTCTCCATCCACTACATGTTTGTACATAAATATGGTCGCACTCGTGTTCGTACTTCCTGTAGTGAATGTGTATTCTTTCTTTGTATATTCCACAGAATTTACATACACCTGACGTTGGTAACTACCGAAATCCCTCACTCCGAACTGTGCAGCGCCTCCACCTACCGCCTTGGCCCATGCAGAGATCGTATACATTGTGTTTGGCGTCAGTCCAGTTATAAATTGCTCGATCCCCCCGTAGGCCGTTGCCAATTTGGCTGCGTACGTCCCTGTACGGGCGTTCGTATTCACGATTGCGGATTGATTAAAATGCGATGGCCAGCTCGTGAAATCTCCTGTCTCAAATCCGGGATTGTTCAGCAAATTAATCGCGGGCACAACCTCCACGAAGCAAACGGCCGTTTTGGAGCCGTCAACTGTCGTCACGGTAACCGAAGCTGTTCCCTCACCTACAGCGGTTACGTTTCCACTCGCATCCACAGTTGCGACTGAGAGATTGTCCGAGCTCCAGATCACCGCTTTATTGGCGGCATTGGAAGGTGCGACGGTGGCCGACAATGTTGCAACCGCACCGATTTTCAGGCTCAATCCGGCTTGATTCAGCGAGACCCCTGTTACCGCGACAGGTGGCGGCGTTGGTGGCGCGCTATTCTGGACAAGTTCAAAGTCGTCAAAGTATGCCTCGCCTGCAGCTGCACGTTTGTACATGAGGATGGTCGCACTTGTATTTGTGCTGCCTGTGGTAAACGTAATCTCATTCCTCGTATACTCCGTCGAATTTATATACACCTGGCGTTTATAACTGCCGAAATCCCTGACTCCGAACTCACCATTGATCCCCATGGCCCATGCCGAGAGCGTATACGTTGTGTTTGGAGTTAGACCCGTTACTATTTGCTCTATCCCCCCGTATGCGGTTGCCAATTTGGCTGCGTACGTTCCTGTATGGGTGTTCGTATTCACAATGGCTGACTGATTAAAATGCGATGGCCAGTTGGTGAAATCTCCAGTCTCAAATCCAGGGTTGTTCAGCAAATTGTTCGCAGACACAACCTCCACGAAAGAAACGGCTGTTTTGTTACCGTCTATTGTGGTTACAGTAACCAAAGCTGTTCCCTCACCCACAGCAGTGATGTTTCCACCCGCATCCACCTGCGCTACGGCGGAATTGTTCGAGCTCCATGTCACCGTTTTATTGGCAGCATTAGAAGGAGATACGACAGCCGACAATGTTGACGTCCCACCGACCTTCAGACTCAATGCGGATTTATTCAGCGTAACGCCAGACACCGCGACAGGTACAGGCGGGGGGGGAGGTGGAGGTTCCGTTATGCCACTAGTTATAATATGGAAATAGTCAAAATCCGCGGTAAGTCCCGTTCCCCCACAGACAATTAGACCGATTTTGGGATCATCGAGGTCGACAGTTACTGTGTTACCTATCTGGGTATAAGTGACACCGTCGACCGAATAATATCCGGCATACTTATCTCCATACTTAACAATTCGAAAATAAGATACATTCGATCCAATCGTATCGGGTGCCTCCATATGGGTACGTACACCATTAACCTTAACGTCAAACTGTAACTGATTGCCGCTACCATACAAACGGGTCATCCGGATATAGGTATCGTCATTTACATACACGACCAATCCACCTTGCGACCACTGCGAATTCGGCTTGCCTTCGAGCTTCGTATCAATAGCCCAGTTTCCTTCAGGCGCACCGGTGAGAAGGATGTTCTTCGCATCGGCGCTTCCGCCCGCGATATCTCCGTTCTCACTTACAATTCTCATATAACCTGGGTTTGTGCTCAGCGACCATTTCGCCGGGTTCTCTCGGGTCCAGTGCCATTGTGAATTGAGCACGGCCTCATTGAACTCATCATCAGAACCTTCCGTATATACGGGAGGAGGTTCAACCGGTCCGCCCGGCGATGCGCTGTACTGGATCAATTCCAGATCGTCGAAGTAAACGTCCCCGCTGCCGCCGCTTTTATATAAATATATCGTAGCGCTCGTGTTGGAACTGCCCGTCGTAAAAGTAAGCTCTTTCCTCGTATAACTGGTTGCGCTCATATGGACATCTTTGGAGGTGCCGCCATAATTTTTGACGCCAAATACGGCATCGCCCCCGCCTGCGCTCTTGCCATTTCCATATAATTTGTATATTGTATTCGGATACAATCCACTGATGGTCTGCTCAACACCCGCAGTAGTCCCTGTAAGCTTGGCTGAATATATACCAGTAAGGGCATTGTTGTTCTCAATGGTGGCCCCATTGTAATGGGTAGGCCAATTGGTGAAATCACCTGTTTCAAATCCCGGATTCTTCAACAGATTCTCCTCCACAGGCGGAGGTGGGAGCGGAGGAAGATTGTTAGGATCCAGTCCTGAACCTTGGTAAGCGCCAATATTCGGCGCTTGGACTGCCGACACCGGATTGCCGAAGTAATCCTTTCCTCCGTTGTTGGTCATCAATTTACCCGTTCCAATAGCCGGAGATGTAGAAAGAAGCTGGTATCCGACAACCGTATCTTTGCCTATACCGCCCGAACCAGGGGAGGCAAGCATCGGATCCGCCGTAATTTTATTAGCATCCGTCGGTTCGCTGGCCGGATGGTTGCCATAGAACAGATTGTGATCAAACACATTATTCGTACTGCCGGCAAAATTGTAGCCGCCGGTTCCGAGATTAGTGATGATATTGTTGGTGAAGTACGTATTTTTGGCATACCCCCCCCAGTTTAAATAATCCACCACTTTCGCGTTCGAATATCTAGGCAGATATACCGTGTTGTTATATATATGGGTAGTATCCGGAGTTCCGCTAAAATTGAACACGGCACCGCTGTCATTCTGGCTAATGTTATAGCGGATTGTCGTATTGGTATTGGCGTTGCTCGCAACCGTACCATCATTTACAACCAAGAAGGCTCCGCCTGCATTGTTATGACTGTAGTTATATTGAATGATGGTTCCGTCGCTCTTGTAATCCGCATCATAAGCCATAGCGTCTCCGCCCGGCGCTGTATTGTAAACTTCATTGTTCTGAATCAACGCATCCTTAGCTGAAAAAACCCAAAGCGGAACATGATATCCGCTGGCTCTTACATGCGTGTCATGCACGATGTTGTTTTCGATCAAAGCATTGGTCGTATCCAAGATGAACGCGCCATCTGCACCCACATCGTAAATGACGTTGTTGGTTACTTTGGAGTCGGCAGAATATTTCTTCTGTGCGCCGTAAATGTAAATGCCCACGCTATCCACAGAATAAATCTTGCTGTTATTTACAACAACATCGGATACGTGATAATCCCAGTTCGTTCCCCAGACGATAATACCGCCATTATGGGCATAATCGGTGGCGGTATCACCCTTCACATTATGGATCTCTAGATTTTCAAAAAGAAAGTGCTTAAAAACTCTAGGATTACTGTAGCCACCACTGGTGCCGTCCACATGTATGCCTCTGCGTACTGCCTTCGTAGCAGCATCATTGGTGATTTCCAGATTTCGGACTTCCCACTGCTCTTGATTGTTAAAATATACAGCTGCTGCAGCGCCAGCCCCGGCGATCAATGGCTTACGGCCGGTACCATACATGTCAATCGTAATGGGATTTCCCTCTGTGCCCGAGCCTTGGGGAGAAAGCGTACCAGTCCATACACCGTCTGCCTTGAACATAATGGCGTCGCCAGGCTCAAAGACGGTGCTGTTGACTTTACTCAGCGATTGCCAAGCTGATCCGGAAGCTGTTCCAGCATTCGCATCATTGCCGCCTATCGAATCCACGTAATAGACGGAGCCTGCTGCATACACCGTTGATGGTGCGGCCACTGGCATGAAGCCTGCTGCCAAGATGACGATTCCCAGCAGCAAGCTTAAAAACCTGGACCCTTTCATTCTCTTCATCACATTTCCTCCTTATTATCATTTTTAACCAACTAATCACATGAGATTAGTATGGTTAAAGGTTATCTTAAAAAACGGTGACTCCCCTCGAGGTCGAGTAACCGCTTCCAAGAATGTAGTTATAAACCCAGTACATACCCCAAATAGTAGCAGTATGGCGTCTTAATGGACGGGAACCCTTTTATAGTTGCTTTCATTAATATCAACGTTAGCTTCTCGAATAAGCTTATCCAAATAGTCATCATATGCGGTGTCTAGATAATTTCTCCAAACAATACGTTCATTCTCTTCATAGCTTTTATAGCCACCTATTTCTCTATCCAGTACCTTTACAAGGACATATTCGCCCTGCATGGTCTCATCCAATACAGGGCTCACTTGATTGACACTCAAGTGTTCTGAAAGTACAGAATAGAGGACTGCCTGTGACTTAAAGTAGGTGCCAGCCGTATCCTTATTAAAGTTCTCCACGGAATATCGGAGCACAAACGCATCCTTCTCGCCTTGCAGTTCTCTTATCGCTTGATCCATCTCTTCTCCTTTATCCAAGAGAAGTTTTATGGCGTCCATCCGTTTCTTGATCAATTGCTTTTTTTGATTATTCGTGTTGCTCTGTACATCTTCCTTATAAGAAACGGAGATTTTTTGAAATCTGATCCTGTCCTCCATCGTAAACAACGTATCCTTGAGCAGCTCATAATGCTGCTTTAGTTCCTCTTCGGTCACGCTTAATTCATCTTCGGACAGCTTTTCCTTCAATTGCGTCCGCAATTTGCTTATGTAATCGTTCATAAACGTGTTTTCATCCAATTGGACGGGGCCGTAAATGGGCTCACGAACTTTTACGGCGGCCAGCCTTCGCTTATTCTCTTTATCCATCTCATGGAGCAAATCATCATAGGAGGTCCCTTGTATCAGACCGTGCTGTTCGGCAAGTTCCAGTTCAATCTTAAGTCTGATGATTGCATCTAAAGCTCTCTTCTTTGCTGTATCTTCCGGATTCTCGCCATTATAATCCGTTTCCCAGAAATTCTTTCCATATGCCACACCTTGTGACCGATAGAAATAGTCGATTACCGAAGCTCTTTGCTGCTCCAACTCACTCTTGAATTCTTGTGTTGTAATCACGCTGCCATTCACCATCGCAACAGGAGTCTGACCTGAATTAGCCACTGCCGAAGCATAAAAGACGATGGCTCCGGCAATGGGGAGAACCGCCATTACTACGACAACCCGCTTAATAAACTTCACTATGATCACCCCAACTTCATCTTATTACAGCGCTTACATTCGAGATAGAGATAAAGTTTTAAGATGACCTAGGAATTTGTTAAGATTTTAACCATCTTTCTAACCAATTTCAATCCATTCAATCCGGACTGCGTTCCGCTCTGCTAGGATGACCAAACTCATCCGTTCCGTTTTCAGAGGAGGCACGACGTTTAGATCGATTTGCTGCCAGCTATTCGCATCCCCAACGACTTCCACACTGCCGAAATCCGCACCATTCATTGTGAGCTTCATACAAGCGCTCTCTTCGACGGGGCTAATCATCATCCGAATCGTATACTTTACTGAATCCGAACCGTTGTCCATAACATCATAGGCTAGCCAGTCACCTGCTGCTAATTGAACGAACGAGCGTTTATCCGACTTCCCCCGTCCATGCCAATAATTCGACTTCAACTCTCCGCCTTCCACGAAACGAATATCGGTACGGTCCTGTTCACGGAATCCAATGAGATTCTCATGGTCTAAGGTCGTTCCGAAGCTGACACCCTTCCCTTTAAATCCGTAGAAGATCGCAGGAATTCGAATCGGCACTCTCCGAAATAGGGATCTTACAACATCCGAATGATAGGTACAATGCACCAATGCCAAATTGTCTAGGTATTCCCATAAAATGCTCTCAGCGACAGCTGGAGTTGGGCAGTCTCCCCCTTCCAAATATCGGGTTAACAGCTGCCAATTGTTCGGCATGTTAATAGAACAAGGAGTGTTTTCCGTGTCTAACTTTTTCCATGGCCAGAAGTTCCATGAAATGCCGTGCTCCTCGAATAATTGAAAGGCTCCTATGTACCATTCGTTACTATTTTCCCCACCTTCGCCCATAAAGATCGGCACGTTCCACTCATCCCTTTTCTCCAAATAAGGACTTATGCTCTCCGTATCGGGATTACTCCAGTACTTATGGAATTGAAGCATCAGATTATCGTCGATCTTCTCGGTAAAAATGGACCAATCCGTCGCCCAATGTACGCCTTCCAGAATGATCATATGACGCGCATCCACTTCCCGGATAGCCCTGACAATCTCCTTGTAAAGCGGCATGATGTGGTGATTATATTCCGAAAACCAATCCGGCAGCGGCTCGTTCAATAAATCGTAACCGGCCACAATCCATTCGTCTTTATAACGGTCTGCCAGCATCCGCCACAACCCGACGGTTAACTGCTTGTTATTTTCATCCGTAAATAAGTTAGGATGATCCTTCTCCGAATCGTCAATATTTGAACCCGTCTGCCCGCCAGGCGCACCGTGCAAATCCAGGATGACATAAAGGTGATAGTCTCTACACCACCTGATTACCCTATCGATATAAGCCAGATGATGCTCCTTGATCTGAAGCGTCTCTCCTTCCTCCATCAGGAAGCGTGCGTTAACTGGGACCCTTACGGAATTAAAGCCTTCTCCCGCAATTCGTTCGATGTCTGCCTCCGCTATATACCGTTCGTAATACAGCTCCCAGAACCATTCGGCTTTCACAGGACCAATCAAATTCTCGACCATTCGTTCGATTCGTCTAGGCCGGTCCCCTTGCTCCGGAAATTTCCACATATACCCTTCTGGTAGCAGCCAATTGCCAAATCCGACACCCCGCAGGATGATTTCCCGGCCTTCCCCATTAACCAGTTTACTTCCTTTTGCTCTGACAAAACCCCTTACATCCAGTTCATTTCCGAGTTGACTCACGCTCTATTCACTCCCACTTCACCTTTGTCATTCGGCCTATTTTAACAAGAAGCCCGCTGATTTCCAGCGGGCCCATTCATCCTATTTCTTCATTTTCGAATACCAATCATTTACTTCTTTTGTCATATCATCGCCACCTAGGCTCTTCCACTCTTTCACGAAGTTATCGAACTCGGTAACAGGTTTTTTGCCATAAATAATATTGATAAATGTATCCCCCTCCAATTTGACGAGAATACCGCCTTTGGATTGCATCGCCGGCGTATTCGCACCCGTGTACGCTTGAGGAATATAGATGCCGGCTTTCCAGCCATCATCGACAATCTCTGCTGCCTTGAGACCATCCTGGCCGCTAACTGCAATTTTCTTCTCACTCGGCGTTACTGGAGCTTTCCCTCTACTTATGTCTGCTCTCAACTTCATTCCGATAAATGGATCTTTCGGTTCGATTAGCAAATATTTAGCCGGACTGACTTTGCCCCCCGGAATATCCCCTTCGGTCACGGAGTAGGTTCCATCAGCTTTGAATGTATAATCGTAATCCTTCGCCCACCCATTCACAAACTCGCTGCCCTCTTCAGGGTTTACAGCACTAAATATCCGATTCAAGTATAGGAATAGCGCATCGACATGTTCGAAATCTTTTTTAACCAATAAGCCGCCCCTTAAGTAGGTCGTGTCACGGGCTACTATTTTGCCATTCATCGTTGGCAGCGGATACGGCTTCATGATGGACCCCGCCACATTCTTCTGCATATCCGTATTCGGCCAGCCCGACATCCATGATGGAGCCACTACAATACCTACGCGACCTTGAGCGATCAATTCAGCCAATTTATTCTCGTCATGCAGGCCAGCTTCTTTCGAAATATAGCCTTTATTATACCAGTCCCTAAGCTTCGCCAAGCCGTCTTTCATCGCCGGAAGCGTCGATCCATGGACCAATTTCCCATCCTTCTCCAACCACTGATAAGGTACCGTACCTAAAGCTCCGAACACCCACGAAGTCTCTCCAAGCCAGCTTGTGAACGGATTAGGGGAAGATCCGCCGGACCCTAAACTTGCACCGAGCGGGATAACATTGTCAGATCCGCCAGGCTTTTTGTCCAAGAAAGCTTGCATGACAGCTTCCAGCTCTTCAAATGTCTTGGGAGCCTTGATGCCGAGTTTATCCAACCAATCCTGCCTGATCCACATCACGGGATTGTCATTCCCAGCAGTAGCAAAGTTAGGAAGGGCCATTTTTTTACCACCGTATGTTACTTGGCTCCAATTCAGTGGGTTCGAGTTGTAGATTTGCTTCATTTTGGGAGATGCATATTTCTCGAAATCTGCTGTGATATCTCTATACTTGCCGGATTGAATCAATTCGTCTAACAAAGTCATATCCTGTGTTGTCAGCACATCAGGCAGCGATTCGTTTGCTGTCAGCATCAATCTCAGTTTCGTATTGAATTGTTCGCCGGGTACTTGCCACAAAACTTTCAGATCAACGCCTAGTTGATCGTGTGCCCATTTCGTGTGCACATTGTTTTCCATGGTCTCGCCGTTCTTAAATTTCATGGTGGCGTCCGTGGCTTTGACTGTCGTGATGGTCACTGGTGTTTCAAACTTGTAAGTTCCCTTTTGGATGGCATCGGCAGAAGCCCCCTTCTGTGCAGCGGACGTCGGCGAAGTTTCCGCTCCCTTTTCACCGGAATTTGTGCTTTGCGTACAAGCTGTTACGATAGAGAACACCATAATCACTGCAAGAGCAAGTAGATATCGTTTTTTACCCATTTTTTATCAAGATCCTCCCTTTAAGCTGTATTGCGTTGCACCTTTATATTAATACAGCGCTTTCAGCGGGGTAAGTGATAAAGTTTTAAGATGGTGTATGAAATTGTTAAGATTTAGGTGATATGCCGATCCCTGTATTCTTGTGGCGTGACCCCGTAATAATTTTTAAATAGTTTGCTAAAATAAGGCGGGTTTTGAAAGCCCATTTGGCTAGCCAGCTCATATATTTTGATATCTGTTGAACCCAGCAAAACTGCTGCCTTTTCCATCCTATACCGCATGATAAAATCACTGATATTTTCTTTCATTTCCTGTTTATACATCGATGACAAATATACCGGGTGCAGGGTCACATGATCTGCGATCGTTTGCAGTGAAACATCTTGTGCAATATGCGTCTCGATAAAACGATGAATTTTCGATATAAGCTGGTTTTTGCCGTCCTTGAATTCACGGATACTGCCAGATTCCATGCTTTCCAGTACCCCTACTGCCCACTCCATGACCTGGTCCGCTCCATATAACGCTCTCGGATCCGCCGACACGTCTGTCTCCAGCCCCGATACTTCCATCAAGGTTTTGCCTTGCAGGTGCGCAATATACAGAAAAGCATTCATCAAGGTATAAATAACTTCCATCATGTTCTCTTCGGTGTCCATCTTTTTGGAGCTCATTTCTTCAAAAACATCACTCAATTTCTTACGGACATCTGCCCACCGCCCAGCCTCTAATAGCTGCTGGATGCTTGGCGGACTGTATAAGGATTGCAGAGACCTCGATTGGACGCGAGGCTCCTCGGACATGATCATGATTCCCCTATCACTTCGGGGAACCTTTCGAAATTCATTCAACGATTTACGGTAATGCAGCGCGAGTTCATCTGGAAACATCCCCTTGTCGCTAATCAAGACGGATACTTGCCCCTTCAAGAAGGCTGAGACTTTCAACTGCAGCTCATAGGCCGATTTCTCTAGCACTTTATCGCCTATTGGTTCGAAAGATCCGCCCGTACTTTTGTCCTGCAGCAAAAAACATAAATACCCGAATGCATCTTTACAGTACCAGACGTTGTAATCCGCCTCTAAAATTTCGCAAGCGATATTATGGACGGCGTATTCGTATAACAAATAGTCATCCCCCACCGACTCTCCAAACCCACCATCCATTCTTACTAGGATAAAAGAACAATCCATTCCCGGTTCAAACGGAAGCTGGTACTCCTTCATTCGTTCAGCTAATGCGGAGGCTGACATGGAACCCCCCGTCAACAAGTTATTTAATAAATTCGATCTTAATAACGGCAGGTGAACGTGAAGGGTCTGACGAGCCCGTTCCAAAGAGCCTACATGCTCCCATTCCTGCTGGAAGAGCATCTTGACTCGAGAAACCTCATCCATCAACTCATCATCCTTAATCGGCTTCAATAAATAATTCACCGTTCCGTACATGATCGCTTGACGCGCGTACTCGAATTCACCGTAGCCAGACAATAGAATGCATTTGGTCCGGGGATAGTGATCCTGTATATGTTTGCATAATTGCAGCCCATTCATGCCCGGCATCCGGATATCCGTTACGACGATATCGATGGGTGTTTTCTTTAAAACCTCTACGGCTTCCAGCCCCGAGGCCGCCTGAAAAACGTATTCAACACCGATACTTGTCCAATCATTCTCTACCATGCTCTTTAATAACATGGGTTCATCATCAACCAGCAGAAGCTGAATCATGGCTACCGAGCCTCCCTACCTTATTCTCATTTCCAACGTAGTGCTACACTGAGACCTGACAACCGATTCGAAGCTGCTATGATAACACCTGCACCAGGACCAAATCGTTGTACTAATCGTTGATTGACATTCCAAAGTCCGCAGCCTGTATGTTCATCCATAGGACGCTCCAGACTCTGTACATAGTCCTCTATCTCCAGAACTGTCATCCCCACACCGCTATCTTCTACAACAAGAACATTCCAGTCGGACTCACGATGACCCGAAATCATGACCGTTCCTCGTCCCGGTTTGGGTTCAATGCCATGTACGATCGCATTTTCTACAACGGGCTGGAGAATAAGCCTCATCACAGGTTCATCCAGCATATCCGAAGGAATATCAATATGATAATCAAGACGTTCAAGCCTTAATGAATAAATATTCAAGTAGTGATTGACCAGATCAACTTCCTCTTTTAATAAAGGCATTTGATTCTCGACCCTTGTGGTATAGCGATAATAATCGCCTAAATGATAAGTCATCTGTTTAATTGTGTCTGTATATCCAGCTTTTGCACAACCGGCAATGAAAGACAGACAATTGTACAAAAAATGTGGATTGATCTGCGACTGGAGCTGCTTTAACGTTGCCAGGCGAGAACGATTTTGTTCCTCGTATACATTGGTGATCAAATGTTGGATCTCATCTCCCATATCATTAAATCGCAGCATCATGTAATCAAATTCATTATGAAACCGCTTATTGATTCGGAACGAATAGTCGCCCATCTCCATATGCTTGAGTCCTTTCATGATAAAGGAAATCGGCCTTTGCACATGAAGATACAAGAGATAAGAAGTGGCAAATCCAAGGAGAACCAGCACGAACATACTGATATAAAACAAGTTTCTACTCTTGATAATCGGAGCGTGAAACGTGTTTAAAGGTACATAATCAATTAGATAAGCATCGATACTTGGCAGATGTGTATAACTCAAATAGGCCTTCTGTTCCTCCAGCTGTATGCTCCGATGCCCGCCTTCGTTTAGGCCCTCCCTAAGAAGTCTTTCTCCTAAACTTTCTAAGTCGGAATCACTTGAATCAGAAACCGAGAACACCTCGCCCGTGCTTGTCAATAAAAAGGAGTAACCCGGGCTATCTCGTTTGTATGACCGCAGCATTTTCCTAATATTATCTAGTCCAAAACGCACCTCATAAATCGCACTTACGGTCTGTGGATTACTTTTGGAAAAGTACGGATCCCAGATAAACAGTTGATAGTACGGAGTTTCGTTAGATCCGCCCGGGTGGAAGTGCCACTTCCCATTGTCAGCTGTTTCAAGGATGCTCTGATCGTATCGATCATTCGGATTTGTCGATATTCTTCTTTGGGTATCGGGTAAATAGATGGATAAATCATTAGTCCAATTGCTGGAGAAGCTTTGAAGATAGAGTTTTTCTTTTACTTGTGTTTGAAAGTCAATCATCCCGTAGTAGTCCTTCGTCAGAATACTCGTCTGAAGCTTCAAAATGGAGGTGTCACGCGCTAAAACACTGGAGGAAAGGGACAATCGTTCGGCACCCACTTCAATCTGGTTTTTCAGAAACTGCAGCTGGCTTTCGTTATACGCCGTGATCTGTGAATCAATGACCTGAAAGCTGGTCCTGCTGAAATACGCAAATAGAATGACAATGGGAATTAATAGAACGAGTATGACACCGTTGATTTTCAGGAATATAGGCCAGTGCCGCTTCATTGCACAACCTCCTTAAGATAATGACAGTCACCTTTAATATGTATTCTATACAAAAAAACGCTTCCATCCTAAGATGAATATACAGAAGACGCAAGTCGAGGAGGAAAATAATGTATGAAAGATACCGTCATTATAACATCATCGCCACCTGTAACGGCAAGAGTAAAAGGGAAACGAAATCATCCGCTTCGCAAAACATGGAGGCTTCATCTCATGCTGCTGCCCGCAGTATTGGTTGCTCTAATCTTTAAATACGCCCCCATGCCGGGGATCATCATGGCGTTCCAGGACTTTAAGCCATGGCTTGGCATCTCTGGATCTAGATGGGTTGGTTGGGATAATTTCCAACTTATATTTACGATGAAAGGCTCCGTTCAGGTGATTTGGAACACTTTAATTATCTCCATTTTGAAAATTATTTTTGGATTAGCTGTACCCGTCACCTTTGCCTTACTGATCAATGAAATCCGAAATATGAAGTTGAAACGCTCGCTTCAAACCATGGTGTACTTGCCCCATTTCATGTCATGGGTCATATTAGGCGGTATCTTGTTGGACGTGCTTTCACTGGACGGCGTCTTAAACCGTTTACTTACAGCTTTTCATTTACAGCCCATCATGTTTCTGGGAGAAGCGAATTGGTTCCGCTTCACCGTCATTGTGAGTGATTTATGGAAGGAATTCGGCTTTTCAGCGATCGTCTTCCTTGCCGCATTGTCCGGTATCAATCCGGATCTTTATGAGGCCGCCGAAATCGATGGCGCCGGTAGATGGCAGCAAACCATCCATATTACGCTTCCTTCTCTGCTTCCCATCATGGTGGTCGTATTCACATTGTCCCTAGGGAACATGCTGAATGCCAACTTCGATCAAATCTACAACCTGATTAATCCACTTGTCCTTCAAAAGGGAGATATTATTGATACCTTTGTATTCCGTAACTTCCAAGGCGGGCAATACAGCTTAGCTGCCACGGTTGGCTTATTCAAGTCGGCTGTCGGGTTCATACTGATCAGCGCCGGATACTACATTTCGCACAAATGGACGAATTACCGTGTATTTTAAAATGACTAACAGCGGAGGAACAGGCTATGTATTATAAAAATCCATCCTATAAAGTGTTTTACTATTTGAATGTGACGCTTCTGATCCTTGTCTCCATTCTTTGTATTTTGCCTATGCTGCATATCTTTGCAGTCTCACTCAGTGGAAAAACAGCCGCCGAATCTAATCTGGTCACGCTGTTCCCCATCGATTTTAATCTGGACAGCTATGTGAAAACCTTTCAAAATGATAACTTCCTGCATGCCATCCAAATCTCGGTATTGCGCAGCCTGGTCGGCACGGTTATGGCCATGATGGTAACCGTTCTCGCTGCCTTTCCTTTGTCCAGAAGCAACATCGAATTCAAGCCACGCAACTTTTACGTATGGTTCTTCCTGATCATTATGATCTTCGATGCCGGACTTATCCCGCACTACCTGCTGATACAGAAGGTCGGATTGGTTGGTTCGTTCTGGGTTTACATTCTGCCGCATCTGCTCAGTGTCTGGAATATCATTCTGATGATGAATTTTTTCCGTGCGATACCGAAAGAATTGGATGAGGCGGCTACCATGGACGGGGCAACATCCTTCCGAATTTTCTTCTCCGTTTACTTACCGATATCCATGCCTGCCCTTGCAACCCTCTCCTTATTCACACTGGTAGGCCATTGGAACAACTGGTTTGATGGCATGTTATATATGAGATCTCCCGAACAGTGGCCGCTGGCCACGCTTCTGCAGACCATCGTCGTCGCGCGCGACCTCAGTAAAACCGGTATTGATTTTGAAGATTTAGAATTACTGTCCAATCGGAGTGTAAAAGCCGCGCAAATCTTCATCGCGATGATTCCGATTCTGGTCGTCTACCCGTTCCTTCAGCGCTTTTTTGTCAAAGGCATGGTCATAGGAGCCGTAAAAGAGTAATCCAACAACGATTGAGGAATGATACAAAATAAAAAACGCAGCAGATCGGCTTATTCGCCCTCCTGCTGCGTTTTACTATAATTACTGCTATCGCTTCATCTGATTGTGATCGTTCGAACCGGTTCTGATTCTCCGTATATCGGATGGCGGGTGTGCACAAAATCTAAGATTTTTTGGAATGCTATGAGAAAACCTCTTTGTTGATAAAATAGGTGCCGAAGACGTATTGGCCTGCATCCAAATGCGATTACAAACGTATACGATGTAGAAAGGAGTTGTGCACAGCATGAATGATCTTGAACGCAATCACCATAATCACCATACGGAAACAAGAAATGAGCTACAGAAAGCTCTTCATGAGATAGAAGCCTGGGAAGCTGACCAGAAAGACCTCTGGTTTTGGGAAAAGCTCGGGCGCCTTCCCTTCCAGGTGCTGGATCGCTTAACGCCGAAGTTTTTGAATAAAAAAATAGGTGAAGCCTTGGACGAGCTCGGGAATTATTTGCAGGCCGGTGGACGGTATTTGATTTCTGAAAAGGGGACCTTGCGGCATGTCGAAGAAGTGTTTGAGCGCAATGGGGGTGAGCGAGATGAGCTTACTGAGGGGCTTACGATTGCATCCGTGGGCACATTACCGCTGCAAGTGCTGGATCAAACCGCGGATGAGATTGTCCTGAATCGTTCGAAAATCGCTACCTTGCAAGGCGCTACAACGGGTATTGGCGGGATTTTGACACTCGCTATCGATATTCCGGCCATCCTAGGTCTTTCTTTGAAAACCATTCAGGAAGTTGCCATCTGCTATGGTTACGATCCCAAAGACAAGCAGGAGCGGATCTTCACGATTAAGGTTCTCCAATTCTCGTCCTCCGACATAGTGGGCAAAAAGGCGATTCTCGAAGAACTGGCGAACTATGCCTCTGTGGATAAGGAGAGTGTGCAGATGATCTCTCAGCTTCAGGGCTGGCGCGAAGTATTCGCCACGTATCGCGATAATTGGGGATGGAAAAAGCTGTTCCAGCTCATTCCGATTGCAGGTATTCTCTTCGGCGCTTGGATCAACCGTGGGACGCTGAAAGATGTGGGTGAAGCCGCTAAAATGCTGTATCGCAAGCGGCGTGTTCTCGAGCGCTTGCACGCCCAAGTCGATAGCTAGCTGAAACCATCCCTTTCGTTTACCGTATTAAGGAGTAAACCGCGAAAGGAGGAATGTAAGATGATCAAATATTTACTGCGTAAACTATTTGGGTCTCTTCTCCATTCCAGACGAGGCCGTCACTATCGACACAGCAGTTCTAATCACAGAGCACATATTACGCGGCGCTATTCTTCAAGTAACCATGGAGGGTACGGTCACACTCATCAAGGACAGCGTTATTATAAAAATAGAGGTGGAAGCTCCAGCTAATCCGAAGCCGCGAAAGTGGCTTTTTCTTTTTAAGCTAATAAGCTGTCCAACTCCTCGATACAGGCTTGCGTATTCACGTATGGCGAATCGATCTGCAATAATTTCCGCAGTATATGCTTTGTCTGTGCAGATATCGACAACTCTTGCTCCCAACCCATTGTCGCGACCTCCTGATCACCGCCTGATTCAAAGGTCGAATACAGCATAAACAATAAGAAGTGGCCGATGGCGTACAGATCTGAAGTGACGTCTACGGTCCTTCTACGGATTAGCTCCTCATCGGAATCTATCGTTAACCGAGCTGGCTCTCCCAGGCGCGCGGCTAAACCGAAATCAATTAGGCTCATTCTTTCCCCACCCAAAATGACATTTGGAATTCGGATATCTAAATGAACGATGCCCTGCTCATGAATAAATCGTACGATGTCCAATAATTGGCGTATGAAGCTTAAAGCGTCCTTTTCCCCAAAACGAGCTCCTCGTTCAAAAATTAAATCCTCAACAGTCTGCCCTTTGATATATTCGGTTATCATATACAAGCGCTTCGATTCTTCGAATGAAGTGTAGCATTTTGGAATGGAAGGATGCTCCAACTGACTCATAATCGCCATTTCGCGGCGCAATAAGTCTTGGGCGAGCTGATCTTTACTCGGTTTTGCTTGCTTCGCCACGATTTCTAGACCGGAGTCTCTGTCCAGACATAAGTAGGTTAACCCATAGCTTCCCATCCCTAGGAAGCGTTCAATCTGATAGCGACCTCGAATGACCTCTCCCCTTCTTCGAGGATAGTCGATCCATGCTTCATATACCCGTTTCAGATAGGATTTCACAGTTCGTTGGCCTCCTTTATGGCTCGTAGCCCCATCGCTCTCTACACTTGCAGCCGAAATGCCAGCGGTCCTGTGCCATGATGCTTGCGGAATACACGATAGAAATATGTCGAGTCACAGTATCCAAGTTCAAGAGAGATCTCTTCAATGCTTCGTTCCGTCGAGAGGAGCAACTCTTCGGCTTTAGCAAGTCTTAGCTTATGCATGAATTGTAACGGTGGGCAACCGAACGCCTGCGTAAAGCACGTAATGAGGTATGAGGGTGTCTTGCCCGCATGATCGGCGAGTTCCTTAACCGTAAGCGGAGAACGATAATGTTCATAAATATAATCGCGAACTAGATATACAAACTGGGGATCTCTTCCGTTTACACCTCTATGCAGCTCACGACTCACATGAGATAAAACTTCGAGTAATATACCTCGGCACATCGGAAGATAATACATGTCCTTCGTTCTCCAATGCTGCATCAACGTTGCCAATCTTTCCTCCAAGTATGGCAGCCTCTTAGAGGCGAGCCTTACCGGCTTACCCGCCTGCAGCATACTGAATTCGTCATCGCCAGCATCTGGGAGGAAACGAACACCGTATTTACTGTGGAATTGTTCTTTCATCGGCAGACCAATCCGCACAGTTCCGTTGGGCAGATATACGACATCGCCTTTTTCCAGGCAAATCTCTGTTCCGTTAATCACATAGATAAGCTTGCCGTCCGTGATCAGCAGCAACAAGTCATAATCTTGTACGAATTGGTCATGATGCCAATCCGGCCCCGCTTTGTAGTACATCACTTGGGTTATTTTCATCTGATTTACATCCTCTGGTCGAGTTCTTTACGTTTCATTTTATTATAGTTAAATATCGTAATTTTGTTAAGGTATTCTCAGTAATGTCCATGGTCTATTGCTTCTCTGTCAACTACAATTAGTAAAAACAGTAATCAGAGGTGCGCCTAAACATGACAGTGAGCCCTTCAAAAGTACATACGAAAGATACCTATTTGGATACGATGGAACTTGCTTTCAATTGCTATTCTCGGCATCAAATTGAACAAAGAGTGTGCCAAGATGGTACGACTCGACTTGATTTGCAGTCCTATTCTCGCATTTTGACTGTACTTGGATGTCTAATTTCTGCTGGGCGGCTGCAGGATCTTCAGCCATTGTGGGAACACATGATGACGGAGAGTTGCCGTGAGCTCCCCCTGTTAAAGCGGGACTCTATCGCTGACTTCTCCATCAAAGAAATTATGCTTGCCCTGCAGTTCATGGGACCGCGATGTACAGAGGACTCCAAGGCTCAGTGGCTTTCCTGCCTGAAGGAGATCAATCCCAGCATCCATTACGGCTTCGTCATTCGGGACGAAGAAAGCAAGCGTCATCTGCACAACATCAACATTTACAATATGGCTGGGGAATTTCTTCGGGAGAAGGAAGGCGTGACGGATACGCTTGCCTATTTCCATGAGCATTGGCCCCTACAATTGGCTCGATTCGATGAGAACGGGATGTACCGCGATCCTGGCAACCCGATATTGTACGATCTGACGACAAGAGTTCAAATTCAACTGTTACTGGGTCTTGGTTATCAAGGGGAGTTCGCCTCGGCGTTGAATGAACTGCTTCGAAAGTCCGGACTCTGGACACTTCAACTGCAATCTGCTGCTTACGAGCACCCCTTCGGTGGAAGAAGCAATCAATTCCTATTTAACGAAGCGCTCATTGCTGCAAATGCTGAGTTTGAAGCCGTCCGGTATGCCCGGATTGGTGATCTCGAGCAAGCTGGGGCATTTAAGCGAAGTGCACGGCTTGCCATCGCATCGATTCAGAGGTGGCTTGTCCAAACACCTGCACGGCACATTAAGAACCTATATCCGATCGACAGCAAGTATGGCACCGAATCTTATGGCTTCTATGACAAATACATGATTACGATGGGAGCGTTCTTAAGCATCGCTTATCTGTTCGCGGACGATACGATTGCTGAAGCTCCGTGTCCAGCCGAAGTGGGGGGATATGTCGTTGCCACCTCCCCGTCCTTCCACAAAGTGATTGCGAATGCCGCAGGTTATTCCATTCAAATCGACACTTGCGCCGATTCGCATTACGACGCTACAGGCTTAGGCCGCATCCATCGCGCTGGCGTTCCTACGGAGCTGGGCCTATCAGTTCCGTTCTCATCGGGTGATTCATTCGAGTTACGGGAGGGGATTAAACGAAGCTGTGCAGCCATCGGTCCCGCATGGAAACGGGAAGATGGCAGTCTTCAATATTTATCCGAATGCTGTGACGGGAGCATTCAGGGAGAACTAGCTGTCAGCGAGGAAACGCCGGAAAGCGTACAATTTACTGTGACCTATAGCGGCAACCTACAGGCCGTCCAAGCGGTGAAAGAGCATTACCTCCTCAATGCGGAAGGTGTTTCAGTAACGTTTGAACTCGTCGAGCCGAAATATGATGAACTCTATATACGCGTGCCGCTGCTTCACACGAATGGCAAAGACGTAACGTCGATCACGACATCCGATCACTCCGTCCAAGTCGCACTGGAGGATCATGCCTACATGATTCGCTACAATGGTGACTTGGTCATCGAGCCCGACTTGTACGGTAACCGCAATGGGGAGTACAAACTCGCCGTCATTCGAACGGAAGCATCGCGTGCAACGATACAACTGCGATTGAGCTGAAAGTAAATGCATGACTTTGTGGTAACCCCACGATAGGTAGTTTTTAACGAGGGGCTGATTCCGCCATTACTTTGTTATCTTTTTGAAGCAAAAAAACAACTGTTCCTATGCACCCGCAAATGGCAGCGGCAATTAACAACCCTGAAATCGGTATGTAATCGGATAGACCGGTGCTTATTAATGGAGCGATAGAGCCGCGAATACCAAACAGCATTAAATGCAGGCCGAACACGACTGCCTCTCGTCCAGGTACAACACGAAAAATATAAGCAAGAATGCCAATATCCCAGATTGCATCGCCTATTCCCTGGATTCCGCTACCAATAATCACAGCAGGATAATTCCCAAAAATCCCATAAAGTAAAGGAACAATCGCGAACGCCGCCAATCCATAGACCAGCGTTTGCTTCGCAGAAAATCTATCAATCACCCAACCAACAACGAAATACGCAACCAATAAACACACATAATAGGATATACGCGCAACCCCAATTTCGATGTTGTTCAACTGCAACTCTCTGACTTGGATGATCTGGTATAACGGACTAGCCAATATGTTGCCAAAGCCTGTCAATGTCGTTGCTGCAAAAAATACGACCAGCTCCCGGTGATCTTTCACAAGCTTGAGCTGTTCCTTAAATGAAGATTTGCGTGCCGATACCTTCGTGGGTAAAGCAATCTCCTTAACGCGGGCTAGGAAAAGAATCGATATTACACCCGTTATGGCCGCAGTGATCAGCGGTCCACTCGGTCCTGACTTATCCGTCCACGAGCCGACTAAGTAAGCAAGCGGAATCATAATAGCTCCCATGGCAACTCGAACGTAGCCCATTAGTCTGCCGCGCAATTCAGGCTGATACATACGTGTAACTAGCGCAGGATAAGCCGGTGCTTGTATGCCCATTAAAAAGTAAAAAACGATTGCCGTCACAACATAGACGCTGGGCGCACCAAAAAATGCCGGAAGCAACAATAGCGCTCTCCCAATTACATTCGGGATGATGACAAAAGGTTTGGGATTCGATTGTTCGATTCTCCCTGCCCAAATCGGCGAGAACAGCAGTCCAATCGCCGGAGCGGCTGCCAAAATCCCTACTTCCAGATTCGTAGCCCCTTGTCTAATCGCAAGTGCGATGTAAAACTGATTAAAGACCACATTAAAGAGACTAAATAAACAGGCTGCACCAAAATCACTATACAAGTTATGCTTAGTTGCCGGGCTCATCTGTAAGCCTAGTTTTTGAAACACTTTGTTTGCCAGCATGGCTTTACTTCCCCTCATACTTCTCTCATTCTAAGCTCGATATTAACTTCATAATAGCAGGTTTTCCTGTTAGTTTCTCTTTAAAAAGAAAGACCGCAAAGCTAGCATTTGCAGACATACAAAAGAGCTCACCATCAATAAATGGTTGAGCTCTTTATGTCTACATTCACAGTGCTGTCATGTCTGGCCTTGCAGTCTCCGATCCAGCTTCCCCTGGACGAACCAAGCGTAAATGGCAAACCCAGCTAGCAAGGCAACCGCGGTAAGCAGGAAGGGCAACGAATAATGATTGCCAGCCAAAATGTAGCCCGCCCAGTACGAGGCAATCGTATTCCCGATGCTGCGAGAGACAGTCCGCATGCCTGCGAACAGGTTGCGATCTTCCTCCGCCACAGCCGACATGCATTCGCTGTCCATCAAGTTGTTCAGCATCGTAAAGCCCGTCCCGCGAATAAGCAGCAGTATGGCGAATACGGAGGTCGGCATGACGAGCGCCATCAGCGCCACGACAACGATATTATACAGAAACAGGAACACGAACGTCCTGCGGCTGCCCCATCTGTCAACAACGTAAGGCATAACGATCGAGCCAATAAAGAAGAAAAATCCGGACAACGCTAGCAAGCCAGAGATGTTACCATCATCCATCTGAAATCGGAATTTCAGGATGACATTCAAGAACGGACTAAGCAGCCCGAACGTAAAGCCAGAGTTGAAAATAAGCAGGGAAAGCAGCAGCAGGAAATACAACGCATGCCTTTTCTTCGGCCGATCCGAAGGCTTCGCTGCTTGTACGCTGCCCGCTTCATCTGTTGTGACGGCTTGCGCCTTGACATGGTTAGATGGCAGAAGCAGCCCCCGTAATATGCCTGAGAGACCTAAGCATCCGCCAGCAACGAAGAAGGCATATTGGTACATCGTCGTATGTCCGGGCAGCCATTCCGGCAAGTAACCACCGAGCCACGTGCCAAGACCGGTAAACAGCGTAAATATAGCGAACAAGAGCGAATACGCACTCGTTTCTTCTTTTTTAGTACGGCAATATTGGAAAATCAATTGAATTTCGGAGTTCACGATCGCTGTAACACCAAGCGAATACACAAGCTGCGCGACGGTTACCGCGACAATGCTGGTCCCGATACCAAAGAGCACGAGTGCAAGAAATGCCAAGAGCATACCGATGACGAGCATCGTTTTGCGCCCAATAAGCTTAACGATGAAGCCTGCAGGCAAGCTAGCCAAGCCAATGGTCAGCGCCCCCAGCGATGTAATTTTGCCAATGTCGCCCTTGGAGAACCCTAGATCCAATAAATGTAAATTGAGGATGAGGCTAGAGATCCCAACTCCGATGCCAAACAAGCTTTCCGTTGCAATAAAGCGCTTGACGTTAGGCGATAAATCACGAAATAAATTTACGATATACGTCCACATAGATGCACCTTTCCTCTTGCTAGTATGTGCTCTATCTTACATGGCGAGGGCATCGGGTTCAATCTTATTTTGCAGAAGGATGAATATCATGTTCGAATTCAGGGGGGACGAGTTGGGGGAACGGCAGCGTAGTAGGCTATGAATCACATCCCTGCTCTAATTACTTAACAACTTTAGAATACGAATACTCGTTCCCTTGCTGCGTTCATCTTTTTTCCCTGTATGACGAATGGTAATTCGCCTGCTTCTTCGCTCCGCATGAATAGGAAACATAGCCATAATAGGACGATATGCCTGCAAACACCAATCATCAAACAAGTTAACCTCGTTAAACATTAGTCCGTCTATAGCGTACTCGAAAGTCCCCGTATCAGGCCCGCACAGCAGTAAAACGCCAGCACTCTGCCCATGCACAGTGAATGAAAGTGACGCATCAAGAGTATCCGTATACAGATGTTGTGTGTCATATCTCCAGTTCATAAGCGGCTCTGATGACAACTCTCTCCATTCAAAACCATCCAAACGATCAGCGAAATCCACCTCCCGCATGGCTGCATATTCGTAATTGTGGGGCTCAAGAGGTGGCAGTAGCGATGCCACATCCTGTCCGTTAACGCCTTCCGTGTCTGTTTCCGCAGCCGGCCTCACATCTAATGCTACATCCAGATACTCCCGCACGAACGCAGCATACAGCGCATGCCCCTCATCATTTGGATGTACCCGATCGGAAGCAAGTTCGTCCCAACGTACTTCGTCTGTCTGCATCAAGGCGTATACCCTAGCGGCAAAGTTAACAGAAGGAATCGCGTAATAGGCAGCCACTTCTTCATGTACAGCTATGTTGAATGGCGTATGTTCGGTCAAATTTTTATCCGCTGCTGTGTAAATAAAACAGATATCCGTACGAGGCGAAAGTCGTCTGTATTGTCGTACGATACCTTCCATTCCCCTGATCGATTCGTGGCGATCCGCACCATCGTTCACGCTGAACTCAACAAATAGCAAATCGATCTCACCGTGAGACAGAACGTGCGCATGCAGCCGGTGAGCACCGAACATAGACGTCGTTCCCCCAACGCCAGCATTGATACACGTTACTTTTTCAGACGAAAATCGTTGCTTCAAGTAGCTCTCCGTTAAGGCTCGCCAACTCGTCGTCGTCAAATCCGATGCCCCTGCACCTTCGGTAATAGAACCGCCAACAAAAGCAACGACAATCGGCTCATTGCGAAGTAATTTCTCCTTGATGTGAGGCAGCCCTCCACGATGATTCACGGGATGGTTAGTCCATGTACAAGTCATATTCTACGTCTCCTTTCCTAACAAAAAAATCAAGTGCTCTATGTATGAACATAAAGCACCTGATTCTCGCTATTCTTATTTTTTATACGAAGAACTGTCATACGCCTTTTGTAAAATTTCCAGATAACGTCCAACCTTCAAATTATCCAGTCCTTTCACATAAGCATCCCAATCCTTAGTTAAATCCTTATTTCCAGTAATGAATTGCAACGCGTTTTGATCGATATAATTTTTGAGATTTGTTTGCAGAATACTTGCTTCATCGGTTTGTGTAGGATCAACCCATACAGCCCAGGCAGGGTAAATCTCCTTCGGCTCGTGACCTTGGTACATGAGTGTTGCATTGTACAATCTGCGTTCGTAGTTTGCTGAATCATACACATCTGTTCCTTGAACGATGCTGTCTCTATATTCACTTGGTTGGTAGAAGTGGCCCATTCCGCTCCAGCCTGCATTATGCGGTGCCTCTCCTTCTACTGCTGGAATAGACGCCATGAGCGGTTTCACACCTTTACCCAGAGCGACCTCGCCTTCTTTCGGCTTTCTCCAGTCGATCCCTTCCATACCTGACGCCGCATTCGTTTGACCTTCAAATGTAAACATGTAATCAACCATCTTAATTAACGTGATCTGCTCTTCTTTCGTAGCTTTGTTCGTAATGACGAATTTCGCGCCTGGCGTCAATCCGCCACCATCATGCGTTGCTAGCGAACCGTGTGGCCCTGTAAGTGGAGGTACCGGATTGTAATCGGCCGAGTTTTTGTTTCCTTTATCAATGTTTACGAAAATAGCGGGATGCATGCCTGCACCAATCCCAAGAATCTGCGTCCCTGCGTTCTCACCAATTTTCTTGAATGCTTCCGCATTTTGCGTAAATGCACCTGGATCAATTAATCCTTCGTCATACAAAGATTTAATATACGCGAGGCCTTCTTTCCATTCTGGCTTATTCGCTGCTGTATCGACTTTCCCACTCGTCATAGTCAGGTAATTACGGTCATCATCATAAATGAAGCCATTCATGAGAAACGGAATGATATGCACGCCAAAATCTTCTGTGGATCCACTTAGCGGAACTTCGTCGGCTTTGCCGTTACCGTTGGGATCACCCTTCTTGAAGGCTTGAAGTACTTTCTTGAAGTCTTCGGTCGTTTTCGGCATCTCGAGATTCATTTTGGATAACCATTTGGTATTGATCCACATTTTGTTCGGATACGAACAGTGGAAGCATTGCGTATAAGAACCTAATCCATAAATTTTGCCATCCGGCGCCGTACTAAAGCTCTTTAATGTAGCGTCCTTAGCCATAGCCGCCTTAATATTCGGTGCATACTGATCAATTAAATCATTTAAAGGAATTAAAATGCCTTGCTTCCCGTATTTCAGAATATCAGCTTGTGAAAACTGGTCGATCCATGCCGTCAACATATAGGAATCCGGATAATCACCGCTTGCCAGTGAAATCTGTCTCTTCTCTTTGGCACCATCAAACGGGATAATTTCAAAATTGAACTTGGCATTGAACTTTTCTTCCATGAATTTCGTAAATTTATTCGTCTTCAAGTCGATCGCCGTATCTTGTTGAGCAAACATGCTGATCGCGACAGGACCACTCGCTGTACCTCCTGTTGCTGCTGGAGACACTGATGCTGCATCATCCTTTGAGCATGCGGCAAGAAACAAACTAGACATCATAATGACCATTAGTGCGCTTACAAGACCCTTTTTCACATGTATCGCTCCCTTTTTTCATGCATTTAGTATAACCCCGATCTTAGACCGACTACCAGCATTACCTGAAATGAATCACCCCTTTCAATGGAATCCACAGGGCAGAGCCGTGTCTTAACCTTTTACAGAACCCACCAACATGCCTTGTACGAAGAAACGCTGAACAAACGGATAAATAATCAACACCGGCAGTGTTGTGACGACAATGAGGGAATATTTCAACGCTTCCGCAAGCTGCTGTCTTTCTACTTGCTTCAAGGCATCGGTTGCATTCGAGCTGTTGTTGAGAATGATAATACTGCGCAAAATCAACTGAAGTGGGAACAAACTAGCCGATTTGAGATAAATCAAAGCATCGAAGTACGCGTTCCATTGGCCGACAGCATAAATTAAGACAAGAACCGCGATGATCGGTTTCGACAACGGCACGACAACGCTTCTCAGAAATCTGAAATCACTGCAGCCATCAATTTCACTTGCATCAAACAGTTCATCTGGAATCGCGGATTGGAAGAAGGATCTCGTGATGATGACCTGCCATACCCAAATAGCGTTCGGAATGAGCAGCGCCCATCTCGTATCAATCAGTCCCATCTGCTTGACGACCAAGTAAGTCGGAATTAACCCACCGCTGAACAGCAGGGTAAACGTAATTAACATCATCAGTACATTCTTACCAAAGAACGTTTTCCTAGAAAGCGGATACGCAATCATAATGGTAAGCACCACACTAATGATAGTTCCTACACCTGTATAAAAAAGGGAATTTCCATAACCAACCACCACTTTCTGGTTATGAATTAACGTATTGTACCCTTTGAGCGACAGCTCAACGGGCCACAACCATACTTTACCGGAAGTGACAGCAGAAGGACTGCTGAACGAGCTGCTGATCACGTAAATAAGCGGATATAATACAACAATGAGTAAGAGGCTCAGAAGTACGTAAACGGTAATCAAGAAAATTTTATCTCCTAGCGAATCTTTCACCCTTGCTTTGATCGTAGACATAGCTGCACTCCTTTTTACCAAATACTATGATTGGAAAATTTCCTAGCCAATCTATTTACAACAATGAGTAGGATTAAATTGATCACCGAATTAAACAATCCGACGGCTGTGGCGAAGCTGTAATTCGCATTCAGCAGTCCCACTTTGTACACATAAGTCGCGATAATCTCGGAATTTACCGTATTCAGTGGATTTTGCAATAAATAGACCTTTTCGAAGCCAATCGCCATCACATTACCTACATTCAAGATGAATACGATGACTATCGTGGGCAAAATGCCAGGCAAATCAACGTGGATAATTTTCTGTAACCGTGAAGCACCGTCTACTTTGGCCGCCTCATAGAGGGAGGGGTCCACGCCTGCTAAAGCAGCTAAGAAAATGACCGAGTAATAACCAGCCGTCTGCCAAATGTCCGACCACACATAGATCGAGCGAAACATGCCGGGCTCTCCCAGAAAATTGATCGAATCCATACCGAAATGATTCATCACCACGTTCACAAAGCCGAGTCGAGGCGCCAGAAAGAGCATAATAATGGACACCATCACAACGGTAGATATAAAATAAGGTGCAAAGGAAACGAGTTGGACAAGCTTTTTGAAGCGCTGGTTGCGCACTTCATTGATCGCCAACGCCAACAAAATGGGAATCGGGAAACCAACAATTAACAAGTAACCACTAATAAAAATCGTGTTCTTAACTAATGTCCAGAACAACGGATTTTCAAAAAATAACTGAAAGTTCTTAAACCCTACCCATGGGCTTCCCCAGATGCCTTTCGTGACATTGTAGTCCTTGAAGGCAAGCACCGCGTTCAATATCGGGTAATACTTGAATATAAGGAAATACAACGCCGGTGGAATGATGAGCAGATACAGCTGCCAGTGCTTCTTGAAGCTTCTGGTCGCTGCCTCCATGATGCCAAGTCGACTGCTTTTGATCAGCGATCTTTGACTGGTGACTAGTCCTTTATTCAAAACAAAACCCCCTAAGATCATCTGTCTCGCAACTGGTTGCGCTTTCTTGAGCCTTATTCTAGGGGATAATTGCCCGTATTAGATAGGTACAATTGCGTTATTTCACGTACAATTACCGTTAAATGAAGGGTACATCTTTCAATCGGTCATCCAACTTCGCCTATGAGGATACGATCCACTTAGGTAGCTCTAGCGGCTCTTGCCGAAGCGGCGTTAGTCCGATATCTCCGAATTAAAACGAGGATTCCTTTTTGAAAAGGACAAATAGTCCGATTCTGCCGAACTATTTCCCCTTAATTCCTTCCGTGCGAGGTGGTTGGGGCAATTAAGTTGGGCTACTCGATAAAATCGACTTATTCGCGGGCCGGAGCTGCTTTCCGACCGAGTTAGTCGATAAAATCGACTTAATCGCGGGTCAGGGCTGCTTTCCGACCGAGTTAGTCGATATAATCGACTTATTCGCGAGCCAAGGCTGCTTTCCGACCGAGTTAGTCGATATAATCGACTTATTCGCGAGCCAAGGCTGCTTTCCGACCGAGTTAGTCGATAAAATCGACTTAATCGCGGGCCAGGGCTGCTTTCCGACCGAGTTAGTCGATAAAATCGACTTATTCGCACGCCGGAGCTGCTTTCCGACCGAGTTAGTCGATATAATCGACTTATTCGCACGCCAGGGCTGCTTTCCGACCGAATAAGTCGAAATAATCGACTTATTCGCACGCCCTCAAGCCTCCCACTTCGCTCTCACCCGCGAGACCAAAAAAAAGCCAAGCGTAATTAATCCGCTTAGCTTAATCTAGAAACCTTTATTCCGTTATAGACTGCCTATATGAACTTGGCGAAACACCGAGCACTCGCTTAAACGCTCTGCGGAAAGAATGCGAGCTATTGTATCCGACACGCGCAGCAATTTCATCTACCGTGTACGCATCTCCTTTTAACAAATTAGCCGCTTGATCCATTCTCACCTGTTCCAAATGATCTGATAAATTCTTCCCCGTTACCTCTTTGAATAGGTTGGAAATATACTTCTCTGGACGCTCCACCTTTTCTGCCACGCGATATAAGTTGAGATCAGGATCACTGTACATCTCAGCAATATACTTCATCACCTGCTCCACGGTTTTATTATGATGATCGTTCTTTTTATTGGCAATTAACCCGCATAAGGATGCCATAATGCCATCGATATCTTGCCGAATGGCATCCATTTCTTCATTGGCCTGAATGTCAGCAACGCGATTTTTCACAGCCTCGAAAATGTCGGACTCCTGAAATGTTTTCTGGTAAAGCAACTTCAGAAAAGTGCCCTTCAGCTCACCGATAAGCTGATGCTTCATTTCGATGGACAGTTCACGATTTTCAATGTTTTGCGCAATAATCGCGTCCAGAATCCGTCTGGCTTCGTCAAGATCCCCCGCTCTGATCGTACTGATTAAGCGCAGTTCAATATCTAACGGATAATAATAAGTGTCACTTTCCAACCGAGCATCGGAGAACCATAGAACCCCTTTTCGATTCATGTGCAGGGCATACTCTAATGCCTGTGTTGCTTGCTCGTACGTGTGGCTGACCTCCATTACCGTGGTAAATGGATTGCCCATCGCTGCGATAATCGTAATTTTATACTCGTTAAATACAAATTCAGCAAGCTCATTCAGAATTCGCTCAATCTCCTTATTGGCTGTCTCCTTGTTTTCTGCTGCCGCTATGCCTTCAAAGATGACCACAACCCGATCGGCCCCCAGATCCGTCATATGGACAAGCCACCCAAGATCGTGCAGCGTCTGTTTCATAATCAGTCGAGCCGCACTTAACTCGTTAAGAATGTCGACGCTGTCCATGCCGGAGTACCCTTTGATTTGCAAAATACCTGTGTAACCCGTATCTGCTTGTAACCCTGTATTGGCTTGTTCGGCAGCTGCTGCAATCTCTTCCAGCGATCGGAATTCGCCTGCGATAAGCCTTTTCAAGAAAGCATCCCGAATTAAAGGGAGCTGCCGGTTCAATTCATTTTCGAGTCGCTTATTGTTAGAAATCATGTTCGAAATATTACCCTGTAGAAAGTCATACTCATTGCGTCCCACAGCCGCATCTTTGCCGAACTGGTCTTTCATCACATTCAGCAATCTATGCATAGGGGAACTATTTCTGTAAGCTTGCCACAGTCCGACCAACAATCCCACCACAAGAGCGGCACTTGTCACAGACCACGTAATATATTTGATTTTATTCGCGTTCTCCATTAAAACATGTCTAGGGATTCCTGCTCGATATACCCATCCTGTGGTCTTGGAACGAATCGTAATGACCAAATCATCGTTATAGAATTGACTCGCTTTCGATTGATCAAAGCTGGTGTCTGAGGCTAACTTCGCCGCGTCCGATTCATTAATACCAAGCAAACTTATGGTATGTCCTTGGGCATCACTAATGTGAGACCAACCGCCGTATTGATCTTTAAGGTCCGATAATAGGCTGGATATGACTTTTTCGTCTATGAGAACAACGACCGTAGCACGTGCGGAGCCATTAAAGCTATCCAACGGGAGCGATTGTATATAGGTAATCACAGCGGTTTGCGCACCATTCGTGATAAAGGGCTTCAGCGGTATGATTTCCCTATTGTGCGTTTGGTCTAATAGTGTTCGTTTCCATTCATCCGCAGGTAGATCCTTGTAGTGAAAGGACTGATAATATCGTTCAGGCTGGAAATAGGAGGAGGCCGGCGTTAAGAGCACGTTATAATTATTTAAATAGATAAAAAATTGCTGTAAGAAATCATTGGTCTGGCTAAATGCTTTAATATCATTATTTACTTTCCAAATGCCATACAGATTGACCTTCTCATCCATTCCCTTCTCATTCATGAGAACACTCAGTTCCTGATTCAGCGCCAGCTGCCTTGTGAAACCTTCTACCTCAGCCATCCTTCGCTCCAAAATATCTTGACTCTTCCGAAGTTGTGTCACGTTATTCTCAATGGATACGGATTGCGTCACCGCAATCGCAGTACGGTATGACATATATCCGGCAATGCTCGGAATAAACAAGATTACGATATAGGAGATCAGAAATTTACGGAATATTCGTGAGAACTTCGGCATGCCCCTATCCCCCCATGTATGAAAGCGTTATCTAAATTGATTTTCATTATACCATGTCTTTTTCTGTATAAACAAAGGAAAGGCAACTACGTTTATACCGACTGTAGCTGCCTTGGTCTACTTGATATTCAGATCAGTTTTATGAACAAACTACCGTCGATTTGGTACGAGCAGTTGGGTTCCAGAACGAGCTCGACCTTGCGATCTCGGTAACGAAGGAACAATCGACCTACTGAAAATGCCCTTATGGTCGCCTCGACCAACTGACCGTTCGCCCAAGTGACATCCACCTCTGCGTTCCCTTTTGCACGCAAGCCTGTGACCTTACCCGTGTGCCACTTGGCCGGAAGGGCTGGCAGAATATGAATGCCTCCTGCATGGCTTTGCAACAGCATTTCCGCTATAGCCGCTGTACCGCCAAAATTACCGTCCACCACAAATATATTCGTTTCAGCCCCAGCGATCCCTGCCTTGGAGTAGGTTAATAAATTGTCAAAACACAAATGACCAATTAAATGCGTCAGATGCTTATAGGCATTCTCGCCATCTTGCAATCTGGCAAAATTCGCTGCAAGTGCGGCTAACGTAAACTCAACGTCCTCTAACGTTTCACGATCCATGCGATTCTCCAAGGTTACCCTTGCTGCAGCGCTGAGCTCTGGTGTACCTTCAGGTGTCACCTGATTACTGGGGTATAAGCTGAAGAGATGGGATAAGTGGCGATGGTCTGGCTGTGCCTCTTCATAATCCTCCAGCCACTCCTGCAATTGTCCTCTTTGTCCAATCATCAACGGCGGCAGAATAGCAATGGCCATCTTAAGCTTCTGTTGCAGCTCCCTATCCACCTGTAGCAATTCCGATGCTTCTAGGCAAAATACAAATAAATCGCGTACCAATACCTGGTCTAGCGTAGAGCCCATAGATAATTGATACTCGCTTCTCTTCGGATCATCCACATAGAAGCTGTTCTCAGGCGAATTCGACGGACCTGTTACCAACCAGCCATACTTCGGGTGAACCGTCATATAGTAGAGGAAAAAGGCAGCAGCTTCTTTCAGCACAGGATACGCCGTCTCTGCCAGAAAAGCCTGATCGAGACCGAATTCATAGTGCTCACGAAGATGTGTGGCAATCCACAAGCCACCCGTTACGTTCAGCCCCCACGACGTTTCCCAGCCAGGTGATGCGAATCCCCAAGCGTTGGTAAATACGTGAGCAACCCATCCCTCACAGCCATAGAAATGCTGCGCTGCTGATCTTCCACTCCCCGCTAATTGCTCAATGAATCGCATTAAGGGAAGATGGCATTCCGCCAAATTGCTTACTTCCGTTGGGAAATAATTCATTTGCGTGTTGATATCCAGATGATAGTCACAGCTCCATTGCATACGATTGGCTTCGCCATCGTTCCAAATCCCTTGCAGATTGAGCGGCAGCGGAGAATCCGCCCTTGACCCGGCAATCGTCAGATAGCGACCATATTGATAAAATAAGGCAAATAATTGCGGATCATCAACCTGCCCCTTCAGGAACAGCTGTATTCTTTCGTCTGTTGGTAAGCTAGAATGACTGGTTACGCCTAGGTCTAGGTTGACTCTGTCGTACAGACGGCGATAATCCGCCACGTGGTCTTCTCTCAGCCGCTCATATCCTTTAGCTATGGCGCTCTCGACTTGGCGCAACGACTGTGTCCTCCACGCGTCATCGCTTCTGCCGTAATCGGTGTTCGCTGCCAAATAAATCACGACGTCATCTGCGTTGTCTATCCTAATTTGGCCAGCGTCTGCGGTCACGCTACCGCCACCCGCAATGACTTTCAGCACGCCTTGGCAGCTTACACCGCACTCCCCGTTACTATGCATACTTTCCGTTGCTTGCCCCTCAAAAACAAACGTATCGTTACCGATTAATGTTGCAGTAAACCGATCTGTTCTTCCGAGAATGTTCACCGTGAGTGACATGCCGCCAGACTGATCGCTAGATAATCGTGAGGCTACGATTCCATCCGGATGCGAAGCCCAAACCTCTCTTGTTCGTCTATGCCCGTTGGAGATGTAATCTGTCCGTGTGCAAGCGCTATGAAGATCTAGCTCCCGAACCAATTGATCGCCTTGATGATCAAACGTTAGTTGAACATCGCACATCGATAAGTTCGTGCCGAAGTTTCCTTTTTTAGGCTGTAGGGACTGCTTCGCCAGCTCATCTCCCCGCTTATAATCCCCAGCAAAAAAATGCTCCCTCATTTGATCCAGATCCGCTCTAAGGTTGGATTGACCAGGAATCACTTCCAGCTTCCCTGACCAATAGGTCACTTCTGTTAGGCTCCAGGTTTCATGTTCCACGCCGCCGTAGATCATGGCCCCCAATCTTCCATTTCCGATAGGCAAACCTTGCGACCAGTTCGAGGCAGGACGAGCATACCATAGCTTCATTTCATTCATAAGTGTAAATCCCCCTGTAATGATTGCGCTTTCTTTATGCTTATTGTAGGGGATATTTCTCCGACATAGATAGGTACAATTGCGGTATTCCACGTACAATTGCCGCAACAGAAAGGGTACATCTCTCATTCCAGCATCCATTTCCCCCTTCAGGGTTGTCCGTATAATTTGACGATACTCAGATTTGCTAAAATAAGTGGTTTTTCGCTTACACTAAAATGGAAAATTAGCCCATTTCACTCATAGACAGCAAACAAGTTGGCTGTTATGCTAGCCTCAAAATGCTGATTCACGGTATGAAGGAGGCTGGGCATGTATCCAATTTGGAGAAAAATTTCGCTGCTCTTGACGGCTAGTGCACTGTTATTGACAGGTGTAACAGTTGGGGAATCCAAGGCTAGCGCAGAGGCAGACATTTATAGCATCAGCCTGCGCCCAATAGGTGGTGACTGGGATGATAAGCTTCCCTATGTAACCGCAGAGGTGCCATTCGTCATTATGTACAGTACAACAAAGGTTGTGTCTACAACTTTAGACGATGCTTTGTTCTATTCGCGTGATAATGGGGTAAGCTGGATCTCACTCACACGCGGGGAAGGTGGCGCACTAACGCTCCCGATCGATGCTAGCCTCACCTCTGTTCGCTTTCGCATACATGCATGGTTCGATCCCCTCTTAGGTAGCAACAGTGAGGACGATTATGTGTCGGAATACTTTAGCGTGAAGCAACCTGGCGGTCCGACCGATGTGAAAGCCGCAGCCAACTCCAATGGATCCGTCACACTAACTTGGCTGGATAATTCGAATATGGAATCACGCTACGACATTACGCGAACAGGACCTGATGGCAAGAAGACTTTCACTCTTACAGGTAAAACAGATTCTATTGGCCAAGTATCCTTTGTAGATACGCAAACTAGTAAAACCCAGGACACTTGGTACGTGTACCAAATCAAGCCGATCATTGACCAATATGCCATTCCCGAGTATTTGATTCCCGGAGAAGCCGTAACGATCGTGGAGTCTTCGGCTCCACTCGCCGGAATTAAAGACGTTGTCAAAATCGATGCGCCTCTATTGAAAGGGTCCGGTATACAACCCGTTCTGAAACCAGGTAAAACCAAATTAAACATCCTCGATGATATTGCGCGGATCACGGTTTCATCTGATCTCATTTCGAAAGTGGACGGTGTTATTACGAATGTACCAGACATCTTTACTGGTGCTAGTTCATGGGCCTTGCCTGAGTTGAAGCAAGCATTCGGGCTCGGATTGACAACCAGTGAAACATTAAGTAAATATACAGAGGCGATTACGAGAGAGGATTTTGCCGGGCTTGCTGTTCGGCTGTATGAGAAGTTGACGGGGAAAACACTAGCACCTGACTACAATCCCGTATTTAAAGATACGAATAATGTGCATGTGAACCAAGCGTATCGGTTGGGGATTGTGAACGGCTTGACGAACGATACCTTCGGGCCTAAGAACCCCATCTCCCGCCAAGAGATGAGCGTCATGCTGCTGCGGACGGTGAAATTAGCAAAGCCAGGCGTAATCATAGATACAACTACAAAAACGACCTTCAATGACTCAGGCTCCATCTCGAGCTGGGCGCAGGATGCAATGAACTTTGTTGTGAACTACGGCATCATGAATGGCGTTGCTGGCAACAAGCTCGATCCGCACGGTAATACCACGCGGGAGCAGGCTATCCTTCTCTCGCTACGCACGTTTTTGGCAACAGCGGTGCTTCATTAGAAGCTACTGCGTAATAAAACAAAAAGAGTCTGATGAACTATCATCAGACTCTTCCAAGCAACTTTCACGCGCATGTCATTTATTGAAACTGTGGCAAGTACTGCTTATGCACCTGCAAATATTCGTCCATAATCGCCTTGGCAACTGTAAACGACGGTACCAACGGATGCACTGTCAGCGCGTTCAGCGCAGCTTGATAATCACCTTTGACCGCAGCTTCAACAGCGTAGCGCTCGTAAGTTTTCACCGGTTGGATGAGCGACATCGCGATATCTGGAACTGTACCTACAGTAAGTGGAGTCGGACCATTCCGGTTCACAATACATGGTACTTCAACGACATCGTCGTCCTTCAAACCTGCGATTGTACCACGGTTCGGAACGTTCAGCGTCAACACTTGCTGCTTGTTCTGGTGAATGCCCTTGATCACGTTGATCGCAAGCCCTTCGTAGCCTTCTTCTTCGAACTGGTTAAAAGCTTCCGCTTCATTCTCGTGAATATTATGAACAGCGCCGGAAGTTTCACGCGACATATATGTACTTGAGCGCTTATCCAATGTCTCGTTGTAATCTTTCCATGCTTCCGCAAGTTTGCCTTCGCGGATGAGCGGCGCAATACGTGCCAACAACGGGCGGTTCAGCTTAACGATTTGCTCGCCACGTGTTTCACCCGTTTCCAAAATGTTACGCACCGATAGATCATGGTAGTAGAAATAGTATAAGTACTCGTTCGGCAGCATGCCAATGTTACGAATAAGTTCTGGCTCGAAGAAGCTGAAAACGTGTGCGCCTCTGGCCAATTCCTCGAAGCGGTCAAGGATCATCGGCAGTTGATCAACGCCATCCATATATACTTTTGGAATCCAGCCCAGATGATTCAGACCGAAATAGTCAACCTGCAGCCTAGAGTGATGAACCCTCAAAAACTTACTGAGCGCGTTTTTCATGCCGGCATGCGCGTCGCAAATACCGATTGTTTTACATTGGCCGTATGTGTTCAACGCTTGTGCAAGCAATCCTGACGGATTGCTGAAGTTGAGCAGCCAAGCATTCGGACAAACTTCATTAATGATGCGGGAGTACTCGATCATAACCGGAATCGTACGCAGCGCCATAGCGAAGCCACCCGGACCCGTCGTTTCCTGTCCCAATACACCATACTTCAATGCTACGCGCTCATCATGAACACGGCTTTCTTCCTGACCGACACGAACGGCGGAAAAGATGAAATCCGCACCTGTTAACGCTTCGCGAACATCGGTTGTAAACGTGACGCGGAATGGCGCTTCCTTCGTCTTCGCAATATATTCCGATAAACGCCCCATAATCATCAAGCGTTCTTCATCGTTGTCAAAAAGTGCAACTTCATCGAACTGAAGCTCCTCCGAATGACGTACCAGGCCATTCACGAGTAGTGCGGTTCTCATTCCTGCTCCACCTAATATTGCTAATTTCATCTTGTTTCTCCCCCTAGATGATTAATTATGAAGTCCCTTTTCACTTGCTCCCATGTCGGAGAGGCAGCCGTACCGCCAATGCCAAGTACCGATTGTCCGCCGCAATAATTGCCGAGCTGAATCGCTTCTTCCAGCGTCCAGCCTTTCAATACACCCGCCAATAACCCTGCCAAAAAATTGTCGCCCGCGCCCGTCGTATCGACCGGCGTTTCCACCGGGTTACCTGCGACGTGCCCTATGCCTCCAACCGTCGGGAAGATCGCACCCGCCGCTCCCAGCTTAATAATCGGCATTTCGACGATACCGTGCAGCGCTTCCAGCGCTTCCTCCGGCGTCTGTTTCCCCGTGATCGCCAGGGCTTCCGCAAGATTCGGCGTAAAAAAATGGCCGAGCTGCAGCAGCTCCTTTAACTCCCGACTATAAATCCATTCGTCGTCCCAACCGATGTCGAGCACGATGCGCATGCCTTTGCTGCGGGCTTTTTCAATAACTGGCCGATACTCCAGCCTCGCATTCACGATCAGCATCGACGCGTCAATCGTATCGAGGAGATCCAATAAATGATTCTGATAACCCACATCATCCAACGGGTCTTGGTAGGTAACGAAGGCACGGTCGCCTTCCGTGTTAATCGCAGCCGTAACTTGCCTCATCGGACGATCAACGGTGTAGGCATGTGCAGCCGTCAACCCTTCACGCTGCAGTTGCTCCCTAGTAAATTGACTCAGGAAATCATTTCCCAGCGGAGCGGCTACCGCAATGTTCATGCCTAACCGCGCCATAGCGACAGAAGTAATGTACGTGCTGCCTCCGCAAGTAAATTCAAAGCCTTGTCCGAAAACCTCTTCCCCCGGTTTTGGCATCCGCGGAACGTTCGAGAACACAATATCCGTGAAGATGGGGCCGCATACGAGAACATCAACGTTCACCATCTGTCATCTCCTTATTTTGACGCTAACATCATTTTCATTTCCTCAACCGACTCTTGAAAATGCGGGTACAGCCGGAATTCAATCTCCATGTTAACGATTCCCGTATAGTCAGAAATCCACTGGAACACATCCTCGTAAGGAATGGATCCCCAGCCGACTGGCAAATGTAGATCCCCGTAGCCGTAAGGCAAATTGCTCATATAAGTTTTGGCATCTTTTAGTTTGCCGAAATTGTCATGCACATGCAGATGCTTTACGTACGGGAGCACTTCGATAATCGCCTGCTTGAAATCGTACTTGTAGGCAATCGATGTCAAGTAGCAATGGCCTATATCCAGCGTCATGCCGACATTATCCAGCCCAATCCGCTTGATCTGCTCGACAACCTGCTGAGGGCGAATCCCGTAGGTATATTCATTCTTGATGTCGTACCAAATGTTGTTTTCCACACCGATCGAAATCCCGTGGCGCTGGGCCAAACGGCCGAGTTCCCGCAAACGGTTCGCATCTTCTTCGACCAATATGGCAAACAGTTCTTCACGATACAGCTTGCCGTACTTGGCATAATACTGTGGCATATTCGCTTCCGTCAGCTGCGCAAATGAACTGTGGTACACGATCGTTTGGCAGCCAAGCGCCGCTGAAAGCTCGATTCCTGCTTCAAAGCAGCGGTAATAATCGTCCCCCTTTTCAAGGGATAATAAGTTAAGCTCGTAGGGTAAGTGCATCGTGTAGCCGACCTGAAATTTGGCCAAAACCGCGCGAACACGCTCCAACCTTCTCGGATGAACCTTACCATCGATAACAACGTCCAGGCCGTGCATGATGAGTTCAACGTAGTCGCCACCTGCATCGGCGATATATCCGATATGTTTCTCCAGCGCTTCCAAATCCCCATTTACCATGTCTGCATTGAGACTAATGCCAATCCCTTTAACGTTCATCATTTGTCCTCATCATAGAAGAGGTATTTGGAGATCTCGACGGAGAGCTCTCTGCCTTCTTCCATTCTTTCTCGCCAGTCCACAAGGAAGCTGACATTCTCACTTAATGCAACCGTACCTTGCACGAAGTTACCTCGGTAGCTGGATTCCAAAGCTTTTACCTTAAACCCATTCACAGAATCTGGTTCCTCATGACGAACCCTTACATTTTCAGGGCGGAAACAGAGAAGTGTATCTCCATCCTTGCGGTTCAAGCCGCGAAGCGGAATAGGCGTTTCGCCAAGTGCGTAAAATGTTCCGCCACGAATGGTGCCTTTTATCTGATTGCTTCGGCCAACAAAGTTGGCTGTGAAGCTGTTCGCCGGCGTTTCATAAATTTCCTCTGGTGTGCCTACCTGCATGACGTTTCCTTTTTCCATGACAGCGATTCGGTCGGAAAGCTCGAGTGCTTCTTCCTGATCATGCGTCACGTAGATCGAAGTAATGCCAAGACGCTTCTGAATTTCTTTGATGTCTTTGCGCATCTTGATACGCAGCTTCGCATCCAAGTTACTTAGCGGTTCGTCAAGAAGAAGTACTTGCGGGTTCAGTACGAGTGCTCTCGCAATGGAAATACGCTGCTGCTGACCACCGCTTAGCTCGCCAGGGTAACGGCCTTCGGCGCCGCTTAAGTTGATCATATCAAGCGCCCATGCTACCTTTTCTTGGATACTCTTTTTATCCATTTTGCGCATCTTCAGACCATAAGCAATATTCTCAAAAATCGTCATGTGCGGCCACAGCGCGTAATTTTGGAAGACGAAGCCAATGTTCTTCTCCCACGGATTGAGCGGAAGTACATCGGTGTCGCCGAATAAGATGCTGCCGCTATCTGCTTTCTCAAAGCCGGCGATACAGCGAAGCAGCGTCGTTTTGCCACAGCCCGACGAACCAAGCAGTGTGAAAAATTCCCCTGGCTTAATCTCGAACGAGATGTCCTTCAGAATCGGGTTATCCCCGAAGCTTTTGCGTATATGTTTAATTGAAATAGCCGTTGAATTTATAGTACCGTTCACTGGTAATCCTCCTTACCCGTTCTTTGCTTCTTTTTCACCAAACTCCCTATACTTTCTTTCGTGAATTTTTGTTAACAAGAAGCAGCGGGATATAAATGCAAGTCATGAGCACGACCCCCATAGCGGCCGAGATTCCAAAATCAGCTCCTGCCGTCATCGCATTTTGGAAAATGACGACTGGCATCGTAACCCAAGGTGGTCGGTATAAAATCAGTGTTGAACTGAGCTCCGTCATAATTTGCAAGAACGAAAGCGTCGCCCCGGAAATAACACCACCAATCATCAGCTTGAACGTCACGTCTTTGAAAGCTGTAAACGGTCTCGCTCCACACATGAGCGCAGCATCCTCAAGCGCTTTGTGTACAAGGTAGAGTGATGATTCTGAGCTTTTGATCGAGAAAGGCAGCTTACGGATGAATGAGACAAGCACTAGAATGATCCATGTTCCTGTCAAGATAATCGGCGGCTTGTTAAACACGACGATAAATCCAATCGCTAGCACTGTACCCGGGATAATATAGGGAACCATCATGGAAATATTCACGAAGCTCGAAATGAACTTGTAACGCTTACGTACGATCAGGTAGGCGATACCCACACCGAAAATAATGTCCAGTATCGTCGACATCGAACCCAGGAAGAAACTAACGCCGATCGGAGCCAGATGGCTTTTGAACAAGTTTACATAATTGATGAGTGTGAACTGATTCGTCAGTACGCCCCACTTCCACTTCATCAAAGAGACGACGAGCAGTGTGATATGCGGCAGGAAGGACATGGTGAGAATAGCGCTTATGTACGTCACAATGACAGCCTTCATTCCTTTGCTCGGCTTTACAAGCACGGAGCGTTTAGCTGAGACGGAAGCGTAAGTCTTCTTAGCAAGCAGATACCTTTGTATCATCAGTGCCACGGATGCGACGAGAATCATGATAACCCCGACGGCCGAAGCCATGTGTAAATTGCCTCCGACCTCGCTTACAAATTCGCTGTAAACAAGCGTCGGCATGACCGGGAACTCTCCCCCGATAATGGCGGGTGTACCGAAATCCGAAAATGCTGCCAGCGCCGCCATGAACAACCCCGTGATAATGCCAGGCATGGCTAACGGAATTTCAACCTTCCATAACGTCTTTCGCTTGTTTGCACCAAGACTCATGGACGCTTCCTTCAGTGACGGGTCCTGTCCAGAGAATGAATCGTAGCTCAGCAAGAACACGAGTGGGAATATGAGCCAGATAATAACCCAGACGACCCCCGCTTCTCCACGCAACTTCCAGTTCAAGTCGTAGTGGAACCAGCTTTCAATAATTTTATTTAATACACCGTATCGTCCCAACAGTATGACCCAGGCATAAGCCCCAAGAAATGGAGGAGACGACGATGCCATCGTAATCAACGTTAACGTCGTATTTTTAAAACGAAAATCGAATTTGGAGAATAAATAAGCCAGCGGGACCGCAAGTACTGTTGCGAGCAGTGTGGAATACACCACAACTTGCAGGCTGTTGAAAAGGGCTGTTGTATAATGTTTTTTCTGAAAAAATTCAATGAAATTGTGGAAAGTAAAGCCGCTGCCGTCCTTACTCTGAAAGGAAGTGAGGATGGTTTGAAGCTGCGGGTAAAATATGAAACCGACAGACACGATCATACAAACGAATGCGAAGATGATCCACGGGTCCCTGACAGTTTTGTTAATGCTCTGTTTAAGTAAGTTTCCACCCATCCCGTTAGGACCTCCAACCCTTTATATTTCCCCTTGCACCGGCGAGAGACACCAGTGCAAAGGGTAACATCAAGCTCTTATTTTCTTGCTTTTTCAAGACGATCAACGAAGTTCTTGGACAGTTCGTCGCGGGATAGCTGCTTGTTCTCGATCATTTTCAGCTTGCCTAAATCTTGCATGCCAGCCGGAGGCTGAATGTCTTTGCGCGTCGAACGACGAAGAATTTGATCTTTTAGAATTTGATGTGCTTCTTTGGAGCCCATATAATCGACGAATGCTTTGGCGTTATCCATATCTTTCGCGCCCTTGATGATCGCAAGTGAATCAAGCACGTTGGTTACACCGTCTGATGGGAAAATCATTTTCACCGGCAAATTCGTTTGCTCCCACTTCGCGCCAAGGTCTTCATTGATGAAACCGATTGGCACTGCTCCGTCTTTCACCGCTGCGAACATCGCGTCAGAACCTGGGGATACTTCAACGTTTTTCAACATTTGCTGAACAAAATCCCAATCATACAAAGAGACGATGCCGTTCAAAATGCCTGCGCCTGTTCCTGACTTGCCCGGATCAGCAAACGCGATTTTTTGTGCTTTCCATTTCGGATCGGCCAAGTCTTTGATCGACTTCGGCCACTCGTTCGGATCTTTCAGAAGCTTGGTATTTACGAGAATCGCTTGCGGCATGAACGTCCATACGTGCCAAATATGATTCGGATCCTGGCGGATCATCTCTTTGTCAGTAGGTGACTCGTAGGGCTCGAACATTGCTTTTTGAATATCGAAAGAATAAGGCTCACCACCAAGCAGCACGTCGCCGCCTGGATTGTCTTTCTCCGCAGTAATCCGTGCTAGCAACTCACCAGAACCGGATTTTACAATCTCAGGTTTGATTTTCGGATACTGCTTCTTGAAGCCCTCGAACAGCGGATCGGTGATTTCTGGCCCAGCACCTGTATATATAACCACTTTGCCAGAAAGCTCTTTCTTAGGTACTGATGACTCATTGCCTGCAGATTTGGTTGCTTGCTCTGTTTTAGTACCGCCACAGCCGGTTAATGCTACCGTCAAGACAAGACCTATGGAGAGCGCTTTCAAAAGTTTTACATTGTTCATTGTGAAACCTCCCTGAGTAAGTTAGCTATCAATTATTACTGAGACAATGAAAACAACTACCAATTGAATTACAAATCATGTGAAGCAGTCTAAAATAGATTTCTAAGTTGTTGTAACAACATAGGCATTTGTATGTATTATTTGTTGCGTTGTTACTACATTCATAATATAATATTATAACAAGTACATTGTCAACAGCAATTTCATATCGTTTGTTTCACAGGTGTAAGCCTTTCCAACGTTGATATAAAAAGATGTTGTACGATTTACCATATTTTGATTACAATAATAAATATAGATACCTTAAGAATTTGTAATAACGACATTCTAACTCAAGTACATTGAATTATTAGGGGGAACGTAAGGATGGAAGTGAAGCAAGGCACCTCCTTGTATTACACGGTGAAAGAGAAGCTTTTGGAGCTGATTAAGTCAGGTAAGTACAAACTCGGGGATCAGCTGCCAACTGAATCAGAGCTGTGTCAAACATACGACGTCTCCCGCACAACCATTCGGCTTGCTTTGCAGCAGTTGGAGCTTGAAGGACATATTCAACGTGTTCAGGGCAAAGGCACATTCGTCTCCAAGCCGAAAATTCGTGAATCATTGACTCGAAACATCCGTACGTTTGTTGAGCAAATGAAAGATTTGGGCATCTCATCACTGTCGAATGTTATTGAGTTTGTTATTATTCCAGCAGACGATACATTAGCCGATACGCTTCAAATAGAAGAGAAGGACCCCGTTATCAAACTCGTCCGTGTTAGATATGCCGATGCAGAACCTTTACAGTACGTTACCTCGTACTTGCCATGGCGTGTTGCCCCCGGACTCATCAATGATGACTGTACCGGATCCCTATTCGATCTTCTTCGTTCCAAATACAATGTCGCCATTAACCGTTCAGTCGAGTCGATTGAGCCTGTCTTACTCGACGAGATGGTCAGCAAGCTGTTGGATGTCCCAGCGGGCTCGCCGGCTTTTTCACTTGAATCACTAACGTATAACGATAAAGAGCAGCCGATTGAATATTCTTACGGTCTCGTACGCGGCGATCGTTTCAAGTTCACGATGGAACGGTTCGTGAAATAAATGTTAGAACAAAACTTGTTGCCAATACGTCACTCTCCATCTAATGAGAAATGCAAAAAGGCAACTTTTTTCAATCAATTACACGATTTCAACTAGAATGGATGCAATAAGGCATCAATTTCTGTGTATTCAGCTCTATTCAGTCCTTTTCGCCGCGAAAAGATGCCTTTTTGCATTTATTTAGAACGTTGAAGTGATCTACTCTGAAAAAGATGCTCTTTTGCATTTTTGCTACCTGTGAACCGAACATAAAAATGAGGTAAGCTTTGCTTATACAAAAAAACAGACAGCTGGATTGCAGCTGTCTGTTTTTTTGCATCCGCTTCAGACTAAACGAAGCTTCATCGTTTTAATTTCAAAAGGATTCATCGTCACCGTGAGGTGATCACGATCGTAATCCACGTTCGTTTCCTTGATTCGTTCAACAAGGTCACATTCTTGCGCATCCTCAAGCGACGCAGCAAAGGAAAGCTTCACCGTTGCATGCATATCGAGCAGATTTTGGAATCGTAAGATGTAGGCGTCACCTTGCTCCGCTCTTTTGAAGGATAAAATATGGATCCCCTCTACGCCTTCTTTCAGGAGCTCATATGTGTTCGGTCCTGCAGGATTCCAACCTACGGTCACCTGAGGCGGCATGTATGCTTCGGCGGCTAACTGCTGAACGCGTCCTGACTTCCAATCCCCCGCATGAGGTACAATCCGGAATGTGTATTGAAAACTGCCGCTAATCCATTGTGGGAAATTCGTCCCCCATTGATTGTTAAATAAGTTGAAATGAAGGGTTGGCTGCTCAGGTACATACACTTTCGAATACTGGTAAATCCCCTTTTCACCAATGGAGAATAACGGCGTATCGAATGGAATGATCGTTAATCCTACTTGGTCATCCTGTACATCAACCCATTGACTAGCGCAGTGAAGGCGAGTATTCGCACCTTTCTCAATATCTGCAAGCGGATTGACAACACTGCCTAATTTCTGAAACCGATACTCCGGATGATCTGCCTTTAGTGCAAACGTGAAATGCCCACTCTCGGCATACGCAGTAGCTGCTTTACGATTAACTACCACTTGCATATCTGCAAAAGGTTGGCTTGCTTCCAAACGGATCAATATGCGGATCTCCTCGCCGTTCCCAAACTCCTCATAGCTTTCATTTGGCGTCGTGAAGACTATTTCAATGCTGCCCCAGCCAGCGCCATTTGAGATCTTTACGTCAGCAAGCTGCAGCCCATAATGCTTATGATCGATTCGAGGATATCCTGGTTTACCGAAATCGTTCACATACCAATCCGTTAGATCATAGCTGTATGCTTTTACAAAATCCAAAATCTCCTCTTTCCCGTAAACATCGTATTCGTATTGAGCGAACCTTCCGTTTACGGCCCATTCCTTCTGATTCTGCTTGTCATAGAAGCTGGTCACACAGCCTGACTGGGCGTTGACCACGATGCGTATCGCATCGTTTTCCAAAAGCGCGTTCTCTGCGACCTTCACTGCGATTGCATCTGTATGAACGTCGTCCAAGCTTTCCGCATACTCAAAAGTTCGATACCCCATCGGTGCCAATTCACCAATATAAGCCTCGCCCGCTTCATTAACGAAGAAGGTTTCCCTCGTTTCTCTATCTGTGAGCGTACCGCCCTTATGCTTATGCAGCGTGATCTTCGTGTTCTGCCGTTTCCATGCAAGCGGGTTATATACACCAATAACATTCGAATCTATGGCTGTAAAAGGCTGCACTTCGCTGAGCGCTTTCTCAGCTTGATCTACGTAGTTTTTCTGTTCAGCCCAAGAAGCTTCTGTCTTGAGGTAGGAGTCCGGAAACATTGCGCGGTCTTTCTGAATCGCAGATTTTCCAAAAGCGCGCTGGCTGTTACGGCCAGGCAATAAATTCGATTTAATATCGATTCCCCACGTATGTTCGCCGAATAGCAGCGTGTGTTCATAAGCCTCCGCTATAGCATTCTTATGTTCATCACCACCACGGATGCCTTGCAGCTGCTCAAGCGTCGATAAGCTTTCCCGTGTTGCAATATCCGAGCGCATCCTCCGTACACGGGACACTTCTTTTGGGTAAGTCCCAATCCCATGAATCCATGTATCGGCTAAATCCTTGCGAATCACAGGTATATCTTGATAATCTCTGGCCACAAAATCGCGTGCAAAATCATCCATTGTCCCGATTTTCACTTCGGTATCTGGATACTTATTGGCAATCTCATCTAACAAGTCTTGCACCACAGAGCCATCCTGTGGACCATAGTTGTCTTGCGTTTGCAGCAGCGCTATCCAGATGGGATATGGCCAATCCTCTGGCGGCGTCAGGTCTGTGCCATATGCCCCCTTGGAATAATAGGTTAAGACTCTGCTGCCATCCGGACCTTCCCAATGAAACAACCTTGGCAAATCAACCGGGGAAGAACAAGCATTTACGCCCAGATGTAAAAATTCAATGCCTGCATTTTTCAATAAAGTAGGCAGCATCCACGTATGACCGGGGACATCCGTCATTTTTGCGGAAATGGCCGTGTGTCCATATTGATCCCGAAGCTTTTCTGAGATGTAGAGCCCTCTAATATATTCTTCGGTGCCGCAAAACTCCGTATGTGTCGTAAACGGAAGCCCATGCCAACGCAGTTGTCCGTTCGTAATCAAGGCTTCCATTCTTTCCTTTCTACCCACATCCGGCGTATCCAAACATTCCTTCAGCATCCATGCAGGCAGTGTCCACACATAATGATGATCAGGGCCATCCTTCATCGTGTCTTCACATACCGCTAGAACGTCGTTCATCATCTCTTCTCTATATTGGGAGACGACATTGCTGGCCAAGTCCGTAAAACCCAAGTCTACGTGAGTTTTAAAAACAACATATATTTTCTCTAGTTGCCTCACTGTTCTCTCCTCCGTTATCTATAAATTAACGATGAATCCCGATCGTCACAATTTCACAAGGTTCCACCGATACATGAATTTGATCATTAGATTCAGCTTCGATGCGCGAACCGTACTCTTCCATGATTGAACTCTTGTAGAACTCTTTGCACGAAATATGAGAACTAAGCTGCAAGCTAGCCTTTTGGACGCTCATGTTGTACCAACGCAGCAGGAGCTCATCCGATCCTTCCTTCATTTTCATAGAGGAGAATGCCAACTCACGACCTTCCCACTGGAAGGGGGCAAACGAAGGTGAAATTTTTCCAGGATGGTTACCTGTCTGGCAGGATGTCCATGGAATTTGGAACTGATAGGCCCCCGCATAAGCACCTGACTGAACACCATCCCCGTTATGTGGAATGATCGTCATACGGACAGTGTGTTCTCCCAAACATTGTGCTTCTGGCGTTGGGAACAACCCCCAGTCACCAAGCTCGCCAACAGCACGAAGCAGTGTTAGGGCAACCGTATTGCGGCCGTCACGCAAAACCTCGTATTCGTTCAGTCCTAAATTGGCGACAACCAAGCCTGCCCCGGCCTCACTGAGATCAACGAATGCCTGCTGATGCTGCGTGTTGCTTGGGTTCTGCCATTCTTCAGCAGGTTCATTGTCCCTCTGCGGGACTTCAAACATCGTGTCAACACGGTGAACCTGCGTGTTCAAATCCGTCGGGAAGAGCATCCGCAATCGATGGTCCTTCGCTTGGTTGTTAAAGGTAGCTGCTATCTCTACCCCTTGACCACTGCGGCTCAAGCCGATAACCGTACGGATCTGCATGGGTATCATGAGGGTCGAGCGCTGCGCTTTTCGAGTTCCAAAGTAGCTTAATTTGCGCTGTTCTTCCTCTAGCATAGCGTCTGCTGATGCAGGCACTTCCCAATCGTGTACAATCTCAATGGATGCTTGGTACGGCGTATCTTCTAACACCCGAATTTGTGCGGCCACCCCATGGGTCGTTCGCGGCGTTTCGCCATCCGGCTGTTTGTACATGTACTCATTGCCGATATCCCCTGCATTCTCGTAGATGCCTAAATCCCGATAGACACGGCCATTCGTCTTGTCAGTTAAGTTGAATGTACCGTTGGCGCTGACTTCGATCTTCAACGCTTTATTTTCCAGCACACGGTCTCCCACTACTAACGAAGAGGCAGGTATTTCCGCTTCACGTTTCACCCAGGCATAAGCTTTCAGCCCTAATGCGGGCACATTCTCCGCTTCAAAGGTAAGCTTCACTTTGCGGCACATATAGGGCTGGCGGAACTTATCATCCGGTAAATCGTATCCGAATTGCAGGCCGAGATCCTGCATCGTGCAAGCAATGGCGTTCGCATGTTCATCCACAAGCGTCATGCCTGAAAGATCCATGGCTTGGATGGCCTGGCTTGCTTCCTCAGGCGTGTAACCGTCACGGAAGTACAAACGCAAGGCATCCAGCTCTATGTTCACGACTCCGCTCCGTTCCCAACCGGATGTGTTCATTACAATGAAGGGCAGCGCATTTTCCCCCATGTTGGCAAAGCCCGATGTATCGAGCATGTCGGCAATGGCCCGCTTGCTTTCATCGATGATCGCTTCCGCCACATGCCGACTTTTCTCAAACCGCGTCACCATTTCGCGGTGTACTTCATCTATCGAGCATCCGCATATGCTGTCATGCGGATGGTTTTGCATCAGCGTTTTCCAGGCATAGGTGAACAGATGATGCGGGTATGTCTCTTGGGCTCCAAGCACGTGCGCCAAAGCGGCCAAAGGCTCTGCCACTTTTTCCAACATCGCTTGCCCTAGCTGGTTCATTTGCTTCAAATAAACACGGGCAGAAGCCGTGTTCACTAGCGTATTCCAACCATCTGTACGTTGGCTGCGAAGCTCACCTTTTATAATGGAAAGCTCGTGGTTCCTGGAACGCTCAACAGCTTGCAAATAATCCAAAAAGTTGGAATGAATAAAGGCTGTATCTGGATAGAGCTCGCGCGCAACTTGAAGTGCCTCTGGCAAATCCAGTTGAATCGGCTGATGGTCACAGCCATTCATGAAGAGCAATTCGCCCATCGACGCATATTTCTCCGCATCCGCCAGCTTCTGCTCCCAGTAAATCTTCGCCTCTTCGCGTTCAACAGGAATTTCCCAGCCATTGTTATACCAATTGGCAAACAAAATGCCGAGTACATGAGAACCATCCGGTCCTTCCCAAATCAGTTCCGAGAAGGTAGATTCGTAATCACCGTCAGACACGGTATTGTTAAAACCCGTCGGCTTAACGCCTCGGCCAAAAAATACATTCGTAATCCCGAACTGCCGCATCAATTGCGGGGTCTGACCTACCAGACCGAAGGTATCGGGAAAATAGCCGATTTTCGAAACAGGCCCATATTTCTTCGCATCTTGGTGTCCAATCTGCATATTTCTTACGTTGGCCTCACCACTGGTAAGAAATGCATCCTGCAGGATATACCAGGGACCGATCAGAATCCGCCCATCCTGAATAAGTTGGGACAATTTCTCCTTCTGATCTGGTCTGACCTGAAGATAATCCTCAAGAATGATCGTTTGTCCATCCAAGAAAAAACTGCGATAATTCGGATCTTGGACCAGTTTATTCAGCAGCTCATCCACGAGTTTGACGAGACGCACATGATGTTTTTCATAAGGTAAATACCATTCTCGATCCCAATGTGTATGGGAAATGATATGAGCTGTTCGCTTCGAATTCATCCTTTAGCTCCCTCCCTTATTTGCACCAATGCCGAAATATTTCGAGAAGTGATCGATTGAACACCCATCTCAATAAAGTGCTTCATCTCCGCTTCTGTATTGACCGTCCAGATGTAGACATCCAGCTTATGGCGTGCTGCAGTTTGAAGGAGCTCTGGCCTTACAACACGATAATTCACGTTGAGACCAAAGCAATTCGCGCTCAAGGCATGCTCGCAGCTGATTTGAGCAGCTTCTATCTCATTTTTAGCTAGAAATAAGGAAGTATCTACGTTCAGCAACTTGCGTAAGCGTGGATTCGTACGGTTAACCGTTTGGGCCCGCAAAGTCTCACATCCGCTAAGAATGACCTGCTCGATTAATCCGTTTTCTTGGGCGAATCGGGAAACAGGCTCAATGCACGCATCCGATTTGATATCCAGATTCATTGTCTTACCTGAGGCCCGTAAGATCGGCATCACTGATTCCAACGATAAGATCCGAATGGTCTCACCGGGTGACCCGTTATGCGCTTTGATATCCAACTGACTGAGTTCTGCGTAGCTCATTTGGGAAATCCTATATTCCGTTCCATCCGCGGAGTAAACGTTGTCGTCGTGAGAAAGTACAAGAACTCCATCTGAAGTTATCAGGATGTCTTCTTCCACAATATCGGCCCCGCTATGAATCGCTGTTTCTATAGAAAGCAAACTATTATCTGGTGTGCCCATACACCCCGTATGTGCAGTTAGTAATGGATATGTCTTCATCAAATCTCACCTCAACCAAAGAATCATAGTTGCGAAATTCATGCCTTGTACGATGACTGAATTCGCAAGCCAAACAGCTTCTTTCACCATGAAAGAAGCTTTTATCCGTAATGAGTTCGCTACTTCTTAATTTCCTCAAGCGGCGAGTGATGTCCATAAAACGTCTTTTCCCTTTTAATTGGGGCTGTCCATTTCACAGCATTGGCAATGACACGTTGTACATCTTTATTGTGGTAGGTAGGATACGTCTCGTGACCTGGACGGAAATAAAATATTTTCCCTTGGCCACGACGATAGGTGCAACCGCTTCGGAACACTTCTCCCCCCTGAAACCAACTGACGAGGATTAATTCCTCTGGTGTAGGAATGTCGAAATGCTCTCCGTACATTTCCTCCTCTTCCAAATCGATATAGGGTCCAATTCCCTCTACGATTGGATGGGATGGATCCATGACCCACAGTCGCTCTTTTTCATCTGCTTCTCTCCATAGAAGATCGCAGGAAGTGCCCATCAGTTTGCGGAACAATTTGGAATGATGACCTGAGTGAAGAACGATCAGCCCCATTCCCTCGTGTACACGTTTACATATGCGATCAACGACGTTATCCTGAAAGCCTTTATGCTCAACATGTCCCCAGTAAATAAGGACATCCGTCTGATCCAGCTTTTCTTGCGTTAACCCATGTTCAGGCTCATTGAAGGTTGCACAACTAATCTCAAAGCTCTCCTGGCTTATTCCATCAGCAATAGCCCCGTGCATGCCTTTGGGATAGATCCGAGCTACCTCTTCTTTTCTTTGCTCCTGAAGGAATTCATTCCAAATCGTGACTCGGATCATACAAGCTCCTCCCTTTTTACATTCGAATGGTTTGATAAGCTTCTCGTTACGCCGTCTTGCGCTGAGTCTATGATGGCTTGCAGCACTTGTTGGTTACGGTATCCATCGATAATCGTCGGGAGCGAAGAAGAGTTCTTTTGCTCCAAATAATCTACAAAATCCTGCAGCATCGGCTTCACCGATTTCTCATCCAAGTGAATGACAGTTTCGGTCAGTTGTAGATTTTCGCCCGATCTGAGCGTCAAATGAACTTCATTAGGCTTTTCGACGGACATTCGTACCGTGCCCAAATCGCCAAACAAGGTAACGTTGAACTGATTCCCCGTACCAATCGCATTTTTATGGGTATAAAACGACCCCATCACGCCGCCTTCTAATACACACTGGAAGCCAGTAAAATCATCCACGTCGACTTCTACGTATTCCCCGGTTCGTTTATCCAATCGGCGATCCGTAAACGTGGTCATCATACCTGACACCTGCGTAAATTCGCCCACAAAAAAGCGTGCCGCATCCACCATATGCGAGCCTATATCTGCTAAAATGCCGGACCCCGCCATGGCTTTATTGAATCGCCATGTGTATTCTTTGTTAAACATTGGCGCGTTTTCCTCTTGCAAATAATGCGCAGCGATATGCCGGATCCGGCCTAAAGCACCGTCCGTAACGAGCTGCTTCACGTATTGAAAGCAAGGTCTATACCGATATGAAAATCCAATCATGCAGGGGATCGGATTTTGCTCATATAAGCTTACTAATTCATCCGCCTCTTCCATGGTTCGGGTAAAAGGCTTCTCCGAAAAGATGGGTTTACCGCATTCAATCGCCGTTTTCAGAATGTCACAATGGAACTTATTGGAGACACCTGAAATGATGAAATCGATGTCAGGATCGGCGATGATTGCTCGATAATCCGTGTATCGCTTCTCAGCTGGCAAATTCAGACGATCCCCGACCTGTTCTACCGCTTTCGCATTCACATCACAGATGGCAGCAACGCTTGTATTGGTAATTTTCGCAAGATTGTTCATATGGTAATCGCCGATACCGCCAAGGCCAATAATGCCTACGTTCCATTGTTTATTACTCATCATGTACGCTCCTTTATTTGCGATCTTCCTCATGATCAATCGTCGAAACTGAATTTCGCTCTATAATTTTGCCTTCAACAATGATACTTTCAGCGTATTCACCTTGCAGCACGCCTAATTGATGCATTAACAATCGGACGGATTGAGCACCTAATTCGGATGGCTGCAAGTCCATGCTCGTCAAAGACGGGTTCGATTGCACCATCATCGAGTGATCTCCACATACCACAAATAAAGATACGTCTCCAGGAACACTCAGATTGAGGTCCTTGATTGCATTGAGAACACTAAACGCGGTACGGTCATCATCGGCAATAATCGCGGTTACTTTTTTCTTCTGCTCACCAAGAATATTGATCGTCTCTTCATAGCCATAATCCATGTATTCACTTGAGTTCAGCTCAGGCTTATGATGAATCATGTGCTCCTCCACGTCTAGCCCATGAACCTTCATGGCATCAATGAAGCTAGCTCTGCGATCAATAGATACGGTCATATGCTCATTCGCATTCAAAAACATAATATCTTTATGGCCTTTGCCAATTAAATACTCGCATATATTGAACATCATCTGTACATTATCGTTATCTACGCTTATAGAGTGCTCAATATTCTCGTTCATCACGTGACCTACCGTAACAAAAGGAATCTGTCCCATATGCATGAGGTTGATACGCTCATCATTGGCTGTAGGCCTCATCACGACAGCACCATCTATCGGATAACTTGTCAAAAATGGCGTTTTCACCTCATGTACAGGAATGATATCTAACAGAACCCTATACCCATAAAAAGCTGCTTCCAGAATGACCCCGTTGATAAATTGCGTATGAAATGCGCTAAAGAAGAAGCTGCCATGCGGTATGGTTAGCCCAATTGCCATCGTTTTCTTGGTAACCAAGCTTCGCGCTGTATGATTGGGGACATAATTTAATTGTCTAGAAACACTCATCACACGCTCTCTGACTTCGTTGCTTGTCGGCCTTTTTTGGCTAAAGACATTAGAAACTGTCCCTTTTGAGACTCTCGCTAGCCTTGCAACATCATCAATTTTTGCCATGTTCGGGTAAACTTCCCTTCGTTACAATGTTCATTTATGCCAATTGTGCATTAAGCTTCTCGACTAAGTCAATTAACTCTACCGGATTGCTGATGGTATAAGCAGGCTTTTGACTTTCGTCTTCATGCACTTTCGGATATCTAGGCGTCCAGCTCAAGAAGATGCTCGTGATCCCCATTTGATTAGCGCCTTTCACATCTCGGCTTAAGTTGTTTCCTACCATGACAATTCTTGAGCAATCTTGCTCAGTGAGTTCTAATGCACCCATCGCTGCTTTAAACATACGAGGACTTGGTTTCGAATCTTTAATCGTTTCTGAATAAATCATCGTGGTGAAATAATCATACAAGCCATGGTCCGTTAACATGTTCTTGAACGATTGCGCTCTGCCGTCGGCCACAAGAGCCAGTATATATCCCCGTTCGGCAAGGGTCCTCACCATCACATCAGCCCCAGGAATCAGATCAGCTTTAATCACAATATCATGGTCATCTCTAATTTCGGTTCCTTCATCAATGATGGTATCTCCGCAGTCTAGGAAAACGATCAGCTTCTTCGCATTGGGATCAATCGCTATATGATCTTTCGTTGTTGGTTTACTCATGTACGACACCTCTTAAGTTTAATTGGTCAGCAAAATGACAAGCCGCGTAATGATTATTGCCTAAATCCTGCAGCTTAGGTTCTTCCTTGATACATTTGTCGGTCTTATACATACACCTAGGATGGAAATGACATCCGCTCGGAGGATTGGCCGGATTCGGTACTTCACCTTCAAGAATGATTCGGTCCTTCTTATAATCCGGGTCAGGCTCAGGTACGGCCGACAGGAGTGCCTCTGTGTAAGGATGCTTAGGCGTTTGAAATAGCGCATCCACAGGTGCTAACTCGACAATCCGCCCCAAGTGCATAACCGCCACACGGTCAGAAATATTTTGTACGATAGATAAATCGTGCGAGATGAAAATATACGTAATCTGAAGCTGCTGCTGTAGGTCTTTCAACAAGTTAATAATTTGCGCTTTGATCGAAACATCCAAGGCTGATACGGCTTCATCGCAGACAATGAGTCGAGGCTGGGAAATAAGTGCCCTCGCAATCGCGATACGCTGTCTTTGCCCGCCGGAGAAGGCATGCGGATAACGCTTGAGGTAGCTGACATTCAAACCTGTTTTTTCTGCGATTAAGGTAACTTTCTCATCCAGCTCCGCTTTCGTTAGCTTAAAGTTGGCGAGCAGCGGCTCGGAAATAATGTCATACACACTCATTCTCGGACTTAGTGAGGAATACGGATCCTGAAAGATCATCTGAATATCTTTTCTGAATTTCTTAAATTCTTTCCCGCGAAGGCCTAGAAAATCAACTTTCTCGTCGCTTTCCGTATGGTAAATCACTTCCCCAGACGATGCATTCATTCCCCTCACGATGCAACGGCCTAGCGTTGTTTTCCCGCAGCCCGATTCACCGACTATACTTAACGTTTCTCCCTCCATAAGCTCGAAAGAAACGTCATTCAATACACGAACAGAGGAAGGTCTAGCAAACAATTTATTTTTATCTTTTACTTCAAAATTTTTGATTAGATTGTTTACTTTCAAAATAGGTTTAGACATATGTACTCTCCTCACCTTCATTCGTGTAAAGGAAACATCTAACCATATGGTTATCGGATATCCGAGTCTTGGGAACGGCTTGTTTGTTGCATACCCCTTCAATCCGATCCTTGCACCGATCATAGAAACCGCACATAGGAGGCATATCGATTGGCATCGGAACTGTACCTTCGATCGATTCTAACCGTTTATTTCTATTCCCAGCTAACTTAGGCATCGAATTGAGCAAGCCTTTGGTATAAGGATGTTTAGGATTATTAAAAATTTCGCCTACGGTTGATTGCTCGACAATCTTCCCTAAATACATGACAGCTACTTCATCGCACATCTCAGCAATGATGCCTAGATCATGCGTGACAAGTAAAATCGCCATGCCAAACTCTTTTTGAAGTCCCTTCATCAGCTCCATCACTTGCGCTTGAATGGTTACATCGAGCGCAGTCGTGGGCTCATCGGCGATTAACAATTCTGGATTACAGGATAAGGCCATGGAGATCATCGCGCGCTGACGCATACCACCGGAAAACTCATGCGGATACTGATCAAATCTTTTCGCTTCATCCGAAATGCCCACTTTACTTAACATTTCAAGCGCAATTTTTTTCGCTTCTTTTTTATCCTTGGTACGGTGGATGAGAATCGATTCCATGATCTGATTGCCGATGGTATACATCGGTGAAAATGCCGTCATCGGCTCTTGAAAAATCATCGCAATTTTCCGTCCACGAATGGATCGGATCTGCTTGCCGGTCGCATCTAGCGATAACAAATTCAACTCGTTTAGAGCCTTTTCCGACGTGGAGTGATAAACAATTTTACCTGATGTTTCGCACTCCTTCGGATTGATACTGATAATGGCTCTGCTAGTTAAACTTTTGCCACAGCCAGACTCGCCAACAAGCCCAAGTGTTTTCCCTTTTTTTATTTCAAAATCAACGCCGTCTACTGCCCTCATTTCCCCATTATCCATTTGAATACGAATCTTGAGGTCTTGTACGGACAGTAGGGGTAGTTCGGATTGTGAATCAATAACAGCTTTTGATGTCATGACATTCCCCGCCTTACCTTAGTTTATTTCTTGTATGGATCGGCTGCATCACGCAATCCGTCGCCTAGAAAGTTAAACGTTAATACGGTAACAATGACAAATCCGAGAGGGATTAACTTCCATGGATACAAAGCGATATTCTCAATTTGCTGAGCCTCCTGAAGGAGTACACCCCAACTAGTCGCAGGAGAACGAATACCGAGCCCTAGAAAGCTCATTGCCGTCTCACCCAGAATCATACCCGGGATGGCTAGTGTCGTCGCCACAACCAGATAACTGATGAATCCAGGCAAGAGATGCTTGATAATGATTTTCGCGTCGCTAACACCTGCTATTTTGGCTGCAAGCACATATTCTTCATTTTTTAACGAGATGAACTTGCCTCTCGCGACCCTAGCTAAATCCGTCCAACCGATGAACGCAAAGATGATGACGATATACAAATACATGGTCACTACGGGGACGCGGGCTGGTATGGCAGCTGATAAGGCCATCCAGAGAGGCAGCGTCGGAAATGACCTAATAATTTCAATGAACCGCTGAATAACCGAGTCAATCCAGCCTCCGAAATACCCGGATATTCCTCCGATGAACAAGCCTAAGACGAAGCTTATAGACACGCCAATGAGCGGAATACTTAACGAAATCTGACTGCCCAGGGCAACGCGTGAAAGTAAATCCCTTCCCATTCCGTCGGTACCGAACATAAAGATACGACCGGGTTCATCTACGCCAAAAAGGTGGGTACTTGTTGGGATCAAGCCTAGAAATTTATAACTTTCACCTTTCACAAAGAAGCGCAGCGGATGGCGAACATTCTCGTCCTGCACAAAAATTTTCCGCAATGTAACAGGATCTCTGCCTGACTTCAGTTCATTGACAAATGGTCTAAAATGAAAGTTGCCTTCCGCATCCTTAAAGCTCAATTTCGTAGGAGGAGCATTGACATATTTGCTGTCGTAGCTTTCCAAACTATAGGGAGCTATGAACTGAGCAAATAGGGCAACAAGGTAGAAAGCAGCTAAAATGATTAAACTAACACGAGCTAATTTATGTTTTTTCAATCTGCGGTATATAAGTCGCCACTGCGAGCTGTAATAGACATCGTTATTTTTCGGACGCTTGAAGGTAGTTACGAGTTGTTTACGCACCGTTGTAATTGTTTTCATAGTCACACACCTCTGAATGCAGTGCGAATTTTTGGATCGAGCCATGCCAACAAAATATCCGAAATCAATGTACCTACAACCGTCAGCACTGCCATAAACAATAACCACGTACCTGCCAAATACATATCTTGGGCTAATAATGCGTTATACATAACGGGACCTTGAATAGGCAAATTCAGAACAATCGCCGTAATCGTCGAACCTGTAAAAATGGATGTTAGTGACCATCCAAGCGTACTTACGATGGGGTTGAGCGCAGCGCGCGTCGGGTATTTAAGTAATATTTTCGTTTCTGATAAGCCTTTGGACCGTGCAGTCACCACATTCGGCTTATTCAATTCGTCCAGCATTTGCCCTCTCATGACTCGAATGAGCTCTGCTGTGTTCGCCAAACCAATGACGATAATTGGGATAATCATATGCTTCAGCAAGTCAAGAACTTTACCCATCGACCATGCCGCACTCGCATATTCACTCGAAAATAAACCTAACAAAGGATCACCGAAATACACATAGGACAGATACATCAGAATGATCGCCATTAAAAAGTGAGGAGTGGCCATACCAAGAAAACCGAATGCCGAGAAAATATAATCACCAATGGAATACTGCTTTACTGCACAATATATCCCGATCGGGATAGCTACCGCGTACGTAAACACCATCGTCGCCAAAGAGACGATCAGCGTTAGCGCCATAAATTGCGATATCACGCTCAAAACAGGCTTGTTATAGCTAAACGAATATCCGAAGTTAAAATCAGTGAAGATGTTTTTCATCCAATCCAAATATTGTATAAACCAATGTTGATCCAATTTTAAGGCTGATCTCATTTCAGCAATATCTGCTTGTGTCATAACCTCACCAGCCGCGGACATCTTCGCCGCATACGATGAAACATAGTCACCAGGAGGTAACTGAATGATATAGAAGACGATAACGGATATAACAAAAACGACGGGTATGACCATAACGATTCTTCTTAAAATATATTGGAGCATCTCGATCCTGTCCTCTCCGGTTAATTCGATGATCCTCTTGATAGTCATACTGGGGAAATTGACTTTCCCCAGTATGTAGTTAACAACGACCTATTGTTTGATAAAGAATTGAGATGGATGGCCATGGCCTAAGCTGCGGAATTCATCCGCATAGATCAAATTCTTAGGCACGTTGCCGATCTTGTTAGATGCAACAATCAGTTTAGGCGTTGGACCTGCATAACCAATCAGCCATTGATTCTTTTGATTCAGTTTAATGATTTCATTGCTCCACTTCGTTATATCTTCCTTGGTTGTCGATGATTTAACTTTATTCCAGTAATCCAAGATTAACGCGATGTCACCTTCAGGTTTAACTCCGTCTTTACCATTGGATGATGTGTACAAGCCATAATTTCCAAGCCATGGTGTTAGTACACGCAGCGGTACAAGTGTATCCGGTCTAAAAGCCACATTGACAAGCGAAATATTTTCTGTTGTTACAGGAATCTTATTGGCGTATTTGAGATCATTATGAGTGCCGGCATCCACAACTTTGATATCTACCTTGATACCCACTTTTTCATAATATTTCTTTACTAATTCCAAGAAGGTTGCTGTATTCGTCGTGTTCTCAATAACCGTAATCGTGAGATCAGAACCGTCAGCATTTAAACGGAAATTGTTTTTATCACGTTTCGTCAGACCTAATTCATCCAGAAGTTGATTAGCACGTGCTTGATCAAATTTACTCCATTGATCGGCCCAGCCTTTTTGGTAGCCAACCAAGCCTTCCGGAACGGAAGCTTGTTGAGGTGCTCCTAAGCCGTTCGTAACAATTTCTGAAATTTCTTTGCGGTCGACCGCAACAGAAACAGCTTCTCTAAATTTAATGTCTTGGAAGAGCTTACGCAGATTAGGATCTGCAATCGTTTGATTGAATTGAAGCCCCGCGCTCGACCATGCTGCTTGCGTCCAAGGCGTGACAGTGAATCCTGCTTTTTTCTCATTTTCTTTTAATACCGTGAAATCTTTAAAATCAAAATCAAGCAAATTATAATCGCCAGCTAATGCGCCAAGAACTCTTTGTGCTGGATCCTGTACTTTGGTAGCCACGAGACGGTCCATATAAGGCAGTTGATTTCCTTCGCTATCCACTTTCCAGTAGTATGGATTACGCTCCATAATAAATTGATCACTGTTCGGGTCATTTTTAGCTACCCAAGGTCTTAAGGTTGGGATCTGCGGATTAATCCAATCGTAATAGCCCGTTGCTACCAAGAAAGATTTCACATCGGCAAAGCCCCATTGCTTCGCAATTTCAAGAGCCTTCGCATCACCTACAAACTCAGGTAAAATCGTTTTTTGGAAATGTGCTGGTGCAAAGAACCATTTGTTATCAATGGCAACACGCTCCAAAAATAGCACGCTAGGATATTTATGAGTAATTTTAAACGTATAATCATCAATTTTAGTCACTTGTGCTAATGCCTTTTCACCGGATACAGGATCGACGGAGTAATAGGCATCATAAATCTTTTTACCGAACGTTTCTTTCGTCAGCATATGCTCCCAATAGAACAGGACATCATTAGCTGTAAAAGGCATACCATCTGACCACTTCATTCCTTGTCTCAAATGGATCGTGAATTCCGTTGAGTCTTTATTCACTTCAAAGCTTTTGGCAACGTTAGGCTCAACCGTACTTCCATCCTTATTAAAACGGAAGAGCGACTCCTCGGTCGGTGCACCAACAGTCCAACGATCGTTAGGACCAGCCCAAGGCATTTTCCAGTCGCCGCCGTATTTGCCGATCTCATCCGTTACCTTCTCAACCATAATATCTTCCTTAACAGGCATCCGATCAGCTACAGGCTTAAGCGTTCCTGAAGTTACAAGCTTAGCTAACATAGGGGCTTCTTTGAATCCGTTTATCTTTGTAGCCGCTGATGCAACTGGACCTGTTGTTTCTTTAACTGCTGAACTTGCTTGTGGTTCACTATCACTCTCACATGCCGCAAAAACAACTGCAAAAATCAACATCATCATTCCAATAAACAAACCGCTTCTTTTCAAGCCAATCCCCTCCATAATTTTAAACTTGTTCTTCAATATTCCCTTTCGCTTAGCTGGAAATCGGACCCCTTCACCTCCAAGGCAGGATATCTTTAAACCGGTTTAATAAGAAAATAAAAATTTTTAACATGTATGTAGTTAAACCGTTTTAATAAAAATGTAAGCGCTTTACATATGGTATGCGATTACTCTTCCAAAGATGTAAACATTCCTACTTCACATCATTAAACCGGTTTAATACAATGTGTTGTAAGCGTTTGCTTTTTTATATTTGTATCTTACATCGGATTTTCATCTATTGCAACCGTTTTTTTGGAAGATCATGGGGGTAAATTTAATGATACTTTGAACGCGTAATCAGGTAAGTTGCAATGTGGTATAATTGATGTCATATGGTCAGTTTAGCTAGAGAGGAATAAATAGCATGCGCAAAGGTGAGCAAACGAAACTCCGCATCATTGAGAAATCGGCTGTTCTATTTAATGATAAAGGGTACACAGGCACGACGATGCAAGATATTATGGACGCGACTGGCTTAACCAAAGGAGCGATCTATCGCACCTTCGCCAGCAAAGACGATATTGCGATTGAAGCTTTCCAATACGCTGGACAAGTATTATGGCAGCATTTCTCAGCGGCAATCGCACTTCAGGACACTGCAGTCGGTAAAATTCTAGCCATGTGCGATGTGTATCGTGACACTGTCCATAACCCTCCCATCCAAGGTGGATGCCCTTTCTTAAATACAGCAGTCGAAAGCGACCACTCTTTCCCTGTTCTTCGAGATCATGCTGCCCAGGCTTACACGCAAATGCTCAGATTCATTCAATCCTTACTGGCTCAAGGGGTGAGCGACGGAGAATTTCAAACAGAGATGGAGTTAGAATCTGTTGCTTCTTTTATTTTTTCAACCATTGAAGGTGGCATTATGGCGAGCAGGCTAACGCGGGACAACCGCCATGTCGCTTATGCTATGCAGCATATTGAACGGCTGTTAATGACCTACAAAGCTCATTAGCAGCCGTTTTTCTCTGAGAGTATTCAGCTAACTCGTCTCCCTGCAACTTTCGAGGAAGGCAGCATCCCTGCTTTGGCGGTTCCGCTCATGACGTCATCTTGCACGGTTACCTCGAACTTCAAGTTCAGTCTCATCGGCTTCTTCACCTGTTGCGTCCATGTCAATCTACGACCATCCCATGTAGGGTTAAGGAATTCGACAACCTCATCACCTTGCGTTGCTGTGCCTCGAATGAATCCATCTTCCAAGGAGATGTACAGCAGTACGGACATTTTGCCAATAGGCGTTGAGATCGTTGTCTGCCATGTGCCTTCGATCGGGGAATCTGTATCAAAAAACACCGCGGAACTTGCAGGCCGTGTATCGTCGGCAACAGTATCCGAACTCGTTGCAAAGTTAATCGGCACCATACCTTTTGCGCGCCACACCGTCCCTCTCCGTTCGTACTCAAATAATTTCTCCACAGCAGATGCAATTTGAGGCCCTACTTCACGATCCACCAAGTACAGCGCTACATCAAGTCCTGATGTCACGCCTCCCCCACTTACCAAGCGGTGTCCATCCTCAACAACTCTGGCCTCAATCGGAATTGCCCCTGTGGCGCCTAACGCAGCCATCCCCAAATGATTCGTAACCGCATATCGATTTTCTAACAATCCCCCCATGGCAAGCATCAATGAACCTCCGCAAACCGTCGCCACCGTGATATGCTCATTCTCCAAAGCTCGTTTCATCAACGCCGTCAAATTCGACTCCATCGCCAACCTCAAAATGTTCGGAACGGCGTCTTCAGATTCCCCCTCTGGCTTTCCCGAACCTCCAGGAACGAGGATAATACCTGCTCTGCTTGGATCTAAGGCAGCTTGCGCTTCGATCGCAGGTCCTTTCATACCGCTCGGTACCGAGCGTTTCCCTTCTGCCGACACTAATTCCACCGTGATCGCTCCACCAGCATACATCGCCGCTGCAGCGAATACTTCATAAGGGGCTAAGGCGTCCATAAGATCGAAACCATCGAATAATACCACTTGCACATGCATGAGCGTGCCTCCTTCAGATCAACGTGCTAGGCTTTCTAAAAACTGTTCGAATAACGAGCTCAGCAGCCACCATGAGACAGATGATCGATCCGTACACGGCTATTGTGTAGCTGGTTGTATAGGCAAGGCCGATTCCATCATGGAGCAGCGAAGTTATTGCATGAATCGTGAGATTCGTAAAAACGAAAGCATAGCTCCTCGTCATCCACTTGCGATGTTGATTCACCTGTTTTTTCCTGATCTTTACGATTGCGATGATCGTCATGACCAGCCAAATAATATTCATCAGGTTAAACCCCATGCTGCTTGCTTTCCCACCTGTCGCATATGGCGCCATATAGCCGGAAGTAAGATCAACGATGACTATGGATATGAGGTAGAAATAACCGTTCAGACGATGGAACTTACGGTGCTTCTTTAATAGAGCAGCAGAGAAATTAATAGCCCCCGAAATCATAGCCATACATGCGAAAATGATGTGCACATTCATCACCTTCAGCCAGACTGCCGTATTTAACGCTCGTTTAAGAGCAGCTTTATGGCTTAGAAAGTGGGTTGCTTGCGGATCATGAATAAAGTTGGTGTACAAGACGTACACGATAAATACAGCTGTAACTGACAACATCAGCAAGTAAGCTTTTTTACTTTTACTCATCTTTGCATCCTTTCATTCGGTGGAGCTTCATGATAAAAAAAACGAACCGTACGGTCTTTTTTTTATTATAATATAAAACCTAACTTTTCTCCTATTAAATTGTTACAAAAATAGGAAGTAAATCGACCATAAAAAGCACTGCATAAAAAGCGGCCTCCTATATAAGGGGGGCCGCTTTTGCTAATGTGAGGGAATCCAACCTAAGATTTGCAAGACCGTTAAAACCACTTCAATAACAATTAGAATCACAACGATCCATTCAACGAACAAACCTCGGATTGAGTGACTAATGTTTGAAAAACCCTCCAGAATATGATACAAAATGTCTGTTTTGCTTTTAAGAATTTTGAACCGATCGCTCAATTCAAAAAATTCTATCATCTCATCGTAAAAATGGCCAGCCGAGCTGTTTGACCAAGTCAAATCAGGCTTATCCAATATCATGATATAGGCAAGAGTGTTATATTCATGGCGAACGATTTGTGCTGTCGTTCTTGCCAATTCTTTGTTGCCAACACGAAGCTTCCCTTTTTCAAGTCTATCAATCATAATTTCAAGACTATCATGAATTTTGCCAAGCTGTTCCTCGATCTTTTCAAGTGCAACAGATTTCGCAAGAACGGTAGAGATTAATTCAGGATAGTAGGGTTCAAATTCAGCCACTACCACATACTTATCAGTCAATTCCATGCTATCGATTTGCTCGGTGTGCAGGCTGTAATTTTCTATGTATTTCTCTGAATTTTGAAGATCAATATCAGATTCAAATGTCTGAATAAACTTTAAGAAATTAGTTATTTCAGACTTATGCAAGTGATTAACAAAGACAACGCTTCCGAAAGAAAACACAAGCACTTGTTGTAATCCATCTATATCTTTATTGAGAATCTTAGAAAGAATTTCACCTCTTAGGATTAAAGGCTGCTCCCACGTATATTTTTTGGGAATCCCGCAATAGGTGGCAATTTTGTTCAAATCGATTTCATTCGTTATAGCCAAAGCTTTAAATGTGATATCCTTCATTTTCACCACTCATCTGTCTGTAAGAGTTTTACTCCTATTTTGGACAGAAAAAGCGTTCTTCAATCCTCGCTGGCTGGCACATCTACTTTAAATGGATTAACTTTTGAATGACAGTCCATTCGTTTGCAAAGCAGCTCGTAATTTAGGTAATGAACCTGGTCCCATACCGTGATATTTTAAAATATCAGCTTCGCTGTAGCTTGATAGCTGTTGCAAAGTCGTAATGCCATTGTTCTCTAAAGCCCGTCTGGCAGGTGCTGAGAGTGTGGAAAGAAACCCAGATTCAGGCTTCAGCTCTTGTTCGCAAGTCGGACAGGTCGGACAGTCGGTACTTTTATAGTATTTGTGTCCTTTGTTGCAAACTCTTAACGTTTTCTTTAAGGCAGCCAATCGTCGATCCCCTTCCCTTATCTAAACAATGATGGATGCAGGCATTCTGCCTTTTCTAACTATTTTACCATAAACGAACCTCCGTCATCCTCCTGACCTATGGGCAGCCTATGCTAATTTCTCTTGTAGTCACACGTGGAAAAGTATACACTTTTCTATGAATGATAGTTTTCCTTAGTGCTGAACAAAACGAACGAGACTATGGGGAGGCAACATAACGATGGCACATACGGCCGAAATTGAAAGAGTAAAAACCTTGCTCCGTCATGCGCAGCAACTATCTGGCACTAACAACCAAGCAGATGAAAGAATCAAGAGCCTGAGCAGCAGACTAGAAGCGCTTCAACAACTTGCTGGTGAGAATACAGCTCCAATTGCGGAGGAAAGCGAGGACACTTCAGAGGAAGTTATTGAAGAAGCGAATGGAGAAGTCGCTGCAGCTGAAGAGCAACCTGAAGATCAGCCCGCTTCGGAACAGCCCGAAGAGTAGTTAATCGTTATGAATGCCATAGCATATCCTAGTTTTCTAATAGGCTGACCTAAAGTAGACTCTACTACTTCAGGTCAGCCTTATTTTATAGTAAACTGTCGATTCGATGATTAACTGCCAACGCGGCCAAGACTAACCTTAGCTAATTAATTTCAATTTTGCTTTTTTGTAAATGAGTTTCTGATATAGCACAATATATCTATCTAACAACTGACTAACGGATACGACTTTCTCATGTGTCAAACTGCCATTGATCACCGCTTGATTGATCATCTCGAATCGCAAGGATTCAATTTTCTGTTGAAGTATTGATTCCATCGTATCCATCTCCGTTCTTGAAATATTTCGTAAGTTAATTAACTCTATTAATATATTAACTCAAGCGTATTAGGAAAATATTAGAATAATGTTTGAAATGATTGTAGTTATTTCCCATGAAAAAAAGCCAGCAAACTCAAAAGTTTGCTGACTCTTTCATATTGATCCCCTTCAATGAATTAAAGCTTCATTTTCAGACCCTCATGGGTCGCTATAAATCCTAACCGTTCATAAAACCGTAACGCATCTTCTCGCTTTTTATCCGTCGTTAGCTGAATAAGATGGCAGCCTCGCTCCTTGGCACGCTCAATTGCCCATTGAATTAACTGACTCCCAATTCCTTGTCCTCTTACGAATGATGCCGTCCGAACTCCTTCAATCGTAGCCCGCCAACTACCTTGATGTGTGATATAAGGCGTGAAAGTAATCTGCTGTACACCAACAACTTCTTCCCCCATGCAGGCAACAATCAATTCATTATTCGGGTCCGAATCAATCGATTGAAACGCTTTTAGATAGCTTTCTGGAAGGGGAGTTTCGTAACGTTCTCTCGTCCTACCCAATTCATCGTCCGCAAGCATTTGCACAATTTTAGTTAGGTCTTTCACTGTAGCGATTCTAAAGTTAACCATATTAATCCTCCAAAGTTTTATTCAACCCCAAGGTTTGCTGGCTTCTTCATCAACTACGCCTATGCAGTTCACGAAAATCTGCGGGCGCAACACCCTCTAGCTTGCGGAATAACCTGCTGAAATATTTCGCATCCTCACCTTAATAAGGGAGCAGCCGTTTCCACCCCCAGTGGACATAATGCGAAGCTGGTGGCATGTAAGTCGATTTTATCGACTTACGCATGCGCACATGCTCCGCGGGTGGCGCGTAAGTCGATTTTATCGACTTACCATGCGCTCATGCTCCGCCGGGGGCATGTAAGTCGATTTTTTCGACTTACACATGCGCTCATGCTCCGCCGGTGGCGTGTAAGTCAATTTTATCGACTTACACATGCGCAAATGCGTCGCCGGGGGCATGTAAGTCGATTTTATCGACTTACGCATACGCTCATGCGTCGCCGGGGGCGCGCAGATCGATTTTATCGACTTACGCATGCGCAAATGCGTCGCCGGGGGCATGTAAGTCGATTTTATCGACTTACGCATGCGCACATGCTCCGCCGGTGGCGCGTAAGTCGATTTTATCGACTTACGCATGCGCACATGCTCCGCCGGTGGCGCGTAAGTCGATTTTATCGACTTACACATGCACATAAGCGTCGCCGGTGGCGTGTAAGTCGATTTTATCGACTTACGTATGCGCAAATGCGTCGCCGGTGGCGCGTAAGTCGATTTTATCGACTTACACATGCGCTCATGCGTCGCGTGTGGCATGTAAGTCGATAAAATCGACTTACACATGCGCACATGCACCGCCGGGGGCGCGCAAGTCGATTTTATCGACTTACGCATGCACACATGCCAGCATGTTATTTCTTATCTTTCAAAAAAGACGGCTTTTAATTCAGTATCGAATTAAAAGCCGCCTTTATAGTTAGCTATAGCCTATTTCCAAGCTATAGTTCTGAGAGTTGGCTCACTCGTCTAATGCTAACAGTACACGCCTCTGCAACTCGAATATCGAGCTCTGCATGCTCAGGCGCTGTAACAATAAGCGAAGCAATCCGCCCATTCTCGGCTTTCCAAGCAACATCTATGCATCCGCCTTGCGGCAGCGGTACCGTTCCACTAGCCCAACTTAAATCGCCGATCATCGGTTCGATAATCACTTTTACCCACCCCGGTGCAGCCGGGCGCACGCCTAGCACGTAGGCACCGAGGAAATATCCTGGAGCTGCCGACCAGGCATGGCAATGGCTGCGCGTCAAATCATTCTCGTTCGCACGATTCATCGTCGTGTGCCCGTACATTTCCCAACACGTCGTCGCCTCGTTATCGAGCATAAAGCCGAAATTCTCGCGCATGTCGTCGAGCATCCATTGTACATGCCCGGCTTTCATCAACGTTTCGTAATAGAAGAAAGACATGAATGGACTGCCGATCGGCACGAATCCTTCTGGCGTAGCGGTCAAGTATTCATTTAGTTTTGCAGCTCGCTCCCCTTCCGCAACACCGACAAGCAGTGCCATCACTTGCGTCTGCATGCTGAAAATGTTCGAGTGCCGGCCTCCCGGATGAATGCAATCGAGATAGGCGCCCCGTTCTTCACTCCAGAGATGCCGATTAATTGCTGCTTTCACTCGGACAGCGAACTCTACACATGCCGCCCCTTGCTCAGGCAAGCCAGCGAACTCTGCAATGGCAGCAGTTTCTTCTAATGCCTTTACCAACATCACATTTTGGTGTGTGACAATACCATCATTAGGTTGATCCATCGGCGCCCAATCTAGCAGGTTCCAGCCCTTCATATCCAATAAATCATCGGCGTTAATGCGCTCCAGATACGCTTCCAACGTCAGCAACATCTTCGGCAGCATATCCGCTGCGAAAGCGCGATTACCCGTATGCTCCGCATACTCCCGACAAGCCACGATCCAGAAGAACGTCCAGTTCGGAATGACACTCGTCCATGCACTAGGTACCTGGTCGCCATATAATGGCGTCTGGAACGAGGAACCAGGAACAAGACGCAGACATCGCTCTACAATCTCTGTCCCTCCAAAAGTATAGTAATTGACGAGCGCTTCGTTCCTACTGTCCCCTACCCAGAATGCTTGCTCGTAAGCCGGACAGTCGACGAACGTATCCTCCATGCAGAGCTTCGTCGTATGCTTAGAAATATTCCAAATCTGATTGAGCTTATAGTCGGAGCTCCGGAAAACACCAATCTCGGGTGCCGGGTAGTTGCTTTGAACGACTCGGACATTACGAATCTGCACCGGTTTCTTCGCACCACGGACGGTGACAATCAGATAACGGAACCCTCTGCGGATCGGAGATGCGTAACGTTGAGAGCCTTCACGCGTCACATACCGAAGCGTATTGTCCAAACCGAACGTATGCTGAACATACGCATCCTTCCGATATTCGATACCGTACCAATCGATGGTAATCCCCGCTTCGGCGTCTAGTTCGAATTCAAGAAATCCGCTCCACTCCTTGCCAAAATCGAGCATGAACTCGGTGTCTCCGCCCTCGAATACTGGCACAATTCCCGCGTCTGCAGATGCGACAGCGATGCGTTGCAGACTGGCCGGAACGGAGAAGGCCTCCGACTCGCGCTTAGCGAACTGCGGCATGAACGCATCTTCCCCATTAGCCAAGCTATGAGGGATCTGCTCAACTGGGTATCCCGTGGCACGCAGTTCTTCGATGCTCGCCAACGGGGCAATGCGATCAGCGAAGCTGATTTTCTCGGCTTCCCATGCCGAAAAGAGGTCATCCTGGTCGATGTAATCGATACAGGAGTATGTGAAAGAAGGACCGATGCGAACGAACGGTGACATCGGTTCACTCGTCTCATCCGCCTCAAGTGGAGAAATCCACGCGATGTCTTGCTCCGCATCAATACCAATGCGATTACTATGGCCGTGTTCGGGGCCGTTCACCGTGTACAGCAAGAGATGATCACCTGCCGGCAATTGGGCACGAAGATGCTTAAGCGGCGGCTCTGCTTCCAGTTCCGCTTCCATATAAACCCGCTCCCCAAGCCGAACAAAACCTAGTCCACCCACGTGGAGCGTAAGTCTAACTTCCGCATCCTCTCGCAAGCGAAGGATCGTCGCAAAAGCGCCGCAGAAGCGGATATGATTGGCATGCTCTTCGCCAGGAGCCTTCATTAAATGGTACGCGTCGATAAAACCCGTAAGTCGATAAGGAACAACTCTAGATACTGAGATTACGCGCGTAGGCAGAACAGGCTCCTCCGTAAGATATGGGATGTCGCGTGGCCCCAGCCTCACCCACGGCTGTATACCCACTGGTCCGATGACCGTTGACTGCTCCCAGCCCGCATCGGAATAATCGGAAGACGTCCAGTCCTCCGCAAGCTTCCTGCCATCGATTCGTTCCGCGAAAGCTAACTGACAGGACATCCGGGAGATGGCAGGGTCCTGTCCAGCGTGCACGGACGTCCGCCATTCGGATCCCGTTTGGACAAGCGTCACCTCGTTGCCACCTACAAAAGCATCTAATTGCGCAAGCAGCCCCCCTCTTTCCCTTAAATATTGGAAATTAGAGACGCCCAAATGCATCACTTGTACCGCGATCGTATTGATTTCACCCCTGCGAAGGAGATGCCCAACCTCATGAGCGTCATAGAATATATCCGTCGGAAAATAACGAACCGGCCCCCTTCCGACTCGCTTTCCATTGACATAAGCTTCATAGCGAGAGTCTGCTGTAATCCATAAGATCGCCTTCTCCAGCAATCCCAAATCCTGCGGACAGACGAACGAGGTTCTGAACCAGCGCCATTCATTGCGCGGACTTTCCTCGGAACCTCCCCAGATCCAGCTGGCCTTCCAAGGCGTGCTTTTTTCGAAAGTGGACATCATTGTATACCTCCTACATGTAGTTAAAGCTTTCATATGTATAAAATGTTCGTAATAAATATTCAAACAAATATTTCAATTCGTCATTCACATCTTATATCATTTTGATTGTTAAATTTAGGGGGATTTACGACATATATTTAGGGTAATTATGACAATCGATAGAAACTTTTTGAAAGTAAATGTCCCTAATCAGGACCACTTTTGGCTGATTAGGGACAATATTAAATTGGTTTTGTAGCGTATCTTTCATTTCCATCACCTCCACGTCGTACTCGTTGAATTCCGCGAAGTTAATACTCCTTTTCGCCCCGTCAAGGACTCCAAATAATGCTTTGGCGAAATGCCTTCGATCTTTTTAAATAATTTACTGAAATGATGAATATTGTCATACCCCACCATGACACTGATTTCTCCTACCGAATAGTTGGTCGTTGTTAACAGTTCCTTCGCTTTATCCATTCGTATCTGAATCAAATATTCCAGCGGGGCTTTACCCGTAGCCTCTTTAAAAAGCGTTCGGAAATAATTAAGCGATAAACCGAAATCACTTGCCATTTGACGATAATCCGGCGGATCCTTGTATTGATTTTTCATAGTCTGAATCGCTTCCGCGATGGTCTCGCGATATTTGTGCCGTTTGCCGACCCCATCGTTTGTCGCAATATCCTTCACTACAGCCTCCAGCAATTGCAGCAGCAGGATACGCAGCCTTAAATGATAGCCATATTCCTTCGATACAAAGGCAGCCAGCAAATCTTTTAATGTATTGGCTACGAAAATAGGGTCGCTGGGCTGCATATGATCAGGGAATGAAATTTCATTGAGCACGACATGGGGCCTGTGGGTTAACTCTTCTTCCCAAGGAATTCTATCCATATTTTGGTAATCAAGATTCACATAGACATCCTCAGGCGAGAAATCGTAATTGTGCCCCATATAGACGAGATCAAAGTGCACAGCGATGTAATGGCAATATTGTCCCTGCGATAATAAGAAGGAGTTTTGCACGAAAGGGGGGATGATGCACAGATCCCCCGCATTCAACACAAAGGAACGATCATTAATTCGGTAGCTCCCAGAGCCGCCAATCATAAAGATCATTTCGTAATCATAAATAATGCGTGGCGGCACTTTGACCGCATATTGCTCCTTATGCTCAAACTCATGAACATACCTTACATAGGGAGCCAGATTGAGGAAATCGACTTGCCGTATGTTACTCATAGGTTCTCCCTCCTAGTGAGGAATAAGATGACATTATCCAACCTCTGTTTGAGTTCCCGCCATGTGTTTAACACCAAATACATCTCGAATCGCTTCTAAATATTTCATGCCGTAACGGGTGTCAGGTTCCAAATAGCTTCCCTCTGTCCACTCGTTCCATGAATTGATAGTTATAATACTAGGCTCGGTGAGACCTTTATCGATAAAATATTTCGCTTCCCAAAGCGCCTTCTCGAACTGTTCTGGCGTATTGCCCACCAATATCGGTGTATAAGGATATCCGACACAATCGAATACATCCGTCTGTACGGTACGCGGGCTAGAATCCCACCCCATCGAAACGTTTGGAAAATAGGGAAGATCGTATTCATTCGTAAACCGTTCGAAATCCTTCACCGATAATTCCCTATACATCGCGTAGTCCGACATCGGGAAGTGTGGAATAGGGTTGTGATGTATCCAGACATAAGAGGTAATGCTGTCAAATCCAAGATCCTCTAGCACCTTGTTAACATCCTCAATGGCTTTCTCGCCCGGCAGGTTCTGCACACCCCAGACAATGGCGTTCAAATGCAGTTCACCAAGACCAGCCTTACGTACACGATCACGAAAATCTAGTAAAATACGCTTCGTCTCCTCGTAACTTCCGCCCAATCCTTCAATTAAGTTCATTAATTCATAGATGGAAAAATACAAGCCGCCTTCCACCTTCCAATAATTTGGTTGATGGAAATAATGCTCTATCATATAATCCGTAGCCGCTATAAATTGCTCTTCCGTCACTTTCCCGCTCGCCGCCAAATTATTGCGGAAGTTGCGCGGTGCAGGCTGAATATCATACCAATCATGGTTCGCCCACATGAGCGAAAATTTCAGTTCCTGGCTATTCACCGCATTAAGGAAACCCCGCTCCAAAGCACCGTGTAGAAAAGGACCATTCTCATACCAATACCAATCGAATATAAACGAAGAGATGCCATGATCGGCAGCCGCTTGAATTTTTTTAGCCATAATCGCTGGATCTGACTCATCCTCATAACCCCACATTGGAATTTTGGGTTGATCGTGCCCTTGGAATCGGGGTCTCGCAGCTTTAACCAACTCCCACTCCGTCCATCCTTGACCATGCCATTGTTCGTTTAGTGGATCGGGGTGATAATTGGGAAAATAATAAACAGCTACCTCGGTTTGTTTCATGAAAATTCTCCTTCTCCGATATGAATGTAGGAAGCCTTGTCAGATTAGCCTTTCACAGCACCTGCAACAAAGCCTTTAATTAAGTATTTTTGGGTAAACAAGAACAACACGATTAAAGGTAACGTCGCCAAAACACAAATGGAGAAGATGGGTCCCCAATCGACACCACGGTCGACTTTAAATTTAAAGATCAGTGTAATTAAAGTCGGTGTTTGGTTAATATCCAAGTATAACAATGGGCTAATGAAGTCATTCCAGTACCAAAATACAGTCGTTACGAGAATCGTGCCCGTTGCCGGCAGAAGCAGTGGGAAAATAATCGACCAAAAGGTTCGAAATCGTCCTGCCCCGTCGATCGAAGCCGACTCTTCCAGTTCCCTCGGAACCGTTTTGATAAATCCTGTATAAACCATCGTCCCATAAGGAATTCCGCCAGCGACATACAGCAGGCACAAGTAAGTGAGCGAGCTTTGCATATGAAGAATTTGCTGTAATTTGAATAAAGGAACCATACTGGTCTGAACGGGAATAATCATGCCGGACAGAAATACATAGAATAACAATTGAAAATAGCGATGTTGGTTTCTTCCAATAATGTAACCAGCCATTGAGGAGACGAGAATATTAATGGCGAGCGTCACCAAACAAATATAGAGGGTGTTGCCCAGAGCCTGAAAAAGATGTGTCTGCTCAAATACTTTGGCATAATTTCCGAAATACCAATGCGGGAGTTTAAGCGGTTCGTAGAACTCTGCACTCTTCTTCATACTAGCTGCGAATAAGTAGATGACCGGAAAAAGATAAAGCAGAGCCATGACTAGCAGAATCACTTCTAGCACAATAAATCCAGGCTTGCGTTTGGCTGTAAGGGAGGATTGCGTCATAATTCCACCTCCATTTTGCGGGTAATTCTTAATTGAACCGTTGTCACGATCAGGCAAATGATCATGAAGACGATACCTGCTGCCGTCGAATAGCCATACGTTTGATTGACGAAGGCAAAATTATAAATGGCTTGTGCGATCGTCAGCGTCGCATCCCCTGGCCCCCCGTTTGTGAGTACAAACGGTAAATCGAACATTTTCAAGGAGCCAACAAGACCGAAAAACGTACAAATCGTGACCACTGGCATGATCAGCGGGATAATGATATAAATCACTTTACGCCAGCCGCTGGCACCATCGATCTGCGATGCCTCCAAGATTTCCTTGGGAATGGACTGCAGCCCAGCCAAGTAAATGACGGCTCCAAAACCGGTACCCTGCCAAACGGAAATCATAATGATCATACCCAGCGCATAATGGATACTCCCCAGCCAATCTTGCGTGTACGCCCCCAATCCAAGCCCCGTTTGCACCGCGTTCATGACACCGTCGTATTTCAATAGGAAGTTCCACACAATGGACACGACTACCAGGCTAATAATAACGGGCAAATAAAAGGCGGTTCGCAGGATTGATTTCGTCCGAAACGGTTTGTCTAAGAGCAAGGCCAGAAGCAAAGAAAGCGGATTAGAGATGATGATCCCGAAGATTACGATGTACAGTGTATGAAGCCCACCGTGAAGCATCGCCTGATCGTGAAATAAGTCGGTATAATTTTTCAGACCTATGAAAATGGGTTTGTTAATTCCGTCCCATTGCGTGAAGGAATAATACAGGGAGCTAACAAACGGATAATAATTAAAAAGTAAAAAGATGACGGTCGCTGGCAGCGTTAACAACAACCCAAAACGAAACATCCTGCTTTCATTGTTCATACTCTTCTCCCCTGATTAGACAGCCAGCAGCAGCCGAGGCTACAACTGGCTATCCTTAGAGTTTTAACTTAGCGTTCTTATTGCTTAGGGATCACGATTGTTCCTTTGTCTTTATCATAATTTTGCTGAGCTACTGTGAGTGTATCGCCAAAGTCGCCACCGCCGATAACTTTCAGCACTCCGTTCTGAATCCCCGTCCAAGCCGAGCTAGCTAGGAAATTACTGCTGTTCACGCCGATTACGGAGCTACTAGAGCTCATTGCATTCATCACGTCCGTCATGGCTGGATTGGCGAAATCCCCTTTAATATTTTTAATGCCAGGGAAAGCAACGTCTTTGATATGCACGGATAGAACCTCCTGGCTTAAAACCATGGCAACAAAATCTTTAGCCGCTTGCATATGCTGCGTCTTGGCATTGACCGAAATGCTGTGATCAGGTCCCGCTGAAAGCGCCGATTTCCCCTCTTTATTCGGTATTGCGAAGAAACCAACTTCCTGCTTCGGCATTCCTTTGTCCTTCACGTCCCCGTCCATCATCCCCGGTACCCAGTTGCCTTGAATGATCATGGCCGCTTTACCTTGCTCAAAAGCTGCCAAGCTGCCTGGCCAATCCAAGGATAGGGCATCCTTATTGAAGTAACCGCCCTTGGCCAATTGCAGGAATGCATCTGTCGTTGCTGTCATTTCTGGGCCGGTTAGCTTAGCCTTGCCATTATAGATATCGAATAAATAGTTCGGGTTAGCGACTTCGATCATGGAATCAGCGATAACGCCAAGTGTCAATCCAATCGTCCACGCGTCTTTAAATCCAGCGATAATTGGTGTCACTTTTTTTGCTTTCAGCTTTTCGTTAATGGCGATGAAATCATCCCACGTTTTGGGTGGCTGCAAGCTGGCATCGCTAAATATTTTCTTGTTATAAAATACTCCGTTCACTGAAACCGTTGCCGCTGCTCCGTATAGCTTGCCGTCAAAGGATTCTAACGGCCTAGTTGCGTCCAGTACATTAGCTGCCCATGGTTCGTTAGACAAATCAGCCAAATATCCGGCTTTCCCGAACTGCGCGACGTTCTGACTCCAGATGACATCGGCCGCGCTTCCTGCCGTAAGATCCGCCTTCAATTTATCCATATATTTTTCGCCAACCAGCGTATCCCATTGAATCTTCACATTCGGGTATTTTTCACGAAACTTCTTTTCTGCCACTTGTTTAAAAATGCTGTTTTGGGGCGTATCATCCAAGAACCAGCTGGATACCTTCAAGGTGTAGGCGTCGTTATTCGCATTCTTGGGAGCTTCACTGCTCGCAGTCGTTGGAGCTGCGGACTGTTTCTCACCGGTGGAAGCTGTGCTCGGTGAAGGACTGGATGAACTGTTTCCACAAGCAGCTAACGTCAAGGACATCGCCATTAATGCAGACATGCTGACTACTAAATTCTTTTTCATATCTAATACCCCCGCTCATAAATTTGTTTTACAAGCTTATTGTAAACGTTTTCTTATTGCGCTGTCTTTGCTCGATTCTCTTAGGTTTTTGTTCTTTTTTCAGATCTATTTCATCCATTCGCTCCCTTCACTATAGACTTTGAGAAATGGTTCTACCCCTTAACAGCTCCTCCCACAATCCCTTTAATAAAATGCTTCTGCAAGAAGAGGAACGTAATGATAAGTGGTAATGTCCCTAATAAAATAGCAGCAAAAATCATATTCCAACTGTTATTGTATTGACCCGTAAACGTAAAAATCGCCATTGGGATCGTACGACTCGTTTTGGCTTGCAGAAATAAGAGCGGAACTAAGAAGTCATTCCAGATGGATAAACTGTTGGTGATAATGACCGAAGCTGTCACTGGTTTCATTAACGGAAAAATAATGATCGCAAAGGTACGAAATGGACCGCAGCCATCGATCAGAGCAGACTCTTCCAATTCCTTAGGTATGCCTTTGAGAAAACCTGTGTATAGGAATATGGAAAATGGGATCGACATCGCAATGAAAATCAAAATAACCCCTTGATGTGTATTGATCAAATGTAAGAACTTCAGGAGCTTGTACAGTGGAATCATACTGAGCTGAAACGGCACCATAATACCCGAAATGAAGAATAAGAACATGCCGCTTGTGAACTTCGACTTCACCCTAGCGAGCGGATAAGCCGCAAATGAACTTGCCAACACGATACCCACAATGGCCAATCCCGTAATGAGGATACTATTGCCAAAAGCCATCCCTAAACTCGCTGTTCGCCAAGCTTCAGCAAAATTGCCCCACATGAAAACTTTTGGAAACCCAAGTGTTGTGTGCAATAAATCTTGCGGTGATTTCACCGTGACAGATACGAGAATAAGAAGTGGAATACTGACGATCAAACCCCATAGTGCTAAGATAATAAATTTACTTGCTTTACTTGCCCATGCTACTGACATTATGCCTCTACCTCCCGTTTACGAAGGATCGACAATTGGAAGATCGAGATCACGAGAATGATTAAAAACATCACAACAGCAATGGCCGTCCCATAACCCATCTCATTAAAGTTAAATGCTTTCTTATACAAGAGAATCGCTAATGATTCTGTCGTCGTCCCTGGTCCACCCTTGGTCATGACGTAGATGATATCAAATACTTTAAAGCTGCCAATGATGGAAATCATAATGTTAATCGTAAACGCAGGTGCTATCAAAGGGAATGTAATGCGCGTAAATGTTTGCCATTTATTCGCCCCATCAATATCTGCAGCTTCATATAAGTCAGCCGATATCGCTTGCAATCCCGCCATATAAATAATCATGGTAATACCAGCCCATTGCCATACGTTTGTAAAAACAACACTATACATCGACCACTTGGGATCTCCTAACCAATCTTGCGCGAGCGTTCCTAAACCGATGTTCTCCAACACCGTATTAATGATCCCGAATACCGGGTTGTACAAATAGCTCCAGATATACCCAATAGCCAAAGCGCTCAATAGTGCCGGTATCAGGTAAACCACGCGTAAATAACGATAATACCACCTCGAACCATCCACCAATAACGCCAGTACTAAGGAAAGTACATTTTGAAAAATAGTTACGAGGACGGCAAAAACAACGGTGTTTTTCAAGGCAATCCATACCTCAGAATCATCCAACAACTTTCGATAATTATCCAACCCAATAAAGGTAATCGTTGGATCCAAACCGTTCCAATTCGTCAAGCTGTAATAAATGCTGCTTATCATTGGAATCACAATAAACACGCCAAATATCAGTAAGGCTGGCAATATAAAAAGCACCTGTACCCACAGTTTTCTCATCCAATCTCCCTCTTTTTAACTAAGAAGTCAGGAGATAATTCCTCCTGACCCCTCGATTATTATGATAAGTTACTGACCCTTTTTCTCCGTGAACACTTTATCCATTTCCTTCAACATGCTGTCAATGGAGAATGTTTTGCCGCCGTCTACCATGACATTCTGAATATTCTTCATCATCGTATCTTGTACGCCGGCAGGCCAGTTCTGATCAAGGAAGTTGTACGTTCCCACATTCAAATAAGGTACTAGTTCTTTCAGCGTTTGATCCAATTCAGGCTTTACATCTTTAAATACAGGAAACGCCTTGGCTTGTGTTAATAATTGAGCATTGTTCGCTGGCTCGGCCCAGAAATCGAGGTACAACTTCACTTCGTCAGGGTATTTCGTCTTGGCATTCGCGCCTAGACCCAAAGCAATCGCCGATGGTACCCATACTTGTTTGCCTTCTTCAGCATAAGGGAGAGGGAACATCCCCAGATCCGCTTGCGGATTCGCTGCTAGGATTGGCGGTAGACCCCAGTTCCCCATAATCTCCATAGCCGCTTTCCCCGTCGCCATCAATTGAACCATTTGATCGTAACTCGTTCCTAGCGCACCTTTATTAAAATAACCTTTGGCATCCATCATGGTGTAATCTTCCATCATTTTCTTCCATGGAGAATTGGCAAATGTAGCTTTACCGTCATACATATCTTTATCAAATGTTTTGGCATCTCGATAGATCGCGGATGGTGCCATCGCATATGGAATGATTTGTGTCACCCAAAGATCCTTTAATCCAAGGGCAATAGGCGTAATATTAGCGGCCTTAATGGTATCTGCTACTTTTAAGAACTCATTCCATGTTTTTGGAATCGTTAAGTTCAAATCCTTGAAAATCTTTTTGTTATAGATAACGCCAATCGCATTCTGATCCAGCGGCAACCCGTATACTTTCCCATCCTTGCTTTCCATATCTAGCGCGCCTTGTTGCAATCTGGACACCCATGGTCGATCCGAAAGATCCATCAAATAACCCGCTTTGACAAACGGATCCTTCCACGTGCCTGGGAAAACACCAATAATATCAGGAGCATCGCCTGAAGCAAATCGTGTTTTAATCGTCGTTTGATACTGATCTGTGGGAGCGTTTTCATATTCGATTGTAATATTCGGATATTTTTCATGAAACCGTTTATTAATATCCTTAAGTGTTGGACCTGCTTCTGCTTCCAGGAAGTGAAACATTTTCAACGTTACAGGTTTACCTGTGCTTTTACCCGCTGCAGGTGCATCCGTCGATTTACTGCTGCAACCCGTTAGCGCTACCGACAGTGATACGGCTGTTACAAGCGTAGTAGTCACCATTCTTTTTCTTCTAGTCATTGAAATGAACCCCCTCTTAAATATCTTACAGTTCTTATCTTACCTGCTCTGCTCCTTAGGGAATGTAGGGTCATTTTCCATTTAAGGTAGGTTGATTTATCTCTTTTTATACTCGGCAGGCGTAACCCCAGACCAGCGTTTAAAGGTTTGACTGAAAAATTTGGGATCCTCATATCCCACCATTTGGCTAATCTCTGATACTTTTTTGTAGCCTCCATTTAAAAGTTCCTGCGCTTTTTTCATGCGAATCTCCACGATATACTCCGAGAAATTGCTGCCCGTTTCAGATTTAAACAGCTTCGATAAATAACCCACACTGAGATGATATTTAACGGCAAAATCCTGAAGATGAATCGTTTCGCTGTAATGCTGCTGCACATAATCCAAGAGTATCGGAATAATTTGCTTAGGATGACTCATCTCTGTTGGCTGGCCTACCATCATGCCGCTAAGTTTCCCTAATAGCCATTCTTGAAGCATGCTGTACGTATCACAAGTTTTGATAAACTCATAGATAGAGTCCATACTGAAGGACTCCAGATCATTCTTGCTTAGATTCAAATTATATTTAAGGGCATAAAAGAAGTCGGACAGGAACACCGATATTTGTTTTAAGTGAATGCCAGCACGATGTAAGCTCTCCAGCATCCGCCGTAATTCCATATTGAGCTTGGCATATTCGGACTCGCGCAGGTGCATTTCGATTAATCTCACACTATCCCATACGGCGGCGAACTGTGTAGCTTGCGGGATTGGCATAAACGTGGATACTTCTAGACGAACTTGATCTTCTAACAAGCGCAGACACAGGCGGTAAGAAGCATCCAACACGTCCTGCTCCTTCTTGATGTGATAAACGGTGTGAACAACCTGCTCATAGGTGCAGACGTAATCATGAATCTGATTAACCTTCAATCGAAGCTTACTTTCCTGCTCTGCTTTGAGTACTGGAATCATAACAATCCGCAAATGCACGTCCATATCTAAGCATTTCGTATCATGATCCACCTTCACGTGAAGCCACTCTGAGAATTGATTCATCGTCAACTGACTATTCGCCCACGTATGCTCACTGTTCCAATTTCGCAATAAAATAACACAAACTAGCCAATTCCCGCTAAGCGTATCGTCGTTTCTCGCAACCTGATGGGGACTCATCCCACGCATCATCCGTGTTAATGACCAATCCATGGCCATTTGCATTTTATGCTCCTCGGTAATCACGGAGGCAATCAAACGATCTAACACCTCATACAATTCCTTCTCCACCACTGGCTTTAAAATGTACTCCTTAGCCCCTAATTTAATAGCCGCTCGCGCATATTCGAATTCGTTATAACCGCTTAGCATAATAGCCTGCAGCTGCGGATTCATCAATGTCAGCCTTTGCAGCGTTTCCAATCCGCTTAAACCAGGCATTTTAATATCCGAAATAATAATATCTGGTGCTGCCTGAAGCGCTCCCTCCAAGGCATCCTCGCCATTCTCATAGCAAACGATGGTATGTTGTTCCGAATACGGCTTCATGATGAACAATAATTCTTCCATAGCCAGCGCTTCATCTTCGATTAGAAAAATTCTCATCATAACCCTCTGCCTTTCTATGCCAATTGAAGTGGTACAGCTAAGCGAATTGTCGTTCCGCCATCTGGTTGAGGCAGGAAAGATAGACCATACTGGTTACCGTAAGTCAGATGCAACCGTTTCTGAATATTTAACAAGGCAATACCCATATGTTCGGAATCTGTGTTCGAGCTATGAATATCAATTTCTGCAAAGTTCTGATTGAGCATCTCTTGTGTCTGCCGGTTGATACCTACACCATTATCAGAAACCAGAATCTCAAGCAGGTCCTCATCTGCGGTAACTTGGACCGAGATCAATCCACCTGACTTGCGTTGCTCCAGCCCATGTACCACAGCATTCTCCACAAGCGGTTGAATCGTCAAACGTAAAATCCGTGCATTCAGGAGCCCTTCTGGTATGTGTTGTTCATAGGAGAACCGATCTTGGAATCGGTAGGTTTGAATTTTAATATAGCTTTGGATGATCTGCAATTCTTCGCGAAGCGTGACATTCCCATGCCAATCATGCAAGCTGTACCGAAATAAATGGGCTAACGAATCTGTTACCTCCACCACATCGTTTGTTGCCCCTTTTCGTCCCAATGACTTCAAAATATTTAATGTATTAAATAAAAAATGCGGATTAATTTGTGCTTGAAGCGCTAATAATCGCGCGTCTTTCTCCCTCAATTCGGCTACATATACCCGGGAGATCATGGACTGCATGCTATCCAACATCTGATTAAACACTTTGCCCAGCTGGCCGATTTCATTGCGATTGTCACTGTGGGAGGCCCGAATCGTAAAATCACCCCGTTCCACATGACGCATCGTCGTAATCATGGTGCGCAAAGGACGTGTAATCCCGGTTGCAATAAACCAGGCAATGACAATGACGAGGACTAATATCAAGGATTCGATACTCATGACCGTATTGCGTATTTCTTTTAACCGGCTCGTAATGGAATTCATTGGTTTCAAGATTAATGTTGTCCAGTGGGTGTCCTCCGACCGGTAACTGCCATATAGATAGGATTTCCCTTGCCAAGTGAGTGAACCAGATGTGCTTTTCCCAATCAAATCCGCTACAGGGATACCATCCAACACTTTCCCTGTCCATTCATCCTGACTAGCATAGATCACATTACCTTGATCCGTCACAATAAATAAACTCGAATCCTGCGCACTTCCGAATTCTCTGTAGGAAACGAGATCCTTCATGACATTAACATCCATATCCATTTTCATATAGCCGATCTTTTTACCTGTGGGGATTTGGTTAATCTGACGAATTAAAGAAAACACTTTTATGTCTTGAAAATTAGTAATCGTGTTCTCCTTCATGGTAGGCCACAATAAAAAAGGAGAATGCGTATAGGTTTCGATATAAGGATACCAAGGTTCATCGGCAATGGTATTTCCTACAAATGGACTTCTTTTGGCCGAATAATACGTCATTGCTTTATTATCCGTGGGATACAAATAAATCCCTTGAACGGATGGCCAGGGAATGGATATGTTCAACAAATGGGAAGTGATCTGTTGATTTAAACTTGCATCTTCTGCTTCATTGGTTTCCTCCGGATGGCTTAATACATGTTGAACCAGTGAATCATAAAAAACGGAAAGGGAGAGCTTTTCCATATCTTCAATATATAGCTCTATCGTTCGCGTAATTTGTGTGCTGTTCGTATCGAGCAGCTGCAGTGTCTGCTTTTTCAACTCACCTACGCTGCTATAGTAATAGAAAATCCCGCTTGAAATAATCGAGAACGCAAACAGGAAAGAAAAGCTGAGCACAACTTTGGTTTTTAAATGCCATGCTTTCCAAGGCTTCATCCTACATCTCCTGACTCGTGTTTCTGGCAACTGACACGATGTCATCGTCCGTGCGCTGCGTTCCGCTTCACACTCATAATTCTCGCTCCCTATCCAATTCCCTGTTTCGCTGCGAACTACTTGTCCTTCCTATAGTACAATGGGGCATGTCCCGTCACTAATTTGAACACTCTGCCAAAATGCGTAACACTGCCAAAACCGACTTTTTTGGCAATCAGACTAACTTTCATGGAGGTTTGCTCCAGCAGCTTCTTTGCTTCCTTAATCCTGACGCTGTTCAAATATTCTACAAATGTAAAGCCCGTCGCTTCTTTAAAAAAACGGCTTAAATAATAGGGGCTTACGTAAAATTTCTCCGCCAACACATGCAACGGCAGCTCCTGCATGTAATGGGTGTTCATATAACGAACAACCTCCATGATCCTCTCATGCATGGGACTTGGCGGTTCTAGCGGCTCAAGCGCATTTTGTTTGGCATGCCGGCAGCAAATAATGAGCAGCTGCAGCACCAACGTCTGTACAAACATCTCGAAGCCAGGCTTCTTCTCCTGCATCTCCTGCATAATGCTTTGTGCTAGCGCCTCGATAGCGAGCCGGTCTTGCAGCGGGCATTTTACAATCATGTACGCATTCTCAAATAAGGGCTGGAAGATGTCCCGGTAGGTATCATTAACTGATGCCATATAGCTTTCATGAATATTCACGATGAGCCGCTCGTGCTTGGGCATTTCCGTATTGGTGGTCCGATGAAGGATATTCGGAGAAATGATTACAATATCTCCCTCGTTGACGATTATCGTCCTGTCCTTTATAAAAAACGTCCGTTTACCGGACATCAAATAGAAAATTTCGTACGTACTGTGAAAATGGTTGGCCGGCATATTGTGACTTAACGCTTTCCGATAGGATACTGAGAAGGAACCTTCACCATTATCGAATTGAAAATCTCCCATCCTCTACTCCGCCTCTACTCTGATTTGCCACTTATTATACACCTCATCTCATTTACTGCAAGATATAAGAAGAAATACGCCATTTCCACAAAAAATGTACATATTCCTCTGCTAAGATAGGCTATAAGAACACGAAGGAGGAATGAACGAAGATGCATACTTCAGAAGAAAACATCCAAATCAATAGCACCAAACAAGATACACTGACTCCCCTCCAATGGGCGGAGAAGGCGTGCGAAGCGTTGATGGCCAAATTCGAACCCGAACAGCTTCCCCCGGACCGGTTTCACTATCATCAAGGCGTCTTTCTCTCCGGTATGGAGAAATGCTGGCGAGAAACTAACAACGATAAATACTATACGTATATCAAACGATGGGTAGATAGTCAGATTCTTGCTGATGGCAGCATCAAGAAATATAACCCGGAAGAACTGGATGATATTCAGCCGGGCGTTCTGCTCTTTAATCTGCTTGAGCAAACAGGCGATGAACGTTATAAGAAAGCCTTGTACACGCTGGTTCCCCTTTTAAAAGCATGGAAAACCAACCCATCCGGTGGTTTCTGGCATAAGGAGCGTTATCCGAATCAAATGTGGCTGGATGGGCTGTATATGGCCGGACCGATTGCCGTTATGTTTGGCGATAAATTCGAAGAAGCCGACTATTTCGACATGATGACCTATCAAGCTATTCTCATGGAAAAGCATACCAAGGACCCTAACACCGGCCTACTTTACCACGGCTGGGATGAAACCAAAGCTGCTGCTTGGGCTGATCCTGTAACAGGCTTGGCCCCGGAATTCTGGGGACGTGCGATCGGTTGGTACCCCGTGGCATTACTGGAAATGTTCGAATACCTTCCCGAGGATCACAAAGATAAAGCTAAGCTAACGAGCATCCTTCAAGACCTGCTTATTGCCTTGATTCCCTATCAAGATGCCGCGACAGGCTTATGGTATCAAGTTGTAGACAAAGGAGACGCCCCGGATAATTGGCTGGAAAACTCCTGCACAGCTTTGTATGTGCATGCTATTGCCAAAGCCGTGCGATTCGGCTATTTGGACCCTAAGTATTTGACCTATGCGTGGAAAGGATATCAAGGGGTCATTGATACGCTGAAGTTTGATGAGAACGGTCATGTGATCATTGGACAGATCTGTATCGGTACAGGGATCGGGGACTACGCCCACTACATCGCCCGTCCTACAAGCGAGAACGATTTGCATGGCGCTGGCGCTTTTATTCTGATGTGCGTGGAAATGAGCTTAGCTCAGGAAGTGATCTCGGCGTAAAAAGCTGAAGCTTTTGAAGGTGACAAAGGCACTTCTAACAATTGTCTGGAAGCGTAACAACGTCCAGCGAAAGCGTATATGGTCAAAGATGCTAAAGTACACTTATTTTCGGGGAAAACGGCTCAACATTGATGAATTAGTGCAAAAGTGCATCCTTTGGGACCGAATAGGTGCCGCAACGAGGAGTCCCGGCAGAAATAGTTGCACTTTTGCAAGCATTTCAAATAGAGAGGTCAATTCGATAAAAAAGGTTGCACTTTTGCACTTTTGCGGGCTTCACAGCTGTATGCACGCCACGAACAAGGTGATTTTGAGGGATATCTTTCCACTAATTCCCTTAGCAGCGTAAGTTTATCGAATGGACCCAGAAACAAATTGCAAAAAAAGAAGGTGCCCCGCCACATTCATGGCTTTAGGGACGCCTTCTTTTATTTTGAATAGCCAGTACTAAACGCTATCGAGTGATGAGCGGCTGAAATTCCTTATTATCGGTCTGGCCCAGAGGTTGAAAGAGTAGATTGGAAGTTTAAGTGGTTTTATTGGTTATTCACTAAAATAGTTAATAATTTCTTCACTTCTCAAAATCTAGCATTTCCTTTATACTAAAATATGGGCTTATTAACCGCCGTTCTATTAATTTGGAGAAGGAGTTTTCAACACATGAAAAAAACATTTACGACTCGCCTTACTGCGCTCGCGCTTGTAACCGCTCTTACTGGCTCTTTCGCTAGCAACCTAGCATTTGCCGAAACAACCACACCAACTTCTCCTGTTTCAATGAAATCAGATATGCGTCTTGCCATTGATAATGGCGTTGTGGAAGGCTACGGAGATACAGACTACCGTGGTGCAAGTGCTGCTACTCGTGCTGAAGTTGTAACTATGATTAACCGTGCTGCCAAGCTGAAAAGTGAAGATCCGAGTACTGTTACGTTTACGGACCTTGCGACTTGGCAAAAACAAGCGGTTGCGAATGCCGTTGCAGCTAAACTAATTAGCGGCTTTGCTGATGGTACGTTTCATCCGAATGCTGCTGTGACTCGTCAAGAGCTTGCTGAGTTAATCGTGAAAGTCGTAACTGGCGGCCAACTGCCACAAGTAAACGAGAATGTGCTGAACTACTTCAAAGACTCCTCATCCATCGCGAAAGATTCCCGCCCATATGTCGCTTATGCCGTCATTAGCGGAATTTTCACACCTACCCTCGACGGTAATTTCAACCCTACTGCTGAAGTAACGCGTGATGAAGTCGCAAAAGCGCTTAAACCTATTTTATTTAAAGTGGTTGATATTTTAACAACGAATGATATTCACGGTAAAATCGAGGTCGGCTTCGATAAAAAGCGTAATCAAGGTCAAGGCGGTATCGAAACATTTGGCGGTATCGTGTCCGATTTCCGTGCTGTAAATCCAAAAGGAACGGTCGTTGTTGACGGCGGTGACGCTTGGCAAGGTACACTAATTTCCAATACTACGAATGGCCAATCCGTGATGGATACGATGGCGCAAGTGCAATATGATGCTGCAGCAATCGGAAATCATGAGTTCGACTTTGGCCGTGACGTTCTGATCGACAATATTAAGAAGGCTAAATTCCCTATACTCGGGGCTAATATTATCGATGCACAAACAGGTAAACGCGTTGACTGGACACAGCCCTATGTGATTGTTGAAAAAGATGGCCTGAAAATCGGAATCATCGGCTTCGCAACGCCACAAACAACGACAACTACGAAATCAACAAACATTGAAGGACTTTCCTTTGTAAATCCAGTTCCTTTGGCCAAAGAATTGGCAGCCGAGCTTCGCGCTAAAGGTGTTGATATCGTCATGGTTACCTCCCACCTGCCAGGTGAGCAAAACCAAAAATCCGCTGAAATCATTAGTGAGCTTGCTGATCTTGCAAAAGGCACTGGGAATGGTACATTAGATGCGATTGTTGGCGGTCACTCCCACATGCGTGTTGCCGGAATCGTGAATGGCATCCCAGTTGTTGAGGCTCAGAGCTGGCTATATGCGGTTGGACACATTCAACTCTTTGTAGACAAATCCACTAAGCAAGTCGTATCCTCGAATGCAAGCTTGCTAGAAACATATACGAATTTAACGACAGCTGACGCGGAAATTCACCAAACGGTTGAAGATTACAAATCTAAAATATCAGCGAAATCCGGCGAAGTAGAAGTCGTTGTTGCAGAGCCGCTAAATCGTAAATCTTTCCGTTTTGCTAACAATGGCGGGGCTGACCGCGACGGTGCAACACAGTTAGGCAACAGTATCACAGATGCCATGCGCGCTTCTGAGAAGTCCGATATTGCTTTCACCAATATTGGCGGTATTCGCACGGATATTGACAAAGGTGAACTAACCTACAGCGAAATGTTCGAAGTACTTCCTTTTGGCAATTACAACGTAACGGGTACAATGACTGCTGCACAAATCAAAAAAGCACTCGAAGTTACTGACAAGTATACAAGTCTTCCGGCAATTCAATTCTCAGGTTTGAAGGTAGAATGGGATAACACGAAGCCACTTGGTGAGAAATATTCCAAAATCACTTTGGCAGATGGCACTCCGATCTATGTCGATGGCAAGTTTAATACCGACCGTACGTTCAAAGTAACAACCAATGATTTCATGGCTACTGGCAGTGGCGATGGCTTTACCGTATTTGGTGAAGTGAAGGATTGGAAAGACGGCGCCATCATGTTGGATGCTTGGGTGAATCACGTCAATTCCCTGAAGGCTGCGGGTAAAGAGCTATCTGTACAAGACGATGGTCGCGATGTGCGTTTGGATTTGAAGAAATAAGCTATCATAATTAATCTCATAAAATGAGAAAAGACCTTTGACCGCATCCAACTATGGATAGGGTCAAAGGTCTTTTTCTTTCTCTAAATATGCAAATCTCGTTTTTTAAAAGATACGTACGTGACAACCGTTAGCAGGGCAATCACGACTGTAGAAATAAGGACATACACGGCATCAAATCCACCGCCATACATGATATTTTTCGCTTCATAATATTTAAACGGGGTTACATATTTTAAGAACTCCAGCTTATCATTGAAGTCAATGGCAATCGATAAAATGAACGTGATGAGCATGATGCCTGTTGCAAGCGAGGCTGCTTTTTTGGAATTTCGATAAACGGCTGCAATGGATGTTCCAATGACCAGAAAGAGCAGCTGTAAAATAAACATACCCAGCATGACGATGGAGATATTACCATTGACGGTCTCACCCTTGCTGTAAGCCCCAACAATCAACATACTCGAAATCCATGACACGAGGTTAAAAATAATAATGTTCACTAAAGCGCTTAGCAGCTTCCAAGTTATGATTTGATTTCTAGATAAAGGCTTCACGAATAGGAACTCTGCCGTTTTATCCCGCTCTTCCTTCGCGATAATATTGGCGCCTAGCATAGCCGCATGTATTGTTGCCATTAAGAAGAAATACAAGACCAGGATGCCAAAATAGCCACTTGCCTTCGATAAATCTAACGCGCCGCCACCCATGATCACTTGGAGGGACTTTGGCATTTCCGCCATAAGATCATTAATCTGTCCGTTAGCCGCCGTTGCTTGGTACTTGTTCATGCCACTTGCTATTAGAAAAATAAGCCCTAGGCTCCAAAAAATCATCGATTTTCGAAACGTTTTCAGTTCTCTACAAAAAATATTCAATGGCTTTCCCCTCCTCTCGCCCTCGTTTTATACGGCATGAACATCCTTTTTCGTGTAGATGAAGTAACTGGCGGCAATGGAAACGACGATAATCGCGATGGCTGCAATGACATAAGATGCTTCATAGCTGGCATGCGCAAGCATGTATTTCCCGTTAAAGTATTTGAAAGGCGAGAAATAACGTTTGGCCCCCTCACCATCTACGGCAACAACCATTCCAATAACGAAAAAGGCAAACACCGTACCGAGACTGACGGATAACACCGCTTTTATTTTAGAAAATACGACTGAAATGATGAATCCTATGGCTAGAAACATGAGCTGGATAAACAGCAAAGTGAGTGAAATCAACAGGAATGTGCTCACATCAAAATCGACCGTTTTTACTTGAAGCGCCATCATATAGGCTGCAGCAATATAAATCACACACGTTATCACTAATGAAGCGACAGCCGCTAATAGTTTGGAAGTCACTATTTTCGTACGCGTTACGGGCTTTGTAAGAAGAAAGTCTGCTGTTTTCTCACGAACTTCCTTGGAAAGGATAGACGTTCCCAAAACCATGGCTTGAATGGCTCCGCATAGCGTAATGTACATAAAGATATACATATAGAATCCAAGCAGGGTACCAAAGGTCTCGATTTCAATACCCAGTGCTTTCCTTACTCCTTCTGGATACCCCTCTAATATGGAAGAAAACTCTGCAAAATCCTTAGAGACAGAAGGAAAAAGGGATAGGAATAGGACGATGACAGCAATTAAGGAGCACGTCCACGTGATTGTGGATTTCCGATACGCTCTCAATTCATGAAGGAAAATATTCATTCCTTTTAAGCCTCCTTCTCATAGTAGTGCATAAAGATCTCCTCTAAATCAGGCTCTTCGATCCAAAGATTTTCAATTTCAATTTCCGCAATTTTTCTCATCACTTGATTAATATTGCCTTTAAATAAGAAGCTGGTTGTCTGGCCTTGAACATCAATGTTGTTGACCCCGGTCATCTTGAAGAAATTAGGGTCGAGTGCTTGTGCAGTGTCAATTTTAAATCGCTTAAAATTGTTTTCTTTTAACGTGCTGATCTTCTCAACCGTTACAATCCTACCTTCCTTAATAATCGCAACTCGATCACAAAGTCTCTGCACTTCACTCAAAATATGAGAGGAAAAAAGAATCGTGGCTCCTCTTTGATTTTGTTGTTCGAGCAATTCAAAAAACTTTTGCTGCATGAGCGGATCCAGTCCACTTGTCGGTTCATCAAGGATAATCAGCTTAGGATCGTGCAGCAGCCCTTGAACGATGCCCACTTTCTTTTTGTTACCCAACGATAGATCATCAATTTTCTTCGTAACGTCCAGATCCATGATTTCAGCAAGCTCTTTGATTCTTTTCGTACAATCTTTTTTGTAAAAGCTGGCTGAATACTTGAGTAGATCAATCACTTTCATGTTGTCATAATAAAAAACTTCTGACGGTAAGTAGCCGATTTCTTTCTTAATCTCAGGCGCAAACTGGATGCAATCTTTCCCGAAAATTTTGGCACTGCCGCTTGTTGGAAAAATCAGAGACAGCAGCGTTCGAATCGTTGTCGATTTCCCGGCACCATTGGGTCCAATAAAACCAAAGATCTCCCCTTCTTCGATCGTAAAACTAACATCTGTAATACCTCTTGAATTGCCATAGGTTTTGGTCAGATTGTTGATTTCAATTGCATGCATAGTGTAGCCCCCTTATGAATTCCTGTTAATTGTTGGGTTTAAAGCAAACAAAAAGAAGCCCTAAGCGTAGAGAATCTCTACTCTCGGGCTTCTTTACATAAGAAGGCGAGTGTGCGGTTCTCTCTCAATGCACTACGAGGTTAGCTGTCGGATTCGGACTTGAGAGCGTCCTACCTAATGCTTGCGAGCATCAAGATTCACCCCATGAAGCCATGTGTTGCTTGTACGGCTTCGATTGGTTCCCCCGTTTCCCTACTGGGAATTAAGTGGTTTAATTTAGTAAAAAATCAACTTGTCGTATTGAATCTTACGCCGTTCTTTGTAGAATGTAAAACGTAGATTCGCCTTTAATTCTTGCTTATTTGACTTTGGCAGTCAATGAAAGCGCATTCATATGGAGATGGCGTTGATTATCCATACTTTGCTACATATTAATGCTCCTTAGGGAATAAAGCATTGAGAAGTCGCCTGCTTAGGACGATCACGTCAATTGGAAACAATGGAATCTATTTGATATACTTACTCCAATCAATGACATCTATTTCATTTTGACGGAGGATTCTAATGTCTAATTCAAGTATGTTTACCATGGCGATGTACCGCCCCCATCCAGGTAAAGAGGCTGAACTAGCCGAGATTGTCAAAGGACATATCCCTGTGCTTCGTGAAGAAGGACTCATCACGGATTTTCCGCCGGTAACGCTTCAATCTGTAGACGGTACCCTTATTGAAATATTCGAGTGGCAATCCGAGGAGGCCAAGGACAAAGCGCATACCTCCCCGAATGTTTGGCCGATTTGGGAAAACATGATGAAAGTTGCAGAACTCGTAAGCCTTTCGTCGTTGCCTGAAGCAGCTAAGCCTTTTCCAAACTTCAAAAGAGTCACTCTGTAGCCATGATGCGCGTAAAAAACCTTCAATTACTTGAAGGTTTTTTTACGTGTTATACAACCGCCGATACTCCTGTGGAGTTAGACCCGTATGTTCCCGGAAGCGCGCAATAAAGTAGCTGCTCTGGGAAAAGCCGATATGCTCTGCCACTTGCTTAATAGTCAAACCGGTAGACATGAGCAGCTGCTTAGCTACAACAAGACGACATTCAAACAGCCACACCATCGGAGTACGCCCCATCACTTCGTGAAACATTCGACTAAAATAATAGGTACTGAAGCCTGCCTGTTCAGCCATCTGCAAGAGCGTAAGCGGACTCGTGCAGTGCGTACGAATATATTCCGCAACCTCCCTCATCCGTGCACGCTTATCCAGTATGGTTGCCGTTCCATGCGTCTCTGCACTTAAGGCAAGCTCAGCAAGCAGTTCATAGAGCTTTACCGCCAATTGTACCTCGTTCCGATCATAAGGTGATGCCAGCTCCAATAAGCCCCCGGTCAGTTGTTTGAGCTTGGGTACATCACTATAGGTAAACAACCATACAGCTGAAGTTCCTTGATCGTTCAACAGCCTGTCAAGTCCCTCACCTGCAAGGTGTACCCAAAATACTTGCCAAGGATCATTCGGATCTGTTCGATACTCCTGCTCAAGACCCGCCCCGTAATAGAAGCCCTGTCCCGCTTCCAGACAGAATTCCTTCCCGTTCGCTTTGACATATCCCTTACCGCCTAACACAATATGTAAGTTTGCTTGTTGCAGCTGCCCCTTAAACCGCCACTCCTGATGTTCGGGGAATTCCGCATATTGACCAATCATATCCGGATACACCGTGTAGTGTTTATACATAGGCTCCGGTAATACATAATGAATTTTCATGTGCCCTCCAAAACGCAAAAATCTGATACACGGAGCAAAATGATGTTATATACATTCAATTATAAAGAAATATAATGAATACATAAAGAACTTTAAACAACAAAAAATTACTATATCAATAGAAATGGGGATGTTGTTCATCATGGAAAAAACCATTCCGGGAGAGAAATTTGACCTAGGTGTGTGCTACTACCCTGAGCAGTGGCCGGAGCAGATGTGGGCTGACGATTATAGGAGAATGCGAGAAATAGGCTTTACCATCGTGCGAATGGGTGAGTTTGCATGGAATTTTTTTGAACCCGAGGAAGGGGTATTCGCTTTTGATCTGTTCGATCGCGCGATTGACCTTGCCCACGAACATGGACTGAAGGTCATTCTCGGTACTCCGACGGCAACACCGCCCGCTTGGATGACCTATAATTACCCGGAAATTCTGAACGTTACATATGAGGGTGTGCAGTATCAGCATGGGCTGAGACGTCACTACAATTACAGCAGCCCTGTTTACCGCGAGTACTGCGCGAAGATTACCGAGGCTATGGCAACTCATTATGCGAACCACCCGGGCGTAGTTGGCTGGCAGATCGACAACGAGCTTAACTGCGAAGTGAATGTCTTTTATGCCGAGGCCGATCATGCAGCGTTTCGGAAGTGGGTACAGGAGAAATATGTTACCTTGGATGCATTGAATCAGGCATGGGGGACTGTCTTCTGGAATCAAAGCTACTCGGACTGGGAGCAAATTCATTTGCCTCGTCCTGCCCCTTCCAAATCCGTTAACCCTCATCAAGCGCTGGATGAAAAGCGATTTATCTCGAATAACACGATCTCCTTCGCCCGTGTGCAGGCAGACATCTTGCGTCAGCTAGCACCAACGCAGTGGATTACAACGAACGGCATGTTTGGTCATCTGGACAGCCATGCCATGACGGATGAACTGCTAGACTTCTTTTCTTTCGACTCGTATCCGAACTTCTCAACCATTTGGAACGATGCCGATCGCGAGAATCCACTCATGGACCGCAGCAATTCCAACCAACTCACCAAGATACGTTCGATCTCCCCTACTTTCTGCATTATGGAGCAGCAGTCAGGCCCTGGCGGTTGGGTTAACACGATGGGACAATCTGCACCCAAACCAGGCCAAATGCGATTATGGACGTATCAATCGGTTGCTCACGGGGCGGATATGGTTCTGTTTTTCAGATGGCGAACGGCAACATTCGGCACCGAAATTTATTGGCATGGGATCAACGATTACCATAACCGTCCCAACCGAAGGGTCGCTGAAGCCGCAACAATTAGCCGGGAATTGGGGAAAATCGGGGAGCTTATTGCTGGGTCTCGCTTCAAAGCGGAAGTGGCCATTTTGCATGATTATGACAATGAGTGGGATGGGGAACTTGACCAATATCATGGTCCTCTAACCAGAGAAAGTGAATACAGCTGGGGGAAAGCCCTACAGTTCAGCCATATTCCATACGATTATTTGTATGTCCAGAATAAGACTACCCTAGATGACCTAGCTCGTTATCAAGTGCTCATCTACCCTCATCCTGCCATCATGTCGGAGGAAACGGCAGAGCTGCTTAAGCAGTATGTAGCGGCTGGAGGCAAACTGCTTTTCGGAGCTCGCTCAGGTTATAAAGATAAACGCGGACATTGCCGGATGACGCCATTCCCTGGTCTCGTCGCGGAGCTTTGCGGGGTCACAGTTGAAGACTTTACGCTCGTCCTGAACAAGGCAGCGACACCTAACATCCGCTGGATCGATGGCGGAGACGAAGCCAATACGCCTGCGCGTCTGTTCAATGACATTCTCCTGCCAGAGAACGGCAACGTACAGACAGTAGCCTTGTTTGACGGCGACTATTATGCCGGCAAACCGGCGCTTACCCGCAACCCTTATGGCAGCGGTGAAGCCTATTATTTCGGCGCAGCGTTCAGCCGCGAAATAGCGGATGCCTTGATCCGCCGCCTTGAGCTGAAGCCTGCGACTACAGGTTGGGCGGAGCTGCCGCCTGAGGTGGAGGTTGCCATCCGCGTGAAACAGGATCGTCGCTTTGCCTTTATCCTGAACTATACCGACAAACCGGTGAAAGCCAATCTTTTTCAGGAGCTGGAAGACCTGTTGGAAGGTGAACGGGTTGATGTGGGGGAGCTGGAGATCGCTCCTTATGGTGTGAAGGTTTTCTCATTATGAGATAGAAAAGGAATCGGTCAGCTGACCGGTTCCTTTCTATTTCTGTGATTTCTGAGCACTATCGATAGTAGGACAACACCCAGCAAACGCCGTTTCGATCGGTAACGATGGCCAGCAGTCCGTTGAACGGCGCTTCATACATTTCCACGTTAATAGCCCCACTGGCCGCAAGCTCTCCGTAGATTGTTCGGAACGCTTCCTCTCTCTCGATACTCACGAACACTCTCACGTAATCGCCTTTCATTATTGGCTTTGCCGCTAGTGTATCCGCAAATTTAAGGATTGCCCCTTCTACATGTAGGTCCGCGTTAAGCACCTCTTCTCCTTGCTTGCGTAAAATCGTGATCTCGCCACCGAATATGCTCTGATAGTACTTGATTTCATCCTTGCAGTTTTCCACCACGATAAAAGGGATAGCTTTCATCATGTACATCCTCCTCACATTTAGTTGCTCGTTTCCGATCCACCCTGCATCTGCTCGCTCTACTCGGTCAGATTGTGAAGCACGATTTTCAAGAGGTTTACCATCCTGTCATACTCTTCATCGCTAATGCCTTTTCTGGTTTTATTTTTTACGCGAGCCAGAGCTTCCTGTACCTTGGGTACCACCTCATACCCCGATTCCGTCAAATATAACAACTGATAGCGGTTGTCGGTAGTATCGACTTCCCTCCGTACATAACCTTCCGCTTCTAGCTTGGAAATGGCTTTCGCGGTTGTCGTCTTATCAATGAGCAGCTTTTCGCTCAGTGCTTTTTGAGTAATTGGCTGCCCAAACGCGATCGCCATTAGAAAAATATATTGCCCGCTTCCAATTCGATATAGCGCCAACTCGGCTGAGATCGCTATCTGCATATGGCGGTATATGGCTGAAATGTATTGGCCATGTGATTCGGTTGGCATACCTTCGTCATTTTGACTCCATTGTTGATTCAGTTTACTTCCCTCCTTTAAATAGGATGTCATTGCAACTAATTTTAGCTTATGCCAAATAGGATGCTATTGCAACTATTAACAAATAAAAAAGTGCCCCACAAGCCATATAAATGGCAGGAGACTCTTTTTTTTGTCATGAATACAGCTGTGAAACATGCGAAAGTGCATCCTTTTTTTTAAAAATATCCGCTCTCTCTAAAATGCTTGCAAAAGTGCAACTATTTCTGCCGGCACGCCTTATTTTGGTACCTTTTCGGTCCTAAAGGTTGCACTTTTGCACTTATTCATCTATGTTGAGCCATTTCCCCCGAAAATAAGTGTACTTTAGCATCTTTGATCATTTACGCATACACTTCAAGCCTATACTTCCCAGATTGAACTTGAACGACCGTCCAATCACGCTCTTCACCAACAATGGCCACACCATCGACGTCATGTATCAAAATGTCCGACTCCATCACTCGCTTACCTTGAGATTTAGGGAGGTACACCAGAGCCGTTAGGTTCGCTGGAATCTCAATATGGAGCTTCAAATTCCCCACTGTATGATGCCAGTTCACCTGTACATTCCCTTGCGGCATCTGATGATTGGCCTTTACCCACGCAATCCCTTCAGCCAAATAGGGCTTAATAACAAGCTGCCCTTGATGACCTGTTCTTCCATCATACTCCCTCGAAATGCCTGCGAGATGACGATAGAACCACTCCTCAACGTGGCCTAGCATGAAATGGTTTTGGGATTTTCCCATCGTCGGGCCATCCCAATGCTCTGTCAGCGCAGTGGCTCCATGAAGGATCTGATAGCCATAGCTTGGATCGTCCGTTTGATTCAGCATTTGTGAAATGATATCCGACCTGTCTCCATCGCCCAAAGCCATCAATACGAAGCGGTGTCCCACATCTCCGCTCGTCGTATGATAACCCCGAGCAGCGATATCCTGACAAATATGATCGAGAACGATCCCTCTCTTCTCGTCATCTACAAGTCCCATGGCCAGTGGGGCTGCATTGGAAGTTTGACTTCCCGAACCATACTGACCACTCGTTGCATCATAAAATTGATTATGGAATGCTATTTTTACTAGCTCCGCACGTTCTAATAAATCAGCTGCTTCCCTCGATTTACCCAGTATGTCTGAGATTTGGCTCAGCACATAGAGGTTGTAATAATAAAACGTTGTCGCCGTAATGGGAACTGGGGTATTCTGCGCAAAAGGCGGATTAGGGCCCACATCTGCCCAATCTCCCAATCCATGGCTCAGCACATAATGATTTGCTTTACTCGCTAAATAATTAACATAGTGAACCATCGTCTCATAATGCTCTTCCAGCAGACGTTTATCCCCATACCAGTGGTACATATACCACGGAACTAAGATCACTGTGCTTCCCCACTCTGGCGAATCGCGGAAGCCATCCACAAACACCGCATATTCGGGTGCAATATCTGGAATCAAACCATTGCTGAGCTGTGCATCCGCCATGTCTCTGACCGTTTTACGAAATAGATGGGGCAATTCATAATTGTACATGATGGATGGACCCATTAAATGTACTTCTTCGAGCCAGCCTAATTTCTCGCGATGAGGACAATCGGTGAAAACACTCTTAATGTTGCTAAGCATCGCCCAGCCTATAATCTCATGAATCTTATTCCACATGGGATTGGAACACTCAAAAGAACCAATCGTAGGGATGTCTGGATAAATAAAATGCCCTTCCAATGCCTCCAAAATCGGCAATTCCTGACTAGTCGTCTCCTCCTTGGAGACAAACTCCCTAGGTACAGCGCCTTCGATTTGGATATAACGGTATCCTGTATAGGTAAATTGAGGATGCCAGCTTTCACTTGCATTTCCTTTTTTCGTATATAAATAATAATTGCTTTCATCCTCAATCTGCTGCAGCTCCTGCTTCACGAGGCCATACTCATCCACCAATTCAGCAGGTCTAACCCTAATTCTACTGCCAGCTTGCCCATCTGATAAGGTGAGACGAAACCATCCGGAGAAATTCTGACCTAAGTCAGCGACATAAACACCATAAGCAGGCTGGCTCCATTGTACAGACGTAAACACGCCCTTTACCTTCAAGGGCGGATTCAGCTCTGCGGTTAAGCTCCCCTGTGGAGCTTCTACCAGCGAGGCTTTTGACCATGAATCGTCCAAGACAAAGGCTGGCATGTCCCATCCGAACTGCTCACGTCTGGCATCGTAATCCTCCCCGCCATACAAGCAGGAATACACAATCGGTCCTGGTGCAATGGACCAATCCTCATTGGTCACGATCCACGCGGTTTCCCCGTCCTCATATTGAATGGACATCTGCATGATCAGCTTCGGATCACCTTGCTCAACTTCCTTCGGCCCAGCATCTCGCTGCACGCCGTCTTTCATATAACGTCCTGGCTCACCTTGAACGTTGTAGAAACCATTGCCTAGCATCACGCCTACGGCATTCTCTCCTTGCCTAAGATTCTCCGTAATATCGTGAACCACATATTGGCACGTCTTCTTCGTGTTGGTCCATCCAGGCTCCATGACATAGTCGCCTACTTTATCCCCATTCATCCTTAGCTCGAATTGTCCCAATCCGCAGATATAGGCTCTTGCTCGTGCAACTGGGCGATCTACGGTAAACTCCTTGCGCAATAAAGGCAGCGGAACCGATCGTACATATCCCTGCGCGGGCATCCATGCCTCACGAAGACGATTTTCGGAACCTACGCCAATCCACTTCGCTTGCCAATCACTCTGCGCTAGCATTCCCATTTCCCAACTAGCCACATCACTTTTGCTAACAATGTCCTCAGAATCCCAAACGTTAACCTGCCAGTAATAACGGTTCCCAGACCGTAGTTCCGGACCCGCGTATGCGATCAAAGCATTTTGCCCAGAGCTCACTTTACCGCTATCCCATATATAATCTTCATTCTGAATAAGTTTCTGCTCGCTCAAAGCCACTCTGATCTGATACGCTATCTGCCTAACACCTCGCTGGTCAGTCGGCATGAAACGCCAACTAAACCTTGGCTCGGCAACATCAATACCTATCGGGTCCACTCTATCCTCTACCAGAAGACTAGCAATTTCCAGCATGTAGCCAACACTCCTATCCTTTGATTGCTCCTGCTGTCATCCCTGCAACAATATGCTTCTGCATCAAGACATAGGCCAGCACAACAGGCAATGAAATCATCATAATGTCCGCAAAAACCAAGTTCCAATCCGACGCATGCTGACCAAAAAAGAAAAAGACGGTCAAACTCAGCGTAAATCGACTTGGACTATTTAAGAAATAAAGAGACAAATTAAAATCATTCCATATGGTCATAAAGGTCAAAATAAAAGCCGTGGCATTTATCGGTTTAAGCAGTGGAAAAATGACCTTCAAGAACAATTGGAAGCCCTCTGCTCCATCCATACTTGCCGCTTCATCAATTTCGCGGGGGACACCTGTAAAAAATCCAATATATAAATAAGTGGTAAATGCGAAATTGGTAGCGATATATAAGAAGATGATCCCCACGTAATTTCCCGTCAAATGTAGTTCCTTTAGGAACATATATGTCGTAATAATGGAAATGGGGAGTACCATGCCCGTCAATAGAAGAGAACGTAAAAACCGACAGAAAGCATCATTTCGGCGTTGAATAATATAAGCAGAGAGCGAACATAACAGGATGACCCCGATCACACTGACACCTGTGACCAAAATCGTATTGCCGAATGCTTTTCCAATGTGCGCCTCACGAAATACCGTGGAATAGTTGTCCCATATCTGCCAAACCTTAGGGAAAGCAAGGCTCAAATCGGCTGCTTCTTGTTGGTTCTTAAAGGAATTCATTAAGATGAGAATGGAAGGAATGGCTACAAACAGGCTGAGCAGGACGGCGATCAACTCAAGAGAATAACGTTTAACAGGCTTGGGCATCTTTTCACACCTCTTCTTCTCTGTTTCCTAGTAATTTGTTTAGTATAAGTACAATGCCAAGAATCATAAGGAAGAGGATCACGTTGGCAGCCGTTGCTTCTCCGAAACGCCCCTGAGCAAAGCTTTTGAAAATAACGATGTTAAGGACATTGGATGCGTTGCCAGGCCCTCCACCCGTTAGTCCATACACGATATCAAATACCTTCAAACCACCAATGATACTGAACATAATATTGGCTTTGATAACGGAGCGCAGCAGGGGAAGTGTTATATATCGAAACTGTTTCCATTTATTAGCGCCGTCAATGGTTGAAGATTCATACATGTCGCGTGAAATACTTTGTAATCCTGCTAAAAATAAAACCATGTGAAATCCAGTCCACTTCCAAATTTCTACGAACGACACCGAATACATGACAATCTGACGGTCAGTAATCCAATCTTTTGCCCAACTTTCCAAATGAAGTAGTCTTAACGTTTGATTCAGTATCCCTTGCTCGGGATGATAAATCGCCGTAAACGCTAGAGCAACAGCAACACTGCTTAATATGGCAGGGAAGAAAAGCATGGAACGAAGATAAACCGCTGTCTTTAGCTTCTGATTCACAAATAAAGCCAGCGACAAGCCAAGGGTGATTTTGACAACCGTCGTGAGTGTCGTAAACAAGAATGTATTGCGAAATGAAATCGTCGTATCATCGTTATCTAGTAAATTTCTGAAATTGTCCCATCCAATCCAATGGAATTTACCAATCCCACTCCAGTTCGTGAAAGCGTAATAAAAGCTAACGACCGAAGGAAGAACGAAGAATACGACAAACACCAAAAGGCCGGGAAGAAGCATGCTATAGGAGTAATTTCTTTTATTTAGCGATTGCATTAGACACCTCTCACCTCTCTCTATATGAAGAAAGAGAGCTGCACCCAGCGGCTCCCTTCCTTTTTAAGCGCCATGTTACTTGAATTTCGGATCGTCTTTGGACTTTGCATTCTTCTCAAATTCCTTCTGCATCGCATCCATGACTTGATCTGCACTTTTGCCGCCAGCCATGAAATCTTGAATGTACACCTCAGGCGTTCCATAGCCATATTTAAATCCGGATCCAAAGTTAACGACACCTTTACCTTCATCCACAAACTTCTTCGCATCTAGCTCTGGAGGTGTTAACTTCGTTTTTGATACACCTTTAATTGCAGGAATACCACCTTCATTTGCGAAGAAAATATTCTGGGTATCTACGGATTCAAAATAGTTCATGAACTTCTGTGCGGCTTCTTGATTCTTGCCTTTTACCACATATATGGCATTCGGGCTAAACAAAGGCAAACGCGGTTTGCCATCATCCACAGGCATCATGAAAGCGCCGATATCATTCAACTGATCAGGGAATTTCTTCGTCATGTCTGTCATCACCCAAGTGGCCATGTAGTACATCCCTGCTTCTCCTGTTGCAAGTGCTTTTTGCGCATTGTCATAGGTATCTGAAAGGAAGCTTTTATTGATATAGCCTTTGTTCTTAAGGTCTAGCATTACGTTCAAACCTTTTTTGAAGTTATCCATCTGTCCAAATTTCATGGTATTGTCATTGATCCCTTTGACGAGACTGACATAATCCGGCGTGGCTGCCGCCTCAAATGGTGCTAACTGCAACGTCCATGCGTCTTTCCCTGAGAAATACATCGGTGTTTTTCCTGCTTTTTGAATTACATCACTTGCTTTCAAGAAATCATCATATGTCGTAGGTACTTGTAGATTTAAGCTTTGGAACAATTTTTTATTATAAAGAACGACTCCCGCATTAGCGCCTTGATAAGGACCCGCGTAGAATTTTCCATCTACATCCATGGCACCTGTCCATGCTTTAGCGTCAAAGTTTTTCATCCATTCCTGACCATCCTGCTGTACAAAATTCTCAGCTGGATTACCAAGTTGGGTAATATGGGCTTGATCGGAGTAGTACAACAGAATGTCTGGTTTATCCTGAGTTGCAAAACGGGTTTTCACTAAGTTATCCCCTTGGTCCCCGTCAGCAATCTTTTCAAGTTGTAAATCGAAGCCTTTCGTCGCAGCATCCTTAACCACAGCCTGCATCCCCGCTTGATCCCATGAGGCATGCATCAATACTTTAAGTGACACATTTTTGGCTGGTGCAGCCGTTGCTGCAGCTTTAGCGCTGGCTTCAACCGTTGCTGCTGGCGACGGTGAAGGCGTTGAACTTCCCCCACTGCCACATGCTGTTGTCAGAATTATTGTAGATGCCAAAACTGCTGTCATTGTTCCTGTAGACTTTGTTGTAAATGAACCCCTCATCTGTATTCCTCCTCTTGTAAATGCTTACATCCTTAGTGTATAGGAATTCAAATTGTCGATAAATGGAGATATGTTCATGGGGAAGTGGACTTTTATTCAATCTCCATTTCCCCGTAATAACTGTATTGATTCCAATCTTTATTTCAAGTAAGCTTGTCTTACTATTAGGAAGGAGTCCACTTATGTTCGCTTATAAAACCTTCCAGTTCAGGCTGTTTATCACGTATTTGATCGCTATGTTATTTTTCGCTACCGTAATCGGGGTTCCTATGTATTTGTATTTAAAAGGAAATATTGAATCGAACATTTCTGGCAATGTGGAACAAAAAGTAGAAACTTCCTCTGCCCAAGTCGATCAGTGGTTTCAAGAATTCGCAAACATCTCCACACAGCTTTATTTAGATAATACAGATAATGCCGTCGTCCGACGTTTGGATACACTCTCCTCATCAGGCATTGATATTGATAAACTTAGTGTAAGTAAAACCATCTATAACAATCTCTCTTTGCTTACTGAAATTCATAAAGAACTAAAACGAATGAGCATTGTTACTGCCAACGGGGATCTCTATTCCAATAAAGACTATTCAAATTCACCATTACAATTGTTAAATGAGATAAATCTGAATCCAGTCCGCGAGGCAAAGGGAGCTCCTGTCGTTCGCTTCTATGAGCATGATCCATGGATTTCACCCCGTGTAGAAGGCAATCAACCTATCCTTTCTTTTTCACGACAATTACGGGTAGCAGATCGTGAAATTGGGTTTCTAGACGTTCAATTCAACGCAGACAAATTAATGCAAACGCCTTATCAAGGAAAGAATCCGCTCTCAAACGTAAATTTCGTTGTCTTCTCTGAAGATACCATTCTTTATCCATTCCCTAGTGATCAAGCCTTCATCCCAGATACGGTTCAAACCGTTCGTTCTTTGATGAGCAGCGCTACTCACTTTAGCTCGTATCTAACAAATAGCCGTGGAGAAAGCTCCTATATTGTCGCTATCCGTTCTAATCATACGCCATTTACCGTCATGTATGTTATCCCAAAGAACGAGCTTTTAGCGCCTCTTCAGCTATTTCGGAATGTCGCACTGCTAGCTGTAGGACTCTTAATACTGATGTCAACTGCCGTCTTTTACATTTTATCTCGAACATTAACATCCCCTTTATTCAAGCTTCGAAAAGCCATTGATTCCATCTCACTGGATGATCGCAGTCCTGATATTGATAATAAATTTAATGAAGATGCCATCGAAATGCTGAATCGCTCTTTCCGAAGAATGAGTGAAAGGCTGCAGCTATCCTTGGAAGAAACGGTCCAATTTCGGACGATGCAGCTTCGTTCACAGTTCGAAGTGCTGCAAGCACAAATAAATCCTCATTTTCTGTTTAATATGCTTGGTGTGATTAAAGCCCTGGCCGACAGGGAACGGAATGAGCAGATCTCTGACATTTCGGGTAAGTTAGCCCAGTTCCTACAGTACCCCATTACGACCAAAAAAACAGTTGCCCACATGGGAGAAGAGATTCAATTCGTTGAAGACTATCTCCAACTACTCAAAGTTAGATATATGCACCGTCTTTCCTATACCATCGATGCTCCTGAGCTTGTTCACCGGATTCAAATTCCTAAACTAACCATACAGCCACTTGTTGAAAACTGTATCCAGTACGGTTTTATTGGAAATCCAACCCTGATTATACATATCCATATCAATATCTACGAAGATCATTGGGAATTGTTAATCAAAGATAATGGACCGGGATTCCAAGCAGATAAGTTAGCTGAGATCCATCAACAAATGAGCGAAAATAATGACAAGATACGCACACATCAAGCCCTTGATCCTCTAACCATTGGAGGAATGGGATTACTTAGTACTTATATCCGACTTAAGCTGCTCTATAAAGAAGATCTTTCATTTGTTATTGGCAACGGTAAAGAATGCGGTGCTTATATCCTCATTTCTGGGAAACTTGATTACAAGGAAAGGTGAGACATCCATGCAAATTTTGATCGTCGACGATGAGCCTTTTTTTATTGAAGAATTGAAGCGGATTATCAACAAATTTAGAGTGAATAATGGGTTATCTATCGAGGCCTTCCATGAAGCTTACAGCGGGGAGCAAGCTTTGCAAATCATCCAATCTGCTCGTCCTGATGTGGTTTTTACGGACATTCGTATGGCTTCCATTGACGGTCTAGAGTTAGCCCAGACGATACAAAGCAACTGGCCTGATCTCCCTGTTATTATTGTTAGCGGCTATCCCTCATTTGACTATGCACGTGAAGCCATCCGCGCTCAAGTGATGGATTACTTGCTGAAACCTATTGATGAAAAAGCAATGAACCTCTTACTTACAAATTTGTATGCGGGGCACGAATTGCGTATCAGAGAGGATATCTCCCTTTGGCTGCAACAGTTGGCAGAGTTAACCAAACCGGAAGATCTAGCTAGCTGGCGAGATGCTGCCCCTAAGAAATACGAGCAATTTATGATCGGCTTGATTCGGACGCAAGAAACCATTAATTCTCAGGTAACCAGAGTTACTGAACAGCAGCAAGATTGGCCCCATGATGCCGTATGGATTAGTATCTCTACCAATAAGTGGGATTACCTTGTCTTTATCGGCTTTACCAAGGAGCAGTCTGAATCAACCCAGTTGGATCCGAATGATATCCTACCGAAATTCATAAAGAAACCTGAGCTCATCTCCTTCGTCTACACACCTGAGCCAGTTAAGATTGAACTCATGGCCAAAACCATTGAAAGTTTATATCAGCAGTTGGACTTAACGAAGGTCATAGGTCATCAACTCAATACGCCTTTACTTCCTGCAACCCTCCTTCATTCCTTGAATCAAAAGGAGGATAAGTTTGACTATCTAGTTAATAAATTATCTGCATTCATCACAAGCCAAGATGAGCCAGCCTTTCGCAAAGAAGTGGATAAGCTATTCAGGGAATGGCACCATGCGCAGTGCAACAACCATGTCATCGAGCAAGGCTTAAAGCACATTCTGCGCTCTGCAGCCAAACACGAACCTGAATGGACTACGTTTACCTTGAATCGTTTAAACAAGCATATCGAGGAAATCATCGTATTCGCAAATAGCTTTGAAGAGGTTTGCGATGCCTTTTGTCAAATGGTATCCCCTCTGTTCCATGATACCAACGTGGTTGCTAAGCTAGAAGATGAGTCCTATTCCTTATATCTTAGAGTTACGTCCTATCTCACGACGAGCTTATCAGAACCGCTCACCATGAACGATGTTATTGATAAATTCGAATTATCTAGAACATCCATTTGGTCCTTGTTTCGTCAACACGGTCAGACAACGTTCATTGAGTATCTGACGAACAAACGACTAGAGAAAGCCAAAGAGTTGATCAAGCATTTTGATACAATGAAGCTAAAAGATATCGCTGAACAGGTTGGGTATATGGACCATCACTATTTCAGCCGTATTTTCAAATCGGTAACTGGTCAAACGCCTACTGAGTTTCGAAATCAACATCATTAAGATCATCTGCTTCACAGCAGCAAAAAGAGGGTCCCCCGCCACATACATGGCTTTCGGGTAACCCTCTTTTCTTACACCCTAATTGTTGACCTCAACCTCAGCCAACTGCAGCAAATAGCCATCTGCACCGACTTGTCTGAGATTTGTTGCATAGATGCGAATCCTATCTGTGTTGTCTGCAAAGCCCCATGAAAATGTTTGTCCCGCGTTTCCTGGCTTCGCATAACCCGTTTTAACGACTCTGTCCAACCACGTGGACCCATTCCATACCTGAATCTTGAAGTCAATGGGGAAGCCTTCCCCTATATAACCGACATCATTTCTAGGGTAGAGTACGACACTCGAGAACGTCTTGACGGAGGGCATATTGATTTCAATCCACTCGGTATGGTTGGTCATGATGCCTAGTTGGCTGGAATACCCATTTGCACCGCTAACCGAATTCCGTTGTCCGTCTACTACTTTCCCTTTTAACCAGCCAAAATTCTCTACTGAACTTGATGCATTGATAGAAGAATTGAGAGCCAAATTGACCTTAGCACTTGTATTATAGGCTTGCAACTCAGCCAACTGCATAAGATAATTTCCTGGTGTTCCGTTTAATTTTGTTCCCTCAAACCTGAGATAGCGATAGTTGACCATGGCGAAATCAAATGTTTGCGGACCAACAACTGGAGCTCCGCCATTGTAGTTCGTTCGCGCCGTACCTGAAATCTGCGTGAAGTTGATCCCATCGTTGGAACCTTTTATCGAGAAATCAACGGGGAAATTTACGCCTTCGTAGCCTTGGTCATCCCTTCCGTAGGCAACAACCCGATTGATGTCCGTTGGAACCCCCAAATCAACGGTAACCGACTGCGTTTGCGTTGCGACGCTGGACGCCGGCCAATTGGTCCACCCCATCGATGCATTACCAGCATTACTCTGCAGACTATGTGTCACTTCATCGGTTAAAGCTGCTTTGAACCAGCCGAAATCTTCCGCGCTAGAGCTTGAAGACACTGGCTTGCCCGCTGCTAAATTAGGATGTGGAATCGTTGTATTGGTTATAATTGGCCCGGCATTCACTGCACTTGCGGTCGGTGCAAGCAGATACTGGACTACACTGTATGGAGCCAATGTAATCGTTCGAGTGAACGTACTGCTAGGCGCAATAATGGCGCTTTCGATCGGATCCATGCTTTCGCTGGGCCCAATGCTATAGCCTCTCAAACCTTGCGTATAATCCTGATAATAATTTCCGTGAACCGCGTCTACTAGATAGCCAGTGACCGAGATGTTCTTTCCTGCAGCCGCATACGGCAAATTATTCTCCGTAATTGTAACCGTATTGGTCATGTTGGAATTGTTCCATGCGATCAAAGAGGTACTCGTACTCGTTGTATCTTTGGTCGCAAAGCCATACGTATTGTTATCCGCATTGCCGGTTACCGAAGTCGTCAATTTCGTCGAATACATATTTTTATACATTTTGGTCACATTGAAGACAGCTTTACGATGATTATCCACCGTCAAGAGCCCTAAATCACCATTAAACCTTTGTGTAACATTCCAGCCTTCCGTCGGGGAAAAATAAAATATCTTGTTCAAATTCGTTTTCATTGAAGCTAAGTACATTTTTTTGGCCGCATAGGCGCCCAGAAAATTGGTGTCCACTGCCGCACCTGGTCCGTTCGCCATGTTATAGGTATAATTCCATTCATTCGCTAAGATCGGTTTACTGCCCAATCCACGGTTATTCAACATCGTTTGAACGGTATCCACACTGTTCCAATCCGTATCTGTTTCTGCATAAGCATGATAGGATACGAAGTCAAAAGGCACAGTTGGATGACTTTGCACATAGTCCAATAAAGAAGTGAAAAAAACAGATACATGACTTGCTTCACCATTTCCTCCTACAAGTGCCGTAGAGTCGATGGCTTTCACGGCCGTCGCCGTATTGGCGTATAACGTATTGAATTCTGCTGGTGTGCCCGTAAAGAAATTTATCGGCTCATTCCACACTTCCCAATACCAACCTGTGTACCCAAGCGTTTTGTAATGCTGCACTAACGCTTTAACAATGTTCTGCCAATCCGTCATGCTGCTGGGCATCGCATTCCAAGCGCCTAATTGGCTAGGCGTATAACTGAGCGTCATAAATGGCTTCATGCCTTTTGCCAACAGCGGTAACACGACTTTGTCTAATTGATCAAAGTTGTAGGTAAAATTCGGGCTTGTGCCTTGAACGATATTGTAATACCCAGGGTCAAACAAATGATCTAATCGAATTAACTGCAGACCAGCCTCCGCATAATTGTCATATTGTTCTGGTAAGAAATTCGTGTTTTTCGTAGCTGCGTAGCCACCTTGGGAGGCATTCAATAATTTAGACTTATCGTAAGTACCTGTGTTGGAGTTATAGTCTGCTGTAATGTTAATAGCAGCCGCGTGTGCCGAGCGAGGAAAAACGTAGGTAGAAGACAAGAATACCAGCACACAAATGAGTGAAAGCAATGACATTTTACATCTCATATTGAACAACTCTCCTTTTATTTTCATAAAGTCCGGATTGCACCATTTGATTTAATGGTCCTTACTTGCAAGTACCTTCATCATTTCACCCCCTATCTTACGTGATGAAGCATTCCTTGCCTTGTAAATGTAAGCGATATCATTTTTGCAGTAAATAGAGTTTTGTTTAAATAGGAAGTGGATTATTGTTCTACAAACTAAAAAGACCACTCTTTCCATCTTTCATTGGAAGGAGTCGCCTTTTTACTTTCACTATACCACCTGGAAAAAATCATAGCTCCTACTATTTCCGCCAAAACGTCGAACAATCTGCCTTATCCACTATATTGAACGCAATCATTTTCTCAAGTAACGAGAAATCAACCGGACTATTCCATTTGATACGTACCAATTCCTTGGTGTGATCATAGCCAGCCTGCATAATATCATCAGAGAAACGAAGAATCCCTGCCTTTTCAGGGGCAACTGCCAAATGAGGTTTGGCTACGCTAAAGCCAATAATAAACGTATCGTGATCGGTAAACATCGGCTGATTCCAGGCAATTTTGGGCATTAGATTCGGGAATTTTTTAGAAACCCAAGTCAAAACCTCTTCCGTCCGGTCCCGATGCTGCGGGTTATCTATACGCCCTATAAATTCTGCAAAAACGTCCATGCAGCTTCCTCCTATCATTTATTTAGATAGCTTTACTATTAACCTTAGAAATTGTTTTTAATCAATTTAAAAATCTCATCAACAGCTAGCTGATACCCGCCTGATTTCCGAAGGGACTCCCTGCTGTTTGTAGCAGCTTCCTTGAAAGATGAGTGGTTTAACACATGATCTACAGCTTCACGCAGTTCTTTTGCAGTCAAGCCTTGCATTTGCAACGTGATGCCTGCTCCGATATTTGCGACTTGCCCAGCAATGATCGGCTGATCCGCGCTTTGTGGGATGACAATAAGGGGAACCCCGTAATAGAGGCCTTCCTGGGTACTATTCATGCCGCCATGTGTAATAAATAATTTGCTGCATGTCAGGACATCCGTTTGTGGAACATAATTTCTAACGATGAAGTTGCTAGGAATTTCACCTAAATCAGCAATTTGCGTTCTATTTCCAATCGACATCACAATCGTATGATCCGTGTTGCCTAATGCCTCCAAACACAGTTTATAGAAATCTATGGCTTGGTTAAAGACTGTACCCAGTGAGATATAAATTGGGTTCTTCCCTTCGATTGCAGGAAAGTCAAAGTTTGCTTGTGAAAATCGTGAAGAGATGGATGGACCTACAAATTGATACGTTTGATCGAATGCATCTCCATCAGGTTGAAACTCTCTTGTTGTATACACGATTGTAAGAGGTGCAGGATTGCAGAACACTTCGTAAGGCGAATGGATCTCCACATCATATTTGTCCTTCAGCTGCATCGTCAGGCTCTGAAAATGATCGTTAATAGGCTTAACTATTTCTGCAGGAACTGTTGTGAAAAATGATGCCAACATGTGATCAAATGAGACTTGGGTCTGCGCAAACGAAGTGCAAGAGTTGATGGCAGGAAGCTTAAGGATTTGAGCAAGTAAACGTCCACAACCAAACATGGAGTCATGGATCATATAATCAAAATGCTCATCTTTTATCTGCTCCAGAACGCTTGGTATGACGATATCAGCCGTAAGTAAAAGCCCGTTTATCCTTTCAAGTACATACGTTCTTCCACCTGAGATGAAGGCTTTTATAAACTTTTGATCGTCAAATGTTCGTACAATAGCTCCCGTCTTTTCAATACGCTCTCTATAAGCTTCTATCGTAAAGTACACGACCTCTTCTCCACGAGAAATAAGCTCTTGCACAACGCCTATCGTTGGGTTGATATGCCCTTCTGATCCACCATTGATAACTAATGCACGCGCCATTTGTACCACTCCTTAGGTAAACTGTTCTCTACATTGTAAAACGTAAAGGGCACTCTCTACCATTTTACATATAAATATCAAAAAAATCTCCTAACCACTTGAACCTGACGTAACGTCATGTTTTATAGTATAGTTACCGGTAAACAGCTAGCGCAGCAAAAAGGAGATGATCATGAAACAGCTTTGGAAAGTGGGAGAGCTTGCTAAACTCACGGGACTCACGATACGAACATTGCGGTTTTACGATCAAATCGGCTTGTTCTCGCCTTCGGCGCATTCCGATTCGGGACACAGGCTGTACAGTGAAGCGGATCTGTCGCGGCTGCAGCAAATTTTATCGTTAAAAGAGCTCGGCTTATCGCTGGATGAAGTGAAATCCGTACTAACCGGCGAACACTTCAGTCCGCTGGAGATCGTATCGCTGCAAATCGCCCGTCTGAAAGAAAACATTCAGATGCAACAGAATCTTTTGGTCGAATTGGAGTACGTATCCAATCTGATGCAATTGAAACAACCGGTCACGGTTGATGATTTTACAACATTGCTGGACATGATGAAGAAGAGTCATGAAAAATATATCATCGAACGTCGAATGACGTGGGAACGCCGGCTGGATCTGCTGGGCGACCTCGTAGACGGACATTCCGATGATTCAAATCAAGGGAGCTGACAATTATGAACGAACGATTTGCCGTACATAACACCTTCGTCATCGAACGGGTGTATAAAGCCTCGCCTGCGCGGGTTTTTGCCACATGGGCGGATCCCCAGCTGAAAGAGCAATGGTTTTCAAAACCGGATGAATTCGACTTCCGTGTTGGCGGTGAGGAAAAAAGTCAGGGAGGGCCTCCTGGCGGACCGGTATTTACCTACGATGCTCGGTATCATGACATTGTCCCGAACGAGCGCATTGTTTACAGCTACACATTGGATATGGATGAGAAGCGGATGTCGATTTCCGTGACTACCGTCGAGTTCAAGCCAGAAGGTGCTGGTACGAAGCTGATCTTCACTGAACAAGGCGTCTTCCTGGATGGTCACGATACACCGGCTCAGCGCGAACACGGCACCAAGGAGATGCTGGACAACCTGGGCAAGCAGTTGGAAAATAGTTGAACGTAATCATCCTATGAGGAGATTTACGGCCAGGCGGGACATGGGATTTTATCATGCATGGACCGAATGATATCGATTACCTCAATAAGAGCGAGTTTGTCGAAATCGGACCCGTTCGTAAAACTTACAACTAATTTTGGGACAACTGCAACCTATTCGAACCAACCTCCGTCTGAGGGTTTGTCAACATGATTGACGCTATATTCAAACATCGGAAGGAGTTTTATGATATGAAGAAAAAACTAACTGTAATTTTAACTTTGGCGGGGATACTCGGCACAACAGCCGCAGTCGGAGCTGAGGATTTGGTAGAAAAGGTGACAGGATACTTACAAAAAGATGTAAAGATTGTTGTTAACGGACAAGACAGCAAGCTTACGCCCGTCTACATCGATGGCAAAGCGTACCTTCCTGTACGCGACGCTGCGACTCAGCTTGGCTATACGGTAAATTACGATGAAGCAAACAAAGAGATCGAACTGGACGAAGCAGAAGTTGCTGACCTCATGCGTGCAACTGGTGTAATCGTAAGCGTACAGACAAAGGATGACGGGAATACCCGCATCGAGCTGCTCGGCAGCACATGGGTCATTTTAAACGTAGACAAATCGACTGTCATCAAGAGCCTTGACGGTAAAACACTAACTGCAGCTGATCTGAAAGCCGGCACTGAAATCGACGCTGGATTCGGACCTGCTATGGCGATGAGCTATCCAGGCCAAGCACAAGCTGTAAACATTAACGTTCACGCAGACCGCTTAGTTAAAGAAGATACCATTAAAGAAGTGAAACATACGGATGATGGCTGGCAAGTTCAGTTAGACAATCTGGTACTTAATGGCGGTAAAGAAACTCGTGTCATGACATCGCAAGGTGAATCCGTGAAATGGGAAGACCTGAAAACTGGCGCGAAAGTAACAGCCTACTACGGCCCAATTGAAACGAAAAGCCTGCCTCCGCAAAGCCCTGTGTTCCTTCTCGTTGTTCAGGCTCCATCGACTGTAACCACTACACCGAAAATGCCGCCAGAGACAGCGCAAGAATACCGTAACTTGGCATGGGCACAAGTGAAAGAGCAAGCCTCCCATATTACAACGAAGCAAGACGAAGCAGTGGTTCAAATCGTTTCCTCTAAAGAGGTTGGCGTATTGGCTTCCACAGACGAGCAGAAGAAATTGCTCGCAGACATTCAAGCTGCGAACGGCAATTTCCTGACAGTTACTTACAACACAGACCAAGATGAGCTTCTTGGACCGTTGACTGCCGTGTTCGATTTCAACACAAAAGCATTTATCGGCTTCAACGCTAGAAGATAAGCGACTTCCAAACAGCCATGAAATTCAACTTCCATTGAATTTCATGGCTGTTTTATGTAGTGAACGATTCCATTATATTTGGAATACATTAATTTTTGATTTCAGTAGATCAGCCTGACATCGCAACATTTCCGAGGATGAAGATAGTTCTTCCATAACAGCCATTTGTTCTTGTACGGATGAAGAAACTAGTTTCGTCTCCTTTGAAATCTGAGTTGCAATCTCCGCTACTTCGTTCGTTTGGATTAAGGCACTTTCAATCTTCTGGATCTGATCCGTCACACAACCTACAATATTTTCTACCGTTTGTGCTGTTTCCAGAACGGCTCTGTTGATTTGATTTAGCGCCTTCTTTCCTTCCTCGCCCTTGATAATTTCGCGGCTTGCGAGTTGTTCTTGATCGGTTATTTTCTCTACAACTCCCGCTACATCCAATTCAATCCGTGTGGTCAACTGGTCGATATCCTTCACGGCCCTGGCGCTTTGTTCAGCCAACTTTCGAATCTCCCCAGCTACGACCATGAAACCTGCACCATGCTCCCCTGCTCTCGCTGCTTCAATGGAAGCATTTAAGGCAAGCAAATGTGTTTGCTCTGCAATATCTCCGACAACCCGCGTTATATGTCCAATTTCCTTCGCATTATCGTGTAACTGCCTGACGACGCCAATGGATTCCATATTGGAATTAGCCAGGTTCAGTAGACCTTGTACGAGTGAACGCACAATAACCTCGCTCTCCTTGATGGTTCTCAACGTTTCTTGAGAAATGGTCTGCGACTCTCCTGCTTTTGCTCCGATTTCATCCGCTGCTTGTTTAATCTGTACGACCGCCGTTAATGTTCCTTGCGTAGAAGCTGCTTGCTCCGATGCACCGTTCGATATCAATTCAACAGCGCCGGCTGTGAGTTCGATCTGTTGGGCTGCCTGGTCCATACCACTCCTTAATATGCCTGCATGGCTGTCCGTGAACGAAACACTAGCAGATATATCCGTAATGATTTGCCGCAAACTTCCAATCATTTTCTCAAAAGATACACTAAGCAAGCGAATTTCGTCATTCGAATGGTACATTGGAATTTCCACTTGTAAGTTACCGGTAGCGGCTTCGTTTGCTGCGTCAGTCAATCTGAGCAGTGGTTTTGTAAACCAGGTGGCGCCAAACCATCCCAATAAACCTGTCCAAAAAATACCCAGCAACATAATAATAGAAAGATACAGCCAATCTGCCATTCTTGGAGCAATGATGTCTTTTAAATAGAAAATAAATAATGCGCTGCAGCCATACGTGACGATAGATACAATAACAATACCGACTACAATTTTTTTGACTAAACTCAAATTCATGAATGAGCACCTTCGTTTCGACAGAATGTAATACGTGCAAGCGTCTCATTTCTGATGAATCTGTTATTCAACTTTATCATCTCTGGACAATAATTCGTCATCGAATTCATAGCCCACGATCTTCTCTCTAACCATTGTAACTTTGCCCGCTTTGTTCATCAGGACCGTTTTGACATCACCTATTTTGCAATCCCCACAGACCCAACTGTTGCCTATCTTTCTTGACCCGTTCGTCTTACCACATTGTTCGCAAGTGATCATTTATTTTCAACTCCTCATCCTATATTTAAAATGTACTCCCTTTTCCAAATGTTCTCTGTGACATAAATCACAGGCCTGCAATAGAATTAAAAAAGGACCTGCCTCCTTTACCAAACAAGGAGACACATCCTTCTGTATCACTGAGCCCATATGGACAATTATTTTACTGTAACCATCAGCTTCACTGTAGTCCCTTCTCCCACTACAGAGTCAATCGTGACTGTGCCACCAATACTCTTTGCTCGCTCTTCCATGCTAAAAAGCCCTACTCCTTTAGCACTGCTATTTCTAGCAAAGCCTTTTCCTCTGTCCGCAATTCGGACCTCGACAAACCCATCCACCTCTTTAACGACAACACTTGCCTCTGATACTCCCGCATATTTGGCAATATTCGTAAGTGCCTCTTGTATCACGCGATATATGGTGGTTTCCTCAATGGCTCCAAGCCGTCTACGCAAATGGCTATTTAGATCTACCCGTATGCCATGGTGTTCTGTGAAATTCTCAATATACGTACGAATAGCAGGTATGACGCCTAGGTCATCCAAAACGGAAGGACGGATTTGCCAAGCCAGACTACGCACCTCTTCGATGATCCCGGTCACATTGTGCCGAAGCCGCGTCAGTTCCGTCTGATCCGTCTCCCCTTCTCCGATCAGGCGATCCATCTGGATCAACAAGGAGAATAAGCTTTGACCAATCCCATCATGCAGCTCGCGGGAAAACTTTCTTCGTTCTTCCTCTTGAATTTGCATCACCTGCGACATCATCAGTTGGAGCTCTTCTTCTACCCGTTTTAGTTGCGTAACCTCATTTCGAATAGCCAGATATTGATGGGTTTGACCCTGGTTATCGACAAATGGCACGATAGTTGTATCTACCCAATAATAGCTGCCGTCTTTGGCTTTATTTTTAATTTCGCCACGCCATACTTGCCCTGAGGAAATCGTTCGCCACAAGTCGGCCATGAAGTCTTTTCCATGATGACCGGAATTAATAATCCGATGGTCTAAACCGAGAAGCTCACTTCGAGCATACTTGGAAATTTCGCAAAATTTATCATTCACATATTGAATTTTCCCTTTATGATCTGTAACCGCGACAATCGAGGATTCATCGAGGGCAAATTTAACATTGGACAATTGTTTAAGCGACTGTCTCAAATCCTGTTGAAACAACGAGTCCGTGATATGTTCATCAAGACGATTTAGCAAGTCCGTTACATTTTCGCCGATGACTTCCGGGTATTCACGGTTCAAATCCTTACTCAAAGTTCAACAGTCCTTTCTTCGCCGCATATTTTACTAACTCCGGTCTTGTCTTCAGGCCTAGCTTCTCCATGACGTTGCTTTTATGTGATTCCACGGTTTTGACGCTGATGATCAATTGTTCCGCGATTTCTTTATTGGAGAATCCTTTGGCGATTAAAGCCAGAACTTCCCGCTCACGTTCCGAAAGTGATCCGAAAGTATCGACATTTTCACCTTGCTTCAACCGTTCTATATATTCATTCATGAGCCGTTTCGTCGCCGTTGGATATAGATAGGCATCTCCTGCTGCAACGGAGCGGATCGCTGTCAATAACTCCTCATGCGGTGCACTTTTCAAAATGTACCCGGAAGCGCCAACGTGAATGGCTCTAAATAAGTATTCATCATCGTCATGCATCGTTAATATTAGAATTGCTAAGTCGGGCATTAATCGCCTTAGCTCCGCCGTCGCAGTTAGCCCATCCATGCCAGCTGGCATATTCAGGTCCATCAAGACCACATCCGGCTTCAGCAGTTGAGCCGCCCCAATCCCCTCTTCACCGTCAGCAGCTTCCCCGATGACTTCCATATTATGCTTGCCATGAAGCAGCATCATTAAGCCAGATCTAACTACGGCGTGATCATCCACTACAAGAATTTTCAGCGTACTCTACCCCCTTTTAATCCCATCATAACAAAATAAATGAGTTCGAGTAAGTGCGGCATAGCGCCGTAAGAGCGCGACGGCCGCTTCGGGCGGCTGTAAGTCGATTTTTTCGACTTACGCGGGTACGACGGCCGCTTCGGGCGGCTGTAAGTCGATTTTTTCGACTTACACGAGCACGACGGCCGCTTCGGGCGGCTGTAAGTCGATTTTATCGACTTACACGGGTGCGACGGCCGCTTCGGGCGGCAGTAAGTTGATTTTTTCGACTTACACGGGTGCGATGGCCGCTTCGGGCGGCAGTAAGTCGATTTTTTCGACTTACACGGGTGCGATGGCCGCTTCCGACGGCTGTAAGTCGATTTTTTCGACTTACAGGGGTGCGACGGCCGCTTCGGGCGGCTGTAAGTCGATTTTTTCGACTTACACGGGTGCGACGGCCGCTTCGGGCGGCTGTAAGTCGATTTTTTCGACTTACACGGGTGCGACGGCCGCTTCCGGCGGCTGTAAGTCGATTTTTTCGACTTACACGAGCACGACGGCCGCTTCCGACGACTGTAAGTCGATTTTTTCGACTTACAGGGGCGCGACGGCCGCTTCGGGCGGCTGTAAGTCGATTTTATCGACTTACACGGGTGCGACGGCCGCTTCCGGCGGCTGTAAGTCGATTTTTTCGACTTACGCGGGTGCAACGGCCGCTTCGGGCGGCAGTAAGTCGATTTTATCGACTTACACGGGTGCGACGGCCGCTTCGGGCGGCAGTAAGTCGATTTTATCGACTTACACGGGCGCGACGGCCGCTTCGGGCGGCTGTAAGTCGATTTTTCGACTTACAGGGGCGCCTCAGCGACCCCGCACCGGCAGTTAGTCGATTTCATCGACTATCTCATGCCCCTCAGCACCCCCGCACCGGCAGTTAGTCGATTTCATCGACTATCTCATGCCCCTCAGCGCCCTCGCACCGGCAGTTAGTCGATTTTATCGACTAACTCATGCGCCTCAGCGCCCTCCACCCCAAAAAGATAAGCCGCCAACGTATCGATGTTATATTGAACCGCCAGCAATTCATCGTGTTCAAATCTGGTTTGTTCTCGTTTGCCGATGAATAGCAGCCCCTTGATCTCCGAGCTATTGATTTTCACGAGTGGAAATACAGCGGCCGTCTGCAATTGCTCTGCAAGCATGAGCGGACAATGGAGTCTTTCTTGATGACGATTAGGATGGGTATCATCAAGCTTAACCCATCTGCCTAAACGCAGAGCAGATCCAGCTAACCCCTGACCTTTTTTGATTACCATTTGTTGATACCGATCATTACTGTTGCCGATTACATATGTCCAACGATTGCGACTAGCATGCTCTTGAAGAGGTGCGAATGCCATGAAGTCGCATGACGTCAAGCTTCGTAGTCCTTCTAGCTTTGCTAACATGGTTACATCGTCTATCGCCATTTGGGCCACCTCCGTTTCGACGCAGCAGTGCAGAATCGCCTTATTTATCATTTTAGACTTTTAATTACTTATCATTGTAGATGTTTCCTTGCTTATCATTGTAAATGTTTCTATTCGTCTTGTAAGTCAGGGAAAACCCTGATTTCCCTATCAGGATTCCCTTAGTAAATCATCAGGGCAGTAGGGATTCGCACTGTGATTTTCCTCACAGAAGATAGGGATTATTGGCTTCAAAGATCAGTAGAACCCCCGATAACCAACATGATCCAAAGACGATAAGATAAAGATAACAAAGAACCGTCGAGGAGTTGATCGCTATGGTCATGAACCGTCTAAAGGGTGCGAAAGCACCTACAGGTATAATGAGTTTCTTTTCAGAAGAAAATTTCGAAAGACTGCAAAGCATCATGTATCGGAAACACGCTACAAAAGGGGATTTCTTGTTCAGGGAAGGCGATCTTGCTGATCGCTTGTATTACGTCATCCATGGCGGCGTGCGGATTACCAAGCTATCTGATACGGGTAAAAGCTTCATTCTGTATCTTCATCAAACAGGTGATTTGTTCGGTCAAATCGATCCGTTTCAGAACTCTTTGCAGAGCTTCAGTGCCGAAGTAACGGAGGATTGCGAATTTGGTGTCATTCAGCGAAAAGACCTCGAGATCCTGCTATGGCAGCATGGAGACCTTGCCATTGAATTTATGAAATGGATGGGGCTTATGCACCGTATGACAGAAACTAAATTTCGCGATTTAATGATGTACGGCAAGCCTGGGGCGCTCTGTTCATTATTAATACGGTTAAGTAATTCGTATGGTGTACCCAAAGGTGAACATATCCACATTAACTATAAAATTAACAACTCTGAAATGGCTGATATGATAGGGGCAACACGAGAAAGCGTCAACCGCATGTTAAGCGATATGAAGAAGGAAGATGCTGTTGCGTTTGATCATGGGCAAATTGTCATTAAAAATGTGACATACCTCCGAGATATCTGCCACTGCGAAAACTGCCCTGTAGAAATTTGCCGCATGTAAGTATAGTCTGTTACCTCGATCATCTCTTATGAAAAAAAAGATTCTAAATCTGTCAGCACTTTCTCAGCTAAAGGAAAAACAAGCTGTTCTTCCATCGTCAAATGGTCGTTTAATATGAGGCATGCCTGCACCAGATGGCCTACTGCTTCCGCTAATTGCTTTTTGCCTGAGAGGAGAGGTACCTCCTTACTCATTTCTTGAAAGGATTGGATAAATGACATTCCCAGCTCGTGATCCTTTTCCAATACCCAAAAAGAAGGCAGGATAGAGGGAGCGGATTCACGATGAAAGTACCCTGACAGGAACGGAAACAAGTCATGCTCTTCCCATTCCGAATGTCGTTCCAGTTCCTTCACAAATAAAGAAGTCTGCTTTCTGAGATCTTGAACCAGCTGCACTCCCTTAACGGGGTCATCCATAAGAATGACTTCCTTCGCCCCCGCTTCAATCATCCTGAGTTGGCTCCTCAATTCTTCATGCTCTGCCCTTAACCGATCTGTCGCATATTCAAGCTCCACTGGGTTTGAAGATGCAATTCCTGATATCTCAATTGTAGAATAAATCGCCATACGAAGTCCCTCCTTTTCATCTTGAGAACAATCTTCTACCGGATATTCATGCGCTTCAACACCTGATAATCCTCCAAAGTTTTAATCTGGGCAACAAACTTCAAGTCAACTCCGTTCTCAACCAAAAAGCGATCCCCTAGCTCACTCCAAAAAACATGTCTCAGCAGTGCTGAAACCGAGGTATGCCCTTGCTGTAAGAGACGCCCGATGTGGGACGCGCAGGCTCGATCATAAATACCGTGCAAGGGATGCACCTTACCAGCTACCAAGGGGACAACGGCTTCAAATCCATCCAATTTTCTTTTGAGTAACAATTGAGCCGCTGAGCTGGATATGAAGGGCATGTCACACCCGACGACCCAGGCTGACGTATGTTTCGCTAGGGATAATGCGGCATGCATGCCTCCCAGAGACCCATGTCCCATGAAAAAATCCGTAATAATCCGAACCGAACGATCTACTATGTTTAAATAGGGCTTAGGATCATTGGTTACAACAATCAACTCATCACATATGTCCCTCATACAGTCTAGCTGCCGGACAATGAGCGGCTTTCCTCCAAATGGCAGCAACGCCTTCAGTTCCCCATTCATTTGACGGTTTGCTCCACCAGCCAAAATAACTCCTGAAAGCATACCCATCACTTCTCCTTTTTCTACATCATGTACATGTCACTTTAGTCTAAAAAAGATCATCTGTAAGTGAAAAATGTCACACTCCCAGAAACGAAAAAACCTATTCTTCCTCTCAGCGATGGAGAAAAGAATAGGTTTAACAACTAGTTAACATGGGATGCAGACCTCATCTAAGTTTCGTTTTTAAATGACATACCTCTAAGAGCTTATCAAACCATCTGTGCAGGTAAGGAAGAATCATATGGTCCACACCAAATTTCCCTGCATTGGCACCAGCTGCTAAAATAATGAACCCGAGAAGTACTAACCATGGATTCGAGCTAACCGTGCCAGCAAACATATACATGAAATTCATCAGTAAGCCGAAGAAAATCGCTGCCGTTGTCAAAGCTCCAAGTAGTAGCCCCACACCAACTAAAAGTTCACCCCAAGGAACCAGAATATTAAACCAGCCTACATGTGGAAGTGCGACATTTTTCAAAAAAGCCACATAATTCGCATAAACCAGATCTGTTGTTCCACTTTCTAGAACAGGTTTAGCAATGGCTCCTTTAAGATAACCTGCAGCGTCGAAAGCTTTGTCACCTGTGATTTTGTGCCATCCAGCTATCATCCATTCCCAACCAACATACAAACGAATGATTGTCAAAAGTATTGCAGCGTAATTATTTTCCCTTCCCCATTTCATCATTTCAACCATCTCCTTCGTCCTTTATGATTTCATTATAGGTCGAAGAAAATGCCGTGTATGTGAGATAAGTCACTTTTACTGGAAATTCATAACAATAGGCCCCTGCACAGACAACTGGTCACTCACCTACATAATATGTGGGAGGGAATGATAAACACCTACTTTTAAAGGAGTGGAATGAAACAATGAGCTTGCAACAACTTCCGCCGCCGCCGCCTGCATATACCCCTCCAAAAGTTCATGGTTCTTACATGATCGACTGTATGAATCAATACACCTATGTATGGCTAAAGAATGGCGACAGTTTCTGGTTTTATCCGATTCGTGTAGAGTCCTTTGGAACATCAGGTTTTAGATGGACTGGAACATTCTGGATGTTTGATGGCATCGATTCAAGGTTTATCGATTCCGTATCGTGTCCTCCGATTCCTACCCTATATTGAAAAATCCTTATCCTGAAAAAAAGGCCAACAGCGCTCGAACGAGCTAATCTGCTGGCCTTTTTTAATAGGTTATAGCATTTTATTAATTCCCTCACAGTGGAGCGTCCATGTCCCATCCCGTGGAAATCCAGGCGCTGCCATATCGGGACCTCCCAACCAGCCGCCGGCCATCATGGCAACTGCCGTCAATAGGCCTCCATTGCCAGGTAGATAGATCGGCAGCCTGCTTGTCTGAAAGTTATATCCATTCGGCAAGTAAGTATTCTTGATTTGATCGACCAGGAGAAGATCGACGGCAAGCTTGCCTTCTCCCAGCCTGGCAGCTGTCTGCTCATGGGGATTCAGCCAAGAGAATTTGGATTATAGATTTGCAAAAGCTGTACTTTTCAAAAACATACCCTTATCGACAACTTACCTCTGCAAATCCGTTGGATTTAAGCCCGAATGACAGGGATACCAGGAGGGAAGCTTTCGCTCCACTCCCCGTTCTCGTAACTGAGTCGAATCGTACCCGTTGGAACATTCAGCTGTAGCAAAAACGAGGTCCAAGTCGCCGGCAGCTTCGGACAAAAAGCGATTTCTTGCCAACCCGGCTTCGCAGGTTTTAGGCCGATAATGTCCTCGATCAGCACTGGGACCGGCCCGCTTGCCCATGGATGGCATAAGCTGGTGTTCCACTTCTGATCCTTACCCCATGCTTCGAAGCAGGTCGTTGCTCCTTCTTTGAGCATATTCCCCCAAGAATGCTCATCGTCAGCTGAGAGCAAGTCATAGATCAACTCATGCTCTTCGACCTCCGCAAGTGCCTTCATGACAAAGTAGGAGAAATAAACCCCGCATGCGAAACGTTTAGTCCGGATCATGTCGACAATTGTGCTGACAGATTCCTCCGGAGCGATATGGAACAGCAGCGGAAGTACATTGGCATGCAAGGCATGATGCGTACTCTGCTCCGAATCTGTAAACAACCCATTCTGCTCATCGTAGAAAGCTTCTAAGAAGCTCTTTTTTAATTTCGGCAGCCGATTCTCATAGGCAACACCGAGCAAATCGCGCATCTCATTTACGGTACTTACGCAGCCGATATATAGCGCATTGATGACGTTATGGCAGCCAGGACCAACCGGCCTGGTAAGCTCAAAATCATAGTTGTCACGTAAGTTTTGCGGCCAATCAACCAGATTCCATTTGTCCGTGACGCCCTCAAGCAATCCATCTTCACGCTCAAATTTCTCAAAATGCTGCAGCAAACCTTCCGCATACAGGTACATCTCCTGAAGGAATGCCGTATCCCCACTATAACGGTAATACGTCATGACTTGCATCGGCCACTGCAAAGAGAAATCAGCGATTTCCTGCATAAAATGCCCGGGTACAACAGCCATGATCCCTCCACACACGAACGAACTGCGACCAAATTGCTCAATAGCCTTGCGATACAGCCTCAAATCCCCACTCAGCAGCATATGCGAGTGACCAATAATCGTATTGTCGCCTAAATATTGACCTTTCTCTCGGCTGGGACAATCCACATAATTTTCCTGGGATCCATATCGGACACCATTTTTGCAAATGTCAAAAACTTGATTCATCAATTCATCCGAGCTGTGAAGCACACAGCTTTGCTCATCTAACGGGTAATGCCTGACTACCGCGTGGAAGGATTCCGGTCTCAGCGCTTCCTCGGGTCCCTGTATTTCAACATAGCGAAACGCCTTGTAATCATACGTTTCGAAGGTATCTACGTCGCCGGATAGTGTCCACTGATCATGATAAAGGCAATTGCAACGCATTTCGTAGCGAACTGCTTGATCTCCGGGCATCAGCTCTTCCCCTGACAAAATATGTACTTGTTCTCCCGCATTTCCTTGGGCATTCATGGCGAATTGGCCTGTCAGCTCGTTTCCGAAGTCGATCAGATAATGACCTGGCGCAAGCCATTCGACATGTGAAGGCTGCTTCTTATAGACGGCAAGCGTCGGAGTTGACTGCTGAACAAATATATAATCGGTATGCTCCGCAGCCTCCGCATGTGCCCAATCTGAATCGTCGTAGCCGACCTCTGTCCAGCCCCGTTCTGATTGCCTTGCGTCCACATGCTCTGTGAATTGCGTATCATAGCCGAACTTCACACCGGGCTGATTATTATAAACCCGTTTCGCTTTCCAAGTACGGTCTGTCTTAACCAGCAAATTCTCGCCTGCCCACAGTTCCGCTATGAGACCTTGCCGGAAGTCGGCACTGTTATAAGCGCGATTTAATAGCCCCTGATAATAGACATGAACGGCAATTACATTTTTCCCAGCTTTTAAATACGAACGTACATCTATACGATTAAAATAGTAATGATTCGCATCACTCTGAGCCGGCCCCTGAGCCACGAACTCGCCATTGATATACAGCTTATAATAATCATCTGCCGTCAGGTTTAGCCAAATCTTTTCCTCATCCAATACCTTGCCATCCATCATAAATACACTTCTTACATACCAATGGTGATGCTGTAAATCAGGATCATGTGGTTCGACTTCAAACACTTCAAGCTCTTTATGGTAGAGATAGGATTTTTCCAAATTCATAAAAGAACGATCTGTCAGCCAACTTGCCTGCCACTCTTGTGTCAACAGAACCAACTCCACTTCATGTAAGTAGTACCACCAGATTCCATTTTACAGGATTTGCCCCGTGATGTGTTTTTTTCGGAAATCGCTCGGTGGGAATCCCGTCAGCTTCTTAAACGCTCGGTTAAACGAAAAATATTGTTCATATCCGACCAATCCGGCAATTTCCTGTATCGAAGTATCTGTGTCTTCCAAAAGCTGCTTCGAATGAAAGATACGCAGCGCGGTCAAATAATCAATAAAGTTTTCACCCATTTCTTCTTTAAATAAGCTGCTTACATAATTTTTACTGACGGAGAATTGCTCTGCAAGCAATTGCAAGGACAAGTCTGCATTAGCGTAATGGGTGTCGATATAGGCTTTCAGATCATGAATTAAAAGCCTCTGTGTTTTGGATTGACGCAGCTGCTTCCATAACTCAAAGACAGTGCGGAGCCGCTCCAGTATAATATTCTTCAAATCTTCCATTGTTTCGAAACGGTCAATGGCTTGGGATATAGGAGTAAGCGCCTCCACCCGCCATAAATCCGCATATTCACTTGGAAATTCAGACAATTCACGTGTAAATGTAAAGGTCATATAGTAAAACAGGTTTTTCAACTCATCCCGCGTATGCAATCCGCGATTGATAGCTTTAAAAAGAAAATCAAACTGGCTATACCATTCAGCATTTCCACTTTTATATAACTGGACAATCGAGCGAATTAACTGCAAAATATCAAATAACTCGGTTTCCGTCTGTCGCGTAATGACCTCAAAGTGAATAACGCGATTGTTTCCTAATGCCGAACGATATTGTACAGCCTTTACAGCCTGCTCATAGGATCCGCTGATATCCTCTGAACGTTCTGTCTTTTCCCCTACTCCGATCGTTACCGTGAAAGCGAGATTGGATTCTACCCACACCCGCATACTCTCACAAATGGTATTAATGTGTGCCATCGAAAGTTCGCCGTCCGCTCCGAACAGAATGCTCATTTCATCAGCTGATATCCATTCGCTCCAAATCCCTATGCCATATTGTTCAGCCGTTTCTTTGATCACGTTCGACAATACAAATTTCAGCAACACCTGATCGCGCGTAGAGTAGCTTTCTGTAAAATCACTCATCCTGTCAATTACTAATTTGGCCGTATTAAACGAGCTCCAATTACCAGGAAAACCCAGGTTATGCATTTCATCGGTCAATTCGTCTTGACTTATTGGACGATCCCCTATCAAAAGTTCTTGGAAATAATACTTTTGGCGATATGGCAAATTTAAGTTACTCTCAGATTGATAACGTTCAGCGAAATCAATAATCTTGTCTACCGCCGCATCGACAACCAAATCCAATTCTCCACCTGGCTGTCTGACGTTTAAATAATTGGTTATTCGGCTCATACTCGCATCGATCGGTCTTGCATATCGTTTGGACAAATAAATAATGACGGCGGATGCAATCAGAACCATAATAACTCCGAGAATCATCCAACTGTAGTAGAGCTCTGAAAAAATGCCATAATGGTAGGATTCTTTGATACCGCTGTTAAACGTCCAACCTGTCTCCTCAAACTTCAAATTAAGGATGTCGTTATTGGCTTTTACTTTACTTTGCCCGATTAATTGTCCTGCCTGATCGATTAGTGTAACTGCACTAATTGAGTTCGAAGAGATGTCTTGAAGCCATGAAGCCAGACTCGCAACATCGATATTCACTATGAGGATGCCCCTTGGCTCTGTTTGAAAAGGGATCTTTTTAACGAGTGATACCACTTGAACATCATAGGGTTGAGAAGGAAGTACTTTGTAGGTTCTTACATTCGTCCAAATATTCGGAAGTGGCTGTTTCAACTGCTCCTGTACGAAATCGCGATCACCAAACTCTGCAAGCGGCAGGTACATCTCCGTTCCGAGTACAGTCATATCGATGTTGCGGTAAAAATAAATGGATTTAACGAATGGAAAACCCGCCTGAACTTGCCTAAAAAGATCAGCTACCTTACTGCGCAGCAAATACGGATTGGCATCCGAATCCTGGAGCTGAAACATATACTGATTGAACTCCTTATTATTAACGGTTGCCGCATTCACATTCTGATCGATGTTGCCAAGAATTGAGTTCAGCTGAAGCATGGTATATCTCGTAAATGCTTCATTCGCACTCACAGTTTGCGCTTGTGACTGCTTATTGATCGTCATGAAGAACACAAAAAACAGGACGAAAACAAGCAAATAAACAATTGGCAAGTAGGTTGTAACCAAGCGGTAAAACCAAGAATGGTTCTTTAACATGGCCTATTCTCCTTGGGCATCAAAATGAAACAGCGAAACCGTCCCATAAGGACGGTATGAATATGGCTGTCGACGGAAATCCGCCGACAGCATGTTCTATACTCATTTAGTTAAAATTCATGGAAAGCAAATCTTTCTGACTGATCATCGAATCCTTATTCTTCATGTACCAATCTTGATACCAAGCCTCCAGCTTATCTCCATCTGATTTTTTCCAAATATTCATCGCATCCTGCTTCGCTTGAGCCGAGGTATACGAGCCTCCGCTAACAATCGCTTTACTCCATAGATCCGTAATTGGGTTACCGGCTAAATCTAGCAAGTTCTTAGAGATGAACTGCATGTCAGCAGGCAGCGTAGGCATGAAGCCGGGAAGCGTAATACTCGCTAACGGACGATCCTTATTAATGTTCAAGCTAAAAATTTGCTTACCGAGATCATAAAACTCCTTTTGAAGTGGATTGTTTTGATCAAACCCCTTCAACGCCGTATCAAATTCGTTATTCACATATTGACCGCCTAGCATACGGAAATCGCCCAACCAGTCAAGCTCTTTCTTATTTTTATCCACATTGATCGGGACTTCTTTGTTATTTTCAACTTTAAAGTGTGTACCTTCAACACCACTATACGTTGTTTTGACCCACTCTGGTGAGCTCAAATAATCAACTACTTGGATGGCAGCTTCGGGGTCTTTCGTTTTGGCATTCAGAACACCTGTCAACTGCACCGGTGGATTGAATTCAGGTAAAAAGGTGCCATATTGGCTTGATGGCAGTGCGATTGCCACGAGCCTAGCATCCGGGACATTTTTACGCAATGTTTCGTATTGTGTAGTAAAAGCTTTGTATGAGCCTCCAACTGTATAGATACCTGTTTTCCCGGTAACAAAGTCCTGCTCAGCTTTCTTTCCATTCTTATCGGTCAGAAAGTCTTTATCGACGATGCCTTCATCGAACAGCTTCTTGCGGAATCCATTTGCAGCTTCGGCCCGCTCCCAATCCTTTACCCACTTGCCGTCTTGGATAATCCAGTTTACATTTTGGAACATCGGATCAATAATGTTGCCGCCTCCGACCGCTCCGACCATATTCATGCCGTATGTATCCTTCTTGCCATTACCGTCCGGATCTTGTGTTGCAAATGCTTTTGCAACCTGAAATAATTCATCTGCCGTCTTTGGCGCCGATAATTTCATCTTATCCAGCCAATCTTGCCTAATCACGGTATAACTGAATGGCACATAGCCCAAAACGCGGCCGAAGTCATAAATCTTTCCATCATCCCTCGTGCTCAGCTTTTTGAGCAGAGGGAATTTAACCAGTAATTCCTTATATGTTTTGCTATATTTTTCGATCAAGTCTCCAATCGGCATAAGCTGCTTTTGTAAATACATTTGGTTGCGGAATGCCAAATCGTATTCTAAAATAACGTCCGGCGCTGACCCAGACGCGATAAGCGTATTCAGTTTATTAACTGACTCCGCACGCGGGACAGGTGAAATCTTAATATTCACGCCAGATTTTTCCTGAATAAATTTTGTCCAGATATTGTTTTCTGCCGTTCCGAGTTCAGGGGCAATCGTTCCCCGATCATAAAACGACATCGAGACGTTCTTCGGTCCCGCAGATACCTTTGAAGAAGGAGAGGAAGATGTTTGAGCTTCTCCTGTCTTACTTTCGGAGCAGCCGACCAGTGAGGTTGCCGTAAGCGTCAACGCAACCGTGGAGATGACTAGTGCTTTTTTGTTCATGTAATAACCCTCCTGATTAATATTGTATACAAGCATTCTTCTTTTAGGAAGAGCGGACTTGTCAGAATCAAGCGCGTTCGAACTATCCTTTAACAGAACCGATCATTACGCCTTTAACAAAATACTTTTGCAGGAAAGGATACAGAATTAACATTGGCACAATCATGACGAATACTCCCGCTGCCTTAATCGACTCTGGTGTAACAGATGTGAGATCTTCCGATGACGTATTTGCAATCTCCTGCAACAGTTGCTGGCTGGAAATCATCTGCTGAATAAGCACAGCTAATGTATTCTTACTGGAATCGTTGATGTAGATCATGACACTGAAAAAGGAATTCCAATAGCCAACACCGTAGAAAAGCGTAAGTGCGGCGAGTACCGGTAAGGAAAGCGGTAGAATAATCTGAAGCATCAGCCTGATCTCTCCACAGCCATCGATTCGAGCCGCTTCTTCGATCTCCTCTGGAAAGCCGTTAAAGAATGAACGCATAACTAACATGTTATAAACGCTTATCAGTCCAGGCAGCCATAGTGCGCCGTAGGTATTGACCAATCCGAGTGAATTAATGACAAGATAGGTGGGAATCAACCCTCCATTGAAAATCATTGTAATCACAATAAGCATGTTAAAAAATTTGCGACCGTACATAAACTTCCTCGATAACGGGTATGCCCCTAAGATCGTGAACAACATGCTAAGAAACGTTCCGACCACTGTCACCTCGATGCTATTACGAGCCGCCTGTAAAATACGAGTTCCTGTAAAAAGCTTATGGTAAGTCTCAAAATTCCATCCGATAGGCCATAAGCTGACAAATCCGGATGAGATCGCATCATTTGTACTGAGAGACAATGCAAGCATATGCAACATTGGGATCAAGCAACTGACAGCGATAAGTCCAAGAAGCACATAATTTATCCAGTAGAAGAACTTTTCAGAAGTTGAGGGTTTTATGAGAATACGCTCCTTTCTACCATAGGCTATTGCCTGTGCGTTTCGCTAGAATGTTAGCTGCAAAGACGAGTATTAAAGCAACCATCGATTCGAAGAAGCCCATTGCCGTAGCTAGACTAAACTGGCCACCGTTTATACCCACCCGGAAATTCCAGGTTGAGATGACTTCTGAGATGGAAGAAACCGCCGAATTTTTCAACACATAAATTTGATCGAAACTGACTTCCATAAAATGACCAATCGATAGTACAAACATGATCGCGATCGTCGGTAATATCGCTGGTAGGGTAATACTCCGAATTTGCCTTAACTTACCTGCTCCGTCCATGCTGGCAGCTTCATACAGTGCTGGGTCAACCGCAGCCAAGGCTGCCAAATAAATGATGGCATTCCAACCCGCTTCCTTCCATATCCCACTGCCCACAAATATCGCTATCCAACTGTTCTCTTTGTACAAAAAAGGATAAGGTGTTTCTGACCAGTAGGTAACAAAATGATTCAGAACCCCTTTCTCTTGGGCAAACACAAGGGCAATTATGCCGCCTATAATGACCCAGTTCAGAAAATGAGGCAAATAAATGAGCGTCTGAACAAGTTTTTTAAACCATAATTTCCTCGCTTCGTTCAATAAAATGGCTATGAATATAGGGAAAGGAAAACCGACTACAATCTGTAAAAAACTCAGAAGAATCGTATTGCGAATAATTTGCAACATTTGAGGCTGTGAGAACAGTATCTCAAAGTTTTTGAGACCTACCCATGGACTCCCAAATACGCCATCTGCAAAATTATAGTCTTTAAAAGCAATCACAAGTCCCCCGATAGGTGCATATCGAAAGATAAGAAAAAATGCAAGTGCTGGTAAAAACATCAACATAATAGGAACGTTTTGCCGGAAACGTCTTCTATCAAATCCCCGTTTCCTTATCACTTGTCCGGATGCTGTTGTTTGGAGTGCCTTCTCGATATATCTCATCCTCCTCATATTTTGAATGTTATTCGATAGGCTTGAATCGCTTTACCGAACTCTGGACCTATCGTATCCTGTTCCCCCTATCGATTCAATTCACACATTTCCGAGTAGATCACATTTCTCACATGATCCCCCCACCTCACCTATTTCACTGTCCTTAACTATTTCACTGTCACCGAAGTACAATGATCTGTGCGAAACAAAAAAAGTGATTAATAAGGGCTTTCGACCCTCATAATCACTTTAAAAATGTCTATCCGTATTTACGTTTCAACTTTGTTAATCGTCCATCCGATATCCACTCGGCTACATACACATCGCCACGGGAATCAACACAAATCCCATGCGGCGAGCTAAATTTATTTGCACGAAGGTAATCTTTATCTACATTAGGCCATCTTTGCTGTGATTTAGCTTGACGATCTTCACCCAAATGGGCGACTAATCGGTCATGTTTATCAAATACCGTTACACGGCTGTATAAGTCCGGGAAATACATCTCATCCTTGTGGAAATAGAAGCTGCAAGGCATATCCATATCATGGTCGAAGCTGCGCTTAAAATCACCATTCAGCGTAAATACCTGAATACGATGGTTGCCGCGATCTGCTACATAGATTTCCGGTTCCCCTTGGCGCACATCAATGGAAATACCATGCGGACAATTAAATTGTCCCTCTTCCTGGCCTTTTCCTCCCCAGGAGCGGATATAGTCACCAAGTGCATTATAGTGATGTACCCAGCTCTGTCCATACCCATCAGCGATATATATATCGCCATTTGGCGCAACAGCCACGTCCGTTGGTACAAATTTGCGCTCATCGTCGTACACATCCGGTAAATCTGGTGTACCAATCGTTAACAAATGCTCACCTGTTAATGTGGTCTTCACCATGATTCTTTTGGCTGTGTCCGTTACGTATAGGAATTCGCCGCCTGCTTCTTTATGTAAATAAAAGCCGTGCGCACCTCCCTCGAACTCTTCGCCCCAAGCATTCAGGTACTCCCCATAGCGGTCAAAAACGACGACCGATGGTGTCCCCGTGTGGAACAAGTAGAACCGATCCGCCTCATCTACGACAATGCCGTGGGAATAACCCAGCGTCACATGCTCAGGTACTTTCGCCCAATTCGGAACGACTTCATAATCATGAGATGTATTACCAACTTGCAAAGCATGCAGGATAACCTTTTCCAATTTATCCACTCCTTTATTTCGTATAAACAACAGGAAAGTCCGCTCCGGTCAAAAGCTCACCTGGTTGTACATGAATATGCTTACTCATGGGGTGATTGCCAGTTGGCTCATAGCGAATGTTACCCGGCATATAATGAACCGCAATCGCACGCCGCTTCGTCTGAGAAGTGTTAGGCAGCGAGCCGTGCCAGGTCATACAGTGATGGTAGCCGACCTGACCTTTCTTGATCTCGAACGGCACTGGCTTTATCTCCACGCCCGCTGGCAGCAATTCAGGACGCTTATGCTGCGGCATATGATCTTGACCGTGAAGCAAGTGCCTTTGATGATCTCCCCATGTATGACTACCAGGCACCATCCACATGCAACCGTTCTCAATTACAGCATCATCCAACGCCACCCAAGCGCTGATTAGCTCTGAAGGTTTAATGATCGGCCATAGCGGATGATCCTGATGCCACTTCGTAGGCCCACCTGTGACAGGCGGCTTGTATTGAATTTGATCATGCCAAATGCGCAAAGTGTCCGTACCCGCGAGTTGTGCAACATCTTCGCATAACGTGCGATTAGCTGCATGCTGCAAATAAATATCACTGGCCATCCAAATGTTAACAACCTGAACGATGGTTTCATTGGCTTCCATGCTCATTCCATACTCACTTTTATCTGCTAAATTACGACTCAACACCGGTTTCTTCACCGATCTGCCTTCTAATACTAAATCCAGCTCATGACGTAGAAGCTCAACCTCTTCATCGCTCAGCACAACATCACCTTTGACAAAACCATCACGCTCAAACGCCTCTACTTGTTCCACAGTCAACATACTTAATCCCCCATCCACGATTTGTTGATAGCCACTGTCGTTGCTTACAAGATCAAGTGTAACAGCACACCGTTCGCAAGTCGTTGCAGGAAAGGTTAGAATTAGTTGCACTTTTCAAAGGTTTTTAACCACAAACAGCGAAATGGTTTACAATCATAATCCGATCAAGGAGTACGTCACATGGAACATTCTCGCTCGCTCGGGCCGATGGGCTCATTACTTCCTACAGTGAACTATGCCAACTTACATAAAATCCCATCAGGTGCCATTTACGGGCCTCGAACAATTCCTGACTATCAACTTGTTTATGTGGTTACAGGGCGTATGGATTTGTATATCGGCTCCGATGAATACGCGATTCTTCCAGGTGAATGTGCATATTTGGGACCAGATACGCCGCACAAGCTTACCGCTCATCCCGATAAATCAGTCTCGTTTATCAGTCTCCACTTTGATTGGCAACGTCTGTCCCCAGAACCTATTCATCCGGGCCCTAAGCTAAAAACCTTCGCGGGGAACCCCCCATTTGAATCAGCACTGCGCTACACAGTTGAAGTTGAGGGTTACGGCAGCTTGGCCATCCCCGTTCATTTCAGATTTATGGAAGGTGAACGAATTCTTCATCAGATTGTTCAGGAATACAAAGAAGAGGAACATGGCTACTCATTCGTATTAAGAGGACTTCTGATGCAAGTTTTAACTGAAATCATACGTCGTGAATTAGACGTTTCTTCCACACATAGCTCTAAACGAAGCATGATTAGAAATGCCCTGCAGATGATCGTGGAACACCCCGAGCAGGCATGGAGTATCACAGAACTAGCCGATAGTTGCGGTTATCATCACATCTACTTTTCCCAGTTATTTAAGGAAGTCATGGGCGTTTCTCCGAAGCCTTTCATGATACATAAACGAATACAATTGGCTAAGAAGCTGCTTTTGAAGGAAGAAAAAGTTGAGGTTGTTGCTAGTATGCTTGGCTATACCTCGATCCATTACTTCAGTCGGCACTTCAAATCCGTTACTGGAATGTCACCGTCTACGTTTAGACTTTATGGTGAATGACAACTCGTTATTTCTCCCAAAGCTCGATCAGTCGACCTTCAGGATCTTCAATCCAAATAAACTTTCCATAATCACTAACCTCTTTTTTCTTTGCAAGAGGTACACCAATATGTTCAAGATGCTTAATGGTCTCGTCAAGATTATGTACTTCGAAATTTAACATCACTTGTTGTTCTGTTGGAAAATAACTGTCATTCTCGGCAAAGAAAGAAAAGATAGTCTCATTTCCTGATTGGGGTTTTATCACAGTCCCGTTCCAATTTTCTATTTCAATCTTCAATACTTCACTGTACCATTTTTTTGTAACTTCAAGATTCTTCGTTCTCCAAAATATGCCTCCAAAACCTTTTATCATCGTATCTAACTCCTGTCTGTCATCAAATTTTTTAGCTATCCAATTACATTAGATATTCGAGATTTCACTTTAAGTTCCTTTTTTAAATATACTGCCCTTTCGTTGAGAATTGAAGTCGACAATTCCCTGTTGCTGCCTATAACAAATATAAAAGGGCAAGAGGGGAACCGCTCCCTCATGCCCTCTAGTTGTATTTCTAATGTTTCCCGTTAGCACTTTTCCACACATGATTATGTGAATTACTTGCGTTCAAGCGGCAGCCACTGGAGCACACGCACAGCATAAACACCTCCGTTCAAATGTTAAAATAACAGGGCAAAGCAGCTTCATTTTTCTATGTTATAATGATTATAATTCTAGACAGGAGGGGACTCGAATGCAGTTTGAGGAGCTGAATCGTCAGCTGGCTCAAGTAAACATGTCGGCAGGCGAACGGGTCAAAGCTTATTTCCAATTCATCTGCGAACATTATTCTGTCGGTTTGAACTTGCATGACATAGCTGGGCTTAGCGAGATGGACAGCGCGCTATTTATGGTATTCTCACCTTATCTTTATCACAATAATCCCTTCTGCAATTACGTAAAGAGGTTTGAAGCTACCTTCCAAGCATGCTCCCGCAACAAAAAAGTATTATGCCGAATGTGTACGAGGTCAGCCACACCCTTATACGGCTCCTGTTACATGGGTATTGAAGAACTTCGATTCCCTGTCCGTTGGAAGGGACGTTTGATCGCCTTCCTGTGCGTTGGACAATTCAGCTCAGATTTCAAGGCCACCACAACACGTCTGGAGAAGCAAGCAGCAAAGTACGGCTTGGATGCGGATGAATTAAAGCAACGTTTCCATGCGACAACCCGTCCCCTCGATCTTGATCTCGGAGAGCTGCATGCGCATATTGGGATGCTGACCCAATACTTGATCCTGCTTTATGAGAACTTCCTGCAGAACACCCATCATGAACAAAGCATGGATCAGCGCGCTGAAGCTCATCAACGCAGCTTTATCGTGAATCGGACCCTTCAATATATTAAAGATAATTTTACCTACCCTATAACATTAAGCGCTCTGGCGGGTATCAGCTTCTGCAGCGAGACCTACCTAAGCCATCTATTCAAGGAAACGATCGGATTGACGATCACCGAGTATATCAATCAATTAAGAATTCAAAAATCGAAAAGCTTATTGGACATAACTACCTATTCGATTACTCATATCGCACATCAGTGCGGCTTCAATGACTCCAATTATTTCTCCAGAGTGTTCCGGCAGCATACCGGCATGAGCCCGAAGCAATACAGAGGGCGAACTAGTGATCATATACAGATAAGTAGCCCTTCAGTTAACTGAAGGGCTTATGGTATATTCTATTTTTGTTCGTATACACTCTTGCCGTTGTCCTCGCCCAGCAACATCTGCTTCAGTGGAACCATGGATGGCTCGGGCACATAATATTTAAAGTAATTACTACTGATGTCGCCTAATAGCTGGCGTTGTATCGGGCTAGCTCCTTCCAGCAGTTCATCCGAAGCCTTATGGTAATCGATAGGCCGCATCCATATTGGGCTATACCCCATAAACAGTTGGCGACGCGTATACTCTGAACGGTTCGGTGCGCCGGCATGCCACAGGTTTTGCCCGAAGATAAATACATCACCAGGTTTGCCGCAAACCTGGATTTCTCCGTCCAAGGGAACATTCACATCTCCCTGTGTAGGTCTGTATCCTGGTTTATTGTGACTGCCTGGAATGATCTTGGTATTTCCTCGATTCGGTTGGCTCATGTCACTTAAAATATAGCACGCTTTCACGTAGTACAAGGAGGTCAAACCTGCGTGGGATGGGAAGTGCGGATTCGGTCCATCTTGATGCCAATCGATGAAACTTGCTGATTCCGTTTTCTGATCATTTGGATTTGGCTTACGCACGGTCAAATGGGAAATATGCAACTGTATATTGTAGCCCAGAATGTTAGCCATCAACTTCGTCACAGTAGGCTCATCAATCAAAGAGAGAAACTCCTTATCTCTGGCCACCGAATGATACCAATTGTAGCTTAAGCTCTCCTCTTCCTCTGATAACAGCCGATCCACCGCTGTATTTAGAAGTTCTATCTTTTCCGCACTAAGCACATTGCGCAAAATCACATAACCGTCTGTTTGAAACTGTTGAACCAATGCCTGGATGTCTTGAGTTTGTTGTACCATAAAATGAAATTCCTCCTTCAATTTGATAGTCTCATTTTACTGCGCATTCGCCTCTCCAGACCTTCACTCTGTTTCGAAAAAATAGCATTATTTTTAAGTAAAAGAGGCCGCCGATCTATTGCTGTCGGCAGCCTTCTTCTGATGTCTATTGAGCTATAGTTCCTGATAGTTCAATCCTATTTCCGGATGACTTTACAAATGAGAGCCCCCACTGGCATCGATCAATTGCCCGGTTACCCAGCGACTGTCGGGTGAAGCTAGAAAAGCAGCTATATCCGCGACATCTTCTGGTTGCCCCCATCTTCCAAAGATAGAAAAATCAGCACCAAATTTTTGTGAGGCAGGATCTTGCAGCATTGCGGCATTCATATCCGTGGCAACGAATCCAGGTTGGATGGCATTGATCGTAATTCCACGTGGACCGAGCTGGTTGGATAAAGCGAGCGTTAGTGTGTTGATCGCCCCCTTGGTCATACTGTATGCAGGAATGGCAGGCAGGGAAATTCTTGTTATAGAGGATGACAAGTTAATAATTCGACCTTCGTCTCGTAAACGTGGCAAAGCTTGTTGCGTCAGGAAAAACGGCATTTTTACATTGATTTCCATGATTTCATCGTATGCCTCTTCCGTAGTATCCTCAATTGGTGCTACTAAGGCGATCCCTGCGTTGTTCACTAGTATATCGAAGTGAGTGTCACCTGTACGTTCTTTCAACAATTCATCCAATGTCTTATAAAGTGTCTGTATGCTTTCTGAAGAACCAAGTTTCGTACCAATCGTGAATGCAGTCCCTCCATTCTGCTCAATATCATGCACTACTTCTTCTGCAGCTTCTCGGTTCGTGCCATAATGAACAGCTACTAATGCACCTTCTTGCGCTAAACGTGTCGCAATGGCACGGCCAATCCCCCGGCTTGCGCCCGTAACCAAAGCAACTTTACCCTTCAATCTAGTCATAATTTTAATCACCTCTTGTGTCTAATACGTACACGATATTTATAACACAAGGTCAATATTGAAATGTTGCTCTCATATTCTTGGTCTTTCTCCCGCACGATCAACTAGGCGAGTACGAGTATTTAAATTCCATTGAATGGATGAACTACAGTGGGGTAAGACTGTAGGATAAAGAATTTTACAACTCTATGATAACTTTCTATTACAGAATTGGTATCATGATACCGAGGTGTATTCTTATGGCGAAAATACTGATTGTAGATGATGAGAAGGCAATTAACGATTTAATTGCCGTAAATTTAAAAATGGTTGGGCATGAGTATGTCCAATTGTACAGTGGGGATCAAGTTCTACTAACATTAAATGAGACGCGAATCGATTTAGTCATCCTAGATGTGATGCTGCCTGGCAGAGACGGCTTTGAAATCGTGCAAGATATTGTGAAACGCAACGTACCGGTTATATTTTTAACTGCAAGAAATACGGTTTCTGATAAAGTGTATGGCTTGGAGATCGGAGCGGAAGATTATATAGTCAAGCCTTTTGAAGCAGTGGAACTCATCGCTCGTATCCATGTCATTTTAAGAAGAAACCAAAAGGCCGCAAACGAATTTAGGCTGGATGACACCATAGTAGATTTGGAAAAGCATATGGTGACTGTTCATGGACAAGAAATCGAAATAACCAATAGAGAATTCCAATTATTAGATCTTCTCGTACAAAATAAAAATATCGCTCTATCCCGTGAGAAAATTATTGAGCTAACATGGGGTTTCGATTTTTATGGAGATACAAGAACCGTTGACGTGCATATTCAGAAGCTGAGAAAGAAACTAAATTGGGAGACCCGGATCAAAACGGTTTATAAATACGGTTACAGGCTAGAGGTGTAGAGGTGAAGTTCTGGCAGAAAACGTATCTGTGTGTGTTGATTGTATTTCTGATCGCCTTCGACCTTGGAGCCTATGGACTTTTGAAAAAGAGTTACCAACTAAACGAACAGTTGGATATCTCAAGAGGCGTGAGCGTATACGGGAGCATCGAAAAATCATTAAGCTATATCCTTCGCGTATATACTGAACGTACTGGCGTTAGCAACTATGAAACGGTAATTGCTAGTTTTGCAGCAAATTATTATAAAGAGGATATCCTTTTAGAGGTTTACCAAGCGGATCAATTGATCTTTTCCAATGCCTATCAATTTGTAGGGGATCGGGCAGAACTGCATGCGGATCCATACAAGTCCGTATACAGAAAGATGAATGATGAGCTATGGCTGTTTATCGGCGGGAAAATGGAATTCCAGGATTTAAGGCTAGTTATTTCAAGAAAATCTGATTATTTACAGGAATCTCATGATACTTTACGGCAGTATTTCATTACATTGAGTGTTGTGATTTCTTTGATTTTATCGGCAGCGCTTATTTTTCTATTATTTCAACTAACCGCACCCATTCGCAGGTTAAACAAAGGTGTAAAGGCGATTGCTGCAGGAGCGTATGATCAAAGAGTGAAAGTGAGAGGGACCGACGAATTTGGTGAACTAGCACAAGATTTTAACAGGATGGCTGATGCTGTTTCCAATCATATTGAAACGATCAAAAAGGCGAGTGAAGACAAAGAAATATTCATCAATAACCTCACTCATGAACTAAAAACACCTATTACGGCTATCAAGGGATATAGCGAGTTTCTGAATCATGCCAATTATAATGAGGAAGAAATGAAAATGGCGGTCCAATACATTCATGAGCATATTGCGCGGCTGGATGCTCTCTCAGGAAAAATGATGCAATTGTTATATTTGAAGAGTGATGAGATTGCCTTAAAACCTGTTGATATAGATAATCTGTTTTCATATGTGGTAAACATGGAACGGCATCATCTAGAGGCAAAGCAGATAACGATAATACGTGAGTGCTTGGCCGACGAAGTGTATGGAGATCAAGAACTATTACAATCCTTGTTCATTAATTTAGTAGAAAACAGCATAAAAGCTTCCTCGTTCGGGGGGGAGATCCAAATGCGAAGTTACCATTACGACGAAGGCGTTGTGCTTGAAGTGTTGGATTATGGAAGAGGCATACCTGAGAAGGACATTGCGAAAATTACAGAAGCGTTTTATGTAGTAGACCGATCCCGTTCAAAAGAACTGGGTGGGATTGGGCTTGGCTTATCCATCTGCAATCAGATTGCCCAGCTCCATCATGCAAACATACAAATCGATTCAAAAGAAAATGAATATACAAGGGTCTCTGTTTATTTTACAACTCCATTACAACTTGAAGATTAGTTCATAACGCGCCCCCAGTATACTTGGTTTGTAGTTACGAAATATCAAAAATATTGGAGGTAATGAAAGATGAGAAGAAAGATTACTACAGCAGCAATGACTTTAGGAGTAGCAACCGCTTTGATTGCAGGAAACGGCGCTATGTCGGCTTATGCTTCTTCCACTACGGATGCTCAAAGTGTGAAGGTCATCGGTAAATATCAGCAGCCCGCAATTGCGCAACTCGAAAATGCTACGGTGAGCTTAAAGGAAGCGGTTGTGACTGCGGAGAAGGCGATTCAAGAGAAATTTCAGGTGCCATTAAACGGATATAAAATTTCCTATGATTTGGGTACCCGAGTAGATATGGAAGGCACGTTCTATTTTGTAACCTACTCAAATTCAGAAATGGATAACCTCTCCGACGAAGAAATCATCGAAGCGAAGCGGAAAGTAAAGGCAGGTCAAGATCACGGCTATAAGAGCGACATTTACATCGCATTTATAAACGCCAGCACCGGGGAAGTCGTTTCTGTTGAGAAAAATCCAACGGCACCAAAAGGAACTAATTAAATCACAACGAGTCGCCTTTTAGTTTTTGGGGATATGAAACCTTGGGTCGTATAAGATTATACGAACCGAGGTTTTTTTTTGAGGTAAATCAGTCTGTCTGACAAGGACTTACAGCAACAAAGAAGACGATGTTAGGCTGGCCATCTCATCCGTGAGTATCACGACTATGCGCCGTTCTACCGCGACCCGCAGTGCGCGGCTGCAAAATAGCATCATTTCATTCCTAATTCTAGCAAAATATCCGAAATAACCCTAAACCCTGTGCTTTTTCAGCATTTTTCGCCAGCCCCGTAGCGATAGTGCTCCCATATATATAAAGCGAGCCAGGCGCCTCCTCTCTAATCGGCCTTGTTAAGTCAGTTTTTGGCCGCCTAACAGATTGTAGAAGCGCCATTGTCCGCTTATAACTAATTTACGGCCCTAGAGAATCAAGTGCGTTTTGATAGATGTCGACTTTCGCGTTATCCACTCTTGCTGCCACCAGCTTGTCGAACGACTGATCCATGTAGACACTTTTAAGCTGCTCCTTCACATCATCGAAGGCTTTATACGCACCTTCTCGTTTTTCGACGACTTCCACTATGACATAAGCATCTTTCTGCTTCATAATTGGACTCGTTTCATTCACCTTCAGTTTCGAAACGGCCGTATAGAAGTCATAATTGCTTTTCATGCCAGCAGATTTAATGCCTCGATCAAATACCTGCTCGCTTAATAAGGCAACCTCTTTCAAATGTTCCGCCGCATCGCTCATGCTTGCGCCCATATCCAGCATATTTTTCGCATTCTTTATTTGCTGGAAGGCTTCTTCCGCCGTCAATGTCCCCCTGTTCTCTCCACCCTCAATCCTCCAAGGAACGGCGATTTGATTGATTTTTAAATAATCTGGAGTACCGAACGCCAGACGCCAATCAATTGAGTCCCGCTGCAATTGCTGGTAATACTCACGAAGCTGTTCATCTCTAACGCTAAAATGACCATTTGTTTTCAACATGTCCTTCAACTGATTCATCTGGTTGCTATGGCTGTATACCATATAATCGGCCACACCGAACTTCTGCGGTCCATAAATAGGCTCGCCTTTAAGCAACGACTCCTGACGCCGCTTGTTTTCCCCCGACAAGTCTTTCAATAGCTGTTGATACGACGCATCTTGGATAATGCCGTTCTCCACACTCAGCTTTTGTTCAACTTTGATCCGCTTCATTTTGTCCAACGTTATTTCTTTCGCATATTGGAGCGGATTTTCTCCTTGAAAGGATGTTGTCCAAAAATGCGAGTCTGGCTGCGCGCCATAGGTCTTGCCAAAATAGTCAACCGCCTTTGCCTTGCCCTCCGAAAAAAACAGCAAAAACTCTTCTTTCGCAATCGGCTCGCCATCCACTGTCGCAACAACTTCAACCGCTTCCTGTCGTGCGACGGCATAGGAGACTATACCGACAATCGCAAGCAAAGAAACGATAACAGCTATCATCAATTTCGTCGAAACTTTTCTTAACCGCATGCGCTCACCCTCTTATTCCTTTCGTAAATGTGCAACCAGCGAGTGAAAAGAAAGAGCGACAATAGAAACTGCCGCCCTTTAAGTTATGGTTACTGAGTCAAAGTGAAGCGGTCCAGATCCGGAGCGTTTGCATTTGCCGTATTATTATAGAACTTAACGGTATTGATCCCCTGATTGAAAGTAAGCCCTGACAAAGTAACTGCAGGTGCAAGATTAGTCCAACTTGTTCCTGATACCGTCAATTTTTGTCCCGCCCCACCATTTACACTGATGTATACATCACGCGATTCACCAGTAATGGCGTAAAGGGTCAGATTATATACTCCGGCAGTTTCTACTTGAATGGCAGTTTCTACATAATTGCCGGGCCCGTTGCCGACATTGCCTACAATTCGGCTACCCGAAGCACTGCTATTATGGTAGAAATTAATATTAGCGCTCGATTCCTTCAGAATCGGTTGTCCATACATCGTGCCGTCCTCAATCTCATATCCGCCGTAGGACGGACTACCGAATCCGGTTCTTTCGATTTTGATCTTATCCAGAACAGGGGCGGCTGTATTGTTATTATAAAACTTGATCGTATTATTACCTGCGGCAAGCGTTACAGGTATCGTAATGTCCGGCGCCATCATTCCGCTGGTGCCCGTGAAGGTTACGATCTGTCCGGCACTGCCGTTAACACTCACGTAAAAATCCTGCGACCCAGCCGCCACACTGGAAATTGTTAATGTATATTTCCCACTTGCCGGAGCATCGGCCGTCAGAGTGACATCATTGTTCGGTCCGTTACCGATATTGCCGATACCTTTACCGCCTGACAGAATGCTCAAGCTCGTCACGCTTGCATTGCCGCTGACTGTCCCGCTTTCCGCTTCGACGATATTGGGCGCCGGTACATGACATACGTTAGGTGCTTGCGACAAACCGATAGCGATTCGATCCAGATCCGGCGCATAAGTACTATTATTATAAAATTTGATCGTGTTGTTGCCGGCAGTCAGTGTCACAAGAGTCGTGACGTCTGGAGCTAGCGAAGTCCAGTTCGTTCCTGTTACGGTCACTTTCTGTCCTGTGCCATTATTTACGCTAACATAGAAATCCCGTGTACCGCCCACAATGCTCGATATGGTCAGCGAATAAGTTCCTTGCACAGGAATTTGCACATTCAGTGTTACAAAGTTATTCGCTCCATTCCCCAAATTGCCCAGTTTCTTGCCGCCTGATGTGAATGATTGGTTGAAGACGGTCGCAGAACCGCTTTTCGTTCCGTTCTCTGCCTCGGCCAATATCGGAGTTACGTTATTGCACGTGTACGACGATTCAAAAGCACCCATATCTGGTGCAGCGGTATAAAGAAGATTGCCAGCATAATCCTTGCCGCCATTATTTTGCATATACCAACCTGCATTAATACCTGGAGATGTAGCCTGCAATTGATAACCGCTCACACTGTTAATGCCTTGCCCTCCCGATCCGGGATTGACAAACTTCGGATCTGCAACGATATTTCCATTGCCCATTGGGAATCCTGTCGTATTGCCATAGAACAGATTGTGATGTACGCTGCCAAACGTCGCACCGCCCCATCCTGCGCTGGAGTTATTCACGATAATGTTGTTCGTAAACTCAGACTCGAGCTGAGGCGCGCCCCCCCATTGATTCCACACCTGCCCAATTCCATTGTTTGGAATGTAAATCGTGTTGTTGTAAACCTTGCTTCCCGGACCTAGTTTGCCCTGGAACAGTTCCGTGCCGGGCCCTCCGTCATTCTGACTGATATTGTATCTGAAGATATTGGCGGTTCCGCTACCCATATCTTCCCAGAAGCCGCCTCTGTTATCATGGGAATAATTGTACTGTACCGTGGTGAAGGCTGTCTTCGAATCGTAATCCCAGAACTCTCCATCTGGGTTTAACACCGTGTTATTGAACGCTTCGTTATATTGAACCAGACCTTCTGCGACATGATGAACCCAGATGGCCGCAAACGCCGCCGTAGTCGAATTCGAATGCCCGTTGACAACGTTGTATTCAATAACCGGACGATAGGCATTCGAAACAACAAGCGCATCGCCTAAAATATTCGTAAAAATGTTGTTTGTAATGCGAACATTGCGCGCCATCCCCCAAGTCTTCTCCCAACTTGAGTTATCACTCGGATCGAACGACTGCATGTATAAGCCTGCCCAGTTTAAATCGTGGATCGCATTATTTTCAATCGTCAGGCCATCGATATAGGAGGAATCTCCCCAGCCCAGGACAGAAATCCCGCCAAATGCACGGTCATTATTCGTATACCCTGAACTAAGCCCATGCGTATTGACGCTGTGGATATCGAGAGATGTCAATTTAATATTGCTAACGATTCCGAGTCCTGGGTTAAAAATCGCTAAAGCGCTTCTCCGTATGTCGTCAGAAGCCCCTGTATTCGTAATTTCCAGATTGCTGACTTCCCAGTTGGATTGATTCCATAGCTTAACTGCGTAATCAATACCTCCGCCCGCAATAAGAGGCTTGCTTCCTGTACCATACTGACCAATCTTGATGGGGCTGCCGGCTTGCCCCGATCCTTTAGGCCACAGTTGCCCCGTCCACACCCCGCCGGACTTGAACAAAATAACGTCGCCAGGCTGAAATGTCGTATTATTCACTTTGCTAAGCGTTTTCCAGGATGTGCCTGCGGACGTCCCGTTGTTCGCATCATTTCCAGCTGCATTGTCAACGTAATAGGTCGTGTTGTTTGCAAACCCGGTCTCAGGAGCTGCCGTGAAGGCGTACGCAAACAGGAGAACGAACGATAATAAAATGAATAAGGCCTTTGCGGGTTTAAATTTCTGCATATATTATTTCCTCCAGTCATATTAATTTGAATCCAAAATAACATTCGTTGAATGTACTATTTCAATTGGACTCGTGCAGTTCGTAATATGATTTTTCTTAATAAGGGCCCCGTCCGTACAGCTCAAATAAATCCCCGTTTTGCCGATACCTCTGATTTCATTATGTTCAATGGTCAAATTTTGATGGACGCGCATATCCGGACTTACAGCTTCTGTCTGGACTGTGATACCCGAGGCGTTACGATACGTGCCAGGTCCATACCCGCAAGCGATAAAGGTGTTATTTCGGATCACAACATCTCGCGTACCGATGGACTCCCACCACCCAGATGCGGTATTCACATGGACACCAGTTCCCGTACAATGATCAAATGTACAATTTTCAATTACCGCATCTCTCGTCTGTACAAGCACACCACGAGCACGATTGTTTTCCACTATACAATTCCGAAAACGGAATTTAGCTACTCTCGTCGTATTGGTGATAAGATCGCTCAAATCAAAATCATCAGGCAGTGGCTGCTTGAATCGAATAAAGATGCTTGTCTCCTCTTCGTTTATTTGCGATCGCTCAATGACTCCCGTACTGTAAGGCGCAAGCGTATCCCGTTTAATAAATTCGATTTCGTCGCCATCGTCAGGATAGTCCATCTGCTGATTTTGTGTGCCTACATCCAATTGGATCTGCACCGTGACGGTTCGCACATCGATCCTCTCCAACATGGAGTAATAAAAACCGTGCACATTCGCAGCATCGTCCCCCATCCCTTTGAAGAAACAATCTTTAAACAGAATCATTCCTTTGCAACTGATGAAATGGGTGGCATCGGTCGTCGTGGACATCATCCTTCCCCTGGATGGATAAACCTTAAGCCGGAAACAACGGATATCCTCGCAGCGAAATGCAATAACCCCCATGCCGGCAGCCGTATGAATCGTAACGTCTTGCAAAGTCACATTCGAACTGTTAGTTAGATGGATACACGGACGATAGTTGCCTAAATGTCTGATGACGACTCCATTGCCAATCGTTAACAAATTTAAATTCGAACGATGACAAATAAATGAGACCTTTAGCTGACTGTCCGAACTCAACGGGGACATTTCGCGAATCGGACAAACTTGACCATAATGCCCATCTTCCGGCGTATAATCGTGAAAAGACCATACAGGCTCATCACCCTTCATCGGAAATTCAGCCTGCATGTCCACCTCAACCCGTTGACCCACCACGTTTGAAACGATCCCTTGCGAGAACAGCGGACGATCCCAGTCGATATGAATCGATTGCAATGTAACATGATGGCAGCGGTTAAACTCAAACGGCTGAACCAAACCATTGAACATAAAAGTTGACCCTTGCCCATCCAAAATCAGATGTTGACAATCGTTGAATTCAAAGGCTTTGTTGTAAGGTATCCCTCTCTGGCCCCACCTCCTATCCAAATCCATTTTCCCTTCCATGAGCCGCTCGAAATCCTTCATCCAAGCATCCTGCTTGAAGTAATAGGTGCCTTTCTGAAATACAAGTTTAATACCTGCTTCACAGGTGCTAAGAAGTTCCGAAACTTTCATGTATGAATCCAAGCCTGTATCCGGAAATATTCCAAAGTCCACAGCATGAATAACCCTCAGGCCATTCTCTATCTCAATTGACATAATTATTTCTCTCCATTAATCTTTTTAAACTTATCCTTTTATCGCGCCACCAATCATGCCGGAAACAATAAATTTTTGTGCAAATAAATATATGATGACTACAGGAAGAAGCACGAATATCAGGTCTGCGCAAACGAGACTATAATTAAAGGTATAAGTGCTCTGAAAGTTGTATACGGTCATCGGCATCGTCCACATGCTGGACTTCGAGAGGAAATACAGCACGTTTTGAAATTCGTTCCATACGGAAGTAAAGACGAGAATCGCGTTTGTTGCCACAATTGGCTTTAGCAGCGGGAAGATGACTTTAAAGAACAATCCCATCGGTGTGCATCCGTCTATGACCGCAGCCTCGTCCAGTTCATTCGGAATTCCCTGTACAAATCCAATGTATAGCAGGAAGCTGAACGGAATCGCCGTTGCCGTATCAATCAAGATGAGCCCGAAGTAAGTACCGCTCAAGTGCAACATTTGCAATAGCTTGATCGCAGGAACAACGGAGAAAGGGGCGATCATCCCTGCCAGAAAATAATGTCTAACCAAGTTGCTTCCGCTTGTCTTCCTTCTCTGGGTAACGTAGGCCGCAGTCGAGCTGGTTAGCAGCGTCAGCACAACGACGCTAACCGAAATACCGATCCCGTTCAGGAAAGGCCTGATGATGTTCCCTTCTTTAAGCACCGTCCAATAGTTGTCCAGCATAAACCGAGACGGAAAGTTCAAATTCAGAACAGCGGATTCCGCTTCTGGTTTCACGGAGTTCATCAGGATCAAGAAAACAGGGAATACGTAAAGAGCGATTACAAGCAGAAGCAACCCATAGGAAATAGCCCTCTTCCCCCATCCCTTAGACCTAACCACGCCTGTTTTCATCGCTGAGTTTCCTCCTTCTGCTTCGTTAATCTATTGATCACAAAGGCAATAACCGTAATTAACACGAACTGAACAAAATTCACTGCAGAAGCGTACCCCAACGATCCGGTCGATATGGCTTTGAATACATAGGTAGAGATGACTTCCGTCGCATGTCCGGGCCCGCCGCCGGTCAAAGCTATGAAAATATCGAATCCCTTCATGCCACCGATAATATTAAGCAGGAACGTAAGCGAAACCGCGTGTCTAATAAAATGCATTTTGACGTGAAAAAATTTACGAATCGTGGTTGCCCCGTCCATATCAGCGCTTTCCAACAAATCTGCGGGAATCGTTTGAATCGCTGCCAGGATGATAACGGCGTTGAAGCCGACCCACATCCAGGTTTCCACAACAGCTACGCTAGAGAGCGCAAGACTGTAACTACCCAGCCAATCCAAGGCTAGCGACGGCAATCCAATCTGTGCCAGCAACGTATTTAGGAAACCATCGTATCGCAGCAGAAAGTTAAAGATGAATCCGATAATAAGCGGACTATACATACACGAGAGAAATACAAGTGATCTTGTTATATTTATCCCTCTCAACTTCATATTAAGAAGGAGGGCAATGAGCAGACCTAGTAAGGACTTGCCGATCGACGTCATAAAAGCAAACTTGAATTGATTGGCGAGAGCCTGAAGGAACGTATTCTCTTGAAACAGCAATTGATAGTTGTCCAATCCGATAAACCGTGCAGCTCCGCTAAAGGAACTCCAGTTGGTAAGCGAAAGAATTAACCCCAGCACCGAAGGAACGGCGTAAAACAGCGTAAAGATTAATACAGCAGGCAGTAAAAAATAGACGGGATAATATATCCTCATTCTCTTGTTCCGCATGGGTGCCTCCATCCTCCAGAAGCTCTAGTACAGGCAAGCGTTCTTGCCTATACTAGAACCATTCTTTTCTTATTCCTTAGAAACCAGACATCCCAGCCAGCTTGCCGTTTTTCGTCCAAGCGTCTTGCAACTTCTGCATGTAAGCAGCCGCATCAATTTTACCGAATAGCAAGTCAGTGTAATTCGCAACAAGGTCGCTCTCCGGGAACGGAATCATAACTGTAGGCGGGTTGGCGAATTGCTGGTTGCCCCGGCCATTCTTGATATACTCGGCAGCTTGTGCCGCAGCAGGCGATAGCTTGTCATTCGCATTGGCATCCTTGAACACACTAATTCCTGGTGTTTTTTCGAGATAATATTTCACATTCTCCGGTTCGATCAGGAATTTGACGAAATCGGTTGCAGCATCCGGGGTTTTCGTCGCTTTATTAATCAAGTGCATGCTGCCGAAATTGACAGGGACCAGGGAATTGCCGTCTTTGGATGGATACGGGAAAAACCCTAATTTGACATCCGGATTCTTCTTGGCAATTTCGCCTTCAAACCAGTTTCCTTGGAACACCATGGCCGCAGTGCCTTCAGCCAGCGCCTTGACTTGCAGCTCGTACGTGCCCGTTCCCATCTCTTTGTTGTAATAGCCCTTTTTCGCCCATGAGCTCAGGTATTGCGCATCGTCTGCAATCGACTTCACGTCGGTCCATTTCATTGCGTTGGTGTTCAGCTTTTGTTCCGTCTGCGAATCAGGCTGTTTCACCGAGCCCCACGACGCGTTCATATGCTGCAACGGCGTCCATCCGTCCTTCAGAGCCCAGAAGATCGGCGTAATCGATTTGGCCTTAAGCGCCTCGGCGACTTTCTCGAACTCCTCGTATGTTTTCGGCTCTTGCAGGTTCAAATCGGCGAACACTTTTTTACTGTAGAACACGCCCCAAGTCGCTAACGGATCCGCAGTCGGAATGCCGTAATGCTTGCCCTTGTACACATAAGCAGTGCGCGTCGATTCCAACGTCCGGTTTTCATAAGAGAAATCTTTGATCTCTAGCAAGTACTTCTCAGGATCCAGATTCGTGAACTCTCCGCCGGCTGCTTTGACGACATCGTAAGCTTCGCCTGATGCGAATCTTGTTTTAACCAGGTTCCAATATTGGTTGTCCTGAATAACCTGCAGATCGACTTTATTGCCTGTTTTGTCTTCCCATTTCTTAATCAGATCCTTGATGCCGCCGTAGTTCGATTGACTTTGCGTTATCGCATACGAAATTGTAACAGGGCTGGCCAAATTAGCTTTTGCTTCTTTTGTAGGTTGTGGCGATGACTCCACCGATTTTGTCTCGGACGATCCGCAAGCGCTTACAATACTCACCCCAACTAAGGTCGACATAACAGTTATCAGTTTGAATACTTTGTTCATTTCGAACACCCCTTTTAAGATTTTATAGGTACATTTAAAAGTATAAATCAGAAAAAAATTCGACAATATATCATCTTGAGACACCTATCTGGTAAAAAAGTGACTTTTATTAAAAAATTGTACGAGCTATAATATCTCTCAGGGAGGAATTTTATGGAATTTTTTATGTCGGAGGTATTTCAAAAAAGTATTAATTTGTACTATTGCGGGCACATGCAATGCAAGTCTGATCACGGCTGGGGGCCTTCAATTCGAGACCATTATTTGCTTCATTATGTTAAAAACGGTGAAGGTTCCTATCGAATTTACAATACTACCTACAAAATATCCCCTGGTGAAAGTTTTATTATTTTCCCAAATACTTCTAGTCAATATATTTCCGACTCTTCAAATCCTTGGGAATATTACTGGGTTGCTTTCGACGGGAATTTAGTAAACGAATGTTTGGACGTATCGACAATTTCCCCCTCCTCGCCCGTTATAAAGCACATTCGTCCGGCAGAAGTTGAGCACATTTTTTCGCAGTTATTTGAAAGTGCCGCTCAAAACACACTCCATTCGGAGTTATTTAGCACTAGCTTGCTATACCAATTGCTTGCTCAGATTATGGTGGACATCCAATTATGCCGTAACGAACCAACTGAAAAAGAGTCCAATCCAGCAGATGACTATATTCATAACGCACTGAAATATATTCGGGAACATTATGCCAATCCGGACTTGAAGGTTTCGGAAATCGCAGATCATTTGGGTCTAGATCGCAGTTACTTTACCAGGATTTTCAAATCATCGATTAGACAAACGCCATTTCAATTCGTTATCGATTACCGGCTGGAGAAAGCTGGGCGCATGCTTACGCATACCAATTTGCCAATCAAGAACGTTTCTGAATTAGTCGGGTTTGAGGATGTCGTCTATTTCTCAAAAACATTTAAAAAAAGAAACGGGTTTAACCCCTCCGATTTACGCAAAGGAAACCTGAATGTATGGGAGTCAAATATGTCTAGCGAGCAGCGAGGATCGGCTTCGCCATCTCTGGAATAAGTTCGGCCCAGTCGTCCCTTCCCGCTGCTGATAAGTTCGAAAATCTCACATAAAGCCAACTGTTACGCTTCAGTATGGAATCATAGACTAAAAAAACCAGCAAACCCATGAGTTTTAGTTTGCTGGTTTTACTCTATTGAATCTAGTTTATGCTCCGATAAGTCTCACCTTCAATTACATTAAATCTCAGGTAATGATCACCATGCCGGGTAAACCGCTTGTCTCCAGACAAGTTAAGAAAAATTAGCTGGGCATTCGAGCGTATCGTACATACACCTGATCGTATGCATCTGATCGTTACCGATTGCAGTGTTCCTTCGCTCCAAGTCAGATCTAGCTCGAACCCTCCGCGAGCACGCAAGCCTTCCACGGAGCCCTCGTGCCAAGCTGGCGGCAAAGCGGGGAGCAGGTGGAGTTCATTGCCGTGTGATTGCAGTAACATTTCAGCAATGCCTGCCGTCCCGCCGAAATTGCCGTCAATCTGAAACGGTGGATGATCGTCAAATAAATTGACATGCGTCGATTTACGAAGCAGAGCTAGCAAATGCTGATAGGCTTCTTCACCGTTTTTGAGCCGAGCCCACATATTGATAATCCATGCCCGGCTCCAACCCGTATGGCCGCCTCCACTGGCGAGCCTGCGTTCAATCGTTCGCTTGGCCGCAGCAAACAGCTCGGGCGTCTGTTCCGTAATTTGCTCGCCGGGATGCAGGGCAAACAGCTGCGAAATATGACGATGCCCAGGCTCCACTTCCTCGTAATCATCCAGCCATTCCATGATTTGCCCATGCTTGCCGACTTGCGGCTTCGGAACCTTCATCAGCGCCTCAAAGACTTGATTCCGGAAGGTGATGTCAACACTGAGTAGTTCGCTTGCTTCTATGCAAGCTGTAAATAAGGCATGAACAATTTGCGAATCCATGGATGGACCCATACACAAGAATGAGGCCGCCTGACCGTCTTCAAGGAGATACAGATTTTCCGGGGAACTGGATGGCCCCGTGAGCAATCGTCCCCTAGCATCCATTGTCATGTAATCTAAGAAAAACGTCGTCGCCTCTTTCAAAATTGGATAAGCTTGCAGGGACAGAAAGCTCTCGTCAGCCCCATAGCGATAATGCTCCCAAAGATGCAATGCGAGCCAGGCGCCGCCCATTGGCCAAATCGCCGATTGGATATACGCACCATCAATAGCGGTGTCTCCCCACAAGTTTGTATTGTGATGGGCTACGAAGCCGCCGGCTCCGTAAATATGACGGGCAGTTATACGACCTTGCCCGCGCATTTTTTCTACGAGATCAAATAACGGGCTGTGACACTCGGCCAGGTTACACACTTCAGCTGGCCAATAGTTCATTTGCGTATTGATATTAATCGTGTACTTCGACTCCCACGGCGGTGTATAGCTCTCATTCCAAATCCCTTGAAGGTTGGCCGGCAAGCAGTTCGGCCTCGAACTGCCAAGAAGCAAATAACGGCCATATTGAAAATAAAGGGCGAGCAAGTCTTGATCTACTTCCCCCTCTTGCATCCGCTTGAGCCTTTCATCTGTCGGCAGTGCCCGAACCATCGATTCATTTGGTTCATACAGATACAACCTCATTCGGCCAAACATAGCTTGATGCTCTTCAATGTGATCATGTTTCAGCTGCTCGTAGGTTTTCTTCATAGCTAGTGCAATCATTCTCTCGCAAGCTTCCTGCGGTTTCGGATAACGGAACGTAGTCCCTGCAGATAACACTAACGTGACGCTGGAAGCTTGTTCAATGGAAACATAGTCTCCAATAGTTCGAACCGTACCTCCCTCAGCAACTACTTTTAGAAGAAGACTGTACTTGACGCCATCTGGTCCGCACTGACCGTTCATCGCGATACAATCCTCAGCGATTACGGTTGTTCCGTTGTCGAACGGGCGGCGGCTTAAGTTGACAGATGCGGTGATGACTTGCGGCACATCGCTTGTCACTCGCACGACAAGCACTTGATCGATTGCGCTGCTGAACATTTCCCGCTTAAAGCTTACGCCATCAAGCATATAACTGACAGTTGCGATTGCCTGATCCAAATTCAACTCGCGTCTATAATCCGTCACCTGGCCATACGGACTAGCAAACGCTAAATGAAAGTCACCAAGAGGCTGATAGGGTCCAAAATATTTCGGGCTCGACGTCAGCGCCATTCGGGCCAGATGCTGTGCCTCTGCGACTTTTCCCGACATCAGCAGCTCCTTAATAGCCGCCAAATGCTCAGCCGCATCCCGATTATTCCGATCTTGCGGTCCGCCGTACCAAACCGAATCTTCATTGAGCTGGATCAGCTCTTCATGGACACGCCCATAAATCATGCCGCCAAATCGGCCGTTTCCAATGGGGAGCGCTTCTACCCAAGCAGCTGCCGGCTGGCTGTACCACATCGTTACATCTTCGTTTACCACCTTGCTGTCCCCCCTGTTCTGTTTATGGAACTCCCTGAAGTTACTGCTTTTATTAGAAATGTCCCAAAGCTGACACGAGGAACAAATGTTCCTGCGCCAGCCTTGGGACCAAGTAACTCTACTAATTTTTCAGAATCGAAATCCCTGACACAATCGCATTATTCACACTCGGGATAAAATCCAAATTCAACACTCCATCACTTACTGTGAGGGTGAATTGTCTCTCGTATGCTACAAATTTTCCTACTTGGCTGTAAATATCCAAATTGTCAATCTTGACCGCACCTTCGGCCTTAACGTCAAAAACCCTGCTGCCGCTAGTTCCAAAGTACGGCTCGATAAATTTCAAATACACGGTATAGGTACCATTCGCCACGTCAAAATTGTAGCTGAAATTTCCATATCTGTATGTCTGAAATAGCCCATCATTCGTAGTTCCAGCGATTGCATTTTCTTTTGAATCAATAGAGCCATTAACATAGAATTGATCCGCATAATACTTCTTGCCGCTGTCGTCAGTAAATGACCCCGAACTTCCGACATCGATTCTTATTGGATAAGAAGGGTCTATCGTAAACGGATGATTGTTCACATACACATATTGAAAGCTTGCCGCAGCTTTGTTGGTGCCAACTCCGAATTTCCCACTCTCCAGCGCAGGTTCGAGAATTTCTTGCTCCAATTGGAGAATGCCGTTCACATAGACACAATGGACATTGTTATCGACCTGGGCGGCGATGACATATGTTTTCCCTTGCGTGAGCGGATAGGCCTGTGTAGCAATAGTCGTCGATACCCCGTTCACGACTTTGCGGATTTCTATGCCGTTAACTTTAGAAAGCACATAAACAAAGTAGTTATTCGTATCCTTGTACCTAGCAAATATGTTATACTCCGCCGCAGCCTGCGAAATATTGTCCGCCGTGATCGCTGCTGTCACCGTGTAGTTTTTCCAGTGGCTTTCTCCATTTACACTTCTCACCGAGGCATTCGTCGTATAGTCGCTCTGCACATAATTGCCACCTGCGCTAGCCGTCCAAGTGCCGCCGCTTTCAGTCCAGTCGCTTCGCTTCACACCTCCAGTAAAATCATCGGAGAACACCGGTGCCGCGCTGATTCCGTCGAATTTAACATGAACGCCATCTTTCGCGTAAAACCCGATTTTACCCGCTGTGAGCGGAGCGCTGTCGATGGCTGCAAGCACTTGCGGCACATTCAGGCCGTATTTGATCTTGAATTCAAGCCGGTTCCCATCTACGACCACATTCGAAGAGAACCTTCCTGGCCCAATTTGATTGTCCTTGCGGATTGGAACCTGAGCTAACGTGCTGAAAACCCCGCTTGCATTTTTCTTGATGTAAGCTTTTTGAAGGACGGGATCATATTCAAATAAGTAATAATTGTTAGCGTCGGTATACCGTGCAATAATACCGAATTTGCCTGAAGTACCTGTTGAAACGAGATTAGTGCCGACTTTAATTGAAGCATCCTTCCAGGAGTTTCCCGTTACCGCTATGTTCGTAGCCCCTGCGGCTGGATTCGTTGCATACATCTCGTCCTCGATATCCAAACCCACTGTCCATGTTCCGCTGACCTGCGTCCATCCTGTATCGTTGCCCCCCTCAAAATCGCTGTCAAAAGGGAACAAACCCGAACTCGAATCAAGCATTAGGGGACCTATTCCCTCCGAATTCGCACTTTCACCATTGGCGTTCACAGCCGATACTTGATAATAATACTTCGTTCCTGCAGTGGCCGTCGTATCCTCAAAGTACGAGTGATAGACGTTCGTCGCGATGGTTGTGTAACTTCCTCCCTCAACTTTGCGCTTCACATTGAAAGAGGTGACATCCCCTTTATTTTTCCAAGCAAACTCGATACTCTGATTTTTCGTGCGATCAAAATTGATTTGCGGTGCATCAGGAACATTCGTATTCCTCGGGATGACATAGAGATGGGAGCTCTGCGGAGGCAAATTACTTACCGTAACAGCTCCGCCTGTAATCACATACGTGCCGATCACTTCATCGTTTTTGGACGAAGACACCTCTCTAACGACCGCGCTGCCGCTTGTGATGCCGACTCCTGATAGGTTAATCGTTTCATTGCGGCTTGCCGTCGTCGATTTGTTCAATACAAGCACATAATAGTTGTTCATGTCTCTCGTTGCATAGGTTAGCAAATTCGTGGTATCGCCTGTCGTCGTCAAACCTACCTTCTCACGGGAATCATTCAATAACCGGTTCATCATCCGATAGCCAAAGTAAATCTTGGCTTCTCCGTACGCTTCGGAAGTGGCATCTTCGCTGTAAACAGCTGCATTGTTCTGTCTGTTGTATCTTCTGAACAGATTGAAGTTATCGTACGAATATGCTCCTTTATCCGCCATCACCTTCATCAGTGTCATGCTGTTCAGCACATTGGCCATCTGTTCATAATGATCCAGCGTAGGCGGTGAAAGTTGATAATTCCATTCGCTTATAGAGATAGGCTCAATCATTCCGTCACTGTTATTAGCACTAATGATTGCTTTATTGGCATCGATTCGGCTTGCCGTGGTGGTTTCATTGGCATAGCTGTGGAAATCGAACACGTCAATAACGGAATCCATGTTCTGCATCGTCCACTGTTCCCACTTCGCCTCGTCCGGATGACCGTACATCGTCGGTCCCCAAATTTTCGCCGTCACGCCAGCGGCATCGGCTCCGGCTCCGGCTCTTACAGCATCTACAGCTTCAACCGCTGCTGTCTGCAAGTCGGACATTTGATCGTGTGAAAAATTGGGCTCATTGAATAAGTTAAAATTCGAGACTCCATAATTTTTGGCCATCACATACGATTGCGTGAAACAATACTCCCACCATTCCCAAAGCCCCTTATAATTATCTGTGGAAGGCGTTCTTTGCAGTTGCTGCTCGCTGCCCATACTGATAACCACGAGCGGTTCGACGCCTGCTCTTTTCAATGCGGCAAACGCATGAGTTTCAACGCCTGTCGGATCGTTCTCCAGCATGCTGGTTCGGCCAATTGCCTCCCAATTGATGTAGGAATTGGTGAGGGGGCTATTTTTCACCGCATTCTTGGCGTTCGCATAACTCGTTGCATCGGTCACTCCATCTCCATACGGGGAAGTATCATTGATATATTCAATTGCCTGTGGGAAATACCGCACATGATTGTACAGCGAATCATTGATATATCGAAGCCCATTCCCTTCATAATAAAATGTGCCATAATTCCCATTCGTTCCCGTGTACTTAAATGGAAGCGGCGTTACCGAATTGGTCAGCGCCACCGTTACATTGGTTGCAGCTTCGGCCTTCGGCACCGGTATGAGAATAAAACTGCTTACCAGTAAGCTTGTGCAGATAACATTCGCAACGATCTTCGAAACGTTTGGACAACGCATATCATCGTTCCTCCTTGTTTCATACCATTTTTCGGACATCAGGCTCTGCCTAATTCATGCCAACTCCTTAATGACTCACCCCCTTTATACGAAAATCGTGATTTAGTTCCGACTAATTCGATAGCTGCCCCCTGACTGTGTCTCAAAAACTAGCGGTCGACCTGCTTTCGGTGTAAGGGTATATGTAAAACCAGTTTCCTCTTCTAAAATGCTGACAATCGCGTTTCTCCAAGGATTTTCCATCATGCAAATGTGCCCCTTCTCGCTCGTCACGCTGACTGGCCCGATACTGCCATCTAGTAGCTCCGCGCTAACCAAAAATGCGCCTATGGCGCGCAGTTGGCGGAAACGTGCATTTCGCTCCTTCGGCCACACGGGGAACAACCGAATAATGCCTTCGTTGCTTTGCATAAGCATCTCGTTGATGGTCAATGGCACGGTGCTGCAGCATTCAATGCCGCCCCCGCCAAAGAAGATGAATCCATTCGGCAAGCCATTGGATATACATTGCTTTCGCATCTCCTCAAGGATCGTCTCTGCATCATACCCGCATCGGACGGCTGCAGGGAAAATTCGCGGGAAACCATTGAAATCGTTCCATGCGCCAAGCACCTCCACCGTGTTCCGGGCAATTTGCAGCAGCTGAGGATCGGAGCCGAGTCCGATCATTTCTGCAGGATAGATATGCTCCAGCATCATGGCGTTATGAGTTTGCCAAGCCTTTCCCGATTCTGTTAGTCGGAACACCTCTTTGCCCTGATGTATAAATGTTGGAAAATCGCTCAACCGGTCGGAGATATAACGCCAATACTCTCTTCGATCGGCATCTTGACCCAGCGCCTCGCTGATCTCGGGAATCGCTCGGAATAACGCCTTGACCATCCCTAGTGACAAAATCGAGTTCATATCCTCCGATGACCCTTCGGATTCGTCAACCGAATCGCCGATAATCATAAACCGGCCATCTGCCATAACCAGTTCGTCTTCCCAGAAATCGGCCACTAGCTTGAGAAAAGGATATACCTTCTCGGCATAGGTCAGATCCAAGGTATACTTATATCGCATGAGCATATTAATTGCGCCGTACACTGCGTTCACTTTCTGCCCCCAAAATTTGCCCTTGGCCGTTCGCAATCCCTTAGGCCCAATTCCTACTTCATAATAAACACCTCGTCTACCCATCAAGGCAGCAGCGTTTTCTTGTCCTTGCGCGATATATTGTAGAATCGGCGCATCGTAAGGCTCAGCCAATTCGAGATGATTGGAGCTATATACCCCCCACCAAGGAGCCTGATGATTGTAGTTCAGATGGTAGTCGCTCGCCCATACGGGGTTATCCTTCGTAATCCACGTGCCTAATAGCCCCGGCGGGAATTCAGGGTTCCTACTGCAAGAAGCCATGATGTACTGGGAGCCGTAATAATACTTCTCAAGCAACTCATCCCCAATGTCCACATTGGATCGACGCCACAACTGATGCCACCAGTCCTCATGTTTCGCTCTCAAATCAGCAACAGCCTCCAACGATAGCAGACGTACGAATCGGGCTGATTCTGCAACAAAGTCCTCTTCGTCATGATTCGTTACAATTGAAGCAACAATGACAGCCTTCTCACCCGGATGAAGCTGCAAATAAGATAAGCTGCCTAATGGCGTCCCGCCTCCAATATGCCGGACATGCACAGCCGCTTCGGTTGGCCATTTCAGCTTCTGATCCGTAAAGCTGCGCGTCATCCACAGTTCGTCCTCCCCCTCATAGCCTGCTTGCGCGGTCGACATCCATCCCGTTTGCGGGATCAAAGCGATTTGAATGCGCTGCATGATAGTGGAGGTCAGCTCCACAACAAACAGATTTTCCACCGCACATACCCAGCTCCGCAGCTCCAAGAGCCCGTTATCGTTGCACGGAATCGTGCCAACAATGTCAGCTGTTGAAAGCCGTTGTTCCACCTGCAATAAGACATCTGGATTGGATTCAAACTCAATCTCCAACCACCCGATCGGGCAAGGCGAACCGATTATCGCTTCATGACTCCATCGTGCCTGACCTTCAAACGCACGCCAGAAATCGTTCTTGGCAATGGAAAATCGCAACCGCTCTGGGAACTCCCCTAATGCAATCCCGATATCCCCGTTTCCTAACAATGGGCCATCGACAACTTTCGTTGTCGGAAACATCCGCGGAGTTTCTGTAAATTTAAATACAACATTGTTCATTGAGACCACCTCGATTACATTCTATAAATTACGAATAAGGTGTGACGAAGCCACACCCTATTACAAACGAATAATTAATTCATGATGAGCTCAGGGCGATTGCTGGTATTTTCTTTAGTATTGAATTGAACTGTTCGATCCTGATCACTGGCTCCCGTCACAATAAAGGTGACATAACCGTCCGTCTGCCCCTGTACGAAGGAGGTCACATCAAACTCAAGATATGTCAGCGTATTCGTCACACTTTTGGTTGCGAGCACGGACGTTGCAGCAGTGGGGCTGTTGTTCCACGTCACACCAGATTCCGACCAGGTATCGGTGTTCGAGCCGAACATTTGAACCGTAACAGTTGATGCATCTTGCGTGTTGCTGCCATACAGACGCACTTTGGCCGATGTAACTCCGGAAACCCCAGACAGGTCAAATTTCAATACTGCTTTGCGTGTGTAGCCCGAAACGGTGCCATCTTTGATCGTCAGATCGGTCGTAGAACCGAAATTTGTATTGGCCGATGAACCGTCTCTGACATAAGCATCTTCGACTGAATTTCTAACAATCGGCGTTGTCGACGCAGGTGTAACAATAAGTTGCGGTCCATTGATTCCTTGTTCCTTACTGTAGAAATCGATCGTGCGATCTTCATCTTTGTCCGTCAGAACAAGGAACGTTACCATTTGGTCGGAGACCCTCTTGCTTTGGACAAAGGAAGTAACATCAAATTCATAATAGCCAGCCGCATTATTTACCGGAGCGGAAGCCAGAACGGACGTCGTTGATGATAGAGCGTTATTCCAGGTCATACCTGATTCTGTCCAGCTATCTGAGGATGCACCCTTGATTTTGACGGAAATCGTACGGTTATCCTGTGTGTTGCTGCCGTATAACCGCAGTTTCGCCGTCCCCACTGAAGAGAGTGCAGATAAATCGAATTTAAGATATGCCTTTCTGCTAAAACCTGATGTCGTCCCATCCTTAATCGTCAATGTGGTCGCAGTGCCGTAATTGGTGCTGGCATAGCTGCCATCCCGCACAAAGCTGTCCGCCGTAGCCGCAAGCGTGGTTGGCATCGTGCTTGGGTTCGTTGCCGTCTGATATTCGAAAGCGCCGATATCCGGCTCTTCGATGTAAAGCGCGTTGCCCCAGAAATCTTGGCCTCCACTCGCCACCATGCTTACGCCTTTGTTAATAACCGGAGAATCAGCCTGCAGCTTGTAGCCGGATGTCGTCGTGAACCCGATGCCACCGCTTCCGGGATTCACGAATTTTGGTTCAATCGTCACCTTATGGGCATCAAAAGGCTCATTGGCGCCACGTAAACTGCTTGCTTCATAGATCACATTGTTGCTGAAATGGGCCACGCTCCAGCAGCCGGTATTCGCGCAATTCCAGTTACTTGGCTGTGTCGTACTTGTGTTATAGAAAATATTGTTGTAGAAGTTATAACCCTTCTTCACAGTATCGCTGCCATTGATTTTGCTGGTCGCTCCGTCATAGTAGAAGACATTGTTGTAAATATACGCAGGTGAAACCTCATCTCTGGCATAGTGCCGAAACAGCATGCCATCGTTCTCGCTAACGTTGTAACGAACAATGTCATTGGTGTTTGTACCCATCAGCAGCATGAAGCCCATCGGATTATCATGGCTGTAGTTGTATTGGAATACGACATTCTCCAGATATTCATCCAAGTCGAACGCGCATCCATCCGGATTCGTAGCAGGACCGTCATACACTTCGTTATATTGGAACACGGAATTTTTCGAGACGGCCGTCCAGATGCCAGCAATCGCACGTGTCGTAAAACGTTTGCCATAATCGAAAAGCACATTGTTTTCCACGATGGCACCATCTGCATCCCGGAGAATAATGCCGTCTCCGCCTATATCCGACATGGTGTTGTTCGCGAAATACAACCCAGTGTTCCAGTTACCGTAACGAATAGCCCCAGTTGTATTAAAGTCAACGTCATTAACATAATTAATATGTGCGGCAATCCGCATTGCTACGCGATCGACTTTATGGATCGTATTCCCTGTGACGCGAATGTCGTCGAACCGGGATAACGTTGACTGAGAAGTGGCATACGTACCTTGAATGGCTCCGATAATCCCGCCATTTTCCTTGGCCCCAGTGTCATTAGAGCCGTCGATATCGTGAATATCGCAATTTTGAATGTAGATATGATGGTAGACTTGATCAGTTAGATTGGAATCAATGACAAAATAAATGCCTGCACGCAGCGCATTGGCAACATTGTTCTCGACGCTGAAATTATCGTCGTTGGTGACCGCCAGGTTGTTAATTTCCCAGTACTCTTGATTTTTCAAAAAGACGGTCCCTGTATTGTAGGCGGTTGTCGAGTTATAGATTGTCTGATCGAAATTATTGCCTCCTCCGTTAATAACCGGTTTATTACCGCTGCCATAGCTGTCAATGACGATCGGACTCCCCGAAACGCCTGATCCTTTGGGCCACAATTGACCGTTCCAACTGCTGCCAGCCTTGAATAAAATGTGATCGCCTGGCTGAAACATCGTGCTGTTTACTTTGGTCAGACTTTGCCAAGGCGAAGCCGAACTTGTTCCGATGTTGCTGTCATTACCTGTGGTGGAATCGACGTAATACGTCGTGCCTGCGGCAAGCACTTGATCTGATGCCATTGGAATCATCATCGTTACCAACAAGAGGAGACAGAGCAACCACGCTGCCTTACGGCGGATCTTGTCACTAATCATAAATTTCCTCCTTAACATAATTGTTTGTCTGTACTCAACGAATATTGAATCTTTTTCCCGTCCACCCTCTTTCAAAAAAAGGACCAGGACGCCTTGCTCAAAGCTTCCAAAGCGCCTGATCCAACAACTAATTACTTTTTATCCGGATATCTCGTTTTGTACGCTGCAGCAAATTCTTTCATAACTATTTGAACATCCGGATTTGTTTTTATTTTCGCAATATACGCATCCCACTCTTCAATCGGCGATTGTCCCATAATGACCTTCGTCATTATCGGGTCTTTGTCCTTAAACAGATCGGCTGCACGCTTGGAATTCGTATCCGACACAAGTCCAGTGAACGGATCCGGCGTAGCAACTGCAAAATACTGGTCCACCATTTTCTTCTGTGCTTCATTGGTTTCGGCACTAGCTAACGGATGAACCGCTTTCACATATTTATCGAAAACGCCCGCTACCACTTGCGCGTTAAACCATGGGTCTTTTTTAGTTTCCTCTTGGTTCACAACATAGTTGCCATTTTCCTTCTTGTAGTGAATCCCTTCAACGCCGTATTTATTCAATTCGAAAATATCGTCAGACGCGGCTTGATCCAAATATTGAAGAATTTTTTCGATCTTGTCCTTTGGCGTTTTGGAAGAAATGCTGAGAATTCCGAAATAGCCAGGGAATTTAATACTTGCGTAGCCATCAGGTCCCTTGAGTGGCGGAACCGTTACGAATGTCGCTTTCGGATCAGTTTTACGTGTATCTTCTTGTACCTTCCAGATGTTAGCCAGGTTATTACCCAGGGCTCCAACCTTCCCTTGCACCGTCAGCTTATCATCTTTAACCACAGCATACTCCTGAGGCAACGCTTTAGCCGCATACAAGTCACGCATATAAGCGAGATAATCACGGAAGCCTTTGTTCATCCAATTCAGGAGCATTTTATCCCCTTCAAAGGTCGGCTTGAAAGTGCCAAACGCGACGGATAGTTGAAGACCGGCAATTTTAAATTCAGCGTCTACGCCATTGAGTCCGATCGTATCCGCTTTCCCATTCCCATCTGGATCCTGTGTAACAAATGCTTTCAATACATCTCTGAATTCATCTGTCGTTGTCGGCATTTTCAAATTCAATTTATCCAACCAGTCTTGACGAATCTGAATGGAATGGTCCGTTAACGCACGAGGACGTGGAATCCCGTAAATTTTACCGTTTACTTTGGAATTATCCCAAATGTCTTTAGGTATTTTGGCCAAGTTCGGGTATTTCTTCATATCGCCAAGCAGCGGCGTCAAATCCACGTAGGCTCCTTGTGCAATCGCGTTTAAAGTCGGCGCCAAGTAATTGTTCTGCTCCATCGGAAGCAGCGTAACGTCCGTCAGTTCGTTTGAGGCGAAAGCCAGATTCATTTTGTCACCATAATTGGCATAAGGAATCGCGGTGACTGCAAGCTTCGTATTCGTGCGCTTCTCTAATTCTTTGAAGAATGGACCATCAAAATTCGGCGGCTCTCCATAAAGAATCGTCGTAAAGCTGATCGGTGTAGGTCCCTCCGCCTTTTTCACAGTTTCGCCCGTTGGGCTCGCCGTTGGTGCTGCCGTGTTGCTGCTGCAGGCAGCGAGCAAGCTGGCCAGAAGCCCAAATGCCACAATCGAATTTCCAATCCTCTTTTTCAAACTGAAACCCTCCTCTAAATTTTTCTAAAATTATTTATGCTAACCTTTCACAGAGCCAAGCATGACACCTTTGGCAAAATACTTCTGCAGAAAGGGATAGACCACTAAGATCGGCGTCATGACGATAACAACCATAGCCATTTTGACCGTTTCCTCCGGTATCGCAATGTCCTGCGCTGCAATATCCGAGCTGCCAACAGAGCTAATACTGACCATGATCTGTTGGAGCAATACCTGCAACGGCCATTTGTGCGTGTCGGTCAAGTAGATAATAGCCGAGAAGTAGGTGTTCCAATAATGAACGGCAAAGAATAAACCAAACGCTGCTACGGCAGGCAGGGAAAGCGGCAGCACGATTTGGAAAAATACCCTTAGATCATTGCAGCCATCCATCATCGCAGACTCTTCAAGGCTCTCAGGAATGCTTTCGAAGAACGCTTTAAGCACGAAAATATTCCAAGCCCCTGTTACTGCTGGTAGGATGACTGCCCAGTAGGAATCCAACAAGCCGATATTTTTGATAAGCAAAAAGCTAGGTACAATACCTGCGCTGAATAAGAAAGTAAACAACACCATGGATAACATGAAATTGCGTCCAGGCATTTTTTTCTTTGTCATCGCATAAGCGAACGTGGTTGAGAACAGTAGACCCAGGAACGTGCCTGCAATCGTGATGATGAACGAAGAACGCAACGAATACAGAAAGTTTTTAGATGATATCACATACTCATAGGAAAATACGGACCACTTCTCGGGCCATAGAATGAATTCGCCTATGGTATACACTTCGGGAGCCGTAAACGATACGGCGATAACATAGAAAAAAGGGAATACCATCACAAGAGCGATGATAATCAAGCTTGTATATATCCATAGATCTGGCACTTTGGAAGCATTATTGGTTCGTGAATATCTCAATGTGTTATCCTCCTCAATACAAACCATCTTCGCCGATTTTTTTGGCGAAATAGTTGGCCATTACGATCAAGATCAATCCAATGATAGATTTAAACACACCGACTGCAATGCTGTAGCTGATCTGGCCAGACAACACGCCTTGCTTATACGCATACGTATCAAACACTTCTCCAACATTCAGCACAAGCGGATTCTGCATGAGCAGCACTTGCTCGAAACCAACATCCATCATTTGGCCGATCCGCATGATCAGCAAGATGACGATCGTGCTGCGAATGGCTGGCAGTGTAATGTGCCAGAGTTGACGCATTCTTCCCGCACCGTCCAGTACAGCAGCTTCATATTGCTGCACATCGACACCTGCGATGGCCGCAAGGAAGATGATCGTACCCCAACCAACCTCTTTCCAGATCGTTTGCGCAGTGAGAATGCCCCAGAAATATTTCGGATCGGAGATGAAACCGACTTTTTCCCCTCCAAGACCCACGATGGCTTTATTGATGACACCATAATCGGTGGACAGAAACAGGAACGTAAAGGAAGCAATGATGACCATGGATAGAAAATGCGGCAAATACACGATCGATTGAATTACTCTTTTGAAGCGTTCCCGTCTCACTTCATTCATCATTAAGGCTAGTACAATCGGAAGCGGAAAAAAGAAAATCAAACTCAGCAAATTAATGCCAATCGTATTGCGTAATAAAAGCAAAAACTGGTCATCTCTGAACATTCTATTGAAATGTTCCAACCCGACCCATTCGCTTCCCGTAAACCCGCGAAACGGGCTGTAATCCTGAAAGGCAAACAAGATTCCCCACATGGGGGCGAACTTAAATAACATAAAATATGCGATGCCTGGCAGCGCCAGCAGATAGATATATCTGTATTTCAGCATCTCTCTCAACCGTGAATGTCGCTTGCGCTCTATTGCCAGCGCTTTCGGCGATGTGCTCAACTCTTTCAGCATGCTGCTCTCCCCCTTATATTCACATCCTACCTGCAAACAAAACGGCATCGTAAGAGACGATTATTGATGTGGGTTTTGGCATCGAAAATCCCGCATTCGAACTAGTTTTGGCTGTATGGGGATGCCATTATTTGATGTAGATTTTTCTAAAAAACAAAAAATGACCGCCCTGTTCAGGGCGGTCATCCTGGCGCTACGATTTATCAGCGTTCCTCATGTTGTATTGCTTTCCGAATTCTCTCATAATTTGTCGAACATTCTGTTCCGCTTTCATACGTTCCACATACGCATCCCAATCTTCAAGCGTCAACTGACCTATGATGACTTTCGTCATCACTTTGTCTTTGTCCTTGAAAAGATCGGTCGCTCGTTTCGAATTCGTGTCCGATATAAGTCCAAAGAAAGGATCTGGTGATGCTACCGGCAAGTATTGATCAACCATTCTCTTCTGACTGTTATTGGTTTCTTCCGAGGCCAGTGGGTTTACTGCTTTCCCATATTTATCGAACTTCCCGACAACAATGAGCGCGTTGTACCATGGATCTCTTCTCGTCGCATCCTGATCCACGACAATCTTTCCGTTTACCTTATTATAATGAATACCTTCAATACCATACGTGCTTAATTCAAGCATGTCCTCAGATGCAACCTGATCCAAGAATTGCAAAATCTTCTCAACTTTCTCTTTCGCTGTTTTTGAAGAAATACTCAAGATTCCGAAATATCCAGGAAACTTGATACTTGCATAACCACCAGGTCCCTGAAGCGGCGGGACCGTGAGCAGTACCGCACGGGGGTCCGTTTTTCGAATTTCACTTTGTACAATGGAGATGTCCTTCAAATTTCCGGCCACTGCGCCGAATTTATCTTTAAACGCACTGCTATTTTCTTTGACGACTGCGTATTCGAGAGGCAGTGCTTTAGCCGCATATAAATCACGCATATAGGCAATATAGTCCCGGTACCCATGCGTCATCCAGGTGAGCAGCATGTTATCGCCTTCGAAGATAGGTTTATAAGCACCAAATGCCACAGCCAGTTGCAGCCCTGCTATTTTGAAATCAGCTTCGGTTCCCATCAGCCCAATCGTATCGGCTTTGCCGTTGCCATCTGGATCCTTCTGTACGAAGGCTTTCATTACGTCTCGGAATTCATCCGTCGTCGTGGGCATCTTAAGTTTCAGGTTGTCCAACCAATCTTTGCGAATAAAGATCGCATGATCTGTATATGCACGCGGTCGCGGAATGCCATACATTTTTCCGTTTATCTTGGAGTTGTCCCAAATCTCTTTTGGGATTTTCGCTAAATTCGGGTATTTTTTGAAATCACCTAGCAACGACGTCAAATCCAAATAGGCACCCTGCGCGATCGCATTTAAGGTTGGCGCCAGGTAGCCATTTGATTCCATAGGAAGAACGGTAATGTCGGTCAGCTCATTTGAAGCAAATGCCAGATTCAGTCGATCCCCATAATTGACATAAGGAATGGCCGTAATCTTAAGCTTCGTGTTTGTCCGCTTCTGCACTTCTTTGAAGAATGGACCGCCAAAATCAGGAGGTTCCCCATATAAAATGGTGGTAAAACTAATCGCCGTTGCCCCCTCCGGCTTATTTACCATGTCAACCGTTGAACTTACTGCTGGTGCCTGGCTGCCCTGGCTGCAAGCAGTCAGAACATATACCAGAAGTACAGTTACAGCAAGCGATCGACTCATTTTTCCGCTCATACCAAATCCCTCCTCACTTCTGACGCAGCTCGCGAAACGTTGCCGGAGATTGACCAGTTGCTTGTTTAAATACACGCCGGAAGGAGCGCTCTGAATAAAACAGCTTGTCTGCAATGACAGTGATCGTGTCATCCGTTTCGAGGAGCATCTGCTTGGCGCGTTCCATTTTGAGCGATGCCGCATACTGCGTAAAACTTTCGCCTGTGTGCTTCTGAAATAGACGGCTGAAATAGGATGAACTCAATTCCACATAGTCAGCAACTGATTGCAGGCTGTGGTCGATTTCGACCGACTCCCACAAGTGCCGTTTGGCCCGCTCAATTAGGTGCTTACCTTTCCCAGTAATCGCTTCTTCAAAGTGAAGGAACAGATGCGGTAAGATAAGAGCCACAAACCATGATTTGATCTCGTCGCTCATTTTGAAGCTATTCAACTGCTCGAGAGCTTCCGTTTCGCTCGGCAAGTCTGTCGCATCTTTCGTCAACTCCCGCAATGTACGGTATAGAGCCGTATACAATTGATGAAAAGCCCGAATGACCTGCTGCGCCGAATATTCATCTCGCGTGACGGCACGTACGAAACGCTCGAAAGTCTGTTGTCCTTCTTCATGACCGCCCGTTTTGAGATTCTGCAGCAACTGTAATTCGATTTCATGCGGATAGTGCAGCGCAACATGGTTGGTCCTGACACTTTCAATCTCGATCGTTGTATTGCCGCCACGGATCATACGACTTTTTAACGCGTGGCTAGCTTCTGTATAAGCTGCTCTCACATTCGCAATGTTCTCATATGTAGCGCTAATCCCCACCGATGCGGGAAAGCCCAAGTAAGCGTCGATCGAGAGCCGTATGGATTCACAGATTTGGAAGACTACCGCGGAAAGCCGTTCATCCTGCAACTGAGCATCCATCGCGAGCACGACGATCACTTGCGCTTCGTCGATCCCATTTACGAAATAAGCTTTACCGCTATGCTGGTTGACGATGTCTTGGCAAATGCTTGAGATAGCCAACAGAATCAACTGTCTGTCTTCTTGGCGAAACTTGCCGTACTGTCCGTAATTCTCGGCTTCCACAACAATCACTTTCCATTTTGATTGTCGTGGAATACCATGAACTTCAACCAGCTGCTGCAACCGATTCTCGTTGTCCCCTGCTAATTGACCGTATACTAGCTGCATGAAAAACACATCGCGCATGACAGGTATCTGGCGGTTGGACTGTTCGTGGAGGGTCCCGATTTGTTGCTTTAACTGATCCCAATTGCTGCGGATCCATACCCATTCATCAATTTTGGAATCAGGCTGCCAGCTGTGATTATTCTCTTGTCCAAGCAGCTTGCGGATCGGTGCATACAAATTACGCGTGTTTACAAACATGATGATGAACCCGATGAGAAGTGCACCCAGACAAATCGATACGACCATTTTGGCAATGCTCATTCGCTGCATATTCAACTCCGCGGTGGGATATTGAAGAAGGACCATCCATTGGGTTACGGATGATTTGGCATAACTGCTTAACAGACTACGACCCGAATCTTTCAACAATCCTCGTTGTTCTGTAGCAGAAGCAATTTGCCGGCTTATTTCTTCATTTGGATACGTATCGGATGTTGCAGCGAGATTGCCAGCTACCAATCCGCCCTCATCGGTCAGCATTGAGACTTGATCTTGATGTGCTAGCCCGTCTGTACTGAAAATCTCAATCAGTGCCTCCTTGGTGAAATTCACCGTGAGAAACGCTTGTGGCGACTCCGAGTTTACAGGTAGTGACTGGACGAACGTAATGCCCCGATTCAGCTCTTCATGATTCATCCACCTCATCGGCGGTACTTTCCCAGCTGGATTGGCATAAGGATACGTTTCATTAAAGGCAAGATCATGTTCATACCCTTTACCTGTAGATAGCACGAGTTGTTGGGACGGAATCATTAGCGATACATCGGAAGCGTTTTCAATAGATCTGCTAAGCAGCATTAGTTTCTGATCGATTTCCATCATTTCGGGATAGTCGTTACCATGCACATTATAAATAAATTGGAGGATGGACGTGTCCAGAGCAAGTCCTCTTGTTGCCTTAATCACATTGTTAAATTGTGTATCCACCCGTGCCTGCATCTGTACAACTGTCTCAAGCTTGGCTGCTTGAACTTGCTTCTCCAGATTTTGCGACAATATCGTATAGGACAGGAAAGACGCCATGAGAACGGGTATACACACAGTGAGCAAACCAAACAAAATCATCCTAATATAGTACCTGCGTGAAAAAAATAATGTTCTGAATCGTTGCATCATCCGCATCAATGGCTTCTATCACTCCAATGTGTCACAAATTTGTCTTGGCTAATTGTAGTCATAATAACTGCTAAAATTAAATGAATAAATAATATAAACTACCGTCACAACTCCTCGAAAGTCGACGGAATGTAACGGCAGTTCAATTTGATATTGTCTGACAATGCTTTTTCTTTAACTCTTTTTAATCCTAAGGCACTTGGAAACGGCACGATACAGCCAATTTATATTTGTTTAAGACTCAGAGAAAAGCCCGAGAAATAGGGAGCTAATCAATAGATAAGGTCACAATTTGCTCTCCGCTAAGTATAAATAGCAAAATATGACCGCCAATCCTAGCTGACTTCATCACGATTACTGCTCCTATTCACGCACATGTGCAGATCTGCTCAATCATTTCAAAATGAAAAAGAAGACTTTGAAAACCAGGCTGCAGCGGAGGTATTTCGATTCCGCATCGAAGAAGCTGCGCCCCCCCGAACACTTCATCTCTCCCCTTTAATCTGTATGATGCGTTCGGTTCTAACCCAAGAAGCGGCAAATAGGCTCGCTTCGAAACCTCATAGCTCAATAAATCACGAAAATAGACAACGAATACCCGTGTTTTATCAGGTGATATAAACGCCCAGGCGGAATCGCTTTTTTTATAGGGACCGGCTAATTTATATACATGATCGTTACCCATGCACTTCTCTCCTTCGCTCAACAGACGTCAATTGTTGCTGTTGCCGTCTTTAAGGAATCCGAAGTTGCTCTCAGGACAATGGTGCCTTGGCCTCCAGACGACTGCACAATTGCAAGACAATACCCGTTAAATACTCTTCTTCGGCTTGCTTTGTCAGGCTCGTGACTGCTAGGGTTCCCATTGCCAACGCCGATCAGTTTGCCTGGGCCTTCGATAGAAAACACGACTTCGTTATCAGCCGTTGGCACGACAAAACCCTTCTCATCCAAGATAGACACTCGGACCATGACGGTATCTGTACCGTTTGCTCGATTGACAGATCTATTCGGATCAAGCTGAATGGTTGAAGGTGTTCCCGTGGTTGATAGAAGCTTTTGTGCGGCCACCGCACCCGCAATTCGGCCGATGGCCAGAAGCTCACCCGGCTCGTACACGACCTTCCATTCCAGTCGCGAGTTGCGGTCAACGGCTTGTTCTCCTAAGCTTTTGCCATTGAGCAATAACTCCACGGTTTCACAGTTGCTATACAACCAAACATCTATTTCTCGTCCCACTTTATCCCGCCAATCCCAGTGAGGCATGATATGTACCATGGGTTCGTCAGTCCAAGCCGCTTTATAATAGTAATAAGCATCTTTAGGGAATCCGCAACTGTCCATAATGCCGAAATGTGAGCCGATACATGGCCATGAATAAGGCGTCGGTTCACCTCTGTAGTCGAAGCCGGTCCACACGAAAATACCTGTCAGGTTAGGATGCTGAATGACATCCTGCCACGATTTCTCATGCGAGCAAGACCATTCAGGGATGTTATCGCCATACGATGAGCAATATCCCATGTTGTCGTCATTCTCGTAAATCCCGCGTGTGGTTGTACAACTGGTACTTTCGCTGCCTAGCATAATGCGGTTCGGGTATTTCTCATGGTCTTGTACGTATTGGTTTTGGCGCTGCCCATAGTTATAGCCAGTAATGTCAACCGAGTCGGAATAGCCGCCATCATTCCACCCATGATTCATGCAGGCGATGGTCGGTCGGGTCGGATCGATAGCATGCGTAACGCGCGACAGCGTATCCAGCATGCGGGCGCCCATGATCGTTCCTTCCAAAATCTCCTCATTCTCCATACTCCATATGATGATTGAAGGATGATTTCGATCTCTGTATAGCATCGCTTTCAGATTGTTAATGCCTTCCGGTGATACATCGAGTTTCCTGTTTTCGTCCATCACCAACATGCCTAATCGATCACAAATATCAAGAAGCTCTGGTGAAGGCGGATGGTGCGCGCATCGGTAGGCGTTGCAACCCATCTCCTTGAGCAATTTGATTTTGTATTCCGTAACCTGATCCGGCAAAGCGACACCGACACCAGCAAAATCCTGATGATTGCAAGTCCCTTTGATCAAGTAAGGGTTGCCGTTTAATAGAAAGCCGCGATCGGACGTAAATTCGATGGTACGAATGCCCAGCGGGGTTGTACAGGTATCCACATGCTGCGAATTCCGATAAACTTTCGTCACAACCTCATACAAATAAGGATGTTCAGGCGACCACAGCTCTGGCTGCGCCACGGTCATCACGTGTTCAAATGCATCGCACATACCTCCAGTGATTTTTTTCACATCCGAGATGCTAGCAACGGCGTTTCCATCTGCATCCACGATCGAAGTCGTCACCCAGCAGTTGACTGGAAAGTTGTTTTCATTCTGTACGACTGTTCTTATGTTAACCTTCGCCTCATCTTCAGATATCTCAGGCGTTGTTATATAAGTGCCATATCTGCCAACATGCAGCCGATCCGTCTTGATCAGCCATACATGACGATATATACCACAACCTTCATACCACCAGCCCTCATAATCTCGCGCATCCACTTTGACAAAAATGACATTCTTACCTTCTTCTCCGTATCGCACAATATCTGTAATATCATAGGAGAATCCCGTATATCCGCTGGCATGCGTTCCTAATAGATGTCCGTTTACCCAAACCGTACTATTGCGCATTACGCCGTCAAACTCGAAGGTCAGCTTCTTGCCGTAATCTTCCTTGGGAACGGTAAACTCCTTGCGGTAGCAGCCAATGCCAACCGGCAAATAGCCGTGGCTTTTGTGGTGCTTGACTTTTCCCTGATCGTTGATGTAATTGCCTTCTATACACCAGTCATGCGGGAGACTCACTATCTTCCATTCCGAGTCTTTCATTTTGGCTTTTTCCCGTTCATCGAAGAAAGCAATCTTCAACCACTCACCCTCTTCGATGCTCTCGCAATCGGTAAGGTGTCCCGTCATTCCGCCTTTAATAGCTGGATGAAACGCAATATCACCTTGATGAAAAAACCAATCCGCGTCAAAGTTTTGTTTAGTTCTTCTCGACATCACTGTCATAGCTCTCTCTCCCATCTCCACATATCTCTATCGTAATAGAAAATCCTTGTCCATCCAGACAAGGATTTTCTATTGTTCTATGCATGAACCTACTTGCCGCTAGCTTTTCTCCAGTCATCGATTTGCTTCTGTGCATCCTCAGCCAGCTTGTCAATTCCTGCTTTCTTCAATCGATCCGTATACTTCGGCAAAGCATCTGCTAGATCAACAGTCCCTGACTTCAACGCCGGAATCATTTCCGCCATGATCGCATTCACCTGTGCGTATTCCTGCTTTAAGGATTCTGGATTGTACAAAAAGCCTAACAATGGGGAAGACGGTGCAGCATCGTTGATTTTCATAAATTGATTAAAGAGATCGGACGGTTGTCCCTTCTTCACATTGGCATTGAACCATGAACCATACTCCCATTCCGTGCCTGGCGCATAACCGCCATCAGCAATCGCTTCAATACCTTTGTCGGCAGCGACTTTATAATGCTTGCCTTCGATCCCTTGAACCAGCAAGGTGTACAATTGCTTGTCGCTATATAGCAAGTCCAGCAACATCATCGCTCTTTCTGGATTTTTACTATTTTTTGAAATCCCCGTCAGGGATGCAATGACAGAACCAGTATTCACATAGGCAGGAGCGCTCTCGTTGATGACGACAGGGAACCCGACTCTTTGCGCTTCTTCGTCGGATGTACCTGGTGCGCCACCGCTGGTCCAAACGGCATATTTGCCAGATTTCGACTCCGCCTTGCCATCTTTCAAGGAAATAGCATCTTTTTTGATATATCCTTTTTCATACCAGTCTCGATATACCTTTATCAAGTTAAGGAACTCTGGACTTTCCACCGCATTAAAGACTTTCAGATTCTTATCCTTTACGTTAATTGCGAGTGGAAGGAAGCTATTTCCTTGAACCGCATCAATCGTAAATCCTGTCTCCAGATTGAACAGTTCAGGGAACGTATCGAATGAAGGTAAATACCCCGTCATGCCAGGCTCACCCTTTTTCACTTGCTCAAGGAAAGGCGTAAGATCGCTTGCTTTTTTCACACTCTTGATATCGAATTTGTACTTGTCAACCAATTGCTTGTTATAAGATAAACCACGGCTGATGGCATACAATTGATAGTTGAGCACGCCGTAAATTTTTCCATTTATTTTGGTCGCATCCCAATATTTGGCGGGTACTTGCTGCTTAATATTTTTTCCATACTTCTCAAGCATGTCGTCAAGCGGTAGGTATGCTCCTTTTAAGACATTGCCCGAATAGTTGTTCGTCCAGGAGGATGTAAATGCGAGATCGTACGATTCATTCGTTGCAGTGATGACTTTCATTTTTTCATCATACGCGCCCCAGTCAATGACATTGAGCTTCAAAGTCGCGTTTATTTTGCTCTTCAAAATTTTGTTGACTTCATCCAAAACCGACTGTTGATCTTTCTGTGGCGTTCCGACCGCATACCACGTCAGTTCAACCGGGGCTAATTTACCCGCTTCGGCTGTAGCTGTCGCTGTACCTTTAGGCGATTCTGTCGTCTGAGTTGTCGACTTGGAACCGCATGCGCTGACCATCATGGCTAAGGTGATTAGTGTTGTCATACTTACGAGCATCTGCTTTTTCATCATTTCATTAACCCTCCTGTATAATTTAATTTTATATTGAAACTGCTTACACAGTAACAACTAAATTCTGGTTGCCTCTAGCCTTTGACTGATCCAACGGTAATACCCTTTACAAAATATTTCTGAAAAAAAGGAAAGACAAACAACATCGGACCTGCAGATATGACAGCCATCGCCATTCGCGCCGTCTGATCGGGCAGCTTGATATTCCCTATCATCATGGACGACGCTAAGGAGCTTTTTAAGAAATCGACGTTCGACATGATGCGATACAGCATGAATTGCAAGGAAATCATCTCGCTGCTTTGAATAAACATCAAACTCAAATAGTAGTCATTCCAGTAATGAAGGATATAGAACAAGCCCACAGTCGCAAGGCCTGGCTTGGCAATCGGAAGCACGATTCTGACAAATATACCGAGTTCATTAGCTCCGTCAATTTTCCCTGATTCGATAATGGATATGGAAATGGTGGAGAAAAAGCCTTTCATCAACATAACAAACCACGGAATGACGAGATAGGGCACAATCAGCGCTAACAACGTATCTTTCATGTGAAATACGTTCACAATCAGCATGTACCACGGTACGAGCCCGCCGCTGATCAGCATCGTAAAGAACACATAGAATGATGTTTTGTCCGCATACACATAATCTTTGCGTGACATAGCGTAGGCGAGCATCGCCGTAATTAGGAGACCGACTACTGTTCCTACAACCGTTACCACAATCGTTACCGTATACGAGGTAAGCAATTGCTTGCTGTCACTGAAAACAAATCTGTAAGCGGTCAAATCGAGATGCTGCGGAAGAAAAGCGTACCCGTTTCGCAGAATATCCATCTCGCTCGAGAAAGAAATCGATACCACGAGAAGAATCGGAGCAACACTGAGAATCGTGACAATGATCATTACCAAATGAATGAAAGATTGGATTAAATTAATTCGCATATTTCTCACCTCCCTAGAATAGTCCGTTTTCTTTGTCGAATCTCTTGATCAGCCAATTCGCGGAAATGACAAGGAAGAAACCAACAACGGATTGATAGACGCCCGCTGCAGAAGCCATCCCAATATCACCTATATTTTTGAGAGAGCGGTAAACGTACGTGTCAATGACATCGGTCGTTGGGTACAGCAAGGACGAATCTCTCGGCAAATTGTAAAATAAATCAAAGTTACCGTAGAATATTTTTCCAATTTGCAATAATACTAAGAGTATGATTAACGGCTTCAACATCGGGATAGAAATATACCTGATCTTATGCAGCTTGTTCGCTCCGTCAATGTCCGCCGCATCAAACAACTCACTGTCCACACCCAGTAGACCTGTGTAGTAGATGATGGTGTAATAACCGACATTTTTCCACGTATTTGCGCTGACTAGCAGTGACGGCCAATAACCGGGTTCGTTATACCAAAGGATCGGCTCCATTTGCAATTTCTTAAGCAAGGCATTCACAAAGCCATGATCCATATCGAGAAAAGCGATAAAAATGTAACCGACGACAATCCATGATAGAAAGAACGGGAAAAACAATACGGTTTGATAAAACTTCACAAACTTGCGTGATAGCTCGTACAACATGAGCGCCAAAGCAATTGAACATACAAGTAAAATAACAATAAACAACGAATTCAGAACAATCGTATTCCGTGTAATCCGCCAAGCATCCTCGCCAGAAAATAAAAACTGAAAGTTCTTCAATCCAATCCAAGGGCTTCTCCAGAATCCCAAATCATAGCGGTAATCTTTGAATGGAAGAACTAATCCGTAAAGTGGGATGTAGGAAAAAATAAAGATAAAGATCATCCCTGGCAGCGATAAAAAAAACAACCCCTTATTCCTGCGGAACAATTGTAAACTTCTCATCCACTTCTCTCCTTATGATGCATTTTGTCTCTCTGGTTCCATGGCCTAACTATAAAGGCAAGTTCCTCCTCGTAAAACTGACAATTCTACTTTTTGCTCGCTCTTTTTACGATTTGGCAGACTATGAAATGTATAAAAGCCTAACAAATCCGATTGAACGTTTTCCAACCAAACTAGTTTAAATAATACTTGCCTCTGGGCACGCCACATGAAAAAAAAGGGAGCCCCCTATCGCTGCTGTAGCAGCAAAGGATGCTCCCTTTCGAGTTTCATGCTAAGGCTTATATTCAAAGGCATCGTTGACGACAACGGTGCCGCTCGAACTTGAGTTCTTGGTTCCCATTACAACGATCTTGATCGTATGCGAACCTGGGGTCAAACCAGCTTTCATAAACAACAACTGTTGATGCTGCTTGCTGAAGGCATACGTGTCAATCCCCGCTTGTTCGAGAACACCATCGATGTACACATCCGCTTTGCCGCCATTGCCATTCTTGGCTCCGAACCACTTGATTTCGGTTCCATTAAATGTGAACTGAGCAGAAGCGTTTGCCGCACTGGCATATTTCTCCGTGGATGCATAATCACCGCTATCGGAGAACGTGCCCCAAGAACCGGTGTATGCGATGGCCGCATTTCTATCATCTATTTTGACGGTAGTACCTGGTGCTGGATTGACAGCATAGATGTTAAGATCAGAAGCGCTTGCAAATCCGCCATAGCCGGCTGTCGCCTCTAACTTCACATAGGCAGCGCTCACATCGGCGAAGTATGCCAATTTTTCTGCACTATCACTGTTCCAAGTCCCTGTTTTCACTTTGGTGAACGTCGTGCCGTCCGTGCTGACATAGACATTGTAACCTGTAATGTTACCGTTTGACGTTCCATCTTGCCTTGTCGTGTAGTTAAGCTGATTGATTGTGAATGTTCCGCCAAGATCTAACGTGATCGACTGCGGGAGATTCGCCTTCGGACTCCATTCCGTGTGCCAGAAGGTCGATCTCGTGCTGTCGATGGCTTTACTTGCTTCAGTGCCAGAATGAGCGCTTGTAGCTGTTGCACTTATCTGAGCGTGAGGAATTGGCGTATTCGCCAGAACAGGATCTTTCGGTTTCAATTCGTAGGTGGAGCCAGCATTCGTATTGAAGCTGTACAGTTCCCCGATTGAATTGAAGGATTTGGTCGTCGTAATCAACGTACCGTTCTCGTAAACTTCCAGATCAACGCCCTGCCAAGGATTGAAGACTTTAAGTGGCTTCCCTTTTTCACTATAAATGCTGGCGTATGTTGTAGTCCCGAACTGATTTTGCTTGGCATCGACCAGGAAAGCACCATTCGCGCGCAGTCTTGTAAAGGAAGCTTCTTGATTTTTGTACCAATTTGGGAAAATATGAAGAAATCCTTCGTCGCTCTGAAGCAGGGAATTATGCATAAAGCCCATGAAGATCGAGGCGCCGATATCGCCATACGTATTGTTTTTGCGCATCCCCTTCCAATCCTCAGGTGCCAAATTTAACAAACCTATTGAGATATTGTTAACGAGTTTTTCAATATCATAGCCGGCATTCGTAGCTGCCACAGCCGCACGCATCGCTTTATCACTGTCCCATGTTTGCAAATTGTCGATAAAGGTGCGGACATACATGCTGTATTGCACATCGGATTTTCCGATCGCATTAAAGAAATAGGAGCCATGAATAACTTCAGGATTGCTATACGTTTTTGTAGCCGCACCTTCATATTCGACGAAGGTCGTCTTGCCAGCTCCCGCTCCACTCGCAATGTTGGCTGTAGGATATGGACTTAACTTGTCAAGGATATTTTGCCATATTGCACGGTCTGGGGCATCCACACTTAGAGCGATACTAGCTTCGATTGCGCTTTCCAATACGAAGTGACCTGCCATTAAATCAAGAATCGTATTCTTATAGGAGGCAGATCCTTCAAAGGTAGCGCCATAAACGATATATCTCCCTTTGGCAGCGTCCCAAACAACATAATCTTCCCAGAATTGAGCGAGATCTTTTAGAGCAGGATATAGCTTATTTTGCAAGTATTGCTCATCCTGCGTATATTTCCAGTATTTCACCATCGGTACTAATGCGGATGCGCCATTGGATGGTGAATGATAAAAGTCTTTCTCCGTGTTGTTGTTTTCTGTTCGGGATCCCCATGGTCCAATATGCGTCGGGAACAGCGCACCTCGAATCCCAGAAGTATATATCGGGTGACCTGTGTCCTCAATCAAATGATTCAAATGTACGGGATCCGACGCCAGCCCTTTTGCGACTCCCCAGAAATCCATCATCACATTGGTGTAGTTTGGAATGTGATCCAACCGATTCGCACCGACAGACACATGAATAGGACGCTGTACATCTGTGTTCATCGTATAATCGCCGCTCCAGGCAGAGTTCGCATTAGCTGTCCATGGGAACATACCTGCAGTAAGACCAGCGTTATGCTCACTTTGCGCTGCAATGCTGCATCCTAGCATGTAAAGTTGACCGTAATAAAGTTTTTCCAACTTATTGGAGCTTGGTGCCAAATCAATGTAAGATTTGAGCCAATAGTCTTTCCACCAGTTTCTGTGTGCATCTTTCGCCGTAGCCAGACTGGTGGCATCACTTCGAGACAATATCTTACCCATTGTATCGTTCAAATAGGTTGTCGAATTTTTCCCGCCTTCAACGGCGGACACAACGGTTACCGTTTCACCACTGGATAAAGAGAAGTTCATATTTGTCGACTTGCTGTCAACCGCAGTCAATACAGCCGATTTATCCAACACCTTGGCCGCCACCGCTGCATTGACGGACCAGTTAAAGGTATCGGATTTGGCATTTTTGACGGAATAGACAATGCCATTCACGGTATCGCTTCCCGTACTATTGGTGGAAATCGTATTAACGGGACTCCACGGGGCAGAGGTAAAGGCAGTCACATCCATACTCAACGAAGATCCAGTCGTATTGGTAATTTCCGTGACGATAAGATTTTCTTTGGCCGACAGCCATGTCTTCGTTTGAAAGCCGCTTTCGGATGTCGCCACCAGCTCGGCCGTTTTCATATCCTGCTCATACTTGAATGTGCCAGAAGTTGTTGTAGGGCTGCTAATCATTAATCCGCCAAACGATGTAAAATGGACGTCTTTGTTTGTTGCGTTGCTATCTTCCCACATATCTGACCGGGAGATATAGATCGTTTGCTTTTTCCTGTCGCCTCCCATAAAAGCCATAACCGTCCCATTGCCCATCAAAGGTCCATCGGGTGTCTTATCCGTTGTGTTGCTGATCGGTGAGGGAGCATCATACACAATTTTGTGACTGTCCAAAATGCTCGATACCGTCGCCCACTCTTCTCCAGACGTTGAAGCGCTTACAACCTTGCCGGGGCTTACAGCCACAATACTGCTGGCCATAACGCATGCAGCTATCACCCCTGATACTTGCCGTTTGAATGACTTCATGCTTCATATTCCTCCTCATGCATCAATTTGTGTCTCCACAGGCTCAACTTTATCGGAATTTTCGACAAAATCTACTCTCAAAAATATGAAATCCTACCATTTGAGACGTCTATGAAGCTTCAATGATCATGATTACTGTGAATACCATACTTGCAGCGCTGAATGCAAGCGATATATCCTCTCGCTCACTACTCGTCCGTTTTACTTTGCATCGTTTTCGCGAATGCGTACTCTTTCGGCGAGCAGCCGAATTTCTTTTTGAATAATCGATAGAAGCTGGTTTCATTGGCAATGCCGACTTTGTCCATAATTTGCATGACGCTAAAATTGGATTTTTCCAACCATTCAATCGCTTGCAGAATACGTACCTCGTTGATGTAGGCGGCAACGGACATCTCGGTAAGCCCCTTAAAGATCTGACCCAGATACGTTGGCGACATGTTATAAATTGAAGCTATTTTCTGTAGGGAGAGGTCTAAATCAGCATAATTTTTGTTGATTGTATCCTTGATGCTCTCGACGATGACGGAATGCTTCTCATGTGTTTGATACTTCTCCGAACTTACCACGCGGCGCAGCAAGCTCTTCATTTCATCGTAAATTTCATCAATGGTCTCCATCTCAAGAAATTCACTATATATAGCGTTGAAATCCATATACGTTTGATTCATCTTGAAGTCATTCATCTCGAAAATCGTTGTCAGCATCGTTCGAATCAACTGCATGACCGAGAAAGAGATATGCCCCCCGGAAAGGCAAGATATTTCTTGAAGGATGGCATAGATCGTGCCTTCGGCACCTTCCACATTATTAGACTTGATCTCACTAACAAGCCTCTTTTCAAGCGTTGAAGAATAAATTATTTCTTTGTTATTGTTTTGCCCATGGACAAGCTCCGGAGTGATGATCGTGTGTTTGCCTAAGACATAACGATAATTTGAATTATTAAGGGCCACATGGTAGCTCTTCGAGAGTTCATCGATCTGACTAACCAAGTCGCCAACGGCGATGCTGACTGTAAAGTTCAAATATTGAGCAATATTAGCTTGAAGATTGGAGAGACAGTCATGCAGCTTTTGATCAAGCGCCTTCCTATCCTGCATATCTGAGAAAATAATCATGGCCAAATGATCACGCTTCATATCTACGGAATCATTAATAAAACATGTTGAAACCGTCTCGGAAGCGATATTGAGAATCGCATATTTATATAGCTCGATATCACGGGCATTATTCTGCTTGAAATGCGAATAGTCGTTAATTTTCATGACACAGACCACATAATTACCTCTGAGCTCTATGGAGAGATTGCTCTGTTCATGCAGGATATCCAATTCCTTCTCTTTCATTGACCAACTGTCAATTAATAAGTTTCTCAGATGGTAATATTTCAAAATGTTGGCATTCTCCTGCTTGCTGCTCTGAGCCGAGTTCATCCTTTCCACGATATTGGAATAGGTATGATGAATGAAACCGATCTCGTCATGATGCGATGTGTTATCTTCCGTGAGTTCAGGATTTTCTGTCCGCATTCTTTGGACCAAGGATCCGATCGGCCGATAGATGCGTTTGGATAGCGTGAACGAGGCAAAGATACTAAGCGCTAGAAAAATGATCGTCATGATCAAAATGCTTAGTTGAATTTTATTCATATATCGCAATACCTCAGATAGATGCTGCGTTTTGATTAAAACCCAATCTGCACCCTCGATATACATGTAGGTCACAAAATAGTCCCCACCTTGAATCTTTTCAATTCGGTAACCATAGTTTTCGCCAGCATGAATAGAAGCGTTAATTTTCTCCGCAAAAATCTGCTGCACGGGCTCTTGCATACTTGGATTGGTACTGTTCGTATTGATAATTTGCCGCTTATCGTCTAGCAGAAATACATCCCCGCTAAGCTCATCCGTATTCATGTTCTTAATGTTATTCATGATCATATCTGCGTTCACATTCACGAAAATTGCGCCATCCCAGACCCCGTTTGTATTCGCTGACTCGTACATCGCGTACGTAAATACATTTCTCGACTGCTCGCCTTGCTGCATCCTTCTGGCGATAGGCTGTAAATTGGGAACCTTTTGATATGACTTAAGAGCCTGTATCAGATCCGTATCTTCATAGAAGATACTTTTATGAGTAGATAGAAAGATTTTGGACTCCTTATTGTAAACATACATGGAATGTAACAGAGAATTATTATTAATAATTGATTTGGTCATATTGTTTAGCGTTTGATTCAAATCAAAGACATGCGTGTCTGGGTCTTGGATATGCATCAGATAATCTGCTTCCGGGCTAAAGTATATCGTTGAAAGCAGCTGCCTTACAGAGTCGTTCATATAAGTCACGTTATATTTCATTTGATAAAGTGTCTGCTTATTGAGCGCGTAGTTGTTTTCTTCCACCGTTTTTTTTACATTGAAATATATGGTCGCAGATAAAAAAATAACCAGCAGGCAGATAACCGCTGTGATCCATAAGACCATTACATTGAAATATTTTTTGTTTTTAAATAGAATCATTTTCAAAAGTTATTCCCCCTGCTGACACATAGAAGTTAGATGTTCCTCGCTGTGTGAATATTATACTATAGAACCACGAATATTTGACATCGCTTACATCTTTTCGACATCTTACATATACAGGAAGTTACAACAAACTTTTAATGCAGCTATCTCTACTGTTTTGTACGCTGTACGCTGCAGCGAACCCCCTCATCTTGATTTCAGCTTTTCATGATATAACATAACATCTTCACAGCTTGACTACTTACTAACAATAATGAAGATTACTGGCGTTTATTTATTTTTTCTCATTTATACAACCTTTCACGGCTACACATACGCAATGAAGTGTTCATGATTGCAAAATTAATCAAATCTGCCCGTTACTTCAATGAAGCCAAAAAGGAGCTACTTCAATGCAACTCCTTAACTATCGGGATTTTTTCGTTTGATATACGATAAAGTTACAAATTGCTTAACACTATTGTTAAAATGTGCTAATATTGTTAATAAGGCGGTGGTTAATAAAATGCAACAAATCTCTGATTATCTTTTTATGGGTTCTATAATTCTGTTTATATTAACCTTGCTTTTTAAAGGAGTAGGCTCTAAGGGTTCTTCTAATGCAATGGGGAACATTGATTTAGCTATGCATGAAAACCATGGTAATGATTTGAAAAGTCAGGACTCGATTATCAAAAATATATTTAAATCAGTTTTCGTATGGATTTCAATTTTAGGAATACTTGTTTCAATACTCTTGTCGAAATTATAAATTCCTACCAGAAATATTGAACAAAAAAAGGCGCTGTAAAAAAGCGTCTTTTTTTGTTCGTTTTTTGGTAAGCAGCCAGAGAGAAAAGATCAAAGGGATTAAGACGCCGCTGTCCGCTAGTGGGATAAATATTTATTTCCTCATCTGAAGTGCTTTTATCGTCGAGGAGATACCCTCCTGGAATGGTGTTGCCACAATCGGACCCATATAACGTTCGTACTTATTGCGGCTTAGCGTCAGCGGTTCTTCAGTTAAGTAAAGCATCTCCACGATTTCTTTCATGACGGGCAGGCCGAGTCCAAGCAAGGATAAGCCTATTTTCTTCAACGGAATAACCGGTTTGACGCTGCCACTTGACGCTTGCGCAATCTTCACAATATCTCGTCCGCTAATCACCCCGGCTCCTGGGATATTCCAATTCTGCTGGTAAGCGAAGTCTCTGCTGGCCAGCTCGACAATCATGGCCGCCGCGTCCGGTAAATAGATAAATTCCCGGGGAGTATGCATGTTGCCGATATAGAACGCCATCTTGCCGGCAGCAATGGCTTCCAGAGTTGAGCCCAAATACGAGGCTTCGTTGGCAGTAGGTCCATAATAATCGGGCAACCGGGCAATCAGAACCTTGGCCTTGTTCCACCGCTTGCTGAACAGCATTCGTTCATAGTCCAAACGAACTTTTCCTTTACGAGTATGCGGTTGCTTGGGATGCTCCTCGGTGACCAGGTCGCCCTGTCGCCTGCCGTAAGGATAAATACCGTCAATCGCGACGACTCGGGCGGCCATACGCTCCGCCGCCTCCATCACCGACTCACCCAGCGGAATCAGCTTGCTCGCCATCTCGTGGTAAGGAACATTCGCGCAATGAAACCATACGTCCGCTCCTCTTGTTTGGGAAACAATATCGTCGGGTCGCATAGCGTCTCCTACGCCAAGTGTTAGATTCGCGGGGTTGCCTAGCCGATTGGCGAGTTGAACTAAATTCTGGCGCGAACGCCCAAATGCAATCGTGTCAATCCCTCGTCTCACCAGTTCTTCCGTAATCGCGGTTCCCGTTCCGCCGGTTGCTCCAATTACCATTACCTTCGTCATCGTCATTACAATATGCCTCCTTCAATTTTTTTCTGCTCTGGCAAGTGGATGGCTTCGGCAATATTGCAAAGCATCCCCCGGGCCAGGAATAGCATCGTTCTCTCTTCAGAATTCGGAATCTTAGCTTTATGGAATGCTTCAAGCACGATTCTGCGCACCTCCCGGAACCCATACCGCATGGCTTCTTGGATGGCTTCTTCTTGAATCGTCATCGCCTGCATCTGTAGTAATATTTCCTTGCGATAGTATTCCGTTATTTTCTCGTAGGCTGAGATCAGTTCGGCTTCTAGCCGTTCCAAAGGCGCCAACTCGACAACTTGGCGGAACGACTCGATAATCCGCAACCAGGAAACTTCAAGCGCCGACAGCAACAGCTTCTCTTTCGTGGCAAAGAAGCGATACACGTAAGGCTGCGAAATTCGAACCCGCTGCGCCACCTGTGCCGTAGTAGCTCTGTAATAACCGACCTCGGCAAACACTTCTATCGCTGCTGAGATAATGTCGGTTCGGCGATTAACGGATGTCTTCGCGTCTTTCGTCACAATTTTGAGCTCCTTTACGACTATCTAAATGTTTAATTCGTGTATGCCATTCACCTTATGGATTGCTCTATTTCTATAGGTCAGGAAGATTGCCTGACTTGGTTCCCACCCGGTACGGCGTCGTGATGCCTTCGTAATTAATCATCATGCTCATGCCCATCGAGGCATGCTTGAGATCGTGGCAGTGCGCCATCCAGAGGCCCGGATTATTGGCTTCTAACATCAGCTCATAGGTCTCACCTTTCTTTGTTAGGAGTGTATCCAGATACACCGGGCTACCTTGCAAGGCAACACCGTCCTTGCTTAGGACGCGGAACACATGCCCATGAATGTGGAAAGGATGATCTCCTCCGCCTTCGTTGGAGACAGTGATGAGAATATGATCTCCATTCTTAACGTCCATCGGAGGAATCTCGTGGAAGGACTTTCCGTTAATGGACTTGGTGAAAAGGGTTTGGCCTAGCTTGAGCTCGAAACGCCGGTCGGGCTCGATATGCAGGGCGGAATCGTTAGGTAATGGCGTGCCGTAATCGACGAATGAGAATAACTGCCCGCCTTCCGAATGCTGCGGTTGGATTCCGCTACCTATCGTAATCGGTGAGCTCTCAGGGCTATTAACGACGACTTGGCCAGACTCCGGAACTTTGATGAGCAAATCATAACGCTGTCCCGCGCCTACCGGAACAATCGTTCCGTCCAGCTGCCCAGGGTTGTGCAAATCATGTCCATCCATAGCCATGACCCGGAAGGGGGCCCCATCGACGTCGAATTCCATCGTTTCATTACCCGCATTGATCAACCTAAGTCTGACTTGTTCGCCTGGTTTACCCGAAACCGACAGCCCATTCGTGCTTCCGTTCACCAGCATAGTAGAACTCAGTTGTTGATAGAGGGCTGTCGCTTCTGATGTCGAAGGATTAGATTCAGGTTGTTGCTTAGGCTCGATGATCAGCGCGCCCAGAAGCCCTTTGCTAGCCTGAATTGAGCTCATCTGGTGGGAATGGTACCAGTACGTTCCTGGTGTCGTTGCGATAAATGTATACGTAAACTGTCCTCCCGGTGCCACGGCATCCTGCGTGACTCCCGCAATACCATCCTGTGAGCATGGAACAGCGATCCCGTGCCAATGAATCGTAACACCGTCCTCGATGTCCTTGTTATGGAGCGTAATGACAACTCGATCACCCTCCGTAACGCGAAGCTCGGGACCCGGGGACGAGCCGTTGAAGGTCCAGGCATCGGCCGTCTTTCCGTTATCCAACTTCAGTGTCGTCCGTGCCGCTGTCATATCGAACTTACGTGTTGGACCCGATGATTCCGGCGCCGTGATCGCGGCACAGGACACCATGCCTTCTTCGGAATCAGAAGCCGCCATGCTCGCCATATGCTCCATGTGCGTCATTCCCGCCATATCAGCCATGTTCGCCATGTTGACCTCATCCGGCTTCTGAAGCCTCATCTGCCAAAAATAAGTAGTCACTGCCGCTACGACTATAAGAACCACGATCAAAGATAGTCCGATATTGATCAGTCGTTTTACGCTTTTTCTTCTAGCCAAAAGTTATCCCCCCATAAAATAATTAAGCAATCACTAACTTTTAATTGGTTACCCCTGTTGTTTTACCGATCGAACTAAGAGCGAATCAAATCAGTTGGCTGCCTCGGCTGTTATCTTGAGATTTGCGAGCCAGGCTTCAAGCGAGGATTCGAGTGCTGCTCGCATCCCGTCGGGGTCAGCTGCTACAGGCCGACCGTCCCAAGACTCAGTGGTATGCACGAGGATTCCTTGGGGGGTAGGTGTGAAGCTCCACACGTGAACACCCTCGATACCGTGCGCCGGACCTCCCCATACGATACGCCGCATCGGGATAACCTCGTGGATGGTGGAGGCAATGTTTAGCCCATGAGTCTCCCAATGGAACGTGTTTCCTACTTCGATCAGACCGGATAGCTGCACATGAGAGATGTCTTTCTGCCAAGTTGGCCACTGCTCGATATCAGTCTGGATCCTCCATACGCTCTCTAGTGTGGCTTCGATTTCAATGGATAGGTGGACGATGACTTGTGCCTTTCGGTCGACATCGACCGTGTCCATTTGATTGAACAATTCTCCCGTATTCTCCGATCCCATCCCGCTGTCTACTCCAATTACTATTGATTTCTCCATTTTCTTCAGCCTCTTTTCGTCGAATTATAAAATGATTAATTACTAACTTGATTTCATCACTTGCATTGTCAGTAGTGATCGATTAATAACTACCTTTAACTACCTGTGGACTCTTTTGCTACATACTTTTCCAACATGTGCTTAACCGTTAAGGCTATCCCCTCTTCATACGAGGTTGGTGATACTCCGTCATACGCCATGCTAGAGGTTCCATAATTCTTGCCGGATCGCTCATAGCTATCCAATTTGATCCTCATCTTCGGCTCATACCACTGCAGCAAACGCTGCTGCCACTTTCCGATGGTCTCGAACCGCGGCGCTGCCTGAACAACTGAACCCGCAAAGCCAAGGAGCTCCGCTTGCGAGATCGAGCCATTGCCACAGAGATGCCAATTGCCCCCATACGCGGATTCCGTCGTAGCTAGCTCATGTACATACCTGGCGGCATCATCTACGAATAGATAATCTCTTCTGATGGATGGATCAATGGGCAGCTTGACAGGCTTCCCTTGAACAATTTTGCGAAACGCGTAATGAATAAGCGTGTTGGAAGCGGCCTCGCCATACAACTCTGGACTGAAGATTCGCATCGAATTAGGACAGGGGACGTACGCCGATTCCTTCACATCGGCAGGTCGATAGACCCCTTCCACCATTACCAATTTAGCTCCGATTGCCGCGGAGACGCTCCGAACGGCTTCGAGCATCTGGTGGACTTTCTCCGGCTTGTCATCGTAGGTTAAGTAGACTCCGCAGAAAATAACATTCACGCCGTTCGCAGCATCTAGCAGTTCATCTGGGTTACCGACATCTCCTCTCACTATTCGCAGAAGAGGGGAGGAGATGTTCATCTGCAGAGTTTCCAGCTTCCGTTGCGAGCCGGAATAGGCGACGACTTCGACATTCTCTTCGACCAATCGTTTGACAAGTACCATTTCCCAACCACTGCCTGCTCTTACTACCATTGCTTTTAACATTCTGATCACTCCTATTAGGATTTTTTTAATTGATCAATCACTAACTATAAAAGAGGGCGATTGTCGCACAACCACGAGAACCGCTATTGCCCCGATAAGCGCGAATGCTGCAGCTCCGAGGAACACCCAGGAGAACCCGCCGGTTAACGCTTGCGCTTCGGCTACCCCGCCGCCAAGCAAGCGATCGATGCGAGCCGAGGCTACCGTCGTAAGTACCGCGAGTCCGATGGCTCCACCGATCTGTTGGCTCGTATTGACTAAGCCGCTTGCTAGCCCCGCTTCATCGTCCGCCACGTCGTGGACTGCTAGCTCCGTTCCGGAGATGAAGGCTCCTCCCAATCCAATTCCCATCAAGATGGATGGGCCTAGCAGATTGACAGCGAACGAAGCGTCGCTAGGTGAAAGGGAGAGCCAAATCAGGCCTACGGCCAGCAGAAACAGTGACGCCGCCAGCGTCTTGCGCGTTCCAATAGCCTTGACCACAGCCGGAACGACCCCGGCAATCACGACTAGCGAGCCAGCCAGCGGGAGCTGGGTAAGGCCTGCTTTTAACGCATCATAATGAAGCACTTGCTGCATGTAAACCGAGAGCGCGAAGAACAGTCCTGTCGTAGCTCCTCCGATAAGGAACATGGCCAGATTGCCGCCCGTAACGGACTTGTTGCGGAAGATGCCTAGCGGCATAAGCGGATTCGAAGCGCGCTTCTCGATGAAGATGAACGATCCAAGCAGCACAACCGCCAAGCCTGCGAGAATCAGCGTCTGCGGGGACGTCCAGCCGACCCGATCCGTACCGGAGAGCGCGGCGACTAGTACTACGATTCCAGTCGTTACCGTAGCGGACCCTGACGCATCCAGACTTACTCGTTCGACGTGCGCATCCTTGGGAATAAGATAAGGAACCGCCACCAGAACCAAAGCTACTACAGGGACATTCACATAGAACACTGAAGACCAACCAAGCGAATCTGTCAGTACACCGCCCAACAAGACGCCCGCCGCACTACCAATGCCCGCAACCGCACCCCAGATGCCGAGTGCCTTGGCCCGATCCCGCGGATTCGTGAACAGCTTCGTAACGAGAGCCAGAGCGGCCGGGGCAAGTAGGGCAGCCGATGCGCCTTGAACCGCTCTCGCCGTAAGCAGCCAAGCTCCCGAGGTAGCCAGACCAGCCGCGGCCGACGCAAGTGCGAATCCAGTGACCCCGATCATGAATAACTTGCGATGCCCGAAGCGATCCGACAGCCTTCCGCCGAGAAGCAGCAAGCCCCCGAAGGGCAATACATAAGCCGTAATGACCCAGCTCAGTGTACTAGTGCTCAGATGAAGCTCCGAGCCGAGAGCGGGAAGCGCGATATTGACGATGGACGCATCCAGCACTACCAGGAATTGCGCGAGGGCCAGCGCGATCAGAGCCCACCACCGATACTTCAACGTGTAAGAACGATTCACGGCTACCGACTGAACCATAGAATTCATAATAATCTCCTCCTGTTATTGATTGATTAATTAATTTCTTTTAAAAATTTTTATACAGTCTAACCGTTTGTAAGTAGGGGGCATTTAAATTCAACTTCGTTTACAGCGTGCCTTGATCACCTCGCCCTTATAATTTGTAATTGATCAATCACTAACTGATTGACTCACTATAACGAATTGTTAGTGATTGGTCAATAACTATTTTTCAGAGAAAAAAATCTCCCCTTATCCCTTCATCAATTCGGGCAGATTAATCGCGACGGCGACATTGCACAGCACTCCGCGTGCGAGGAACAGCATCGCCCGCTCTTCAGCATTTTCCATACCGGCATCACGGAACGCCACCAGAATCATATTGCGGATATCCTTATAGGCATTGCACATCGTCTGTTGGATGGCGTCCTCCCGAATGGTCTGTGCCTGCATCTGCAAGAGCATCTCGTTCTGGTACATCGCCTGAATGTTCACATACTCCTGAATAAGCTTCGTCTCTAGCAATTCCGGAGAAGTCGTCTCCACCACCTGGCGGAACGATTCAATTACCCGGCTCCAAGATGCCTCCAGCGCGGCTAACAGCAGAGTTTCCTTGGTCGCAAAGAATCGGAATACGTAGGGCTGAGAGATTTTCGCCCGTTCGGCCACCTGTGCCGTCGTAGCGCGAAAATAACCAACCTCCGCGAACACTTCGATCGCCGCGGAGATAATATCGGATTTGCGATTCACCGATGTTGCTTCTGATTTAGCCATCTTTATTCTCCTCCAATCTGAGAGTGATTGATCAATTATAAATCCAGTATACAAAGGCTGCCATGACAATGCAACCGTGTTAGAAATTTCAATCTCATATGGAGGCTTCCTAACTGATTAATGTCGGTAACCTTCGAATATTCATTATTAAACTCTCGGTATCCGTTAGTTCAACGATCGTTTCCCGTTAGTTCAATCCCTTATTACTTGCCAACCCATTCAACTAACAACTTCTGAATCCTGAATCTTCCATCTAGCGGAATTTAGATGTTCTATATTCCAGCCCGGGATCTCCTTCATATGCGTCTATTACGAAAGGTTATTATAAGGGTCATCATCTGGATCAGTTCTTAAGTAGCCAATCTCACCACCACGATAATATCCTTTCACTTCAGTTCCATCTACCCTAGTGTAATCTTGAACATCATGGGGTTCAACATGATGAATCCCTGGATCCTGTTCATCGATTACAAAATCGCTGTCTATATCAAAATCTAGATCGATTGTTCCAGGTAATAATAAAAAAACGGATCCAGCAGCTGTCTTTGTCACGAGACTTTTCACTCCTCTTTTTACACGTACTTCATCACCACTTACTACATCTCCAACACTCTTCACGGTATTGGATATGCTTTTTACCGCTCCCCTTATTACTCTCTTCCCGGCTTTTTCAACTTGCGTCATTCCACGATTAATTTGCTCATGATCACTCGCAATAACGCCCGAAATAATATCTACGGAACCGTCAATAGCAGTTGCAACAGTATCTATGGATCCTTTCGTTACATTTGCCAACAACCTCCCAACGTCACCTATTGGTTCAATTCCAGTTATACTTTCTATTAATTCGAATGGGGCTTTAATTATACTTGCCAGTAAGTTTCCGATAAATGAGCCAAACGATTCGATAATACTAGGTTCATAATAATAAATGTTCGTCTCATACGGATTTTCACTTATTCGTTTGGTAAGAATCAATGCTTCTTCGCGAGCTTCTTTTTGAACTTGACACTCTTTTGCTCGAATACGATTGATAGCTTTCTCTGTATGTCTTTCAGCCTCTTCTTTAGCTCTTTGTTTCTTCATTTCAATACTAGCAATCGCTCGATCTATTTGTTCAGATAAATTGTTGTTATTTGAAGGTTGGTAACGTTTAATTGCTATTTGAGCTGCTTCTTCAATATTTTGTAGCGTTTTCTTTCTTGCTACGTTTACAATTTCAATAGTAAGTTTGACACGCTTTTCAATCTCCTCTCGCACCCTAATTTCTGAAGCACGCATTCGCTCATAGACTTCCTCTATTTGCTGTTCTCTAGCAATTGCTTCCTTTTCCCGTTTCTCGAAGATTAAATCAACTTGTTCATTTATATAATTAATTGTATTCTGTCGTTTTTCAATTATTGTATTATAAGTCGCATTTGCCATTTCCTGGGCTGCTGCTTTCTTGTAGTTCATGCGCTCTATCATCTCTGAAATTACTTGTTCGTTTTTTTTCTTTTTTTCAAAATATCTTGTGATAGCTTCATCAATTTGCGATACTTTATGGTTCTTTTCCTCCATAATTTCTCCTCGTTATTGTGTTTACAACCAAATTATCACAAATAGGATATTTGGAACAGCGGGAATATTAAGATCGTTTATTAAAATCGTTGTAGTCAAAGCAATTAGCTTATAAATTAGAGCCTGACATTTTTTCTAATCCTTGCCGTCCCACACTCAATAATTTTCCATTGTAATTTAATGAATTCATTCCTAATTTTCTTTCTTTCATTTTTAAAAATTGAAAACTAGATTTTACTATACAGGAATATTACCTTAACTTTTGGTTGAATTTCCATCAAACCCACCTCAATTCCCCGGTATGTTATTTCTTTTTTTATCAATTCTTCGGCTTTAATAAAACATTTTATTGAAGAAATCTGCCCGTTACTTTAACGAGGCTGCCTATTTTTGTTACTTCAAGACTTTATTGTCTACTTCAAAACCTTAATGTCCCCCAACAACAGCCACCCAGCAGCACCCACCTATTAGGTGACAAATAAGTTTTGAAGTGCAAGAAGCCAGCAAACAAAGGTTTGCTGGCTTTTCTAATAAAATCGAGTTACAAATTAAGTTTTGAAGTGGTGTTTTGGAGTGAAAAACCCGAATTACAAATAAGTTTTGAAGTACTTTTGACAAATTGAAAGTAGTTGCAGGTTTTGTTCATAACAAAGCCCGGCTGCCTTCTCCACTATCTCTTCAACTCCGCGACAAGGCTTGGAGGCATTTCCCCCTGCAAGCCCTTCACCAAATTATTCGCAGCAAGCATAGCCATATCGAAACGCGTCTGAGGAGTAGCCGATCCGATATGCGGTAGGGTTACGACGTTAGGCATTTGCAATAGCTTGTTATCCGGATCTACTGGTTCTTGCTGGAAAACATCAAGACCTGCTCCGCGGATGCTTTCTTTTTCCAAAGCTGCAATTAGTGCTTCTTCATCCACAGTTTGCCCACGAGACGCATTTATAAAGATGGCAGTTTTCTTCATAAGTGCCAGTTCTCCACGGCCGATGAATTGAGTTGTTTCAGGTGTTAATGGCGTCATGACCACTACAAAATCAGACTCTTGCAGCAGCTCCTGCATGGAGCGGTAGACAACGCCAAGCTTTTGCTCGGCTTCCGTTTTTCTGCTGCGATTGTAGTACACGACATCCATATTGAATCCGAACTTCGCCCGTCTGGCAATTGCTTCCCCGATACGCCCCATACCAATTATCCCAAGTTTAGAATGATGAACGTCTATACCGAAAATGTGCTCTTCGCTTCCTTTTGTCCATTTGCCAGCCTTCACGTAAGCATCGAGCTCCGGAATTCTTCTCGCTGTGGCCAAGATAAGTCCGAAGACCGTATCCGCCACCGTTTCATCCAATACACCCGGAGTATGAGTCCCCATTACGTCCTTGGCCTTCATTGCCTCTATATCGAAATTATTGTAACCAACCGAGACATTACTAACAATTTTGAGCTTCGGTGCATGCTCCAACAGTTCCTGATCAATGCTTCCGCCAGACATTAAAAGTCCATCCACATCGGACAGTTCCTCTAAAAGCTGTTGACGAGGAATTTCCTCTTCCCTGTCCCACATCCGATAATCGCAGTGCTGAGCAATGTACGCTTCCACTTCACTTGGAACTTGCTTTGCAAGAAATACTTTTGGCCGCATCTCCAAAACTCCCTTCCAGTCTACGCATGCATCATACCAAAAAAACAATATTCATAGAAATTCTTTTTGCCAATCATAAACGGTATACCATCACAAAGTAGAAGGTCAGCCAGCCGCCTCTTGTTCAAGACAGAGGCTGCCGCCTCAAGTAGATCCACTTGAAGTGACAGCCCCTTTTTGTGAAAACCCGCTACTTTAATACTGTTGCACCGCTCAGCTTCACGGAACGCTCCAGCGTGCTGCCGTCAGCCAAGACAATTTTGGCAGTCCACTCTTTATCCTCCGCAGTCACCACCCAAGGCTTCTGAATCCAAGTGGTTTCGTTGCGAATCATAAAAGGCTCGTTATATGCTGTATCGACCAGTTCCCCGTTACGGTAAAATTCCACGTAATTGATCGTTTCAGGGTACAAGCTCGCCAACCGGATCCACCTCTTATTGTCGATCGTGATCAGGGGCTCGAAGCCCTGCAAATAATATTGCTCTTGAACCGGTAGAGGATCGAGTTTTATGCCGACCCCTTCTGCGATCCGTCTGGCGAAATACTCATCTTCACCTTTCGTGACGCCCCAGATAGCCGGTGGTTCCTGCTTCGTCAAGTTATTGTAATACCCCCACGAGGTCTGTGTCCGGAACGCCACCTCGATCATGCCGACGCAAGGAGAATCCTCATTGCACACAATCGGTTTGTTTAGGCCCCATCCGCGTACTTTTTGAATCATATTGTAGTATTCCTGACGCGTTAGGTCATTGGCGTGAATCAAGATCACATCGCTCGCTTCGGCCACCTCCCGGTTGACAGCTCCGCCTCCGAGGCTGGACCCGACCAGCATGCCGCCGGAATATTCCCGCGCCAGCTCAATTAAATACGACATACTTTGAGGCTGCTGAATTTGCGGTACGGTTTTCCATACACTAATATCGAATTCGTTTGCTACCTCGATGATCACATTGGTATAATTGTTCTTCTTTAAAATACCGCAAGCCGTCTTGATTGCGTTGCGAACCGCTTTGCCATCGCGGAAACGGATCGCCTGGGACCAATAAAATAAGCTGACTATGACAATTATTCCCAGCTCGTCTGCGGCTCTGACAAGCCGGTCCAGGCGGCGCTCGTACGCAGGATCGAACGTCAACCCGTCTTCGCTGAACGGATTGTTGCCTACAGTCGTCCAATCTTCGATTGTGAACACCGGACCTCCCCCCTGCAGCCCAACGGTAATCGCCCTCAGCCCGTGCCGGTGCCACTCTGGCAATGCCGCGATCAAATCGTCCGTATTTTTCTCCGGATCGTAGACGGATTGACCGAAACGCGCAAAACGCTCAGGGGCCGCCTTGTCATCGAAAATGCCCTGGATAAATCGGGCATTCATCAATAGCCCATGGGACGAGGGGTTGCTTCCTTCAATCTCTGAATAGGTCAGCTTGCCATTGATTAAAAATTTTTCACCTTGAATCCCGATTTGTGTCACGCTCATGTTCATCGACCTTTCATATCGTTGGAATATAAACTGCAACTGCTAATTGACGGAGTAGCCGGCTTGAAACACAACGTTGGAAAAAGGCACATTTTCCCCGGTCCGCACAAAGCATTTGGAGGAAGCGGCCCGCTTTTTGAGCGTTTCGTTCGGAACCGCCTCAACAACTTGCTCAGCAAAGGCGGTTCGGATAAAACCGTATAGCTCCGGATTGCTCGCTTCCATTTCGGTTGCGATGACCATTTTTTCAATGATGATTTCATTGTTAATCGCCTCAAGCACTACGTTCATTTTGGGCACGCCGCGAATCAAAGCCATATCGATAACTTTCGCATCCTTAGGAATGCCGTATAAGCATGATACTACACTCACCTGGTCGTAATGCCCAATGGCTGCGAGGAAAGCCCCCAGTTCCTTGTTCAAAACTCCGCTTCTTTTCATTCAGCCGTCTCCGCCATATATCTCCGGGCCGTATCGACACTTTGCCTGATCCAGGCCAGTTCGTTCCGAAGAGTCTCATCGTGGCTACCGGCCGTGCTCATCCACTGCTCCAGCACGACATTCACATTTCTTCCTGCAGCTTTTAGGAAATGCAGGATAGCGGTAATGTCCTGATCCCCCTGGCCTAATGGAGCCCCATCGACGACAACTCCGATTCCCGCTGGATGCGCCTGAATCTTATAATCTTTTAGATGAAGCGAAATGGCCTGCTCTCCGAGCAGCCGTACCGTCTCCATCGGCCATTCCTGCTGAACGATGGAGTTGGCCGTATCTAGGCATATGCCAACCAACGGATCATCCAGTTCACGGACAAGCGAAGACAAATCGTCCGAGGTCATCGTGAAATGGTTTTCCAGTGCGATCGCCACACCTGCTTTATGGAAATAAGGCAGCACCTCTCTTAATACTGCGGCCGTTTCTTCCTTAGTCACATGGGTGTCTGGAGCGTGTGGAGTCAACCGGAGCAATCTAGCCTCCAGGCGTTCGGCAATGGACAAATAGCGCAGCAAACGTTCCTTACGCGCACCCGCCGTTCCGGCTTCAAGCGTCATGTTTCGATTCCGGGCAGCATTCCTTACGGCGTCCAGCTCAGCGTCGCTATAGCCTTCTAACGGTAAATTGTCAGCAAACTGCACAAGTTCGAAACCGAGATCTGCAGCCTGCTCCACAAGACGGACAGCGTTCATAGGTTTATCCGGTTTAAAAGTATCTGTTCCTATGGAATAACGGAACAAGTAGCTTCCCGCCCCTAACAGCATGGTCGTTACCCCCTTCTACTTGAAAAGCTTTTTAAACATATAGTCGAACGTACGGGCAGGCACCCCTTCATCAATTAAAGCTTGGATTTGTTGACGTCCGAGTTTATCGATCATTTCCTTGGCTGTCTCCATAATCCGGAAAGTAACGGCAAACGCTTCGGCTGGATCTCCGTGCCTGCTGTAAACGTCATAGGTCAGCCAACCTGACCAGTTCATCCGGTCCAAATAATACAGCGTCTCCACCAGATCCCACAGGTTCACCGAGCCCGGAAGCATATCCCAGTCCCAAGCGCGGTCATTATCGTTAAAATGAACGTAGAAAAGTCGGCCAGCGTCGTTCGCCATACAAGCCATTGCAGCCGGGATTTCACGCGCCCCAAGCGCATGGCCGACATCCATCGTGACGCCAACGTTAGGGAGCCCAACTTGATTGCACAAATGAAGCGTCCGGCCCATATCCCCCAAGATAATGTTATTGCGTACTTCGTACGGCTTATATTCCAGACTGACCTTAATATCCGAACGGTGTAATGCCGCTTCACGAATGCCTTCCACCAGCCATTTCCACTGATTTTGATAATCGACCTGGAAGTTGTAATCGCTGCCGTCGATCAGCGGACAGCACGTAATCATGTCAGTACCGAGTTCGGCTGCCAAATCCATAGCTGTTTTAATGTACTGCACCGCTTCGGTACGGACATTAGGATCGGGGCTGGTAAAAGAACCGGACCGAAACTTAGCCTCGCCCTTGACGTTTACGTTGACCGCAGAAACCGGAAGTCCGATAGCTTTAATGGCCTTAACAGTCTCTCCAGGATCGGCGAAGTCTTGCGGATATACCACCTCAATGCCTTCGATGCCGGGAATGCTTGCAGCAACCTTTAGATTGTCAAAAAACGTACGGGCAGGCTGGTATTCATGAAAACGGTCAGCATACCTCCCTAAAATCGGTACAATAATCGAGTTTTTCAAATTCATTTCCCTTGCTCCTTTGCTTATATGTGGTATTGCAGCGAAACCTCGGATTAACCTTTTACGGAGCCCAGCATGACTCCTTTAGCAAAATGCTTTTGCATAAACGGATAGAACAACAAGATCGGTACGGTGGAGATGACGATGACCGCCATTTTAATAACTGCGCCGGGCGGAGTCGCAAACTCGGAGTCGACGCTAGCCGAATCGCCAAACCCGCCCTGCGAAAGAATAACGATTTGTCTCAGCCATACTTGAATCGGCCACTTCGTTGAATCGCTAATATACAATATTGCGTTGAAAAAGGTGTTCCAATGCCCAACCGCATAAAACAAAGTAAACGTCGCCAATGCTGGCTTCGATAGCGGCAAGACAATGCGGAGCAGGATGGCAAGATCGTTGCAGCCGTCAATCTTCGCTGATTCTTCAATTCCGTCGGGCAGCTGCTGAAAAAAGTTTTTCAATACGATGAGATTAAACGCGCTGATCAAGCCTGGGATGATAAGCGAGGCGTAAGAGTCAACCAATCCAACGGTTTTGACGATCAGAAACGTAGGAATCATTCCTCCGCTGAAAAGCATTGAAAATACGATGGCGAGCATAAATACTCGCCTGCCGCCCAAATCCTTGCGCGCGAGGGGGTAGGCCATTAGTGCGGTGAATATCAGATTCACCAATGTGCCGACAACGGTAATAAAAATCGTGACAAACAAGCTGTTTAATATGGTGCTGGTAGACAATATATAGCGGTAGCCATCCAGCGAAAAATGAGTAGGAAATAATACGAAGCCCCTGCTGATCAATTCCTCGGAAGTGGTAAACGAGCCGGCTACAATATAAATAAACGGCAGCAAAGTAATGAGCGAAAGCGAGATTAGAACCACATAGTTGAAAGTGCTGAATAGACGGCTTTGCAGCGAAGTATCCGGCATCAGTACACTCCCTCCTCCCCAAATTTTTTGGCCAAGTAATTCGCCGACAGCACGAGTACTAGCCCAATCACTGATTTAAACAATCCAACGGCGGTGCTGTAACTGAACTGGCCTTGCTGGATCCCGCTGGTGTAAACATAAGTATCGAACACCTCGCCGACCTCGCGGTTCATGGCATTCAGCATTAGAAAAATTTGCTCGAAACCTAGGTCGAGGAAGGAGCCGAGCCGTAAGATGAGCAGAATGATTATGGTGCTGCGAATGGCGGGCAGTGTAATATGCCACAACTGCCTAATCCTGCTTGCACCATCGATTCGCGCCGCTTCATATAAAGTCGTGTCGACACCGGCCAAGGCAGCAAGAAAAATAATCGTTCCCCAACCCGATTCCTTCCAAATGACTTCCATCATGATCATGGTCCGGAACCATTCCGTACTGGCCAGAAATTGAATCTTGGCGAGCCCTATAGCGGAGAGCAGCTCATTCACAAGTCCCCCCTCCGTCGTAAAAAACATATAAACGATACCAACGACGACAACCCAAGATATGAAGTGAGGGATGTAAACAATTGTTTGCACCGCTCTTTTAAACCATTCGATCCTCACTTCATTCAGCATCAATGCGATCAGGATCGGCAGCGGAAAAAAGAACAGGATATTATAGAAAGCCAAAATCAATGTGTTCGCAAACAGCTTCCAGAAGATGTCGTCTTCGAAAAAAAGCTGAAAATGCTTGAGACCTACCCACTTGCTTCCGCTAAAACCTAGGAACGGCTGATAGTCTTGAAAGGCGATCAGTACACCCCACATGGGCAAATATTTAAATACTAGAAAATATAGCGCTCCAGGAAGGAGCATCAGATAAAGCCAGCGATTGCGGACCAGCTGCTTTATCACTATGGAATTACTCATTTTTGATCACCTCCGTCCGTTTTCCGTCTGATAATGGATTCACTTCTTGCAGCAGCTCACAACTCGAATATTAGGGGACGCCTTGACAACCGTCTATAATCATTTACCGACTTGGTCATAAACGCACTACCCAGTGATATTTCTGGAGGATAAGCAATTTCGGACTTCTCTATGGGAAATAAACTGCTGCAAATGAGTATGTGCATCCGGGACTTTATCTGGGTCCGAGTCGGAATATGATCATTGACTGTAATAAGGTCGGACTATACGATTAGATTGGTTACCGGGGCCAACTTTAAATCGAGGGGGATTTACAAATGAGAATTGCCAGGATCCGTACAAAGTCTGCCGTTTCCGCCACTTTGGCAGCGGTCTTGACCGTTGGCACGCTTGCCGGCTGTACGTCAGCCACTGGAGGTACCAAAGATACGAGTAAAACCGAAGCCAAGAGCAGCACACCGCTGGAATTCAGCATGATGGCCACCCTGTGGGTAGCCGATCCGCCTAAAATTGACGGCGAACCACTGAAGATCATCCAAAAGGCAACGAATACGAAGTTGAACATCAATTGGGTGCCGAGCGGCACTTATAATGAAAAAGTGAATGCAACCATTGCGACAGGGCAGCTGCCGGATGTCATGACCGTGCAGCAAGGGTATGACAAAACGCCAGGGTTCATTAATTCCGTGCGATCCGGTATGTTCTGGGAAATCGGTCCGTACTTGAAGGATTATAAAAACTTGAATCAATACAATAAAAACGTGCTGACGAATGCATCTGTGGATGGCAAGCTTTATGGCCTGCCCCGCTCCCTACCGTTACCGAGAGCGAAAACGTTCATGTATCGGAAGGATTGGCTGGATAAGCTGGGGCTGCAAAAACCGAAGACACTAGATGATATTTACGAGGTGTTAAAAGCGTTCCGGGATAAAGATCCTGATGGTAATGGCAAAAACGACACGCTTCCGATCGTCGAGAGCCAAAACATCGATTTGTTCTATGCCGTGCTTGCAGCCTACGGCGGCCCGGATCTATGGGAGCTCAAGAACGGCCAGCTGGTTCCCGACTTTATGACCGACGAAAACATGCAAGCACTGAAGTATATGAAAAAGCTGTACGACGAGAAATTGATGAATCAGGACTTCGCCACCCTGCAAGGCAATCAAAAGAACGAGCAATTTCATAAAGGGACGACTGGGGCTTATGGAGGAATTGTTTCAGAATCGGCGAATCTGAAGGCTAACACCGCCAAAATTCCCGGTGCCGATATCGACTTCATGACCCGAATCGCAAGTGCCAAAGGCGATCGAATTTTCAGCAACGTCGGGTATGATGCCCTCTACGTGTTTCCAAAATCAAGTATTAAAACAGAGGAAAAGCTAAAACAGATTTTGGCGTATTTCGATAAGCTGGCGGATCCGGAAGTGCTTCAACTCATGAGCTGGGGAGTGGAAGGCGTTCACTTCAAGACGGAGAACGGTAAGCCAGTTACGACGGATTCAGCCAAATTTGAGGTTGATATAAATCCGCTGCGGGCGCTGCGCGCAACGTGGGATACCATCTTCCGCTCCAACGTTGAGGGCCTATCCGAGATTCGCCAGAAGATGACGAAGAGTTATTTGGACAACGAACCGTATGTAGTCACCAATCCAGCCTACGCTTTAATTTCGGAAACCTATGTAACCAAAGGCGCGGAGTTGGATAAAATCATTAAAGACGCGCGGATCAAATTCATCATGGGTGCGATTGACCAGAATGGATGGAACAGTGCGGTCGAACAGTGGAAGAAAGCAGGCGGAGATAAGGTTATTGCAGAACTTAACGCCGAGCAGGCGAAGTTGAAAAAATAAACCAATATAAAAAGGGGCGATCCAGCATGACGAACCTGGATAACGCCCCTTTTATATTTCAGCCGTTCTGCCGCATATCGCGTCCCCAATGTTCCTCGCGGAATTTCCCCGGGGTTACGCCCTCCAGTTTACGGAAATAACGGATAAAATTTTGAGAACTATTGTAGCCGAGCTTTGCGGATATTTCACTTATTTTCAGATCGGATTCAGCAAGCATCTGTTTCGCAATTTTGAGACGCAGTTGGGAGACGTACTCGCTGAAGTTGATACCCATATGTTTGCGGAATACTCGGCCGACATAATCCGGGTGATAGTTGATCGCATGAGCGAGTGTTTCCAGTGTAATGTTCTCATGAATTCGCTGCTGCGAAATCCGGGTCACTTCCTCGCACAAATGCTTGTAATGCTCTTCCCGATATTCCTCAAGCTGTTCGAAGATTGGTGTAATGATCGCCTGCTTGAACCAGGTTTTAATCTCCTCGGCGGTTTGAAGCTCGAAAAGCTGAGCGAATAGATCCGTTTCCCCATATAATGGGGCGAACGCCAGACCCTTGCGCTGAACCAATCGGGTTAAATCCATCAGCAGCTGAACGAGAAACAGCTGGTATTCCCGAGAACTAAGCGGATGATTGAGAATTTCGTCGACAAACCGATCCAGCAAAGCTCCCGCTTCTTCAGGCCTGCCTCCTTTGATCATCTCGACAATATCCTGGACCAAAGCCTCAGGAAAAACCTGCTTAACGGGGTACACAGACTCGATATCCGCGATGTTAATCACGGCTCCCTGCCCTAGTCTTAACCGATAAGATAACGCCTCAATCGATTCCTTGAAGGCTGTGGATGAATGCATGAAATCTGAATAAGGCCGACTAATTCCGACACTCACCTTTAAATCAAGAACCTGCGCGATCATTTGCTGAATCTGAGTGATACGCTCATTGACATTGGCCTTAAACACATTCCGAGACTCATCATGCCCGCCGATAATGGTTATCTGATATTTATCAAACGGCAGCGAGGCGATACGCGCTCCCCCGATAAGCAGTTCGTCAACGATGTTATTGATAGCGAACAACAGCAAATCTTTGTCCTGCTCGCTGTAGCTAGAGTTGATCAGCGTATCAATCTGGACTGCGCAGACACACATCCAGCTGACATCCAAGTTGTATCCGTACTGCTTTGTTTTGTTTCGAATTTCCCTTTCGCTTAATCTCCCATGAATTAAATTGCCAAGAAAAAAGTTTTCTAGATCTTTGGACTGAACTTGCACCTGATTCGTTAGTTGAATGTTGGACTGTTTCAGCGAAAGCACCCGGTCTTTAATAAAGTGAAGCTCATCCGTCCTCGGAGGAACAGCGTCTTCCTGCTTACCGTCTCTAACCGAATAGTACAGGCTCCTTATTGGCGAATACATTTTTTTAGCGCCGCCATACGACAAAATAAAGATCACTGCCAAAATGACAAGGCAGGTAATCAGCGTAAACCAGCCGATCCAACGGACATCCCGCACGGCTTGCTCCAGAGGCACAACAGAAACGTACAGCCAACTATTGAAATCGCTCCGCTGGTAGGTTACTGCAACGTCATTGCCCCCTAGTTTTGTCGTGTGGTGACCGGACATGTCCGCTGTTTTCAGTAGCTGCTCTTCATTAAACAAGCTTATATCCTGAGGCGAGTCGTCCGATGCTGCAAGCACCTTATACTTGTCATCAAGCACAAAGATCGTGCCGAAGTCGGACGATCGCCCAATCAACTTCTGGATCTCTGCGATGTCAACCGTCGTCACGATGAACCCCTGCGGTGTCATCGAATTCATCGGGAGCTTCTTAACGAGGACGATATCCCGCTCTCCGGTATTTTTATTAATGACAAGATCCCCATGCCAATCCGAGACGTGCGGAAGCTTGGCATAAGGCAGTAATGATTTCATATCTTCCTCGGAGTTGTAGCGGATTAAACCTTCATTGCTAATCGACCACCTTTTATCAAGGTTTACCAGCATGATGTCCTTAATCCCAAGTTCAAATGTTTGAATGGAATGAAGCTGGCTTTTCAACAGATCTACCGTTGTAAATTCGCTGATATCCAGAGTCTGGTCCATAGCTGCATACGCAAGCGGGGACCCGATAAACTGACTGACCGAATAATCGATAGTCTTCAGCACTTGCTCCATTCGCATTTGCGTCTGAAGGAGAACGTGATGGCTTCCTTCGTCCACCTTACGCTGAATTAGCGTTGAGGATTCCCAGAACGAGAAGCTCCCCAAAAAAATAACGGGAAGCGTGCTTAAGGTCAAACTAAATATGATAAGGCGGTATAGAAAGGATCGTTGAAAGTTCATTTTTCCCTCGCGTTAAAACCTTTTATGCCCATTGCATACATTGTATACATTGAAGGGTTGATTTAAATATTATAAAATAGCCTACCTTACCCTGCAACCGTTTATTTCCTCAAGAATGGGATCGATTTGCGCAAATGCTCAACCATCATTCGCTCAGCCTCATCTTCATTCCTTTCCTCCAATGCAGCCAGTATCCTTAAGTGCTCTGGGTACGTTTCGGACGGCGAACGAAGTAACCCTTTGCTGAGCGAGACGGTAAGTACATGTGTGCCTTCCAGCGTTTGCTTTAAAATTGGATCTCCGGACAGCTCCAGTAATCCCGTGTGAAATTTTATATCCGCAAGCCGATAAGGTTCCGTCTCCCCCTTCTCTTCCCATTGGCGGTATGAACCAGAAAGCAAAGTGCTGTAATAGGCAACGGTAGCCTCGTCAATCCGCGAAGCGCACATACGACAGGCCAGGCCTTCGAGCACAGCACGAATTTGCCACAACGATACAAAAAATTCGTTGTTAAATTGCGCGACGCTAAGCCCCTTAGGACTTGATTCCAATAGATGGTCACGCTGCAGCTCAGCAAGCGCCCGCCTCAGTGGAGTGCGGCTTACTCCGATTTTGGCCGCAATCTGCTCTTGTGTAATCGGGGCACCGGGAGGGAGTTCTCCGTTCATAATCATTTCCTTTATTTCATTGTATACCTTTTTCTCTAAATAACCAGTTGCGGCAACTCTTGACAAGGTATAACCCTCCGTTTCACGATTTGTTATTCGATACCCAGCATATAGTACTATATTCTTTGCTGTTTTGAACTTTTCCTCTATGGAGAATCATTTTTCTCCTAAATGCTCCTGTTTTCTTAGAATTTGGCTCACCTCATTACAGAATTTAAAAACCTAAAGAAAAAGATTGCCACGTGTGGGCAATCTTTTTCTTTAATCATGCATTTTTTTGCCGGACCTCAAATCATGCATATCCCTGCCGAAGTGGCACAATTATGACTGATTTCATAATCTTGCCCGTTACTTTAACGAACAAAAAAGAAGCTGCCGCGTGGCAACCTCTTTCACTATCGTTTTCCGTTAGCGTTATCACTTCTTGAATATTTTTGGGTTTTTAACCCTCATTGAAATTACCTCTCCACAATCTAAGCAAATGGTAAGAAGAAGTGGAACACCTAGGCTAAAGAGCTTATTTTTGGGATGAATATTACCTTCGCCTCTTGTTTCACCTTCACCAAAATTAGTTCCACCACAGTTTATACAAGGTCTCATTAATCAAAAATCCTTTCATTGTGATTTTCACTTCATCCTTGGTTAAACTCTCGTTATCCGTTAGTTCAGTAAGAGAAAAGCTCTATTTTGATGTGTTAGTATGTTCCAGGGTTTTGTATTTACTATTAGTTAGGTTGTATTCTCTTAATTCATGACCATGCCCATAATCTATATAAACACATACCTTATTATCGTTGATTATTTCTTGATATTCAGAAAATGGTACATTGATAAGTTGAAATTTATCATTATCACCTTCCTGGTAATTGAAAAGATTTTTCCTGATATAGATTTGATTTTCATCTCTATTTACAGCAAATTTGGTTATGTTTTCCCCTACACTGTTAGCGATGTAAAGAGTTTTGTCTATATCTATTGAAATACCAATACTCTGATAAACTCCATCTTTTTCTAAAGAGACTTTATTCGTTTATTCGTCTAATACAACATCAAATTCATTTTGCATTACACTTGGTAGTTCATCAGTAATAGGAAATTTATCTTTAATGAATACAATATAAATAATTAATATTAAGGCACTTAGAAGGATTACTTTTTTCGTTTTTTTCAAAATACTCCCCCTTTTTTAAAGAAACACATGATTTTAGAACTTTTCTTAGAGACAGTTCATTGAACTATCGTTCTGCGACATATTAGGAACTAGAAATATTAGTAAGAATACTAATATTTTGATCATTTTCTCACCCATCCAATTGTTCTGATTTTATTAGCGATTTTCCGTTATTCATCTAACTCTTATTTATGATCTTCTTAGATTCTCTGATAACAGGTAGTATTCGAGAAGAGATGGAGTTATCCTGTTCTATGCCAACCGTATATTCGAATTCACGTTTACCGAAACCACCATAACTGCACGTTCTTTTAATCTCCCCCTGCCCTGGATACGCTAAGGACTTCCTCCTCCCTCCATACACAAAATAAAATAGGCGTTCACCCGATAGAGTGAACGCCTATTTTATTTTCAAAACTTAATTTGTTACTTCAAGACTTTATTGTCTACTTCAATACTTTAATGTCTACTTCAAATCCTTAATGTCCTCCAACAACAGTCACCCACCACCACCATCCATCGCCCATTGACTTTCCCAGCTCCACGTAATAAAATATTTGTACGTAACATATACTTTGTACACGGAGGCTATCCACTCCATGCCACTAGACAAAGAGATCCAAGACAGCTACTACATCGAGTCCCCCGAGCAGGCAACGGTGCTGCTTAACCCGCTTCGCGGAGAAATCATTGCTCAGCTTCTAGAGCCTGGATCCGCCGCGGAAGTGGCGCGCACTTTGGGTGAGACGGCTCAACGTATCAACTATCATCTCAAAGCGTTGGAGAAGGCCGGCTTAGTACAACGCGTAGGCACGCGCCAAGTACGCAATCTGGTCGAGGTGCTCTATCGCTCAATCGCCAAAACTTTTGTGCTCGCGGAATCCCTCAGCATGAAGCCTGAAACCTTGCAAAAGCTGAAGGATCAGAGCTCACTCGCTCATCTCGTGACCACTTCCGAGCGAATCCGCCGAGATGCGATGTTGCTCATGGAGCAGTCTGATGTCGGTGAAGTGATTCCAAGCGCGACGCTGCAGCTTCAAGTTCAGCTATGCACGGAGCAGCAGCGACAAGCGTTCATTGAGGAATATGCGGCGATGGTCCAACAGTTAGTGGAGCGTTACTCAGGTGTTCCGGATATGGCTCAAGACGCTTACCATGTGCTGCTAGCCGTTTACCCCAAACCGAAGGATTGAGGAGGCATTAACTATGAGTCAAGAGCAAAAGCAAGAGAAACAAACAAGTCTGCCACAGCATGATGCAGCTCCGTCATCAGTATCACCTGTTATCGCTTGGGAACAGTCTCATACAAGATCAACTGATTCCTCGACTAGCAATGTCATCTCCATAGATACCTATCGCCGACAAGATGCCACTACTATAGATTCCGAAGCAACCGTTACCGTACGCGAGTTTCCAGCTTTGCATAATGAGGAGCCTGTTCGACTCATCATGGTTTCGTCTGGTTTTGGACAGAAGATTACGGTGCATGCCAACACGATCCAATGCAAAGCCGCTTAATGGGCTAAACCATTTAGCAGCTTAAATAAAATAAACCTATTTTCATATAGGAAAGGATGATTTCAATGAGCTTTATACCTATGGTTGTCGAACAAACTGCGCGCGGAGAGCGCTCGTATGATATTTACTCCAGATTGCTGAAAGACCGCATCGTGTTCCTCGGCACAGAGGTTAACGATCACGTAGCGAATGCGATTATTGCTCAGCTTTTATTCCTAGCCGCTGAAGATCCTGAGAAAGATATCTCGCTATACATCAATTCCCCTGGCGGTTCTACGTCAGCTGGTCTCGCTATTTATGACACGATGAACTTCATTAAACCCGATGTATCCACGATCTGTGTAGGTATGGCGGCTTCCATGGGCGCTGTTCTTCTAACCGCTGGTGCGCCAGGCAAGCGTTTTGCTCTTCCAAATGCCGAAGTCATGATTCACCAACCTTGGGGAGGCGCACAGGGTCAAGCAAGTGATATTCTTATCCGTACGCAGCACATTCTCAAAACACGCAGCACACTCAATCGTATTCTTTCCGAAACGACCAAACAACCGATCGAGAAAATCGAACTGGATACGGATCGCGATTACTTCTTGGAAGCTGAAGATGCGCGCGTATACGGGTTAATTGATAAGGTAATTACGCGGATTTAACCTAACAATAAATGAAGCATATCTAATCTGGGCAGCCTCAAAGTAAAGTCATTCCATTGACTTTCGGGGCTGTCCATTCTTATTTATAAAACCTTCCATAGTTAATCTCAAAATTTGGGTAATATATCCTTATGAGAGATTAACATCAAGGAGGTTACAGCATGTCTCGAATCATTCAAGTTGATGAACGCCCCTCCATCGTGGAAAGTATTCCACTTAGTTTGCAACATTTATTTGCGATGTTTGGCTCCACCGTGCTCGTGCCTATCTTATTCAAAGTGGATCCTGCCACAATACTGCTCATGAACGGAATCGGCACTTTGCTATACATTGTGATAACAAAAGGGAAAATTCCCGCATTTTTAGGATCCAGCTTCGCGTTCCTCTCGCCCGTTTTTATTGTATTAGCTTCCAAAGGTTATTCATCTGCCTTGGGTGGATTTCTAGTGGTTGGATTGATTTTTACGATCATTGCCATGTTGATTCAGATCGTGGGAACTGGGTGGATTGACGTTATGTTTCCACACGCCGCAATGGGAGCCATTGTTGCCGTGATCGGTTTAGAGCTGGTACCCACAGCAGCTGGCATGGCGGGTCTTATTGCACCAAACGGTGCACCGGCGAGCTGGTCGCCTAATCCCACCGTAGCAACCGTATCTATTTTTACGCTAGTGGTCGGGATTGTCGGTTCGGTTATTTTTCGTGGCATCTTCAAGGTTATTCCGATTTTAATCGCCATTATTGCTGGCTACGTGCTCGCCGCCTTCATGGGCTTGATACAGATTGGAGATACTTGGCGATCAGCGGACTGGTTCACAGTCCCTACCTTCTATAGTCCGACATTCGATTGGGCGAGTATTTTGATCATTGCCCCAGCATCTCTAGTTGTGATTGCCGAGCACATTGGACATTTGATCGTCACGGGAAATATGGTAGGCAAGGATCTATCTAAGGACCCTGGACTTAGCAGATCTTTACTTGGAAATGGGATCTCCACGATACTCTCTTCCTTAGTTGGTTCAACTCCAAATACAACCTATGGTGAAAACATTGGTGTCATGGCGATCAGTCGTATTTATTCCGTTTGGGTGATTGGAGGGGCTGCCGTCATGGCGATTGTGCTGTCCTTTATTGGTAAAATAGCTATTCTCATTCAGACTATTCCAACGCCTGTCATGGGGGGAGTATCCTTGTTGCTTTTTGGTGTTATCGCCTCGTCTGGCATTCGGATGCTCGTGGAGACCAAGGTCGACTATTCCAAACCCGTCAACTTAATTCTAACCACCGTTGTTCTTGTTATCGGCCTAAGTGGTGCGACGTTGAAATGGGGGCATTTTGAGATGAAAGGGATGGCGTTGGCTACTGTCGTTACCATTATTCTCAGTCTGTTCTTCAAGCTTTTGGATATCTTTAAGCTATCGAATGCCTATGGTTCAAAAGAATAGAATCTTAAACATGATAAGGCTGTCCATAAAAAGTAGATACTTCTACTTTCAGGACAGCCTTATTATTGTGAGGCATGACAAAGCACCGAAAGAAAGGGAATGAGGATTCGCTTATAGCAGTAAATTATGCATCCACGTTCCCTTACCTAGTGGGATAGCCCCTTCGCACTTATATATGCCGTACCCCATCACGAGATACGGTCAATTTCTCGTATCCATCTTCGGTGATCAGATACGTATCTTCAATACCGACAACACCTCGCCCAGGGAAGGTGATCTTGGGCTCGATCGCGATGACCATGCCAGGCGCCAGCGGGTATTTGAAGCCCTTGGCGAGAACTGGCAGCTCGTCGATTTCGAGCCCGATGCCGTGACCAAGGAATTTCACTTGGTCAACGCCGTACCCCATAAAGTGGGCGCCTAGTCCAGCTTCCTGCACTTGATCCAGCGCGAGCAGATACAGATGCTCGGCAATCGTGCCTGGCTGCAGTCTGGTTTCCGTTGCGCGGAGGACAGCCTCCGCCACGTCATAGGCTCGCTGCAGCTCAGGATCTAGATCCCCGATCACGAGCGTACGCGTCTGATCGATCAAGTACCCGTCGATGGTGCAACCGATATCGACGAGAATTGGGTCGCCGCGCCGAATCAGCGCGCGGCCTGAGCTTTGCGGGCTGGACGGGTGAAGCCCCGTGCCCCCGGCCGGCCCGTCAAAATAAGTGGGCACCGCTGCCGATGCGCCTGACGCGACCATTCCGGTGATTAACTCGGAATTGTACGCGCGCATGCGCATCAGCCCTTGGTGCCCGCGCAGTCTGAGCTGATGCTCAATGAGCGCCATCAGCTCAAATTCCGCCATCCCCTCACGAATGTGGGGGATGACCGCCTCCAGCGCGTCGTCCACGACGCGCGCTGCTGCCCGAATCGCCGTGACTTCGTCCGGCGATTTGATCATGCGCTGCTCTCGCACGAGCAGCGAACCCTCCTCCCAGACCGCGCCGGGCAGCGCGGTCTGCAGCTTCAAGTGCAGCTGGACGGGTAACACGTCCAGCTCCGTCGCTATACGCAGCGGCTCAGCCGCCGCTGCGTCACCGCCGCCCACGCGAGCACGAAGCCGCTCGCCGAGCGTCTTCCAAGACCCGAGCGCTTCGACAGCCGCTGCCGCTTCCTCCTCCGCTCGGACCAAACTTCGACGGACGAGATAGATCGCTTCTCCCTCCGTCGGAATGAACAAATACCCCATCTGCATTGAGCCGCAGTAGTAATATATATCGACATTGTGCGTGACCAGGAAGCCTGACCACCCTCGCTTACGCATCTCATCTTGAAGCCATTGCTGCCTTTGCAGAAAAATCGTCATCGAAATCGACTCCTATACGCCGTAGATTAACACCTCACTTTCCATTATACATTGAAATTCCCTTTCTCGCTCTAGCGGCACTCTAACGTTACTCTAATAGCACTCAATCGGCACTCTTCCACTAGCTCCATCTCCATCTCTACCTACTCCGATGAAATAGATGGATTTCCTGTACCTAATTAGTTCATTTTCGGGCTCATTTACAGATTAACTGGATTTCCTCCCGTTATTTTCTTTGAAATTCGACGATTTGAGTGATTACGAGCAAATTACCTGTACATTTTCCATTTATACTCAAATACTCTTCTTTTTCAGTCGAATTAGCTGTATGTTTTCCAGTTAAACTTCGCTGACTAAAGCGATCTCACCCTCGCCTCGCCTTGTCTTGCCTTGTCTTGCCCTACCCCGCCCTCATTCCCCCTCAATAAACCATCTCCGCAGAAGACTTAATCGTCCACGTAATCGGCTGTAAAACCGTATAAGTTCGCGGAAACGCCAACCGAATAAACATAATGACCCCAGGACGTTTCAGCGTGACCGTGTAGTCCTGCGCATCATCTCGATACGTGTAGGGAAATATTTCCCCCTCGTTAACAACCTTAAATAAGTCAACCACCACCGTACTCTGCAAAAACGTATCCAGTAAGGGCTCATTACCCGCATTTAATCGTAAATTGGTCTGCAAGTACGCCATCGCAGCCTCTCTGGCTTTCGCCTCATCAATCGAATGAATACCTTGTGCCAGCTTGGCCCCATCACTTTGCTGAGCAGCCGCATGTACCGCATTGTTTAGCCCATGTTTTCCCTGAAACACAGTATGCATTGCTAATTCTTCATCGGTTTGCAGGGCATACAAAGACATAAACACCACGCTCATTAACATCATTAAAAGCAGCTTATACACGCCATTCCCTCAACTCTCAAGGCACATATTCACTCATTTTCATGCCAGTCGCCCCCATGCGATCTGATGCAGTAGGAACCGTAATACCGACAAGCAGATCAATGACAAAAAGCCGCTGATACGGATACGTGATCGTTAACCGCAAGCCCGTTCCTCGCCAGACAGGTGCGTTCGCATCCATTCCCCCAACACCAGAGTTGGTGTCTACAACATACACAATCTCGCCAGCCATGAAGCCTTTTTCAGTCAACCGATTTCTGGACTCCTGAATCATCGCGTCATTGATATACCCATGCCTGCCATTCGCTCCGATCTCAAGCAAATAATCGACTTCCTTTTGCAGCACAGCCTGCCGAACAATAATGATATGCTTATAGACTGGAGAGAACATGAACCAGCAGAGCATAGTCGCAAAAAGGATAAACACCAAAATCTGCTTCATGGATTAATCCGCTCGATCGACACATTTATTCTTGCCCCGCTATCACGAACCTGCCTGCGAGTTCCCGTACTTCCCCCTACAACTTCGAAATAAATACTAATGACGACAATCATCAACAGCACTGTAACAAGAATCGATCTCATACATCGCCTGCCTTTTCTAGGGTTGAAGTGCCGTAATGTTCGTATTTGCAGTCGTCCCATGGGTTCCGATATTTTTCCTCATCCCTGTCGATCCATCATTAATAATCGTTGTAAACAATAGAGCCACCACAATCAGCATCATGACCGTTACCAAAATATTTCTCATTTTTTTTTGCTCCCCCATCACATTTTAGTTAATTGCATCAAATAATCGTTGCCCTTCGGCAATCCAAGGATACATAAACACTCGAAACGTATTCAAAATCGGTAAACCAGCAAGCACAAAGAGCACATACGATACCGTTTCTTTCTTGCTGTCGCGAATTAGCTCCATCTTCTCTTTATAATCCTGAATACGCTGCTTCAGCAGGTCATAATAGCCCACGTGCTCATTTAACCTGAGTGCATTCAGCGTCTCACCAAAGCTATGAGCTTCTTCGGTTCCTAGTCTCCTTTTAAAATGAGCAATCGCTTCTTCAGCACCCTGATACCATTCATTTAACAGCAGCTGGACATGAGCTCGAATTGACGTAGTCTGACCAACACATAAGGACAGTTTGTCATGTAAATTCAATTTCGAATCGTTATAGTATAAGAGCTGTCGACTGATCGCATAAATATCCCGCACGATACGCTGGGACCGCTTTTCTTTTAGCTGTGCAAGTACTTTCCCATCCCATATAAGAAAAATCGACACCACCACGGCGCTAACAAGAACATACGCAGGCTGTATATGCAGAGCGATCCAAGGATGCTCGAAAGCCGCATATCCCATAGCAGCGATTAGAATCGCCCCACCTAAAATCAACCTTCTCGCACTCTCATACAAGTTCGCATTCATCCAAATCCCACATCCTAACAACAACTGGCGCTTCGCCTCTACTGCTTTCGTACTCATGCCCAACATTGTATACAACATTGAGGGGATTTCAATCTCTCTCAGTGTGTTTTTTACATGTAATGATCGCCATCTCTTCTTGCGGACCGGTATGAGCTTTAGGCCATGATAGATCATCACCATCAAAAGAATAAATAATAGGAAACGCGTTGCGTACTGCAGCATAAGCAGCTGGGTATTGACCATAACCACGGTATTCACCTCCTCACATTCTTCGCATCGATAAGTAGATTCCCATCAAAAAAGATACAAAAATCAACAACAGCGCATCCAAAATCATATTCCGACCAGCAGGGTCAATCACATAATACAAATAAGCGTTATCTGCATTTACTTTGAAGTTAATCCACATGAATAAGACCATGAATCCGATTGGCGTAAAATTGGCAATGCGAATTTCCAATAGTCGATTTCTTTCCATTTGATCAAAACGCTGTGCTTTACGCATATCTGTAATAAGCTCCTTCAAACTATCCCCTACAAAGCTTCCCTCTTTCAACGCTACTCGCATAATCCCCGTAAAATAGTCCGCCCAGATATGACCAAGCGTCAGAGAGAAAATTCGCAAGCTATCCTCCGTATCCCTTTGCGTCATCAAATGACGATATAATTGCTCGAAAACAGGCTTAATCGGATACAAAATTCGATTTTCCTCTAGACAATACTTCAGCGCAATTTTTATATTTTGATTAGGATCCATCATGTAAGACTGGAAAAAGACTTCAACAGCAGGTAGAAACTCTAGCCTTGTTCGCAAACGGACACTCACCAGCCTCACTCGAAGCAGCAAATAGGGCATCGAAGCACCGATCATCGTCATCATAAAAGCACCTTTTACGGATTGAAAAAACACGCCACCAGCCAACAAGCCGAATAACAACCCAAGTAGACTTATCGTCAGCATCGCCTGCATGCTTAATCTCGATTCGACGGATTCCAGCAACTCCTTGATATGCTTATATACCCAGCCCCATGTCTCCAAATAAGAGGTTAATCTCGCGCTAACTGTGGCGTTTCTTACATAGTAAAGCCTGAACCTCGCTTTGCGTTGTCGGATAAGCAGCTCTAGCAGCGCTTGAAAACCCACATAAACGAGCACAAATAACAACAAGAGAAAGACATATTTGGCGAAAATCACTGCTCAAAACCGCCTTCTTTCCCTTCATTTTCAATAAATCCGTGCTCCCTCAACAGCGTATAACTCCTTATATCGGCCTTACTTATTTTTTGCGATGCATGAAGCGACAATTTCCCGGGAAATGTCCATTTGTCTGTCGAGTTGTCATAAAGTGCTAGATTCGTGACGAAAACGCATTCATTTTCGTAGCGATATTCGACGATTCGCACAATCTTTCTTTTCCCGTGAACAACCTGCATTTCAATGCCGATATGTGTCACATATTCCGTAATCCTTTTCGTCAAACGCTTCGAATCCATCCCTCTGCCATCCAACATACACATGTCAGTAATCGCATCGGGCACGTCTTCCAGCTCACTCACATGGACCGTCGTCAAACTGCCCTCATGACCACGTGTACAAGCGCGAACATACAAATTAGCATCTTCGTCCCTGATTTCTGCATGACAAATACGCTTCGGAGACTGCCTTAACGCCAGCTTAAACGCCTGTAAACCTGAATGTCTCGGATCTTCCTCGTCTATTTCGTATTCAACGATATTCTTATGGGGAAAATCTCGCTTTAAATTCAACTCAAATCGGGATTCAATCGTAATAATTCGCTCATTATCGTCCATTTCGGCAATGATCGCTTTGATAAGGTTGGTTTTTCCAGAGTTTGTCGGTCCAATGACGACCATATTGAAATACGTGTGGATAAAACAACGAAGTAACAGCTCCATGCGAGCATCCATTGTGGCCAGGTCTGGCGAGGTAAGCGAGGATAAATCAAATCTTTTTACCGTGTAGAAGCGTATTGTCAACGTTGGTTCCGCCGTGAAGCCGAAGCCTGTCATCGTCACACGCGAACCGTCTTGCAGAACAACCTCTGCCCAACGCTTTCTAGGATTGAGGGTGTCATGGTTAAACAATACCAAATTTTGCTGGATTCTCTCTAATTCTCGGATGGATGGAAGCTCATAAGCAGAGGGTTTAGCCATTCCTCCACGTACTTCAAAAATCTGCCTCCCCACAACCTGAATCTCCTCTAATCCTTCCTTCTGTTTGAGGACGAGTTCCAGTACATTTAAGCCGATAATTTCGGCAAAAATCGCTTCAGGCAATGTCGTATAACCGCTGGTCTGAGGAGGAATGTCCGAAAGTCTTCTTTTCGATACGAGATCATGAATGATGGCCAACAGCTTGCCACGGTCCTCTTCATAGCCCAAAATTGCCCGATTCAGTGTCTCGTTATATAACTGTTTTTCACTCTCTGATCTGCCTTTCAAGGCAACAAGTTCACTGCGAATTTCCTGTACCCATTGTTGGAAAAAAGCTTCCTCACCGGCTCCCGCATGATCTTGACCGCTTCCTTTTACACGTGCTTCATTAGTCCGTTCGCCAGCATCATCATCGGGATTTCCAATGCCTGCGGCATGTAATTTCGGATAATGATTGAATCCAACCACAGCCTCTTCCGTCCTACGTTCGTGCATGTAAGTAATCATCGAAAACCTTTTCCCACTCACTCCCTTACCCTCCTGAAATGGATTTAGCTAACCACGCGTTTGCCGGCGATAAGCTTCTGAAACCATGTCGCTTGCCGCACATTTACCCTCGAAGGGAGCTTATAAAAATCGGCAAATTTCCTTGCTACAGCCTTCACCTCTTGATGCATGGGATGTGCGGGGTTCAGCATCTCCAAGAGCTTCCCTTGGTTACAACGAGCGAGGGCATCCCCATGCCGGCTGACATGTCCAATCAAATGTAGCTGCGTTTCTTTGCGAATATCTTTGATCGTGAATTCACTTTGCTTCGCATAGCGGTCCGTTTGCACAGCCATAAGCTCAAAAGCATCCGGCTGCAAGCCAAATACAGACCCAACCTGCCTGATCCACCTCGAGAAATCCTCCTGAAAATGTGCAATATCCCCTGTCGTGACGACAATTTTGCTGTCTGCTTCAAGCAGCCCGCTAACCGTCGCCGCATTATCCCAATACGCGCTCACTTCAATAATACAGATGTCAAAAGCACCACGTGCCACCCGCAGCAAATGGATAATTTCCGATGGCGTGAAAAACTCCGCCTGCTCGCGCAGCATATTCCCGTAAAGGATATGCAAGCCTTGTGCCTCTTTCGGCTTATCACAAACGTGGAGCAACCTTTCTGGCGTTAAGCTTTGAGCCTTTAATTCCGCTCTCAAACCATCCAACGTAAAAAGGTGCTCTTCGCGCCCCAGATAACGATGGAGCTTTGAACTTTTGAGATTTAAGCACAGATAACCCACCTTCTTCGAAGTCTCCATCGCTAACATATAAGCCACACCAAAAGAGGCCAGCGTCGTACCAATATTCGGTGTAGAGCCAACGAACGTAATTAACTTACCAGGAAGCGCCTGATTCGCTTGTCCCCCGCTTGCCCCATCTACCCATGCGCGAATTTCATCCGCAATCACAGCCGTACTGCGTCCCGGGAGAATATAATCCAGCTTCATCAGCTTGCACATTTTCAAATACTTCTCATTGATTGAGGCGTCATGATAATTCGAAAGTAACACCATGATTTTCATTGCTGACTCTTGCCCCTGCAAGCCTTCAAGTAACTCCTCCAGCTCCCCGTACGGCAATTCCCGATCTGAAAGAATGATGTGTGAATAACATTGTCCTATTGCTTTAGGTTGTAAATCATTCGCATCCGAAAATATTCGCCACCCAAACGGTTTCGCATACACCACATTCGTAAGCTCATCAACCAACCGCTGATCCGTCGAAACTAGACCGATTTGCACATGGTTTCACCTCTCTTTCTGTAAATTACATCCTACTTTGGACTACTCCTCAACAAGAATCGACGTGGAACTAAAAGCAATCACCAGCTTCGCCTTCTTTGCTGAGCATAATTGATCGATCTGGAGCCATTCGTTTTCCGTCAAATTCAAATTGATCTGATCTATGGCGCCATTGGCTTCCAGTCTGGAGGTATACATCTTTTGTTCATCCCCCTCAACCTTAGATAGCAAATTGGAGTTCTTCGGGTTGTCTACCTCCACATTGGCGGATGACTTCACTGAGGCGACGGTAATTTCCTTCTCATCGAACAACCTGAGCGAACTGCCATCGGTCCCCGACACATATATACGTACCCGATCTCCCGCTCGGATGCCATTGGAAACAGAAAGCAGATACTCTTTGGGAATTTGAAATGTTGCCTGTTGCTCATTCGGTAACAGATGATAACGATTCACCTTCCACTTCAGAATAGGCTCCAGTGTCCCCAAAGGAATCATGGACTCCTTTCCTACAACATCAGTAAGCTTCGTCATCATCCCCGATGTGTAGCTACCTTTCTGAATTGCCTTGAACTCGACCATATCGTCACGAATAAGCTGGCCCGCACGAATAAAATCCTTCGGAACCACAACCTGTACCGTCTGCTGCAGCTCCACCTGGTTCACTTGTAACACATACACACCATATACGAGCATCCCAGCTAGCAGTGCAGCAGCTACACTAATCAGCAGGCTTCTCCTGCGATTCAATCGATCACCTCCTTCCTTTTCTCCTTCGAGCACAACAAAAAACGCAAACCTCGGAAAATCCATCTCCGAAATTTGCGTTCTTCGCAAATCAAACCGTATGATCATAAGTTCGAAACAATATAATTAAAGTATCACATAAACTTCCAATTTTCAACATCTTTTTACAAATAAATGGGTTTCAACAGAAGGTCAGAGGCACTCACTCTTTCCCGCGTTCAATCTATGTACACTATCCCTTCGACTCAGGAAGATGTAGATACCTCAGAAAATCGATTCGTGCGATAAGTTCACACTGCACTGAGCTTTTGCTTATTCAATTGTAGTTATCGCAGAAAGAGAGCAAAGAAAAGAGACCCAGCTACAGCTGGACCCCCTCATTAACTTCTGCGAGTGTTGGCAGGGCAGGTATGGCTCCCCTGCGCGTCGTGGTAATAGCGCCGACGCGATTCGCGAAGGCAAAAATACGTTCAGCAGCTCCGGCTTCAGCCAGTGCATCCACAATAGAAGCTGGCGTCACGCCTAGTGCCGCCAGCTGTAGGAGCATGCCGCCGACGAAGCTGTCGCCGGCGCCGGTCGTATCGACGGCTGCCACGGGCACGCCGGCGATCACGACATCCTGCCGCGCGGTCACAACGCGGCACCCCTGCGCCCCCAAGGTGATAACGATCACCTTGGGCCCGCGCTGCAGCAGCTGCTGCGCACCTGTGGTCACATCCACACCGAGGAGGAATTCGATTTCCTCCTCGCTGACCTTGACCACATCCGCAAGCCCTAGCTGCGCAAGGATCTCAGTCCGAGCTGCATCCGCGCTCGGCCATAGGGCTAGCCGCACATTGGGGTCATACGACACCAATGCGCTAAATTCTCTCGCTCGCCGTGCAGCGTCTAGCGTAGCTGTACGACAAGGCTCGGCGATCAGTGATACCGAGCCGAAGTGATAGACCGCGGCATCTTCCAGCCACTGCGGCTTTACTTCGTCAGCACGCAGCAGCATGTCCGCCGCCGGGTCGCGGAAAAACACGAAATCGCGCTCCCCGTCCGCGCGCAGCGAAACAAAGGCCAGACCGGTCTTCGCCTCATCGGTCTGCAGCACAGCCGTTTGCACGCCCACATCCTGGAGCGTGCGCAGCAAGTAATCGCCGAAGGGATCTCGGCCGATTTTGCCAATAAACCTTGCGTCGCCGCCTAGTTTGGCGACCGCAGCAGCTACATTGGCCGGCGCTCCGCCCGCTGCCCGCCCGAAATTCGTAACGTCAGCTAGCGCCTGACCGTTCTCCTCTGGCACAAAATCAATCAACAGCTCCCCCAAACAAACAATAGTCGTTTTGGCTAGCTTGCTTGATGTGGTTGATTGAATTGCTTCGTTTATTTTTCCCATATCGCCAATTCCCCTCTATTTGTGATAACCGAGCGCGCGCATGACAAAAGCTGTTGTTTGCTCTATCAGCGTTTCCATATCAGGCCGTTCTTCCGTAAACATCGGTTCGAAGAACTCCCGTTGCTTGTAAAAAAACATAGCTCCCAACACAAACATGAGCGTACTGTCCAGCGATTCAAACTCATAAAGCCCATCTTGTCTGCCCTTGTCCAATAAATCCCGAACCTTTTTCCACAGTGGGAAAACAAGCTCCCTCACTTTGTCCACACGCGGGGTAATCGTGATAATCTCCACCTGAATAAGGCTAATTATCTGCGGATCTTCATTTCGAATTTTTACAACTTCTCTAATCACCATTTGAATACCCGCAAGCGGATCTTCCACTTTATAAAATTCGGTTAATCTATCCATAGGGAGAAACTTATTAAATATTTCATAGAAAACGCTCTCTTTTCCACCAAAATAATAGGAAACCAGAGCCACATTGGCCCCGGCCTCCTCACATATTTGACGTACGCTAGTGGCGTCATAACCATGCTTTGCAAACAACTTTTTTGCAGCCAACACAATTTTCATTTTCATATCTGACTCTTGATGAACCATGCCTAGCGCCCTCCTAATCAATCGTTAAGCGTTTGATCGGACTTGATTTGTGGACAGTACTGGCTTAGCCTGTTTAACAACCACAACCAGCATATCAATGACAAGCGCTACCGCAGCAATCAAAATTAAAAAGCCAACTTCGCTGCCAACACCAGGTCCACCGAACAAAATATTCATCAACCCGTTAACCGCGTACGTTGCCGGGAAGAAATTACTAATAGAATGATAGAAATTGGACAATAGTTCTCTCGGTACAATCGCGCCAGATGAGACCAATTGTAAGGATAACATAGCAATGTTAAATAGCATACCTGCGTTCCCAAACAATGTCAAAAACATTTGTGCAACCAAAGCAAACGTTAATAAGAACAACGATTCAAAGCCCCAAAGCGCGACAAATCCTTTGTCTACCGAACCACCTAAGGCAACAACCATAGTGGCACTGATGAGACCAATGACAACCGCAGCAATCACAGTTATGCCGATGCGTGCGGCCATTTTTTGCGTTTTGGTCAGAGAAGCACCTATGAGATTGGTCGTTGCGCTGAAGTTCATCCCCATAATCATCGTGCCCACGATCGAGGCTAGAACAAGCATCATCGGCAGCATTTGATTCGGCATATCCTTTACTTTATTGGTGCTTTGTATGTCCGAACTTACCTTACTCGACAGCCCTTGTGCAATCAGAGTCGCTTGCTCAGCCGGAAGCTGTGGATTCATCTGTGTCAGGACAGCCGATGCCCCTGCTGCCACTGCTTCTTTATTTACCGTTGCCGTAATGTTCGCAGCCACGGACTGCATGATCGACTTCGTCATAGATGGATTCGACTCATTTACTGTATAGCTGATCGGTGCTGTCTGCCCTGGTGTTTGAAGTTTTTTTGAAAAATCCGGTGAAATATGCATAACCATCTGTACTTCGCGCATATTTAGTTTGTTTTGAGCTTCCTCATCGGAAGCGATAACTTCTGTCTTAAAAGGCAGATTACTCTGCAGGCTCTGAACAATTTTGCCACCCATTGCCTGATCTTCATTAACGATTGCGATCTTCAAATTCTTCGTATTATCGGAAACTCCCGAGTACCCGGTCATCCATATAATACTAAACAGCAATTGAAACGTAATCGCTGTGATAATCCCTACCTTTGTTGTTGCAGGCTTTAAGAAAGTTGCTATTGTCTGTCTCACGTAACCACTCCATTTCATTAAACGTTCATTTAAATTAAACGTTTGTTTAAATAATAATAGAGTTACAAAATTTTGTCAACTCACTGTTAGCTTTGAGTTAATTATAATTAATCTTTCCCTATATTGCGAATGATCTTAATGTTATGATTCTGTTGCTATAAAAATAAATCGTAACGAGGTGAGGACAATGAAAACAAAAAAATATACGTCTTATCCTCATGTTGCTTTTTAGTTATTCTTTTACGAATACATTAGGCTCTGAGGGTAGGATTCACTCTCAGAGCTATTATATGTGGCAGAAGGAACGTTTAAGCTTTCTTGCCGGTCTATGACAGCCACTTACGGAGTGGCTGTTATTTTTTTAGGAAAAAAGGTTGATCAAGACAATAATGGTGGTTTTATGGGGAATATGTATTGTACTACTTAGGATGGAATTCATTTCCCGTTATTCACCCGCTTTCCAAATATGAAAGGATGATGCTTTATTAAAAGACTCGCTCAATATTTTCGCTCATTACAATCCACTCAGTCATCTTACAGTTTGATTTATGAAGGTTCATACTATGATCAAGGGGGGACGATATCTGACCCAACCTATTGGTATAATGATGTTGCCTATTACATTGAACGGACACATAAACTCACACTGGATAAACCATGTATCACAATAAAAGTACCTTTTGACCGTCTCGGCTTAGATGAAAATAGGGATCAAGTTGTTCTCTCAGATTTTGCATTAAGAGAATGGGTTGATCATATTGAGGCATTAAATAAATTGATTTATAACCGTTCACGTTCTGATAAAGAAAATGGTGCTTTTTATTGTTTTCGTCCAACCAATGTGGTGTTGCAACGTAATGCATCCTTTGTCGAAGTCATCTCGGAAAAATGGTATCTATGCTTAATGATTACAGTTCAACTTCCATTCAAGAATAATGATAAAGCTATGCGCATGCTCTGCAAAATGCTTCCAAAAGAAGTGGAGGAGTTAATTGCCAAGTTTGATCTCAACAAATTAAATGCTGCCTATGCATTGGTAAACAAACAAAACATGATTCGCGAATGGCTGAAATCCAGTAATTATTGTGCGTTTATTGCGAATGGCAGCATTTTGCCAAGAAATAAAGACAACAGCGGGCCACTAGAGGGTGCCTTGCCTTTTACATCCCCGGAAGATATTGAAGTTGAAATTTGTGGTTTGCGAGGAATGGGAATAAAACATGGTGTGACGGTCATCACTGGCGGTGGTTATTCGGGTAAAAGCACAGTACTGGATGCACTAAATTCGGGGATTTACAATCACAGCATAGGCGACGGACGAGAATTTGTGATTACAGATCAAAGTGCAATGGAAATATCTGCAGAAGAAGGCCGCTCCATAAAAAATATCAATATTACGCCTTTCATAAAATGGATACCCAATAGTTCGGCTGAACAGTTTTCGACTGACTACGCCTCAGGTTCCACATCTCAAGCCGCAAATATTATGGAGGCAATCAACGTCGGGTGTAAGCTTCTTCTTATTGATGAAGACAGAAGTGCGACGAATTTTATGATTCAAGACATCAAAATGCGTTCATTAATCAAGCATGAACCCATTACACCTTTTACGGAACGTGTCAGGGAGCTTTATGAGGCTGCCCACGTATCTTCCGTTCTTGTTATTGGAGGTAGCGGTGAATTTTTATCCGTTGCCGATCAAATCATCCTGATGGACAATTTTGTGCCAAAAAACGTAACCCAGGAAGCAAAAAATTTATGTGAACACGATAAACCACGCGAACGTATCCCTCATACAAAATGGGAGATAGAAAGAAAAATAACCACCGATCACTTTTCGAGCTATCCACAGGGCAGTGGTACAGAAAAGCTGATGGTTTCAACCATGGGATACATCATGATAGGTGATGAACAGGTTGATATCAGAGGGCTTTACAATATCACATCACACGCCCAGCTTGCAGCTATTGCCTTTTTAATTCGAAAAATGGCTATAAGTAATCAGGATCGGCTCATCTTTCTTCATGAAAAGATCAAAAAAGCTCTCGAAGATATGGAGAGAGAAGGAGTTGATGTTGTATTTTCTTCCTTTTTTCCTGGTTTCGAAAGATGGCTTGAATTACCAAGAATTAATGAAGTATTATCTGTCATAAACCGAATGAAACATTTGAATTTTATTCAGCTTGAGCCTTCTGAACACCTCTAATTACGACTAAATATACGTGTATTCAATTAGGAGACGGGTTGAAGTGAAGGATGGCTGTAGGATAGACTCTGAGCTAACCTAAAACAAAGGCCCCGCTCGATACTGAGCAGGGCCGTGTCCGTGATAAAGAAGGAAATCAAGGGAATATGGATTGATCCGATGACTATTATTCAGATTATTCAGCTCATCTGCCTGTTAGTTGAGTGCTGCCGCGTGAGTCTAACAGTTTATTTTCTCTCCAACTATATGTTTCCAGTCTAATACTTCATTTTCAAGGAATAGCATGCTTTAAAGGAATATTCATGTCGCAAAGAAAACGATAAGAAAATCTCTACAAAATTCAAGATATTAAAAATCTTTTCTGAAGGACTATATTATAGTGAAAAAAAGCCCAGACGCTAATTTTTCGTCTGGGCTTTTCATTAATAAATTTTATTAATGGGTTGTTTTACTTAAATGTTTGTTAATTTTAGTTATTCGCTTTCTTTGCACTATTGTTTGGCGTATTGTTTCAATAAATTTAAAACATATCCAAAGAAAAATATTGTTATGTATGACAGCCATTTTATAAGTGGGATACCTTGCATGTATCAATGATTTATGTAGTTCATCTATTTCTCCTTTATCATTCAAATATTTAAATCACTATAGGATACATCTTGCGCTGGTGTCACATAAGACAAGAATCTCCACATCCTTACCCATCGAAAGAAAAAGAAAGCGCCTTCCACTCCGCAACAAGAAGTCGATAAAGTGTTAAACCGTAATTTTCACGCAGAAGGGTCACTTAGACGCGCTTACTCCATTTGCGATCATCATCAATGATATATCTATTAAAGTTATATTCTTCTTCAAATGATTAATAACCGAGTCATCCAAATGGTTAGCTGATCATCTGATGGAGTGGCTTATTTACCTTTTACAAAAGAATCTATACACATTCATTGTAAGATTCAGACAACACTAAGTGCGTCAAGGATATAAGTAATTTCGACTGCGAGTAATAAAACGATAATTCTTTTCATTAGGGTATCCTCCTCGATAATGTTAAAATTACCGATATATACCTGCATCTCATTTTAGCAGATAATTTCTGTTTGTGGTATCCATACGACCACTACTATTTAATCGTTTTTGGCTCGGCACCTACGAGATCTGTGTATTGCGTCATACATTCTATCTTCGAGTTAATCAAAAGACAAATAAAATCATCATGGACATCCAAATAAAAAAATACCTATAGTCTAAACACAATGATAATAGTGCATAGGCTATAGGTATCTTTTGGTATGAATAGAAGCCGGAATTGGCGTTAGTTCACTATTGGGAGACCTGTGTGTAGTTCTCCTTGTTTATTTAAATGATCTATTCCTCCGTCCTTCTCCCCGCTAAAAAAGTACGCATGATTTGCTCTGCTTTCTGCGCTAACAGATCAGATGTACGGCTCATTGCCTCCTGAAGCGATATCGGTCCGTCCACGATACTGTGGATACTCATCATGCCATATTCATAAAGCTTCTCAATCCCTTGGCCGACTGAGCCTGATAGGACGATGACCGGAATGCCAAGCTGCCCTGCAGCCTGTGCAATCCCCATTGGCGCTTTGCCGGAAGCGGTCTGGGCATCCGTCTGCCCTTCGCCGGTAAACACGAGACTCGCATCCTGCAGATGCTCATCTAGCTTAGACATCTCGATCACCACATCGATACCGCGTTTCGTGCTCGAGGGAAAAAACGCTTGAAACGCACCGCCAAGCCCTCCCGCTGCACCAGCCCCCGGCAGCTGATGAACAGCTATACCGGTATGCGTTTCTATGATGTCGGCCCAATGGGAGAGCGCTCCATCTAGCGCTTCAACCATCTCCGGCGTCGCACCTTTCTGCGGTCCGAAGACATGCGATGCTCCATGTGGGCCAATGAACGGATTCGTGACATCTGAAGCAATTGTAAATTGCGATTCACCTATACGCTCATCCCATCTAGAGGCGTCGATGCGCCTAATGTGAGGCAGGTCTTGTCCGCCAACCCCAATCTCATGCCCTTCTTCATCCAAAAGCTGTAAGCCCAGAGCTTGCAGCATGCCGCAACCACCATCATTCGTCGCGCTACCGCCTAGCGCAAGGATGAAGGAACGATATCCCTGATCGAGCGCATGCCGGATCAATTGACCGGTACCGTACGTTGTCGTCACCATTGGGCTTTGGTGCTCCGCTGGAACTAAGATTAATCCGGAAGCGGCCGCCATTTCAATCACACACGTGACGCCGTCACCGAGGACTCCATACGTGGCGGTCACCTCATCTTGCAGCGGGCCTTGCACAGGAACGGAAATCTTATCGCCCTGTGTTGCCTGCACAAGGCTATCCACTGTTCCTTCTCCTCCATCTGCTATAGGAATAAGGACGGTTTCTGCCACTGGCATAGCCCGCAGAATCCCGTCTCTTATCGCCATGGCTGCCGCTTCTGAGCTAAGGCTGCCTTTAAACGAATCTGGTGCAATCACGATTTTCATAAGTCAGCCTCCCGCTCGGACAGCATATCCATTAGCAATCTGCTACAAACGTATTTCGTAGTGTACCAATTCCCTCAACCGTCGCTTCAACAACATCACCAGGCTTCAACCATACCTGAGGCTTCTTGCCCATTCCGACTCCCGGTGGTGTTCCCGTACTGATGATATCACCTGGTTGAAGCGTAATCGTATTAGAAAGAAACGAGATTAAATGCGGAACATCGAAAATCAATTCCTTTGTGTTCGAATTCTGCATCACTTGTCCGTTCAACGTAAGTGAGATGTTCAGTTTTCCTGGGTTTTCAATCTCATCTGCGGTAACAATCCACGGACCTGTCGGTGCGAACCCGTCTATGGCTTTTCCACGCGTCCATTGTGGTTCGTTCAGCTGAATATCGCGGGCACTGACATCATTCAACACCGTATAACCGAAAACGTAATCCATCGCCTCTTCTTTGGATACCCTTTTCGCCGTTTTACCAATGACGACTGCAAGTTCAACCTCGTAATCACATTGAGAAACTTCGCTCGGGATCGTAACGAAATCTTCGTGTCCGGTTAAACAGTTGTTGTACTTTGGAAAAAGCACAGGAACCTTCGGTACCTGCATATTGGATTCAATGACATGGTCATGATAGTTGAGTCCGATACAAATAATTTTCTCTGGGTCTGTCAGAGGTGAAGCTAGTTTAACATCCTCCAAAGCATGAACAGCACCATTTTCCGCAAGTGAACTGAGGTATTCTTCGGCACTCTTACCAGATATAGCAAGCCCCCGAATCACATCACGTGAACTGCCAGATACATTCAATGCTTGAATGGTGTTCTCACCTTTTACAACTCCGACTTGCAACTTATCTGAGTCCTGCTTTGTGTAAAATTGCAGTAATTTCATCCTATTTTGTCTCCTCTATTTGTTTATTTAATATCTCGATGCATGCCAACCTTTAAGATTGTTTGGTAGTAATAGAAAATTGGGTAGTAATATTGCGCAAACTTCTTCGGACTATCTCCCCAGAAAATGAGGGCATCACCAGAGATTTCTCTACCTTCTCCCTCACCCCCACGGATATCAATGCCTTCGCGGAACGTAGCTCGACCCGCTTCCAGAAACTTCACTTCGCCGGTAAATTCATAGGCATAGGACAACGCCTCTAGACAGATCGGATTGCTGTGCAGTTTCTGTGTACTAGGTAACTCTTTATAGTAAAATAAGCCCGTTTCTTTCACATAACAATGCTCCAGATAATCGTCCATCACGTCCACGATCATTTGCTTAATTCTTTCTTGTGGGCGGATTTTATAGTAGCGCATCAAGCTGTTGACCGCGACGCAAATCATGAAGCCTGACCGGTAAACCGTGTGATCCGTAGCAGGGGACAAGAATGTGCCGAATTTATTTTTCCACGTTTCAAAATGGTCGACAATGCGATCTGCAGCTTCCAGCCATTTCTCTTCATAGGTTTCATTGTATAAGGCTGCGAGACTGCGAAGCGCCCAACCACTTTCTCTAGCGGCAATGCCTCCCTCACCTTGGTAACGAGGCGTACTAAGGATCAGCCTGACATTGTCACCAATACCAATGGCTGCCGCAAGCGCGGATTGTTCGCCAGTCATGTGATAATAATCAAGGAGGCCTTCGACCCACTCGTGACATATTTTAACGACTCCTGTTACATGATTAGCTGAGTGCATGATTTGCCCATTTTGACGCAAAGGATCCTCGCTATAATGGCAAATATCTACATCCATCCAGTGTTCAGCGCCTCGCAGCATGTAATCATAGAATCTGCGTCTTCCGGTTCTCGCGAACAAATGCATCATCGCATGCGGAAGGTCATACTCGTTGTTCACCCAAACCCAATCACCGCCGCCTCTGCCTTGGAACGTATAGTTCTTGTCAGGCGCATCTCCCCAATGCAGCATGCCAAAGGTTTTCGCTCGACCGTCCGCCATTCGATAAAATCCACGCTCGACCCAGTCGATGAATTGATCGCCTGGGATGGCCTCGATAATACCCGCCTGCTCATAGGCTCCACGCTCAAGTACAGGATGATCCGGCATCTGCATTTGCAGACTACGTACGTTAACCTGCTCCAGTGTCTCCTCCGCTCCATGCACATGCAGGAAAAACCGATGTGTTTTGGCCATCCCCTGCATTATGGTGATAGGATGTCCCGCAGGGATAATGCCCACGTTAATTTCTTCGGATGTCACATCCAGAGATTTAGGCAAGTTTTGTGGTGCCTGGAACAACGTAACACTAATTCCACCATGATTTTGTTCATGGATATCTGCCCAGAATGTACCGCAAAATGTTTCCGGTATGTCTTCGATAAACTCTTTTTTCAGAGATTCGGCCGTAAAGGCATACGACAAACGATCTCCTTTTACTCCGCTCTTAGACAACCTTTTATCCGCTCCAAAACGACTGATTCCTAATCGAAGCTGTTCGGATTGCAGAATGTCCTGCGCAGATTGAATACGCAGCTCGGCAGCATGAATCACTTGCTCCTTGTCCGACTCCTTGTTAATAATCTGATAATCGACCATCAACCACGGTTTTCCGGCAAACGCATAGACCCGGACAACAAAATCGAACCAGCGATTCTCGTCAGCACTGAGATGCTTCCCTTTCGCTTCAACCGAGCACCGAACAGGCCCTGCTTCGAGAACGCGCCAGCCATCAGCGGAAATTTCACCTACATACTCCTGGTTTGATGCATCTCGAAGCGACGGACCTACTACGCTATGCGTCGGAAAGCCATCCTTGCGCTTCAACGACTTGAATATGCCTGTTTCGCCCGGAGCTGACAACTCAGCTTGCAGCGCACCTGTCGTGATCACAAGCGATCCATTGCGTTGCTCAAGCCCAACTGGTTCCGATGGCGAAACCGTTTCATGATCCGTTGAGATTATGAATGACTTTCCAAGATTAGCCGGAAGATCCGCAAGGAAGTGCAGCAGCAGCCACTTCACAGAGCCATCCGGCCACGTTGCCGTTACTCGGGACTGCGTCGGTACGACCTCGTTGCCGTCTAGAACAGAGACTTTTGAGCTGTCAGACAAAATCCCTTCCGCAAAAGGAACAGCAATCGTGCTTGGTTCTTCATGGCGCGGAAACTTAGAAAGCTTCTCAAAACTCAATGAAATGTTCATCGTATTCTCCTTCTTCCTCTAATTCTTAATACTCATCCTCATCTGCTTATACTCATCGTCAATTCTCTTCCGTTCAGGATGGGTTTCTACCGTCGTTCTTTGTTTAAGCAAGCTCTGGCATTCCAACATATGCTCAATCAGTTTGCTTTTCAGATCACTCTTTATGCCAAACAAAGTATCATCCTTCGATCTATTCGTAATCTCTTGTGGATCTTCCTGTACATCAAACAGTTCTTCGCCACCAGAAATATAATGAACATATTTATATCTACCGTCATACACCATGGAGCGTCCCAGGAATTCACTAAAAACATAATTATTAATGGGCTTCTCAGGGTTCTCGATTAATGCCATTAAGCTTTTCCCTTGAACCGTTTTCGGTTTGGGAGCCTGACAAATATCCAAGAACATCGGCATCAGATTAACCGTGCTTACCAGGGAATCGCATGTGCTGCCTTTCGAGACACCCGGTCCATACACAAGAAGTGGAACTTTGACCATCGATTCGTAAAAGAAATATTTATAGGATAAACCATGGTCACCTAGCGCATCGCCATGATCGCTTGTAAACACGATATACGTATCTTCCAGCACGCCTTTTTCCCGTAATACATCTATCATCTTGCCAATGCCTTCATCGATTAGGGAGATTGTCGCATAGTAATGCTTCCGCCATCTTCTAATTTGCTCGGGAGTTGCCTTCGTAGGATCAATTCTGAAAACCGAATTATTCTCCGTATCCCTGCAGAACGCCAATTGTTCTTCTAACATATAGTTTGCTTCTACAGAACCTTGAATCGGCTCAGGAATGTCGCATTCTTCATACATATCCTTCATTTCTGCAGGCGGGTCGTAGGGATCGTGCGGGCTTGGAAAACTAACCCAAACAGCAAAAGGCTCATCACCATTCGTTCCCAGCCATTGTGCCGCGCTTTCTGCAACAAATACATCTGGGTGAAACTTCTTTTCATGAATAAAATAAGGCGCTCCGAGTGATTCCTGGTATTCAGGAAACTCAACCGGGCTCGAACGATCCAACCCGTTGTGTTTAAGAAATGTATAGTGGTCATCTGGCAAATAAAAATGCCGTTTATCCTCACAAATAATTCTCTCTTTAAAACCGCCTAGTTGATCCCATGGGGTAAAATGCATTTTGCCAATCGCAGCCGTTTGATAGCCTTCCCTGCCAACAATCTCCGGCCATACCGGTGTTCCTTCAGGAAGATTGGTATCGTTGGATAATGTCCCGACGACAGAAGGATACTGCCCACACATCATGGCTGACCGGCTGGGTCCGCATACTGGAGCTGTCACGTAACAGTTGTTAAATACCATGCCATTATTAGCAATCCAATCCAAATTGGGCGTTTTCATAAAATCCAACCCATAACATGGCAGTGAATCCTGTCTTTGTTGATCCGTTGTAATAAACAATAAGTTCTTTTTTTTCATTTTACATTTACCTCCGTTACATACAGCTGTATCGTTCCGCTTCGGTCGGAGGCGAATAAAATGCTGTCAGCCTTCCAGCTGAACGTCGGATGGCAATGCGACATCTGGGATCCCCATGAGGTGTGGTGCGTACATAAGGTTTCTAGCTCCGTTTGACCGTTGTTCAATGCAATCAGGACTATATCATCGACTTCATCCCCGACCAGTAGGCTGTTATCGTTATTGGCATGATAATGATTGCAGTAATGCGGCATTGGGATCGTCTTGAGCACTTCGCCCTTCTCATCAGCCAACCCGATATATGGCGTTTGCCCGCTTTCCTCCGCAACGATCGTAGCCTGCGTTCGCTTCGAGGTAATGGTGCCATCATGCCCTTTTCTGCGATTATCGAAGAAAATTAATCCGTCTCGCGTCCAAAACTCATGTCCTACGGAGTCGTCCTCCTCCTGCCTGAAGCAAGGAGTTACTTTACCCGAGGAAACTTCCAGCAGCCAGATACGTTGATGAACTTGGTTCCATGGACCCTCATGACAGAACATAGCAAGATCGCTGTTATGAGGGGAAAATTGAAAATGCCCCAGCCAGTGTGTGTCTTCAAAAGCATTATAGACCTTGGAACCATCCAAATGGGCAATCGTGACAAAGCCCCGTTTGATCGCGTACATCGTCTCCTTGAAGCCGGCGTAATTGTTGCCATATGTAATGGAGACATCCTCGTTGCGGCAAAAGCCAACTAGCTTTTTATCGGGACTTATAAAAGGTGACCATAACGTCATACCCTCGGTTTCTTCGTACACAACGGTTATCTCTCCCGTTCGGGTATCCACCTTTTTGATCTTGTTGCCTGTAATATAGACTAACAGCTCGCTGTCTGGTGTCTTCGTGCTGAAGCCGGTATAGCCGACGCCTTCGGGCTCGTCAGTCAACTGTGTGATTAGACCTGAGGCCAGATCCATCTTGAAAAAGTTGTACAGCCCTCGGTCACTTCCGCGATCGGAGAGAAAGTAAATTTCCTCATCCCCTAACGAAAAGGAATTATCCGTAAAATAAAGATGAACATTGTTGGAGGAGCCTTCGGTCAGCTGCCACACTTGTTTTCCCGTTTTTTCATCGTGGTACGACTTCTTTTCCGATGGATATACTTTACCTATCAATGGGTTCACTCTCCTAGATCTAGCTGATTTCCAAAGTTAACTCCCACTCATTGACGCCGCCGCCCGGCAATACCATGCAGCTGTCCCATGCATGAGCGATGCTCACATTATCCAAATACCCTGTCGCTGGCTCCAACGCAAGGTGATAATGATCATTCCAACCGCCGCCATTCATCCAAAAGGCCAAATAAGGGATCGTTTTTACATCAAAAATAAGTTTAAATTGTTCTCCAGTAGCTTCCTCGACAACGGAGCACCAGCCCTCTTGGAGGGGGGCCTTTACATAAAACTTATCGGCAACGCCGGAATTGCGGGCAGGCATCTTATCGATTTCTACGTTGGTCCCGTCCTCGCCGATAAATGCTGGCCATGCATGTTCCATGCCCCATTGTCCCAAACGCTGATCTAACGAAACGGTCGTTATGATTTGGTCAACAGATGGCGGCAAACAGATGCGCATAGATTCCGTAGCAGCAATGATCGGATGTGGAGCCCACAAATAAGGCATATCATGCTCACACAAATTGGTTAAACGATAAGAAAAATGTATCTGACTATCTTTCAAAACGATCTTTTTCTCCAGTCGGTAAGGCAGTTCACGTCCTTGAACAACACCCTGCATCTCTAGGTCGGAAACTTTGTTACACGCCCACGGCAATGCCCATACTTCTCCGTGATCGGGAATTTGGACGTGTTTCCATGGATCAACCGGATAGGAACAGCTATCTATGCTTGGAAATAACTCATCCCAACCGCATCGATCCCATTTCTCCCACAAGCTGCCATAGCGAGGCTCACGAAACTCTCCCCTTCCTTCAGGTCGATCCATCCATTGCTTTCCCGTCTTTTTATTGATGAGCGAACAGATTTTAGTTCCGAGTGCAGGAATGATGTCAATCAACAGATACTCATTTTCCAAGCGGATTTGTTCCATCATACAATGAGCAGTTCGTGGAACTCGCATGAGCGCGCACCATGGATAACGAACGGGTCTTGAGAGGCAAGTATTTCAGCTTCTTCCAAAGAATTAGCGTTGTAAATCACCATGCCACCGGCGCCGTCTACAAAACGAGCTTTAAGATAGATGGAGCCCTTCTTTTCCAGATCCTCCAAATACGCCAAGTGTGCTGGGCGATGGAGTCGATTCTTTTCCTCATCAAGCATAGGTAAAATCGCGATGTACTGTTTCATAGCTCAGCCAACATCCCTCCGTCTATAACTACACCCGTGCCAATCATAAATCGCGCCTCGTCGCTTGCCATGAAGCAAATGAGATTGGCAACTTCCTCAGGTTTTCCGATTCGTCCAAGCGGCTGGGCATCTTTCCATTCCTCATTTAGATCAGCGCCATGCAATCCGCCCAATTCCGCATATCGATTCAACATGCCCGTATCTGTCGCGCCGGGAAGAACCGCGTTGACGCGAATTCCTTTTTTGGCATAATCGATCGCCATACTTCTGGTCAAAGCCATCAACCCGCCCTTTGAAGCCGCATAAGCTGCATAGTTTGAAATTGTTGCTTGCGCGTGAACAGAAGCGACGTTAATAATGACGCCTCCACCACTGTTGATCATGTGTGGAATGCCGTATTTTCCTAACAAGAAAGCGGATGTTAAATTCACATTGATCGTGTTGTGCCACTCCTCCTCGGACAAATCGACAACACTAAGCAACGATTCAATCGCAGCGCTATGGACAATGCCATCCAGCCTGCCAAAGGTATCAACCGCAGTCTGGATCACCCTTTGTATATCGTTAGACTGTCCCACATCGGTTTTGACAAAAATAGCTTTTCCTGCCGAGCCTTCCATCTGCTCCAGCGTTTCCATGGCGTTCTTTTCAGAACGGTTGGCTATAACGACATTTGCCCCTTCTTGGGCCAAACGCAGGGAAGTGGCTCGGCCAATGCCGGTTCCGCCGCCGGTAACAATGAAAACCTTTTTCTCAAATCGCATGGTATCGCCCTCCTTATTTAAGGATGTAAAGTAATTTTGCTGAATTCGGTTTTACCTTCTACTAAAGCTCGAAAAATGTCAGCTCCATCTGACAAATTGCGTCTCGCCAGCCAACCTTCCGTTCTGATTTTCCCGCTGACCAGCATCTGAACCGCATGTTTAAAATCCGCATCGGTATAGGAATAGGAACCAAGGATGTTAACCTCTTGGCGGACAAGATGATTCATTTTCATGGGAGATTCATCGCTTCCCAAGCCAACGAGCACGATGTTTCCGCCAGGATTAATCAGTTGCAGCGCTTGCTGTCTCACGGCGGTAGCACCGACGCAATCTATAATCGTATCGATTCCCCGCTGAGCGAACAGCTCCGCCACTTTGCTTTCCACTTGTTCAGGCGTCGCAATCTCAGCACCTAGAAGCTTGACATGATTAAGCCGCACTTCCTGCCGATCTACAACCAACACTTTATTAGCCCCCATATTCAAGGCCGCCTGCAAAGTCAGCAAGCCTATCGTCCCGGCTCCATAAATAATGAGATCATCCAAGTACGGAAGACCGAGCTTAATCGCATGGATGCATACGGCTAGCGGCTCAGCCAACGAGGCGACAGCGGCGTCCATTTCTTTGGGCACGGAGTACAGGCTATTCAAAGGTACGGCCACATACCCAGCGAAAGCACCCGGCCGATGAATGCCTATCAGTTCACGGTGACGACATAGATTGCGCCTGCCGATTAAGCAACGGTCGCAAGCGCCGCAAGAGATCAGCGGATTGGCTACAACTTTATCTCCAATGGAAAAACCTGCATTTGCACCAGCTGTTCCATTATGTGTGTCAATAATCGTGCCGCAAAATTCATGCCCCATAATTAACGGTGGAATTCTGACACTGCTATGGCCCAGATAGCCTTCCAATTCGCTACCGCAAATCCCTGCGGCCTCGACTTTGATGATGGCCTCTCCTGGAAGCGCGCGCGGATCTTCCATGTCCTCCAGACTTAATTGCCTCGGTCCGTTATATACCAGCGTCTTCATGCGGATTATACCTCCACACCATTGACGATATGCTTCGGACGCTCTCCGTTAAATATGCGTTGTACTTCCAAAGCAGCGTGACGCTGCAGTCGGTTTAATGAACTTTCCGAATACCAAGCGCAATGGCTTGTAATCAAGCACTGCTCTAATTTCAACAGAGGACTGTCCAGCGCAACCGGTTGCTGCTCCAGCACATCGAGGGCTGCACCAGCTATTTGGTTACTCGTTAGCGCTTCAATCAGGCTTTCGGTGTGAATGACCGCTCCTCTGGACGTATTGATCAGATAAGCCGTTGATTTCATACGCTCAAAGGCATCTCGATTGAAAATATGCTTCGTATCCGACGTTAAAGGAAGATGAACGGAGATCATATCGCTTTGTTCCAGCAATTGATGCCAATCGACCTTTTGCGTGTTCATTTGCTCAAAAACAGGCTGCTGCACATATGGATCGTAGCCGATCGTGTTGATACCGAAGCTCTGCGCTCGCTTTGCCACATCTTTCCCGATATTGCCGAAGCCGGCAATACCTAACGTTTTCCCTTGAAGTCCCATAAGAGGACGGCACGGCGTTATTTGCCATACGCCACGGCGTACTTGGGCAACAATTTGTGGAATTTTACGGACGCTCGAAAGCAGCAAGGACATGGCATGATCGGCGACTTCCCCCGTCCCATAGTCCGGAACGTTGACAACAGGAATATTTCTGGCCTTGGCCGCTTCAATGTCCACATTGTCGACACCGACGCCGTATCGGACGATGATTTTACAGCGCTCCAGGCTGTCGATGACTTCCTTCGTAATCGGTGCTCTTTCCGTAATAATCGCATCCGCCTGTTTCGCTATTTGCAGCACTTCATCTGGCGTTTTGCATTGACCCGAAAGGAGTTCGACACCCATTGGCAACAAGACATCCTCTTCTTGCTTTAAATCCGGAAACCCATAATCCGTCACTACTACCGTGTATGTTGTCATCCCTTACACTCCTTTTCCATTGTCGCATAGCAATCTACGAACCACTGAGCCACACCATCTACGATTGCAGCTAAATATGACTGTCCTTGCTCGGCGGATGCGGCCTCACTGCTATCTGTAAACCCATCAGCACCGGTTAACTTGCCATGACAGCCGATAAAAGTGCCAGCTCGCGCACCAAATATCCAATCCAGCTCGGGATGCTCCTGCGGAATGAGATCCTTACGAACAAGTCGCTCATCAAGCGCTAGCATCAGCGAAGTTTCAAAACGACCGGCATGCCCTGCCACCATCCCCCGATTTTCTTCCCGAGCAGCTGTAATTGCTTGCCCAGCTGCGTTCCAATAGGAAGCGGAAGCGACCCACACCGGATATTGGACAGCTAAGTCCTGTGCCGCCTGGTTCATCATGTTGGCATTGCCGCCATGCGAATTAATGAAAATGATCTTGCGGAATCCGTCCTTGATTAAGCTTTCTCCGATTTCCTTGAGCATCCGTAAGTACGTTTCCGAGGAAAACGAGAGCGTGCCGCCAAAGGCAAGATGATGACTGGAGCAGCCGATCGACAATTGCGGAGTCAGCAGCAGCTTCGCTTTTCCTTCTGCTGTCGCTTTACGCACAGCCTCTGTGCTCACATGCTCGCAAATCAGGCTATCGGTATAGACACTAAGGTGCTTTCCGTGCTGCTCCGTTGCCGCTAGCGGCACAACTGCGGCGTAACCGGCCCTTGCGCATTCCGTAATTTCTTCCCGGGTCAAATGGTGAAATAGGAATGTATCCATAGCATGAACCTCCATTTATGGTATTTAGCCTATCTTTCATCCCTTTAATTATAAATAAAACCATTATATGTAATATTATAAATGAGCTAACACGCGATCCATTGCAAGCAATGTCTCTTTAATATCAGATCTACTGTGTGCCGTGGAAATGTACCAAAGACCATTCGGACGGAGTAATACACCTTCGTCCAGCATTAATTCCGCGAAGCGGCTATATTTGGCTGAGTCGCGTTTATTGAACGTATCGAAGTCGTTAACTTCCACGGCATCAATAAACATCATGTGAAGCACAGGCCCGATTTGGTTGACTACACCAGAGATACCATGCCTGCCCAGCAAAACGCGTATTCCGGTAGCAAGCTCAATAAATAACGCTTCCATTTGTTCATAAGCAGCACCGTTGTCTTGCGCGAGGTGGCTAATTGTAGAGATGGCTGCTGCGGTAGACACACAGTTTCCGTTCAGTGTACCCAGATGGCTTACTTTACCATCATCCACGAGCTTCATAATCTCAGATTTACCGGCCACAGCACTGATGGCGATGCCGCCGCCCATCGCTTTGCCGATAACGACCAAGTCAGGTAGGATACCAAATCTTCCGTGAGCCCCTCCCAAGCTAAGTCTAAACCCGGTAATAACTTCATCCATAATCATGACGATATGGAGCTCTTCGGTCAGCTTGCGGATCAACTCTAGATAGCCTGGCTTAGGCTGGATACAGCCGGAATTGCACATGACCGGCTCCGTAATGACAGCTGCGATTTCATGACCGCGGGTGCGGAGCACCGATTCTAAGGCAACAGGATCATTCCAAGGAAGTAGGATGATATCATCCAGACTGTTTTCGCTTTGTCCGAATGTACCAGGGGGGATTTTAGACGCTTTGTCGTCAGAAGCTTTTTGACTCATGTCCGAGCTGGGAAAAGAGGTGAAGATCGAATCCGACCAACCATGGTAATGTCCATGGAAGCGCACGACCTTTGTTTTGTTCGTGAATGCACGAGACAATCGCAGCGCCAGCATAACAGCTTCAGTCCCGGAACCGCTAAGCGATACTTTCTCTGCACAAGGAAGGACCCGTGTCAGCATATCAGCAAGCTGAATTTCACCATCATGCTGAAGCCCGTAGGTAGATCCATTGAGCAAGGCTTGATGGATACTTTCAGTTAGACCGTCATGCGCATGCCCCAGAATGAGTGGGCCGTAAGCAAGCAAGTAATCAATATAGGCATTGCCATCCACATCTCGGATGCGTGCACCTTTCGCTGACCCTGCATACAAGGGAGTTGGTTTCATCGATGCACGCAAAGAGCTGGCTACACCGCCTGCAAGATGTTGTTTAGCTGCTTGATACTTAGCAATGGATTTGTCATAAGTTCTCATTGGGATGCCTCCTTGTAAGACATGGAATCGAGCGGATATATAGGGCGTGTTACATGTACATACTGAAAGTGGAAGAGATTTTCTCCACAACAGCCTGGCGTATCGACCTGTATGATTTTTTTGCACATGGTGCCAAAAGCGGTTTTCCACGCAATGGCCGATTTCACGACGATGGCATGAAAGTCTTCTGGACGTAAACCTACCGACGTGACATGACCAAGATCCCAAGGTGCTGTACGTTTTTCTGTTAAAATAACGGTTAGATTTCCAGCTTCGATGACAGCTGTTTTCCCCATATCTGCCCATTGTCCAGTCATATAAGGACCAATATGCGTATATTTACCATCAAACAAAAGACGGATAACACCTGTAATTGGGATCGGCTCACCATTCAATTTATCGCTTTTACCACCAATTGCTGCATCAAAAACAGCACCAGCACCTTGTCGATGGGCATATTGGGCAGCTTCTGTATCGCGAATCACAATGAGGCATTTTTTCGGTGCGTTGATAAGATGCTTCAATACGTTTGTTGCATCCGCTGGAGCGCCTCCTCCTACATTATCTGCACCTTCTACGAGGATGACCGGTCCATGCTCTTCGGCAAAAGCCATCGCAACAGCTTCAGCGGCCGGGTATCCATTGCTTTGTAGCTTATCACGGAGTTCCCATGCCAGTAGGCTAAGTTCTTCCGCATATTGGTCGGCAAGCGATTGATCGTTATTCGTCGTTACTACAAAAGAAACGCCAGTATCAGGGACATCGCTGTAGGGAAAGCCACCAGCTACGGTAACATTGAGCACCTTCGGATCACGTTCAATGGCGAACGCACGTTCCATTATATCTTGCATAGGACCTGCTACGTCGGTCAGCATCACCTGCGGCACAAGGAGTAGACGAGGTTGAACAAAGGAACTCATGGGCTTGATCTTTCCGCGAATCGTCTCCGCTAATAAATGAACGGCCTCCACCGCTCTTTCATGGGCATCTACATGCGGATAGGTGTCATAACCTACAAGGATGTCGACGTGATCCACCAGTTGAGCGCTGATATTGGCATGCAGATCCAGTGTTACTGCTATGGGTTTGGAGAGACCTGCCTTTTCTCGGATGCGGCGAACGAGTTCACCCTCTATATCTGGATATCCTTCGGCTACCATTGCGCCATGCAGAATGGCAACGATTCCATCAGCTGATAAATCAATAGAGGAAACCACTGAATCGAACAGAGCCTCCACTGTTCTACGGCTGACCATTCCGCTTGGAGCTGCCGCGGTGTACAAGCCGCATACTAAATCCGCTTTCTCCAATCGAGCCCCATCGATAACGCCACCCATGGATGTTCGCGTATGCTCATATCTTTGATGAAAAAGATCGTTACCTTGAATCCATTCCGGAGCAAAATCGTCCATTTCGGTCATACCTGGTGCAAACGTGTTCGTTTCATGAAAAATGCCGACAATTGCTAGCTTCATATATGATCTCCTTCCATTAGCTCAATCCTCTTGGAGTAACTGCCAGCACCTACCGGGAAGATCTGATCGAAATACTTGGATATTGCCTACATCAGCAACTGTCACAAAACACGTGCGCCCGTCAGGCCCGCCAAAAGTCAGGTTGGTGCAGTCTTTGCCCGACAATGGGACTTCCAGAAGTATCTCGCCGCTAGTTGAAATTTTGGCAATACTGCCTTTTCCATGACGGGTTACATATAAATTTCCAGCGATGTCGCAACGCATCCCATCCAAACCGAAATCAGGGAATTCGATAAGGAGCCGTTTATTGCTTATTTGATAGTCCGCAGATAGATCGTAGGCCCAAATTCGGCGCTGCCTGGTTTCATTGACATAAAGCGTCTTCTCATCTGGACTGACTTCTATTCCGTTGGTAGTTCCCATGTTGGCTTCCAATAGAGCGGCTTTACCACTTGTATCCACGCGCCAGAGTTGTCCCGTGGAGTCTTTCCAATTCGGGTCGCTAGCAAAAATAACCCCGCTTGAAGTAATCGCAAGATCATTCGGTTGATTCATCGCCGGTTCATGAACATAGACGGAGATTTGGCGCGTTGCAATATCGACTTTGAGAATATTATGGCCGGTATGATCCGCAATGAACATGTCTCCTAGCCGATTCGTACGGATCCCGCAGCCAGTGCTTCCATCTGCCAATTCAAGAAATATGGAGCATTCGGCTGCAGGCGTTACCTTGCCAATTGTATGTCTACGGGCAAAATTCACAGCATACAAATTGCCTTCTCGATCGCAAGCAGGTCCTTCAATGCTCTTGGTGAAACCAAAGGGTTCTGTAAAAGACCGACTAATAAAATTGGAATCACTCATCGAGGGAAGCTTCCTTTCCATTCAAAGTTACCGATATACTTTTTGACTTAGTTCTTCGCAAGCCCGCTTGATCCATACATGCACTTTATCCCAGATCTCTTCCGTAATACGCACCTCAGGAACAGATATGCTTATAGAAGCTACCGTTCTGTTAGCAGCATCAACGACAGCCCCTGCGACACAATGCACGCCGAGCACCGTTTCACCTAGGTTGTAACCAATCCCTTGCGTTTTTACTTTTTCTAATTCCAGTTGTAACTGCTTGAAAGAGGAAATCGTTTTACTTGTCACTTGTTCCAGCTTTTCTTGCGGATAAAGCGTGTGCAATTCCTCTTCCGTGAAGTCGGCAAGCAGAATTTTACCGGATGCAGTCGCATGCAAGGGAAATACATCATTCTGATTGGGCGTAAACCGCAAGGCCTGACTGCTTATCTTCTCTCCAAGATACAGCAGCTGGTTCCCGCTTCTCACGGATAAACTAACTGTTTCATTTAAATCCTCCGAGATCTTATCGGCAATTTGATAAAACTCGCCAGTTAAACTCGTATTCTGAATATAACGATTGCGAATCGTAAACAATTTATATCCAATACGGAATTGCTTTCCGGACTTGTCAGTCTCAAGGTACCCACGGCTCAACATGTTCTGTAAAATGAGGTAGGTGCTGCTTGCAGGCATATTTAAATTTTTGGCAATTTCCGATAAATTATAGGAATCGGTCCCTCCGGTGAATAACTCAAATATGTCCAATACCCGGTCTGCTGATTTGACTTTATGCGCTTGATTTTTTTCCAATTCGCAAATCCCCCTTTGAAATCATTTCACATATATGAAATATCTCTATTCATTGTAGCTTATTGGATTGCTTATGTCTATTTCAAAAATAGTAAGATACCGCTTTCATTCACTCTTCGGTTCACTCAAAAACAAGCATTCCGAATTTCGCCGGAACATGGAAATTCCTCTGTGCTCCAGTTGGCGACCAAGACCAATAATGGCGCTGGCCTGTGGGATCTTCATCAATTCGGTAAAGATTGATTCTCCAGGTCATGCCTGGAGCAGGAGATGGGTCGAAAGAAGCGACAGGAAGCGCCATGTCATACACGGCCTTTCCCTCTTCTGGCCACGTTACCTGAGTCAGTAATCCGTCTAAGTTCCAGCTAACATCGACCTTCTGTTTCTGTCCCTCTTCTTTATCAATGAGGGCATCGAAGACAACGCCACGGGGACTCAGCTCGAATTCTTTATAAAACCTACCCTTACCGCTCTCATCAATGAAGATTTCTACGACATCTTCCTTATATATGGGGTCGTCCCGATTCTCATACGTGGCAACGATATGATCGTCGGAGCATTCGAAGCGCACATGAATATAGCTATCGGTGCGGCAGATTTTCACGGTTGTGTTTAAACGCGCCTCTTCTCCGGTTACGGTATCAACAAGCGGTATGCTCCCTATTTCCTCCCAGCGCACTTCGGTTCCACTCTGATGGATGCAGTTGTATACGTACGCAACCATGGGCTTCTTCTCTCCCTTATTTCCGAATCTGGGCGATGACATCAATTTCAACGAGCAGGTCATAATTCAAGTCACAATAGACAGCTGTACGGCTAGGAAACGGGCTGGTGAAGAATCGTCTGTAAATGTTATTGAATTCCTCATACAACTTCCTATCGCTCAAATAAATATTACATTTCACCACATCGTCCAAAGTAAGACCAGCAGCAGCGAGAATCTGCTTAATGTTATCCATCGTCTGAACGGTTTGCGATTCCAGATCACTGCCAACTACGGAGCCTGTCAGAGGATCAAGACCACCTTGCCCCGATACGAATACCAATGAATCCGTTTGAATAGCTGCAGAGATCGGTTTGCTGCTGCTTGAACCCATTACCTCAGTTCGCATAAGTAGACCTCCATTATTTTGGTTTGATATAGCTATCTCTTTTATTCTCGTTCTCTTTTACAATAAATTAATTCTCTACATTTCCAGTAATTACCTTTAATTCTCTTGGGTCATACACAACGCTCCATGCATCTAAGGACAACGGATGCTTGACATATAAGGATTCCATTGCCGTATTGATGAGGTACGTTGTCAACAGGTTCCTTTCAATCGGGCAAGGAGGTGTGCCATGCAGGATCATCTCTTCGATCAGTTCGGTCAATTTGGTAAAATGGCTATACGGCCGCTCTCGCCCCGTATTGCAGTACGCTGCGATACAAGCGTCTGCTTGATCCTGAACAGCAAAGCTCCACCTCGTAGCGAATTTATGAAGCTGCGCCACATAACCCATCGTGCCGTCTTTATACGTGACAACGAATAGCGCGGGATCTGGACATTCATTGCGCGGATGCCTTCCGGATAGCTCCGGCTCGAGTGCGAGTGCTTTCATCATCAGCGCCTCCGGCCATTCCGCCCGATCCATGGCTTGCCACATCTCATCACCAGCTAAGGCATGAACGGACGCGACACCCGACTCGGCACCAAGCCGATGCTCAGCCAAAACCTGCAGTACTTCCATGCCATGAAATCCGTAGGATTCATGCCCGCCATGACTGACGACAAAGAAAGTACGGCCTCCCTGCAGAAAGGAACGATCGAAGTGAGGCACATAATCTGTATATGGAATGGAGGATCCTGCCATACATGGAATACCCCGACGCTTAACTTCCTCATATATCCACTGCGCATCCTCATTATCGTAAGAAAAATGCTTATCAAGGAATATCGGTACGCGGATTCCGTGAGAATCCATTGCAGCTAACGTCTCTTTCATAAATCGCAGCCTTGGATACAAGTGCTGTTGTTTCTCATTCCATGGGTAATCCCCATGTTCCCCGATGACGACAATGCCGTCGATTTTCCGTTCAGGAGCGCCCCAAGCAACAGCTTCCTCAATGGTGGCGCAGATCGATACGCCATGCTTAGCCGACAGCTCGCGACTCAAGTCTCTATCCGTTACTTGCTCAACGTACATAGCAACCAGCTCGACATTCGGTTCATAGCCAAGCTCGCCGAGTAGCCTGCTAACAATTACATCTGCGTGCGAATTGAGCTTATACTGGGTAATGATCGCTGCGACTCTTTTCTTCATCCTTCAGCCGCCTCCATCTTCATCAGTCTCATATCCGAATCCCTCCGTCTATCGTGTACAGTGATCCTGTAATATACGAAGAAGCATCAGACAGCAGGAACGAAGCAAGCTCGCAAATCTCGTCTGGAGTGCCGCTGCGTCCTAACCAGGTACTCTTTCGTAGCTCTTCCGCCTTCTCAGGCGACACCGGCTTCGGTTCTTTAACATCTCCCGGTATGATCACGTTAGCTCGTATGCCGTGAACGGCATTCTCGGCAGCGATGACCTGCGTCAAGAAATTGACCCCGGCTTTGGACGACCCGTAGGCTCCTTCTCCTGCCCTCGGTTTTACGCCAAGGACGGAAGATGTATTAACGATTGACCCGCCTCCGGAATCCTGCATCAACAGGATGGCATGCTTGCATATGAGAAATGTCGAAGTGAGCGTGCCTTGGATAACTTGATTCCAGTCCTCCAACGTATATACCGCAACCGGCTTACGATTCTGTGTATAGCTATTATGGAATGACCCATCCAAGCGGCCAAACTTCTCGCGGATTTGCTGGAACATGCCAGCGACCTGATCTTCATTGCTCGCATCGGCCTGCACGAAAAGCAGGCGATCTGGACCATACTGCTCTTGAAGCGCAATCATGCGGAGAGACTCCTCCGCAGCTACCCAATCATTGGCGATGACCTTAGCTCCTCTGGCCAAAAACATCCGTACCGAAGCGAAGCCAATCTTGCCAAGCGCACCGGTCACAACAATGACCTTTTCCTGAAGCGGTAAATTCATTCAATTACCTCCTGCTTTAGACAATAGGGGACACTTCTGGCCCCCTTCCAGCTTATCCCTTCAAGCCGGTCGTTGCCATCCCCTGAATAAATTGCTTCTGGGCAAACAGGAACAAGATGACAACCGGTATGGTTATAATGAACGCAGCAGCCATAACGATCGGAATTTCATTCGGTTGATCATTAACCGCCTTAAGAAACAAGAGGCCCAGCGGCAGCGTGAACATTTTGTTGTTCGTTAGATACAATAAGGGACCGAGTGTATTACTCCATGCGCCGATGAATGTAAACACAGCCAACGCCGAAAGTGCTGGTTTGGACAGCGGGATATAAATGCGCCAGAGCACTCCCCATGGGGTGTAGCCATCTATAAGTGCTGCTTCAAAAAGCTCCCTTGGCAATGTTTTATAAAATTGATGCATGAGAAAAATACCGAATGCCCCTCCCAGGAAGGCTGGCACAATCAACGGATAAAAGGTGTCAAGGGCATTAAGATTTTTCCAAATGAAGTATTGCGGAACCATGGTCACCTGACCAGGTAAGATCAAAGTCGACACCATCGCCAGGTAAATCCATTTTTTTAATTTAAACTCAAACATGGCAAGCCCAAATGCGATAACAGCACAAGAAATCATCGTTCCGGCGACATCGAGAATAGTTACAATTGAGCTATTAAATGTGTAACGGGCAAAATGCACATTTTGGCTGTTCCATGCGGCAACATAATGCTGCCAAGTCACCGGATCAGGAATCCACTGCGGCGGCATCTGCAGCACTTTCGCTCCAGTTTTAATCGAGGTCACTACCATCCAATAGAATGGAATGAACATGCAAAATCCGCCTATGATTAGAAACGAATAAAGCAATGTTGCGCTTAGTTTTGATTCTTTAGTCATAGTGCACCCACCTCTTTTCCATCGTACGTTGGAACATTGTAATGACCAGGATCACAATGAATAGCAGCCATGCCATTGCGGAAGCAGGTCCCATTTTGAATAAAACAAAAGCATCACGGTAAATCATAATGTTCACTGTCAGCAATTGGTCCCTGACTGAGCCCGGTGAACCGACCAAGGTAAGGAATGAATCAAAGGCGTGGAATGCGGAAATCGTCGAAAGGATAAGTACCATATAGGCCATCGGTGAGACGAGCGGAACCACAATACGTCTGAACACTTGCCACTTGGAGGCACCATCTAAATCTGCCGCTTCATACAAGTCTTTCGAGATATTTTGCATACCTGCCAGCAGCAACACCATGGAACCCCCCATACCTTTCCATACATTCGCTATGGCTACACTCCCAATGACTACCCACCAATTCGGATTATCGAGAAATTTATACGGTCCCAAGTTAATGTAACTGAGAAGCAAATTGACTACACCGAAGTGAGAATTCAGGATCCATGACCATACCATACCTGCTGCGATCCAGGGCGTAATAACAGGTAAAAAGAATACAACCCGGAAAAAACCTTTGAAGCGGATAGACTGGTTTAACACATACGCTGCGATGAACGCGATACCTGTTTTCAGCGGCACAAAGATCAAAGCAAAATAAAAAATATTGCGAAACGAATAAAACATTTGCTTCTCATGAAAAATCGATTTCCAATTTTGGAGACCTACCCACTGCGGAGCATTGAACATATCCCACTTCGTGAAGGTTAAATACAAAGAAAAAACAAAAGGATACGCTGAGAAAATGAGAAACCCGATGACAAATGGCAATGTTAGTATATATCCCCAATAATTGTACCTTTGTATGACACAACACTCCTCACCTTCATAAATAAAGGAGGGGAGGCTTTACCTCCCCCAAAAAATTGCGATATAGTTACTTGTTGTTATTAATGACCGTTTTTAACTTTTCGTCAGCTTCCTTCAAGCCTACCTCTGGCGTTTTGTTCCCTTTGAACATTTCGATGAAGACTGGCTGGACAGTCGTTTTCATTTCGTTCCAGAATGCCGTTTCATCCGTAGTCACACCAGCTTGGGCAACTCCATCCGTAAATGCTTTTTTGTTTTTCGGATTACTGTTTACATCTAACTTGGCATTAGCCGAAATTTTAAGGGGAAGTGAAGCTCCGCTTGTAGCCAGATGCCCCTGAGCTTCATCACCTAAGAAGTATTTCAGGAATTCCCACGCTGCATCCTTCTGTTCCTTTTTCGCTTTGGAATAGATCATCCAGGAGTTCGCAACAAACGGAACATTTCGTTTGCCATCGTAGCCTTTAGGAACCATGACTGTATCGTAGTCTAGATTCGCATAATCTTTCTTAAACGGCAGCTGTCCGCTGTATTGCATAATCATCATGCCAATTTTGTTTCCGCCGAACATTTGAGTAATTTTCCCGTTAGCTTCCAAAACATCGAATGTCGGAGCAATTCCACTCTTCATTGTATTTTGCCATGCCGTAATACCCTGTAAAGTTTTTGGATCCAGGAGCATTGACTTTGTTTTTGTTTCATCCAGCCAGCCGCCTCCGTAAATCTTCGACCATGGGTAGAAGCCTTGCGTCAGATTGTTTTCGACGGACATGCCGTAAATATCTGTTTTACCATCGCCATTGGTGTCTTTCGTCAATTTTTTGGCTGTGTCCAACAAATCCTGGTAAGTCCAGTTATCTGTTGGAGCATCAATGCCTGCGTCTTTGAAAATTTTCTTGTTATACGCCAGCGCAGTCGGATTCAAGCCGTGCGGTATGCCCCATACCTTGCCATTCGCGTCCCTAGCTGCATACAAGGAGCTGACATAGTCGCTCTCTTTAAGATCCCGCTTCATATAAGTTGTGAGATCTTCTGCTACTCCCCGCTTCCCGTAACCAAGAATAATCGCATTTTCCTGGAACCAAATATCCGGAGGATTGTTGCCGGCAATTTGTGCTGTAATTTTTGTAGCAAATTCAGCCCAAGGTGCGTCCTGAATTTCTAGTTTAATATTTGGGAATTGCTTCTGAAAACCATCGATAATCTCTTTTTTGGTAACGTCATAGCTTCCTGGCAAACCTACTTTAAGTGTCACTTCTTTAGGTGCGGCAGTTCCCGCAGTCGCAGGTGCACTGCTGGCCGTTACCGCCGTTCCTTCTTGACCATTGCCGCAAGCTGCAAGCGTTGCTACCATCATACTGCTCAATATCACCATACTCGTCTTTTTCAAATAAAACCCTCCCATATATGTGTACTTGTAATGTAGAACACCTAGTTGGAATCGCTTTCTTATGTACTTTGATTATATCTCGCCTATTAATTCACGTCAATGAAATGTTTTCACATTTATGAATAAAATATCATTCTGACGCGATGAATTCCAAACGACTGAGTAGGAAAAACAAAAGGACGGCTGTCTATAGCCGCCCTAAATGTAAACTTTATTATAGGCAACGTAATTTAACCAATAAAGTGAGAAAGGAGTGGCTTATTTAATTTACTGTGAGTTAACCTACTTGCTCGGTTTTATCTCAACAGTGTTGCTTCTTATAGTGCCCGTTTTGTCTGTATATTCGATATACGCATAATAAGTCTTTTCGTTTGTAAGTCCCTTGATGTGCGCGCCATTGGCGTTGTAATTGACATTGCTGTATTCTGTGAAATCTCCATCCTTGCTGTCTGCTATAAACACCTTATAACCCTTGCCGTTCGCTGAAACAATGGCAAAATTCACATTGCCTTGCCCATTACCCGGGGACACACTTGTAATTTCTATATCATAGTTTTGTGCCCATTTCGCTATCAGTTCAATATCGCCTATTATTGGCGTGTTGTTGAAGTCGAACGCTTCTCCTGCATCGCCCTCGAACCAACCTTCGAAATTATAGCCATTTTTCGTCGGGCTTGCAGGTGCTGATACTAATGAGCCATGCGTTGCTTTTTGCGCTTGAACGTCACTGCCGTCAATAACGAATTTGACAGTGTATTCCTTTCTTACTACCCACGGCATTAAGCGGTAATTTTGGGTGATAGGTTCATTCGTACCCCAAAATGAATTGCCGCTTTCGCTTATATACCAACCCATCCATACATCGGTGTCCGTGTTGTATTCCACAGCATTAACCATGGTCCAATCAATTGTTTTGCCTTCTTCAACAATCAGTGTCTGTAAAACAGTCCCACCGTCGAAACCGATAAACTCAACCGTGTACTTTGGAATTGATTTCTCAAACAGTACGGCCGCACCAACGGTTGCGAGTTCAGCTCCCGTCCTCTTAATCGTCGTGGCGTTTGGATGTACAAACACAACTTCTTTATCCGCAAGCGTTGTGATAACGGACAGGTTCGTCGGTGTTGTATTTACGTTTGTTAATATGCCTATTGAGGCCGGGAATGGAGCAGCATTAAGCGGAGTAGGTAATTCCGCTGTTACCGTGCCTTGTGAAACCGTAGTTGACGAGAATGCGACTGTATTCCCTAGGTCGGCACTTAGGTTTCTCAGTTTGCCTTTTGGCAATGCCACAAAGACGTTACCCGCCAAAGTTGCTCCAGAACCTGCACCGATGTTGGAAACGGAGGCTGATTTTGCAATCGCAGTGACCTGGGTATTTTCGCCATAAATTAATATGTTTCCGCTTGCGCCGTTTTCTCCGCCGCCGATACCTGCGCCCATAGCGGTGGTAACGCCGCCACCTGTGGCCGTAATCGTTCCGCCACTAATGATGATATTACCACCCGCGCCATTTTTACCCCCGCCGATGCCTGCAGCGGCATTGGCTGAATTGCCTCCACCGGTAGCCGTGATCATTCCGCCACTGATCGTAATGTTGCCGCCAGCGCTGCCCATACTGCCGCCAATGCCTGCGCCTGCCGAACCGCCGCCTATGGCTGTAATCGCTCCACCGGTGATCGTGATGGTGTCACCCGTGCCCCCGATGCCTGCACCGGAGGAACCGCCATTGGCGGTAATCGTTCCGCCACTGATCGTAATGTTGCTGCCCGTGGCGAGGGCGCCGTCACCTATGCCTGCTGCGCTGTTAGCACCTGAGGCCGTAACTGTTCCACCGCTGATGGTAATGTTTCCGCCTGCGCCGCCGTTACCACCGCCAATGCCTGCTGCGCTGTTACCGCCTTTGGCAAGAGAAATCATTCCGCCAGTGATCGCAATGTTGCCACCTGCGCCGCCTCTTCCACCGCCGATGCCCGCTGCGTGCCCGCCAGCCGTCGCCGTAATCTTGCCGCCTGCGATCGTGATGGCGCCGCCTGCACTGCCTTTACCTCCGCCGATGCCAGCGGCCTCAATCGCACCAGTAACGTTAAGCGTTTGACTTGTATCCGCTGCATGTATCCTCAAGGCGCTGCCAACCGGAATACCTATTCCCGCTCCATTGCCGACGATGAGTGCTGTGTGTACGGTTGTGATGACGTTTGTGCCCATAAGCGTGAGCGTATTGCTTCCTGTCGCAAAGTACACAGCTGCTTTAGCTTGTGCATCCGCAGATTTCATTTTAAGATTGTTGATTGTCAGCACGTTGTTGCCTTCACTAACTATGGCCACGCCAACAAACTCAACATTAGGATTTCCCTTGACTGTAAGCTGCTTGTTCAAGGGTACGTTAATTGTCACGTTGCCCGTTGGTGAAGTCGTAAAGTTCGACAAGTCGAGCATACCGGCAAAATCCGGATTGTTCAGAACAGCATTAACTCCAGCTTGATCCCAAGACTTAGGTATTGCTGTGTCTAGCGTAGTCCATTTCGCATAAAGAGTTATGCTTTGTGTAATAACGCCAGTCGCAAAGTCAAAAGCGTTTTGTAACTCTCCATCCGTATACCAACCTTCAAAAGCATAACCATTTCTAGTCGGATCTGCCGGTTTACCAATCGTTGCTCCGCTGGTAAGATCGGATATTGCTGCAACAGCCGATCCGCCATTCGTATTAAACACGACTGTGAAACTTTGGATGCTCGGCTTCCATTTGGCATAAAGAACCGTATTTGCTTCGACGGCTTTGCTGAAATCAAACTTGTTCGCATACGATTCGTCAAACCAACCTACAAATGTATAATTTGCTCTCGTCGGCGTCGGAGGTGTAACGGTTTCCCCGAGCGACTCTCCGTTTGCATGAACGGTCACGGTTGCGTCCGATGTAACACCGTCATTGTATTTGTAGGTAAGACTATAACTCGTATCATAGTCACCTTCTGTTACATAAACCGAGATTGGTAGCGAAAGACCACCGTCTAACTTAACAAGGAAAGCCCCTTTTCCTTTTGCCGGCTGACCTGTTAATACATTCGCTTTTGAATTCGCAAGATCAGCAAGACCTTTAGTAATGGTTGTTCCGAATTGCTCACCCAAGAAGTTTTTACCGATTTTCTTAGGGTAACCTGTTACCGTAAGTACCAAATCAACACCTTGAGTGATCGTACCTTGGGTATTTCCTTCTGCATTTGTTACGGTGAACCATTCATAATCACTGTTTTTGCGCAAATCATACTTGGTTCCAGTCGGAATACCGGCTGTTTTAATAGTGACTTGCTGCGTGGTATTTCCTGTAACGTTAAGCTGATACTTACTGCCAGCTGACCTTAAAGCGGTTGGTCTCGTCGGAACAATCACATCTTTGCCGCTTTCTATCGCTCCGATATCAGGTGCTGCACCTGCATAATCGGCTGCGGTTACAAAGTTATTAATGGTTGTACCCTTATCAAAACCAAGGCTCCCGCTTGTTTGACTCAAGTCACCTTCAGCTCTGTTAGTGAAAGTGGCCTTTTTGCTTGAATCCGGATTTATTGCCGTTACTGGTGTTCCGATTTTTTCACCGGTTATCCCATTTGGCTCAACAATCGGCGCAGGACCACCGGTAGTACCGTAAGCATTAGTAGTTACCGCAGATCCGTTAAATAAGTCAAAATCGTAACTAGCTCCGGGATAATTGTAAATATGTTTAATCGTAATTACGGTTTGGCCATTAGGAAGAGGACTATCTATGGATTCAATGATATTATTCCTATAATACGGTCTGTATATTTGACTGTCTTTCCGGGTTATATGATTGGATGAACTAAGAATTGTATTGTTAAACAGATAGTTAGCGCCCAACCCCATATTCGCTTCTTTCGTAGCTGCTCCGTGCTTGAGTGCGCCTTGAATCAATCCCCATTCGTCACCCAAGTTTGTTAGGACATTTCTATACAAATAAATGGGACCAACATAGTTTGTATCCAGACCTACGCCATTTGCGACCCCTTCTATTTTGTTGTTGTAAAATCTTACGTTCATATCCGAGCCTTCTAATTCGACGCTGTCATCTTGTGTATAGGCAAAGTAATTTCCGTACACGTCGGAATCTTTACCAACACCGCCATCTACTTCACCATTTCCCCAAGTTTCAATGGCATCGTTAAAACGATGATCATCGCTTCCGACAATGTCGTTGTATCGAATTACGACACCTTGCCCGCCTCTTGCATACATGGCGCTTACACCTTGCGGATGCTTATCGTCCCATTCAGGGTACCAGGCTCTACCGCCGCCGCCGTTCCATGCATTGGTTTTGGTTCTTGCATCATGAATGTAGTTTTTTTCAATGACGAGATTGCTTGCGTCGCTTACAAAAATACCAGAGTCATTGTTAACAGGCGTTGCGTTGGCAGAGTAACTTTGCCCTGTACGCAAGTCAACAGCCAGGTTTGGATCTGCATTTGCGACTACCGTTTGCTTAGCTAAGTATTGTGTTGCTTCTCTTCCGAAATTTGAAATATCACTATTCACAATTCGGATGTGGTGACTTGAACTGAGAACCGATATCGCGCTTCTCTTGCCGCCACGAATGATTAAGTTTTCCAAAATCACATATTCGGACTGTGCGATCGATACCGCTTCCCAAAACTCATCGGTGACTTCGATAATGGTACTTCCGTCCCCAATGATTCGAATATATCCGTTTTCTGTGCCTCTAAGCCCTTGAACCGACAGCGGTTTTCCTGGCTCATATATAGAAGCAATAGGTATATCTCTAGCAATTGGAACGTCATCTTTCCATGTTCTGATTTGCTTGGTGTAGGTAGAACCATCCTTAAGGACTTTAACTTGCACTTCATAATCCGTGTCTGGTTCAAGACCGACAATAGAGCCTCTGAACTGCTTGTTGACTGAATCCCATGCCAGTGAAAGACCGTCTTCCCATGTCGAAGCTCCTACTTTTCTGAATTTCACCTCATTGGCAGGGTCAGGGACAACCTGTATGGTGGTGACTGGCGATGTCGGAAGCTTATAGGCAATCGTATCTCCGGGAGTCGTATAACCCGCATAATTCAGATACAAACTTAAATTATTGAACGTCGTTCTTAAAAGCAAATCGTTACCTGTATTGGGTATGCCGGAACCACTTTGAGCAGCGCTTGTGGAAATGGTGGTTTTAAATTCCTTATCCGGCCTGCCATCTGAGTAGTGAATTCTCACTCTAATGATGTCGTTACTGCCGCCGCCGGACAAATAACTAAGGCCACCTTCAAAAGCTCCTGTTGCCGCATTATAACCAGGCTTAGGCGCTATTAACCAAGCGTTTCCGGTATTTCTCGGTTGGGCTATTACATAGTTGGCCGGATCCGCTGACTTCCGCCATACGGTTACTTCGGCGTTCGGATCGTCGCTCGGAATACTATAATATCCGTCTCTCGATTTTCCCACGGCTGTTATATCAACACCCGTTACGGCTTCCGGCAAAGCCGCATCAGCGGCAATATGCCGGCTTTCATCATATAGAACTTTTGCCGTATTGCTCGAAGCATCCCACGTGTATGTGGCTTCAAACGCATACATGAGAGTATCCAAAGGGATAAAACTTCTAATGCTTTCTTTAAAGGGCATTTCGGTCGTAACCGTTGAGCCGTCTTTTAATGTAACTTCGTTGCTTCCGTATGTAGCTGTCATCTCATAATAATCATTCTTTAAAGTAAATGCTTTGCCATCGATAGACTCATAAAATACAGAATATAAATAATGAGCTATCGCCTCGGCAGATACCCATATTTTGCCGTCGATAAACTTAGGCGATACATCGGACTTCATGTTTTTGCCGTTCACCGTGATCTGAATAGGCGATGCCGGATCTTGAATCTCGACGGGTTGATGCGCATAGGCTGCAAATGCTGAAGTAGGGAGAACAAGTGACATGATGACTGCAACAATAAGTAGAAATCTCATAATGGGTTTCATTTTATTAGCCATGTTAATAAAATCCTCCTTTTTCATTTGCTAATTCAATTATGAATGAATCCGCCTTTCTTTTCTTGAATTGCACTACGTGTATCCATCCCTCCATGGAAGCGTTTTCTAAGACACTTCGATTATATCTCGGGCATATATACACGTCAATGAAACGTTTTCACACTTATGAATTTAATAATTGTGATATGCCAGTTCCGATGTATGGAAGCTGCAGAAAATAGGGAAGTTTTTTGCGAGTTTAGCTATCTCCTCAGCGGGTACAGATTCAAGTTCGGTTAATCGACGAACCCTCGTCATTTCCGCCATTTCCTGATAAGTGATAATCATATCAGCCTTCTTAAACAACTCCGGTCCCCATCTCACAGAAAAATCGATATGGCGGCGTTCGTCAATCAAATCAAATTCACAGGTAATCGCAGATAAGACATCGCCAAATTTCCAAAACGCTTCAGCCGACTTTCGCTTTTTCTTGAAGCCGCAAGCTTCACCTAACAGGGTTAAGTTGGAATACAACTCGGTAAAGTGTTCTTTAACATCCTGTTTACCAGGCCCCCCCAGCCACTGGAATTGGTCGACGGAATAACCCATTTGAAGCAATCGGCGCATGCCCATTTGACTGTGACGAAATTCATCCCACATGTGACGGGCCAAATCAAAGTAAAAAGGCAAAGGCATCCGATCCACATAATAATAAATACAGGACAACGTCTCTCCAGCAAAAATTTCAGTAGCATAGATGTATATCATTTGTTTCACACTGTCATGCAGCACAGACATACTGGTATCCGTATACGATTTTTGTGGTTTTGGATTCGTATATCGCGGATATTTGCTTTCTAGCTTTGCTTTCTCCGGAAGCGGACCAGCTGGATCTTGCACCAGGTTAACTGGCCAGGTCACAGCGTTCACATCATCTACAAAAGCATTTGCTTGGAAAACGGCCCAGACCGTAAGGATATATCGTTCCCATTCCGCCAGCTTTCGCGACCCTTCTTCACTTCCACAATGGACAAACTGCAACTGCTCATGCAGCCAGCGCTGTGTTGCTTCCCGTTCGATGAAGATGATCTTGATCTGGTCCAGTGTAGGCGCATCTAAAATCGGATCCAGTTTAGCCACCAATGCATCATATTGGGTATATAGATGTCGATGGATATATAAGTAACTGACCAGAAAAGTGTGTTCGTCTGGCGCGCCGAACATTCTTTCGAATGCCTCCCTCGTAATATCAGGCATCCAATCCTTGTCATGCATACCGCCAGGCAGCTCTTCGATACGTTCATACAAGCATTTCACATTTCGATTATGCACATAGCATAATCGACCAAGTTGAATCTTCTGCTCATATACCGGTATGGCTGGTATCCATCCTCCAATTAACTTGGATAGTGCCAGCTCCTGCCAGAGTAAATGCTTCAACTCGTTGCTGGTATCCACTGGCCGCAAAAAACGATTCTTCAGAAAGCTTTGCTTCGTTTCCATATGCTGCTGCAAACCTTCAAAATCTTTTTCGTCTCTCATATCAGTACGATCCCTCCTATGGCCTCTCTAGAAAAACAAACCGCATCCTGTTGATACGGTTGGTCTCCTATAATTATTCCTGTTTCCATAATCCTTCCCGAAACGAATGCCCATGTCGGAAATACATGCTTCTGTTCTCCAAGCGATGCAGCGTCTCCTTAACAGCAATATCGACAGCCAAGTCGATCGTCTCGTTGCCGAAAGCTGCGGTTGAATCCCTCGGATCCATCACACCTCCGACACCGACAAGCGGCTCCCCTTTCGGAGGAAGTAAATCCAGTCTAACCGTCTCAGGATGAAGCGCCATCATGTGCGAAGTCTCCCACCCAGCAGCATGATCCCCGGCACATTCGTACCGATCTTCCACCAACATATAATCAACAAACGCCCAAGCCTGCATGCCGCTGCTGCTGCGGCTATGCAACCGCTTGTTGAACAGCATCGCAGCCGCTCTGGCATGATCGATTAACGGATAATGTCCGGCAACTAGCACGCCTACCCGAAAGCCGAGTGATTCCGCTTCCGCAAGGATATGCAAGAGAAGCTTCTCGTAATTGATTACTTGTTCCATAGCGGAAAAAGGCATTCGTTCCGGAAGAAAGTTGTCTGGACTCAGCTGCATCATTTCTGCAATTTGCTGTCTGTCCGCCGCATTTGCCTCCATCAAGCCTTCTACCCGGCTTTCGCCGTAGTACAATGGCGGAAATACAAGACCGCCTCCCTTTTGTGCACATCGAATGGCAATGCCTTCTGCTTGCAAGGAGTCGGCTCCAACTGGATTATGCAAGCCATGCCATTCCAGCGTGCCTATAGGTATATAAACGACTGGACATGATGTTCTCCTCGCAATAATCTGTTCAGGGCGAAGCATATGATATCTGACTTCTTCGCTCATGGTCCACCTCACTCTCCACTTGCCAAATAATTGTTCAACCGTTCAACTTCAATACCAGCCAGCATTACAATACCGATACCGTGTGTATCGTTCGTCTTCCAAGGCAAGTCATCCTTATAATAATCAGCGGTGAACGCGTATTTGGATCCCGTACACACACCATGCACATTGCCGTACTGGTCGACCGCCCTGCTTGTTAATCCTTTCCAAGCACGCCTAATGGACGCTTCAAATGCGGAACGGTTATCCTTCAAGATATCCAGACGCAAACCTCGACAGAAAGCGTAAATGAACATGGCCGTGCAGGAGGTCTCTTCATAGGAATCAGGATGCGTCAGGACTTGATGCCACAACCCATTTTCCCCTTGAAGTGAAAGCAATCCCTCACAAATCTCTTGAAAAAAGGCAACTAAATCTCCTCTACGAGCATGAGTTGCAGGTAATACTTCCAATAGCTCTGACAGCGAAAATAGAGGCCAACCGTTCCCACGGCCCCATGGCACATAGGTGGCTGTATCAAATTTGAAATCATACACATGCGACATAATTTTCAGCTCAGGCATGTATAAATACTTTTTATAGGCTACAAATTGCTCAGCCGCATCATCCAGAACCGCTACATTCCCCGTGAGTAAATAATAGCGCTTCATGAACGGAGTGCTCATATACAGATCATCGCCCCAGAGCGTTTTTTCCATATAATATCCAGGACTTTCCCGATAAAATGCCCCGTCTTCTCTACGTTCCTGGCGGTTACATATGAAGTCTGCTATCACTTCAGCTACTTCCAAATAGGTACTTTCCTGACTTTCTGTATAAGCCTCTAGCATGGCAGATCCAAATGAACCACAATCATCCAACATATCCAACTCAACTAGCTGATGGTTTACCCAAGGAAAGCCATACTGTTTGCGATCCCACCGTGCATAATCGTAAAGCTTGGTACACTCTGATATATGATTTGTCACGTAACGTACAATGTCTTCACGCCCCAGCATTTTGCCTGCCTGCAGTAATCCATACAGCGTGACGCCCAGCGGATAGTTCCAACGTGCATGATTCGTATTCTCCAAATAGGGACGAACCCACGCATCCGGTTGATCCAGTCGCCAATAAAGGCCTCCGTTCTCTGGTTCCCATACGGTATACATCGTTTGCAGTTCTTCAGGCTTATACTCCTTTTCACTTTGAAAAGGTCCTGCATACAGCCAGCGTTCTTCTGTACCTTGGATAGGATGCGGAAGCTCGACCTCACATAACTGACCGTTTTGATGAATGTCTAATTGAAAGCCCCAATTCTTCCCGCCGCTTTGTGACCGTACCAAGAGTTGATGCTGCCCATAGGCAAGATCGATGTCAAAATGGATCGGTTCTGAGGCCTGAGCGTTGAACACTTCTATACCGTTTATCCACACGGTTAGTGCTGCACTCTGGGTCGTTCCCCTAAAGGAATAGCGCTGCTTTCCTTGAGATTGGCAGAGGAGATGCGTCCAACCATAAGCATATTGACCTGTTTCGATTTGATTCCCAAACATTCTCGTAAATACAGGTTGCTTAATCTGCTCTGCTTCCCACTTCAACGATGGTCGCCATTCCATGCCCGTCTCCATTTCACTTTGCCCTAGTACAGGCAACGCATGCTCTTTAAACACATCCTCATCTACGGGAAGCGAGTAGATCCATCCTGCTTGACCCTCTCGCTCGCTGAATGGGGATAAGGCAGGAGGCGTAGTCCATTTGCTGCGAATCGTTCCCAGGATACAGCCGAACCCGGCTGGCGTTTTACGCATTTTAATTAAAATCGTCGTCCAACCCGAACTCAGCGGTATTTTCAAATGACGTTTGTTCGCGGGATTCAGCTCATCAAGTGTCTCTGTCTTATAGAGCAGTTGTCCATCTACATACACTGTTGCTGGTCCATAGCAGCTTAGTGCCGACTCGATAACTCTATCCGTATCGCTCCATATTTGAGTGAAGGCATAGCCAAATTGTCCGTTTGTCGCATCGGGAAACTTCTCCCCCAAGTTAAGGTCATATCTGGCATCTGCCAGTTGCCTAAAACCTTGCCGGCTATACAACCGCCAAGTGAATGAATTTGAAGGGTGCGTCCCGATATAGTGGTTAGCAATATTTTCTAAGATACGCGGAGTATTAGAGCCGCATCGTGCTTCTATACTTTGCTGCTTGTCAAAATGCCGTGTTGTTATCATTTGGGTTTGCTCCTCAATGAAATTGTGATTATGATTTCATTGTAGCCACATCGTAACATATTGTCTTTGCCCTGCATTGTGTTAAAATGTTGTTGTATTGTGATTTGTTTAGGGGAGGTTGTCCTACTGAATCTCATTAAGGATTTTCAACTGAATACTGAACCAGTCCAAATGACGTTTCGCCGCCAAACGACTGCCGTCTGGGACATTTATCATGCTCACCAAGGCATGGAATTTATTTATGTGCATGAAGGGGAAGGCTCCGTCATCATTGATCCTTTTATGTACGAAATCAAACCAAACACATTGATGTTTTTTCAACCTTATCAATTGCATCGGGTCAAAATAGACCTGAATACCAAAACAGACGAATCCTACGAACGCTCGAAGTTTTTATTTGAACCTTCTATTGTAGACAACATGCTGAGCACGTTGCCCAAATTGCAGAGCTTTTTCCGATCCTTGTGGAAAGATACGCTTACCTGCCAAGTCCTATACTTGCCTGAATTACCGCCAGAATGGGATGTTCCGATGAAACAATTCGAATATGCTTTACGGGGGACTCCCAAGGAAGAACACATGGAAGAGTTCACGATCTTCTTGATCGCCTTTCTACAGGGCTTGCGAGCACATTGGCCAGATAAACAGGATCCCGCCTCCTCCACCCTACGCCCAACTCATCATGTAGAACACATCATGAAATGGATTGATGACAACTATCAGCATCCCTTCAAGCTAGAAGACCTAGCAGAATCTCTACACTTAAATAGCACTCATGTATCCCACCTCTTTCGCAAATTTACCGGCAGCAGCATTACGGAATACTTAACAGCCAAACGATTAAGAGAAGCTTGTTGGCTGCTCAGAACCACATCGGAGCCTATTCATGATATCTCCTCGGCTGTCGGGCTGAACAATGTGTCTTACTTCTGTCAGTTATTTAAAACTCACATTGGAACCTCTCCACACCAATATCGCAAAAACAGCGCACATTCCTTATAAGGGAAATGTGCGCTGTTTTTGCATATTTTTATAGAGTTTCTTAACGTTGGTATTCCCAGACATGTCATATTAAATATTCGTCATTCAGGCAGATGTCCAAGCGTTCAGGTTTTTGCCCGCATTAAATAGTTTAGAAACAAAGAGAAACGGAGGTTTTCTTAACTATGGCATGCGATAATTCGGCCTCTGCTTTAACTTGCTGCTCAGAGAGAAATTTCGTGCAGGATAAAGTATGTACGCCATGGACCGGCACAGTAGATGGCACAGATGTAGTCATTGTCGCTTACAAGAACAATATTAATCCGAACCTTGTGGGTACGGGATATGTGAAATTCGATTCCGGACCTGCTGCTATTACGTTGGATGTATTGAACAGTGCGGGGGCTTCCATCTTAACGACTACCGTTCCCATTGGACCTGGAACAAGTCTGGCGTTTACTTACCAACGCTTCGCCACTATACAGTTAACGCTGGCTGGGATAAACGATGGTTTATATCAAGGCGAATTTTGTATCACAACCCGTTATTCGATTTAATAGAGCCAAATGACAACTAAAGGAGGCCTCATAATGTGCTCTTGTAACTCATCTCTTTGCTGTTGTTCGGAAAAAACCTACGTACAGGACAAAGTATGTACGAATTGGCTAATGGCTGCAGCAGGTACAACTATCGTTTACACCGATAATATGGCAACTCTGATTAGCGGAACTGGATATATCAAAAATGAAACAGGTGGGACCCCTTTCATTACGGTAGCTTTCCTCCGTTCGGGAAATCCCGTCATGACTGCTATACAGGTGCCGCCAGGAGGCAGCACCTCGTTTACTGTCGGGCGGTTCGATACGATTAATATTACGACAACATCAGCGGCAACCGGGGAGTTTTGCATAACCGTGCGATATAGCATGTAAGAAGTGCGCTGCCATTGAGGTGGTTTTTCACTTAAGCGTAAGAACCACCTTATTCATGATCGCAGGGATGTTCGGATTGGATTTGGAGAGTAGCGGAGATGGCGTACTTGCCTTCTACATAACTCATCTCGTCGCGCAGTGAATTGATGGCAATTGCTTTGACACCTTGGCCTATAAAGTTTATGGTACTGCCCGGAGGAATGCTCAGTCGTTTGTTATCCGCGTCATCCGTTTCAATGTCCACCTCAAGCGCTTGGGTGCTACTCGAGCTCGAATATATACTAATCTGAGCCACTTCAATCTTGGACTCCACATCCATCTCCCATATCCGAAATCCAGGTTGATTGCCTTGAAGCAGTATATTGCCGCAGCATTCTTTATTGATCGTTGTCAGCGGGGCTGGCGGAGGAGGCGGAGGTGAAGGATGGTAATGGCGGTGCTTAGGTGACGGAGAAGGCTTAACCATTGGTTTATATATTAGCTTTAGCTTAAGATTAGGTTTTGGATTTAGGTTCCATTCAGTCTTTGACTTTTGGGTTGGATATCGACTGCGAGAACAAGGGAGAACGGGAGGTGTGATCCTCGTCATTGATCGACGATAATGCGGCTTTTTCTGCTTAGGCCTACTTACGCTCCCTTTGTTTAAGGATAGGCAGGAAGACGATGTCTTGTGAACGATGGTCAGCTCAATAATCTTTTTCCTCGCGCTGCATCTCTTCTTGATCACCGCCCCTCCTCCCTTCGATGTGTTGACTCCTTTTACATACTTATATTAGATGAATGTTCCCCTTCAATGGTTATACATGTTTTTGATTTATTTCAATATTTTACTATGCAATCTGATGCATTGACCACACAACTCCAGTCGTACCATTGCCTATATTGATCGTAATCGTTAATCCAGACGCATTATAGAATAGGCCGACAACATCGCCCGCCGACAACGCAACGTCCCCAGCCAATGTAATTTCACCGGTTCCTAGTACTGCTCGCAAAGTTAGGACCAATGCTATGTTAACATTTAAGATTGGTAGAAAACCGCTCACCAAATTGACGGCGGAAGGGGACGATCGCTGCACCGCAAAAAAAGGATTGACCCCGGGGCCTAGGCTCACGCTGATAGCTGCAGTCGTGGAGTAGTTAATCGTTGCCAGTATCGTATACCTTCCTGTTGTCGGTATCGTGAAGTTGCCGGTAACTGCGTTAAAGTTCGCATGTCCATAATAAGGACTAGCCGTCGACCAGTTCGTAAGCTGTGTACTTGTTGCAATGGATAGCGTAGATAAGAATGCCGAAAATCCAGTCGACGCAAAATTCGGTCCAATTGCTCCGGTCGCTCCAGTTGCTCCAGTCGCCCCTGTTGCGCCAGTTACTCCGGTTGCTCCAGTCGCCCCGGTTGCGCCAGTTACTCCGGCCGCCCCTGTTGCGCCAGTTACTCCGGTTGCTCCGATTGCACCCGTTGCTCCAGTTGCTCCGATTGCACCCGTTGCTCCCGTTGCACCGGTTGCTCCGGTTGCTCCGGTTGCTCCAGTTGCTCCGGTCGTCCCTGTTGCTCCCGTTGGGCCGGTCGGGCCGGTTGGGCCGGTTGGACATACGCACGGAATACCGATGCAGCTTAAAGCAACTGAACATGAACAATATCTATGTGATCTTTCTTGAAATTCATCCTCATCTGCAGGGCCACAATAGTTCACGAATCATACCCTCCCTAAGGCAAACCGTACATGAATCTTCCTTGCTTGAAACAACTCTATTACTAGTAAATGAATTTCTGCTTAATATGGCTTGTACTCATGTCTCTCCTTGGATAAATTGTACCCATACGAAAAAGAACCTTACGGGGTTTACCCTAAGGCCTTTCGCAGTTATTCGATTACATGCGGTTTACTCGCACCTGATTTGTATACAATTAAGAAATTAATTTCAACCCTACTGCAGCACTTAACACCATCGCGATGAACACAATCCTCTTCCAATCCTTGGATTCCCCATAGAACAGCATCCCTACGACTGCACTTCCAACCGTACCAATCCCTGTCCAGACCGCGTAAGAGGTACCCATAGGCAGGCTTGCCATCGCTTGGCTTAGGAATGCAAAACTCATGACAATACCTACGATGAAAATAGTAAACGCACGAATGTTTTTCGCTCTATTAATTTGGTTCATACCAACGACACCTACCACTTCAAACATTCCAGCAAATATGAGAAAAAACCAACCCATTAGGCTGCAGCTCCTTTCTCATCTTGCGTGCTTGTCACAAATTTCAATCCAAATACGCCGGATAAAAGAAGTAGAATAAGGAATACTTTAAGAAACTGGAATGGCTCTCCGAAAAATAGCATTTCCACAATTACCGTCCCCGCTGTCCCCATGCCTGTAAAGACGGCATATACGGTTCCCACGGGCAGTTTGGTAGACGCACTTATGATGAGATGAAATGAGACATGTATGGCAATGATCGTAGCTATCCACGTCCATGTCGTATCCGAATGTTTTAATCCTGTCACCCAAATCACTTCAAAAATAACACCGACGAAAATATAAATCCAATAACGGTTCATGTGTACAAACCTCCTGCTGCTTTCACTTTACTTTTACTTTTTGATACCACGCCAGAAGACGAACCAAGAAGATTCAATCCTTTTCAGCGATCGCGCAGAACCACCAAATAGCAATTCCACAAACATGCCATCCAACACAGCAGAGAACGCAACTGTTGCTTTTTCGCTGCTGACTTCAGGGCTAATACTACCTTTGTTTAAAGCTTGATCGAATATCGGCATTATCATAGTTTCAAGCGTATCTAAATAACTGTAACCTTGTTTAACGATCTCATCGTAGAGATGGGATGGCGGGAAAAAGGCCACTCGCAAGAAAAATTTGGTGTTATTATCCTGTTCATATCGTTCTTTATATTGGATTAGAAAGCCATATAGAAGTTGATCAATGGATATATGTTTATTGCTGTCGAGATACGTATGAACAAAATTCAATTCTTTCGCCAGCACCTCATCAAACAAAGCAAGAAATAGCTCATCTTTCCCTTTGAAGTGCGTGTAAATGGATTGTTTTTTGATCCCTACATCAGTAGCAATATCAGCAAGCGATGCACCTTCATATCCGTTTTTAGCAAAATGAGTGAGTGCCACTTCTTTAATCCGTGTTGCAGTCATTCCATCACTCCTTCCGAACGTTCGTCAGGTAATACTATCATATTATCCTTCGTAGGGCAACTTGCGACAGTCGTAAACAAACTAAGCCTTCACCCACATGTCCAAAAAAGACATCAACTCAGGCTTGTTCGCATGCTTTTCCAATTTTTGAATACATATTTAAGTATTCGATAAACAGGAGGACACAAGTCATGTCACAACATGGGCAATCGTTCATGAAAGGTACGCTAGTCTTGTCTGTCGCTGCCTTCATCAACCGTATTCTCGGTTTTATCAGCGGCATGTATATCGCTCGCGTACTGGGCGCGGAGGGAATCGGCATCTTGATGATGGCTCATCCGCTCGTCCCGCTCGTCATTACGATTACGGAGCTTGGATTGCCGGTGGCCATTTCAAAGTTGGTCGCTGAGGCCAACGCTCGCGGCGAACGGATGAAAGTGAGGCGCATTCTGCATGTCTCTCTCGCTGTCACGGGCGTCTTGAGCGTAGCGCTCACGACCCTATCGTTATTTGGATCGGAGTGGATCGCATCCATTCTGCTAAGCGACCAACGCGCTTATTACGCGATGCTGGCGATTACGCCGATCGCACCGATCGTCGCTGTCTCCGCCGTATTAAAGGGATATTTCCGCGGCATGCAGCAGATGAAGACCATTGCCGCTTCCGATGTGCTGGAGCATACCGTGCAAATCGCCTGTGTACTAGCGCTGGTCCACCTTTTGCTGCCTTATGGCGTCGCCTATGCGGCTGCGGGAGCCATGGCTGCCTCTGTTGTCAGCGAAGCGATCAGCCTCCTCTTCCTGGTGACAAGCTACAAGCTTTACGGTGAGTCGAAGCTGCCGGGAGAGACTTGGGCAAGCCACCTAAAACAAGGAAGAAGCACACTCGGCGAACTGCTACAAATTGGACTGCCGACGACAGGGCACGGAGTCATTCATTCGTTATACAGCACCTTCCAACCGCTTCTTATTACAACCAGCCTGGCGCTGGCCGGCATCGGTACGGCATTGGCCACGAAGCAATTCGGTATGCTGGCTGGCTATGCGTTTCCACTGCTGTTCATGCCAAGCTTTATCACGCAGTCCTTGTCCACCGCTCTCATTCCTGCGATTGGCGAGGCAGCGGCGAACAAGAACAGTCTGCTCATACATGAGCGGATGAATCAAGCTATGATCTTGGGACTCCTAATCGGCGCACCGGCGACCGTTATCCTGTACGTGTGGGCAACTCCCCTAACGACACTAGTCTATCATGCGCCGGATGCAGGATTGCTTCTAAAAATACTGGCGCCGATGTTTTTCCTGCATTATTTCGACGCTCCGCTTCATGCGATTCTACTTGGGCTCGGCCGCGCGAAAGCTACCCTGTGGAACTACATAATAGCCACCGGATTCAAGAGTATCTCAATCTTCGTGTTCGGCAGCCAATATGGTATTATTGGCGTTGCTTACGGCATTGGTATCGGCATTGTGTTGCAAACAATGCTGAACTTCTTTTCCATCTCAAGCTCGATCGGATTCTATTGGAGTATTCGTCCTTATGTCAAGGTTGGGATCTGCATGATACTGATGATGATTTGCGGACACTGGACCTATACCTATTTTGTCAGCCATGGTATGCCGCAGATGTGGTGCGTAATCATTTCAATTGTCTGTTCCTTGTTTCTCTATTTCGCCGCCCTCGTATTAACGGGTACGTTAAATTGGAAAAGTACGCGTCACCGATTTTCGATCCCATGGTAAGTTAATTGGCAAAGAAAAAGCAGCCATCGGCTGCTTTTTCTCTGCTGGCATATAGCCATCTCTTCATGCCGCGCTTCCCATCAGCTTTCTTCCCCAAGCCTAGTCCAATCAAAAAGAACACCCATCGCTGAGCTTCGATTGTTAACGAGTAACTCGTACGCCTGCGGTGCTTCCAATGGGGAGAACCGATGCGTAATTAACGGGGTTACAGCCATTCTTCCTTGCGTAAGGTAGTTTAAGAACAGATCTGCCATTTCAGGATGATGCCATCCTTTATAGTTCATTTGAGCATGAATACCTAGGATGGCTACGGAATTGGAAACCACATTACGGCCCATTCCCTGTACGGATGGCGTAGCTGTATCTCCTAGCAGAATGACACGCCCCAAAGGTTTAACAAGCTGCGTAGCTTGTGCTAATACTGCGGGATGCCCGGTAATGTCAAAAACAACATCCAGCATCTTGCCCTTCGTTTGCTCTGCGATATACGCTTTTGCCGTACCCGCATCCATCGCCAGCCGATGAATACCCGCTCTATCCCGAACAAGCTGGACGCGGCTCTCTGCAGGATCCAGCGCGTAAATTTCTTTGGCGCCGGAAAGATACAGATATTGCGTCACCAGCTGACCAAGGAGCCCGAGCCCAATAACACCAACCGTTTCTCCGAGAACCAGTTCTGCCCTTCTCACGCCAAGCTGTGTCGTTTTCGACAGATTAACCCACACGCCTTCTTCGGCGCTGACTTCCTTCGGGAGTCGCACAACATGCTCCGCCTTCGTCTTAAAAAATTGGGTATGCGGACTTTCCACAAATATACGGTCCCCTTTTTGTACATGTTGAACCGCTGACCCTGCCTCGAGCACTTCCGCCACCATCGAATAACCGGGATGGAATGGATATTGCACCCAGCTTGACCAATTCGTATCCGGATCGAAGACGCCTCGCAGGCACTGAAGCTCTGTCCCTGTACTGATCAGCGAACAAATCGCAGCACATAAAATCTCTGTCTCACCAAGTGCAGCTTCAAAGCTTTGCTTTGTGACCTCCACCTTCTGCTTTTCTGAAAAAACAATGCTGACTGTTTCCATTGACCTGCCTCCTTATGTGGGAATTCCATGCCCTGAGATAAGTGTAGAGGAGGATGCCTATGGAAAACAGAGCAAACGTTTGCTGATATTTAACACTTTTACAGGTAGTACAACACTATTTAAAGCGCTCTACTAAACAGTTCTTTGTATTGGCGAGGGGAAATACCCGTATACTTCTTGAAAAGTCTTGTAAAGGTTTGAATGTCATTAAAGCCAAGCATTTCGCTGATTTCGGTAATTGTCATCTCACGCATTTCGAGAAGCGACTTGGCTTTAGCGATTTTGATTTCTCGGTGCAGCATAATTGGGGATTTGCCAAATATGGCTTTGAAATGATTGCTTACATAAGTGGGATTCATGTGCAGTTCGGCAGCCAAATCGGCGAGCGAAAGCGACGCTTCGGGTTGGTTGACAATTGTCAGCAGGATCGATAAAAAACTATGAGATGGCTGGCTCTCGCTTGCAGTCTTGACGCTTCCCAAAGCATTATCCAGCAGCAAATACAGCAGTTCTAGCGATTTTGCCTTTTGCAAAATGACATTGGGCAGATGCCCTTTTCTAGACATGGAAAGCATGAGCTCATCAAAGACTTCCTCAAATCGTTTGTGGTTTTTGAGAGAATATATGTAGGGGATCTGTAGAAAAGGCAAAACATCAACTACATGATGAATGGTGTACGTGAAGTGCCACCAAAGGAATTCCGTTTCCTCATCACTATCTTTGTATTGATCATGCTTAAGGTGGGGAGGTATAAAAATAACCGTTCCCGGGTGCAGCTGATAGACCTTATCCTCTACTTTTAATTTGGCAGATCCTTTTCTTATATAGGTCATCATATAATACTCTTCGAAAATCCGATTACGGTAGTTCATTTCCATTCGGTTATGGCTATCAAATTTTAGAATGTTCAAATCGGCTGTTTCCAGCAGTGCGGAAATCAAATCTATTTGCACTTGTGCCACATCCTTCTTACGGGCTCATCTTTGAAGAAAGCGTATGTCAATTTCCCCTTATTGTAAAGACGCAAAACGCTAATTTAGGGTCATTAACAATTAAGCATATTAGGCTTGCTAATTCATACATTAAGGTAGTGTCCTTCACAAGAAAGGAGCCCTCTCATGTATGCTTATCCGCCATTTTACCGGCCCGCTTCTTCTTCCCAGTTGAACCAATCATCCACCATCGAAGTCGTAGGCGAGGGAATCGTGACTGCTGCTCCCGATCGTGCCGTAATTGTACTTGGGGCCGTAACAGAGGGTCCCGATTTAAATAAAATTCAAAACGAAAATTCTAAAATCATCTCGAATATCATCAATTCACTACGCCAATTAGCCATTCCGAGCGAGAAGATACAAACGACTGATTATCGTATCGATATCCAGTACGATTATAAGGATGGAAAACAAACCTTTATTGGCTATAAAGTTACCCATTTGTTACAGATCATGAATGAAAAAATAGGGCAAACAGGGAATATTGTTGACACTGCCGTTGCCAACGGTGCCAATCAGGTTACCAGCATCCAATTTACAATGATTCAACCGGAATCCTATGAACTTCAGGCATTGTCGCTAGCCATTCGTAACGCGCAGCAGAAGGCTTTGACGATTGCGCATTCATTGGGGGCAACGCTTGCCTCTACCCCCTACCAAGTCAAGGAACTTTTCAAAACCTCGGAGCCAGCCCCCTATATGGTTTCCAAACTTGCGGCCAACGCAGCCACTCCAATCCAACCTGGACAGATCGAGTTTCATGCAAAAGTTCAATTGTGGTTTTATTTCGCTTAAAAACTGGTCTTCGTTCAACAAAAACTGATGCGCAACAAAAAGAGGAGTTCTGCCGCGAAGCAGACTCCCCACTGATTATTATATATTACATGACGTTAAGTTTGACGTGCGGCCTGTAACGTTCTCTTTTCATTTAGACCAAGAGTCCGAGCTGTTGACGTATGAATTTCATCAATAAGCTCAGGATGTTTCAGAAGTGACACACCATAACTCGGAATCATCTCTTTAATTTTCGGTTCCCATTCCTTGATATGTTCCGGGAAACATTTGGTTACTAGCTCTAGCATGACCGAAACCGCGGTGGAAGCTCCAGGAGAAGCCCCGAGCAAAGCCGCTAATGAGCCGTCAGCTGAACTAATAACTTCCGTACCAAACTGAAGCGTTCCTTTGCCAGCAGCAGTGTCTTTAATAACTTGTACACGTTGACCCGCTACAACTAGCTCCCAATCTTCACTTTTGGCACTTGGGATAAATTCCCGCAGCTCTTCCATGCGCTTTTCTTTCGATAACATGACTTGCTCGATCAGGTATTTGGTCAATGACATATTTTTGGCACCTGCCGACAACATCGTCACGAGATTATTCGGTTTTACCGAAGTAACCAAATCGAACATAGAACCGGTTTTCAAAAATTTTGGTGAGAACCCGGCAAATGGTCCAAATAACAACGACTTTTTATTATCGATAAATCGTGTGTCTAGATGCGGTACAGACATTGGTGGAGCTCCAAGCTTCGCTTTGCCGTACACTTTGGCATGGTGCTGCGCGACAACATCTGGATTATTACACACCATGAAAATTCCGCTTACTGGGAAACCTCCAATATTTCGCCCTTCAGGGATACCGGATTTTTGCAGTAGATGCAGACTTCCACCACCACCGCCGATAAAGACGAATTTAGCCGTATGGCGCTCAACACTACCGCTGTTGATATTACGTATTTTCAATTCCCAAGAGCCATCACCAGTACGTCTCATATTATCAACACTGTGTTTGTACTTGATATCGACGTTCTTAGTTTTTAAGTGATCGAACAGTATACGCGTTAAAGCACCAAAGTTAACATCCGTACCGGAGTCAATTTTGGTTGCTGCAATCGGTTCATTCGATGGACGATCTTTAATAATAAGTGGAATCCATTCCATTAGCTTTTTAGGGTCATCGGAATATTCCATACCTTGAAACAGGGAGTTATTCGACATGGCTTCATACCGTTTCTTTAAAAACGATACATTTTGTTTCCCAAGAACCATACTCATATGAGGCAATGGCATGATAAAGTCTTGGGGGTCACGAATTAGCTTGCTGTTTACAAGATAGGACCAAAACTGCATGGAATGCTGAAACTGTTCATTAATTTGGATTGCTTTACTAATATCTACAGATCCGTCTGGTTTCTCGGAAGTGTAATTAAGCTCGCACAGTGCTGCATGCCCTGTACCAGCATTATTCCATTCGTTAGAGCTTTCCTCTCCAGCTTTTTCGAGCTTCTCAAAGACTTTAATTTCCCATTCCGGCACTAATTCTTTCAGAAGTGTCCCTAAGGTCGCACTCATGATTCCAGCACCAATTAAGATGACGTCTGTTGTAGTTTGTCTGTTGCTCATTTTAACCATCCTTATACCCTGAAATTTACAGAAAGGATACAGGCGCGCCTGCTTAAGCGTAACAGCAAGCCAGGTCGCGGCCTAATCACACACCTTTTCTGGATCAACAATAAGCCTATCGATAAAATATTTATTTACTATTATATGATAGTTATAAGCCTTAGGACAAGAAGTGCAGGAAAGAAGTCTTATCGGAATTATGAATAATTACAAATTTTCCAATCTTCATCATTATCCTGCTCCTCATGTTGATAAACCATCCATCGTCTTTTTCTTATTTCTTAGCCAACATCATGAAATGCTTGTATCTGGGCGGATTCGTTGAAATGGCGACTAAGCCGTGTATTTTACCTAATGTGGTAAAAAAATGGGTCGACTTTACCTTTCTTAATTGAATTCGACAAAAGCACGCATTTATCGCTATATACAGGTAATTTTACCCTCCTCTATAATAGTTAAATAGTAATAGACTCAATGGGTACGGCACGGTATTTGAAGATCAAATTGAAAAGGGCAAATCATCGGAAACGATGAGACGCAAAGCCATGGCCTAACGCATTCCTCATGGAATGCTATGGTTGACAGGTTGCCGGATATGAAGGGATGATCCTTTATTCGGGATTGTCCTTTTTTTATTTCGGGAAACGGGTAGGAGGGGCTCTCATGCATCACTCGCTAGCGGAAAGTTATAATGTTGTACTTGTCTTACTTTCTTTCGTTATTGCGTTGCTTGCCTCATATACGGCTTTAAATTCAGCTCGGAAAGTGTCCACTTCAGAAGGATGGCATCAGAAAAGTTGGATACTTTGTAGTGCCCTTGTCATGGGTGTAGGCGTATGGTCCATGCATTTCATCGCGATGCTAGCTTATCATTTGCCCCATGGCGTCACGTATCATATTTCAATTGTCAGTATCTCTATTCTAGTAGCGGTCGGGGGTGCACTGATCGGTCTCCTAGTGGCCTTTCAAGCCAGCTCCATTCGTTCACGCTTCCTTATTGGAGGTACCTTCATGGGGTTAGCGATTAGCGGCATGCATTATATCGGTATGGCAGCTTTACAAAATGTGACCATCCACTATAGGCTCGTACCGTTTACGCTATCGATTGTGATTGCTATTTTCGCATCCATTACGGCGCTTTATTTCTTTTTTAAACGCAACCAACAGAGACTATTAACTAGCAGCCTGATCATGGGCACTGCTATTGCTGGGATGCACTATATGGGCATGTTATCGGCTGAGATATCGTTCCCTACGGTCATTCATCCTCATAGTGCCAATGCTATGAATATGGACTTCTATGTCGTGGCTATGTATGTGGCCTTTGGAACATTGCTCATCTTTGCAATCAGCTTTATTAGTTCTTTATCCGTAGATCGACGACTAGCCGAACAGATTGCGCTCAAAGCTTCCATTTTAGAATCAGCTATCGATTGTATCTTCATGTTTAAACCTCAAGGCTGGATCATAGAATTCAATCCTGCGGCAGAAAGTCTCTTCGGATACACGCGCAAAGAAGCGCTGAAACGTACATTATTCGATCTTCTATTGCCTTTCGATCAAGATGGACAAGATGCTGCTCTATTGTATCAATTGTTAAGTCTGAAGGCTGAATCCATCATTGGCAAACGATTCGAAATTACGGCCTACCGCGCTGATCGCAGTACATTTCCTGCTGAAATTATCATCACGGATATGGTGTATGGGGGGAAACCGATTTTCACGGCTTACCTCAGGGATTTAACTGAAAAAAGGAAGTCGGAAGAACTCATCCATCAGTTAGCGTACTTCGATTATTTGACCGGATTACCCAATCGCAATCAATTAAATGAGCAGTTCCAACAGGCTCTTTCCCATGCGCAGAAATACCAGGAAACCTTAGGCGTTGTGTATTTGGATATTTACCGATTCAAATGGATTAATGATTCTTTCGGTCATCTGGTTGGGGATCATACCTTACAGAAATTTGCTTCCATACTTTCGAGTAGTTTACAGGAAAAGGGCTCGGTCTTCAGACTTAGCGGGGATGAATTCGTCATCTTACTTCCCCAAGGGAATCAAGTATCCCTGATCGAACAAGCTCAGACCATCATCACCTTGCTGAAAATGCCTTTTCGTATGGAAATCGGTGATATTTACGTTTCTACAAATATGGGGATTTCCATGTATCCCTACGATGGAGATACCTTGGAACAATTGCTCAAACATGCAGATCAAGCCATGTATGCAGCCAAGGAACAAGGTCGAAATAATTTCCAATTTTATAAGAAAGGCATGCAAATGAAAGTTTCCCAGCGAACTGTGTTTGAACAATATTTGCAAGGCTAACCTCCTCCTCTGATTATTCTCCCCCCTTTCAGGGCACGCTAAACCGCATGGTAATGTAAGGGAATTGGGGGAATTGGCATGATCGAGCGCATCCGTGCTGAGTTGAACAATCCAGCTGACCTATTCTATGACACCCTAGACAATGGCTATATGCAAATGGAAGTGATCTACTTCCCATCTCTTTGTGATCTGGCTTTAATCAAAAATGGATTAACGGTTCCTTACTCTTACTGCTTTAATCCAGAAGAATTCGATCGCATGATTCATGCGAACCCTGCTTTTAGCAAAGACAATCAGCCCGATCACTGGACTCGGTTGTTGCTGAAAGGCACAGTCCTCTTTCAAATCGAAGATCAGGTCTACCGCTATGACGTGCAGCGAAAGTTCCAGGACAAGCCCGATACCGTTCAGGTGGAGGTTGCCATTCAGGGGCCTCAGAGTGCGCTGACCGAAGATTTGGATTTAAATATTAGCCTCGTTCGGATGCGTTATAATGCGCCTTCCCTTTGCGTAGAAACACATACGATTGGAGAAATTTCGAACACGCGAGTTACCGTTCTATATGACAAAAATCTGGTCAATGAAGATGTACTTGGACTATTAAACGAGCGGATCTCCACCATTCAAATCAAAATTCTCCAAGCTACCGGCCAGCTCATGCAGTCGCTATCGGGACGGAGACATCGGTTTTTCCCCATCATCCTCCAAACGGAGAGGCCAGACCGTATCGCAGCCACGCTCGAACGAGGGAAAATTGCCCTTCTACAGGATGGAAGCCGCTTCGGGCTTGTTCTTCCTGTACGGCTCTTTGATTTCCTGCATGCGATGGATGATGACTATGAATCCTATTGGATGAGCAAATGTCTCGTCCTGCTTCGCTATTTCGCCATGTTTTTAACGATTACACTACCCGCTCTTTATATTGCGATTGTCTCTTATAATCCTGAGGTGCTCCGCGTCCAATTGACACTTTCGATCGCAGGAAGCCGTGTCGTCGTCCCTTATCCGTCCTTTGTCGAAGTCTTCATCATGTTATTCATGATTGAAGCCTTGAACGAGGCTAGTCTCCGGCTGCCGCGCTATGTGGGATCGACCGCTACAACAGTTGGCGGCCTCATCTTGGGGCAGGCCATCCAACAAGCAGGATTAGTTAGCAGCATTATGATTATTGTGACCTCTGTTGTCGCGATTTCTAATTTCGTAATTCCTAACAACGGCTTCGGGTACTCGGTCCGCTTCGTTAAATACATCTTTGTAATAGCTTCCATTTTCTTTGGGCTGCTTGGTGTCGTCGTTCTTGGCTTCATCTTAATTTCCTATTGGTGTAGTCTTAGAAGCTTTGGTCAACCTTATTTGGCTTTTTATATCCCCAAACTTGAGGCGAAAGCACACCACTACAACCTTAGAAAGGGGTCAAAGTAAGTCATGTCGCGCTATACCTACTATCATGTGCTCTATGTCGGCATGATTAATATCATGATGTTTGTCCCCTCTTTGCTGATCCGAGACCGGTTCAATGGTGCTGTATCAGGCATGCTTATCGCGATGGTTATTGGCTCCATCCTCTCGCTTGGCACCATGGCTTGCTTTGAGCGATTTCCAGGGCTCGGCTTTCCAGAGATATGCGACCGGTATACCCCCCGTTGGTTTACCCGAGCCAACATCTTATTTGCTGCGCTGGTCCTTTGGTTACCAGCTGGAACTATCGTGATTTATGCTTATTCAGAAACGGTCCGTATGTTCTTTTACCCCGACATCAACCCCTATCTGAATCTGTTTCTCATGGAAACCGCGGCCGTATGGGCATGCACTCGGTCCACACGTACTGTCCAATTCATTCATGAAATCGTGGTCATTCTTAGTTCTCCCATGCTTATTTTGTTTATCATGAAAGCTATTTTCAATGAAAACATTAACTGGGATGCCATTCGTTATGTCGCAGGCTATGTGAATAAACCTCCTTCTTTCACAACGGTCGCTGCCGCTACCTTCTTATTCTCAGGCTATCTCAGCCTCCTCATTTTCAATCGGTTGTATACGGTGGGTTTTAAATTTAATTTTCGATGGATCGTGCCGGTATTCGGCATTTTATTTTTAACGATTACGTTTTTTGTACCGATTGGCTTTCACGGTACTGTTGGCGTTGAAGATTACGTGTACTTATGGAGTATGACTGCTGATTCCATGGTGACGGAATACGGGTTTATTAACCGTGTCTTGTTCGTCTTTCTGCTCCTCTTCACAGGGTTATCACTTTTGTTCGTCATGAATACATGGCACACGACGATCATGTTGTTCCGCTACTTAATCAATGGCTCAATCGAAGTTGAAGAAGACCCTGTTCCTTGGATGAACGTATGGCTCGGACTGGGCATTGGCTTACTTGCCATCCTTTTCATGCGATTTATCAATCTGGAGCGAAATCAGTATCTCTCCGAAGGCTGGTTAGTACTACGGTTTCTCCTAGAAATCTATTTCCTCTTCCTGATGCTTTATTTCGTTAGGAGGCAAAAAAAGGAACAAGTCCCTCTATGAAACAATTGCTCATATGTCTATCCGTTATCCTCATCTGTACTTCCCTTGGTGGATGCAGCTTTAAGGATATTGACAAGCGCTTCTTTGTCGTCGCCATGGGTGTCGATTGGACAGGTAAGGAGGATAAACCTTATCTCGTCACTTTGCGGCTCGCCATCCCCGCTTCTAAGGTCGGAGAGGGGATGGCAGAAAGCCAGATCGAATATCAAGAAGCCAAGAGTATTGCGGAAGCTGTTAGAAATCTCAAAGCACATGTGGATAAAGAGCTTGACTTCGGACATTGCCGGATGTTCTTATTCGGGGCTACCTTAGCGAAGAGATCCCTCGAAGAGCCATTGAATTGGCTTACTCGAAGACGCGACATTCAATTGATTTCTTATACAGCCATTGCCGAACCTAATGCGCGCAAGCTGCTTGAGGCGAACCCAACAACCGAGAGACTTGCGGGAAACTCCTTTTTTCTCACCTTCGGTAAAGAGGGAACAGTTTCTCCTTACACGGTAACTGAGCTTTTGTTTGACACCTTCCGGCGTTTCAAAGAAAAAGGGATGGATCCCTATTTTCCGATCATAAGCTTTGATGGTGATTCATACGTCGTTGAGCATCTTGCTTTGCTTAATAAAACCAATCAGTGTATCGTCCTCAATCCGCATGAGACGCAGCTCTATAATATGAGTGCAAATGAGTTCAGCAAGTCAGGGATCGCTACTACCTTTAATGGGAAGCCGCTCGCCTTCTATATTGCCAGAGTCTCCCGTCATATCTCGGTTTCCAAAACGGATATTCCCGTCGTCAAGCTGAAACTCAATCTTACAGGCATGGTTGAACAAGGCACTTTGGGTTTGGATATACACAAGGTACAGCCGCAGCTTGAACAGCATGTCAACCAAACCGTAGAGGCTCTCCTCTACAAAATCAGAGATGCCAAGGTTGACCCTTATGGCTTTGGGCTTCATTATTTGGGCCAGCATTTTGGCAAAGAGAAGGATTGGGAATATTGGCAGTCCATATATCCAGAGGTTAAATTCGAGGTGGAGACGCACGTTAAAATTGAGAGCACGGGGTTGGTGCATTGAAACAATTCGGCTATTTCGGACTAATGGGTGCCGTGTGAGTAGTCAATCCTTATAGGAAAGAAGAGGCCTTCCACTCTGCTGCTCGCTTTGTGGGAAGCCCCTTTGGGTATTCATATATATTTGATCAAAATGCTCTCGACATGCTCCAGATGCTCACGCATCGCCTCAGATGCCAGCACCGGATCTCCGCTGAGGATCGCTTCATAAATCACTTTATGCTCCTTCAACAGCTGAACAGCCACTTCCTGATTCGCATAGAGTTCCGCGCGGCGGATATCGCGAATCATCATTTCCATCGCATTACGGATCGAGTCGCACGTCTGCACCATAATCGCATTGTGTGTCGCTTGCACCAGCAACTCATGGAAGGCAAGATCCGTTCGTTCACCTTCGGCATCGTCGCCTACGGAGCGCTCCATGTCTTGCATGATGCGCTGGAGCTGCGCCAAGTCCTCAGCCGTTCGCTTCCGAGCAGCAATGGCTGCGATCGAAATCTCTAGAGATTGTCTCACTTCCATGAGCTCCAACAGCGTCGTTCGATTCATGCGAAGAGACGTCCACTCCGGCAGGGAAACTTCGGAAGGAGCCTGTCGAATGACACGACACGCACCGCCTTGCCGAATCTCGATGAGACCCATCGCCTTCAAGGCGCTAAGTGCTTCCCTCATTGTGGAACGCCCGACGCCGAAGCGCTCTGACAGCTCCTTCGTAGAAGGAAGCTTATCCCCCATTTTCAAGTGTCCCTGCACAATCATCTCTTTGATCTGCTGGGCGATCTCATCATAGTGATTCTGTTTCTGCACCTTCGTAACTTCCATTTGAGTACCTCTTCTATCCGATAAGTAGCACGTGCACAATCCCAGGACCATGAACACCAATCGTCAAATCGTTCTCAATATCCGCCGAACGGCTTGGGCCCGAAATGAAGTGAATGCCGGCAGGCAGGTCTTTCCTTGCTATCTGATCGAGTGGGGCGAGTATTTCGCCTAGTCTCGTTTTCAATCGTTCAATTGGCAGCAGGACGATCAATGCTGTGGGAAGCAGGCTGACCGATCTGCCCTTTTCTTTCGATGATAACACAGTTAGAGAGCCTGTGTAAGCCGCCGCATGATCCGCAAGGACAATCCCCAGATCAGCATTCGCTGCGCTAGCTTTCCAATTGGTATCCTCATCGGTGTTCCAGATCGAGAGATCTACGTCTGGAAGAGCTTCGCCTAGCTCCAATGCATGCAGCTCCGCTTGATCCTGATGAATAACACGTTTAACACTTAACGTGTTGACGAGCTCTTTGATGGTTGCCTTCGCCGCTTCCATCGAAGGTACTCTGACGACATGCCCACCTGCGGCATGGAAGTTCGCCGTAAAATTCTCGATGCGTTCTTCTGGGGACCAGTTGAACGCTTTCCAACTATCAGAAGCGCCTTGGAACGGATGTGCTGGCTTCTCGGTTACCCTTGGACGCCCCAGCTTCTGGGCGATGCCTTGGATGAAACGCTCTTGCTCAGCTAACGATTGTTGATCCAGCTTCGATAACTTCTCTTGCCATTCTGGCGTAATATCTCGTTTACCCATGGTGGTGTCCTCCCTTTTTGCCTCGTGCTGCCAAGGCAGCTGCCATCCTTGCTTGGATCGCAGGATCGGATTCCGTAAGCCCATGGCGAATTTCTTGCTCGAGTGTTTTCCACCCATCTCGGAAAGATGCCTTCGGCAGACTTGGCGTTACGCGGTAGGAGTTCCACCCTTTGAGTGGCCCGACCTTCAGACGAATGCCGCCGTCGCGAACGATTAGCTTTTGGCCGATTCTGCCCAGCTTGAGGACAGCGTTGAACCGCTTGGCACTCCCCATCACCGCCGCAAAGCCCTTCATCCCCGCGGCCTCGACCTTGTCGCCGTGGCCCGCTTCTACCTTGCGTCTGCGCAGTGATACGAGCATGTCGTGCAGCGGAATCTTCACTGGGCAGGCTTCATAGCAAGCCCCGCACAAACTTGAAGCGTTGGCGATGTCGTCCCATTCCGCCACGTTTTTCTTGAGCGCTGGCGTGAGCACCGCGCCGATCGGGCCGCTGTACGTGCCGCCGTAGGCATGCCCGCCGATATGGCGGTACACCGGGCAAGCGTTCAGACAGGCGCCGCAGCGGATGCAGTTGAGCAGCTCTTGGAACTCAGGGTCTCCAAGCTGCTGCGAGCGCCCGTTGTCTACGATGATGATATGCATCTCTTCCGGACCATCCGCATCTGCATCTCTTCTCGGACCTGTGATGCCGGACATGTACACGGTCAGCTTTTGCCCTGTTGCTGAACGTGGAAGCAAGGTCGCCATGACCTCAAGATCCGCCCACGTTGGGATAATGCGCTCCATTCCCATGAGCGTGATTTGCGTCTTGGGCACCGTTGTGACCATGCGGGCGTTGCCTTCATTTTCGAACAAGACCATCGATCCGCTCTCCGCAATGGCAAAATTGCAGCCCGTCATCCCGATATCCGCTTCTAGAAATTTCTCTCTGAGCTTCTTGCGAACATAGCCAGCCAGAATCGTCGTATCCGGGGCCAAAGTCTCCCCAGCATCCTTCGATAACAGCTCGGCAATTTGATATCTATTTTTGTGAATCGCTGGAATGATGATATGGGATGGTGTTTCATCCGCTAGCTGAATGATGTACTCACCCAGATCCGTCTCAATCGCTTCAACACCAATCGAGGCAAGTGCCTTGTTCAAATGCAGCTCCTCGGTTACCATCGACTTGGATTTCACGACCGACTTGGCTTGTTTGGCTGCTGCGATTTCCAGGGAAATTTTAACCGCTTCAACATCCGTATCGGCAAAGTGCACATGGACCCCATTCGCTCGCGCATTGTTCGCAAACGTCGTTAAGTAATAATCCAGATGCGCGATCGTATGCAGACGGATCTGTCTGCCGCGTTCACGCCAATCGTCCCAGTTCCCGTGATCGGCTGCTGCCTTCAACTTGCCGCCGCGCAGCCGCTCCGTCGTAAACTTCACGGCTTTGCGCAGAAACTCATCATTTAACGCGATATCTGCCCGTTCCTTAACCGTTGATGACTTCCCTTCAGTATGACTCATGCGCGCTTCACCCCTTCGTATAGCAGCTCAGCTAGATGCATAACTCTCACCGGCTCGTTTCGATAACGCAGATTCCCCGCAATATTCATCAGGCAGGCTAAATCCAATCCTACAAGCACTTCTGCCTCGGTTTCCTTCACGTGGTCTACTTTCTCTTGCACCATCGCACCCGAAATATCAGCCATTTTCACCGAAAAGGTGCCACCAAACCCACAGCAATCTTCAGCAAAAGGCAGTGGAACCAGCTCCAAATCTTTTACGCTTTGTAAAAGCGCCAGCGGCTCTGACTTGACGCCAAGCAGCCTGCTTCCGTGACAGGACGGATGATACGTCACTTTATGTGGAAATACAGCGCCTAAGTCCGTGATATTAAGGACACTCACGAGGAACTGTGTAAATTCGTACGTTTTGTTCTGAAGCTCGTTGGCTTTCTCCAACCACTCCGGCTCATCCTTAAATAAATTCGCATAGTGATGGATCATATATGTGCAAGAGCCCGAAGGAGAAATCACAAAATCACTATCCTCAAATGCGGTAAGAATCGTCTTGGCCGTTGCTCTCGCTTCATCCCAGTAGCCGCTGTTATAAGCAGGCTGACCGCAGCAGGTTTGCACCGTTGGCAATTCTAGTAGAACACCGTAATGTCCGAGCAGACGCGCAATCGCTTCGCCCACCTTGGGATATAGTGCATCACTTAAACACGTAATAAATAAGGAAACCTTCATAAGAAGCCCCACTTTCTTTCGTTAACTTATCAGGTTGTCAGACATGTTGAGTTTACCATAAAAACCCTCGTCTTGAGAAGGGGTATATGACGGCATGTTGAAATAAACTTAGCGCAGGCAAAAAGACCAACTGCCACTAACGGCAAATTGGTCCTCTGACTTTAAATTTCATTTATTTTTTCTTATTGAATTCCTGTCCCGCTGTGATAACCTCTTGACCGCCTGCGGCCAGCCACTTCTTCTGAAGTTCATCCCATGCAGCGTCAAAGTTATCACCCATGATCGCCTTCAGCCAGCCTTCTCCGAAGGTTGATCTTAGTTTGGTTTGATCTCCAAGTATTTTATCATCAAAAACGTTCATTAAAGGTGGAGCCATGGCATATTTAGCGTTGGTAGCGAACCAATCTGGGAATTTACCTTCTGCCATTTCGTTCGTAATCCACGGCACTAAGTTCTTAAACGCCTCGTCATAGTTATAATTTTTTTCCTTGATTGGAATGTATGCATATTCAAAATAGTTCATCGCGCCCCATGCCAATGGATACAGATAGCCATTCTTTTTGGTATCCCAGTCTTTATCCGCTTCAGCCTTATTAATGGTATACACTCTGCGGCCATTTTCTTCTTTCATATCTGTATAATGGATTCCCTTAATTCCGAACTCCGTTAGCTCTCGGCCTTCCTGAGTTAGGGTATATTCGATAAGCTCCATAACCTTTTCTGGGTTTTTGGACGTTTTCGGAATGACATTCCCTCTCCAGAAACCGCCGGAATGCCCTAAGTTAGCAGGTACGCCATCCGTGCCTTTAAGCGGTGGAAGATAAGCAATTTTAGCATTCGGATTAACGGCCTTCGCTTTTTCTAAGAATAAGTCCGGCTTCGTGGTAGCCGCCATACCGTATTTGCCTGCTCCAAAATCATCCGATTCAGGTCCTTGGGCACCATCCGGTTTTAAGCTGAGCCAATCCTTATTAATAAGTTCTTCTTTTAATAGTTTTCTATAGAAAGCAGCGGCATCTTTGGCTTGTGAGGAAACTTCAAATCTGGTAATGCTTCCGTCTTTCTGCGTCACCCAGTTGTCTGTTCGGCCTGCTACTGCAAACGTTTTTGAAATAAGCTGTCCAAGTTGGGTAATCGAAGGATCCGCCATACCGCTTGCTCTTGTATAAACACCGTAAGTATCATTTTTACCATTCTTATCCGGATCTTTTTCCTTAAAAGCTTTGGCAACGTTATAGAATTCGTCGAGCGTTGTAGGCATACTTAATCCTAGGTTCTCCAGCCAATCGGTACGAATAATCCAGCCCCATTGCATAGGTGCAAGTCCTAACGGCTTGAAGTAAGACTTCCCGTCAATCTTAAAACCTTTATATACGTCCGAATTAACAATCGCATTGATGTTTGGATACTTGCCGCTTTTCAAATAATCATCATAAGGCACAATCAAACCGTTCTTCGCCCATTCGTTTAACGTCTTCCCAGGATCAACTGTAGCTAGGTCGAAATTTTCTCCCGAAGCCATCATGAGGTTAAGTTTATTTGCAAACTGATCACTTGGAATGCTGACAATTTCAATCTTCGTATTCGTTCTTTTTTGCAGTTCCAGAAGGATGCGATCCTTTTGTGGGTCCTGCTCATTAGCAGCTCGCACCCAACGGATTGGCACGGGCTCACTCGCTTTTTGCTCTTTGGCTTGGCTGCTGGCTGTTGCTGCTGGCTGCTCTTGTTGTGAGCATCCGCTTAATACGGTAGCTGCAAGCAGCACTGACATAGACAAAGGCATCATCATTTTCATCTTTTTCATCCTTTACCTCTCCCTTTTTAACTTCTTCATGTTATCATGTCTTATTTATGTCATCCACCAAATGGTGGATTGCCATTATTCCTTTACTGCACCCATCATGATACCTTTGGTGAAATATTTCTGTATAAGTGGATAAACGATAAGGACAGGAATCATCCCCACGACAATGCAAGCCATTTTAAACTGCTCCATATTAGATCCCGAAGTCATGACACCCACCTCAGCCGTAACCATATCCTGAATAATCATCTGTCTCAACAACACCTGCAGCGGAAACATATCATTGGAGTTAATAAATAATGTCGCTAAGAAGTAATCGTTCCATAAGGCTACCCCGTAAAATAAACTAATCGCAGCAAATACAGGCATGGATATTGGAATAATGATTTTGAACAATATTTGGATGTCATTGTATCCATCAATTTTGGCGGCTTCTTCTAGACTTGGCGGGATACTGGCAAAATAGTTTTTCATAATAATCAAATTGTAAGTTGAGATCGCTGTAGGTAAAACCAACGCCCAAATGGTATCGATAAGGTGTAGATTTTTAACTAGGACATAGAATGGCACCAATCCACCACTGAAAAACATGGTAAACACGATTAATCGAAAGATCATAGCTCTGCCTGGAAGATCCCTCTTGGATAAGGCATAAGCGCCACAACTGGTGAGGATCATGCTGATGGTTGTTCCAAGCGCCGTTATTTCGACGGATCGGAATAAGGCTTTTACAATACCTCCAATGCTGCCCAAAGCTCGCTTATACTCGGTAAGACTGAAGCTCTTAGGAATGAGATGGTAAGGGTCTGTTAAATAGACTTCCTGCGTGGAAAACGAGATAATCAATATCCTCCACAATGGCAGTATGACGATAAGGGCTGATAGACCGAGCATGAGATAGATGATCATATCAGTCACTGAAAACCTTTTTAGTACGTACATGAGTTAAACTCCTCTCGGTGTTAATAGACGCCCTCTTGACCAAATGCTTTGACAATCCGGTTAGAAACAATAAGTAATACGGCACATATGACAGACTTCAGTATCCCCGCTGCTGCTGCAAAACTAAATTTGTTATCGCCCAAAGCGGTCCTGAAAATGTAGGTATCCAGAATATCGCCAGTTTCGTAAACCATCGGATTGTAGAAGTTATATACTTGATCAAAGCCCCAAGTCAGAACCTTACCGATAATTAAGATAAACATAATGAGAATGACATTACGTATGCCTGGAATTGTTACATGCCACATCAGGGACCATCTTCCGGCACCATCCATAACACCCGCTTCATAGTGCTCCGTATTAATGCTTGCCATAGCCGCAACATAGATGACAGTGGCGAAACCCGCCTCTTTCCAAATATCAGTTAAAATCAAGATCGGCCTAAATGCATTTGGATTTGTCAGCAGATCCGTAGCTCCGTCTTTAAAAATGGCTGCAAGCATTCCCGTCTCTGGACTGAAAAAAGTGATAAATATGGAAGCAACGATAACCCACGAAATAAAATGCGGTAAATAGATAATCGTTTGAACCGCCTTACGGAATTTATGATGCCTGACTTCGTTCAGAAGCAAGGCAATCACGATTGGAATAGGAAATGCTGTGAGAATCCGGTATATCGCAATGATGACGGTATTCCAAAATGCCCTCCAGAAATCTTCCTCGCCGAACAGTTCTTTGAAATGCTTTAATCCAACAAAGGGGCTGTGAAAAAATCCTTTGCTCATGGTATAGTCCTGAAAGGCCATCGTAATGCCATACATAGGAACATAGCAGAAGATCAGATACCAGATGAGCAGAGGGATTAACATCAGATACATATATTTATATTTGAGTATAAGCTTCACATTTTTCTTGTAACTGCGCTCCTTTGTTTCTTTCTTCCTATACAGGTTGGAGGTCTTAATTACGTCAGTATCCATGTCTCTTCTCCTTAGCGGTTTCGTATTGGACATCCAGTAGTGGTGCTCCTTGCTCTAATTATAAAGCGTTTACAAGTGTGCTGAGTATGACTCAAACATAACATTTGCTCCGTTTTTTTAACCTCTTTCTGCAATAAAAAAAGCAGCAAAGCTACTTATAATACGTAGCCTTGCTGCGCGATGAGCGGGAAATACATGTTGACTGTCGTACCTTTTCCTAACGTACTCTCTACCTCAATCCCGTATTCTTCTCCAAAGTATAACTTGATGCGTTCATGCACATTGGTGATCCCGATGCTCTCTCCTTTCGTTTTCCCTTCCAGTGTCGCCTTGATTTCCATCAACTTGGCCTCTGTGATCCCTACACCGTCGTCACGCACAGTGATCTGCAGCCTTTCCTCCATTCTGCGAACCTCAATAACGATGGTGCCTCCATGTTCCGTTACCTCCAGACCATGATAAATGGCATTTTCCACGATGGGCTGCAGCGTCAGCTTCAGCACTGGAATTTCCAGCATATCGTCACTCACATCATAAAGAAGCTTAATTTTATCTCCAAACCGCATTTGCAGAATATCTACATAGGTTTTCACATGATCGATTTCCTCACTTAACTTCACCACTTTTTCTCCCCGGGTAATACTGGTCTTAAACAAGGCGATAAGCAGCTTGATCATCTTCTCTGTTCGCGGATCCTTAGCAAAAGCCATATATTGCGCTGTTTTTAAGGTATTGTACAGAAAATGCGGATTGATTTGCGATTGCAGCAGATTTAATTCATACTCCTTGGCTTTAAGCTCCGCGTCTTTTACCATCACATCGGATATAAATTTTTCCTCAATTAAATGATTAATACGCTCCAGCATCTCATTAAAGCTATTGCCTAATTCATAGATTTCGTCCACAGATGTACTCTTAAAACGGGCTTGGAGGTTTCCTCTTTTCACATTCCTAACTGTCTTAAGCAAGGATGATATGTTCATTAACAAGATCGAAGAGAATCCAAAGGAGAAGCCAATGGTGATGACGATAAGTCCCAAGAGAACGACTATACTGTATATAAGGATATTTTCATTCTCGTTAAAGTTCTTTAATAGAAAGACTACACTCCACCCATTTTCCTCAAAAAACTTAGAAATCATGAGAAAATTATTACCATCTTCCCGAAAGGATACCCTTTCATCGCGTTCAAAGGAAGGTTGATGGTTCTTTAGCACATCGAATAAGCTAATCTTCTGACTTCGACCGATATCACTGAAAATATCTTTACCTGAATGATCGACAAGGTACAAATCCAAATAGCTATACTTCGTAAACACATTCAGCATCTTCTCAATATCTTCCCCATTAAAATCAACCAAAATAAACCCTAACAGCTTACCAGCCTCTATACCGTCTGCAACACCTCTAATTTGCATACCGATACGTATACCTTTCTTATTAAAAGGGGAATCCGTATAGCTTCGCCATAACAACGTGCTGAAATGATCCCGTACGTAATCTAAATCTGATTTGGCATCGGGACGCATCATGAAGGGTCTACCGTACGTAGAGGAATAAACTAAACGTTCATTAACGTTGTAAATGGTTATATTCGATATGCCTTTATCAAATAAATTTCTGGATAGAATAATATTATTCATGGCATCCCGAATCTCTTGGTCCACGTCATTCGACGTGCTCATGTCCAGAAGCTTTTGGACCTTATCATTGAAAGAGGACGTTTCAATCGTCATTCTCCGATAGTTATTATAAACAAAATCCATTTGTTGATAGAGGATCTGAGCACTATATTCAAAGACAGAACCAACCTTGTTTTCCACCGTGTTCTTAGCCGATATGTAAGAGCTGCCTGTTATTAATACAACTGGAATCGTTACGATCATGGCGTTCAACAATAGCAGTGTCAATTTGAAGCTAATTCGCCGCTTAGACAAGGCCATTGGTTTATTTTCAAGGTTGTTGTGATTGAGTGAGCTTATTTGCTGCTCCATATGTTTAATGGGCTTAACAATTCTTTTGCTTGTAATAACGAGTACAAGGATCGATACCATCAGGCAAATTAACCCTACCCGAATATTCGTATACAGATTGTTTGCTATAGATTGTTGAAGCTTATCGAAGGTAAACGTATTGGTAATCGTCCAACCTTGAAAGTTGAGCGGGTTTTTAAATGAATATTGTTGATCCGTTAATTCACCTGCATGTTGAACGTTGGAAACCTCTGCAGAATTCCCCGTATGATCCGTAATAAAAATCCCATTCCCTGCGAACTGCATCTCCTCAATAAGCTTGGTACTCAACACGACAACCATATGCGCCTTGATTTCATTGGTATACGGTTCAAATACAGGACTTATGATCGCTAATCTTTCGTAGTTCCCTTCTGTATAACGATCAAGGAAAAACTGACTTTCCTCGTTTTGTATCGAAGGTTTCTTTAATGTGTTATAAAACGCTGCAGAACCGTACTTGTCATAGTCTTTTCCTACTGAATTATTAGCCTTAATAAAAATATTTCTATTGTAATCAACAACAAGTACGGAATCGACTTTATCATTCGTTAAAATAAGATTTTTTAGGAATTCCTCATAGTCCTTTTGTGCTTTGATAAGTTCATAAGCATCTGATTCATCAGAACTGATAATCCGGTCGAAATACTCATTTTTCATTGATAAGCTCACTGTATTGGCGATTTCAGCCAAATACGTATTCGCTTTTTCTACCGCTGCGCCTGTCGCGATTTCATTGACACGTTCAAACTGAAACAAAATAAATCGATTCGTGACCACATTGCAAGTGAGGGTAGTTAATGCGATTGAAATCACTGAAAAGATAATACCGGTTAAAATAATTTTCTTTTCCAGTGACTTTTTAAAGTTAAATAGTCTCATATCGACTCCTCATCAGCTTTAGGTTACCCTTTGTATTTTTCCCTATATTCCAATGGCGTAAGTCCTGTCACATTTCTGAAAAGTTCACTAAAATAACGGGGTTTCTCATAACCAACCAACGTTGAAATTTCATATACTTTATAGTTAATATCCTTTAATAATCGTTTGGCTTCTTCCATTCGTGCTTCCGTGAGGAGATATTTAAATGTATTTCCCAGATCCTTACTGAAAAGTCTGGACAGATGTACAGGATGAACATTGACATACCTGGCTAATTCCTCAAGGCTAATTTGTTCCGCATAATTTTTCTTGATATAGTCCAGCGCTTCATCCACAATCCTTCTGTTTTTCATCGTGTTCTCTTCATTTAGCAGCTCAAAAGCCTCTATCGTAAACGCTTCCAGCTTCTTGAAAATCATTGCAATCGTTTCACAATAACCCATTTCCTTGATGATATAATTCGTTCTCTCTAAAAACACATCTGATTTTCTACCCATTTCTCCCAATGCATTGAATATGGCTAAAATCAATTTAACCGCAAAGCCTGAAATCATATCGATCTCTGTTAATTGGGAATCTATCCATTCCTTCTTGAGTGCTGCCAGATATTCCATCAATTTCACATGCGCTTTGCCATTCACGAGCAGCATAATTTCTTTCATCAACTTCTCTTCTTCCGTGAAAGTAAATATACGCTTGCTGTTAGGCTCTAGCCCCGTATAATTGAGCATTCCGTTGCCGGCATAAGCTTTATTCAGGAATGATTCTTTTATACCTATATACGATTGACCAAGCTCTTGTACATTAGTTGCCATATTGCCAATCACACAAGAAATATCTAGGCATTCTTCTTCATTTTTCTTATACATACTTAGCTCTTCTTTTAAATTGCTATATACCTCCGTGACAGTTTGCACAAAATGTGGTTCAGAAAGCGTCCCTAACATACAGAACATTTCATTGAATGCAACAACCATCCCTTTATTTGGAATTTCGATATGCTCAACTAAATATCCTCGAATAAATTCATGGATACTACGTACTCTGTCTGCCCCGGAATAGAAGGTCATATGTTTATATTCATCCATCCGAATCAAAGCAAGGCGATATTCTTTATTCTCCGTCATAACGCCTATTTTTTGAATCATCGTGATCGTTCTCTCATCCATATCGGAATGACTTTCAATCATTTCTTTAAAAAATATTTCCCGCTGCCGCCAGAAATCTTCGCTGTCCATTCTGATTTGATTTTCTTTATGCAGTACGTCTCTAAGTTTCGTAAAATGAGTAACAATTTCCTCTTCCCCATCAGACTTTAAAATGTAGCCGTAAATCCCACACTCTAAGCCTTTCCTTGCATAGTCAAATTCGTTAAAGGCACTGAATAGGGTTACCTTTGTTTGCGGAAATCTGCTTTTTACTTCCATAGCCAATTCAAGGCCATTCAGTACCGGCATACGAATATCGGTTAGAATCGCATCCACTTCCGTTTTCTCTAGAAACTCCAGTGCCTTGTATCCATTCTCGCATACCCCTGCTATTTCAAACCCGATGGCGTTCCAATCAATAATCGATGGCAAAACGGTCCTGAAAATAGCTTCATCTTCAACAATAAGCAGCTTGTACAAGCCCATCCACCTCCTGAGTATATTGTAGCAGGGATGGGGGGTCGACGAATGTCGCCCCCACTAATCCACCGCACTTCATCACTTTGACTTACTGATTATAGAGCGAATATAAGTAAGCGATTTCAAAATGGCGTGATGACAGTATTGTAGCTCGCAGATCAGCCGTTCATATTTCATATTTTTGTAAAACCTATCATTTCTTTATAAAACAAGCTGACAAATAAAAACGGGATCCGCAGTCACAGATCCCGTTTCACTCCTGGAGCTCAATGATGTAGTTCACTCAGAATCAAATAACGCCCAATTTAGTTAAGGCATAGTATATGCCATCTTCACTTGCTTTTTTGGTAACATAATCTGCCTTTTGTTTAAGATGTTCCTCCCCGTTGCCCATGGCAATACCGAGGTCAACGAACTCTAACATATCTAAATCATTACCACCGTCACCGAAAGCAATAGACTTGCTAACGGCAATGTTGTAATACGCCAGTACTTTTTTGATTGCTTCCGATTTAGAGACCACATGTTCTTCAAGAATATTTATTACATAACTATGGAAACGTACAAAACGTAACTGCGGGAAGTTATCCATAAATTTTTGAGCTTCACGCTCATCAGCGTACAAACACATACAGTAAATCTCTTCCGGGAGTTCATCTAATTTCTTGGGATAATGGCAAAGACCTAGGGTCTCTACTAGTGCATCCCTAACACGTTTTTCTTCTATTCCAATTCCGTTCATTGAAATCGAATCTGTGAAATAAGAAAGGCAGTGTCCATGTAATTCTGCAAAACCTGATAACTCATGAACAGTTGTTGCAGAAAGCGCTGACTTATAAATAACTTGATTATGTTCTTTAATAAGTGCTCCATTGGCCGATATTAAAGTATCAATACCGAGTGCAATTAGTTCTTCGCACAAGTGATGTGGTCTCCCCGTTGCAACAACGACTTTAATATCTTTTTCGCGAAGCCTTGTTATAGCCAATTTTGCGCTTTCTGGTATTTTTCTATCTACTTCACTTAATAGGGTCCCGTCAACATCAAAAAAAACGATCTCGTACACTGCCCGAATCCCCCTATATATACGTTAGTAACCCTAAACGATCGAATATAACTGTTGAAGATCATTTATCGTAAAATCAGAATGACTATTTTTCTCATCACTATCTGTAAAAAAACAAGCATTGATTCCCGCGTTTTTGGCTGCTAGTATATCCAAATCTCGATCACCAATCATGATCGCTTCGCTATGGACGATACCATGCTTCTCGATAAGATAGGTAATAGCTTCAGGACTTGGTTTTCTTTCAAAACCTTGTTGTGATGTTATAAAATCAGAAAAATAATCATATAAACCGTACATTTTCAATAATTGGATTGCTGATTCTCCTCTATGCGTATATAAATAATTTTTTCTATTCGATGTATGAATGTATTTACAAATTTCCTCAATTCCTTCAAATGGTCGGGATACATTTATTTCCGTTTCATTTCTTTGTTTTTGATATTTTCCTTTGAACATATGATCGATTTGATATTTTTTTTCGTAATGCTGAAAAGCATGAGACATAGATACTTTCATATGCTTCACGATTTCATCTAATGATTCTGTAAGCCCTTCCTCTTCAAGCACTCCTTTAAAAATGCTCCCCATCACTGGATAGGTATCGAAAAGAGTACCATCAAAATCCCAAATCACGTGTTTATACATGTTGTTTCCCCCTGTTCATTCCCTTATTTTAACATGGAAGCACCACGCAATTCTGCCTGATTAGCAAATAGTAAAAAGCCTCAAGGTATTACACCCCCGAGGCCTGATCACAATATGCTAAAGGTTCTTCTTTCTTAATAGACTTTACGTAAGAGATAATCAGATCGATAAAACCACTTGCTGCCTGTCCGACATGTTTATCTTTATGATAAACGATGCCTACTTCTCGGCAGAGCTTGGGATTTACGATTGGAATGATGATTAAATCTTCATATGGCTGCATCTCGATTAATGTTTTAGCAAGAATAGTGGCCCCTATCCCGGACCTTACTAAATTAAATAAAGAGTCAATGGTTGTTGTTTCAATAAAAGGTTTTAATTCTAGACCTGCATGTTGACAGGTGGAATCAATCAGTTGTCGGCATCGGTGTGTTTCAGGAAACATCACAATGGGCGTTGTTACTAATTCCTCAAAACTAATTTGAGAGTAGCCGGCCAAAGGATGATTAGCGGTCGTCACGAAAAAGAAGGCTTCTCTATAAAGTGGCTTAAACGCCAATTTATCATGTTCTATAGGTAAAATCGAAATGGCAAAGTCCAGTTCATTTTGCATGACCCGTTCAACAACATCTTCATTAGCAATCAACTTTATGCGTATATTCGGATACTTGCGATGAAAGTCGATTAAAAGTGATGAGGCGAGCTCATTTAATTCTCCCGGCAAGGCACCAATTGATAAAGTGCCGCGTTCTATGTTCTGCAGCTCTTGAATTTTCTCGCGTGCACTTGCCAAGGAGCTTATCGCTTTATGGGATTGTTGATACAAGATCATACCTGCTTCTGTAATCATCGTCTTCTTACCAATTCGATCAAACAATCGAACTCCAAGCTCATTCTCAATTGCCTTGATTTGATGACTTAACGTAGGCTGTGAAATACCAAGCTTTTCAGCAGCCCGAGTAAAATGAAGTTCTTCGCAGGTCGTCATAAAATATTCTAGTTGTCTTAATTCCATTCTCATTCACCTCGGGTTTCACCCTTGTAATAGCTTTCCGTTGAACAAATGAATGAGCGTTCGAACAAATAAAACGATGATGACAATCGTTAACATCACAAGGATCAACGCTGCAATTACTTTTAATGGCCAAGTATTCACATGTATCGCATATTTTAACGCGGCATTACTAAGTGCTGCCATAGGAAAGCTAACAGCCCACCAGGATGCTCCAAAATAAATGGTTTTCTTAAATACTTTAAAAGCAAGAACGATAAAGAGGAAAAGACCGAAATAAAACAATATGGCTGCAAAGTTATCCATCCGTTGCAAGGAATTGGTATAGCCCAAGAATCCTACTGCAAATGGTGCGATTAAGATCATCATCGAAGGCATCAAGCCAACGCCTAGCGACTCGTGATGGATTAAACGATTAATAATCAGCGTAAAAAATAGGAGTGCGTTAAACCCACCAATTGCAAGACTCAATAAATTAACTTCATGCGCCCAAGCAAAGGGCATTGTTCCGCCGGTTACGGCAATATCAAGAACACCGACGCAGGGAATTAACCAGGCAGGAACCGCATGGGTTGGATCCAATTTACCTTTAAGTAAGCGGGAAATGATTATATAACTTAACGCTAATGTGAGAATCATACCAAATATCCAGACAAATTCACTAAGTGCCTTCTGATATGGACTCAATACCGATGATAACAGCAGGATCGAAATGCATATGGTGCCGAAAAAATTCCCGACAATCGGATGCGTAAACTCTGCTGCTACCTTCTGAGGATAACGAACCCATTTCACCAAGAAACCTATGGATAGTAGTAGAAATACGAGAATGGCTATGGCTCCTGTGAGGTCAGCTAGTACAGCCGACGTGTGAAAGAGCTCGTGGGAGAGTCTCCAGGATGAGGAAAAGCCTGAAATCCCCATAACCGCGGCGAATAAATTCACCGGTAAATATTGAATGGATCCAATTTTGTCTATATGTTGTTGCTTGGTTGCTGTTAACTCCAAGGTGCTCACCACTTTCGAATCAAATAGTTTTCGTAAACACGCTTCGATAACATGCCAGTAATGATTGTTATTATTTGTTACTGACAAGAGGACAATACATACGGTTTTGTCCAATAAACGATTATCTCTCGTGTTGTAGTGTGATTATAATAAATCAACATCCACCCATCAATGTTCATTTTTCTATCATAATCATGCGCAATTTCTATGGATCACGTTGGGAGTTCTCGTATCAATAAAAAGAAAAAAATCCCCAATTTATGGGGATCTGTACTTAATTCAAGTAATGAAATTTACTACGCTCCATAGGCATATGGCAATTTCGGAAAATTCGTTAAGATTTCTTTATGATGTAGAATCCATATTGTTCGATTTCATCGAGCGCCTTACGTCCAAATGACTCTACTAGCTCATCTGCTCGAATTTTGGTTCCCCCTAATTTTAGCCCGTCCCAACGTACAATTCTACCGTCCTTAACCAAAAAGTAATCATCCATACGATAACCTCCCAAATTAAAATTTTGGAAATCTCTGTGCGTTAGTATACGCAGAGTATGAATCTGCCTATTCGTATTTTAGCATACTCGCCAAGTGATGGATATGCAGGGGAATTCTGTATATCCTTCAGACTTTATAAAAGTGAAATTTGAGTACCCTAATTATTCATATTTTTAGTTCTGTGGTTAACAATAAACATCAACCCGAATGAGATGAATACTATGGCTGCTGTCCAGCACCATGCAAGAGTTTGATTACCAGATTCAACAGCAATATAGATGGCGGTAGGCAAAGTTTGGGTTTTATGTGGAATGTTGCCCGCGATCATAAGTGTAGCACCGAATTCTCCCAGTCCTCTGGCAAAACCAAGAATGTAAGCTGCCATGACAGAACGCCATGCCAAAGGCAAGGTTATATAGCGTAGAACTTGCCACTCATTTGCACCGATTGATCTACCCGAGTCCTCCAAATCTTTGCTGACTAGTGAGAACCCCGTTTTCATCGTTTGATAAACTAATGGAAAAGCCACCACGATCGAAGCTATCACGGCAGCCCCCCATGTAAATATGATAGACCGATCGAAAAAGCTTTCCATTAGGTAACCAATCCAACTCTTTTTGCCCAATAGGACTAATAAGACAAAGCCAACAACTGTCGGAGGAAGCACCAAAGGCAGGAGAAAGGCTGTTTCTAGCAATGTCTTTCCTCTAAACTTACGCCGCGACATTCCCCAAGCTGCTATTCCTCCTAGGAGTAGAACAAAGATGCTGGATACGACGGATACCTTTAACGAAAGTAGTATAGGAGAAACAAATTCTGTCCAATTAATTAGTTCCATCCTCATTTGGGAATAGAAAATCCGTATTTGATAAATACATCTTGTGCCTCTTTACTTTGAAGATAAGCGTAAAAGTCAGCCGTTTCTTTGCTGTGTTTTGTTGCTTTTACAATACCGGCAGGGTATTCAATGGGTGTGTACAATTTTGGATCAACGCTGAATGCTACCTTAACACTTTTTGAAGTCATCGCATCCGTCTTATAAACAAAACCAGCTTCCGCATTCCCAGACTCTACATACGTAAGTACTTGGCGTACATCTTTACCCTGTACGATTTTGGCTTGAAGTGTGTCCCAAAGTTTCGCGTTAGTCAATGCCTCTTTGGCGTAGCTGCCAGCAGGAACGGTCTGCGGTTCCCCAACTGCTAAATGTCTGATATTTTCATTTGATAAATCTTCAGCTTTTTGAATCGCTACTTTGCCTTCTGCTGGAACTACAACGACTAATTCATTGATTAATAAGTTTTTTTGCTTATCTGTATCGATCAATTGCTTGTCAATTAGGGTCTTCATATTTTTGGTTGCTGCCGAGAAGAATAAGTCCGCAGGTGCCCCTTGCTCGATTTGCTGTTGCAGCGCCCCGGAAGCCCCGAAGTTAAAGTTAAGTTTAATTTGTTTGTTTTTGTTCTCATAGTTGGTTTGGATATCTTTAAATGCATCGGTTAAGCTTGCGGCTGCAGAAATAGTTAGCTCTACTTTCTCGGGTTGTTCCTTTTGACTGGAGCAACCTGTGATGATCATGGTTGCGATGACAAAACAAGATAAAACATAACTAAACTTACTTATATTTAACATTAAGTCCCCTCCAATATTAAATTTATATCTATTTGATTATAAATAGAATAGTATATTCATTGATAATTATATAAAACCAGATTTAATTAGTAAACAACAGGATTGAAATACCCCATTTATCAGCTTATGATAGATGATGGTGGTTCCGTACGGATGCAGGAGTAAATCTACGCTACTTTTTAGAAGACAAGCTTATGGGGGTTTACAATGACAGCTGACATTTCCTATACAACGGAAGATATATCTAAACTTTTGAAAATATCCAAACTGACCGTTTATGATCTAATTAAAAAAGGCGATCTTCCCGCTTATCGTGTTGGCAAGCAGATGCGTGTGGATGCATCGGATCTTGAAGCCTATAAAACACGAGCAAAAGGTGGTATGGTTTCTACGATTAAAAGTGAGTATGTCGAACCTGTTACTCATCATTCTTTCCAAGCAGTTTCATCTTCCAAGCACTCTATTGTTATAACTGGACAAGATGTTAGCTTGGACATCTTAGCCAAACATATCGAAAGAAATGTAACCCATTACAGACCTCTTCGTTCGTATGTGGGTAGTATGGATAGTCTAATCTCCATGTACAAGGGCGAATCCGATATTGTCAGCACGCATCTGCTGGATGGAGACACAGGTGAATATAACCTTCCTTATATCCGAAAATTATTGATTGGTTCTTCGTACATTGTTGTGAATCTCTTGTCACGATCGGCCGGTCTATACGTTCAACCGGGAAATCCTAAACAACTTCATGGCTGGGCTGATCTCAAAAAGCCTGGGCTTCGATTAGTTAATCGTGAAAAAGGCTCCGGTGCACGTGTTCTGTTAGATGAACAACTCCGACTTCATGGAATTCCACAACAGATGTTCCATGGTTACGAGCAGGAAGAATCGAATCACTTAGGCGTGGCTGGCAAAGTTGCCACAGGTGAAGCTGATTTCGGCGTGGGAATAGAGAAAGCGGCCTCTATGGTTAGCGGCGTTGAATTCGTTCCTCTTATTCAAGAGCGATATGATCTTGTCATGTTAAAAAAACCAGAAAATCTTGCATGGATTGAACGAGTAAAGCAAATCTTGCAATCGGAATCCTTCCATAAAGAGCTGCGTCCTATCCAAGGATATGATTTATCGCAGACAGGACGCATATTATTCGAGACTTAACGTGTAGAGCGGGTTTGCTTGAATTTCATAATGAACACATTGGTTTCTAGTAAGCAAAAACCCTCAATGAACCAAGAGTACCTACTCTTGATTCATTAAGGGTTTTTGAATTTCCCGTTCTACAATAGTTCAATAAACTATTTTCATTTAGATAATATTGTTTTTAGCTCAATTAAGTCATCTATTACGAAATCAGCTTGAGCAAGTTCATCTTCTTGGGCAAAATCAAAATTACATCCAATCGCAATTAAACCATTATCTTTAGCCGCGTTTATATCAGATAGACGGTCTCCTACTACTGCTGCTTTTTTTATATCATATTTTTCGATAATTGTTTTAACTAAATCACCTTTATTCAGCGTTTGAATTTGTTGAATACTAAACGTTTCAGTGACCCAATTATCCAAATGATAATACCTCACAATTGCTTTTAAATACTCCGTTAAACCATTACTCGCTATATAAATTGAATAGTTATTCTCTTTTAAATAGCTGAAAACTTCCTTTACATTCGGATATAAAGCACCTCTCCCATTTCCTATGTTTTCAACTAATCTTTCCAGAAAATAAGCATCAGTTTGTTCTCTCACTTCATTAGAATGATTTGGTAACAAAGTTTCCCATACTTTCGGTAAAGGTACACCCATAATTTCACGATATTTATCAATAGGGGTTACTGTATCCCATTTATGGAGTGATCGTAAATAGTTAAAAGTATCATCAAGTGATAATTCTAAAATTTTATTTGTTTGAAACAGCGTTCCATCCATATCAAAAATTAATGATTGTAACATTGCTTGCCCTCCTTTTTCAGACACCACAACGGGTTACTTCTGTTATATCTAATTTCAATCCCTTAATGCAGGTAAGGTTATGGTGAACGTAGTACCACGGCCAACCTCGCTATCCACTTGGATAGCCCCATCATGACTTTCAATGATTTGAAAGCAAACCATCAGACCGATACCTGTTCCTTTTTCTTTCGTTGTATAAAAGGGTTCACCAATCTTGTTCATGATCTCGTTTGGAATACCGCTTCCTTGATCAATAACCAGAACTTGAATAGTATCTCTAACTTCCTTGATTTCAAGACATATACTCCCACCATTTTTCATCGCGTCAATTGCGTTTTTTATTAAATTAATAAAGACTTGCTTAATCTTTGTGTCTTCACAGCTTATGTAGAGTTCCTCGCTAGTTGATTGTACAAGTATTTCAATATTCTCCATATTTGCTTGGGGAGTAAGTAATAATTTCACTTCATTGATGATTTGAATAAGATTATGAATTCTACGGTTATCGGAGTGCGGCTTGGCTAAGGTTAATAGTTCACTTGCTATTTGCTCAATTCGAGAAAGCTCTTCTTCTATAATTCTATAGTACATGTCTTTTTTTTCATCTGTTTTCTTTAACATGGTAAAGAAGCCTTTAATTGCAGTAAGCGGATTTCGTAATTCATGGGCAATACCTGCGGCAAGCTCACCTGCAACATTCAACTTCTCCGAACGGATGATTAGGTTTTCGTTTTCTTTCTCATGAGTAATATCTACAAAGGAATGGAGAATTGCTGTCTCCCCTTCAAATATCATATCAATTGATTGAACTAGGTAATATATTTTCTTGCCATTATTACCATGGCATTGATGTTGTTGGACATTCCCGATATCTGAAACAATTGCGTCCCTATCATACTTTTCAAAAAAACGACGCAGCTCTTCTTCTATATTCCGATCGGCAATTGAGAGTTGTTTCTGCGCTACACTGTTCAGGAAAAGAATATTGGCATTCCTCCTAATGATGACAGGAATGGGCATTTGATCAATAATGGTTCGAACCTTGTGCTCACTTTGTATAATCAATTTATTCTCAATGGTTAATTGATCGTTGCGATCTCTTAGTTCCTTATTTTGCTTTTCTAACCTTCGTAATCTCTCCAGCTCTTCGCTAGATGGAAATTTAAAATGTTCTCTATTATAGAAAGGTGATAAACAATATTCAGTATCTGTCATAAAGTAATTATGCGTCTTCATTAACTCGTTCTGGATATAGGCAGGAGTGGTCAAGCCATTATAAACACAGACTGAAATCAAGCCCGTTTGAGCAATGAATTTATCACTGTTACATTCGAACGTTCGAAGATTTTCTAAAAGAAAATCATGCTCCATTAACGGGACTTGTCCCCAAGTACGTATTTTATATCTTTCTTCAAAAAACGGTTGAAGCAGCTCTATTAACATCCCGGCTCTATCTGCATCAAATTGATCTCCCACAAAATAAGTTTGCGTACTATCCGCAAAGATTAGGTTCTGGAAGTGATTGTCCGTAAACCCTTTTGATTTCAATTCAACCTTAATTCTATCAATCAATTCTACAGTATCAACAAATAAGATAACCTCATTCTTTGCTAACCCTTCAATGATAAAGCTGACTGCATTACCCATATATCTATCGATTTCATTAAAAACATAGAGAATATGAGCACTAGTTCCTTGTATTACATGATACTTTGTTAATTTAGTTATCGTATGTAATTCATGCATGTATAATCTCCTCACTACCGTTTGACTGTATGTATCTGCTAAATTCCTTTAGTAAGCTTTTCCAAAGTTATTCTATAGCCTCTACATAAATCCTTTAATCCCCTTTTAGAAGCCAAGTGTTGTTCAACTCTTCTGCTCTTTATAACTAAATCTAATGGAGATGAATAAGGTCAATAATGGAAATTGCGAGAACGGAGAAAAGAGCCTAGCGTATTGATATTCTAGGCTCTTTAGCAGCATTAAATGCAGTATTCTCACTGTCGTCTTGAATACCAGTCCAGCACACGCAAGGCGCGCAGCGTATTCCAGCGGCTAGGCTCACCTTCCACAACTTCCATGTCGAAGTGAACTCGATCGTGGTGAGCGTTCTCGAGCGGCCATTTCCCGTTATGGTCTTGTTTTTTCGCCACCATACCGACGGCCTCAGTGACCCGTTCATCGGGTTTGACACCGGCACTGCGTAAGTAATCAAGACCCCGCAGCACGTCGTAATGCCACGTAGTTGGGAACGAAAAACGCGTCCAATTGGGATCGATCACCTCACCCGATGACAGGGACCTCAACATGCGACGCTTCATAAGGTACTCTTGTCCCCGGACGCGGGCTTCCGTCACCTCAGCCGTTTCACCCTTAGCCTTCTCGTACTCTAATAGTCCTTCTAGGATGCAGATGGTGCTGTGGAAAGAGGATCGTCGACTTTGAGGGGCATCGCAATTCCAGCCTCCGTCCTCAAGCTGCTCCCCCAGAAGTCGGTCGACTAGCCGATCGCTTGCTTCTCCGAAGTAGGCACCAACGCCAAGAATCCAACCATTGACACAAGGCTCGGTCTCGCCGTCGAAGTAGGGCTGTCCGCCCATCTGCATCGGCCAGGTGATGTGGTCACGCACGAGGCTGATCGATCTGCGGGCTTCCACACCCGATGGATCCAAGCCTAAGTCCTTCAGAAGTAGCAAGGTGTAGCTCGTGCATAGCCAGTTCCGCGCGTCGGCTTCACCGCCCCAATTGCCCTCGGAAGATTGCAGGCCGAGGACCCGGGCACCCCAACCTTCCGAGGCAATCCGCGACCGCTCTACGGCAATACAGTCATCTGGCTCTTTGGTTAAGTCACGCATCACCTGCCAACGGATCGCAGGGTCTCCGTCAAGCAGCCACTCTAATACTGATTTCTTTGGTTTCGGAATTTGCCATTCGGAACTTGTTGTTGTCATCTAAGGGTTCCTCCTTACTTTGGTCAATTCATTCTGTGTATTTTTCTTGGCTGTTTTCGACCATCGCTACATATTTATATTTTTGTATTCGCTATGCTATTAAACTATCCTGCCCTGTCGTGTAATGAAAAAAGAGACCCACTGGGCTGCGGGCCTCTTTTGTAACAATTAATAATGGTGAAATTTTTTTTTTTTATGAAGTCAAGGAATCATTCATGTAAAGTGACTTCCAGTATTCCCACGCTTTTAAGTAATCTTCCAAATCATGTGGATGGAGTTGTATACAGATCCCAATACGGCAATATAGTTGAAAGAATACTTCTTGAATAAGCCTTGATCTCTCCACAGGTTCATGATCGAGTAAAGAGAATGTAGCAATTAAAGTTTCTAGGTCCAAATCGTCTGGTGAGGAGCAAAAGGCATAGGTAAAATCATATAGCATTGGACCAATCATTGGTGAAGGGTCGATAACACCATTTAGTGAGTGTTCATAAAACACAAAATTATGGACTCCAGTATCTCCATGTAGCAAATATCTGGATTCATGCTCTGCACATTTCGATATGTTTTCAACAATTAATCTCATTCTATCATAGTCCTCAACTGTCAATAAACTCCCCCAATTATCTCTAGTATCCTGTAAACTCCGGTAATTCCATTCACTCCAAGTTTGAATTGGTCTTTGTATCCTTCCCCACATCTCAGTCTGAAGGGGTTTTTCGTATTGATTGAATAACTCCTTAGCTAAAATTGTCAACCAATTCATCTTTAAACCACGATTTTTATGAGTCGTACCAGCCATATAGGAATACACAATAAACGCCTTTTCAGGTTCCGTATAAAGAACTTTTGGCAGTAGACTAATGTGCCGATATGTATGAAGGAACTCTTCAGCTAAGGTAATTTGGTGCGGGTGGTCTATCTTTAAAACGTATTTAGCTTCGTTGTTCTCTGAAAGAATATAAACATGCCCATCCGTAGTTCCAGTCTTATTGTTTATCGCAATACTATTTTTACCAATTAATCCTTTGTCACAAAGACTTTCGATGACATTGTTAATATCTATGTTTTCTAACATTATTACCTTCTCCTTTAACCTCGATTATAAATCCATATTTTGTAAAATCAATACTATTCAATAATATGGTTGTTCTGGAGGGGATTCAAGATAAAGTTACGTTAAAATCAACTATCCTACCATCAGAACAAAATTTAGATTGTTGACCCATAGGTATGTCCAAACATTCTAGTTAATCTATGAATATACTATTTCATCAAAATAGAAAGAAGTGGTTTATTACATGTACAACATTACGATAAATTTAGTCCCAAACTTACCTCGGATTCCATTTCGAAACGGTGTAAGCGCATACGAAGGGGTAGTCGCGCACGCCACAGCTAATTATCAGACAGTTGGTGCTCCAAGCGAGCGGGCTTGGATGGCTCAACATTATCAGGACGCTTTTGTTCACTTCTTCGTTGACTGGAACATGATCATGCAGACAGCAAGCATTGATTATAAGTCATACGGAGCAGGTCCACTAGCAAACCCTCGGTTCCTTCATGTAGAACTGTGCCAAGTTAAAAATGACGGAACACAGAAAGCGCTCGTTAGGTTTAATGAGTCGTACAATCGCTATGTATGGCTTCTCGCATACTTGCTGTTTAAACGTGAACTCGGTGTTTCTTCCACTACTTTATGGTCTCATAAGCGAGTAACTTATGAACTAGGGGGGAGTGATCATGAAGATCCTGATAATTACCTAGCGGAGTGGGGCAAATCATGGAACAACGTCATTAATGACGTTACGTATCTGTACAACGCCTTCGCTAGGCCGCCGATTGATATCCGGAAACTCCAAGCGGAAGAGATCAAGAACCAGGTCGAGTACATGTTCACGCTAATTCCGCATGGAGATGGCGAAAGTGAGTGGGCCCTTAACTATTTTGCGCAAATGTACGAGATCATGCTTGATAAAAAATTAGCAAGGGAGATTAAACAGTGATGAATAGGTTCAAATAAATCCCGGCAGGCAGTCATCTGCGGGGATTTTGCTGATTTTAGACCTTATGTTCACTTGTATTGCCCCTTTACCCCTGGTAGCTGCTTATATATGTCTTTTGCTTGCACAATTTCGATAATTCGATTTGCCAGTTTAGTCATCATTTTGCCATCTTCGCTATTATCACATTCTGTCCAATTATAATGACGCTTTCCATTGTTGATATGAACAGTTAAATCATAACTTACATAAGGCTTTCTATTGCATTGGTTGGATAATTGTTTCTCACCTAAGTAATTGGCAAGTACCATGTCTTTATATATGCTTTGGCGATCTTCATTAATTAATTGAAAATCACTTACTTCGATTACTTCACCATTTTGTAGGTCTTTAACTATCTTATGATTGATTGTATTTATTTCATTTTTTTGGTTTACGCCATACCTTAAATCAAATTCAAAAGTATCTTGCTTCTCCACATCAAATGATATTTGGAGAACTTCAATTTCTTTTCTATCTCCATCACACCCCGATAGCGTGTATTTAAGGAATATAGCTGTTTCGTTTCTTTCTAACTTTGCACAAGTGTATGTTTTTACGATTGGCGAACCGAATTTGTCTTTTGTTGTATCATATCTCATTTCATACTTATTTTCGTTATATGTTAAGTCATTGAAGATCGGATCACCCTCAGTGGTGTAATGAACTACTCGTTGGGTACTGTTTGTTTTATTAATAAAAGCATCCAATTTTTCATGATTTTTCACGATTATTCCGTGGATATTTATAACATCTTCCTTTTCATTAATTTTGTAGCTGATTTTCGTTTCTCCATCTCTTTGCTGTTTAGAACAACTCACTATCATCGAGAGTACCGCTAGAACGATCATACAATTGATTAGTTTCATTTTCAGGAGAACTCCTTTATTGAAATGACATATAAACACCTTTTCCCTGTGCTAACTTAAATCCGAATTGCTTGTACAAATTATGGGCTGGAACATTATCATCATCTGTTTCGAGCTGTAATCGTGTGACTTTTTTAGAAATAGCTAGGTCAATAGCATACTGCATCAGTTTCCTGCCTACACCCTTCTTTCTATGCTTCGAAGATGAGTATAAAGCCTCAATACGTAAGACTGGGTAACCTTTGCTTATTGAGAAGCTCCACGAAAGAACTATGAACCCCACGTAATCTTGACCCTGCTTTGCTAAATAACAAAACGCTAAACTGTCACTAATAAACCTATTTAAGATTTGTTCGCATTGTTCGAGTTGCTCTGGTGATGAAACAACTTCGTCTACTCCATTGGAGGAAGAATTTATGTAGCCAGCTATCAAACCTGTAACATGAGGAACATGAGATTCAACTAGAGGTATGATTTCTATTTCCATTAAAACACCTTCCATTACAATATTATCCTAAAGCTATTTTATTCATGGAACTATGTCAGTATCCTGCCCGTGTAACGAAAAAAGCCTAAAACCAAAGGGTTTTAGGCAAAATAATGCTTCAATTCGGGGTAAACAAATCGCGATGAATCTTCACAACCAGCTTCACTAAGTGAACAGCACCCTCAGGATGACAATTCGGACGGTGAACTTCACCAGGCCAAAATATACTAAAATCGCCCGGTCGAAGCAGGAAACGCGACTCCTTGTCGACTTGCTCATACAACGCATAATCGCTCTCTGCCAAGCGATCTTCCACACTGTTGTTACTCTTGGAGGCTGCGGCGAAGCCCTGCCACTCCTCCCCTTCCACCACGAGATGAATGTCAGCATACTGCGCATGCATCTCAGCAAGCCGTTCCTCGAATGGAATCGTCACTGGACATTGCTTCATCACATACATTCGCTTTCCGTCGATTTCAAGCAAAGACGGCATATCAGCTAGATTCAAATGGGAGATATGGGTAAGCGCTCGACGCACAACACCGCTGTACTGACTTCTGTTGTTCTCCCAATTGCTAATCGTATCGAAAATCAAAGCAGCCCCTCCTAACGCTCTGCGTTCGCCACGAGTCGGTGACGACGCAATACGTCACTCTGCGCATAGTAGGAATCGATCTGTTCGCGCTCTTCCGGCGTAAATTGTTTCAACGGCTGCCGGACGGTCGGTGTCGTGAAGACGCCCTGGAGATATAACATATATTTCTCATAGGCAATCACATCGAACTGAATCATATGTGCGATTAAGTCATTCGCTTCCGCTTGCATCAACTTCAAGGAAGCCATAGCCGGGCGCTCCTCCGACGAGATAATTTCATACATCCCTGCAAACAAACCAGGCATCATATTGAACGTACTGCCGATTGCCCCATCCGCACCCGCGTATGCACCGCCGGTATATACTTCATCATGTCCGTTATAGATGAGGAAGTCTGATCCGCATCGCGCTCGAATTTGCTGCATTTCAAACAGATTAAGCGATGTGAATTTAACGCCAATGCATTGCGGGTTACGACTCATCTCCTCGTAGAAGTCCATCGATAAGTTAACTCCCGTCGCACCAGGGAAATGATAGACAATCATCGGCAATGACACAGACGCTATAATGGCTTCATAATGCTCGCGTATTTCTTTCATCGAAACTTTATAATAAAACGGAACGACCGCGGACACGGCATCGACGCCTTGGAGTTCAGCATGTTTAGCCAGCTTGATCGATTCTCTTGTACTGATGTTGCCCACATGTGCAATAATCGTGATGCGTCCTGCCGCTGCTTTAACAACCGCTTCCAACACCTGCTGGCGCTCTTCGCTAGTCAAAATAAATCCTTCACCTGTACTTCCACCTACGTAAAATCCGTGGATACCTTGTCCGATTTGATGTTCAACCAGACGGTCCAGAGACTCAAAATCAATGTCGCCGTTCTCGAACATCGGAGTCAGAAGTGCTGTAAAAATGCCGCGAAACGCATCGCGATTTGGGATTGTCTTGTTCATGGTGTTCGTTCACTCCTTTGCGCTGCCTGCGCACAATTTAATTAAGTAATGCCTGTATTGTAGCTCGAAGGATAGCCGCTCATATTTCATATTTTTATAAATTCTTTCATTTCTTTACGAAATCGGAACAGCTATAATAAAGCTACAAATGGCTGGAGGTGAACGGGAACACCATGTACCCACAATACCTTTTCGAATATCCCAATATCTACACCGATTTTCCTTTTCATATGAAAAAGAAGTGGTACACCTCGGTCCCCTCCCATCGGCACGATTTTATTGAATTTTCGCTGGTACTTGCGGGCAAAGGCAAAGAACGGATTAACGGCATCGAACATGATATGCGTCCCGGTACGATTGTTTTGTTGCTTCCTTATCAGATTCATGAGTATCGAGCTGACGTTGACGAGAAGCTGTTGATGTACATTTGCAATTTTGACATGAAACTAATTACCGCTGGACCCGAATCTACTTGGGGTTTGCATGACTTATTTCTCGGCCTCGGCAGCACTCAACCCGCTTATATTCAATTACAGGGCGAAGCTTATGAGGAAAGCCTGCAACTGTGGGATCGGATATATAAGGAACACAATTCATCGTTACCCTGGAAGCCAATCATGCTCAAAGCTCTGTTGCTGGAAGCCTTGTCGTTGTTTGTCCGCAGCAGAGATAGCCACGAAACAACACTGTCCGAGAAGCAGACTTCTGTTTCTTCGAAAAGTATTTGGTCCGTAGTACAGTACGTGTACGACCATTACTTGGAGCCTTTATCCTTAACGTCATTAGCCGAAAAATTCCACATTCACCCCACCCAGCTGAGTACACACTTCGGGGAATCCTTCGGTATCCATTTTGTCGATTTTGTGCACGAGCTTCGCATTCGTCATGCCTGCAGCCTGTTGATTTCCTCTGAATTACCCATCTCGCACGTAGCTTATGAGTCTGGATTTTCCTCATATCCCACGTTCTCACGTACGTTTCTGCGTATTAAAGGGCTGACACCGAGCCAATACCGCAAGCAGAAATAGCCGATCAACGAGATCGGCTACCGTCACTATGATGCTACCCCTTTCGCTGCCACGCCGGAAACCGAAGCATCATCTTCGTTCCCTGCCCCCGCACGCTGGCTGGTGTAATCTCGCCGCCGTGTTTGCTCACGATCCACTTCGCGATCGCGAGACCCAAGCCCGTGCCTCCGGTGCTACGCGTCCTTGACTTGTCACCGTGATAGAAACGGTCGAAGATATGCGGCAGGTCCTCCGCCGAAATCCCAGGTCCCGTATCTTCTACCACCAGTTCAACATCGTGGCCCCTCTTGCGAGCAACAACACGAATCGTTCCATCCGCGGGGGTGAACTTCATGCTGTTGTCGAGCAGAATCACCAGCAGCTGATGGATGCGTTCGATATCCCCCATCAGCTCAATCCCGCTCTCTACATCCGATTCCAGCTTCTGCTGCTTCAACTCAGCTAACGATTCGAACTTCTGCACAACTTCGCGGATAACCTCTGTCAGCGGCAAAGGCTTCAGCATGATTTCCTCTTGATTGGAATCCGCTCTGGCTAACGTCAGAAGCTGTTCCGTCAATCTTCCCATTCGCTTCGATTCCTCCAAGACCACCGACAAGGGCTCACTCATGTTCAATATGGATTGATCCGGGTGCCGGAACGCGAGCTCGACATTCGCTCGAATAATCGATAACGGCATCCGCAATTCATGTGACGCGTCGGCTACAAATTGCTGCTGTTTATCCCAGGATTGCTTAATCGGACGCAGCGCTTGATTGGCTAGATACATACCTGCCAATACCGTTATAGCCCCGCCTACCACGATACCAATCAAAATAAGCTGGAACAATTGCTTCAACATATTTTGCTCGGAGTCGATAAGGCTTATGGCTTGAATGGATACAATCTTGGTCGACGCCTCGGTGAAGAGCGAAGTTGGTGTAATACTATCTAGTCCTTTGGCCTGGGAAATATCGTTCAACACCTTAAGATTCATCATTTTCGGCTGCTCATAATGAACCGCATAAATCCGATAAGAATGATTATCCATGTTAACCGTTTGAGGAGTTTCTATGGATCTATAGGGCTTGAAGGCAGCGACCTCTTTGTGCATCCCAGCCCCAGTTAAGATCGGATATGCGTTCCCCTGATCATCCCACAGTACCAAAAACACACGCGGATCGATCCCTTGAACCTGGATTAGCGTCTTCTTGGTCATTCCTTCTGTAGGCTCTATTGGCGATAACATTTGAGATTTGGCATAGAAAAACTGTGCATCCTGCTGGACTCTCTGCTGTAACGATTCATCGACATTGGCATACAACTGATGGCGCAATTCGGTATAGACGATGATACCTAGACAGACAATGATGACAAAGAAAACAACCGCGTTCAACGCCGTCAGACGAGTTCGGGTCTTTTTGAACATGCGGCATTCTCCTTTAAAATATACCCAACATTCCGTATCGTATGGATCATATGCTCGTAATCGAAAGGCTTCAGTTTTTTGCGCAAGTAGTAAACGTAGACATCCACTACATTCGACCCTACATCCGAATCAAGTCCCCAGACCCGCAAACAGATTTGTTCCCGAGTCAGAATTTGACCCCGATTCCGCAGCAAATACTCGAGCAGCTCGAATTCCTTCAGCGTAAGCTCCAAGGGTTGCCCAGCAATTGCAGCTTCCTTCGTTCTTCCTTGCAGCACAAGCTGATCATAGGCAAGCCGATCTTCGGTTTCGAGCCCCCCTCGTCTGCGCAACAGTGCACGGACTCTTGCGAGTAATTCCGGTACTCCGAATGGCTTCGTCATATAATCGTCCGCACCTGAATCCAGTCCCTTTACCATATCTTCCACGCTATCTCTTGCCGTGAGGAACAAGATGGGCGTCAGAACCTGCTTAGCCCGCAAGCTATGCACAATCTTGACACCATCCATCCTAGGCAGCATCCGATCAAGCACGACCAAATCGTAGATGCCTTGCTCCGCCAAATAGCAGCCCTCTTCACCGCAGTCTGTCGCATCTACTTGGTAGCCTTCTTCCTCCAGCAAGGTTCGAATCGTTTGCAGTAAAGGCAACTCGTCTTCTACAACGAGTATTTTCATCGATTTTCCTCCCCATTGTTGCACCGCAACCACTCTATTGGCTTCAGTATAAAGGGATGAGATGAACGCTAGCTTAAAATAAGCTTAGGCTAGTCTGTAAATATGAACCAATCCAGTTCTTTGGTTGCGATTAATTTTTTCTGCCCATTTTGAAACTGGTGGTAGACATTCAATTGATACGTCTTCATATCACTGATTTGATAAATTTTATCTTTGTTCGTGTACGTGATCGTGGCATCATGGAAGCCCACTTGAAGTGATTTGATTGGATCGCTCCCATCAAGCTCATACGTTTGGCTCATGATGAGTTCTTTGCCACTCTGGTTCAAGTCATCTTTCAGCTCAACAATGAGCGAATGATCCTTCATATTGGTTTCCACCAGTGTGTTTCTTTTCAATTCATAATCGAAATCAAGCAAGACCGTTCCTTGTGCAAAATTAATCTGTGTCCCGATATGACTTAACGTAACCGTATACGGATACACGTCCAGTTCGGAAAAGCCACTCTCCGGCTCTTCGATTTCGACTGGTAGTTGGAAGGAAGCGGCGTTGACGTAGCCCTCCTCTGACGAGCTCCCTCCTTTATCCGAAGCTGCACCTGAGAAGGTTACCGCATCGCCAAGAATAAGCTGCAAATCTGCTGTCTTATACCCCTTTGGAACGGTTGCATACACATAAATAAGTGCCTTGCCACCCGGAATGACCTTATTGTTGAGCGATGTCATATGAGCAGGGAAAACCGTCCCGTCTTCCGCCTTAAATTGTGCAACCTGCTTTCGGAGATCCGTGAATCGCTTTTCTAGGTTTTCGACACTCAACTGAACCGCAAATAAATCAGCACCTTCGCCTTGGAACGTTTGGGTGGATCGCACAGAATATGCAGCGCTTTGCCCAATATCAGCAAGCTTTCTTGTCTCATTGGCGGGAATCACCTTCATCCCCATGAGCTCTTTATTATGATGAAACGTGAGCAGATCACTCACCTGGTTATCCGAAGCTTTCTCTTGCAAAACGAGATTCAAGTCCTTGAAATCGCTCGTATACGGTATTTTCCCCGCTAGCTGCAGATTGATCTCTTTGCCCGGCTGAAGGCTAATAACACGGTCTGTCTGAATTAAGCTAGCCTCGACAGTAACCGCATCATCAAGCTCAAAATAACCTTTCAGATCCGGAATAGGCAGCGCCTGACTCCCCTTATTCGTTAACGTGATGTTCGCTGCCAAGATGTCTTGATCCTCCCACGGCAATCGCTGCAAGGATGTCAAACGTGCGGTATAGGTACCTGACTTGTTGGAGAATTCGTAGTCGTTACCCAGCGAAACCTCAACTTCCACAGCTTCCGGCACTTCGAAAAAAACGACCGGCAGCTTCAAGCTGCTTTTGCCGTCGCTTCCAGTCATCGTTTCCGTGATAACAAGCTGCCAACCCTCTGCTCCCGCTTCCCTAGGGATGGACCCGGTGAGCAACCCTTCTTTTTCAGTCAAAGGTTGCAGCTCTGTACTTTTAACCAATTTAGTCGCTTGCAGCGGATACATGTGCCCTTGGGCGGTGCGAATGAAATAGCTCAGATCTGGCAGTTTGATGCTGCCTGTCCCCTTATTTTCCATTTCAAAATAGATCGACGGCAAATAGTTATCATCATTTCTACTAATGGACGTACGTTGGATGTTCGCGTAGATTGGCGTACCGTCGATACGAACCGAACGTTTCGCTCCCACTGGCGTCAGCACACTGTAATCATCAGAAGGAGACACCTGGCCCACCGCGCGCTCAAAGCCAGCGACTGAAAAATCCAGCTGAACTAGCTTAATGACGATGTCCTGAAGCTCGGTTGTTGCGTTCACTTTTGCATAAAAGCTATATGATTCACTTGTACCTGGTGCGATCCGATTCGTATCGCTGCTCTGCGCTAACTGGTTGACTGTAAAGGTACTGCCAGCCTCGGACTGCAGACGTACCCAATAATTCTTAAAAGACAGCTCGCTCACACCGCCGTTATACACACTTACCGTGAAAGTGACCATCCCGTCCTGATCGCCAGGCAGCAGCATGACATCTTTGACTTCCATGTAGCTAGCTTCGCCGATAGTGGCTTTCCCTAGCGATGTAGAGCCTATTACCCGCTCCTCGGCAGGCTCTGCAGCAGCAGACGAAGCAACCCCAGCATCGGCTGAAGCCGAAACGGGGGAAGCCACGCTGCTTAGGAGGAGGAACAGAAGCAAAAACAACATTTTATGGTGACGAATCGTCATGATGCATACATCCTCCTTGGATGAAGAGCAATTTTGTTACTACATTAGTTACTCTTGTAAATACGTGCTGACCTTATTTTGAATCACTTTCACAACTTCCTCAGCGGACTTCTGCCCTTGGAAAAATGGCGCCGATTCTTCTGCAACGATGTTGGTAATTTTCAGATCGCTTTCCCCGTACACGCTAATATTGTTTAGCACTTTCTCCATAGCGGCAACATCCTGCTCCGTGGCAGGCTGAACAGTCGTTGCTTTGCCATTGATGTTAAGCTTCATTGTTTTGCCGCCGCCTTCGCCGCCTGTTCCCAACGTTTTCAAGAAGTCGATTTGCGCTTTAGCTCCAGTCTTGTTAACCGCAATTCCCGTCAACTCTCTAGCCGATTGCATCTCATCAGACAGCAAGTACTTCACGAATTCCCAAGCTGCCTTCTTGTTGGCTGATTTGCTATTGATCGCAAGTGGCAACGATGAGGTGAACTGGGTTCCTTTGGCTTCGCTATCGGAAGGCAGGTTGTAGTACCCTCCCTTACCTTCGAAATTCATCTTCGGCATTGTATACATATCCATGTACATCAGTACGTTCCCTCTAGGTTGGAAAACAACATTGTTAGGGTCCGAGTTGTCCGCGAGAATCAATTTGTCGTCATACATGGATTTCGCCAGCTTAAGCAGGTTAATGAAATCCGGGGAATCGAACTTCGCTTTCTTCGCGCCCACATCGACGAATTTAGAGAAGCTGCTGTTGAGCATCGAGGTGATCAGCTCGGCAGGCTCTATTTTGCCCATTGGATACGTGTCTGGCTTACCGTCATTATTTTTATCCGCGACCAAAGCGCTGGCTTTTTTCTTAAAATCTGCCCAAGTCCACTTGCTGTCGTCGATCTGCTGACTACTCAATACAGCTTGATTGCCGAGCCACATATTCAACCCCACTTTAATAGGGACCGCATATAAGGAACCGTTATATTTCATAGCATCGAAAATACCTGCGTAATAGTTATCCTTTTTGAACGAAGCATCTTTACTCATCAGGTCACTGATATTCTCTAGCAGCTTCTTGTCCGCATATTTCTGATAAGGCAGCCCGCTCGTCACGATGATATCCGAAGCTTTACCACTCATGAGCTCAGCCCCCACTGAACTGGCATATTTCTCCGTGTTTTTCGGATCCGGCTTCTGCATGATCATCATCTGCTGCCCTTGCCCTTGTCCTTGCCCAGTCGCCGTTTGAGGTGCCGCTGCATACTCCTTGATGTTAATTTTGGTATCGGGATGAGCTGCTTCATACTTCTGTTTGGCTAACTCCAAGAAGCGATCGGATGTCATGACGGACAGTGTGACCGTTTTGTTTCCTGTAGCAGGTGTTGTCGTACTTCCAGCGTCACCTGTCGTAGTCGTATTAGTACTCGATGAACAAGCCGTAAGAGATAACATAGAAACGAGCGAACAAGCAATAACCGATTGTTTAACTGTGATTTTGCGCATAAGAAAATTCCACTCCTTCAGATGGTTTAAAATGAATAATTGCAACGGTGCATAGCGCACCTACTACCGCATAATCCAGCGGCTCGATCTGGTAAGACAATCCCGCCCACTCCGCTATGGCAAAAGTGATAACAGCTGCAACTGGCACATAGGTGAACACGCGCTGCAGTTGGGCATACACGGGTACTCCTTCCAGTACCCATAACCGAATGCCAAGCAGAATTAGCGGCAAGCCGAACAGCATGCCTGCGAAGAATAACCTGGCTGAAAGCCGATTGGCGGCATCCATCAATAACTCCTGCGGCGATGGGACGTATCCAATTTGTGCCGCTTCCTGTTGCCATAGGCTGCGCAGCTTTTCCATATAAAATGAAACATCAATAATTTGCTCCGGAACCCATTCCAGCGGAATGTAGAGGTGAAACCGGATGCCCATCCATAGGGCAATGATGCAGGCCGTCATACCGAGCACAGCGAGTGTGTTTATTAGCAGCGGTGATCGCTCGTGAATCAGCGCATCGGTCCAGTTATCTCTAGCTAATCTTCTTGTTAGTACACCTTGAATGACTGAGCTTTGTCGCATCACTAACCGCACGAGCATGTAGATCGCGAGCATACCGAATATAAACAATTGAATGAATCGCCACTGCGCCATTCGCGTATGAGCAAGCTCGTGGTTGACGATTTTGAATTGCGATGGATTGTGACCGATTGCTCTGAGGGCTTCCTTTACTTGACTTTCTCCACCAGCAACTGCGCTAGGTTTACCTGCCATTTGAATAGTATTGATACTCACATCTGGCTGGACATCGAACAGGGTCGTGACGGGAATCAGCACCTTCGGTATGCCATCGTCGGCCATCTGCCGCAGCAATGAGCCCTCATCCTCGCTAACCCCGATGACGGTAAAATTCACACCGAACAGCTCAATCGTTTTTCCTACGACTTGATTGGCGTGGAATAGCTGCTGAGCAACCGTCGCGCTAACTACAGCGACTCGGCTGTGCTCATCCACCGAGCTTTGTGCGAACGAAGTACCCGCCTTCAGCTTGATTTCGTTAAAATCTGAATAGGCATCGTTCACACCGAACACATCGGTATTCAGCTTTGCAGCACCATAGACCGCTCGCGTTTCCTCTCGCGCTGCATAAGCGATCGGCAGTGCCCACTTTTTCGTCAACAGTTCTGCATCTTTTAAGGACAAGCCTGCTGGGCTTGCCCGCGCTGCCGATGGATCCACGTTCACCGTTAACTGCTGCATCCCATAGGCGCCGTTCGTCTCCTTCCACTCGCTTACAACGGAAGCGACTAATCCACTGCTGGCCAGCAGCAACAGCACACCAGCAAATACCATCCACGCGGCCAATCGGGAACGCTGCATAACCTGCCCTCCTCTCTTTTATTGATTCGCTCGGACGCGGTCCCCGTCCGCAGTCGATTTCGAGCTAGAAACGATTACTTTATCGAGCGGCGTAATGCCATTCTCGATGGATGTTTTCGTATCATCCGCATCTCCGAGCTGGACATTTGCCCGTTGTGCCACGTATTCCGTGCCTAGCGGACCTTTCTTTTCTTTAAGGAGCAGCACATACGTCCCTTGATCATCCTCCCGCACAGCATCGTTAGGCAGGAGTGAGCGGAACGAGGCTGTTTTTTTAACAATATCGAATTCCCCAGTTTCTCCGCCTTTTAATCGATCATCCTTCAGCGTGAAGGTGATTTCCTTGCCCTTTTGACTGGACTGATTGGACTGACCAGAACCGGAAGAGCTCACCGCATCCCGAATATCGGTGATTTGCGCAGGAATCCTAGCATTGTTAAGCGTGGCAAAAATGAGCTCCGTCTTATCTCCCACGGCGACATATGGAGCTTTCGCATCGTCAATGGTAGCCTTCATCTGCTGACCCTTAGACAAATCCGCAATGCTCACGGCAGCTTTCCCACTCTGAACCGGTGCCCCCTTCACGGCATTCACAGCCGTTACAATCCCGCTAACAGGTGCAGTCAATCGAGAGGATTCCGCAAGCTGGCGCTGTTGGTTTGCCATTTGCCGCTCCAAGATTTGCATGTCAAGCTGCGTACTCTCGATATCACGGGCCATGCTGCGCATTTGCTTCTCATCATTGCTGCGGAAGGTTTCCTGATAGTTTTCCTGGAGCTTTTCCAAGCTCAACTGCTTCTGGGCATATCGCGCCTGATTGTCTTTCAGCGAATCTTCTGTCTCTCTTGTTTTAAAAACCACCAGCTCTTGGCCAGCCTTCACCTTATCCCCGACCTTCACCTCGACCTCGCTTGCGACCCAATTAGTCTCCACATAGACATCTGCGGTTTCGGCAGACTCCACGGTTCCAGAGCCTGTCACCTCATGTGACAAGGTCCCTGCCGAGGCCTTCTCCACGGTAACTTCTGCAAGCGATATCCCTAGCAAGGTATTGGAGAAAAACGTCAAAGCGACCATGGCGAGAATAAAAGCAACGATGGCCTTTCTAATTCCTTTCTTCTTGGCGCGTTCGCCGCCTTCCGCAGCCATTAATGCATCCATACAACGTTCCTCCTATGTAAAATCCATTCATCCTCACCCTTTAATTCCAGACAGCTGGATGCCCTCGACCAAATACTTCTCTGCATACAGTGCCACCAGGAGAGGCGGCAGCATATACACCACCGAAGCGGCGAAAGCAATGCCTCGCTCCTCGTCACCAATGACGGCTAAGTACACAGATAACGGCTGTTTGATCGCATCATTCAGAAAGATCAGCGGCTGCTCCACCATATTCCAGTTATCTATGAAAACTAGGATCGATAGTGCCGCTATGCCTGTGCCGCACATCGGCAGAACAATTCTTGTCCATATGTAAAAGTGACTCGCGCCATCCACACGTGCCGCTTCGATATAACTGGCAGGCACGACCATCATGAACTGCCGCAGCAAGAACACACCAAAGGCGCTGAAGATGCCAGGGTAAATAATCGACCCATACGAACCTAGCAGCCCAAGCTTATCTGCGACAATGAAGTTTGGCACCAGCGTGACCTGAAAGGGCATCAGCATCGTGACAATGTACAGGAAGAAGAGCGGCTCGCGAAAGCGAAAACGCAAGTGGGCAAAGGCATACGCCGCGAGCGAAGCCACAACAAGTTGACCCGCGATGATCGGCACTGTCATTTTCACCGAATTCCAGAACATGAATAGAAACTGCGGTCTGCCAACCAATACGGCGTAGAATTGGGATAAGGTTACACGATCAGGTATCCATTTCATGTTGATGAATTGGCCATCATCCGTATCTCCCGAAAGGGCAGCATAGTTGCTCGAAATCTCTGTTTCCGCCATGAACGAGTTCGCAATGGTCAGCGCCATCGGGAACAGAAATCCTGCCATCAGCACGATGAGCACGGTAATCAGCACGAATCGCGATGTCTTGCGTCCCATACGAACGACAAGCGGCTTTAAGCGGCTTTCTTGCATGAATGGTTCTCCTTTCCAGCACCAATCCTCCGTTATCCGATTGATTTGCTGATGCGCCTTTCTACCACGAATAGCGTCAAGACGAGTACTACGATCACCAGAGCCATTAGAAAAGCGGCAGAGGTTAGCTTCTGATAATCCAGTGATTTGAACATGTTGTTCATATAATGCTGAAGCATATAAATGTTTTCATCCGGGTAATTTCCGGCAATTAAGTATGTCTCTCGGAACATTTTGAAAGAGTTAATAATGGACATGATGAAAACGAAGAAAGCCGTCGGCGTCAAATAGACTAACGTTATGGTTCGCCACTGCCGAAACTTGCCCGCTCCGTCCATCGACGCTGCCTCGTAATAATCGTTTGGAATATTCTGAAGTCCCGCTAGGAAGAGGATCATATTGTAGCCAATGTTTTTCCACAGGTAGACAATAATCAGCACATACAAGGAAGCTTCGCTTTCCATCCAGTCGTGCGGACGTATCCCCCAGCTCGCAAGCCATGCATTGATCGTCCCATGCAGGTCGAATAAGGCATTCCACACCAGCACCACGGAAGCCACCGGTACAACAAGAGGGCTCAAGAACGAAATCCGGAACGTTTGGCGCATCGGCAGCTTTCGATTAAGAAGCATAGCCAGCCCCAACGCAACTAGCATGTTCAGCGGCACACATATGGCCATAAAAAGACTTGTATTCACGGATGCCCGCCGAAAAATGGGGTTTCCCAGCAGCTCGCGATAATTTGCTATCCCCACAAATGAGCCATCCACAGGGCTGTCCATGAGTGAATAATAAAACCCCATCCCAAAAGGTATCAAGAAAAACACTGCAAATCCTGCCAGGCTCGGCAATAGAAATAGAAGTGCTGTAAGACCCTCGTTGTTGCGTAACCACCTCAGCACAAATGCGTTCCTCCTTCCCTCAGAACACATTCTCTCATTCGTAAATTAGAAATGGATTAGAAGGAGATGCAGATCGAGTTCAAGGGATTACGCACGACAAAAAAGCCCATGACGGATGTCATGGACTTACTTACTTTCTCTCTACATCGTTGGTCCGCTGCTCCCGCTCGCGGGATTTCTTCCCCCGCGTTAAGTTGCGCAACCTGGTTCCGTTAGAACGCTGAAATACCCACTAAAGAGCCACTTTTGCGCTCTGACGTGAATTTAGTGATGTTTTTCATCACTACAGTATAACTTTCGGCGGATTCGTCTCGTTCCACCACCTGTAAGCTTGTTTTTCATCACTAAAGAGCCACTTTTGCGCTATAACTCGAATTTAGTGATGTTTTTCATCACTATTAAATGACTTTCGGCGGATTCATCTCGTCGGTGGAGGGAAGTCAGCTTGAAAATGAGGAGCGTAACCAAACTTCCCCAGAGTCAGAGCGTCAGGACGTATTTCGAGGCTCAATCACTCCTTTCCAAGCTGGAGTTACACCTGCTAAACCATCAGTCGCTCACGGAACCATATTCCGTTTCCCTTTCTTGATCTAACTCTACCCGCCCTGACGAATCGTAAATCGCATCCGATCCGCCTCGCCCGGCACATACAAATAAACAAGCTCCAAATACCCCTCGCGCGTGACGATCGTCGGCTCCGGCGCTTCCGCTTCTACGGAGAGCACAATCCCCGGCTGCTTCCATAAAGTTGGTGCCAAGCCTGCGGCATCCAGCCCTGATCCCCTGAACTCGAATAGCAATTCAATCGGCTGCTCCGCCGTAAAATGCACATCAATTCGCAGTCCATCCTGGTCTGCCTGAGCATTGTATCTGATCCCTCTCATATGCTTACTCCAGTGACCGCCCACCTCACGCCGTACAAGCCGTACCGAGTAGACTTGGCCGTCTCCTCCATGCCAATGAATGGTAGCTGGATGCAACTGACCACTTGTGTTCTCACTTCCCGACAGTCCACCCATCATGTAGTTCTCAGCAATCCAAGCCGTAGCCGTACAAAGCGGCGTATTCTCTCCAGGCTTGTTTCGCTCACACAACTCGCGGAATTGCTTCGTCACTTGTCTAGGTTCGCGGTGCTGAACGAGCAGCGGCTTCACACCATCTGGCACTCGCCCACCTACATAAATGAGCAGCGGATCAAGCTCCTCATCATCACCATGTTCAACCATGTGCTCATAACCCGCTCCCAGCGCAAGATACAGATGCGCACCCAACGAGCTGTGATGCAGCATTTCCATTTCATAGGCGCGTGTATATGGACCAGATAGATTTGCGAGATTTGGGTTATAAAACAACGCAATATTTTCCCATAACCCTTGCAGCACTTGGTTACCCACTTCATGAATAGCAGCCGATTTGCCGAAGGCAAGCCACAAGCCCAACGCCGTCAAATCCACCGCATAATAGGTCGCTGAATTAAACTCCGCAAAGGAGCCGAACTCACTAAAATGCGCCTGAAATTTAAGGACTTCCTTTTGCGCATGCTGGGTCCAAACTGCATTCCCGAATCGATGCCCAAAGAAATCAACGATGAATATATGCATCAGCTCAATATTCGTATTCATCGGAATAGCATCAGACAGACGCCGAGCGATCGAAGCACTTACCGTTTTGCCCATCGCCTCATCCATCGTTGCTACAAGCTCAGGAGACAGCTTCTCCTCGAACAGCGCCAGAATCGCCGCAAACGAACATGCAATGAACTCACGCCAGTTCGGATCATAGCTTGCCCAGACCCGAGGGAGCACGCGATCCACCGCATTCCGAAATTGCTCTTGTACGCCATCCTGGCCCATTGTCTTCTCCAGCTCAGCACCAATACGCGTCAACGTCTCTTCCAGGTAAAATGCAAAGCCCGGCGTGTCCATCTGTTGCCAAGGATAATTCCCCTTCGGTGGATCCAAGTCTTTATCTGTGCGACGGAAGGTGCCATGGTAAATTTCCTCTGGCGCATCTAATTGCAGGCGAATGATGCTGCGAATGAGGTCACTTGCTCGCTCCACATCGCCTAGTTCATCCCGCAGCAGAAGTCCAAACGCATAATGCGAGCTTGCGCGAGTGTCATATCTATGACTTAAATTGCGAAGCAATTTCGTTTCCCCGTCATAGCGAGCGTCACACCCTTTTAGATAATGCCGCAGTGCGAACTTCTGTTTCTCATTCAATTGGATCTGTTCCATCCTTCCTCCAACTCCTTCTATGTACGACTATCCTTTGTTGTCGATTATACCTTGTATGTACACATTGTTGGAGTACGAAAATACGCCAAATGCAAAAAGCCCTCAACCGCCAGCATCATGCCAGCATTAAGGACTTCCTGCTATTTTCACGATCTAATATCGTACGGCGTCTTGCCGACTTAAGCATCATTCCTGTATACTTTGGCTGTATCGAGCGCCTATTATCCCATGCCTTGGAGAGGAAGTGACTCTGATGTCCTATGTTCAAAACATCGGCTTGAACGTTATCCCGCTCTATTTTACCTATCAGCGACAAACCATCGGAACCGAACAGTATCAGGGCACATTCCACGCCCATCAAGGCATTGAAATCTTAATCGTTCACGAAGGACATGGCACACTCATTGTCGATCAGAAGAGCTATGAAGTGACCTCCGGTATGCTCTGTGTCTTCCAGCCCTATCAGTTGCACCATATTCAAATGGACCCAGAGAAGCCATTCGTGCGCTCTATTGTTCACTTTGAGCCATCCTTATATGAAGCCTACTTCGAGCATTGGCCGAGATTATTGGCTTTTTTTAAGCATATTCATACAAGCAACCTGCAAGCTCCTTGCCTTTACGAGCTAGAAAAGGCGGACCAGTTTCATCCGCTTTTCGAAAGCTTGCATAGGAAACTGCCTTCCTTAGGCAAACAAGATGAGCTAGAAGAGTATTCCCTCTTTCTAATCGCTTTCTTCCGCAGCTTCATGCCTTTGTGGGAGCAGCGCGAAGGCCAGATCCATTCCGGCACAACACGCAAATCTCATCAAGCCGAGCGTATTCTCAGCTGGTTGGAGGAGCATTACACCGAACCGCTGCGCTTGGAGACGATGTCTGCTGAGCTGCATCTCTCTCCTTACCACTTGTCCCATCTGTTCTCCGAGTGCACCGGCACCAGTATTTCCGACTATGTGACCGCACGGCGGCTGCAGCAAGCTGTGAAGCTGCTAACGTCGACAGATCAGACGGTGGCTCGCATTGGCGAGGCGATTGGTGTGACGAATTGCTCTTACTTTTGCAAAATGTTCAAAAGCCAAATCGGCGTGACGCCGCATCAATATCGCAAGCAACGGCAAAAGGGGCATAACATAGCCATTACTCGGCTGTCGTAATCATCATCGCATCGCGCTGTGCGATCAGGCACAGCTCCGCTGCTTTAAAGGTATGCTCCTGTGTCATCGCGACTTCCGTACGATTCAAGCAATCTAAGATCAACTGGCCAAAGTAAGGGTAACCGACTTGACCGCTGACGGCGAAATGCTGTTCCCCATCCTTGTTCACGAGGTACACATGATTACTCGTCTGTTCTCTGGCGATATCGACATATTTGCGAAGCTCAATATACCCATCACTCCCCAGAATCGTCATGCGGCCGTCGCCCCATGTACTTAAGCCGTCCGGCGTCATCCAATCCACGCGGAAATAGCCGGTTGCGCCATTATCTCCGACCAAAGTAGCATCTCCAAAATCCTCAAAACTTGGATACTGCGGATAATTGTAGTTCGCTACTTTACTATGTACAACCTTCGCATCTTTTGCCCCCGTAAAATATAGGAACTGCTCAATCTGATGACTTCCAATATCGCACAGAATGCCACCGAATTTCTCCTTCTCAAAAAACCATTCCGGTCTACTCGACAAATTAATTCGATGCGGCCCTAATCCAATCACTTGATGAACGCGACCGATAGCACCTTGTTCGATTAATTGGCCCGCATAAATTGCGCTTTCCACGTGCAGACGCTCGCTGTAATAGACCGCGTACTTCTGCCCTGTCTCTGCTACCTTCGCACGAGCTGCTTCCAATTGGTCTAGCGTTGTGAAAGGAGCCTTGTCTGTGAAATAATCCTTCCCGCTGTCCATCACTCGCAGTCCGAGAGGACCACGATCGCAAGGGATCGCCGCAGCCGCAACGAGCTTCACTTCTGCATCCTCCAAAATCTGCTCCAACGAACTTGCCACACGTACCTCAGGGTATTTGGTCAGGAATTTATCCACTTTGGCTGGATCCGGATCATACACCCATTTCAATTCCCCGCCAGCTTCCCGCAGCCCATTGCACATCCCATAAATATGCCCATGATCCAATGCAGCCGCTGCGAAAATAAACTCCCCTGGCTGACATACCGTTTGAAAGTTCCCTTGTGGAGCGTAATTCATGCCATCACTTTTTTGCATCATCGTCAGTCTCCTCTATATGTTATTTAAATGAACTTCCCGTTGTAATCGTCTGTGGCGCGAAATTTTCGATGGATGTGTTCTTCTCATAAAAATGGGTCGCATTCGCCTGCACGCCGCTTCTCGTATAGAACGCATCTTCTGCGCCAAGTGGGAATTTCACAAGCTCGCCTGTGCTCGCTGATTTGTAAATCCCCGTGATGAGCTCCAACGTTTGACGGCCGCTAATCCCATCGATTAGCACGGAAGCGCCAGTTTCAATCGCGGTTAACACATTATCGACTTGACCGATATGTCCCTCATACTTCACTTCCGGCAAGCTGTTGTACAACGTCTCTAGCTGTTCCTCCAGCTCCTTGTTCGGCTCTGGAAAGCCATTCGACGTCGAGTTCGACGCCTTCACCTTCCATGGCGCAGACACACGTGCTTTCGCACCTTGGAAAATCAACTGCTGCTCCTCGCCATGATGAACAACCGAGCTCGTTATTTGCCCTAGGGAGCCGTTGGCGAAGCGTAGCATTCCGATCGAGAGATCCTCAACCTCTGCGTTATCATGCGACACATTGCTCATAAATGCTTGCACTTCCGTCGGGCTGCCCATCATCCAGAGCAAGGCATCGATATGATGCACCGCATGGTTCAGCGTCGGGCCTCCGCCTTCTTTTTCCCACGTTCCGCGCCACCAGAGATCATAGTAGCAATGACCGCGCCACCAGAAGGAATCGACTTGGACGTGAACAACTTTGCCCATGAGGCCGCTTTCCAGCACAGATTTCATTTTCATCATTGGCGTCTTAAAACGGTTCTGCGCCACAACGGACAGGAGCTTACCCGTCCTCTCAGCAGCTGCGTTCATCAAATCGCATTCTTCGAGCGAGGACGCCATCGGCTTCTCCACCATGACATGCGCGCCGGCTTCCAGAAACTCAACCGTAAGTGAAGCATGTGTATACGGCGGCGTGCAGATCGAAACAAGATCGATATCTTCTTGCAGCAGTTCCTTATAGTCCTTCACCGCTCTCGCATCATTCAGCTGAAAATGATCAATACGTTCCTGCGCTTTATCCTCATAAATGTCACTAATCGCTACGATTGTACAACGCTCCGGAAATTGTAAATACGCTTCAATATGCGCCTTTGAGATCGCGCCAGCACCAATAATTGCTACCTTCAGCATCCATGTCATCTCCCTGCAATTTGTTGCTCCAAGCATACCAAGAATGCGGTTACAAATGTGACGTTATCTTGTGCAAAAATACCGTTACTTTGCGGTTTAAGTTATTGAAGTAAAATCCACCACCCCCACCTCCATCTAAGCAAATACGAACACCACTACCGGCGATCCCCGAGCTATTAAGCAAATTTAACTGGATTTCATGTAGCTAATTTTGCTGTTTATCCCTCGAAAGCAAAAATAACTGGATTTCCTACTGGTAATTTCCGCAAAAATCCTCCGTATCGCTAATATGGCTCATATTAACTGTACCTTTTCCATCTATTCACTCGATTCCCTCAAAAACGGCAAAATTAGCTGTAGCTTTTCCATTTAGTTAAAGGCCAGCTACTCAACTGAACGCGACTTCTACTATAGCTGCTCCTGATTCATCCCCTCTATCCTTACTCCTACTCTCACTCTTACTCTCCCCCACTCCTGCTCCTAACTCCCGCTCCTTCTTCGCTTCTGATATTCGGTATATCTACTCCCTAACATAAAAAACCAGCTCAGGGGAGCTGGTTTACCTTTCTATTTGACAAACCCCTTTACTTCAGGCTATTCTACGAATCCATCAGTCCATATTTCCGTTTAATCCGCTCCAGCTTCTCAATCATCGGACCCGAGATCACGAACAAAAAAAACACCGTCGCAATCGCATGCACAAGATCGAACCAGAAGCCAGAGATGTATACCGCAAGCAAAGCCCCCCAAGAAAAACTGGGGGTAGACATCAGCAAAGAACCTAAATTAATAATGCCACCGTAGATCAGCAGCGTCGCTACTCCTCCATACACACACAGGGAAAGTTTGCTCTTCTTCAGCAGCCCCTTCTTAAATAAAAGTCCTGCCACGAAGCCAATCAGGCCAAAACAAAACATTTGCCACGGTGTCCATGGCCCCTGACCAAAGAAGAAATTGGAGACGAAGCCTGCGGTCGCTCCAACGAGGAATCCCGCTTCTGCCCCAAAGCAGACGCCGGCTATAATCACAATCGCAACGACTGGCTTGAACTGCGGCAGCATGAAGAAGGCTCCACGCCCAGCCACAGCTATGGCGGCCAAAACAGCAATTACAATGAGCTCCCGCGCTTGTGGCTTGCGATTTTCGAACACCATAGCAAATGGGATCATCGTATAGAGCACGATCAGCAGACTGATGAAATAATATTTGCGATCATCAAGCAAGTAAATCCCCAGCATGATCGTCGCAGGAATAACGATGAGAATGAATACGGCGGCTATGATCGTTCGTCGACTTAAACGTTTACTAGCTGCGGGCTTCTCAGGCAACAATCGATCACATCCTCTATCGTTACTGCGTCAGGCCAAATATGACGCGCCATGCGGTTCGCTGCCGTTGTATAGAAGCTATTCCCTGCGAAGAACTGGTGTGCGGAGTTACTCGTTATGATGCTGCCATCGAAAAACATCGCACAGATCTCACCATACACAGCGCAAAATTCAATATCATGCGACACCATGATAATCGTGACACCCTCGCTTTGAAGCTTCTTAAGGAATAAGCCGAGCTTTTCTTTAAAAAAGCCATCCAATCCCTTCGTCGGCTCATCGAGCAGAAGGATTTTCGGCTCCAATAGCAGCACTTTAGCAAGCGCTGCCCGCTGCTGTTCCCCTCCGCTGAGGTCATAGGGATGCATATGCCGTAAGCCTTCTAACTCCGCGAAGTGAACAACTGCTTCCACTTTCAACTTTTTTTCTTCCAGCGTCAGCTTGGTATCTGACAGCATTTCATACAAATCCAACTCAACCGTTTTCGCCACAAATAGCGATGATGGATTTTGCGGGAGGACGCCTAATTGATGGACGAAGAGTTGTTTGTCTTTCATTTTAGAAGGAGAATGACCATGGACCTGGACCTTTCCCCGATACGGCTGCATAATCCCATTCATAAGCGATAAGGTGGTCGTTTTCCCTGTCCCGTTGCCTCCAACCAGGCAGTAAAACTGCCCCTCATGCACTTCAAAAGAAAGATCCTTGATGATATCTGTCCCCTGCCGTTCATGGCTGAACCAGACATCTTTAAACGAAACAACAACCGGATGCTGGTGAGCTGCAGCACTTTTTTTTTCAGGAACGACCGACGCAACTTCTCTTCCCACCAGAAACGAATTGAGCCACTGCCGTCCTTCTTTGACGGTCACAGGAGAGACCTCCCCCTCTCCAACACCAGCATAAATCTGCATCGGCGATGGCATGGCGGCAAACATCGGGTGCTTCATCGCACGTAACGCTTCCCCGACCTTGGCGGGATGATCATCGGCGATCACAGATCCTTGATCCAGCACGATGAGCCGATCCGAAAGCGGCAACACCTCCTCCAATCGATGCTCCGTCATGATGATCGTCGTGCCTAGCTCGCGATTGATTTTGCTCACGGTTTCCAAGAAGTCCGCTGCTGCGATCGGATCGAGCTGGGAAGTCGGCTCATCCAGAATGAGCACAGAGGGATGCATCGCCATAATCGAAGCCAGATTCAGCAGCTGCTTTTGCCCGCCTGAGAGCTTCGTCACACTTTGGTGAAACCAAGTCTGAATTCCAAAAAAGCTCGCCATCTCCGCCACACGCAACCGAATCGTGGATTGATCATAGCCCAAGCTCTCTAATCCAAAAGCCAGCTCATGCCACACCTTATCCGTTACAATTTGATTATCAGGACTTTGCAGCACGAATCCGATCTCTGAGGCTTGCGTCCGCTGATCCACTTCTCCTAGTACGGAGCCACGAAAATGAACAACCCCACTGCGCTCGCCATGAGGCGCCAGCACGGTCTTAAGGTGCCTAAGCAGCGTGCTCTTCCCACAGCCGGATTTGCCGCATATCGTTATGAATTCTCCACTTTGTATCGTCAAATTTATCCCAGAGAGCGCCTCTTTCTCCTGTAGCGGAAAAGCAAAACTCAGATTCTTGATGTCATATATCGCCATTTGATCTCCTCCACGATCTGAATGAACACAGGCAGCAAGCATAGCGAGCCATAGGCGATGTACACAATCACACTAAGTGGCGATATGTCTTGTACGTGAATCGAGGGGAAGAAATCCATCGTATTATGCCCCCTCCAGGCGCCTGCGCCGACAATGACGATGAGCCCCGCCATGATCAAACTCGTCCTTCCATCCCGCCCATCGAATCGATAGAGGGAGAAGCTCGTACGCCCCTGCAACCCGTATCCTCTCGATTTCATCGAGTCTGCGGTTTCAATTGCATTTTCCAATGCCCATGTCGTCATGATCGAAAGAATTCGAATCCCATTCCGCGCCCTATTCACAATGTTACCTTGTGTCACATCTCGCCCGATGCATTTCTGAGCATTTGAGATCACTTTCAGCTGCGCCAAATATCTAGGAACAAAACGAAGAGCCATAGAGAGAACCAGCGACAAGGCCGGTATCATTTTGCCAAAAATATAAATAAATTTATCCGATGTCATTACTGCGTTATAGCAGGAAAACCACAAAATAACTGTTACATACATACACGCGGCGGCAATCCCGTATAGGATCGATTCCAAAGTGATCGGGTTCCCATTGTGTAAATAAAACAGAATCGTCACGCCCGCATGACTAAAAAGGGGATTCACAACCGCCATAATGACAAGCAGCGGAATCAGATACAGCAGATTGAACTTGGCTGCTCGCTTCCCTTTTAACATAACGGAATAGAGCGCACTACTCACTAGGGCAATAGCTTGGAAAACCGGATGCATGAAAACCATACTACACACGAAAACTGCGACGAAGTAAGCAAAATTGACCCAAGGGTGAAATGTGGAGAAGGAATCTCGCATCATTTTTTCCCTCCCGCTGCCTTCGCATCTCCACCTACATCGCGCCCTAAATCACAGGTATACACCCAATCGATGACATCGCCATCTTTGAGCATATAGCGACTTGCCCCATAATTCGGGAACCAGCCATTCACCTTATACATCCAGCCGCTTAGCTCCCCGCAATCAAATTCATAGAGATTATGAATGCCTTCAATATAGTTGCTGTTATAAATCGGGGTCATCGAAAACTCCATATGAATCTTATTCTTCTTCATCTCTCTCAGCAGGACGTCAAACACCGATTCTCCCTCATAAAAAGTGACCGTCTGCGCCTTATAAATTTCACCATCGGCTGGCAGCACCTCGAGCTTATCTTTATTAAAGCTGCCCATATGGTTCAAAATCGTCTTGCACGTCACGGATAAAGTAGCCGTTAACGTTTTTTTCTTGTTGATCGTGACATCCTGCCACTCAACAGGCTTCGGTTTCCCCTCAGGTACAGGCTCGGTTTGAAATTTGTCCTTTGTCGGTTCTAACGCTGGTGTTGGCGTTGCTGGTTGAACAGATGGTTCAGGACTAGCCGTTTCCACCACGGGTTTTTTGGTGACTTCTGTAGGTGTAGGCTCAGCTGGGGCAGACTTTGTATCTGCAACTACATTAGGCTTGTCGGCTTTTGCAGTGGTGGCTTCTGAATCCTTAACATCATTAACCGCTTCTTGTAGCGGTTGCGAAGATGCCGTTGCCTGTGGGGCAACCGTCGGCACTGCAAGTGGCGTAGCCTGAGCTTCGGTACTGCTTAACTCGGGCTCAATTGAGCTTTTCGAGCTGTTCCCGCCCCAGAAGAACGCGATGGCTAGCACGCCAACAATTCCCAAGACGACAAGCCATTTCTTCATCGACATGCGTTTATTCACATCCTTAACTAACAAAGCAAGGGCATCGATATGCCCCTGCTCGTCACTTCCTATTTCCGTCTATTTTACATCCGTCATATCGTATAAACGGGTTTGCCCTTTGAGAAGTCGGTCATACGCGACCAATGCATACATCGCCTGATCGGTGGCCATCGGATCCACTTCTCCTGGCTTGCCGCCGCCGTTATCGACACCGTCCGATTTCACATGGTAGAATCCGCCGTTGGTAGCTGAAAAGCTTAACAAAGCATCCAACGTTGATTTGCCGTTTTTAACAAAACGTGCATCCGTATGCGGATTTATTCCAAGGCCAGTCAGCGCCACGATCACTTGAGCGTTGCTTTCTGAGTTAGTAGACTCATAGCTCGCGAAGCCACCATCCGCTGTTTGAGCTTTGGATAACCAAATCAGTGCGCGATCTACGGCCGCTTGAACTTGCTGATTCGTTTTCACATAGGGAGCCAAGCTTTGGATGGCCATAGCCGTGATGTCCACGTCCGGTTCGGATGATTTCTCGCCCAATGCCCAGCCGCCGCCTGTGATCTCCCTTTTCAAAATAAAATCAATTAACAACTCTCTCGTTGTCTGTTTCTTAACCCCATTAACAATCGGGATGGCATAGGCTTTGCTATCTAGTGCAATGAGGGCGAAGATCGGGCCATTGATTCCCTGTTTAATCAGTGTATCGTAATCGGCGAGCCATTCTTTCAAATTGTAACCAGATACTTGATCAACACTGCGGCCAATCGAAGTTAATCCCAAAATAACTCGGTCATACTCCGTATACTTTATTGCATGCAGCTTGCCTGACTTTTCCTTCAAAATCTTTTCCACATTCGCATAATATTTGGCGTAATAGGCATCAGGAACTGGAACGCCGGAGCGCGCCAGTCCTACAATCGTCCAATCCCCACCAATCGAATCAACCGTCGGATCCGTAATCGTGTGCTGCAAGAACGCCGCTGTTTGATTGATTTGCTTCTCAACCACAGCTTTTTTAACTACATCAGGCTGTTGCGTTTCCGGTTTATTTTCAAGCTTATACTGGTAAGCTCTCATCGCAACAACCGTTGCCATTTCTCTCGTTACTTGATCCGCCGGTTGGAAACGGTTATTCCAACCTGACATCAGTTCTTGGGAAATAATCGTTTGCACAGCCGCTTTGGCCCAAGCCGATACCTGCCCTAAATCTTCGATAGCTGGCGTCTGTTCAGCAGTTGAAAGGTTAAGTGCATGAACAATAATGACCGCCATTTGCTCTCGCGTCAGCTTCTCGTTTGGACTAAACTGGTCATCGCTCGTTCCTGTAATGAACCCAGCTTTATACGCAGCGTTCACGTAAGGATAGAACCAGTCCCCTTGAGCAACGTCCTTAAAGTTAATGGTCTTATCTGTTTGCACATCTAACCCAAGAACGCCTACTAGCATTTTGGTGAATTCAGCTCGTGTCACCGTCGTTTGAGGACTAAATTTACCAGAGCTGCCCTCGACAAAATCATTCTGAGTAGCCTTGCTGATTGCGTCAACAGCCCAAGGGGAGATCGTGCCCGCGTCTGTGTACAGCTTATTTAAATCAAAAGCCACTGCTGTTTCTTCGCTACTTGCATACGAAACAAAGCTCGTGAAATGATTCGTTTTAATGATCAAATCATTGTCTTTCACAAACGCGTACGTGATTTTTTCCTTACCCTTTGTAGCCTCAGTTCCTTCCGCCTCTGTCGCATAAATCTCGATCGGCGTAAACGTATTGCCTTCGATAAATCCAACTTGCTGCCCTTTCGCACCTGTAAGCACGATGGTTACTGGTCTATCGAATAGAACCGATTCGTTCGGGTTCCCCATAGTAAAAGCTTGATTCAGCTTGAGTTGCTTCGCAGTCTCTTCACTTAAACCACTCTTCACCAAATCCTGAAGTGTTGTATCCTTCGTATCTAATGCCGTGAGTAGCTCGACACTTGCATTCCCCGATTTCAGAATCGTTCCCTTATCGATGGAAAGTGAAGTGTCGCCTTTCACAGCGGTAATCATAGGAATGCTGTCTTTCACTTCTGCTAGGTTGAGGATAACTTTGGAGGTCACCTTAGGAATGTTGATGGTAATTAATTCTTTGTCTTTCATGTCTTTCGTGATGTTTACTGGGTAATCTTCTTTACTGTCTGCAGGAACATCGATGATTGACTTTTTATCGTTAGGATTGATGTTTGTGCCTGGTTTTGTTCCCCCAGGTGGTATTTTTTCCCCTAAGTCTTCTCCATAGTCTGTTGTATAACGCCATTGGATAGAGTCGCCATTCTTAGGGAAGTATGTATCCGCTCCATGGTCAGGATAGGTGCCATTTACGTTGTACATCCAGCCGCTTCCAACACCATATCCATCAGTATCTATTTCTTTATATCCTGCAATGGCTTGTACATAAACACTGTTCCATTTGGTACTCCACATGTATAAATAATTAACTCCACGATCATCTAGTACTCTCTTGAGTATACTCCATACCGTATCCCCACTTTGAAGCTCAACACTTACTTCTGGAACGATATATCCTTTATTTACGGTTAGCACATCTACAGATAATGTTACACGATTGGAAGCTGGAGGCGTACCACCACCACCACCTGGAGTTTGTACCACACTAGACGTGTAAGCAATAAAGTCCGTAAAATGCTTGGTTTTAACAATAAGATCATTACCGCTATCGTAGGCATACTCATTTAAACCGCTAGCTATGCCTGCTGGATCATCGGAAAATCTCTGTATCGTACTCGGCGATCCATTCTGGATATAGGCCGCTTCTTTCCCTTTCATGCCAGCAAAGGTTAACGTAATAAACTGATTAAACTCAACTCGAGTACTGCCGCCAAGCGTAATGGCTTGGTTCACCATATCAAGCTTTTTACCGCTTTGAACAAGTGTATTCACTTTATCTTTTAAACCAGAATCATCTGGATTATTAGATGTAATTAGCTCAAGTGCCGATGTATCATCGCTAGTTACTTGTGCACCCTTTGGAATAACAACAGAAATATTCCCTTTTTTCGCTTCAATTTTCGGAAGGATAGTTCTGGAAGGCAAATTAACACGAATCTTTGAGTTGTTCTCACTTGGAATGACGACAGTTATCTCTTTGTTTTCATCCGCATTCGTGATAGGAATGATGTAGTCCAAATTATCCGATGGGATATCAATAGTAGGCTGATTCCCGCTTGGCAACTGAATTTCAGTCTCACCTGTTGCAGGTGTATCTCCAATTACATCCGTCATATCATAAAGTCGTTTACTGCCATTGATGAATCGGTCGTAAGCCACAAGCGCGTAAGTGCCTTGATCGGTCGCTAGCGCATTTACGCCGCCCGTCCTAAGATGCTTAAATCCACCATCTGCTCCTGCAAAAGAAAGCAACCCATCTATGGCTGATTTGCCTCTCTTGATAAATCTGGAATCGGTACTCGGATCGATGCCTAGTGCTGTTAATGCCGTAACGACTTGTGCGACGCTTTCGCTGCTTGATCCAAAGCCGCCTTCATTGTCTTGTTTGCTAGACAACCAAGCAACTGCCCGATCACCGGCGCTTTTCACGTCAGGTTTCGTCTGATAATAGGGAGCAAGAGCTTGAAGTGCCATCGAGGTTAGATCGTAATCGACAGTACTCCCGAACCCCCATCCTCCTGCGTTAACTGTATCCTTTTTTATTTCTTTGCTTAACAGATATTCAACTAAGTTAGCTCTGGTTGCTTGTTTTTTCCCTGCCTCAACAGTAGGAATTTGATAATTCCTGGCATCAAGGGCTAATAGCGCAAAGGTGGGACCATTTATCCCTTGTTTAATGACATAATCGTAATCGGAGAGCGCAGACGTAAGGTCATAGCCCTCCACTTTTGTTGGATCTTTGCCAATAGAAGCAAGTCCTAGTATCGCTCTGGAATGCTCAGTACCCTTTGTTTTATCCAGTACACCACTATTTAATGTCATTAAGCGAGTAACTTCGGTGACTACGTTATTGTAATACGATTGGTAATACCCTTCAGGTACCGTGTAGTTACCTCTTGCCAAGGAAAGGACAGACCATTCTCCACCCAACGTGCCAAAAGCAGGTTTGTCTACCGTTCGTAATAGATAAGCTAGGCTTTTATTCAGGTGATCTTTTGCTGCTTTTTTAATGTCGATTTTATAAGTAATGACAAATGTTTGCTCATTGGTATTGCCGGATGAGTCCGTTGCTTTCACAACTACCGTGTTGGCTCCCAAATTAAGTACAAGGGCATAGAGTCCGTCTGTTTTAGAAATAACTGTTCCGTTCAACTTTACTTCCGATGTAATACCCTCAGGGGTATTATCCGTCACAACTACACCAAAACTTAAATTCGCCTCAGATACTTCTTGGTTATTCGATATACCTGATACCGTAACGCTTGGCTTCTCCGTATCTTTTTCAAATGACTTATTCAGACTGGCGAGCGCGCTGTCAACACTTGCTTGCGTACTCTCTAGCTTTGAAAGCACCGTATACGCTTGCTCATAGGCGGATCGAACAGCTGTATCCGCTAAAATAGTTACTTTATTCGGATCGCTATTAATTCCTGCTACTCTAGTAAGCAAAGCATCTTTATCCGCTGGGTTGGGCAGATAGCGCCATTCGTTGGCTCCAAGATCAGCTCCCCACCCATAAAGAGAAAACTCAATTCGAAAGACATCTCCATCATGGGGGATATACTGAGATGCACCCACATCAGGCATTATATTATTTACAACATACATCCAACCTGACATGGACGTATAGTCAAATTGACTGAGCCAATGCTCGTCCAGCTTCAAACCAATATGATCGCTATTTAAGTTGATTTGATCTTGAATAAAAGTAGGTACCTGTATAGCCTTCGTACTATCCTTTACTTTAGATAAATAGAAGGAATCTTCAATACTGCCATAGTTTTGATAGTTACCTTCACCCAATACACGAGCGATTACAGCTGCGCCATTATCACCTTCGTATAAGGGAACATGGATAGGTTCCTGATAAAAACCCTGTCCTATCGTAAATTTCTCAACAGAAGCCGTTACATGGCCGATGGGGGTTGGCTCTGGCTTAGCTTCCACGATGAATGGCTGCGTACCTCTGACTACGCCAGGGGCTCCATCGGAACGATAATTGGTAACTTCCACGGTATAATTTCCAGCGGCTACACCTTGGTCAAACACAGCTACACCACTAGCATTCGTAAACTTTTCGGCAGCACCGACTTTTACCTTCAACCCCTCAGCTGCAGAGTCTATAAACCCTGTGTTACTCCAATCATAGGTTGTTTTCGTAACCGTTACGGAAAAGGGGGCGTTCGCACTAACGGGGGTTGACGAAATGGTGATCGACTTCAATAGTTGTGTACTGAGATCACCGTAATAGACAATTACTTGATCATTGCTTTCCAAGGCATACTGGTCTATACCTACATCAGGAATGATCCACTGACCTTGGCGTTTAATGGCATAGTTCCATCCATCATTAACACTGTATGATGCAGCTTGTATCCCATTAATCGCGGTCACATAGGAACCGAAGGATTTATTCGCGACAGTAGTGTTAATATCAGTTTGAGCTACTAAAGCCTCTAAAGCAGTTGAGCCCTCGGCTATTCCCTCTTTGATAGGACCCTGCGGCCCCTCCACTCGAAGTGAAACGGATACTGGATTTTCACTCGCGGCGAAAACTTGATTAGCTGGTGCTATGGCAGTAAATAAGACAGATAGTACCATTAGCGTAGCTAAGATAGACGACATCATTTTGCGTTGTAACTTCGTAAACATACTCTCCACTTCTCTCCCTTACTTCGCTAAGATTTATCGCACGCCAAAACAAAAAAAGACCAACCCTCAGGCGGGGTGGCCTTCTTAATTCATGAGTAAACAAACATACGTGCGCCATACTGGCTACAGAACGCTAACTGGATTCCCACCCCCCGGAGAATCAGAGCAACAACGAAATAAGGCAGGTATCCTGGCTCATGCATCATCGTAAACTTTTCGCCTTCCCATCCCCGAAGGGGACAGTGGCCTGATAGAAAAGTAACTCCGCATTTACAGTGGCGGGACCGCGCAGGTTTTACACCTGACTTCCCTTTTAAGCACCTTCGACAGAAACATCAAAGCGTGCACCTTACTCGCAATTTATGTAGTTATATGGCTTCATACTAGCGGGTAATCCTATATTTGTCTAGTAGTTTAATAGGATCGTACTTTGCCGCAAACAAAAAAGGCAACCCCACCAAGACCCTAGGCCCCGTGGGATTACCTTCCTTTTTACCCGTGACATCCGTAAATTAATATTTACAAATACTACGAGTAATGATTACTAACAAAATGAAAAGTACAAGGATACTTGCGGCCGAATTGTTTTTCGGAGGACAAGCAACCGCTTGCGTGTGAACTGGTTTCGGGAAAACAAATTCGGTTTGTTGGTAGGACGCGTGCAGGTGGATATTATTGTGCATCGGTTGCTGCATGATTGGCGCAGGAGCTGGTAGCGGTGTAGGCATTGGCATTGGCATCGGGGTTGGCATAGGCATTGGTTGCATTGGGTAATTCGGAACTTTTACATATTCCATGAGAGAGCACCTCCTTGGTATTTTCCCTACCGGGAACTTTCACGTACATAAACGGGCTAAACAGGATTGTTATTGTTGAAGTTGGGTGAATAGCTTACAACATCAGTCTATGGGGAACCACCTACGTTGCACACGGTAAATACCCAGTTTATAAATAAATTGGGTGGGTGTCATGGGCGAACGAGCATATGTGCGACTTAATAGCAAAATTCATTTCAATGCTCAACCAGTTAGTCGATTTCATCGACTAACTCCCTGCCGCTCAACCCAGTTCTCCACCTGTTAGTCGTTTTTATCGACTAACTCTCTGCTGCTCACCCCAATTCTCCACCTGTTAGTCGTTTTTATCGACTAACTCCCTGCTGCTCACCCCAGTTCTCAACCAGTTAGTCGATTTCATCGACTAACTCCCTGCTGCTCACCACAATTCTCCACCAGTTAGTCGATTTTATCGACTAACTCCCTGCTGCTCACCCCAGTTCTCCACCTGTTAGTCGATTTCATCGACTAACTCCCTGCTACTTACCACAATTCTCAACCAGTTAGTCGATTTCATCGACTAACTCCCTGCTGCTCACCCCAGTTCTTCACCAGTAGGTCGATTTTATCGACTAACTCCTCCCCCCGCCACAGATCAGCCCCCATCCCCATACAAAAAGGACCGCCCCCTCATCAGAGGGAGCAGTCCTAATCTTCTTACACGTATGGATTATTCTCACGTTCGAAGCCGATCGTTGTTTTCGCGCCGTGCCCCGAATAGACGATGACATCGTCATCCAACAGGAACAGTTTATCCTGAATGGAATCCAGCAGGGTATTGTTGTCTCCACCAAATAGGTCGGTTCGGCCGACCGATAGTTTAAACAACACATCACCGCTGAACAAGTGGTTATCATACAGGAAGCTCACGCTGCCTGGCGAGTGGCCAGGGGTATGGAATACCTTGAGCTTAATGCCCAGGAACTCCAGTATTTGTCCCTCATCCAGCGCGAATTCCGCTGGATCCGTCACAATCGGAGCGCCTAGATCAGGCCAGCGTGCAGAGCCGTTTTTCTTCGGATTCGTCAGCCAATCGGCTTCCAAGTCATGAATATACACCGGACAGCCTTTGAGCTTACGAATCTCGTCAACGCCACCCATGTGATCGAAATGTGCATGTGTCAGCAAAATCGCAACGATATCCATATCGGCAATTTTTTTGATCAGCGACTTCGGATTCATACCGGGATCGATAATAATACCTTGATTCGTCTCTGGATTCGACAGTAAGTACGCGTTCGTCTGAACCGGACCCAAGACGAAAGATTGAATGTTGATCATCGTGATGCCACCCTCACCTTTTAGAACGACTCGATCAATGAACGAAGTTCCTTCACAATAACAGCATGATATCCGTTACCTTCGCCATATTGACGGCCCATTTCGGCTCTGGCTACTTGAATTTTTTCGTTATAATCTGCCGCATCGCGATCTGGATTTTCTTTCTTGAACTGTGTCATAACCGCTTGTACGTTCTTCGGACGAGGTCCCCAGTGTCCAAGCGAGAAGCCACCAGTATCCGTGAATACGACAATTGGAATCCCACGTCCGCCGCCTGTCAGGAACTGATCAATCACATCATAGTTTTGTTCAATGATAAGAACTTCCGTTGGAATGCCGCTATCTTCCAAAGCCTTGAAAACCACAGGCACATTGCGAACAACATCGCCACACCAGTCAGCAGCAATAATCAAGCAACGAAGATCATCGCGATTATTTAACGATTCAAAATATTCTTTGTCCTCTTCATTATCCCATGCAAAACCATCGTAATACGCCAAAAACTGCTCTTTATTTTTCTCCATACTCTCGATAAACTGTTTCGGCTTCAGGCCTGTACCTAACTTACTAGCAAGATTCGCACCCATCGTTTTCATCCTCCCAGGATCGTCCATTTTCTCATTCATTGTATCAAAAGCAAGGCGAAACCGCCAAATCCACTTTACTAGACTTTCGTTTTTCTTTTGAGATAAAATTGATAGCCCGCATACAGAATCGTCAGCACGACCGCAGCGATAATCAATGGTTTAATATAAGGCCCTGCGTACTCGCCAATCGTCTCCCAGTTGTCCTTCAATTTCATGCCCAAATAAATATACAAAAACGAGTAAGGAACTAAGGCTAAAGCCGTGTACAGGGAGAATTTCCCTAGAGGCATTTTGGCCATACCACCTGGCAGCGATATCGCATGACGCACAATTGGAATAAATCTCGCTGTAAAAATCATCCCCGTGCCGTACCGATTAAACCAGCTCTCCGCTACATCGATATGATGCTTGCTGATCAGCAGGTATTTCCCATACCTCTCCAGAAAAGGCCTGCCACCATAGCGTCCGATCCAATATAGCACGATTTGGGCCAAAGTCCCCCCGATGACCGCGCAAACCATAGCGCCCACGAAGTTAATTTGACCTTTGGATACGAGATACCCTGCGTAGGCTAAAAGCAATTCGTTCGGAATGACCTCTAGCATGAGTCCAAGGAAAATCCCCCAGTACCCCAATCCTTCCAAATACACCAAAACACTATGAATTAACTCACTCATCCATAACCCTCTCTTCGCTTCACTTTCCCTTACATTCGCTACTTACTTAGCTGGAAAAAGTACATCTCATTTTGCCCATAGGATCAAAAGAAAGAGAATAACTGGATTTTATCCATGTAAATTCGCCCATTCCTCTCAACATCACCTATAATCCACAAAATAGCTGGATATTTTCCGTTTATTCTAAATCTTCAGTGGAATCCCTCATAATTAGCTGTAGTTTTTCCTGTTAAATGCCTAATACTTCCCCGATGAGGTCTAACTTGTACGTGTTGCCTATTCTAAAACCTAAATTTTCTAATCCCATTCACATTCTATCATAGACAGGCTCTTATCCTCTACTTGTATGCAACTCATCGTTGAAATACGCCAAAATATGCGATTTGCAGGCTTCCACAGGAGCACTGAGTTCTTTGCCAGCGCGATGAATCAGTCCGTGTTCCAACGGGATCGCTGCCTCCGACTCAACGCGAAGCAGCTTGCCCGCTTCAAGCTCTTTTTGAACGGAAGTGACAGGTAGCAACGATAAGCCCATGCCGCACATCATCGTCTGTTTGAGCATTTCCGTGCTGTCGAAGGCCATTTCTGTAAAAGTAGCAAGCCCTTTGTCCACCAACACTTGGGAGGCCATCGACTGATAAATGCAGCGGCTGCCGAAGCCGATGACCTGCGTTTGTGCGATTGCTTCCCAGCCTTCTAGCTCGATGCGCTTCACTAATACCGGAGCCCCTACCCACACCAATTCATCCACTAACAGTGGGATAAAAGTGAGATTTCGTACCTTGGGATCACGCGGCACAATACCTAAATCCACACGATACGCGGATACCTCCTGAATAATGTCGCGTTGAAAGCCCGTTTCCAGCTGCAGCTGAATGTGTGGAAACCGCTCGAACAACGTTGGCAGCATCATCGGTAGATGCGGCACACAGAACGATTCCAGCGCACGCAGGCGCACCACGCCTTTGGGCTCCTGCAAGCCCGTTAATTTCTCCTGCAGGGATTCTCCCAACTGCAAGAAGCGATATGCAAATGGCGCCACCTCGCGGCCCGCCGCTGTCAATTCAACCCCGCGCGGCAACCGTGTAAAGAGAGATTGTCCTAAGGTTTGCTCCAGCTGCAGAATATGCATCGTGACAGTGGATTGTACATAACCAAGCTTAAGCGCGGCTTTGCTGAAGCTCTTCTCCTCCATCACCGTAACGAAGGTTTTCATGCTTCGACCATCCAGCTGTTCCAACATAGGAATCACCCACCTATCGTATTATCAAATACCATATATCGAAATCATTCGTTATTCAAATACATAGTCCCATGATAACATCAGAGATATCCCAATGAAAAGAGGCACACCCCATGTTCACTCGTCTTCGACCGCAACTCTCTCCCCTGTTCATCAAGCTCATCCCCGGCATCGGCGGCTTCATCGCCATCCTGCTGTGCAGCTTGCTCGGCGACCTCGTCAGCACCTCGCTGCTGATGGCTCCCTTCGGCGCCTCCTGCGTCATCGCCTTCGCGCTCCCGCAGAGCCCGCTCGCACAGCCCCGCAGCCTCATCGGCGGCCACGTGCTGAGCACGCTCGTCGGGCTTTGCGCCCTCACCGCGTTCGGCGTGCACGCGTGGAGCCTCGCCCTTGCGGTCGGCGCCGCCATCACGCTCATGCAGCTGACGCGCACGCTGCATCCGCCCGCAGGCGCCGACCCGCTGCTAGTGATGCTCACCGGCGCCAGCTGGAGCTTCCTGCTCACGCCGGTGCTGCTCGGCGCAGCGCTGATCGTGCTCGTTGCCTGCGGGTATCACCGGGCAACCAAAACCCAGTACCCCACGAAGTGGTGGTGACCCCGCCTTTGCAATTTCCAATTCATGCGCTGACAAGCCCCCGCATAAGATGTACAAGACCCTTGTACAGGAGGCGGACCCTATGTCCCGAGTATGGATTGTCAAACGCAAGCATGTCGTTCAGCTAGCAGCCGCACTTCTACTCATTCTTATCGGTTGGCTGTATCTAAATCGAGCAACTATCTTGCCAACCTTAGGCGAACCCACGACAGAACGCACCATTCATATGGTTGTTGGAGAGTTCAAATCTACTACCGCTGATGGCAAAACCATCGAAGCCTATCGATGGGACCCCGGATCAATTCCCGTAAAAAAGGGTGAGCACATCAAGCTCAGCATCCTTGGTATCAATGGCGAGAGCCACCCCTTTCTTATCGAAGGACTTAATATCAGCGGTGAAATCAAAAAGGGTAAAGAAACCATCGTTCATTTTACCGCCAATCAAGCCGGTACGTATCGACTCATCTGTATGACGCATACCGATATGGCCCATAATGGTCCGATGATCGGCTATATCGAGGTCTATTAATGCCTCTCCAGCGAAACCTTAAGTCATCCTTCTACTACCTCGAATCGTCATCATCAGGCGGCTCGATACCAGAAGTGGCATTAAGGTTTTTTTTCGTTTACACTGAGGCCAAGCTCAATTGATTCCCAATGAAGAAGGTGCTTCCCCAGTGAAAACACATATACTCGTCGCCGATGACGATGCCCATATTCGCGAACTGATGCGCTTCCTCTTTTCCAAAGAAGGTTATGCTGTCTTTGAAGCAAGTGACGGTGAACAAGCTTCCCGACTGCTGGAAACGGAACAAATCCATCTCGCTGTTGTTGATGTCATGATGCCGCTGCGTGACGGCTTGGAGCTATGCGCGGAAATCCGCGAACACTACGATATTCCTGTTCTTCTTGTGACAGCCAAAGGAGAAATCGAAGATAAAGAGCGAGGCTTTGCCTCAGGCACCGATGATTACGTCGTAAAACCATTCGAGCCGAAAGAATTACTCTTCCGAACGCGCGCGTTATTACGACGATACCAGCTGGTTTCATCGGAGATGATTACGCTTGGCCACACTGTCATCAATCGCAAAAGCTATGAAGTCACGATCGCAGGTGAAACGCTGCTGCTGCCGCTCAAAGAATTTCAGCTGCTCGCCCAATTGGCGAGTCATCCAGGGCGCATTTTCACGCGTGAGCAACTGATCCAAATGCTGTGGGGCACGGATTATGAGGGTGACAGCCGCACCATCGATGTTCATATCAAGCGACTGCGGGAGCGTTTTTATGAGAAAACGAATGACTTTATGATTACGACAGTGAGAGGACTTGGTTACAAGCTTGAGGTGACGGAAGGGTGAAAACATTATACTTTCGCATCGTTGTTACGTTTATTCTCATCGCGATGGTCAGCTCTGTGCTCGCACTCTTTCTTTCGAATTGGTATTATCTAACGAAATTAAGAGATCAGAACGAGGAACAAATCTGGAAGATCACGACGGAAATCCGATCTCTTTATGAAGAAATGCCGGCAGTCGATCCTGCCACGTATTTCACCCATATTGCCAATATGGGGTTCCAGCTTTATGTCGTGAATGAGCAGATGGCGGGAACCTTCTATGGAACGCCGTATAAACATACGCAGTTGGATCCGGAGCAAATTCATCGTGTTTTAGCGGGAGAAACGTACCGTGGGATGCTGCAGGAGCGTCATGTTCTGATGGTGATCGGTTATTTTGAAAATAGCCTGCGCAACAGTATCGGTGTTCCTGTTCAGGTGCAGGGGAAAACGTATGCCTTGTTTGTTCGGCCTAATCTGGAACAGCAAATCGGCGGCGTGCGCGTCCTGATGGCTTTTCTGCTCGGACTTACCTTCCTATTCAGCATCGTCCTTATCATTATTTTCTCCCAATTCATCGTGAAGCCCGTCAAAAGATTACGAGAAGCTACGCGACGGATCGTTGGCGGCAGCTACGAAATGACGATGGACGTTTCCCGTCAAGATGAAATCGGGGAGCTTGCGCGAGATTTCACCTACATGGCGCAATCGCTCAAACAAGTAGAAGATATGCGGCAGGAATTCGTGGGCAATGTCTCCCATGAAATCCAATCTCCGTTAACCTCGATTCAGGGCTTCGCCCAATCCATACTAGATCAGACGACCTCTGAGGAGGAGAAGGAGCGCTATCTTCATATCATTTTAGACGAAAGCAAAAGGTTGTCCTCTCTCAGCAAACAGCTTCTAACGCTAGCCTCATTAGACAAAGAGAGTCATGTAATAAGGCGTACTGTGTACCGGCTGGATGAACAAATCCGTCAGATTCTCATTCACACAGAGTGGCAATGGTCGGAGAAGGCGCTCGACATCGAACTGGATCTTCCAGAAACGGACGTCTCGGCTGACCACCAATTGATGCATCAGGTTTGGCTTAACCTCATTACGAACGGTATCAAATATACTCGTCCTCATGATTCGTTACACATTACGATACAGTCATCAGAGACAGGGGTCACCGTCGTGATGCGCGACACAGGGATTGGCATGTCTGAGGCGGAGCTGCCTCAAATTTTTACCCGCTTCTATAAAGCGGATCGGTCCAGAAACCGCGCCAGTGCTGGCACCGGACTTGGTTTGTCGATTGTTCAGAAAATCATAGAGCTGCACGGAGGCAGCATTCATGTCCAGAGTGAGCTCGGCAAAGGGACGACCTTCACTGCTCACCTGCCCCGAATGTAATCTTGCATTCATCATCCGTTCATATTCCTCTCCTACTATTTGAAGTAGATTTAGGAGAGGAGAATGAACCTGCCATGAAACATACTTTAACACGTCTTGCCCAGTTCGTTAGCAGCGCCAAAGGTGTCAAAATCGTACTCATTAGCTGGCTAGCAGCCATCCTTTTATTAAGCGCATTTGCGCCATCTTCCAAAGATGTCGCTCAAAGCGGTGGTGAAGGCAGCCTAACTGGCTATACACTGTCTGAAGAAGCTAAACAGTTATTACAAGAGGCCTACCCTTCCCAAGACGGCTTAACCGCCATCCTCGTGTTCCATTCCGAGCAACCCATCACGGATGATGAACGTGGATCCATAACTAGCATCAGTGCGTGGCTAGCTTCTGATCAGAGACCGCCATACGTCACGCATTCTGTGCCCTTCCATCAAATGCCTGCCGCGCAGCAAGAGCTCTTATTTTCCGCAGATCGTACAACGCTCTTGTTAACACTATCCCTCCAGAAGGATCTGGCATCAGGTCCTGTCTACGATACGCTTGAACAGATTCGTCATACGTCGGAGCAGCAAGGCTTGGGGGCGATGAAGCTTGAAATCACAGGTCCTGCGGGCATCTCATCCGATACCATTATGCTCTTCAAGAAGGCCGATTTTGTGTTAATGCTCGCCACACTGGGTATCATTCTCATCATTTTAATCGTCATTTATCGCTCCCCGCTGCTGGCCTTGTTACCTTTGATTATCGCAGGCATGGTGTATGCAGTCGTCGATAGAGTCTTAGGCTTAGCTGGCAAAATGGGCTGGATTTTCGTCGAGAAGCAATCCCTCTCCATCATGATGATCTTGCTTTTTGCTGTGTTGACGGATTACTGCTTATTTATCATTGCGCGCTACCGTTCCGCCCTGCGGACAACGGATTCCAAGTACGAAGCGATGTCGAAGGCCTTCTCCAACGTGGCTGAACCCATTTTCTTCAGCGGCGGCACCGTGCTAATTGCCATGCTCACCTTATTTACTGCTGTGTTCAAGCCCTATCATAACTTTGCGCCTGTTTTTTCCATCGCGATGTTGGTTATTTTACTCGGTGGAATGACGTTAATTCCTGCTATGTTTGCCTTGATTGGGCGGAGAGCTTTCTGGCCGTTTATTCCACGTACTGATGATGCGGTACTTGTGAATGAAGAGCCTCGCGGATTCTGGGCGTGGGTAAGTACTCGCGTTACCACAAAGCCACGGATAACCGCTCTTGTACTAATAATCGTTCTAGTAGCACCTGCTTTATCTACACTAGGCATGCGCTACTCGTTTAATCTCATGAAATCCTTCCCTAGCGATATTTCTTCCAGACAAGGCTTTGAAATTCTGGAAGCACAATTCCCGCAGGGGGAATTGGCGCCAGTCACTGTTCTTTTGGAGTCGGAGAAAGAAATTGTACAGGATACGGCCTTCATTGCCAAAATGAACACATTGACCAGTCTCATTAAGGGGCATGAGGGGGTCAGCTCTCTTACACCGGTGTTCGTTGAAGCTCAGTTAAGTCCAGAGAATGCCGATTTACCTAATCATACGATGAAGCTTCAACTGATTCTAAACATGAATCCCTATGAACAAGCTGCGCTTGAGGTGATCTCCGGCTTACGCAAGGATAGTGATGCCATGCTTAGGCAGAGTGGCTTCGAGCCTGGCCAGTTCACCCTGCATTATGCAGGCCAAACTGCGGAGCAGCTTGATGTCCGTACGATGAATAAGCGTGATACGTTCGTTATTTTCTCACTCATTACACTATTGATTACCGTTATGCTGATCTGGCAGGCCCGCTCCCTTCGATTGGCGCTTACCATGATGGCCACCATGCTGCTGTCTTACGCAGCTACGATGGGAATTGTTTGGAGTGTGTTTCATTTCGGATTAGGACACGATGCCTTTAGCTACCGTCTGCCTGTGTACACCTTTATCTTTCTTATCTCTTTAGGCGTGGACTATAACATCATTTTGGTCTCTCGGGTGCAAGAGGAAGCGCGGCGCTATCCATGGCGAGTAGCCGTGCAGCGTGGCGCCGCGTTAACTGGCGGCGTCATCTCTTCAGCTGGCATCGTGCTGGCGGCGACCTTCTGTGTCTTAATGACACAGCCTTTGCAGGAACTGCTGCTGTTTGGGTTCGCAATGGCGGCAGGCATCCTCATCGATACCTTTCTCGTTCGAGGCATGCTGCTTCCGGCGCTGATGACCTATATGGGGCCGCGGGAGGCTAAAGCGAAGCATTCTCCACGAACTTGGGCGCAATAGGTTCTTGTCCCTAGTCGCTCTCCGCCCTCTCTGTGCATACACATAACAGAGAGAGGAGCGTCGATCCCTGTATGGTGTATCAGAAACAAAGTGAACGGCATAAACAGCAACTCCCCAACGCTCGTGCCATTCGGAGAGCATGCAACAAGGAGCTATATCGGACCATTAAGCGGTTAAAAATATGGCTCACCCCCGAGCAAATCAAGTCTGCCGAGACCATTTACGTGAAAAAAGTGATGCTGAATCTCCCTTTTATCGTCGACAATGGCAGCAACCGTCGCTTGCTTGCCGACTGGTTCGGCGAAAATGTTGCACCCGAGGTCGCTCCTATATGGAACGTGGAGCTGGAAAGCTTGAATGAGGCGTTTCGCGATGCGTTTGGCGGGTAAAGTGCCCGTACAGAACAATCACAACTAACTGGAAAAACGCCATCTATTTTTTCACTTATAGCCGAATATCTGAGAATAGATGGAAAAGGTACAGCTAATCCTTCGCAATCTGCCAATTCCGACGCGAAACCTTGAAAATAACTGTATTTTTTACATTTATTTCTTATCAACCTGGAGATTCGATCGAATTAGCTTCATTTTTTCCAGTTATTTCGTTCAAAGTACCTTCCAACTAGTTACTGTCGATGGCCAGGAGTCCTCGGAAATCTACACCAAAAAAGGCCGTGAGGACAACCATCCCCACGGCCTTTTTCTTAGTGATACTCTGGCAGCCACTTGCCATGTGCCTCAATCAACTCATCGCACATCGCGATGATATCGTCCATCGACAGCTCCGCTGAAGTATGCGGATCTAGCATCGCTGCGTGATAAATGTGCTCCCGCTTACGTGTAATTGCGGCTTCAATCGTCAACAAATGCGTGTTGATATTCGTGCGGTTCAGCGCCGCCAACTGCGGAGGCAGATCTCCTACGTACGTAGGAGTAACGCCGTTGCGATCAACCAAGCAAGTCACTTCTACACACGCTTCGCGCGGTAAGTTCGTGATCAAGCCGGTATTCATGACGTTACCGCCTATTTTGAACGGAACATCGGTCTCGATCGCCTCAAAAATGTATGAAGCATACTCATGCGAACGCACATGTGTTAGATTCGCATCGTTCACGAGATCCTCGCGCATTTGCTTCCATCTACTAATTTGACCGATACAACGGCGTGGGTACTCATCGAGTGGAATGTTGAAACGATCCACGAGTTCTGGGTAATTCCGCTTGATGAAATACGGATGATACTCAGCATTATGCTCAGAGGACTCCGTAATATAATGGCCGAATTTCAGCATCATTTCGTAACGAACCATATCATTATGCTTTTCTTTTTGTTTCTCAGCAGCACGGCGCTTAATCTCAGGATACAGATCCACACCGTCTTTGGACACTTCGAGCAGCCAGGCCATATGATTAATGCCCGCGATTTTCGCTTTGACCCCCGTTTTATCCATCCCCAAATGCTTAAACAGATCAGGAATACAAGCTTGCACACTGTGACATAAACCAACTGTACGCACACCGCCATACGTGTTCATTACATTTGTCAGAACCGCCATCGGATTCGTGTAGTTAAGGAATAGTGCATCAGGACATACCTCGCGCACATCCGCAGCAAAATCCAGCATAACAGGGATCGTTCTCAAGTTTCTGAAAATACCGCCAATCCCCACCGTATCTGCTATCGTTTGACGCAAACCGTACTTCTTGGGAATTTCAAAATCCGTAATCGTACATGGATCATAACCACCTACTTGAATCGCATTTACCACATATTTGGCACCGCTTAGCGCTTCTTTACGGTCTGTATACGCTTTAATTATGGATGTACTTCCACTTGTTTTCTTGATGTTATTCAGCATATTGGCTGAATCTTGCAGTCGTTCATGATCAATATCAAAGAGAGCGATTTCAAAGCCTTGCAGCGCGGGTGTAAGCAAGCAATCACCGAGTACATTTTTCGCAAAAACTGTGCTTCCTGCACCTAAAAAAGTAATTTTGGACATGTGAGATTCTCCTCCAATAATTCATCTATTATCATATCCTTACTATAGCGCAAGCCTACCCTGAAAAATATGGATTGAAACAACTCCAATATGGACATTTGTAGTTTAATAGGGTACGCTCAAACTAAAAACAGAACGAGGCTCCTATGCATCCGGATCACAGCTACTTCGCAATAAGTATTAACCCGCTTCACAGTAATCTTGATTTATCTGTGCTTTTTAGCGGTGAAGGTAAACCTATTCCCCTACATAAAACTGGTCCCGGTGTTCATGACTACTTCCTCGTGCACACCGTTCTATCGGGAACAGGCACTTTTGAAACGGGAGGACAGATCTATACCTGCCTAGCTGGTGATACCTTCATCATTTTCCCAGGCGAGCTCTTCACCTATACGGCTGATGCGGTCAACCCTTGGCATTATGTGTGGGTCGCATTCACTGGACGCGGCGCTAGTGCCGCCTTAGCCCAAATCGGTGTATCCCCGCAACAAGCCGTGGTATCCGGGGGTAATCCGCGTACGATTCGGCATTTCTATCGACATATTCGTTCGAGCTTTCAACAGTCGGACTTCCCGCAGCTCGAAGAGTTGGAATCCGAAGGCTGGCTTAAGCTGCTCCTCCGTGAGTTTGGACGTACGAACACGCACCATATTTCTACCAAGCCAGTGGCTGAGACCGATATCAAACGCCAAATCGGACAAGCCATCCGCTATTTAGAGCTGCAGTACACGCAAGCGGTCTCTATCGAGCACCTCGCTCGCAGCTTGGGCTATCACCGTACCTATTTGTGCAAAATGTTCAAACAATCCACCGGCTTATCGCCGATGCAGTATCTTTTCAACATCCGCATGGAACGGGCTAAGCAGCTGCTCCAAACCGCCATGACCATCGATCAGGTCGCTTCTTCCGTGGGCTTTAATGATGCGCTCTATTTCTCGAAGCAGTTCCACAAATGGAGCGGTTCTGCACCGTCTGTGTATCGGAAGGAACTACGGACTGTGTAGCAACTATGGCTCGTTATCCAGCTATGCAAATGACAAATAAGTTTCTTTTAAGCGGTAGATGTGCGCGAATATATACAAGAAGAACATGTGGATCATGAGCGTATAAGAAGAGTAACAGAAGGTTAATTGAAGGGTAGCAGAAGAGCAGAAAAAGAGTAGAAGTTGACTATCAGAGCAGTGATTGCGGTTAGAGTAGAGAGGAGTAAGAGGGATAAGGACGGGTACAAGAGTAACAAGTAGAACAAGAATAAGTAAAGATGTTCGCCAACGAAATAGCTGGAAAAAATCCAGCTATTTCTGCCCCATTTCATCGAAATAGGAAGATAACTGGATTTTCTCCATCAATATTTGGGTCTTTCCACTGGAACGCCAATAATTGAGTAAATTAGATGTACCTTTTCCATTTATTTCACATATCTGGCCAAATCGCATGAAATTAAATGTAGTTTTTCCCGTTATTCTCCAATCGAGCGGGTCTACTCACCACATCGCAATCATACCGAATTTGCCCATAACCTCTAAATCTCGATATCCACGACTATGCTGTCTACACGACCAACTTCACGAATCAATGCAGCTACTGCTTGATGCTCAGGGTTTGGACCGTAAGCTTCCAATGCGGCTTTATCTTCAAAGCGAACGGAAAGTACGACTTGGAAACCTTGATTTTTCTCTGAAAAATTAAGACCCGCTTGGATATCAACGATACCTGTCAGATGAGGACGAAGCGCTTTGAAACGATTAACAACCTCTTGCAGCTGCTCCTGTGTTGTTGTTTCAGCAAATTTTACAAGGACAATATGATCAATCATGGTGTAAACCTTCTTTCTATAATCATTTAGGACATGAATAATGAACGACATTAATCTTAACAAAAACGTAGGCAGAGCACCACTACCGTTTATACGTTAATCGGATCATCTACCAGCGATGGCTGCAATCCGATCGGAGGTCAGCACCTGAACACCTGTTTTGCCCGACTTCGCGGCTCGAATAAGGCCCGTTGCAATCGTTCGTGCATGAATCGGACGATACTTGCGAAGGCCACCCGTCATCAGCGGCGCGATGGCACGCGAAACGATGCCTCCCAATTTCTCACCTAATCGGAATTCCCCGCGGTCACCAAGAATGAGAGAAGGCCGAAGCAAGTGAAGCGCACGAAGCCGCATCCCCCGCAGCTTATCTTCCACTTCACCCTTCACCTGATTGTAGAAAAAGGAGGATGTGCGATCTGCACCCATCGCTGTCACTATGGCGAACGCATCTGCTTGTCCCTTGCTCGCCACTTCAGCTAACATAAGGGGATAATCTCGATCCACTCTGCGGAATTGCGGTTTCGAGCCTGCTTTTTTAATCGTCGTTCCTAAGGTGCAGAAGACATGCGCATGCGCAAACTCCGAGGACTTCAGACTCTCACTCAGTTTAGCGAAATCAATCACTCGCTGCTCTAGTTTCCCTTGTCCACCAGACTGCTCTAAGTCCATCTTCTTACGAACTAGAGCTATAATCTTGTCATAGTCCGGATCGTTCAATAACTGTTTGATCAATTCCTTGCCGACTAAGCCAGTTCCTCCCGCAACAATCGCCGTTCTCCCTTTCATAGCACGCCTCCAGCGTCATATTTATACATGATCATCTTCATCATACAACCTTTTGGTATCAACTACGACACGATTTCTTCCGCCTGACTTTGCACGATACAGCGCATGGTCTGCCCTAGAAACCATATCTTCCAGCACCATCGTTCCATATTCCAATGTCGGTGAGTATTCTGCGACTCCGATGCTTGCTGTTATTTTGACCGTTAACGACTCTTTCCTAAAAGGCTCATTAATGAAAAGCGCTCGCAATTCCTCAGCTAATGCTGCACTCTCGTGCGCGTCCTTCCGCAGCAATAAGAGTACGAACTCTTCTCCGCCATACCTCGCCACAATCGCATCCTCTCCCGCAAACCGTCTCAAGATACTCGCGACATGATGGAGAACGCCATCGCCAACCAAGTGACCATAAGTATCGTTAATTTTCTTAAAATGATCAATATCCATCATCATGACGGAACAGGTCTGTCCGGAGTAAATGCACGATTGCAATTGCTTGTTGCCTTCTAGCATCATGTAACGTCGATTATGAACCTCAGTCAATTGATCCATCCATGCGGAATGCTCCAATAACGAAATGTTCGATTTCAAACGATCGGACATGAGATTAAACGTAACCACTAATTGACGCAGCTCCACGGGGGCTTTTCTTATTTTATCCGCATTGATCTGGTAATCGTAATTCCCCTTCTGAATGATCTTCGTAGCACGAAGCAAATATCGAATCGGCCTCTCGATCTTGGAGGCAATCATCACCGCAGCCGCAACACTGAGAAGAAGTGCAATCAACGAAATGAAAATAATCGTCATGCTTAATTCATTTAACTTTTGAAAAATTTCCTTCTGAGTAATTTCCCCGACAACCAGCCAATTTTTCTCTTGAGACCATCTGTATTGACCATACACGCTCTCACCTCGGAAGCCAATATACGCACTATGATCAGTACTATTCGTCACAGCACGTTGATAAATTTCCGATGCTACACGTTGTGTAATCGTATGATTCTCCGCACGGTTGGAGGCTGTTACAATATTGCCTTGTCCATCAAGCACATAGACTTCACCCGTATCCCCGAAGCTAAGCTGAGCCATCAATTTATTCAACATTTCAAGTGTGATAATACCAAGTACAATCCCTTTGAATTCACCATGATCACCTAGTACGGGGGATGAGAAGGTAATCACAGGTGCTCCATTTTCTTTGGACATCACGACACCCGAAACGAAGCTCTTCTTATCCTTGCCATGCGTGTAATATTGACGATCACCCACATAAAATTGATTCGAATCACCTCGAATATAGCCATCCGGCTCAACAAAGGTAATCGAATAAAATTCCGAGTTCACCTTCGCATAGTCTTGAAATTCCCGTTTCAAATCGCCGATGCGATGGAACTTGGCATTATCTGAAAGTGCAAACCGTTTAATTGCATCCAGTTTTTCCTGATTCCAACGTTCAATATATAAACTCTGCAAAGCAATCACTTGCTTGAGTTGAACCCCAGCCTCCTCTAACCGATTTCCCTTCTCTATAAAGTAAAAAGGAACAATGATCGAAAAAGCCAGCACCACAATGATTGCGCTTATCCAGAGTTGCAGTCTTGTTTTAATGGTATGATTGGAAAAAAGAGAAAACATGTGACCCATCGAGGTTTCCCCCCTTTTAGACTATATATCTCCATTATACCTTATATTAGGACGAAAACAGACAAATTTCGCTGATTTCTAGCATAAAAGTACGAATATTTCGAAAATTCATCCGTTTGAAAAGTAGATCCCTTTCGCTTATGCTATTTTGTATGTAGAAAAGAGGTAATTAGCCCAATGAAAATTCTAGTTCTTACCGAAAAACCAAGTGTAGCCAAAGAAATTGCTCGTGTGCTGGGCTGTAATCAGAAGCAGAAACACCATTTTGAGGGCTCCAAATATGTCGTCACCTGGGCGCTCGGTCATCTTGTTACGCTCGCTGAACCTGATGATTACGATCCCAAGTACAAGACATGGAACCTTGAAGATCTGCCCATTATCCCTGGCAAAATGAAGCTCAAAGTAATGAAAGAAACCTCGCAGCAGTTTCGTGCTATCGAACACCTCAGCCGCCGGGGTGACCTCTCGGAGCTGGTCATCGCAACCGATGCGGGGCGCGAAGGCGAGCTCGTCGCGCGCTGGATTATGGAGCTGATCCGCTGGAAGAAGCCGTTCAAACGGCTTTGGATCTCGTCGCAGACGGATCAGGCGATTCGCGAAGGCTTTGCGCAGCTGAAGCCTGGCACTGACTACAACCGGCTGTATCAAGCAGCCGTCTGCCGTTCCGAGGCCGATTGGCTCATCGGCCTCAACGTAACCCGCGCGCTGACCAGTAAGTTCGGCGCGTCGTTATCCGCTGGGCGAGTGCAGACGCCCACGCTGGCTATGATGATCAACCGTGAGGCGGAAATCCGGGATTTCCGGTCCGTCGACTACTGGTTGATCGAAGCCGAGCTCGGGTCCTTCCGCGCCCAGTGGCGGGACCCGAAAACCGGCGACTCGCGCATATTTGACAGCGAGCGCGCTGATGCCTTGAAAGCAAAGCTGCAAGGCCAGAGCGGCCGCATCGTGCAGGTAAGTAAGACCGAGAAGCAGATTCCGCATCCGCTCGCTTATGATTTAACGGAGCTGCAGCGCGACGCGAACCGCAAATTCGGCTTCTCTGCCAAACAGACGTCGAATGTTCTGCAACGGCTTTATGAGCAATATAAGCTAGTCACCTATCCGCGAACCGATTCGCGCTATCTGACTTCAGATATGGTACCGACCTTGCTCGGCCGTTTGAAAGGGGCTGCTATCGGCCCTTATGCGGCGCTTGCGGCACCTTTTATCCGTAAACCACTGACGATCACAAAACGAATCGTCGACGATACGAAAGTCAGCGACCATCATGCGATTATTCCGACGGGTGAGGCGATCTCACTAGCTACATTAAGCGCAGATGAACGAAGACTCTACGATCTGATTCTTCGCCGATTCTTAGCCCTATTCAGCGGACCTTGCCGCTACGATGAAACGAAGTTAACGATCGAAATCGCTGGGGAGAAGCTCTATGCTTCAGGCAAAGTCGTGAAACAAGCGGGCTGGAAAGATGTGTATGGTGCCACCGATTTCACCGATCCTGATCGGGAAGACAATGAATCCGAGGAAGATACAGGGCAGCTGCTTCCACAAGCATCTGAGAAAGACGCCGTTACCGCTCGCAATGTTCGCCAAGTTAGCCGCCAAACGAAGCCGCCTTCTCGCCATAACGAGGCTTCCTTGCTATCGCAGATGGAGAGGTTCGGTCTTGGCACACCTGCGACTCGCGCAGATATCATCGAGAAGCTTGTGTCCTCCGACACGATTGAGCGCCAAGGCTCCTTGCTCATCCCTACCGGCAAGGGTACACAGCTCATTGAGCTCGCTTCCGAGGAGCTGCGTTCTCCCGAGCTTACAGCACGCTGGGAGCAGGAACTTGAACGCATCTCCAAAGGCAAAGGAAGCATGGAAGCTTTTCTCAGCGGCATTCGCAAGAAAGCTGCCGAACTGGTTGACGAGGTGAAACGCAGCTCCGCAGCGTATAAACCGCATAATTTGACCGGCAGCAAATGCCCCGATTGCGGCGAGTTCCTTCAGGAAGTCAAAGGCAAACGAGGACGTTATCTGGTATGCTCCAGTCGGGAATGCTCCTACAAACGTGAAGCTGATGGGCAATTAACGAACCACCGATGCCCTCAGTGCCATAAGAAGATGGAAATACACACGGGTAAAGCAGGCAAATATTTTCAATGCCGTCCCTGCAATGTAGTTGAGAAAATCGACGGCGATTCTAAAGGTGGTGGACGCAAGGCTACAGCCAAAGCCAACCGCCAGCTGATCGAGCAGTTCTCCGATTCTGCCGGAGTTGGGAACTCACTCGCAGACAAGCTGCTCGCAGCCCTTCAGCAGAAGAAGGACTAATATCAAGAATAAAGCCCAAGCGACTTGCTTCTTCGCTTGGGCTTTTTTTTACACTATGAGAACAACTTCTCTATACCGACATCTGCATGATTGCACTTATTCATGACTACTCATTATGCTTTGGTTAATATCCTGCCTTTAACCGCTAATTCGAGATCTTCTAACGTCGTGATCCCCAAGCTAACCAGTGCTTCTCCCGCTTCCATATGAACATTGGCTAAGATATGCATGCTTGTATTAGGCACTAGTGATTTGCGAAACTCGTGAAACAGCACCGCATTATACGCTTTGAGAACCGTCATAAACTCCACAGTTGGCGGGACAAATCCACGAATTTCAGAGGATCGCCAGAAAAATTCCCTCACATGCATAATATCGGATCCCGTGCGGTTCAACTTTCGAATCATCACAAAAAACTCATCAACAAGTATTTGTCGGTCCGCTTTCATGTGACCATCCCTCCAATGACGTATTCCTATTTGAAGGATACCACAAATAGTTCTTTAGATCTATACACGCTCTAATTTTAGTGAGCTTAAATACCTACGAAATTTGCGGATTATTCCCATTTCTCTTCCATTTGCTTCTCTGCGAAACAAGCATGTCCACTACATACAGCACAACACCCAAATTAATCGCAATATCCGCAAGATTCATTATCCCATTTCCGGAGTGAATGACGATGAAATCCGTGACCTTCCCGAATAGCAGTCGTTCAATTCCGTTTCCAATTGCCCCACCAACAAGGAGTGCAGCTGCGCTTTGTTTTAACGTCCCTGGGAGCCCACCATGTCTACGATACCACCAAATTCCTCCGACAATTAGAAAGGCAAGAACGCCGAGTATAGGGGCCCATCCCTGCAGCGAACTGCCTGCTGCCCCGCTATTTTGATAATACGTAAATGAGATTATATCTTTATAAAAGGGCATGGATTCACCCACCGTCATTACGGAGCGTATCCAAAACTTAGACAGTTGATCGACCGCTGTAATCACAAGAATTATTGAATAAAATAGCATGCTATCCCTCCATTCCCTTCCTTTAGCCTTGCTCTCTTATTTTACTTGAAAAGAAAGGATAACTGCTAATTCTGCGTATTAACCCTTTTGACCAACATAAAAAGCCCCCCCAGTCCTCCTGTGGCGGCTCCTGCCTATCTAATCTCGCTGACCCTCAACTTAGGCTCATTAGCGTTCGGTATAGCTCCCCAGGTGTGTTGGCCATATAGTCCGGATTTCCACTGTGCAGCAGTTGCGGAGAATCATATCCCCATGTCACAGCTACGATAGGCACACCTAATTTCTTGCAGGATTCAATATCCCGTAATTCATCGCCAACATAAATCATGCGCGTAGGCGTGGTTCCCCACTGCTTCATCACTTTACGAATCGAGTGATGCTTGCCAAAAATATGCTTCGCTGAAATGATCTCCTTAAATGCACCCTCCAGCTTATTTTTTCGCAGAAATAGCCGAATATTCGCTTCTGAATTGGAAGAAAGAATCGAACTCTTGACGCCTTGTGTGGAAAGCTTCGCAATAACCTCTTTCATACCGGGTACGATCTGCAGTGATCGAATATTCTCGTGGTACAGCTGCCGCCCTGCCACCATCAGTTTAGGAATTTGGAGCACAGGTACTCCTAAGCGATCCACACGTTCAGAAATTGACATCGAGCGTAATGGCCCCAAGTCCTGTTCGCGGATGGGACGGAAACGATGTTGTATGGCCATTTCATTGTAAAGCTTAACTAGCAGCGCCCTGGAATCGACAAGTGTCCCGTCAAAATCAAATAGGATATGTTTTACCATCTGGGTGTATATACAAATAAGGCCGGACCCTCGGGCGGCACTTGGCGAATTTGATTATCTTTAAACTCTTGGGCTGGATCTAGGACCACATGCGGATTACTGACGGTTCGCATGTCCTCCCACACACAGGAAACGCCTAGTTCGTAACCCACTGCACCACCTGCGAACATTTTACAGCCTTTGCAAAATTGCTCCTTTTGCTGCGCATCCAGTTTCACGATTTTATTACGAAGACAACAGTAAATTTCATTAACTGTGTTACATACATTAACATGAGTGATCATAGCCATTTACCGTCAACTCCTTGCGGCACTTAGAGTGTGTAATAGTAAGTTTATCGAACTACTATTAAGTGTATGACATAATTTTGTAAACGGAATAACATTTCTCACGATGGGCCGTCCAAATTTGCTACAATTAGGAAATACAATGACAGGTTTGGAGGTGCTCCCCCTTGCAGGACACATTACATTATGTGATTCCTTTTCTTATCTTTGGCTTCTTTATTTATCGACGGGCGAAGCGCACCATTGGCTTTCAAAAGCTTTCCCGTGGCAGACTCACCTTTCGTCTGTCCTTGTTCAGCCTCTTCGGGGTCATCATTTTCCTCCTGGGCTTCGTTCATCCCATCCATTTCATCGGCTATCTGATCGGACTTGCCGGTGGCGCCTTACTTGGGCGAACTGCGATTCGCCATACCCGCTTCGAGCATCGGAGCGATGGCTGGTACTATCGCACACATCTCTGGGTTGAAGTCACAGTCCTTGTTCTCTTCCTTGGTCGCATCGCGTACCGCTACGCGGCTGTTGCCATTTCCACAGGTTCAACGACTACCTTCACGCCTGCTGATTTCTCTCAATTTACAAAAGATCCCGTCACCGCTGGCGTTTTCTTCATCATCGTGTCGTATTATGTTTTGTTTTTCGGCTACTTACTGCGCGAGGGAACCAAACTGGATCCGACAGCGTTGGCGGATAGCGATGATGGCGTGATCGGGAGCCCTGTAGGTCCCACCGCAGGAGCTCCTGCTCCCCAGGCGAATGTTCGGGTGGAGTAACTTTCTCCTCTCCCCTTCCAAGCTTAACAAGAAAGGGATATTCCCCTTAGTCAATTGACTTGGGGGAATATCCCTTTCTAATCGTCAGCAGGCAAGCAATCTGCCTGCGATGCCGATTCAGTGGGCAATACTCGCTTTTAACGCCCTTTTGGCGCGTTATTTGCTGCGCCGAGGACGTTCCGCTCTGCAATAAGACCCTTTTCGGGCCTTATTGCCTGCGATTCCGCCCATTCGGTGGGCGATACTCCCTTTTAGCGCCCTTTTCGGGCGCTATTTGCTGCGCCGAGGACGTTCCGCTCTGCAATAAGACCCTTTTCGGGCCTTATTGCCTGCGATTCCGCCCATTCAGTGGGCAATACTCCCTTTTAGCGCCCTTTTCGGGCGCTATTTGCTGCGCCGAGGACGTTCCGCTCTGGCGGCTACTCTCAGCTGCCCTTCGCTGCCTCCTCGGCAGCCTTCGCGAACTGCGTACTGTACAGCCGCGCGTACAGCCCTTCCAGTGCGAGCAGCTCGCTGTGCGTGCCCCGCTCCACGACGCTGCCCGCTTCGATCACCAGAATGTGATCGGCGGCCAGCACCGTGGAGAGCCGGTGCGCGATCACGAGCGTCGTGCGCCCTTGCATCAGCTCCTCGAGCGCCGCCTGCACATAGGACTCGGACTCCGAGTCCAAGTGCGACGTCGCCTCATCGAGGATGAGGATGCGCGGGCGCTTCAGGATCGCGCGAGCAATCGCGATCCGCTGGCGCTCGCCACCGGAGAGCCGGTGGCCGCGCTCTCCGACCATCGTGTCGTACCCTTCGGGAAGCGACACGATGAAATCGTGGATGTAGGCCTGCCGACAAGCGGCCTCCATCTCCTCACGCGTAGCATCCTCCCGCGCAAAGCGCAGGTTGTCGCCAATCGTCGCGTGGAACAGAAAAGACTCCTGCGTCACATACGCGATCTGCGCCCGCAGCGACGCTAACGCCACGTCGCGGACGTTGACGCCGTCGACCTCGACAACGCCGGCAGTCGGGTCGTACAGCCGCGCGATCATCCCAATCAGCGTCGACTTCCCGGCGCCGCTAGGTCCAACAAGCGCGACCATCTCACCCGGCTGCGCTTCGAAGGTGACGTCGCGCAGCGCATACTGCACCGTCCTCCCCTTCTGCCCTGCTTCCTCTGGTTCCACCAGCTTCCCTATCTGCCCTAGCTCCACCGGTTTCGCCTTTTGTTGCCCAACTCCATCTGAATCCTCCAACTTCGCCTTCTGCCCCACTCTACCCGATTCCCCTGCCTTATAAGCAAAAGAAACCTGCTTATAGCTCACACGCCCGGCCACCGATCCTAACTGGCGTGCACCCTCGGCATCCTTGACATCAGGCACCATGTCTTGATATTCAAAAATCCGCTGAAATACCCCCAGCGCCGTCGCGACCTCTACTTGCAGATTCAGCAGTGTCCCTACAGGCATATACAACCTTCCCAAATACGCCGTAAACGCGACGATTGAGCCTAAGGTCATATCCCCCTGAATGACAGAGTAGCCGCCATAGATATAAATAATGGCCGTGCCTAACGGCCCTAACGTGCTCGTTGCCATCCCGAACCAACGGCCGACTAAATTGAGGCGCAGCTCGAGATCCATGACCTTTTGATTCATCTTCGTGAATTCAAGCTCTTGCTGTTTCTCTCTGCCAAAAATCCGCGTTAACAACGCACCCGAGATACCAAAGTTCTCATTCAGCTGCGAGGTGATCTCCGAGCGTACCTTTTGCGTTTCGAGCCGCAGGGCCTTCCGTACCTGGGATACCTTTTTCACAGGCAGCACAAAGAGCGGGAGAATCAGTACCGAGATGATCGCCAGCTTCCAATCTAGCGCAAACAATATGCCTATCGTCGTAAAGACGATGACGATCTGCGTGATGGAGGAGACAACAATAGACGTAACCACACTCTGTACTGATTGCACATCGCCTGTGATCCGCTGCACAATTTCCCCTGAGCGCGCGTCCGTGAAGAACGACATCGATTGTCGCTGCAAATTGATAAACAAGGACTGCCCTAAATCCCGAATAACCCCTTGGGTTACTTTGGTATTGAGGTGGTTTTGCCACACGCCAAGCACTCCGCTCAAAACAGGCAGCACGATTAGCAGCAACGCCATCACGGACAATAGCTGCACACGACCCTGAGGGATAGCTGTATCAATAATTTCCTTCATGACTAAGGGCGGGATCAACCCCATCAATGCCGCAAGCAGCGCTAGGCCGATAATGGCCAAAAGCTGTCCCCAATATCTTTTGAACAATAGCAAAATCCTTCGGATCGACACATCCTTCAACTTAGCCTTGGGACGATTCCTGTCGGAAAGCCGCCCCATTCCCCCTGGCCCTCCTGGGCCACCTGGTCCTATCACTCACATATCACTCCGATCTTTCTCCTCTTTGCTGCCCTCAACTACAAAGGAATTGCATAGGCAATTGCACTAACTACCTCATCTGCCATCTGAAGCACATGATATAACGAAGTCGTTTGCAGGACATTATACTGTCTAGGTCCATCGACATTCACGATCGCAGCAATCGTGTAGTCACCAATAGGCGGCAACACCTTGCCAACTGATTTTCCTGGAGCCAACGGCTGGTTCGACAACTGGTACAAACCGACACTCAATTTTTGTCCTAAACAAGCATCTATCGCAATCACCACGACATTCGGTGGAATTTCCTGCAAGCGGATCGCCAAGTTACTGGCATCACACGGTGCCGCTAGCGTACCAATGACATGTGGATAGCCTAGCTCTACAAGCTTACTTCCTACAAGGGGACCTAGTGAATCGCCCGTTGAACGATCTGTCCCTATACATACAAAAGCCAACTGGCTAGGCTTCAGCTCCGTGCTCAAGGCAATCTTTTGCAGAAGCTGCCCTAACTGCTCACCATTCACCTTTTTCCAAAACTGCGCTTGCAGCTCCAACGGTTCTTTCTCCATCTTTGCCTCCCTTCCAAGCATGTAACATATAACCCTCACCTAATGAATGATAATTCTATTCTTTCATAAGGAGGTGCGCCCTGTCCACTTACCTACTTCTATCGGCACGCACACCAAATAAGCGTTACTCGACAGAGCAAAGCCTATTCATGCCGCTTGTTGTCCTGACAGTTTAATTTTCTTAATGTACGCGATTCATCCGAACAATTCGATAATAGAGCTGACCGCTTACCTCTTGCTCCACTTCCAGATAGCCTTCCGTATGAACATAATCTCCCAACATATACGTGGAAGCATCCGCCGAATCTGCATGTGTTAGAAAGAGCAGCGCAACCTTATCATCCCCAACCACAAATCCAACCTGTTCCTTCACCTGGAACTTCTCAATAATTTTCCCATGATGAGATCTCACGATATGATGAAACCGCCAAGCGCCTTCTTCCTGTACGATAAAATAAAGCACACGATTGCGATGCGCATTACTAAACTCCCGTGTCACACCAATCATACAGACCTTTTCACCAATACGTAAATATTCATCAACCACATACGATTTCAGTCGTAACCGATTGACATTCTTGATCTGAATATAATTTTCCATCTCATCTATGGAGCGGTGATCCTTCGGATCTTGCTTCGTCGCGTAGAATACTTCTTTAATAAAGGTATCTGTTTGGAATTGCCTTGCCCCTTTGAAATGGTTATACGTATGAAAAAATTGCTTAATCACTACCCGAATGTCTTCCGGTATGGCAGGACCTGTTTCCACGTTATACATGCGATCTGTTCGACCCGACATTTTAATTTTATGAAACCAGCTTTTCCAGACACTAACTTGCATGTCGCACGCGTCACCTACTTTCTTCCAACCATTTTCTCATTATAGGCTATAATCCTCAAAAATTCGATAAAAATCGCAGATTTTCGCGCAAAAAAAAGAGCATCTGCCGCTTTGCTTTCATTTACGAAAGACATAGCGAACATACGCTCTTAATCACCTAGCATATACCTAATTGAGTAACCGTCTTATAGCACGCGTTTCGCGCCTACGTATCTTGCGCTCCAATAGGAGCTAGCGAGGCTATCGACTGTTACACCACTGGACGTTGTCGCGGAAATGAATTGATTATTTCCCATATAAATGCCCACATGATTGACGATATTGGAAGCAAAGAACACTAGATCTCCGGCTTTCAAATCGGTTACTCTCGCACCGGCTTGATCATACATTTGTACAGAGGTGCGTGGCAGCTCGATTCCTTTGGCTTCGAATACATAACGAACGAATCCAGAGCAATCGAAGCCCTTGGGTGTAGTTCCTCCCCATCGGTAAGGTGTTCCTCGAAAAGTCGTTGCAGCTTGAATAATTTGAGCTGAAACGGATGTCTGAACGACCTTTGCTACTGCTGGGGCGGCAGGTGGCGGTGCAATCCAAGCTGGCTTGTGGGACTTACCGTCCTCTTCCACGATGGCGATTTTATTCGCATCGTTCCACGCAATCGCAGAGCCAAACGTCTCTGTTATGAAACGTAGAGGAACGTATGTATTTCCCTTAAGCAACGTCGGACTGCTTTCTAATTCAACTAACTTATTGTTCACGACAGCTTGCTCTTCGTCCGTTGTTAGTTGAATCGCCTGCTCCTTGTTCATTAGTGTGACGACGACTTCATCGCCTTGCTTCGCCCAACCTACTTGATAGCCTAATTTCTCTGACAGCACGCGTAGTGGCACCTGAAGTGTACCTTCCGTATCAATAAACGGCTGTACTTCAGGGAATTTCACTAATTCATCATTGACCTGTACCTTCACAGAAGAGGTATCTGGCGCAGAGGCGTACGCGGATGGAGCGGCGAACAGGGGAATGGCTGCGCCTATAAGAGCGCATGAACAAATAAAGCTTTTTGTAAAAAGTTTCAAAACGTTGTTCCTCCTTGAAGCCTCCGAGGTTAGTTGACGGGTTCGGGAAGAGGTTTCCCTAGTGCGCCCCATTAGCCATAGACTAACTGAGCATTCATTCACCCCAAGTAAAGAAGTCCCCCGTACCAGAGCTTTTGATGCTCCGAGATTCGGCATTTTTTGTCTATGTTAGACTAGCATAGTTCGTTTTAGCCTGACAACTTTTGCACAGTGGTAATTGTTTCCTTTTTAGTGAAATCACGCAAAAACAGCTACTCAAGTAGAGTAGCTGTCTTACCATCATTGCTTCAAACCAAGCCTACAGACTGCTTATAAACCTCTGTGAACAGAATGTTCTTGAAGGGGTTAAACTCTTTTTCAGTCAATGGACCTGGATAACTCATGATGTTGAGAGTTAGCTTCAATTGCCCTTCTCGGAGGGAAGGCTGCGCATAGGGAAATAGGTTCAAATGGAATCCGCAACGCTTATAGAATTCAATTCTCCGCGTAGCATCTGAGGTATTCGGAGGCTCGACTTCAAGTACGATAGGCGTTGTAGCACTGCTCATATACGTCATCAACATCTTTTTGCCAATCCCGCCACCTCTTATGGCAGCGTTGACGGCGATATGTTCCACAAATCGAAACGTGCTAAAGTTCCAGCTCGCTAAAAAGCCAAGCATTTGTCCCTGCTCATCTCTTTCTACATCTATTCTGTAATTGGGATGAGCTAGTAGCGCTCGTTGACCTTCATAGTTTCTAATCTCCGTAATTGGAAAAGCCGTTTCCATCAGTTCGAATACGTCATCAAACGAAGACTCTTGCTCCATCTGTTGGCACCTCCTTCAATTATAGGGTGTCCAACCGTGCCTACTGAACATGCAGCTCCCTACCACTTCGAGAAGAACGTATGCGCTGCAGTATGAGTGCCAGGAGGTAGCTCGTGGCCCATGAATGGGTAAACCGCAATAGATTTATTGGTAGATGCGATACGATTATAGGCGGCAAAAATAGTTTCCGGTAAGCAGGTCATATCCTTTAAGCCTACCGTCACGTGAACAGGCTGTTCGATACGCTCCCCTAAATTTACGATATCGAAATAGGATAGCGTCTTCAGCACGTCTGGTAAGTGCTCTGGGAATCTAGTAACGAATCCGGCTGCCTCACTAAGGGAACTCACGGATTGCAGAATGCCAAGATCCATGTGACATAGATTCGGCACATGGGCTATGGCTGCTCGAATGCGCTTCTCGAGTGCGGTGACTAGCAGAGTAAGTCCCCCTCCTTGGCTCCCCCCGAATACGAATACCCGTTCCTTGTCGACTTCTGGTTGCTCCAGGGCACAGCTCACAGCGCGTAAGGAATCGATGGCAACTGCGCGATAATAACTCTTCTCTGCATCAAGGATCCCCTGCGTGATCCAACCTTTCGTCATCCCGTAATCCTGTGACAGTGTATTACCTGTTTCGCCACCTTGCCCGCGAACATCAACTGCAAGTACCGCATACCCCATAAGCAGCCAGGCTGCATGATCCTCGGGTTTCCCCTTGGAGCCAGAGTAGCCGGGGAATGTTACGACACATGGAACCTTCTTAGGACTGGATGCATCAACGGTTGGCAGCATCAACCAAGCATGGATAGGTGTGCCTTCAGCTCCCTCCAATACTATTTTATTGACTTCCGCATAGACGAAAGGAGCTTCAATCCGCTCCTTCGTATAAGATATCGTTCGATTGGCCTCTTCGTAAGTTCTCACCCAGAATGCGGCCAAATCAGATGGCGCCGTTAACTCTGAGCGAAACTGGTGTAACCCCTGAATACGACTTTCAATAGCGTTCATGACGGCAAGTCTCCTTATCCTGTTTTTCCCATTTTAGCCCAAGTACTTGGATGCGTCTATTGTAAATCCTTAAGTTGATATGCGAAGTTCCCACGCACCTTAACTCCACGTTTCCTGCAGATATAACGAAAAAAACCACCCGAAGGTGGTTTCTTTACTTAAATAAAAAAGATCACCCGGAGGTGATCCTTTTTATTTAAGCGGGCGGCGGGAATCGAACCCGCGCGATCAGCTTGGAAGGCTGAAGTTCTACCATTAAACTACGCCCGCATATTAAAAATAACTAAGTGGTCGGGACGACACGATTTGAACATGCGACCCCCTGCTCCCAAAGCAGGTGCTCTACCAAGCTGAGCTACGTCCCGTAGTGAAGATAAAGTGTAAATGGCGCGCCCTGAGAGATTCGAACTCCCGACCTTTTGATTCGTAGTCAAATACTCTATCCAGCTGAGCTAAGGGCGCAAATATTGGAGCGGAAGACGGGGATCGAACCCGCGACCCTCGCCTTGGCAAGGCGATGCTCTACCGCTGAGCCACTTCCGCATACGGTTATTTCTCTTTCGCTCAGCAAGTGTTTCTCTGAGGCGACAAGGAATAATATATCAGGTATTCAAGACAAATGCAACTATTTTTTAAGTTTTTTTATTATTTTATGAAAACGCCGCCAAAGGGCAGCACTTCCCTCGCTATTCGGCGTAGCAAGCTATCCGATTTCATATGTTCGTCCAATTTGGGATCAGGCTTACATGGCTGCATCAGCACCTGGCCATGCCCTGTGATTTCCCAGTGATAATTCATATGCTGACTAGCCAGTGTGTTGCCGTATACACAAAGTCGTAGCTTAGCCTGCCGCGGGTATGCAACAAGACAATTAACATCTACGTACAGCGGTTCCTCTGGATCCAAAGCGATGTGATGTATAGGGCCCGCTGTTAGCAAACCTAAATTACCGGGACCGTGAAACTGCATTTTGACTAAATCTTGCGTGATCAACGTGTTCTTCACACTCTGTAGATGCGTTGTAAACGTCACACCTTCCGTATAGAACAGCACATGACGAAATTCAAACAATAGATCATCTTCGGCTTCCACAGGCACTACAGCCAAACTATACGCTTCTGGCAAACCCATTAGCACGCGTCCTGGACCAAGTATTCGTGACTGGATCAAACGCTTCTTCCTATACATACTCGGAAGCTTCATCAGTGCATCTTCACGTTGCTCTGGTCTCCCTTGAAACGCAACAATTTGGTTGGGATGCAGCACATGCACAGCCTCTCCCTTTAGAAGCTTCAGTGTAGCCATCCTGGCTTGTGAGCTTGCATTTTCATAGATGATCTCCAAAAACAGAACCTCCTCGCACCCTTCCTGCTAGCGCATCCCACGCTTCCTTCTCTGCCATACGAAGAGACGAAACACGCGTCCAAGCAAGAAATAGCCTACTACTAATGCCGCGGCCGTAATGACCATGTAGGTGATTTTCCGATTACGTTTATCTTTGTCTAGCGCAACTTGTTCCATGGCCTTCAAGCGTTCCTGCAATTGCTCGTTGTCCTTCTTAAGTGCTTCATTCTGACTCAAAAGTCGCTCTTCTATTTCTTGAGACTGTCTGACGGCTTCAGATAACTTGTCCTTCTGTTCTTCTAATTGCTGCTTTGTAGCTTCATAATCCTTCTGGATCTGCTCTACATTGCTTGGCAATTGATAAATATCTTTGACCCGATCTAACCAAGAAGCGTGGGCGGCAGGTGCGGGATACAACAAACCCATCAAGATCACGAGGACAACCACAGCTTGTCCAATTGCAGCCATTTTGTGTATGCGCATCCGCCATCACTCCCACCATTCTCGACATTATCTTCTATTTTACAGCAAAAATCACCCCTTCACCACTTCTATCGCTTGAACCGGATATCGCAAAATCGTTCTCAATTTCGCAGGCTCTGTCTTCCTCGGGTCGGATAAGTAAATCTCATGATGAAGTCCACAATAGCTGAGCTGATTTTGTTTTATAAAATGCTCCATCTGAGCCAATGTTTCTGGCTCGGTCGCATACGGACCCACGTGCAGCATCTGGACACAACGTCCCTCATGCAAAGACTCATACTCAACATTGGAGATCACTTTAAGCTCTTTTTTCTTGGCAGCGGCAGCTCTACGTGCTTCCTCCACGTCCTCAGCAGTGACATACGTTGGCATACGAATCAACAGCTTCCAGTGCCACTCCTCTCTAGGCACCTCTAGTGCAGTTCTAGGATCGCCGTCCACCCACCACTGTCCCTCCAGCTTGGCTACTGTGAAGTCTTGCTCCATCTTCTTACGAAGGCCCTTAACACCATAGGCGACCGTATATAGCGCTTCTGTAGCGTTTGCGAAGGTCGTACCATTGGGATCTCCCTTTCCTACGATTGTCACGTAAGAAATAGGTTCAAATTCAACAAGCTGAGGCTTGGTTGGAGCTGTGTAGTAGGCTTTATAGGTTTTAGCTAAGTCTAATTTTTCCATGAAGGGCTTCCTTTCTTTCCTTTTTCTCTACTATACGTAATTAACCCTGACAACCGTATGTCAGCAAACAGAAAAAACTTACCTCTCGCAACAATATGCGAAACAAGTAAGTTTTTGTCTCATGAAAAGGATATGTAATTATTCCGCAGCTGGTGGGGTAAACGTGCGTTGTGCAAACTCAGCATCCAACATATAGAAAGCATTGCTATCTTTATCAATGCGTTTCAATTTATTAATAATACTGTCGAACATCGCTTCTTCCTCTACCTGCTCATCAATGAACCATTTCAAGAACTGCATCGTCGCATGCTCTCGATCGTTCAACGCTAAGTCGGACAAGTGATAAATCCGTTTAGTTACTTCCTGTTCATGCAGATATGCATGCTCAAATGCATCCAAAATTGATTCGTACTGATTCACCGGTGTATTCATGCCAGCAAAGCTGACCTTTTTTCCACGGTCATTAATAAATTTGAAAATTTTCATTGCATGAAACTTCTCTTCTTCGGCTTGTACTTTAAAAAAGTTTGAGAACCCGTCCAAGCTTTCCGCAGCGCAATAACCAGCAATAGCCAAGTAGACATGCGCGGAGTAAAACTCATAATTCATCTGTTCATTGAGCGCTTCGGTTAGTGTATCGTTTAACATCTGTGCACACACCTTTCTGTATGGTTATCTCTTGCGTATTCCCCATACATACAAGATTACCAGAATTGTGCATAGAAATACAAACGGAAGTAATAATTTTAGTAGATCTAGGTTCAAGCCATCACGCTTTTGGCCTTAGATGCCGAGATTATTTCTTTAATTTGAGCATACAAATGGTCTGGTGACTCCGCGCAGAGCAGCTTCTTCTTCCCGATCATCGCAATACATTCTTTCTTACAATGTCTGCAATTGCCGAGGCAGTCTTTCTTCTTCTGCTTCAAATCAGGAAATTCATTCTTAATGGATTTATATATTTGTTTCGATCCGAATTTCTCATTTCTGCAGCAGTATTTAATCGTTTTCAAATGCGATCTCCTCCCGCTATGTCACGTAAATCACTACTTCTGATATTAGTGATAATAATAATCAATGTCAACCAAAAATTAGATGGGCTTGTACGCAAAAAGAGCTTTCTTCAATCCCCATTCGAGGATGAAAGAAAGCTCTTTCTGTTTGTTTGGATGCGCGTAGAGGGACTTGAACCCCCACGGTCGCCCGCTAGATCCTAAGTCTAGTGCGTCTGCCAATTCCGCCATACGCGCATGCTGTAAATAAGGCAAATGGTGAGTCATGTAGGATTCGAACCTACGACACCCTGATTAAAAGTCAGGTGCTCTACCAACTGAGCTAATGACTCATGTCTTGTAATAAAAAATGGCGGAGCTGACGGGATTCGAACCCGCGATCTCCTGCGTGACAGGCAGGCATGTTAGGCCACTACACCACAGCTCCACACTATGTAAATCTCCTCTTAGTAAGAGGTTGGTTGCGGGGGCAGGATTTGAACCTGCGGCCTTCGGGTTATGAGCCCGACGAGCTACCGGGCTGCTCCACCCCGCGACGTTATTAGCATGATATTTTATTATTCCCAGATGAAAAGCAAGACATCCGAATTTCTTCTGAAAAGATAAAATGGTGGAGGCTGACGGGATCGAACCGCCGACCCTCTGCTTGTAAGGCAGATGCTCTCCCAGCTGAGCTAAGCCTCCATGGGATAAAGAATAAATGGTGACCCGTAGGGGACTCGAACCCCTGTTACCTCCGTGAAAGGGAGGTGTCTTAACCACTTGACCAACGGGCCTCGTAAACAGGCTCTTCTAATATGAAAGCTCTTATGGCGGAGAGAGAGGGATTCGAACCCTCGAGACGCTTGTGACGCCTACACGATTTCCAATCGTGCTCCTTCGGCCAGCTCGGACACCTCTCCATAAAAAGGCCTGGTTTTTGAAAAATAAATGGCTCCCCGAACAGGACTCGAACCTGTGACAACTCGATTAACAGTCGAGTGCTCTACCAACTGAGCTATCAGGGAACAATGCTTGGCAACGTTCTACTCTCCCAGAAC
>NZ_JCAUAO010000002.1:0-887925 GCF_059691995.1 Paenibacillus sp. J22P169 | reverse complement strand
AAAATCTTGCTCAAGGATATTTGGTGCAATCGGCTGATCGTGGTTCGAATCTGTTGTTTGAACTCTAAATTTACGTGCCATACAAGAGCGTAACCCTTGCTCACGCATAATAAGGCCGACCGTCCGTTCCGATACACACAAGCCTTCCTTTAAAAGTTCTTTGTGTATTCGTGGGCTGCCATAGATTTCATGCTTGAGCTGAAAGTGATATTTAATACGATCTGTTATTTGCTCTTTACGCTTGCATTGCTCAGAGACATCAGTTGTTTGTTTTCCATTTGTAATATCCGCTCTTGGACACTTTTAAAATGCCGCACATCTTCTCCAAACGGAACTCGGAGCGATGATCTTCAATGAACTGAAATCTCAGTTCCTTTCTTTGCTGAAGATGTGCATGGCCTTTTTTAGAATGGCGATCTCTTCCTTTAGATCTTCGATTTCCCTTTTCTGATCGTCAATAAGTTGAGACTGCTCGCGGAGGTTTTCCACTTTGTTCACAGGCTCATGATCGAACTCCCGATATTTCCCCAACCAGTTTCGAAGGGTACCGGGATTGATATTCAACTCGTCCGCGATATGCTCTAAGGACTTAGTCTGCTCTTGCACATACTTTACAGCTTCACGTTTAAAAGTCTCATTATATCGTTGTCTTGATTCGCTCATGGACAGACACCTCTTAGTTAATAGTTAAGGTTATTATTACTTCTACACTAAGAGACGTCCACTATTAATTCTAAGTGCATTTTTCCATCTATTTTCCCTTACAACCGTGGCTTCCGTACCAGATCCGCGCGGTTCCCGCGCTAGCGCAACAAAGAGCCCTTCGGACTGATGCCCGAAGGACTCACACGATTCACAAGGGTTTACACGCCGCCCTTGCGAATCCAGACCGTCATCTCGCCTACACCTCGATTGCCCCAGAGATAGTACGGCACCGCCTTCAGCTTCACTCGCTCGGCAGCCTTCTGCTGTACAAGTGGACGATACGGCGTATCGTCCGACCAAGAAGCAGAGTCTTCGGCCAAGCCCTCAGCCTCAACTACGACGGCACCGCCTAATAATCCTGCGTCGTAATTAGCGTCCAGCTTCTGCAAGGCAGCAATCGTGACTGACTGTAGAGGTGTACCATTGTCCACTTCTTCCAGACAATACACGAGAGGTCCACGTTCAATAGCAACTTTGCCAGCATTAGCTCGAATCTCGGGATGCGCAGAGGTCAATTGCGTCTCCAGCTCAATTTCCCACTCCACGATATCCCCCTGCACCCATTGCCTCTCAACCGAGGCATAGCCATTCACTGTCTCATACGTCGTCACAACGCCATTGATTTTCATGACAGCTCTACCCTGGCTCCAGGATGGAATCCGCAAGGCAAGTGTAAACGAATCCTGCGGAGCCAACGTTAGCTCTATTCTGACATAACCTTCCCACGGAAGCTTGGACTGCTGGGTAAAGGCAACCTCGCCCACACCAAGCTCAAACCGAGCCTCACTGCCGATGAAAAGATGTGTGTAGACCTTATTTTGCGTTGGTGAAGCCGTGTAGATATAGCTGTTCAATGAACTAAGCAGGCGTGCCACATTCGGAGGGCAGCAAGAGCAGCCAAACCACTTCTGCCGTTCTGCTTTGACATGACGCCGACCTGGATTCAACTCCGATGCTTTCGGCAAAACTTCAAGCGGATTCACATAAAAATAATGCTTGCCATCCTGTGACATGCTGCCAATGACATTGTTGTACAGCGCCCGCTCCATGACATCCGCATAATCACTCTTCGCTTCTAGCTGCAGCATACGCTGGGCAAAGAAGATGAGGCCGATTGAGGCACACGTTTCAGCGTAGACCGTATCGTTGGGCATATCATAATCGAAAGTGAATGCTTCACCGTGATGTGTTGAGCCTATGCCCCCTGTGATGTACATCTGCTTCTTGGTTGTGTTTTCCCATAAGCGGCGGCAGGCCGCGAGCAAATCCTGATCTCCTGTCAATCTGGCAAGATCAGCCATAGCTGTATACATATAAACAGCACGCACCGAATGTCCGATGGCGACTTCCTGTTCGCGAACCGGCTTATGGGCCTGATTGTACGCCAATTGCGCTGCTGTCGGAATGGGTTGCTTCTTCTGGGTCCAATGGCTGTAGCCTTCTCTTTCTTGACATTCTTCAATAAAAAAGTTCGGCTCCGTGCCGCGCTCATCGATAAAAAATTGCGCTAGCTTCACATAGCGATTTTCCCCCGTTGCCTGAGCAAGCTTAACGAGTGCAAGCTCGATTTCTTGATGGCCGTCATACCCTCGTAGTTGACCAGGCTCACGGCCGAAAATGGTTTCAATATAGTCAGCGAATTTGCACATGACATCTAACAGTTTTCTTTTTCCCGTCGCTTCATAATAAGCTACAGCCGCCTCCATCATATGTCCGGCACAGTACAATTCATGCGCTTCATATAAATTCGTCCACGCCTGACCTGGCTCTTTGATCGTAAAATATGTATTTAAGTAACCGTTCTCTTGCTGTGCTTTGGCGATTAAATCAATGACTTCATCTGCGATTTGTTCTAAATGGGCATCCGGCGTATTCGCCAGCGAATAGCCAACCGCTTCGAGCCACTTGGCAAGGTCGCTATCCTGAAACACAAACCCGCCAAATTCTCCTTCTTCGAGACCTGCAGCAATACGGAAATTGCGAATGGCATAGCTAGGCTCTGCATCAGCAATAGCATCATTCAATGCATCCCATTGATACGGAATAACCGTCCCTCTTACAAGCTCCATAAATGGATCCCAGAATGAATCTTGTATCCGTACGTTGTTGATGGCAGCCTGTGTACTCGTGGAATTCACCATATGTAGAATCTCCTTTTGTCATCCAATTTTATATAACATTTGATTATCAACTACTTACAGTTTATCCTTATAAATAAAGGGAAACTATGAATAATTCCAACCTATTTTATATAAAATTTAACACTTCAAAAGTGAGGGAAACCGATGAGTGAACATGGCCATATCTGGATGGAACTCCCGCCACTGCCCTATTACCTCATGATTGGCTTGTCCACCTACCGTCCAGGCGAAATGCATCCAAGTCGACGTCATCTAGGCATTTTCGATCTTTTATGGGTGATCAAAGGGACCTTATATATGGGGGAAGATGATAAAGAGTGGGAGGTTACGGAGGGCCAAACGTTATTATTGCTGCCAGACCGCTACCATTATCCTGTCAAAGCCTGTGACACAGAGACTGTTTTCTATTGGATTCATTTCGACTTTCATGGCGTCTGGCAGCAAACCTCGGACCAGGATCTAGGCACTGTTTACCCGCAAGTTCGGAAGTCTTGGGAAAATCCTTATCGGATCCGCATTCCGCAATATGGCTCTCCGCCCGAGTTCGCACTTGCCGAACGACATCTCCGCAAGCTGTTGACCGATTCAGCTCATCATCGTTCAGAGACATATTGGAGTGAGCAGCAGCTTTTCATGGAATTGCTTCGGCTGCTTGATGCTGGACAGATCCGCAATGATGTGTCACCTGCCCTGAAGCTCGCCGACAAGATCGAAGCTTATTTGCGCCAACATTATCAATCCGATGTGACGAATAGCACACTCGCAGAAGAATTTCATTTCCATCCGAATTATATCGTCAGATGTATGAAAGAAATTTATGACTGCACGCCAATGGCTTATCTGCACGACTACCGAATTGAGCAGGCGAAACTGCTGCTAATTAAAACAGAGTGGTCCATTGCGCGAATCGCTGAGCATATTGGTTTCCTTAATGCTCCTTACTTCTCAAATTGCTTCAAGGCGGCTGCAGGCATCTCGCCGCTTCGGTTCCGCAAACAGTATTCGGCATGAAAAAGGCTGACCCGTTAGTAGAATTTTCTACTAAACAGATCAGCCTTTTATTTACTCTATAGCGCCTTCGTAGCTACTAAAAGATTGAATAGAACTTGTGCAGCTTCGGCACGCGTTGAAATGCCTTTCGGATCGAATTGATTTGCTGCGCGACCTTGAATCAAATGCAGCGCTGCCGCTGATCTCACAAATTCAGTCGCCCATGAAGAAACTTGATCTTCATCTGCGAATGTTTGAATAGCTGTGTTGGCGACTTTCCCATTTTTGTACTCGTATGCTCGAAGAAGTAAAGTAACCATTTCCTCACGGCTAATTTGTGCGTTCGCATCAAATATTGTTGCACTTCTACCTTGTACAATACCTGCCTTCACTGCAATGGAAACGCTATCTGCGAACCAGTCGCTTGCTTTCACATCGGCAAATGCCATTTCGCCTTTATCTGTAAGCTTCAAAGCTCTTACCAGAAGCGTTGTAAACTCGGCACGTGTGACACTGCGTTCAGGTTCAAAGGTTGTCGCACTCGTACCTTCAACGATTTGCTTCGCAGTAAGCTGCTTGATCACACTGGAAGCCCAATGGCTGGAAGGCACATCGGAGTATGTCTTGGATACTTCAAGTACAGCATATTTACTAAAGTGATTAATCTCGGCTGTGATGACATCTTTATCTAATTTGCCACCCACATACGTCAGTTTCCCGTCGTTGGCAATATAATAGATACCAGCCAATGCCGGATTCACGCTTGCTGGAATCTTCAACTCAATAGTAATAGGCTTATTGAACGTCGAAAGCTCAACTGTTTTTCCATCCGCTGTCTGAATGAACAAATGGAACTCGTACACATCGCCAACTAATTTATTTTCCGTATTAGCACTACTGCTATTGATGAGATTTTTCGCTTCCCCTTGAGCGACGGTGTCAAGTTTCAGCGTTATTTGACTGCCCTTTATTTGATCCGTTGTGAGCTTATCCGTTAATTGATTAAGCACTTCGGACGGGAACGAAAGGGTCAATGCGTCTGACTTGATCTCCAGATTGTTCTGAGAAATTAATTCGCTAATATTCCCAGGAAGTCTGATCTCTGATTTGCCATTCGGGATTGTAACGATGGTTGTACCGTTTTGACTGTTTGTAAGTTGATCTTTTGTGATGATCATGACATATTCCGCTGTTGATGGAGCGACAGGAACATTAGTTGTTATGCCCGTTACAGCAACCTGTGGCTTCGCACTTACCTCATTCGAAGCTTCGCTGACTTTCGCTGGATAATTCGCTTTAACAACAAAATAATATGTCGTGCCGTTAGATAAGCCTGTTACGTTATAACTGTAAACATTTCCATTCACAGTAGAAACAGCATCTCCGTAAGTCGTATCCGCTGTTCTTTGATAGACCGAATAAGTAACCGAACCCTCCATCGGTGTCCAACCGATCCAAGCCTGACCATTCCCTGGGATTACGTACTCAACGGTAGGCGGCGTAAGGATTTGACCTGAAATGTCGATAATCGTGCTTGCCGTTGCACCTGAGCCGTCATATGCACTTGCAACGACTTTCACCGGTCCGTTCTTCACGGCCGTTAATAATCCCGATGTGTTAATGATTGCCTTATCCGTCGTACTACCGTCCACGTTATAGACGGACCAAATGACGGAAGTCGAGCTTGCGTTCGCAGGCAACACTTGTGCAGCCATTTGCAATGTGCCGCTATCCGTAGTAATAGCTGTTCGTCCACTTTCAGCTGTCATCTGTACAGATGTGGTAGGAATCCAGTAAGGGATGACAGTCCCGCTTAAATTAAAATTAGAAAATTCAGCTGGTTTAGGAGCAATACTCGTATTGAATTTTCTTACAAATACCCCAACTTTGGGTGTTGACAACGTGGTCGAAAAAGTGTCTGTAACCTGTGTCCAGGTAACGCCATCAGGGCTGTAATACCCCTTGTAGTTCGTTCCCGCCTTGACAATTTTCAAATAGACATCCCCAGGAGGTACAATATCTGAATAGTTTTTATCCGTTTGTGAGCTGGCTTTCACTTGTGAAAAACGGAATTGTTTGGCAGGATTTGCTTGAAGTCCTAACGAGATTAAATTTCCGTCATCTTGATAAACAATTAAGCCTGCCCATTCAAAACTTTTATCCGCATCAAATTTTATTTTCGTGGAAATTGAGAAATCACTTGTTCCAGGGTCTCTGAGCAGAATGTTACTAGGCTTAGTTCCTCCCCAACTTCCTTCAATCGTCGTTAATCGCATGAAATTCGGATTTGCTGGGTTGATAGCCCAATTATCTCGACTTTCTCTCACCCAAGTCCAACCATTACCTAGAACCAATGATTGACCGCTTATGGTGAGCGTTTGTTTACCCGTTATGCCCGAGCCATCCTTGGCAGTTGCAGTGACAGTAACTGTTCCGTCGCTTAGCGCCTTTAATACACCTGTTGCCGTATCAATCGTCGCTGTGCCCGTACCGTTCACAACGGACCACGTATACGATTTATCACTTACGTTTACGGGTAGTACATTGGCAAGCATTTGAAGGGTAGCACCTTTATAAGTTACTGCCGTTACGCTATTCTGGCCAGTCACGGTAATGCTTTTTACCTTTATGATCTGTCCGCTGATCGAAATAACCTGACTTGCCGTTACACCTGAACCATCGTTAGCAGTCGCAATGACTTTGACAGATCCGTCCTTCACTGCAGTCAATAAGCCATTGCTGTTAATCGTGGCAATTGTTGTTGCCGTTCCATTCGCACTTACAACAGACCAAGTAACACTTGTATTATCTGCATTCATCGGCGTTACCACTGCAGACATTTGCAGCGTGCCATCTTTGGAATCGATTGACTTTGCGTTATCTGTTGTAGTAATGACAATATTCGTCACAGCTACGTTCGGAGCCGCAGTTACCGTAACATTCGCTACCGCCTGGATTGCACTGCCATTGATCGTTCCACTCACCGTAAAGCTTCCTACGGACGCATACTTTGATGAATCGATACTTGCCCAAGTTACAGGTACCTGCTTCGTAGTTGCATTAGTAAATACCTGAGTAACAACTGCCGGTAATTCAGGAGCTTTCCCTGCAATTGTTACAGCATTTACCCCATTTACACTTGCAACAGTTCGATAAGCGTAATCGCCAAGCGTCGCTCGCATTAATCCAGTATTGACTGCGCTTCCCATCGCATTAACGATGTGCGAAATCTCACCTCTTTTATTTAACGAAACCGTCGTTGCATGGCGAATTTTAACGCCTGGTTTATCAGGAACTTCAATACCGCTCTCCATAGACACGATGCCACCCGTGAAATTGGAGTATATCCCTAAGCCATAAGCTTCATGTGAATTTACCGAATCGGCTACTTTATAAGAAGCGTAACCATTCACGGTACCGTTGTTGCTCATCCACCGTTCTTGATTCGGAACATCATAGGGAATTTCGGTTTGATAAAAGTAGGTCCTTCCCCGTTCTCCATTCCATACTGTCTGGTACTCATGAAAATGTTCCACAAAGAGTCCGTACATGGTCACGTCATTACCATTGACGATCATACCGTTGATCGTGGTATTTAAATCCCATCCGGCACCTGTACCATGATCAGCACGCCATACCCAGAAATGGTCACCGATGACATTGTTGCTGTTGATTTCGATACTGACGTCAGCTTTGGCAAGCGCATCGCCACCGACTCTGAAATAAAGATCATGTAAAGATGTCGGATTAGCTGAATGATCGTTTGAACTGCCTTTAGGACCAACCTGCATAAGCACAGGTGAGTTCACACTTCCTGCTTCAAATAGTAGACCAGCAATTTTTACGCCGTCTACATCCGCAACGGAAAGGGCCATAATGCCATTGTCGGAATGCAAGGTTGCAAGTCCAAGACCAAGCACTACCGTATTAGGCTTCGTCACTTTAACAGTATCTGTAAAAAGATACACGCCTGGCGTAAACAACAAGTGCTTACCTTGATCAAGCGCTGCATTGATGGTAGTAATCGATGTAGACGGATCAGCAATCAAGAAATCTTCGATAGGGATTGATGTTCCTGCCGTCGTCCCTGTTGACCAACTGGTTCCACTTTTATTAGAGACCGCATCCGGCACAAACACTTTATACTTTTTAGTCACCGAATCGAAGGTAAGAAATGGCTTTTCACGAATAACGGGTACTTTGTCAACGACAGTGAATGCTTTCGTAGGCCAATCTTCTGCAGGTGCATTCTCAGAACCGACAATGGTTGTATTCCATAACGATCCGTTCCACGTTCCCCATTTACTGTTTCTCGTGAACCATTGCTGTTGTGATCCTGAATTTACAGTTCCATCCACTAATGAATCTGCCAAAAATCCTCCGCTTGCCCATCCTCCCTGGTCGTGCAGCGACAAATTGCCCTTTACATGCAACCGTCGAATAGGCGCTGCTTGCGAGACCGCAAACTTCATATCTCCGTTAGTTGGAGCTACGGCCAAGTTTTCGACGGAACGCCAAAAGTTTTGAGTCGCGTTGTTTTTTTCCATCCAATTGGCATCCACCGTTACGCCGCCATTGATGGTGACATCGTCGGGAACTTGCCCCAAACCGGACACTTGCGTATAGAAACCCACTTTAATACTAGCCTTATAGGCGCCTGGCTTGAAAAGCATGGCATACCTTTGCTTACCGAATTGATTGGTTTCTTGCTGTGCAAATAATTCGGCACCTTTCTTTTCAACATCGACAGCTGTTTGTGTCGGATCCGCAAGTGGATCAAATACAAACACATTTGGTCCAAAATCAGGCTCAGTTAGACCTGATGTTTCCACAGAAAGAGCGGATTCTACACCAGCGCTTACCGATGAAACCTTGTAGTAATATTTCGTATTTGCAGCCAAACCTGCATCCGTATAGCTGGTTAATGCAATAGCCGTGGCATTGATTTTGGTAAAAGTACCATTACTGCTCGGAGAACGATAAACGTTATAGTTATTAGCTCCTTGTACGGCTGTCCAAGTTAAGCTAACGGAATGCGTGGTTGTCGAGACCACAGGTTGATCAGGTCCAGCCGCAAGGGTTACGCCAGATCCAAAAGTAAATAAACTAAATAAAATCGTAATTGCTAACATGACAGATATACTTCTTTTAAACATGTCCCCACCTCCATAAAAATTTTGTGTAAATCGCCAAACCTATTAAGCGCTTTCATAAACTCGACTCATGTGCTCCTCTTTCTCAATTGATGTGTAACGGCAGCTTGTCCGTTTGTCATTTCTTTCTTCATCATATCTACAATAAGAAGGCAGGATAAGAAAACAAATTGACCAATTTGAATAAATTTTTAACTTTTACTAAATATTCAGCCAATTGACATGCGGATAATAAAAAAGAGCCTTACGACGTATCGTAAGACTCTCGTATGTGCGGAGCAAGCCATTGCTATGATTCGTTCGTATCTATAAAAACAATGGGCCTCCCATAGAAGGGAGGCTCGTTGTTTTATGTTTGATTAACCGCCATAGAAATTCGCATGCGGTCCTTTCACATCCAGCTTGATTCGAAACAAGCCACCCGCATAGGGTTGCTTCGTTCTGTCCTCATCACTGACACCTACACTAGCCGTCGTGATGTACAATTCGTCCATCTGTTCCCCGCCAAATGCACAAGAGCTTGTTCTCTCCACAGGGACAGGAATCGAACCTATTTTCTCACCCGTCATGGGGTTATAACACCCTACCTGCCATCCACCCCACTGCGCAATCCATAACATCCCTTGGTTATCCACAGCCATCCCATCTGGAAAACCTTCTCCCTCTGGTATCGTTATGACCGTTCGAGGATCCGAGATCATCCCTGATTCCTCCTCATATACATAAGCCACAACTTTCTTCGTCGGGGAATCAATGTAATACATCGTCTTATTATCCGGGCTCCAGCCTAATCCATTGGATACCGTGATGCCGCCATCCTCGATGGTACGAACGGTACCGTCTACATCCAAACAATATAGTGAACCGGTTGCAGCACCCTCATTTTGAGCCATCGTCCCTGCCCAGAATCGCCCAGCACGATCGCATTTCCCATCATTAAACCGATTATGAGGCAAGTGAGTCTCCGGATCCGCCAATTGCGTTAATGTCTCAGATGCCAGATCAAGCATATAAAAGCCTCGTTCCAAGGCAAGAACCATGCCGCCTTGCTTTGTTGGCACAACGGCTCCGACCTTTTGATCCAAGTCAATTGTCCGATGAGTTCCATTATCAGGGGTTAGCATATGGACTGATTGTCCATTGATGTCAACCCAAATGATTTGACCTGTACGGTGATCCCACACAGGACCTTCACCAAGCAATGCCTTACCATCCCAGATTAACGCTAATTCCGTATATTGCTGCTCCATTTCAACGCCTCCTATAACGTTCGTGCCTAATTATCTTCCTGCTTTTTTGACGCGCCAACTTGATGAAAGTTGTGCACGATCCTATCAATCCTTTGTCTCAGCAGTTCCCTACCCGTACGCTCATGAATATGATTTAAGAAACACATGTCTTGGGGAAGGGGATCCAGCATGCTTATTCGTAAAGCGGTCCGTGTTTCAACACGTAGAAGCAAACCATCCTTGCCACGTTTGATTGCAACTATTCCTGTCAGCAGTCCGGCTGTTTACTTCGCGATCAATCCGATCACGAATCGGGTCTATTTTATTCAGGGTGACGACAGCCTTGGTGTTCTGGATACAAAAACAAATAAAATCGTAACCATCATCAAAATCGGTAAAATGCCATATCACATGGCCGTCAATACGCGAACGAATCGCATATACGCAGCCAACTTCTTTGATGGTACTGTTTCTGTCATAAACGGACTTACCAATCGCGTAATCTCCACGATCAAAGTAGGTGAACGCGTCGACAATATCGCGGTCAACACACATACGAATCTTATTTATGTAACGACGATCTCCTTTAACTCAAAGAAAACTGATCTCGTTGTTCTAAACGGAACTACCAATCAAGTACACAAAAGAATACCTTTTACTGGACGTCCTTCTCAACTTGTTGTTAATGAAAGGGCCAACCGCATCTACGCAACGAATACGACTAGTGATACGTTATCTGTTATTAATGGAGAAACCAGTAAGATCATTAGCACCGTAAAAGTCGGAAGAAACCCTGTTATAACGCCCGTTCTAGATCAGAAAACCAATCAACTGTATGTTGCAAACAACCTAAGCCGTTACTGTTCGGTTGTCGATCTTCGCACGATGAAAGTTCGTAAGATTCAGCTTGGCAGACGTCAAAGGGATATAACGATTAATCCGATTACGAGTAGAATTTATGTCTCAAGTGCACAAATTTCAGTGAAGGGTCGACTCTTTGCCCTTAGTAGCAGGACGAATAAGATTATTAATACGTTAACCGTGGCTACTTTTACGGATTCGCTGATTAATCCGAAGACGAACCATCTGTTCGTTTCGGAATCTCCGGAGACTGGAACGGCTCCGCTCATAGTTTATCATGGCAGCAGCTTGAAGCCGCTCACTAAGCTCCAAGTTGGTAAAGGGTCTGGGTCAATGCTGCTGAACCCACGCACGAATCGCATTTATGTCGGAGGGGAAAAGACGATCTCCGTTATTCAGGACTAGGTCACTAATGTCTTAAAAGGCTTACTGTAAACAAAAACACCACCTCGTCGATTCACGAACAAAGACGAGGTGGTGTTCAACATCAACGACCATTATGGGGGTATAAGTCGAAAGGTACGGGTCATACTTGATAGTAACTACGATCAAGAGGAGTGGGACGTATGTTAATTAATATCCTTGTAGGTTTTATTGTACCTTGGTTATTCGCTCTCGCATGGTATAAGAAAGCACCAACCATTGCAATACTCATCTTTCCCGTCACTGCACTAATCTCTTCCCTAATAAATGCCATTGGCTACCACGTAGATTTTTGGGATTTCACACCTTTAATTGAAGATGATGAAACGATTTCTGCGCTCCCTTTTGACATTGGACTCTATCCATTAGCAGCCTGTGTAGGTATCTACTGGATTGATTTTAAAAAGAAGCATCCGTTGGTTGTCCTGATTTCGCTATCAATCGTATTAACTTCCCTTGAATATATAGCCTATCTAGTTGGTAAAGTTGAATACGGACATGGTTGGACGATTGGATGGACTTTCGTATCTTATTGTATCGCTGTTACTTCCGTGTATGGATTTTATGTACTCGCGAAAAAGCATGGCGTTAACTTTAAAAGTAAAAGTAGGTAAGCTATACATAGCTTGTAACAATTCCGCCAACAATGCTTGCAAGAACGACAATCCAAGGTGGTAATTTCCAAAAGAAAAGCATCGTAAATAAAATGCAAACAAGGATAAAATCTGCTGGTCTCATTATCGCTGTTGTCCATAAAGGATTGTACAGCGCCGCCACTAGTAAGCCGACCACTGCTGCATTCATGCCAACTAATGCACTTTGTAAATAAGAATTACTACGCATGAGGTTCCAGAACGGCAGTGTCCCTACGATGAGTAAGAAGGCTGGCAAAAAAATAGCAATTGTTGCAATGATAGCACCAGATAAACCATTGACCATCGCACCCAGGTAGGAAGCAAACGTGAACAGTGGTCCAGGAACAGCCTGCGCTGCCCCATACCCAGCAAGAAAATTTTCTTTACTTATCCATCCCGTCGGCACTACCGTTTGTTCTAAGAGTGGCAGAACAACGTGTCCACCGCCAAATACGAGGGAACCCGATCGATAGAAGCTATCCAACAGCGATAAACCCGGAGTTCCTACGGCTGAGCTGACAAGCGGCAACGTCATTAATAATCCGAAAAAGAGGATGAGACAACCAATAGCAACCTTTCGACTAATCGGTACGACTATTTGTGCGACATCGGGGGTTTTTGCTTGCGGGTACATCCAAACTCCAAGAATCCCAGCTGCGACAATCAACAATAATTGACTGAATGCGGTCTGCCAAACAAGGGTAATCGAAGCAACGAGAACCGCTAAAGTTGCACGTTTTTTGTCAGGTGTCAGCTTTTGCCCCATCCCTATAACCGCTTGAGCAACAATTGCGACAGCCACAACTTTCAGTCCATGGATCCACCCTGCGTGCCCTATGTCCATTCCCTTCAAGAGTAACGCGAATACAACAAGAACTATCACCGAAGGAAGCGTAAAACCTAGCCAAGCGGCCACCCCTCCAAGCAAGCCGGCTCGTGTAATACCAATGCCAATCCCTACTTGACTGCTAGCTGGACCAGGAAGAAACTGACAAAGCGCGACTAGCTCAGAGTAGCTCTTCTCATCCATCCATTGACGCTTACGAACATATTCATTGTAAAAATAACCCAAATGGGCAATGGGTCCTCCAAAGGAGGTCAACCCTAACTTGGATGAGACGAGCAACACTTCAATGATTAATTTCCATTTGGTTTGAGAAGAAGACATATTCAACCTCAATTCAATTATGTACATGGTAATTTTGATTTCGAAACAATGATATCACTAGATGCTGCGCAATTATAGTTAATTATTAATGAAGGGTAAAAAAAGAGGAGCGACTGCAACTAGCAGTCTGCTCCTCTTTTTACCTCAATAGATTCAGCTGTTTCCCAGCTTTATGCAACGCGTTCAATGCAAAATCAAGATCTTCCTGTGTATGCTGCGCCGTAACAATAAACCGTACGCGGCCTTTGTCCATCGCGACTGTCGGATAGACGATCCCTTGGGCGTAGACGCCTTCTTGCAACAGCAGATCGGAAAACTGCATCGTCTTCGCCGGATTGCCCACGATAACAGGAATGATTGGCGTCTCACTTGCCCCTGTGTCAAAGCCAAGCTCTTGTACCTTCGAGCGGAAGTAGGAAGCATTCTCCCAAAGCTTTGTAATGAGATTGCCGCTTTGTTGAAGCACCTGGATTGCCGCAAGGCAAGTAGCCGCTACGGCTGGTGTCTGGGACGTGCTGAACAAGAAAGGGCGCGCTTTGTGGATCAGGTAATCCTTGAGAACTTGATCACAAGCCACATAACCCCCAACAGCCCCTACTGCCTTCGAAAGGGTACCAATCTGGATGTGAACGCGGCCATGCAGACCGAAATGATCCGTCGATCCCTTCCCATTCTTGCCAAGTACGCCGCTCGCATGGGCATCGTCAACATAGACAAAAGCACTGTACTTTTCAGCAAGCTCCACGATGGTTGGCAGAGGTGCGATGTCTCCGTCCATGCTAAAAACACCGTCCGTTACGACAATTCGCTTCTGGAATCCAGCACTTTCTTTAAGAGCTGCTTCTAGTTGATCCATGTCTTTGTGGGCAAACACTTTCCGCTGCGCTTTCGTTAATCGAATACCGTCAATAATACTCGCGTGATTCAACTCGTCACTGATCACGACATCATCCGGTCCAAGTAGTGGACCTAAGACACCTTGGTTTGCAGTGAAGCCGGATTGAAACACGAGGGCCGCTTCCGTTCCCTTGAATTTGGCAAGCTCCAATTCGAGCTCATCATGAATATCAAGCGTCCCCGTAATCGTACGTACGGATCCGCTTCCGACACCATATTTCTCAATTGCACGAATGGCCGCTTCCTTCATACTAGGATGATCGGTTAGCCCCAAATAATTGTTAGAGGACATTTGCAGCACCGAACGCCCCTTCAATGTCATCCATGCACTTGATCCGCTTTCCCATACGGTCAATGGCCGGTAGCGCCCTTCCTTTTTCAATTGCTCCAATTCTTCCACTAATGAGTTCCAATTAGCCATGAATCGCACACTCCTTTAATAATGGTATGGCATCTTCTGTGTCATGTACAAAAACGATTTTGCCGCATTGCCCCGAAATCATCAAATCAAAGGCTTTTTCATAATCCTTCAACGCGAACGTATGGGTAATGAGCGGTTTCAAATCGATTCGATTCTGATCAAGTAAACCTTTCAGCTGATACCAGGTCTGGTACATGCGCCTCCCGGTAATTCCTTCAACACGTAAGCCTTTGAAAATAATATGACGCGAAAGATCGAGGGGCACCTCTTGTGTTGGAATGCCTAGTAAGCATACTCGCGCCGCAGAGGCCGCTGCCTCGAAGCCACCACGGATCGCATCGGGATATCCTGACATCTCTAAGACGACTTCCGCACCTTCGCCGCCTGTATAGGCACGAATTGCCTCTACCATGGACACTTCTCTACTATTGATGAGATAGTCTGCGCCCATCTGCTTCGCTAACGAGAGTCGATAGGGATTGATGTCAACAGCGATCACCACCCCAGCGCCGCTAGCTTTGGCAACTGCTACTGCCATCAATCCGATTGGCCCTGTGCCGATGACAACAACCGACTTCCCAACGATATCTCCTGACAAAACAGTTTGTACCGCATTGCCAAGCGGGTCCTGCAGACAAGCTAGCTCAAATGGCATATCCGGCCTATTGTGAATGACATTCGTTGCTTTAACAACCGTGTATTCCGCAAAACAGCCTGGTGCCGTAATGCCGAAGCTAACCGTATTCGGGCAGACATGCGCGTTTCCTGTTCGGCATGCTTTACAAACCCCGCATACGATGTGCCCTTCTGCCGATATGTGATCCCCGATTTTCACATTCGTTACTTGGCTGCCTACCGCTTCGACTACACCGGCGAATTCATGACCAAATACATTCGGCGTTACCACTGCGCTTTCCGCCCAATCATCCCATTTGTAGATATGGACGTCCGTCCCGCAGATGGAAGTTGCTTTCACCTTAACTAACACTTCGTCAGGTCCACAGCGTGGAATTGGTACTTCTTGTAAAACAGCGCCAGGTCCGCGTACCTGTTTGACAAGTCCGATCATGGTCTCTCTCATGTTGCATGCCCCCTCTTCATATAAAAAGTTTACTATATTAACTTTTTGTGCGTTATCTTGCATATACAATATATTATACATACGGATCATATATTGTACATATGTATTTGAAAATATTTCACACCTATGCTAAATTTGGTTTATACTTGTGGTACTAGTAGGAAGAGGAGAACGCAATGGATCAGGAACAAATTCATAAAAAGATCGGGAAAAACCTTCAAAATATTCGCAAAGCAAGGTCACTCAGCTTGGATCAGGTGGCCGAATTAACAGGCGTCAGCAAGGCGATGCTCGGGCAGATTGAGCGTGGAGATTCAAATCCAACCATATCCATTTTATGGAAAATTGTGAACGGACTGCACATTTCATTTACTTCCCTCATTGAGGATAATGTGCCGAAAGTAACCCATATCCGTCTCGATGAGATTGAACCCTTCCTAGAAGAAGACGGGAATTATCGGGCGTTTCCTATCGTTCCTTTTGAGCAGAAAAAGCAATTTGAGATCTACACCGTTGAAATTGATATCGGTTGTACCCACGCCTCGGAAGCCCATTATGAAGGTGTCGAAGAATATATTTTAATGATCAGCGGTGCGCTTCGTCTCCGTATTCAAGATGAAACCTACGAGCTGAAAGCCGGAGAAGCTATTCATTTTTCCGCGGATCAACCTCATGTTTATGAAAATATTGCAGATGAGAAAACAATGTATAACACGATCATTTGTTATCCTTTGTAAGCGATTTTCATGTATATCGCAAAAAAGGCTGGCCTCTAAGTAGATTGATCTACTTGGGGGTCAGCCTTTTCATTATTACGACTATAGGATTACACGAATGAAACTCATTACAAGGAAACCATCAAACCATCATAAGCAACTTGTATGCCATTTGGCTCAAAAATATCAACAAGATCTTCGTGCAGTAAGTGTGCATTGTGTGAGAAATGCGTGACAATAACCTGTGCTCCCGCTTTCAAAACTCCGTTCGCATCCATCCATGCCTTGGTTTCCAGAACAGCATCGACATTCATGTGATTTTCACGATGTTGGCTTCGACCTGTTGTGCATTCTAGAATGGCGAGATCTAACTTTTTATCTTGAAGCCATGCCCAAGTCTCCTCAGGAAACCAGCCGCTGTCGTTACCATAGAGAATGGATTTGCCATCTTTTTCAATATAATAAAGCAAGCACGTTTCTAGCTTATCGTGATTGGCTAACAGGGGAACGATCGTTGCTGTTTGCGTCTTAACTGACTTAAACGGAAGAACTCGGTTGAATTCATAGTTGTGCTGATATCCGTTGAGTGCTTGAAAACAGTGCCGGAAAGGGAGATCGTGACCATATACCTGGATTGTACTTCCACCATATTGTGCGTACCCTTTCGCTCGAATCACCATATCCTCTGCATACAGATGGTCAGAGTGTGAATGAGTGATCAGCAAATCCTGAATCTGATTCATATCCAAGCCATATTGATGCGAGTGGTATAGCGTATCCGGCGGGAAATCAACCTTTAGAACGTTATCAATGATGACAGATGTGCGCGAGCGAATGTTTTTCCCTTTGCGCTCACGAGCTTGCTGACAGGTTGTACATTGGCAGAACAATGATGGAATTCCTTCAAAGGCGGCTGTGCCGAGAAAATGTATTTGCATCCGATATTCCCCCTACTGATCGGTACTGGTCATGTTGAATCATGATGAAATCACATGTTGTTTGATGTTATTTTATGTTGATTTTGTAGGGGTGTCAATAGTTATACATTCGTTATTCCTTCAGCCGGAAAACCATACAGTCGCCAAGGCTTAAGACCGCCAAACGGGCGAATGGGTCTTTCTGGCACGTATACCTTTTGGATGCTGAGCTCTGGCATTTCAACACTTTGATAGATAATGGCTTCTTCCCCCTCCGCTAAAACAATTGGAAGGAGCTCCTCGTTATCATCCAAATGAGTAACGTGTACATCATCATTCCCGGAAATCTTCCATCGTACGATTCCCTTCCATCCCGTCTTGATCCGGCACGGCTCCCCTGCCAAGCTTTTCACGCGAATCCATGAAGTACTTCCATCCCGCCGTACAGCGCTGACCAGAAACGCGCCCTCTGCACGTAAATCATGAAAGGCTGCTTCGCGCCATTCGTCCGGTACTGCAGGGAATACCCGCAATGTTCCGCCCCAGCTTTGGAGCAGCATATCGTGAATCGACTCAGCTCCGGCGAGCGGTGTCTCGATGACAGGTCCTGCCTCTTTATACATCGTATTCGGCTTCACAATGTGCATCAAGGCTTTCAAATAACGGAACGCCTCACTGCCCTTGCCTAGTGTTGCCGCAATGGAGGCAGCGCCCGTCAGGCTGAAGCCACGGAGATCGCCTTCTTTTTGAATCCAATGCCGCAGCGACTTCGAAATGAGCTCGCGATCCTCTTCACGATCACATCCGACCAGATGAAGCGGGAAAACAGCGAGTAAATGGCTGAAATGCCTGTGTCCGTATGCAAGCGGCGTATCCTTCCCGACCATAAAGCCTGTTTCGTCCACGGGCAGCGGCGTCAATCTCTCCAATATGTGCAGCCAGCTTTCTCGGAGAGGGTCCGCATGCTGTAAACGATCACAAATGTGCAACAGGGTTTCACAGCCCCAACGCAAGAGAGCCAAATCATAATGGCAATCCCTCACCTTGGTTTTCATAAAAGAACCATATTCCGGCGAGATTGTAGGCGGTAGATGGAGATAACCATCTGCGCCCTCCTCTAGAAGATGAATATAGTAATTGATACTTCTCCTCAGGATGGGATAAAGTGTATCCGTAAGCATTCGTTCATCCATGGAATAACGGTACTGCCTCCACAAGTTATGACAGATCCAAGTCAAATTTCCAACTTCATCATCAACGGGACTATTCAGATCAAAGCTGCAGCTGCGCCCAAGTCCTGCGGAATCATTCCGATACGCTTCAGGCACATTGCGAATTAATTGCTCTTGATTGTCCGCAATCGCGCGTACAAGTGACTCTCCGATTTCCAACCTGCCAGATGTATACACGGGCGAGTAACTCATTTGCACATTCATATTAAACCAGACGCCTGCCCAAGGTGTCGGCGCAAGCCATGGCCCTTGATTATCGATTAACGGCTTATCTGCCCTTGTTGCCGATGCCAATTTGTACATTTGGATCCAGTAGAAGCTCTCCAACTGTCCATCCGGGATGGAGATGAAGCTTAGCTGATAGTAGCGATGCCACCATGCACGATGGGATGCCATCCATTCGTCATACGCCGTAGAGGCAGCCTTCATGACCGCGTTAACAGCCTCTTCCTGTGCCTGTTCACCATAGCCTTTGACCACAGACAGGTAGCAAACTCTGCGTTTTTCTGTCAATTGCACTTCCTTATAAGCAGTGACGCACCCTTCGTCTGTCGAATAGCTTTGAACCGAGACCGTAACCCCAATCCAGGTCGTCTTCTTAAGCTGTACCTCAGGAATAAACTGGTTCAAGTTAATGCCATCGGCATTCACCAACACAGGATCGACTTCCGCATGTGGATACCACTGTAAAATAGCCCCTGTCTCCCCACTTAGAGACTCTATTTCCACACACATGACTGGGACTTCGCTATGAACAAAAGCACGAAGCTGAACTTCGCCTTTCGTTGTTGTCAGCCTGCCGCTAACTTCCGCGTTCCACAAATTTAACCGCAGCTGCGTTGGATGATAGATCATCCCTTCCAGTTCCAAGTCCAGCTCACCGATGGGTACACGAGGCGGAAAGCCTGAACGGTCCGTCCGAGTTGTCGTAACGTCGGTTCGACCGGTCACCAAACGCAGCACATGCCGTTTCTTCGCATGCTCTTCCCCATAAATCATCGCTCCGATGAGCCCATTCCCGATGAAGGCTCCTTCATCCCAGCTAACCGGCTTCACAACCCATTCCATGTCATTTGGTGCGAGGAACTTTTCCCAATCCACGTCCAATCTGATCTCGTTGTCCTTACCTTTCCCCATGCCCAAATCTCCTCCTTACCCCTTGATAGCTCCGATCAGTGCGCCTTTAACGAAATATTTCTGCAGGAAAGGATACACGAGAAGAATCGGTACGGTAGCCACAATAATCGTCGCATATTTCAAAGTCGCAGACAGCATGGCAACGTCGCCAGCCGAAGCTCCTCCTGTCATTGAGCTAGCTTCACCTTGCAGTAAAATTTCCCGTAGAATAAGCTGAAGCGGGTACAAGTTACGGTCCTGCAAAAAGATCATCGCATGGAACCACGAGTTCCAATGGCTTACACCGTAATAGAGCAGCATAACAGCAATGACTGGCATGGATAACGGTAAAATAATTCGGAACAGAATGACAAAATCGTTCGCTCCGTCAATCTTCGCGGATTCCTCCAACGCATCGGGGATGGCTTCGAAAGCCGTTTTCATCAGGATCAAATTAAACGTATTAATCGCATGTGGGATAATAATAGCCCATAGTGTATTGTTCAGTCCGACCCCTTTGACCGTCAAATAAAATGGAATTAAGCCCCCGCTGAAAAACATCGTGAACACGATAAACAGCATGATTTGCTTGCGATATTGCAAGCTTTTGCGTGACAGGGCATAAGCACCTAAAGACGTAAGCAAGATATTGAGTACAAGACCAACAAGTACAACAAAAAAAGTATTCCCATAGCCTTTTATAATCATCGGATTCGCAAATACACTCTTATATGCTTCCAGCGAGAAGCCTAGCGGTTTCCATAGAACTCCACTGTACGCCATGAGCTGACTGGCATCACTAATCGAAGCTAGAGCAACATAGATAATTGGATAAATGGTCACGATCATTAATATTGTCAAAAACAGCGCATTACTCCAATCAAAACTTCTCTCACCCAACGAAGGTCTGTTCGTTTTCATTTTGATCTCCATTTCCATCCTCCTCCCTGCCTACCACAGACTCGTATTGTTTAATTTCCGACTTATCCAATTGGAACAAACAAGCAGTGTGAAATTGATGGCGGAATTAAATAAGCCAACTGCCGAGCTAAAGCTGTAATTGAACTCTTGCAACCCTACCCTGTATACATAAGAGGATATGACATCCGCTGTTTCATACGTACCTGGATTGTACAGCAAAATAATCTTTTCAAAGCCAACATTCATCATTTTCCCCATTTCAAGGATGAGCAAAATAATAATGGTCGGCATAATCCCTGGAATTGTAACATGAATGGCCTGCTTCCAACGTCCTGCGCCATCAATGCGTGCTGCTTCATACTGCTCTTGATCAATTCCTGTTAAGGCCGCCAAGTAAATAATTGTGCCCCAACCAATGTGCTGCCAGACGCCGGAAGATACATAGATTGGACGAAACATATCCGCTTCAAGCAAGAACGTCGTACGTTCTCCCCCCATCCAAGCGATCAAATCATTGATGACGCCTTCGCTGGACGTGAAATCTTTCAGAATCCCACAAATGACAACGAGGGATATAAAGTGAGGCATATAGGTCAGTGTTTGAACGCTTCGCTTAAACAAAGCATTTTTCACTTCATTGAGCAGCAACGCTAAAATGATCGGAGCCGGAAAGCCAAAAATAAGCTCATTCAAGCTGATTAGCAGCGTATTTTTTATCGTCCTCCAGAAGTAAGGGCCGGAAAAAAACATTTGAAAATTGTCAAAGCCTACCCAGTCGCTCCCCAAAATACCAAGCCTTGGTGAGAAGTCTTTAAACGCGATAATGGCCCCGTACATGGGTGCATAATGAAACACAACATAGTACAGCAATACAGGCAGCAGCATCACATACAGGTATTTATTCTTGCGTATATCGAGGATCAGACCGAGCTTGGTGCCCGCTTTCTTCCGCTTATTGGCTAAGAAAACAGGTGTCGATTCATGTTTGATAGCTTCCATTTCATAGTCCACCCTTCAACAGTCTTCTTAAAGATGAACGTGCCAGCGGGTGGCCGACACGTTCTCTGTCAAATTCTTAGCGCTTATTGTAACGATCGAAAGCATCCTGATAAATTTTGAGCACTTTGTCGCTTCCCATATCTTGGATACGCTTCACGTACTCGTCGAATTTATCAATTGGCTCCTTGCCCATGACAAACTTAATAAACATTTCTTCTTTATAACTGCTAATCGCCGTGTTGAGTTTAGCTATTTCCTTACTTTCCTCTACCGTTGGTGTAATGAAAGTCGGCATAACGTGCTTCACAGCATCGGTCTCTGCCCAAATTTGCATCGCATCGTTTTGCTCTTTATACGTGTTGAAATTCTTTCTTGAGTCCCCTAGGAACGGCCCGTTCGGCTTCGTATATTGTGAAACCATTTGTTGCAAATTCAATTTTGGATCCTTCGTTATTTTGTCAGACCAGGTTGGCACGCCATTCAGGAGGTTGAAGCTTTCCCCTTCGATACCGAAGTTAAACAGCGTAGCCCCTTTCTCACTGTATGCGTAATCCAGCCACTTCACAGCGAGTTCCGGATCCTTAGCAGCCGTTGTAACGGCTTTACTCGCTAACGGATTATATTTGAAATCCCGTTGTCCGATAAAAGCACGCTCACCTTTCTTCAAGGTTGGATAAGGTGCTGCGATGAGATGGTAGTTCGGCTCTTTCTTCTTCGCCGTATCCATCCAGCGGCCAATTACGCTAAGCAGTCCTACAGTTGAACCGGATGCATTGCTAAGCATCTTGTTGTCGAGCGATTTCGAGTCCGTATTTAGGGCAAAATCTTTATCAATTAGGCCTTCTGCATACCATTTGCGGAAAAGGGTCAACACTTCTTTGAACTGTGGGTCAATCGGACCGTACTTCACTTTACCTTGATCATCAATGTAGTAGCGATTAGCTGTTTTGAAAGCACCAATGAAGGCATCCTGGATATTGAGCTCGCTGCCTGTACTGTATTGCGCAGTGAATGGAGCCGTAGCACCTTTCTTTTCCTTAAACGCTTTCAATACGGTGTACCATTCATCGATTGTCGTTGGAACTGGTAGATTCAATTCATCCAGCCAGTCTTTTCGAAGAATAGGACCACGGAATACGAGTCCATTGTCCGGACGAATCATCGGGAATACGTAGTATTTGCCGCTATCGGTCTTCAGCATTTTATCCAGCTCTTTATCTTGTTGTAAAAGTTTTTTCAAATTCGGAGCGAACTTATCGATCAGATCGTTCAAAGGAATGATCATCTTATCCGCGATCGCTTTCTCAGGTCCGCCTGGATATTCTTTGTTCCAATCATATTCGATGACATCTGTTAAATTGTTCGAGGCGATCAAGAGATTGAATTGCTCCTTTTTTTGACCGTCTGCAGGATGCGTATATTTAACCTTTACACCTGTTTCCTTTTCTAGTTGCTTACCAAAGGCTGATTCACCTAAGTTAGGTACAATGGATGTGATATTCGGATTAATTTCTTCCCATGAAGTAATCGATCCCGTTGTTGTAATTGGATACTTCGCTGCCTCAGTCACTGGTACTGTTGATGACGATGATGCTTTAGGTGTACTGCTTGCTTCTTCTTTCGAACATGCGGTTAGTAAGCTTGTTGTTGCCAAAACAATGGAGAGTGCCGTGCCAATTGTCTTCATCTGCTTCTTCATAGATATCCCCCTCGTGAATGCATATTCCTGCTTGCTCATGCATCTCGCACTGTCTTGTGCGGTGCACCGATAACGTTATTATGCGAAGTAAAGCGCTGTTTGGGTATCATCAAAAACAGAAAACCATCTTCAAAATCAGTATTTTCACATCATTAAAATTGAAACTGACGTGCAAAAAGAGAAAAAGCCACCCATAAGGTGGCATCTTCCCCCGCTAGGCTACACAAAGTCTTTGTATTTCCCAGGTGTAATTCCTTCATATTTCTTAAAAATACGATTGAACGTATTGATATCCTCGTAGCCCACTCGTCTTGCAATGTCCACGATCGAGGACGATTGTACCGCTAACAGCTTTTTCGCCTCTTCGATTCGCGTCTTGTTGATGTGTTCAAGCAGCGCTTCGCCTGTCTGCGCTTTAAATTGCTTGGATAAGTAGGAAGGGGTTAAGTTGAAAACGTCTCCAATCATCGTAATATTTAAATCAGCGGAACTGAAATTCTCTTTCACATAGGTAATGATCTGTTGGCTGAGCTGGTTATGATCTTGCTTACGATCATCCTGAATGGATTGGCACACTTGCTCCAGCACATCTCCGATTTGCACTCTCATATCTTTAATCGTTGTACACGCCGTTAATCGGTCAATCGGGTTGACCTGATTCATGAATTCCCGTTTATTGCTTGCGCCGATTTCATCGATGGTTTTGAGCATGGTGGAAATGAGATCGAACATCAAACATTTCGCAAGCGGAACAGATAGGGATGCACCCGATACATTGATTTCAATAATCTCATCAATCATCGCTTTTGACTGATTGTAATCACCCGTTTTCACAAAATTGATCAACTGCTGTTCCACATGCAAGGGGTAATAATAGCTTGATTCACGTTCTGAACCAGCATCTGGCAAGTCATTGTACCCAATAATTTCGCCGCTTCCCATCACCATGCGATATTCAAGCGCAGCAAGCGATTCCTGATAAGCCACGGGGATGCCCGCCAGCTCTTGATGAATGCGGCTAATCGCAATGGTCAAATGCACATGAAAATGATCCAACATGAAAGCTTTTACCTGTTCCGCGATATCTTTTACCTCATCAGGCTCAGGGTTCTTTTTAAAATTAATGATACACGCTTGTAAATTGTCCAATTCCGTTGAAAATGCTTGATGCTTAATGCCAACAACTTCTTCCGCGACATTCATGATAATGAACTGAACATGCTTGATTTTCTCGGCATAAGCAAACTCGGAGGACTCCAATTTGCCATAATGATCAACATGGAACAGCAATACAGCAAAATGAGAAGTCGCCAGCTCCATATTATGAACGGCCAGTGATTCATGGACAGGCACATTCCGCTCAAGTGAGCCCTTTAATAAACCTTGGAGGAAATGGGAACGAATCGTGTCCCGATGCTGTTCCAGACGTTGCCCGATTTTCTCCTTCTCCGTGAAAGTATCATTCAGCGCAGCTTGCAGATAACCATACTCATTAGAGCCTTCCTTGAATGAAATGCTAGAGCGCGTGGATAAACTTCGAATCAGCTTGCTGATCGGATCGTAATTTCGTTTGAGCATCAGAAACGTGACAATGCCGCCAATAAGGAGACTGAGCGCTATACTGATCGAGATCAAGTTTTTGACATACTTCATTTTTTCATCAAAAAGCTCCGCAGGCATCATCGAAATATATTTCCATCCGGCTCTATTCGAGGTTGTATACGAAACCGCATACTGTTTGTCTATCAGCTTATCGTAAAAGAAACCGTTCTCACTTGTTAGCTTATCGACAGATAGAAAATCAGGATTCTTCTCTAATCCCGTTGAAGCAATCAAGCGATTCTGGCGATCGAGTACCGCGATAGAAGAATGATTTGGTGACATGATATTCTCAAGCAGCTTCGTATCTTTAATGGTAAATAGGATAATAGCACCTGGTTGCTCTGGGGTGTCGAGAATGATCGATTTGGCATACATCACCGCTTTAACCGCTTTACCATCCTCTCGAATGGTCACTGGTGAGTACTCTTGGATATACCTTTTATCAAAAGTAGCCTGCCATTCCTCATAACTCATGTCTTCGCGTGCCCGAACTCTCTCGTATAATTGATGGCTATTGATATGATCGCGCGTTGAGACCACGGTATCACTATTTTTGTAATACACATAAATTTGATCGATATAATCGTTAGCCACTTTATATTTGCGCAGATCGTCGACGATTTCAACGACGTCATAATATTGCTCATCCTTCAACGGTTTCGATACCGTAATGAAGCCTGCAAGACGTTTGCTTAGCGCCATCTCAACACTTAAGCGTTCGATACCAGCCAAGTTGCTGTCAATCGCTTGCTCAATCTGCTTGAGCAGCGATTCATTGGCTCGATTGACTTCCGATTCAATCACATGCCAAGTTGCGGTATAAATGATGCCGCTGATCAGTATAGGAACAAGCAATACAGAAATGTAGGAAATAAGCCAATTCACCATGACACTTCGTGTGCTAAATCGTAAATTTTTCATTGTCACAGCTAGTCCCCCGAGTTTGAATTAATTTGATTTCCATTAATTATACACGAAAAGCAAAAAGAAACACCGCTTTCCCTTATTGAAAGAAAGTGGTGTTGCTTCGTCAACGATCAAATGAGCAAATACTTAACGATCAAACGATCAAATGCTTAAAATATCCGCTGTTTCCAACCTAGCAGCTTAGCAAGTGCTTCAACATAATAATAATCACCATAAATGAGAGATACGTTCACGTTCTGGCCAGCTGGTTTATTGCCTGTTCCCTCTAGCAGTATAGCTTGGTGCTCTGGTTTATCCCAAGTGGCATACTTCTGTGTGAGAGACAACAGCATACGTTCTGCCGCATTGCGGTACATCGCACCTTCTGTTGGAGGCAGGAATTCCGCGAGTTCAATTAACCCAGAAGCTGCACAAGAGGCAGCGGAAGTGTCCCTTGGCTCGTTATCCAACGTCTCGTCTGCACGGAAGTCCCAATGAGCCACATGATCTTCAGGCAGACACGCCAGGAAGTAATTGGCCACACGTTGCGCAGCTCTTAAGTACTGTGTGTCTCCTGTGAAGCGGTATACATTCGCTAAGCCATGCAGTGCCCAAGCTGCGCCTCGGCTCCAAGCCGATTGCGGGCCGGCACCTTGACCGCCAAGTGACTCAATCAGCTCGCCCGTCTTCGGATCAAAGCTCAAGATATGGTTCACGGAGCCGTCTTCCCGGATGAACTTCTGGACAACCGTATCCGCTTGTGCTCTTCCGATATGATCAAAACGTGGATCCCCAGTCATCTCAGCTGCCCAGAATAAAATGGACAGATTCATCGTGGAATCAACGATTGACCAACCTAGCTTATCTTGGTTCCACGCACGTAGAAAGTTCCCTGCGATATTGAATCGACCTGCCAGGAAATTAGCCGCTTGAAGGCCGCGACGCAATCCATCCTTATCCCCTGTCAGCTTATGTTTAATCACCGCTGTCGGCAAATACTGGAAGCCAACGTCATGATGGAAATTGTTATCCCGGATGCTGGCCTGTTCGAACTTGCCGTCCCACTCCCAGGCTGCTCCCTTGTAGTGCTCTTTGCCTGTCATCTCATGCATAATCCACAAAATCCCAGGCCAGAAGCCTGACGTCCACCAATCGATTCGCATATCATCATAGATGCCATCTTCCTTGGCAACATGAGGGGACTTCTCCCCAATTTGCTCGATCATCCGATCAACTTTCACTTGCAGCTCTTTCCACACGTCCGGCAAAATATCCCCGAGCTTCTGTGCGTTTTGCCACTTTGCTGCTTCCATAAGTTCACTCATCTTGTAAGCCTCCCTATATGTTTTATTTGGATACTTCTAGGATTGCTGTTACCGTAGACATTCCTTCACATGCAGCACTGACGACGGATGTATATCTCCGCTGAGCTGCTCTAGCCCCATTGGATATGGAAGCTAAAGAGGAGGCCGGTCCGCCTGCACTCACGAAATCCGTTACTGTAATGCCAGCGGGTAACCCACCGAACGGATCTACATAAATTACTGCGCGACCACTGGCGAGTTGAACCTGTCTTGAGCCACGGATTGTGCCGAGATTATCGAGCAGTTTCCCATCACCAGCTAATCCAAATCGAACAAAATTAGCTGCATCGGGACAAAAGACGCCTTTCGCGTCAAATGCTCGCACTTCTACGTAAACTCGTCCATCCGCTAGGCTTTCCGTCGTTAATTGGATCTCCGTCGGCTCCCCCCACGCGTCCGATTGATACGTGAATTGCAGCTCGTCGCTCACAACCTCGCCATTGCAGATGGCTTCCGCGCGCAGACGATACTCTCCTGCGGTCAGTTCCGTTTCCCAACGAAGACCAGCACAAGGGAAATCTTGCGAATCGCGCTGCTTCACGCCCAAGCTCTCGCCATTCAGGAACAGCTCGACCTGTTCGGCATTCGAGTATACTTTAATCAGTTTTCGTTCGCCCTCCATGCCCCAGCGAATCGGCATCGTATGCCCATAGATGCGAACCATCGGCTCCTCTGACCAATACGATTGGAACACATAAAAGGCTTCCTTCGGAGTCAGATCACGTTCGACGATCCCTTTCATGTTCAAATAGGGAATCGGGGAGTCCGGACGCACAGGTGTTGCAAAATCCTTGAAAGACCATTGCGCTGCCCCCGTCAGCCAATCCATTTTCTCCTGTGATTTCAAGTACCAATCGATCATTTCACAGAAGTATGTTTCCGACCAATCGCCATCACGCGATACGCGGGGCTCGCCACCCGTCAATAAATAATCCCCATCACGCTCGTCCGTAACGCCGTCATCAGTATTCTTCATAAACGCAAAGCCCGTGAAAGGCTTCTCCACATGCCGAGTTGGCAAATTATCCGCTCCCCACTCCATATGGAAGAACGAGTCCACATTCTCAAACGCAATCTGACAGCTCGATTCATAGTCGGTATACACGCCACGATACCACCCTGCCCAAATGGAAGGCGAGTACACATCGATAATATCCTTGCAAAATTCACATCGGCGAATCGCTGTTAATCGACTTGGGTCCAGCTCATGCGACAGATCATGCAATCCTTTCATGAAGGTGCGAATTTCTTGCTGATCGAAATGATCAAAATCGCACTCCCAATCGTTCTCATTACCTAATCCCCATAAAATGACTGACGGGTGATTGTAATGCTGATTGATCATCGCTGTAAGCATATCGATGCATTGTTCGCGGTATTCCGGACCACCCAGTCCGCCGCGGCACCAAGGAATTTCCTCCCAGACAAGAATGCCCAATTCATCACATAAATCCAGCACAATACGAGACTGCTGATAGTGTCCCAGACGAATGAAATTCGCACCCATTGCCTTGATGAGCTGCATTTCTTCGCGGATCATGTCTTCGGTCATCGCTGCTCCTACCGCTGCATGATCCTCATGTCGATGCGTACCGCGCAGCAAGAGACGCTTGCCGTTCAGCTTAAAAGGACCTTGTTTTACAAATTCAAACGTTCGGAAGCCGAACCTTTCTTGGCTTGTCGTTTCCCCGTCCACACAGGCGAGGGCTACTGAGCAGTCGTATAAATAAGGGTCTGTGACGGACCACAAATGTGGATTCTGCACCTCGAAGACCGCAATTTCCTTCTCATCCTGCCAAGCTGGCAGCGAAATCTCCGTCTGCCCGACAATCGTTCCATCTTGCTGCTTAAGCACAATCGTGAGTTTGATATTCTCCGCAAGCTGATCGGGATTGTACAATTTAGCTCGTACCTTTACTTTCCCGCCTCCTGCTGTTTGCGTTTGCGCAGAAACTTCTTCCACTTGTGTTTCCACATGCACCTGAGCCATGGAAATCTGCGGCACATAGACGAGGTTCAAATAGCGATACACACCGCCATATAGATTGAAGTCACTTGCATCCGAAGGAATCGTCTCCAGTTCTCGGCTGTTATCACACGCTATGGCGACGGGTACACGCCCTGCATATCGCTCGATCTCCTTTGCCCGCTCAATTGCTTCTGAGATATCTACCGTAAACTCATCATATCCGCCTAGGTGGGAATCCACCTTTTCGGTATAAACATACACGTCCGTGCGCTGTCCCGCGCCTTCAAAATGCAGCAGCGTTCTCCCCTTAGGATAAGGGTTATTTATCTCTAGCTTGTTCCGATACCAGCCTTGTCCTTGATAATATTTATGATCGGGATCCATCACATCAGTCCCGTTATACGTATGTGGAAGCGTAACCGACTCCCATGGCACATTATAATGATTTTGCAGCTTATCTGAGCGCCACACCTCCCAAACACCGCCTAACGATCCGCGATAGTGCTCCCATTGCTCATTTAAACGTTGTTTCAACATCTTACGTGTCTCCTCCTAGTTGCGCATTCACTTGTCTACATCGTATCAAAAAAAAGCATGAAAAAGTTTAGGCCTCTTATGATAAAATGTTGTTAGAATACGATGAGGTGATCCCCTTGAAGCTGATGAATTACTTGAACTTAAATGTGCATCCCGTCCAACTATCGTTTTTCAAAGATCGAACACACTCATTCGAAGAAGTGTTTCACGCCCATCAGGGCATGGAGCTTCTGATCGTCCATGAAGGCACGGGATTTGTCGTAATAGAACAACAAATTGTGGAGCTGCAGCCTGGCACCATTTTCTGCTTTAGACCGTTTCAGCTGCATCGCATTCGCATTCATAATCTGCCTCAAGACAGCTACATCCGTTCGCTGTTCGTTCTTGAGCCTGCCGTTCTAGAGGAAGCTCTCTCTGCTTTCCCAGCTCTTCGCGAGTTTCTCAGAAAGCTTTGGAAAGACCCGCTTATGCCGCAAGCCTTTCGAAGTGAAAATCTGGCTGCGCTTGAAGTTTTACTTCGGAGCTATACACCTAGACTTGATGCCGCCAAGGAACGCGGACCAGAGCGACTGTTAGAAGAACAGTTGCTTTTCCTGACGGCTTTCATACACCAGCTTCGCACGGATTCGGAGAAGGCTGCTTTCTCGCAGTCAGATTCTGTTCCTATGCTTACACCGAAAAGCTCATCAACAGCCGAGCGAATGCTTGCATGGATCGAGGCGCATTACATGGAGCCGTTCAAGCTAGACGAGCTGGCTTCGGCGGTTCACCTAACGCCCAACCATGTATCCACTACTTTTCATCAATCCATTGGCAGCACAATAACGGAGTACTTGACTGCGCGCCGGATCCGACAAGCCTGTTGGCTGCTGCGAACGACGGATATGTCCGTTCAAGATATCGGTGAGTCCGTCGGATTAGGCAACTTCTCATATTTCTGCCAGCTTTTCAAGAAACATGTCGGGTTCACGCCCTACAAATTCAAAGGGATGAGTGCTTATACCATTTTCATTGAATGAAATTCGCACAGGATCAGAATCTTTCGTTATATCCAGACTTTACCATGATCTCCGTCTCTTGGCATGTGATAATGACAACAAGATATTCTTTGATGGAGGTCATATCGTGCCAAATTGGATCATTCGAAAATTACAGCAGCCCGATGATTTTAAGGCAGTCGCACCGCTCCTTAATCTGATCTGGTCGGAACCGACAACAGCTGAACAGCTCAATGAAGACGAGGACAAAATCCCTCCAGGTCAGCTGCATTACAATGAAGAAGAACAGCTGATAGGATGGGATCGTCCCAAATGGGTTGCAGAAGACGAGCATGGACAAGTTGTCGCCTACGCAATCGCTTGGCGCGCCCCATGGACGGAGCCTGGCGCACTGATCTATAACCTGGTTGTAGATCCGAAATTACGTGGTAACGGCGTAGGGAATGCTTTGTATGATACGCTTCTTCAATGGGCAACCAGGTAAGAGCCTCGCGGCTCATTGGCTATATGAAGGAGAGCGACGAACAGTCATTAGCTTTTGCAGAACGTCGCAACCACGTAAAAGAACGCCATTCCTTCGAATCCGTTCTGGACTTGGCAACGTTTGATGGAGGCACACTTGAGGAATCCATAAAAGAAGCCGAACGAGCAGGGATTCAGTTCATTACCTTGGCGGATGAACCAGGGGAAGCCAGTGAGAGGAAGCTGCATGAGCTATATAAGATCACACATCCGGATATTCCAGGCTACTCCGGTGACTTTCCTTGGTTTGAAGAATGGAAAAAGTGGACCATCGCCCAAAATGGCGTACGTCCCGAATGGATCCATATCGCCAAAGATGGCGAACGCTACATTGGTGTTGTTACGCTCCAACAGAACGAACAAACTCGTGCCATGTATCATGAATATACGGGTGTACTGCCGGCATATCGAGGTCGACGGATTGCACTCGCCTTAAAGATGCTCGGCATACAAACTGCCAGCGTCTGCGGTGTGCCATATTTGAAAACACACAATGATTCCATGAATGCCCCTATGCTGCGCATTAACCGTGATTTGATCGGCTTCCGCGCGGAGCCTGGAAGTTATAAAATGGTGTGTGAGCTGCGCTGAGCAGTACGTAAACAGAAAACCGCCTTGCGAGGATTCGCAAGGCGGTTTATGTTATTCAGGCTCCACACGATCTGGCAGTTGTGACACATAACTATCGGATAATTGCAAAAGCTTTAACGCATGATTAAATTCGTCTTCCGTCGCCGATTGGTGTTCATTGGCATTGCCGGCAAGCGTAAAATAACTGCCATCCTCAAAACCTTTACCAGACATGAAGAGCTCTTCGCTATTTACAAATGAGCCTGTCGGCAAATAGTAACGTTGAGGTAATAAATTATAGGACGTATGATTAAGCAAATCTTGACCAAAGTGAATATAGTCTGTCAGCGGTACACCTAATAGGTTGGCAACTGTTGGTAAAATATCGACTTGACCGCCTAGCTGCATTTGTACCTGTGGCGTTGTCACACCTTCGGACGCGATAATAAGAGGAATATTTATGAGTTCTTTTTCACCGTATTCATGACCTAATATTTCTGTCATCAAGGCTTTGTCGTCAGCTTTCAAAGAAAATAAAGGAAGGCCGCGGTGATCGCCGTAAAGAACAACTACACTGTTCTCCCAAATCCCCCGCTTTTTCAAATCGTCGATAAACAAGCCAAGTGCATAGTCTGCATAGTTTTCTGCACGAATGTAGTCGCCTACAAAGGTGCCTTCGTACCGCTCAGGCAATGTCATCTTATATTTTTCTTCCGGAATTGTGAAGGGGTTGTGAGAGCTCATCGAGATCACGTGCGCGTAAAAAGGTGTTCCTTGGTTTTGATATGATGCTAACTCTTCCGCTGTTTTCCTGTATAACACTTCATCGGACGAGCCATAGAAGAAGGCATCCTCATCTTTGAAAAATTGTTTATCGTAGTACCGATCATAGCCAATGGCCTGATATAAATCATCCCGATTCCAGAATCCAACCTCATTCGTATGGAAATTCATCGTCGTGTAGCCTTGCTTCTGAAGGAGCTTTGGAAGGCTAGGTAAGTCCTTCTTCCCATAGACTTGAGTAGCTGCGCCATCTGGAGGTACATAGTACGACGTGTTCACGATAAACTCGGCATCTGACGTATTCCCTTGACCAATTTGCTGATAAAATTTCGGGAAATAATAGTTGGATCCAGCCAGCTTATTCAAGTTAGGTGTAATTTCTTTCCCATCGATGTTCAAGCCGATCAGAAAGTTTTGAAAGGACTCCATTTGAATAATAATCAAATTTTTCCCACTCGCCGCGCCATGCATCACAGGTTTTTCGACCACAACTTTATTTTTTAATGTATCAATGGCTTGCTGGTTAATTTGATCTGGACTGATCATTTCTTCCTTCTTTTGAGAAAGCAAATTATACATTTCATAATTTAAGATGCCCATTTTACTTGCTTTCACATTCTCATTAAAGGAACTGCGGTTAGGAATTACACTAAGTGCGCAAAGTAGTAAAGAGAAGCAAGCGACACTAGCAACTATTTTCATGCTGAGCGGCTTCCATTCTCTTGTTTTAGGCTTAAAGAATGCAAAGAGAGCAACAATAGCAATATCCAAGAAAAACAACAGATACTGGGGCTCAATCACAGAGAAAATGCTTTTCTTGACGGCACCAACTTGTTTGGCTTGCGTTAAAACATGATACGTAGCTATAACACCAAAATGCTTATAATAAATAACGAGTGCAAAAAACAAAATCGTAATAATAAGGTCAACAGCAAGATACCAGGCAAGTTTATGCTTTTTCACAACGTACTCAATCACACAATAAGTAATCAAGATGGCCGGAATTTCTGTCAAAAGGATTCTAGCCGACGGTCCTGTTTCAAATAAGATCATCCAGGCTACATAAATTTTAATTACAATAAATAATGGAAATAAAAATAATCGATGTCTGAGCTTTTCCAACATGCAGATAGCTCCTTTCGTTTATAACATTTTCATAAAATGGACTGGAAGGAATGCCGAATCACATCTCCCCTGCTAATGATTCCTACTAGTACGCCTCGTCTTAGAACGGGGAGCTTTTTTATGCGTTTTTTTCCCAATATCGCCGCGATTTGCTCAATATCCTCTTCTGCATCTACAGCAATCACCTTCTTTTGAGCTATTTTCATCACATTCAAAGGAAGCAAGTTGCGTACTCTATCTTGGAACTCATTATTATCGCCTTTGATCACAGCCGTGTACAGATACGATCCGAATATATAATCATCATGCTTGCCGATATATCGCATAATATCACCATCACTGATGTAAGCGACGACTTCATTCCGGTCGTTCACAACGGGAAGTCCGCTAATCCGATGACTAATAAACTTCTCAATCACAGCGCGAACAGTATCTCCTTCTTTCACCTTATACACCTGTTGAACCATAATTTCCTTAGCTTTCAAATTGTGTCCACTCCTGTCTACTATTGCCTTCTATTGAAGCAAGAAGTATGATGACACTATATACTTGCATTATACAACTATGTCGAGTGAAGTCAATCCTTATCCCTATGCTACAGCTGCTAACCTCTATTTGGAAGATATTCAAATCATCCGGTGTATGTTACGATACAAGCATAAATGATTGAAAATGCCTAAAGATGAGGTATACAATGATGAAAAATCCTGTTGAAACCATTGAGGTCGAAGTTGCACTATTTATACGCCGATTTATCGCAGCTACCACCAATAAAAAAGTAGGTAATTTGGATCGTGCTGCTTATCTATTGCTTCATCAAATCTGGACAAACGGATCAGCTGGTGTGAAAGCTTTGGCTGAGGAATTCCATCTCGATATGTCGACAATTAGTCGACAAACAGCAGCTTTGGAACAAAAAGGTTATGTTTATCGGATTCCCGATCCCCAAGATGGTCGAGCTTACTCCTTGCAGATCACGGAAAGCGGTTTGGCGGAACTGGCTTTGAACAAACAAGCTCGGATTGAGTATCTTGCAAAGCATCTAGAAAATTGGACATTGGAAGATCAGATAAGGTTCGGTGAATTGTTAAATAAGTTTAATTGTACGTTCTAAATAGCCCCTTCGACACCGTATTCTTGCATGAATTAGAGTACGGTGTTCTTCTTTGTAAAAAAGCTTCCGTAGACCCAAGGGATACATCCTCTTACGAGAAATAATTGCGTTGGTTTCCAACATTTCCTTTTATTTTCGCAATGAAAACAGATCATTCACCTATTCCTCCCCGGTTTACATCCGTCCAAGTCTTCAATTTCACAACCCCTTTCACAGATGCAGAAACGTTGCAAGTAAGCGTAAATGGTCAAAGATGCTAAAGTACACTTATTTTCCGGGAGTATGGCTAAACATGGATGAATTCGTGCAAAAGTGCAACCTTTGGGACCGAGAAGGGCCAAAAGGGATGACTGCTGGCAGAAATAGTTGCACTTTTGCAAGCATTTCAGATAGAGATAGTAATTCGATAAAAATTCACGACACGAGCAAGGTGATTTTGCAGAATGTCTTCCTGCAAGTTCATTTTTTGGGTGTTGGGCTTTTATAGCTACTTCTACTATTTCCACTACTTTAGCTACTTCTGCTAATTCTGGCTACTTGTGAGGGTTGGAGTTCCTGATCCTCAGATTCTGGGCTGCAACACAGATTGAATGGAAAAAGTACAGCTAATCTTGAGGAATTTCCTCGGAAATTCGATTTAGCTGTAAAATATGTAGCTAATACTCCACCATAAGCTCATTTGGGCGAAAAGGATTGAAATTAACTGGAGGAAATCCATCTAATTCATATTTGAACGGAAATCACCTGGAATTAACTGTAGGAAATCCATCTATTCGTGCCGAGCGAGGTTGAAATGCTACTCAAATTCAGTCCATCAGCCAAGAAAGAAAAAAGAACCCCGCAAAAGCGAGGCTCCGGCTCCTTCCAAGCTAGCTATTTCTTTTTGCTTAGTACCAAGCGAATCGTTCTTTTGTCACCCGTCAGATTAAATCGAAGGAAAATCAACTCATCTTTAATCAGTTTCGTCTCCACATCGCTAGTGCAGCTTTCAATTTCATAGCCACTCAGCTCGTCATCCCAATAGGCAAGTCCGAACGGCATCGGCTTCCAGTTCCCCATTTCATAGACAAGCTCGATGCGATCGCTCGTTTTCTCATAAGTCGTAATAAATAACGGAGGAATTTTTTCCTCGAATTCGTCTTGCATATTCCACTGGCCGACGTAATTGCGGACAAGCCGCGGTTTACACTCCCCTTTGACGAATACCATCTGACATTGGCTGTCGTAGAAGAAGAACGTATCCGGCCAAGGCCCTGCGGCCACGCCGCCTAGCGTCATCGTGTAGTCGTTCACTTCGGGACGAATTGGCTTATCCTTCGTTAACATATAGGACGGTGCTGTGATTTGATTGCGCTCATGATACGTGGCTAGCGCCTTCGGCAAGGTTGTAAGCGTTACGCCACACTGTGCCACGTAGGCAAAGAATCGGTCGAGCATCCCTTCGCATGCCTCAACGTGTGAAGCCGGAAACACTTGAAAGCGATCGCTGAACTCCATTTCATGCGCCTCTTGCTGTTGCAGGAAAAATACTTGATCATTATGGTCCGTATTTGCCAAATATTCATCAAACAGCATCTGCCAATACGTGATCTCCTCACCCGTACACAAACCCGCACGCAGCACATCATTAGGGTCAGTCGAGTAAATAACAGGACTGCCCGTATGGTACGACAAATGCAAATCCCGTGCTGTCCACTCGCAGGCGACGACTTTTCCTTTGCCAGCATGTGGAACTTTGTATCGGTGGCTATCCACATACCAGGATCCCCAAGGGATCCCTTTATGCGTGATACCGTCCCACCACACTTGCTCCCAGCAATATCCCCACATGCCTTGGAAATCCAGTTCCTCTAGTACTTCAATGACTTCATTGTAAATCTTGCCCCTTGCAGCGATCTTGGTAGTCGCCCAAGGAAAGGCCTCCTGTACGAGCTGCCAGTCACTATACAACCTAGCCTTAAATGCTTCCTTCGACATCCCGGAATCTTCCATAAAGAAAGGGCATTGAAGAATGATATCATCGCCATATGCCTCATGCCACTGCCGAATTCGCTCACCCAACACGGGAATGGAGCCTCGGTTGACGATCCATGTCACAGGTATACCATGTTCATGGGCTAATCTTGCTGTCCGCTCCACACCTTCGACTGCTGTTCCATGTCCCCATGAGGTATCATAATGAGAGGCATAGCTGACGAAGGTGTAAATGAGGTTCTGGGGTTTCAACGAAAATCACCTCTAGCTCTTCCTATTTTTTGTTCTCTTTCCACCATGCATCGATTTGTGTTTGCAGTTCTGTTTTCACCTTCTCGAGTCCTGCTGCTTTCAGCTTCCCATTACGCTCATCAAGCAATTTGGATGGATTCGGAACCGCACCTGTACTAATCACTTTATATTCGTTCACAATTGTCGTTAACTGAGCAATCTCGTTCTTCACATTCGTGTCATCGAAAACAAATCCAATTAACGGGAAGCGTTTCGCATCATTGTTAAACTTCTTCCAGCTGTCATACAGATCGTCTGGTTGACCTGGTTTCATGTAGTTCAAGAATTGGTTACCAAGTACCCAGAACACTTGACTGTCATAACCAGAATCTTTGATCGGTTCGATACGGTTAGGACCCACTTTTGTGTAGTGTTTGCCTTCAATACCATTCACAAGGAGGTTGATCACATAAGGGTCTGTATGAAGGTAGTTAAGGACCATCATCGCTCTTTCTGGATTTTTTGAAGTTCTGGAAATGGAAAGCATCGAGCCCGTAGCCAAATCCGTTGTTACAATTGGTTCTTCAATGACATGGGAAACCCAGTCGAAGTTATCAGAAAGCTTCAATTCGATATCGGAACCAGGCTTCCACACCGTGGATTGCACCCAGAGCTTACCTTGCTTACGTATGTCCGCAACATTCGTAGTAACGGTTGCAGCATCTGCGTTAATGTACCCTTTTTCATAATACTTACGGAACAATTCGGCGTCTGCTTTATTCATATCAATAATATCCTGATCCAGAATAGTTCTAACCTTCATATCCGTTGCCTTGTAATCGAGGAAGAACATCGGAAGCTTAGCTGGAACAGGTCCGATCGGACGATAATTAGAATTAGTTTCATACATCATAAAACTAGCTGGACCACCTGCTACGAAATAATTGATCATATTAGGTTCAGCTGCTTTAATTTTCTCAAAATACGGCTCTAAATCTTGGACTTTGTTAATTTTATCGACAGGTATCTGATACTTATCGACGATATCCTTACGGAAAGTGAATGCCTTCCCTTGGGTAATTTCCTTATCCGTTGGAATCGCATACAATTTACCTTTGTAACGAGGTGCCTCTAGGTACAGAGGATGAAGCAACTTCCTCGTTTCAGGCGCAAATTTATCCAGAAGCGAATCAAGCTCCAAGAAAGCTCCCTTCGTCACATTCGCAGAGAAATCCAGCCACGAAGCTGTGAATACAAGATCCATTTTCTCCCCAGTATTCATCATCAACTCTGTCTTCTTCTTATAATCTGCTGACGCGATTGGCTGCAAACTGACAGTTGTGTTAATTCTTCCTTTTAAGTACTCATTCAACTTCTCTTGAACGAGGGCGTCGTCCTTCATCGGCTTCGCTTGATAGACGATGGATACATCATAAGGCTCCAAAGCTGCTTTCGGATTAGCAGGAGCTGCTGAACTGGCGGCAGTCGTCGCCGGACTTGCTGTACTTGCTTTGTTATCACTAGAACAAGCAGGCAAGACAGCCGTTAATCCAATTGCGAGTGCCATAGGTGCAAGCAATACTGATTTTCTACGTTTCATTGTGGACCCTCCTGTAATGAATGTTATAGGAAACGACTGAGGAATGCGAGTAGCAATTCGCAGCCGGTATTACTATGATCAGCCTTTTACGGCACCGACAGTTAAGCCTTTTACGAAATATTTTTGGAAGAACGGGTAGACAATCAATATGGGCCCCATACCTATAAAAGCTAAGGCCATTTGCAGGGACTCGTTAGGCAAGTTCTTAAGCAACTCCGGATTCTGAGCGGCTATCGTCATATTTTCGCGGATATACTGAACATCTTTCAGCACTCGCATCATGAGGAACTGTACGGGATACATATGCTCCTTATTAATAAAGAGCAACGCATTGAACCAATCGTTCCAGTAATGAATCGTTGAGAATAAAGCCATCGTGGCCAACACTGGCAGCGATAAGGGAAGAACAATTCGTAAGAAGATACGCAGCTCTCCCGCTCCATCTATTCTGGCAGATTCGATTAATGCGGGATGGATCGTCGTTTGGAAAAATGTACGCATGATAATCACATTGAACGGAACGATTAAGAGCGGTAGGATCAAGGCCATATAAGAGTCTTTTAAATGAAGCGTCTGGGTGTAGATCATGTAACGACTAACTAATCCGCCGTTAAATAACATCGTGAAGAAAAGAAAGAAAGTAAACACGGTACGATAAGGATAATCCTTGCGAGATAAGGGATACGCGTATAAAGCCATCAGAAAGACACTTAATAGTGTGCCTACGACAGTAATCCCGATAGAAACTTTGTATGCATTTGCCATCGTCGCAAAATCTTTGAATACAGTCTTATAAGCGATCAACGACCACTTCGAAGGGAAAAAGCTGTATCCTTCATTGATCAAAGAATCATTATGTGTGACGGATACAATAATGACGAGAATGACAGGGAGTACGCAGGCTAACGATAATAAGATGAAAACGAAATTAAGTATCATCTCAGCCAGCGGGGAAATGCGATTTTCCCTTCGATACGATTTGGAGACCATCAGGTTCACTTCCTATTCAATCAATTAGAATAAAGCTTGATCCGAATTTATTTTACGGACCGCTCCATTCGTCAGAAATACCATAATAAAGCCTAGAACCGACTGTACCATAGCTGCTGCCGAGGACATGCCGATATCATTAAGTTGCATCAAGACACGGTACACATACGTATCTACCGTATCGGTGGCTGGATATAATACACCAGAATCCATCGGCACTTGATAAAATAGTCCAAAATCTGAATTGAACACATGTCCCATATTCAGAATTGTCATGATAATGATAATTGGCATAATAGAAGGCAAGGTGATATGCATCATCTGCTTCCACTTCGAGGCTCCATCAATAACTGCTGCTTCATAATACTCGGGATCAATGCCGGCGATCGCTGCGATGTAGATCACGGCACCGATACCGACGCCTTTCCAAGCGCTGACAACCGTGAGTATGAAAGGCCAATATTCCTTCTCCATATACCAAGACACAGGTTCTTTGCCAAACCATTCCAGAACCGTGGAATTAATGAAGCCATGTGTCGGATGCAGGAACGCGTAGACGAGATAACTAATGACGATCATGGATAAAAAGTGGGGCATGATCAGAAAGCTCTGATAACTCTTGACGGCTATTCGACTGCGGAGCTCATTGAGTGTCACTGCAATGGCCACGGACAAGATCAAATTTAAAATCATAAACGTCATACTATACGCAACCGTATTTCTTACAATCCTCCACAATGATCCATTATTAAATAGAAATGTGAAGTTATCGAAGCCTACCCATGGACTCCCCCAAATACCATCGACATAGTTGATTTTTTTGAAGGCAATGAATAGCCCGAACATCGGTAAATAATTATTAAGCAATAGCACGATGGCTGCTGGCACGATCATCAATGTCAACGTTCTGAATTGCCAAAAGCTCCGCAAAAACTTAACTCCCTTTGCTTGATATCGCGTCTGCCCTGCCTGTCGTGGAGGTGCGGCTGTCTCTCTCACTGCGTCCCACTCCTTTCTCTGTTAAATTAAGTATAGAATACGGGATCCCCTATTTCGATGATGTATCCCTATAAGAACGTGATGAATCCTCCACAAGTGCAAACAAGCAGAAATCACCAATGCGGCATGTAAACACCAGCTACGCAAAAACAAAAAATCCGGCCATAGGCCGGATCAGGATCACACTTTATTCACTTGGGTGAATCGGAATGACGATTGTGGCTATGAGCCCGCCGCCTTCCCTCAAACGATAACTTAACCCATAGGTATCACCATAATGCAGTTGAATGCGTTGATGAACATTGCGTATGCCATAGCCTTTGTCATCCATTTCCCCACTGACAATCATCCTGAGCTTATCGAGATTCACTGGAATAAATCCATTGTCCTCAACCAGGATATGAATCTCATCTCCTTGGCGTTTCAATCGAACCCACAGATGACCTTCCCCATCCATACTCTGTATCCCATGAAAAATCGCATTCTCGACAAGCGGTTGAATCATCACCTTTGGCATTTTATACGCATCCAAGTCTTCATCAATCTCCCAGAATACTTCGAAGTTCCCTGGATACCGCTTCATTTGAAGGCGAATATACGCACGAACATGCTCCAACTCTTCGCTGATCGGAATCAAACTTTTGCCTTTACTTAACCCAATGCGCAGCAACTTCGATAAGTCCTTGACCATGCCTCCAACATCGTGATTACCGCTTTCTAAAGCATACCAATAGATCGAATCTAACGTATTGTAAAGTAGATGTGGCGTGATCTGGGAATGGAGCGTGTTCAGCTCCTGTTGTTTTTGTTTGATCTTCATTCCATAATTTTCTTCAATCGATTCATTCAGCCTGCCTGTCATACGAATAAACGCGGTATACAAAACACCAAATTCATCCGAGCGAGAGCGTGATGACGAAGTTCCAAAGTCAAATGGTCGACCCAACTCATAGACACGTGTGAACGTAACTAAGCGAGCCAATGGCTTAATGATATTCCGAAGTAAATACAAGACGAATAACAAAACGAGAATCAGATATATGGCAAGCATCACCATGATTAACTGCTGAAAGCTTGTTTGTTTCCCCATAATGGAGTCCAATGGAATCTTGTAGATTAGTCTTGTATTGAAATTAAACTCATACGAAACCGCGTAGAGATCCTTATGATTATTGGATTCCGAATAGTAGTAGCCTTCCGATTTGTTGCGCAGTGTTTCTGGCAATTCTGACAGCTCCATGCCTGCTGAACCTACCTTCAGTAGCAACTCATCCCGGTCATCGAATAGATAAACACCAGCATGATCCGGCAGTTGTACAGAAACGAGATTTTTGGTCAACAGGACCTCCAGCTTGGAGACAGCAAGAAAGCCGATGGATTCGTCATATTTTTCTGGATGCAAAATACTTCGTGTAAACGTAACCGTTGGCTGTCCTGAACTCGACTTGGCTACTCGCAGACTTCCGGCCCCTTTTTCTTCTTGGGTCTGTAATGCCCACTCCGGGTAAGCACTGCTTTTATCCAGATAGATCAGTCCTTGCTTTTTATATAAGGCATTGAGTGGAAAAGGTTGGTTCCCTTTATTCGCCATATAAATCGCGTATTCGGTGCCATCCGAGGACCAACGTTCAAGAATGGTATCCGCTTCACTCAGTGCGCTAATCGTCTCAATATGCGTCCAGAATGCAAATTGCTTCGGATTGCTGAAAAAATGATTGTCCAGAAAAGTTACCGTCTTATCTCGGACCGAAGATAACGTGTTCTCTATCGTAGCGTGATTCTGCTTCACCAACTGAAGCATCGTCTTCCCAACCTCATCCTTAATCGTTGCGGAGGTGCGTGAGAAGGAGATCCAACCGACTATTAGAAACGGACCGATGATGAACAAACAGAATGCAACAATCACCTTATATTGGAGCCTCAGATTAATTCCCCCTGATCTCTTTGCGATAATCAGCCGGGGAGATGCCGATGAAACGTTTGAACATTCGGCTGAAATGCTCTGGTGACTGATACCCCACTTGATACGAGATTTCATAACGCTTCAAATCAGTTACAGCAAGCAAACGCTTCGCTTCTTCGATCCGAACCTCAGACACGAAGTCCCAGACGTTTTTGTTTGTTTCTCTTTTGAATAAATAACTCACATAAGCCGCACTGAAATGGACTTCGCCAGCGATATCTTGAATCTTGAGCTCGTGATTGCCATAATGATTGTTAATGTAAGCAGATATTCGGGATACAACGGTCTGATCTCGCTCGGTAATGCACGCCCGAATGATATCGGACAGCGCTTCCACATATTCCTGTAAACAGGCCACTTTCCTGCTGATCTCCATGCCTCTGAAATACACATCCGGATCATACTGACGGAAGGAACTGCTTGATTCTTGTCCATTATCAAATAGCAAGCCATACATCCGGTACACCAATAATCCGAAGCAGCTATGAAACAAACCTTCTGACTGTGTCAGGTTCGATAGTATTTTGACAGCGGCTTGAAGCTCCTTGGATAATCCTGCCTCATCGACTGTTTTCAAGTGAAGCACCAGTTCTTCAACCTTGGCTACCCACTCCATCATCCTCATATTGCCCAAGGCCGACATATCTTCATAATAAAGCACTTTATTATCCGGATGCAGCTTACGCCATTCAATGGCCGCATTCGCCTCTTCCATCAGCTTTGGTAGCATAGATAAATCTGGGCTCAGTGTACTCATTCCGACTGTGACATCAACATTCAAATATTGCTTCAAATTAATAATGATCGTTTGACCGATCAGATTCAGTTGCGAATTCATCGGCAGCCTCGTGTCTATAGAGTCGGTCGCTTCCAATTGAATCACGCAAACAAGCTGATTGCCAAAGCCATAAAAAGCTACGCCGCACCAATCGGATAGGCTTTCCTCCAATATATTTACCGAGGCATATTTCAATAATTTTCGGTCCATTAACGTAATGTCCTGATTACTAAATCCACCCTTGCTCAAATTCAAATGTACGGCAGCAATGCCATACCAATGACCTTGCTCCTTGAGTGAGCTGCCGATTTCACGAAGAAGATCTTCATAATCTTTGTCCTGCAAATCGGTCTCCGTTACCAATTCGATGAGCGCTTCGTGTCTCTTTTTGAGCAAGTGGCCATCTTTACTCGCATCCGCATCTGGACGTTGCAACGTCAATCTGCCCATTTCCTTCTTCTCTTGGAGGGCCTTGCCGACAACTCGCATCAGTTCATCCAGCTCAACAGGCTTGATTAAATAGTCCTTGGCTCCTAACCTGAGCGCTCTCTTGGCAAAGTCAAACTTCTCATGGGCCGAAATGACGATAACCGGAAGATGTGGCTGCTCCAGAAGAATCGCTTCCATCAGTTCGATGCCGTTCATCATCCCCATCTGTATATCCGTCAATACGAGATCATACATGTCCATGCGCAAACAGTCCAACGCCTCAAACCCATTCAGCGCTGTTTCCACATGATCAATTCCTAGTTCTGATCTCATCAAATAGCTTTTAATTCCCGCGCTAACTGTCGGTTCATCATCCACGACCAGAATTTTATACATCGCCGGTTCCCCCTCGTCAGACAACATACTGCCAATTATCCTCTATGATACCATGTTAGTCCTCGGCTTTTGCGCTGTCTATGATAATTTCAGGGAATAACGTGATCAATTCCATGATGCTAAAAATGAGAAAAGCCCTCGTTCACATGTGAACGAAAGGCTTATTTAGTACGACTAGATTTGAGGCGGCAAGCATCGCAGCAGATGCAGCGGTTCATTGGCATGTTCGCTTTCGCATACGAGCGCACACATCCCTGCTGGCAAAAAGATTTGATCGCCTCGCGCAACGTGTATACGACCATTTTCCCAAGATAGTGTGCCTGAGCCTTCGGCAACAACCAAAACTGAAAACTCACCATGGTGATTCAAGGCATATAGGTTCGTTATTACAATGGACTCCAATCCGAAATATGGCGTATCCTCATAAGACAGGAGAGCGTATTTCTCGAAACTCTTCGTCTTCTCCATGAGTTTAGGCTGCAAACGATACCGCGAAGCAATCTCTTCTAAGCTGTAAGTTTCATAATGGAAGCAGTCGAACATGCGATCAAAGCCCGCACCTTGGTGGCACATCGCATCGGGGATGTCGCGGCCGGCTGGTGTTTTACGTTCAATCCGAATCGTATAGTCTGTTGGCTCTTGAATTTCTATCAGAAAGCAACCCGCACCAATGGCATGCGGCATCCCTCCTTCTACTAGAAACACCTGACCTGGCTGTACCTCGATCTTGTGTAAGGCTTGAATCATCCCATCGATATCCTGATCCCAGAACAATTTCTCCCATTGGTCGCGTGTCATACCTGGCTTAAACCCATACAGAATATAGGGTGGCTGTCCATCGATTTCTCTGCCGCCAAGGATGTACCACGCCTCTGTCTTGCCAAATTGTGACTGAAAGATCTCCTGTGCTGTTATGCGATCAGGGTGCACCTGAATCGTCAATCGTTCAGCAGCATCCAATGCTTTGACAAGCACACCTGTTTCAAAGCCATATTTCTCATGATGACGTTGACCTAGAAAACCAATGGGATCCGCTGCAATCAGCTCCTGCAGTGTAGCTCCTAGAGCCTCTTCCGTCAGTACCCTGCTCAGCCCTTCTACGATATGCTCCCTGCCAACATTGCGAGCTCTTACCACAGAAGCAATCCACTCCTCGGGCATGGAGTTGTCGTTCGGCCGCTCTCCTCCCTGCCACTCTTCCAGCATCTTGCCACCATGATACGTTCGCCACACTCGGTTGGACGCAAGCTTATGCGGCCTGCTGCTAAATGTATGAGTAGCATCTTGCATTCCAATTCACTCTTTCCGTATCCGATTTAAAAATACACCATAAACGTCTTGATTTCGTAAGGATTCATCGTACAGCTAATGATGTTACTGTTCTGCTTGTCAGATTCAATACGTTCCATTAAGTCGCACTCTGCCCAGCCGCGTATCGGTAAACTACTCGTGATGTCCAATTGGCCCCGAGCCCCAGCATATTCATGTATACGTAGGATAACTGCGTTCTCATCTTCTGCCTTTTTCACAGCATCGATGAATGTGTGTGGTGAAGAAAGGGTAAAGAGCGATAATCCCACATGTGGCGTCCCGCCAACAGCGACGGTTTGTGGACTATTCAAAGCCCACGCTTCACGCACGGTCTCTCCCTCTCTCCAATCACCAGCATGCGGCAGCAGCGCATAGGTGAATTGATGGTCACCGCGGTCTGCCTCTGGATCAGGAAATACAGGGGAATTAATAAGGGATAAGCGCATAACATGATTTTTGATATCGTATCCATATTTACAATCATTCAGCAAGCTAACGCCGTAACCGTGTTCAGATAAGTCTGCCCACTGTTGACCAACCGTCTCAAAGCGTGCTTGATCCCAGCTTGTGTTCCAGTGCGTCGGACGCTTCACATTGCCGTACTGAATATCATACGTTGCTTCCGTTGAGCGAATGCTCACTGGGAAAGCTACCTTCAACATTTGCTCGCGTTCATGCCAATTAGCATGCGTTTGAAAATCAATACGTCGGCTGCTCGTATACACGATCAGTTCCTGCACGATATGTGATTGACCGAACGTCCACGCAAAGCGAACGACCGCTCTAGCTGGGCCAACTTCCGTTAAGGCAACTGAAACTAATTCCGTAACCTCGCGTTTCTTTTCTCCGTAATAAATGTCGATCCCCCATGCGTCATCACGTAACGGCTTGTTCTCAAATACCTGCAATACGTTACCGTATTCACCAGCTTTGAGCACTTCACGATCATTTTCTCTGTCGTAGATTCGCGTAAGTTGGCCATTTGCATTCCATTTCAAGCAATAGAACGGAGTCGTTAGGCTGTCTGCCTTGAAGTCAAACGAATGCGATTGTACGCCAATCCGTTCACCAGATTGGAAATGAATTTCCGTCATCCCCATAGCAGGCACGCTATCCGTTTGAACGACCCAACCGTCTCCACTGCGTTGAGCAGGAAGCTCGGCCCCTTCTGCACTTCGCCATGTCCCATTAAGATCAGCTTGGGGTAGGTAAACCGTTTCGCTGCGTTCCCATGATGCTGAGTTATATATCGTATAAGTGCTTGCTTTTGAAATAGCTGCATCCGTTGTTTCAACCCGAGCGAGCTCTGCCAATGCTTGCTTCCACAAACGAACAAGCGAATGATCCGCTTCTTCATATTCCTGCCAGCTGTCCGTGTACACCTCACGAATCGACGTTCCTGGTAAAATATCGTGAAATTGGTTACGTAGGACGGTTTTCCAAATCTTTAACAACTCATCTGTTGGATACATCGACCAATTTTCTTTCAATAATCCTTCTAGTACGAATGTAAATTCGCTTTCTCTCAGCATAAGCTCTGCTTTTCGGTTCAAAAGCTTATTGCGTGCTTGGCTTGTGTACGTCCCGCGATGGTACTCCAAGTAAAGCTCGCCATCCCAAGTATGAACGTATTCTTCACTTTGTGCGACCCGCTCCTGAAGACCAGCAAAATACTCGTCAGCTCTGCTTGTCTTCACGTTAGGCAAACCTGGCAGCACATCCAAACGTCTTCGCATCTCCAGCATCTCACGGGTTACACCGCCGCCGCCATCCCCATAGCCATAACAAAGCAGCAGCTCTTTATTCAGCGCCTTATTTTTGTAATTGTCCCAGATGCCTTGCACCGTCTCAGGCGTAACCATGCCATTGTACGTGTAGATCGTGTTTCCAGGTTCCGGTGTCGTAATAAAATGTGTCAAAATCTCCGTACCGTCAATCCCCCGCCACATAAAGGTGTCGTGCGGCATGCGATTGTACTGGTTCCAACTGATTTTAGTTGTCATGAATGTACGAATACCTGATTTCTGAAGGATCTGAGGTAACGCCCAGCTGTAACCGAATACGTCTGGCAGCCACAGATAGCTGCACTCAACGCCAAACTCCTCACGTAGGAATCGTGTGCCGTACAAGATTTGCCTGACCAAGGATTCGCCTGAAGTCAGATTGCAATCCGGCTCCAACCACATCGCGCCGTCTGCTTCCCATCTTCCGTCTCTGACTCGCGTGCGAATTTGTTCATAAATTTCCGGATAATCTTCTTTCATATATTCATACAGCTGCGGCTGCGTTTGTAAAAACAAATATTCCGGATACTGCTCCATCAATCGAAGCACTGTCGAGAATGAACGTGCGCATTTCTCACGCGTATGCTTCAATTGCCAAAGCCACGCTACGTCAATATGCGTATGACCTACACAATGAACGGTAATTGCTGAGTTTTTGTCGAGTGAATCCAGCTCACTGTGGAGCACCGCACTTGCAGCTACAATTGTCTCATAGAAGGCTGAAGACCCTGGCTCTGACCAGCTGATTTGCAAAAATGCTTTATTCACTGCCGCAAGCAGCATTTGCTTGTCTGCGCTGTTTTCAGGAAGACGCTTTATTGTCTCCAACGCCGCTTTTGCTGTAAAGAATAAATCATCAGCCGTTTCGTCCAGCCACGTCAGCTCCGCTTTAAGGATCTTATGCTCCGCTTTATTGCGCGGTCCCCAGCTGCCGTAGCCTTTCAATCCTGACCATAATCGAAAAGTGAGTGTATGCGTGTCCGTCGCACAAGCTTGCGGCAGCAGCACCTCTTGATGGTTCGTATCCACGCCTTGATAGGGAACTCCGTTCACATAAAGCAGCGATTCAAAGCCGGAAATGTGATTGGGACCGGAGGTTCCGAAGTCGAAACGGCCCACTATTTTTTTACCCTTCCATGTCTCTGGAGCTTTAACTTCTGTACGAAGCCAGAGGTAGGTATCGTTGCCTTCCCAGGAATCACCTAACGTTAGCGGTTCTTGCTCGAAGGCAGTTGGAGGTCGTTCTCCAATATTCCCCTCCACATCTAGCGCACATTGCAGAGAACGAATGGCAATAGCATCTCTATAGCGATATTCCGAGAGCTCGGCAATTCGTTTACCGAGCTTTTCTGTTGTATAAAACATGACTGCAATCTCTCCTATCTCGTTTTCTTAGCCTATAAGCACCAGTTACCCTTTGATTGAACCCGCAATTCCCTCAATAAAGTATCTTTGGAGGAAAAGGAAAACAATAATAATTGGAATCAGTGACATACAAGCTCCCGCTGCTATACCCGTCCAATCCACCGTGTTCGTACCGAAGAAATTGTACATCCCGACCCCAAGCGTACGAAGCTCTGGTTTACCTAGCGTAAAGATCAACGGCACTAGGAATGCGTTCCAAGCGGCAATAAATGTAAAAATGCTAACTGTTGCAATGATTGGCTTTGTTAAAGGCAGCATAATATTGAAAAAGATTCGCGGTTGACTCGCACCGTCCATGACACCAGACTCTTCGACTTCCTTCGGAATCGAAGCGAAAAAGCCCATGAACAGTAGAATGGAGACCACATTGGACGGTCCCGCCTCAGCTAATACAACGCCCATTAGACTGTTGTTAAAGCCTAATTTTACAATCAGCTCAAATAACGGAATAATCGTAAAGCCCTTCGGCAAAAACATGGCCACAACAAGCGCAGCCAAAATGATCTTCTTACCTGGCATATTGCCGCGACCGAGCGCATAACCAGCCAATGAGGAAACAAGAAGCACCACTAAGATAACCATAAGGGTAACGAAGACTGTATTAAAGAAATACAAGTAGAACTTGGCGCTTTCCCATGCTCGACTGAAATTCACTAAGGTCGGCTCCTTCGGAATTAACCTCAGACCGCCTAGAAACATTTCACCTTGCGATTTGAACGCGGAGGAAATCATCCATAAGAACGGATAACTCCACAAGAAGGTAATCCCAATGAAGAGAAGATGCATGGCGGTCTGAGCCATTGTTTTACCAGTACGAAGTGTTCTCATGCCGATTGCCCTCCTTTACCAGGTCGTACTTTCTTCATAACAGCCGCTTGAACCAACACAATTAGAAATACAGCCATACTGAACACGATCCCCGCAGCAGACGCGAAACCATAACGTGTACTCGAATACTCCGTTGTTTCGAACGCATAGCGGTAAATATAGGTATCAATGACATCGGTGGATTTGACTGGTCCGCCTTCCGTCATCGTTTTGACCAAGTCAAAGGGGTGTAGATTGCCTATGAATGTCAACAAGACAATGATAATACCGATTGGCACGAGCAGCGGAATCGTAATACGGGTAAAACGCTGAACAGAGCCGGCTCCATCGATTTTCGCAGCTTCATACAGCTCTGCAGGAATGGTTTGCAAGCCTGCAAGCCAATATATGAGCGGCGTACCAAAGCTTTTCCATAGCGAAATAACCAATAAGGTAGGTAAAGCTAGTTTCTGGGACCCGAGGAAGTTAATCGGGCTGTCGATCAATCCCATTTTCAACAACACATCGTTGATTGGCCCGCCGAGCGGATTTAACAAGATGACGAATACGATACCGACAACGGCTGTCGTTGAGATCACTGGCAAAAAGATAAGCAAACGGTAAATATCTCTTCCTTTAACTGCAGGATGATTTAGAATTACCGCCACAATTAGTGCTAGCGGCAATTGAATGCACACATTGCTTATTGCAAATGAGAATGTAATTTTGAACGCATTCCAAAATCCAGGATCCGTATATATCTCTATAAAATTCGCGAAACCAATAAAGTTCGATGGTCTTCCTGTTCCATCCCAGTCAAAGAAAGCATAGTACCAGCTTCCAACCATAGGCCAAATTGAAAACATAAGAAATAAAACCAACATGGGTAATATGAACAAATAATGCCAGCGATGCAGCTTGATCCGTTTCCATAAAGCAGATGTCGCTGCTCCACTTTCTCTTACTGAGGTCGAGGATGGTAATGTCCTCTCTTGGTGTATGTTCATTCCTTCCACTCCTTTTCCCGAGCCATTAGGTGAAAAGAGATTCCACTCAAGCGATTATTCTCTCTTGAGGGAATCTCCCCACGAAATCACTTATTTTCTAAGAAAATCTTTCATAGGATCCCACTCTGGGAATTTAAGATCATCGATCGTAATTTTGCTTCCGCCATCGCGTGCCTTTTTCATTTCTGCTTCAATTAATTGATTAACTTTTTTGTCATACTCGCTAAATACCGCTTTTACATCTTCATTGTTGATAATCGCTTTCACACCAAGGTCTTTAATTCTTGGTTTTGGTAATCCATCAGCAATTGGTTTGGACAACTTATCCATATCTGCGTTTTTCAAGCTTACATGCGGAGCCAAACGTAATGTTTCATTCATCACTTGCAACACTTGTTTCGAAATGCTATCTAACTCAATGCCATCGTAAGCCTTAGGAATAACGACCATTTCTTTAGATGATTCGAAATATGATTTTTGGAATTCAGCAGATCCGAAATAATCGAGTACTTTCCAAGCCGCATCCTTAACCTTCGACCCAGATCCGATGACGAACTTAGGCTCAGCTGGCGTAGGTACATCTCTATAACCTTTGCGTCCTGTATCAGGTACTGGTGCTGCAGCAATACCAAGCTTCAAATCTGGTTTCAGCTTCAGAATTTCAGCTGCTTGCCATGCTGCTCCAACGAACATCGCAACCTTGCCTGCTGCAAATTGCTGATGCATTTGCGCTGGATCCCAGTTCTCCCAACCAGGTGCCAATACTTTCTGTGCATTCAAATCTCGGAAAATTTCAACCGCAGGAGCCATAGAAGCTGCATTTGCCTGACCTGTTAGGAGGCTAATCGGCCAATCTCCCTCTTGTTGGAGAACCCCGCCTTCGTTCGATACGGCGAAGCCTGCAATGGTAGCGGAGAAAGCGCCAAGGTCTTTGCCCATGATGGAGGTACCATACACTTGTCCTTTGCCTTCTTTGGTGATTTTAGCAGACATATTCTTGAATTCGGAATACGTTTTCGGTGGTGCATCGATACCGTATTGTTTCAAAATGTCGACATTGTAAAACAAAGGTCTGACTTTACTGTAACGCGGATCCGCCAAAGGAACGCCGACCACCTTGTCTTTATAACGCAACCAGCTATCCTTGTCGAAGGTACCCTGCGGGTATCTCGCCTTGAATTCCGGTGTCAAATATTCATCAATCGGTTGAATCCAACCATTGTCTGAAGCAAGCTGCCATTGCGCTTTACCACCTACGATGAAGAATACGTCTGGCCCCTCATTTGTTGCAAACATCAACTGCACCGCATTGTTATACTGTGCGGAAGGATTCATTTGCAAATCTACTTTTACGTCTGGATTTTTGTCCATAAATTTCTTAACTTCTGCCTTATAGAAAGCTTCATCTTCCGCTCTAGCTGAAGGCAGTACGACCTTAACCGTTTTTGGCGGCTGCTGAGCAGTAGGTTTGCTTGTTGCTGGAGCAACGCTTTGCGCAGGTTCTACAGCGTTTTTGGAACAACCAGCGGAAACGATCGTTGTGCATAAGGCTAATATAGCCAATGCCGAAGTTTTAACTTTTTTGTTCAATGTGTTCGACTCCCCTTATTTGCTAGTTTGATTTTGTTTACAACTTAATTGTAGCAATCACAAACCTTTCGCAGTATCCCATCCTACTATAAACGAGGTGGATTAATCTATTGGAACTAGTCGATCGTAGACGGGCTCTTACATGCTTCGTATATAAGAATCCTACAAATTGTGTGGATTAATCTATAGATACCCCAAAATACATTGACATGCACCCTTAGCTTGCTTAACAATTACTAATAGGAACGATTACGATACAGGACAGGTGCAACATGGGAATCATTCAACATTATCTGCGCTTCACTAAACGCATTCGTTTTAAAATTTTCATCCTGAATTCAACGGTCGTTATCGCCGCCGTACTGCTCCTAGGCTTATTCGCTTACCAATACACTCTCCAAATTGTAACGCAAAGTCAATTAGAGCGAATGGAAATACTAGCAGATCGTACGGAGGAACAATTAGCAAGAACTACGAGTGATTTACAACAAGCACTTTCTTTAATCTCTAGTGAAATTGCCCAAACCAGTTTAACGGAGAATGAAATTGCAGCTATTCTTAAAACGTACAATTACTCCCTCTATCCGTTAACACAGAGCTTATTTTTCATTGAGCCTTCAGGCCATGTTATTCAATCAGGTGGCAATTATACGGTTCCACCCGAGATCTCAGATTACATTATTGACCAGACTGGCAGTAATATAATCAACTACATTGGGCCTTACTACTCTCCTTCCAAGGGCCTTATTAGTACAGTCACAGCCAATGTCAGAAAAGGCACCGAAATTAAAGGGATTCTTGCGATTGATATCAACTCCGAGAAAATCAACAAATTATTTATGGATAGTAATATTGATAAGGAAATTTCTACATTAGTGTTTAACAGTGAGCTTCGTCCCATTCTGAGTGACATCAAGCTGCGTGGAACATTCCAACAGCAGGAATACTCCGAACTGTTTCCTGCTCTACAGGAACTTGTGTATACAGCAAATAATGAGACCAAAATTGTGAATATCCATAATGATGAATATATCGTGCGGATCAGCACACCTGATTTGTTCAAATTGAAATTGCTGCATTTCGTTAATAAGGATCGCTTCTTAGGTGAAGTGGAAAAATTCAAAAATTATACACTTTGGTTTGCCGGTGTCTTCACCTTGATCGTGTTCATCCTGTCCCTCTACTTGGCGAGATCAATTAATCAACCAATCCAAAAGCTAATCATTCAAATGAATCGGATCAAAAATGGTAATCTGCACATCCGTATCCGCCTTAAGCGTCAGGATGAGTTTCTATCCTTAGCGGACTCCTTTAATGAAATGCTTGACAGGATTGAAACATTGGTAGATGAAAAAGTGCTTATTGAGAAAGCCAAGAAGAAGTTTGAACTCAAAGCGCTGCGATCGCAAATTAATCCACATTTTCTATACAATACACTAAACTCGATTAACGCACTTGTCGACCTGAATCGCACAGATGAGATTCCTAAAGTATTGAACGCACTCGTACGACTGTTTCAATATACGATGGATCATGGACTTGAATTTACGGAGCTAAGCGCGGAATTAGAAGGGCTTGAACAATATGTCTATCTCCAGCAAATACGTTACCAGCATAAATTTGAGGTGCATTATTCTTTTGAAGAAGAATTGCTGTCATATAAAATGCTGAAGCTCTCCTTGCAACCGATTGTCGAAAATGCAATATTCCATGGTATCAAAGGTAAGAAAAAAGGTGAGGGTATTATTCACATCGGCGGCGGCTTCACGAATGGCAAAACCTCTATTCTATTATTTGTGGAAGACAACGGAACTGGGATATCCCCTGAACGACTCGCGCAGTTGCTTATCGATAACTTAGGAACCCCATCGCCTGCTAGGCCTAAGGGATTTAATTCAATTGGTTTACGGAATGTGCATGAACGTTATCAGCTTCATTATGGGAAGGAATATGGCTTAAGTATTTCGAGTCAGGAAGGATTAGGCACTAGAGTAGAACTTCTAATGCCAGCGATGAAAGGAGATGACAGCTTATGAAATCGAACTTGATTATAAGCGAAAATATTCGTTGCATTATTGTAGATGATGAAGACTTAGTCCGAGAAAGATTCCGGATCGGATTTCCGCTTGCTGAGAATGGCTTCGAAATCGTAGGGGAAGCCGAAGATGGCGAAGAAGCACTGGAGCTGTGCAAGCAGCTCAATCCCGATATTGTCATTACCGACATCGTCATGCCACGGATGGATGGACTGCAACTAACTGAACACTTAAAAGCCTTGATGCCACGTGTAAAGGTCATTATTTTATCTAACTATCAAGAGTTCGATTTCGCCCGCAAAGCAGTTCAACTCGGGGCTATTGGCTATCTGTTGAAAATTACTTCCGGGCATCGAGAGCTTCTCGACCTACTTGAACGTGCTAGAAAAGAAATTGAATTAGACCGTGAATCATTACTAGAAAAAATCCAGGAACGGCATCGCTTCCAGCAAAGCAAGCCTCTGCTTCGCAAACAATTCATTATGAATGTGATGGACCAGATGTATGCTACACCAGAATCCATTCGTAAGGAATTCACTATGCTCGAGCTTCATCCGTTATCCTACGGATTTACGATTGCCTACCTAGAAATTGATAAATTCCCTGAGCTGAAGCAAATCTTTCATTCCCGTGATATCTCCTTATTCAAATACGTGTTGATGCAGATGATCGAAGAGGTCAGTTCAACCCACTACAATGGCAATCTATTCCCTTGGACAGAAGATAACTCCCTCTGTTTATGGCTTCACTGGGATTCGGCTTATCAAATGGAGCAAGCGGAGTCGCAAATCTATGCCTTGTTCCAAAAAATTAATGAGTTTATCAAGCTATACTTGCCCTTTACTGTTACTTGTGGTTTCAGTAAGGCAAAGAGACTTTCCTTGGATCATGGTCAGCTCCCGATACGCTTGAAGGAAGCCGTTCATGAAGCTATCAGTGCTACTTCACAGCGCTTCTACAATAATTTAGGTATGGTATACACCTATTCCCAATTCGTACCCTATCACGCATTAGGTGAAGCACAAAAGCAATCCCTGAATAATAGCTTGCAAAGTATTAATCCATTTCTAGATGATAGCAGTCTGCGAAGAAGCCTCTACGAAGAAGTCATCAGTAAAATTCAAGAGCAGCATGTTCAACCTGCACAACTAATTAGCTGGCTAGAAGAGCTAACTAAGCATTGGACTGCAAATGACCCATTGGGTGCAACCGCGCTAATCGATTCCCTTGAGATGGTTGAGGTCCTCCAGGATGTTGAAGCCTACTTACTCCGATTGATGCAATGGAAACGAACCATTCAAGTATTATCCAGTAAGGATCATCAATATCGCATCGAAATTCAGGATGCGCTTGATTATATCAATACCCATTTCCATAAACCGATCAGCGTAACTGACGTATGTCAGCATCATCAAATAAGTCCAAACTATTTCAGCCATCTATTCAAAGCCCAAACAGGCAGTAATTTCTCTGATTATGTCACACACTATCGTATGCAAGCAGCTAAAAAGCTACTGAAAGAAACAACACTTCAAGTACAGGAAATATCCGAGCGAGTTGGCATACCTGATTATAAATATTTCACAAGGTTGTTTCGCAGGTCCACGGGACAAACACCAAGCGCCTTCCGTGAGCAGTCGAAAATTCCGACATAAACTGGTGTATCCAAACACAATGATCGATCAATTTGCTCGAGAATGCCCGTTACATCCCCATTCTATGCTTCATTCAGCCCTAATCACAATTTCAGTGATGGGGCTTTTTTATGTTAAATTTGCTTCTTACTTTCAACCTACTTGAAAATACCTTAAAAAATATGGATATAAATACACAGAAGAGAATGCATTCATCCATTTTCTAAACATATCTTGTTCTTCATATCTAACTTTTCTAGAGGTTTTAAACAGATACCTTGCTAGCACGCCTGTATTTTTCTTTGGTTTAGCACTTTCTTCATCGTTACTCTGCTGCTCCATTTCGGGTTTCAAGGACTCTTCGATTGGTTTAGAGGACCTCTTGTTACCCATTCGTGCGTATTGCTTATGTAAGGCGAATTGAAGTTTTTCTAGCATCAACTTCGCTGTTCGATAATTCACACCTAGTAACCTTGCAAATGATGGTTTTGAATACTTAGTCTCATCTTGAATTAATAATCGAATTGCTTTGAACCAGAGTAATAAAGATAACTTAGATTTATGCATAACGGTCCCAGCCGTAATCGATATTTGTGTCCTGCACTCCTTACATTCAAGTAAGTTTCGTGTCTTCAATTTATAAAATGAATCATGATCGCATCTTGGACAATAGAACCCATTAGCCCACCTATTTGTCATAAGGAACTTCTCACAATCCTCTTCAGATTGAAAAGTGTTGTCCAATGTGTCTAAAAGGAACATTTCCATTATCAAACCCACCCAAAAATAGAACTTGTGTTCTTATAATTGTATTATATCGAACATTTATTCCCATGTAAAGAAAAATTTGTTTATTCCTTCATGATACTTCCTTAAATCAAAATTTTCTGAGATAACTACAATACAAAACCGTTAAAGGCATATTTCGTGATACATTCCCCTCATTAATCTTGACGGGTCTATGCCCCCCAATTCTAAGAATTGAGTCCTTTCTTGTTCCCACAATTGGTATCAATTAGATTCTACTAAACGAGGAGTGGGTGGAGTGATACTCTCAGGGAGAGATACATTAGTACGATATGAGAACTCATAATCGAGTTGACGTGTTAAGTTACAGAACTGAACCTCATGTATATCAAGATCAATTTGAGTTTATATGAGGCAAAAATCGTGTGAAATAAATGCTTGAGCCTTATAGATACCTCAGGAAAATTGTTTTCGAGACATAGCCCTGCTCCGCTTCTCACTTCACAAGACATAAACTTGTAGATACTTCAGGAAAGTTGTATTCGAGACACACCACCCCCTCCACCCACTCACCTCCCGCCGCTATGATTGATAATTAATCCAACACTTATAACAAAAAACGCCTCACAAGACCACGATTACCATGGTCTCTGAGACGTATCTCCTATGATTGGGTACTTGCCTTTCGATAGAGTTGTGGCGATATACCCATCTGGCGTTTAAAAACACGAGAGAAATAGGCGGCACTGCCATATCCAATATGCTTACTGATTTCCTGTATGGATAACGACGTAGATCTCAGCAATTTACTTCCTTCCCTTATTCTCCGCGCCATTAAATAATCCGATAAGGTACTTCCAGTCTCCTGATGAAACAAATGGGAAATATGGGATGGAGACAAGTAAAGCTCGGTAGCTAACCGCTCTAGCACACAATTGTGTTTATAGTGCACCTCTACCCAATCTATCATTTTTTCCGAATACCGTTCGGTTCGCTTAGGTACTATTGTCTCCAGCGGCAGTACATCGGTTTTCAAATAGCTCAACAAGGCAATAAGACATATCGCTGCCTCTTCCTCATCAGAGGAAACTATATAATTTATCCTTTTATGGAAATTATTTATTATATCTATCATATCGTTATTTTTCTTGTTATCTAACTCAATAACGGGACACCCGATTTGATGCTTCCACACTCGCTGAAAAAAAGACGAAATGGTAGGAAAAGTTACCAAGTAGGGTTCCAACCATGTTGGTTTTAAAGCGAATACAGTACCTATGAACGGTTGCGACGAGTTGCTCAGCATAGTGATCTTGTGGCATTGGAAAGGTTGAATAAGCACAAAAGTGTTTGCACTAACGGTATAGGTTCTCCGTTCTAGTGTTATCTGAGCATTCCCTTGCTGCACATACAGTAATTGGATGCTTTCATGCGTATAATAACAATCCAGCGCTCTGTCTAAAGCTACTTGTAATTGGAATTTAAAACAGTGCTCCTTACTGTTCCCAAGGCTATATTCAGATCTCATCCTTCTCTCCCTCCAAGCGGGTATGAATCTGAAACCACTAGAAAAGACAGGCTATCTATCAGCCTGTCTTTCTCGTCGCTAGTTAATAAATTTCAAGTACTTGAGCAGTCTGCCTAGCGTAACTGCCGCTTGACCACGTGTTGCTGTTTCGTCTGCTCCGAAAGTACTTTGTGAAATCCCTTGTAAGATGCCAGCCTTCATACATTCCTCAATCGCCTCTAACGCCCATTTCTCGATCGAAGCGTTGTCCCCGAATTGTGCTGTACGGTTATCATTGTCCGTCAATTGAATGTCACTTTGCGTGAAATGCATAGCTCTTGCGATCATAACAGCCATTTGTTCACGTGTGATCGTGTCATTTGGTTTCATCGTTCCATCCTCATAACCATCGATCAACCCTGCTTGTAAGGCAGCACTCAATTCACTATTGAACCAGTCAGCTTCTTTCACATCAACGAACTCTTGTGAAGCACCATTCTTTTGAGTTAAGCCAAGTGAACGGGATAACATCACTGCGAATTGCGCTCTTGTTACTGGCGCTTCTGGTTTAAATTCATCCTTTGACATCCCATTGATCAAAAGTTTGGAAGCCAATACATGGACATCAGCTTCTGCCCAATGACCTGACATATCTTCGAATTTTTTATCGAATTGTACAATGGCAAAAATACCGCTTCCATTACTTCGAATTGCAGCAACCGTTTGACCATTCTCCGTTGTAAACGTGGTAGGTGCAAATGCCATCTCACCAGTTACCGGATTGATCATGACTCCTGTAACTTTATTGAAATTCGAAACAGCTTGGAATGTCATGCTTTGCGTCAAATAGGTACTTCCATAACTGTCGATTTCCTGTTGACGGCTTCCTGATTCTACCACGATCCCGAAATTGAAGACATCCGTGGCAAGCGTAACACCTGTCGATGTCAATTGAGTGCTCAACTGCTTCTTGTCAGCTGTTGACGCTGGCTTCACGATTAACTTCACCTTGAGATCATCCTGATTTACTTGCCACTCCTTAGCTATCTTTTCAAAATCAAGAAGAGTCGCCGGCACATGAATCTCATTCTTGCCAACAATGAGGGTTATAGCCGAGCCTTGCTCTTTTTCAAGCGCAGCAGCCGCCTTACCACTAATCTCAATCTGTAAACCGTTGCTATCATTATCTTTAATCACGATTGTTTTATTTCCGTTTGTATTGCTTTTGAGTGCATCCAAAGCTTTCTGCAGCAATTCATCATTTACGATAATACTGGTAATATGCTTCCCATCTTTAGTCTCAATAACTTTACTAGCCTCACCGGGCTGAAGAACGATACCTGAATCCGTCCGCTCAACCTTGCCTTCTTGATTTCCAATGGGTGCGCTGCCACTCGACGACGTTGGTGGATTATTCCGAGTAGAGTTACTTACTGTTACACTACTCGTTGCTGTAAAGCCTCCATCTACTGTTGTCACCGTGATCACTGCCGTTCCTACACTGTGTGCAGTCACGGTTCCGTCTGCATCAACAGAAGCTACTCCTGTTTTATCTGACGACCATGTCACGTTTTTGTTTGTCGCGTTAGCTGGATGCACAGTTGCTGTCAGTTGATGCGTTTTTTCAGCATTAGCCAAATCAATTTTCACTGTTTCTTCATCTAATTCGATTCCTGTTGCAGCAACAATAGCTGGAGCTTCTGCAAACAATAAATCTCCGTATAAGCTTGGATTTTTACTCGAACCGATACCAGCCATATACTCGATCCATCCGCGTCTTCCCGTGCCATCATCATCGTTGATCAGGAACGAGAAACCGATCCGTTCAGGTACTTCTGTTAAAGCATTTGGTAAAATCTCAGTCCATGGAAGTGCGATTTCATACGTTGTTGTTTTATTCGTCTCGTCTCGTTGTACCGCTACCTGACTGCTGAACTGATCGCCGATGGTTTTCCCGCTCGGAGCCGTTGTTCTCCATTTTGAGGGTTGATTGTCTCCCTTTAAAGCAAATATTAGTTCGTTCTGATAGCCTGACTGCCCAATTGCCGTTGCTCTGCCTGCATCAATTCCTATTTGCAAGCTATCCCCACGCCAAATCTCTGAACCGCTATTCGACTGAGAATGTACGTTATCTTTGACCACAACAGACATGTAAAGGTTCGATTCATCATTCTTCACATAGCCTGTTGCACTTAGATCGCCAGCTCCTGCCCAGTCCGATAATGTGAACTTTACCTGACTAGCCTGATTCAGGATTGCAGTATTAGCATCCGACCATTCGGACGCAATCCCATCGATCACTGGCGGCATCAATACCTCGGATGATGTAAAGAAATTCACGCTTTTTGTAACATTTGTGATAGTGCCGCCTTGATCTATCTTCAACGAAAAAGGTATTGCTCCAATGTTGGCCGGCAGCGGTGTCGGAATTGGAACCATTACTGTCCTAGATTGACTAGGTGCGATATCGCCGAAAGTGACTAGAGGAATGGCAGATGCCCATTCTGTTGGACTCGTCACACTTACAGTACCTCCAACACTCGGTTGTAGTGTCATTAAATTTTGGATCGTAACTGCAATCGCCCATCCAGAGCCGCTATCAATCCGCTCAGGCTTAGTTTGAACCGTAATTTGATCTGTATTGGCAGTATACTGTGGGATCGCTGATAATTGATCACTAGCGATATCAATGATCGCCCCACCTGCCGTTGCAGTGTCCGTAAATGAATTTGCAGTTAGCTTGAGCGAACTAAGCTTACTATCTTTAACCCAAATACCAGAGTATGGTGTAGATTGAATCGTATTTTCTGTAATGGTGAAGTTTCCACCTTTGGACATCATCGAGCTTATTGCGCCGTAAGTCAGCGTATTTGTCCCCGTATTCGTATTAATCAACTTATTGCCCGTCACTGTTATACGATCTGTAGGATACACTTCACTTGTGTAATAGAACAAGACACCAGCCATGTGCGTGTTCTTAATTGTATTTCCGGTTGCTAGTATGTTGTCGCCGGAAGCAAACGCGATACCGCTTTGCTCTGATTTCCCTTCACCGTCTATCACGTTACCCGCGATCCGAATGTACTCGGATTGACGTGCGAGGCTGCCCTGCTTATTCACGAAAATCGCATGATCATGGTTACCTTTCAACGTGGAATTTTCCACGTATACCTGTCTGGATGCCACTAGAAGGATACCGCTCATGTTAGAATCCGTCACTGTACAATCCTGAATGGATACACCTGTAGAAGAATCCACTTGAATGCCTGAACCGCCTGAGTTCGCCACTGTCACATGCTCCGCTACGACGCCATGGCTGCCTGTAATATCAAGCAGTGAACGATTATGACGCATAAACGGCTTGTTCGCAAGCTCCAGCTTCAAGTTGCGGATAGATGAATCCGTCAAATTCATGAGACGAATGCCATAATGATCCGCGCTTGTAAAGCGCAGCACAGAGCTGTCTCCATCTCCGACAATGTGTACATTGTCGCGACCTTCAAGAAGCAAATGATGTTTAATTTCACTATATGGCCGAGAATCTTTGTTTGGATCAGGCGTCAGCACATAAGTACCTGCTGGAATGCGAAGCGTACCGCCAGAAGCTGGAATCGCATCTAATGCAGCGTAAAAAGCTAGGATATCGTTCGTTGAACCATCGCCCTTTGCTCCATAATTCTTGACGTTAAATTCATTAGCAGCAGCCTCAACTACTGGAGCTCCAGCCCATTTCATCTCTGAAGGCTCCGCTGCTATTGCTGCATAAGGATTTGTATACACAGGTTGGTCTGTAACAATTGGGAATCCGTACGCATAAACCGCATTGGATACTGGCCCAGATACCTTATTGTTTGCCAAATTCACATTCCCAGATAACACTGCAGAATTAAAATTAATGCTATCTCCATTTAATCCGTTACCGAACATGTCGTTATCTGTAATTTCAATATTCTTCATGGTTATATTCGAGTTAAGTACAATAGCACTACCTTTAACGGCCGCTAACTCATTGTTTCTTATACGAACATTACTTATCGTTGACGCAGGTCCCCACGGGTTGAAATAAATACCGTACGATTGACCGCCGTAAACACGGTTATTTTCAATCGTTAGATCATCTTTATATTGGTTAAATGCAATAGCGCCTTTTTGATTATCAGTCAGGCCCATGAGTCCAGAGCGAACGATCGTGTTATCTTTAATTAAAAGATGCTCCGTATCGTGACCGTTACCTGCCACGCTGCTCTGTCCGCCATTGTTCGTGTAGACACCTGACGACTTGATGTTTTCAAGCCAATTGCCTTCCACACGACTATTGGTACCCGTAATGGTAATACCACGGCCCCAATAGCTGTTTAAGATCGTGTTGTACAGATATTGATGATTGTCAGCGACATCAAATTCTTTATCGTCGATACTCGCGATGGAGTCATCATTGGCTCCGTCAACGAAGTTGTAAGCCGCCACAACGTTCGCAACGTTCGCAAAGTGAATACTGTCTGCCGCCGTGTTACGAACTTGCGTGTCGACTACGTACACGTTTTTCGTATTTTGCCAAAATACCGCTCCGATATTCCCTTGATCGATCGATACGCGATTCATTTGAATGTTATTGCCAGATGTTGCTACCGAATAACCACCTGCACCGCCCCTCGCATCATATCGTGGGTACCAGGAGAATGCCAGATCCTTGTATGAAATATTGTTACCGTCAATTCTCCATCCATATGAAAAGCCTGAGAACACACCGTTTCTATTCGTCCATGTTCTTCCGGCTGGCAATGATGGAATGCCAGGAAGCTTGAACCGAATAACCGATTCATCGCCATCTCCGATGAAATGAATGTTATTAATATTACGCTTATATGCCCAACGATTAGCTGGATCTGTCAAATCAAACGGAAAGTAATAGAATCCTTTCGGAACGTAGACTACACCGCCGCCAGCTGCGCTCAATGCGGCAATCGCTCTATCAAAAGCTTCCAGATCGCTCGTCTCTCCATCGCCAACCGCCCCGAAATCTTTGACGTTGGCTACGCGCATCGCACTGTAATTCAAATGCGGCATATTTTCCAGACCTGGTCTGTCGTAATAACTCTCTGGTAGATTCGACACTGTCGACGTTGAGGTATAAATCGTGTAGTCAAATTGTGTAATAGCGCTGTCTGAGACTCCACTTTTGACAGCATAGGCTCTCAACGTTGTTGCGTTGGAGAGTACAATTGGCGATGCATATACTAAGCGTGTCTGGGATGTCTTCGGATCTGTTCCATCCGTGGTGTAATAGATCGTTGCCCCTGAAGTTGTTGTGGACAATGTGATCTGTGCACCGCTAAACACAACACCAGATGGCTGGCTCGCCGTTACAGGTTGTGCTGGAAGCACCGTGTATGTGTACACAGATACATCGCTGTCCGAAATACCTGCTTGAGTTGCATATGCTCGAAGTGTTAACGCAGCTAGGATCGGAATAGGAGCAGAGTATGTCATCTTGGTTCCTGAGGTTTTGGGATCAGTGCCATCCAACGTATAGTAAATGCTTGCACCAGGATTTGCGCTCAGTATAACTGTCGTCCCGGACGCAATATTTCCTGAAGGCGTGGAAGCTGTCACTGGTTCCAGCTTAGAAGCGAGTGTATATGTGAAAGTGGAGACAGTACTATTAATCAATCCTTGACCATGAGCTAACGCTTTGATTGTCGTAGTGTTCGTAATCGTAATCGGCGACGTATAATAGATGCGAGTTCCGGAAGTCAGCGGGTCGCTGCCATCAGTCGTATAGTAGACAGCCGCTCCGACTGTCGGGCTAGAAAGTGAAACTGAACTTCCCGGCATCACTGTACCGGAAGGCACGCTTGCTGTTACAGGGGAAACCGAATAATATTTATTCGCTAAATAACTTTCTACAGCTTGACGATCCAAATCCGAAAGAACACCTCTGTACACGAGCACCTCTGACACATCGGCTGCCATGTGCAAATTGCTCGGGCTGTAGCTCTTGCCTATAACATAGTGCTTGAAGTTCCCAAGGGTTTTAAAAGTGGGATTCGTTTTCTCCCCAGTTAGCACTCCGTTCTGATACGACTTCATCTCCCCTTTACTCGTATCTAGCGTGACGGCTAGCGTCATCACGTTTAATGTGGATACACTCTCCAAGTCTCCACTGGTTGTTCCTGACGGCGCTAGCGGTCCTAAAACGATCAATTTGGACGGTACAGTAGGAGCGCTAGGAACGGCAGTATAATTGGTCGTGATAGCCCAAGCACCAGGATTGCTTGTAATGTCAGTAGCAAAAATTCCTTTATTGCTGAATTGCCCGAGGGCATTCAATTTCATTACCATAATGACCGTACTGCTTCCGGTCCATGAATTACCCAATAATTCTTTGCTCAGAAATTGTTTACTGTTACCATTAATATCTCCTGCAAATCGAATGGCCGGCTTTCCATATACAGCATCCGTGACAAGGGTCGGAAATTTCGTCGCTGTCCCTTGAGATACATGGTTGCCATTGCCAGACTGATCTGCCCACTGACTAACTTTCCCGCTGGCATCCGCTGTAACTCCAGCATCCGCTTTCAACCAAAGATCAAGTCCAGTTGTCGGAATAACACTATCCGCATAAGCGGGTGTTGTGGTTACATCCCCAACCACAGGCAATGGCAGCAAGCTGATGAGCATTGCCAAAACCAAAAGAAGCGAACATTTTTGCTTGAACGCTTTCAAATTAACCCCTCCTAATTTTTTACATGAATACGCTTTCTTATTTATTGTACCAATGGCCCCTGTCCTGTTATATCCGACGATTCTACGAATGATGTGCATATTTCTATGAAGTGGTACACATTCGTAAAATAGTGCAATTATCAAGCAAAAAAGTTCAATTCATTCCCTCTATACTTAGGAAGTACGTGAATCCAAACTAGAAAAGGAGAATGTGAATAATGATCAAGATTCGGTTTTATCATGTATGGAGGGTATTTCTTTCTATTATGCTGATTGTCGCTTTCAGCCTCGGTCTCACTGGCTTGAATCCACCAACTGTATTGGCCGCAGATTCCGTTTTGTCCCAAGGGAAAACGGTAACCGTTAGTTCTACGCAAGCCAGCAATGCAGGCAGCAATGCTAATGATGGCGATACGGGTACCCGATGGGCCGCTGCGAATGGCAACATGCCCCAATGGTGGATGGTCGATCTTGGTGAAACGAGAGCATTAACCAAAGTTTCTGCACAATGGTACTTCGGCTCAAGTCGTTCGTACCAATATAAAATCGAAGTCAGTCCGGACAATGTAAACTTTACAACCGTTGTCGATAAAACGAGTAATACAACGTTAGGGGATACCAACGATACCTTTTTGGATGTGGGTAGATATGTAAGAATTACTGTCACTGGCTGCTCTTTAGCGGGAGCTTTTGCCTCAGCGTTTGAATTCCAAGTGTACGGCAAACCCAATGTAAACATTACAAGTTACGGAGCTGTCGCGACAACAGGTACGGATAACACAACAGCCATTAACAATGCAATTACAGCTGCCAAATCTTCGGGCTCCGCCGTCTATGTCCCCAGCGGTCGGTTCGAACACACAGGTCTGATTCAAGTGGATGGTGTTGTTATGTATGGCAGTGGACAATCGTCAATTCTCGCTGCTACTAATCAAACGAATCAGGCCGTTCGCATGACAAATACGAATGCTGTGCTGACTGATCTCAAGTTGACGGCCGTCACCTCCACTCGTTCAGCAGCAAATACCACCTGCGGTATTTATGTGGAAGGTGCTGTGACCGGAGGAACGAGCAACATCGGCTATTTTCTTATTGAGCGAGTCACTGTAGATGGCGCTAATGGAGCTGGCATTATGATTAAAGGGGCCAGCAATGGACTCGTACAAAACAATACCGTGAAAAACACTTTAGCTGACGGTATCCATACAACAGCGGGCTCCTATAATATTCGTATTAATAATAATAATGTCAGCAACACGGGAGATGATGGCATTGCCGTTGTCAGCTACCAATTAAAGGACCCTCAAGCTGTACACGATGTATGGATTACCAATAACCAGTTTTCAAACCAACCAACGGCTGGGCGTGGAATGACGGTCATTGGAGGAAACAATGTGACGATTCAGAACAATACGATCACCAACCCATTGAATGCTGGTATTCTAATTGCATCTGAATCCGCATATTCTACCTTCGGTGTAAACAACGTCACCGTCGACAACAACACCATTACAAATGGCGGCAGTACAACCACAAGCCATGGCGCTTTAATGGTATCTTCTAACTTTAATAATGTTTCCAATGTCACCTTCTCCAACAATACGCTCTACAACTCACGTAAAATGGGGATTAATGTCACTGGTGACCATGTTCAAAGCGTCACCTTTACGAATAACACGATCACGAGCACATCTCCAAGTGTGTCTAGCACATCTACCGAAGGCGCTATCATCGATGCCACATTTGCTGGCACAGTAACCTTTACAGGCAATACCTTCGTCCGAACCGCAACGAATGGCTTGAAATGGAAAAATGGCATGACAACAGGCACGTTAAATGTCCAAGGAAATACGTTTCAAGATATTAATACTTCGAACACGGCAGCTAACGATGTCATTAAACTGGATACTGGCACAGTTACTAGTGTCAAAATCCAGAACAACATCCATACGAATGCTGCAGGTTATTCAATAAACTACTTCCTTGAGGAGCTCGTCAACGGCTCCACTCAAACTTATAGTGGCAATAGCTCACCGCTGCAATCGTACATCAATGGAGTTGCCGTACCGACACCATAAAGGATAGAAAGAGGCTAGCTCTAGGGTCATCATCGACCTTCGGGCTAGCCTCTTCGCTTAGCAGTTATTTTTTGTGATTCCTTTTTAGCTACTAATCATGGTGTTGGTGTCTGTACTGCCTTCGCCTTAGCCAACTGAATGCGATTATATACACGTGTATCCGCCCAATAAGGCAGGTTCCGATCGACCCATGTCACGAAACCGTTCCGCAAGCCATCGCCATTCGAATCATCATTAGCTGTCGCGTTAAAGCCAATAATCTCCCCAGCTGAAGGAACAAGCTCGGTATACTTAACTGCGATCTCAACGATATAGTTACCATTTCCTTTGTAGACAGCACTCGTTACGTTATTTAAGATGCTCGCTACCTTCATCGACGTCGTCTTGGCGTTGTTCAAATCGACCCGCATTTGGTAATCGCCTATCGTTTGAGCACCATTCTTCGTATTCAGCTCATCCACCCAGACTTCAACCGAATCGTTCTTCTCCTTCTCGGCAACCGCATAAGGCGTGGTGTCCTTCATTTCAAAAAGGTAGTACAATGCTGTCTCATCCCAAGCGACTCTGACCTTTCCAGTAGTTCCAGTCGCAATGATATCCATTTGCAATGGCGTGGAGTTAGCCCAGAAGCTGTCGATTGTGCCATCTAGCACTGGTTTGCCATAAGCCGCAAGCGGCACTGGCGCTGCCAGTTTCACTTCATTGTACACACGAGTATCTGCCCAATACGGAAGGTTGCGGTCAACCCACGTTATGAAGCCGTCACGCAGGCCATCTCCATTCGCATCATCATTGGCACTCGCATTGAAGCCGACGATATCCCCGACTTTCGGTGCATGCTCCGTCGTTGTATACGGCACCGCAATCTCGACTTGGTAACCCGCTTGCGTGCGATATACCGCGCTTGTCACACTATTTAAGAAGTTGGCGACCGGGTTACTCATCGACGTTGTTTTGGCATTATTCAAGTCGACTCGCATTTGGTAATCCCCCGTCGATTGAGCACCGTGTTTCGAATTCAGTTCATCCATCCATATTTCGACGGAGTCGTTCTTCTCTTTCTCGGACACCGCGAACGGTGTAGCGTCTTTCATCTCAAACAAGTAATACAGCTTATCTTCATCCCATGCGACTCTAGCGGTTCCTGTTGTGCCTGCTGCCGTAGCATCCATTTGAAGCACTGAGGAGTAAGCCCAGAAATCATCCGCTTGACCGTCGATGGCAGGTGTTCCGTAAGCAGCCACATTCGTTCCTCCGCCACCACCATTATCGGCTTCATTGGTCAGATCGCTCGTGATATCAGGATCTGTGGAATTGTTAACATAGACCGCCTTGCCAGAACTAGTCACTGTATTGCCAGTGATATTAATTGCACCAAACACCGTTTTGACAATCATGATGCCGTAATTAGCTGGATTCTGGAACACATTGTTCTTGATTTGCAGACCGTCAATTTCAAATGTGCCTACAATCAACGCGCCGTTATCTTGCGAATCGATAAAGGTGTTGTTCTCTACGAGCACGTTATCAATACTTGGATTTTTGTTCGTTGCTGTAATATTTAAACCGCCCTTCGTCGGGCTACCGCCATTGATACTATCATTTGTAACCGTGTTGTTACGTACGATCACATCTTTCACGGTATACGTCTTGTAGTTCCCCTCAGAGCTTAAGTAAATACCAGCACCGTACACATCGGATACCGTGTTATTCTCAATTAATACATTTTCGCCACCTGAAACCGTAAGTCCACGCGCCTCACCGTGGGAAACATGATTATTTCGAATAACAACGTTCTTCACCCAGCCACCAAATTTCTCATATGAAACGACGGCAATGAAATCGTCACCTACCTGGTGAACCGTGTTGTTTTCAACTAGGATATCGTTGGATAAAGCCGTGATGTGGATACCATCTGCCAACATATTCTTGACGGTATTGCCACTGATGACGCCATGCGTCCCAGCGTTGAAAAACCCAACCGACGATCCGCCATCAATAACAATGTTTTTGATCGAATAGTTCGTTGCATTCGAACCTACACGTACACGAGCTGAATCGTCGTTCGTCAGCCTTACCGTTGCTGGAACAGATGTTAACTTGACAGCGCTTAGGTCTGTACCGTCACCAGTCAAGACAACCGATTGCTGCGTTAAGTTGATACTTTTTAGAATGGACGTCTCCCCATCACCTGACAGATCGACGGCATCTAAAATTAACAAGCCATTGAAGTTAAATTCTCCGCTTGGTACATATACGCTCTTGCCTTGATCTTTCGCAGCAGCGACTGCCAGCTTAATGGCAGGCAAATCATCGATATCATCATTGGCAATCGCGCCATAGTCCACGATGGACAAGCGAGTGATCGGAGCTGTAATCGTGATTTCTAATGAACCAGATACAGTCGAACCATCCTGCGCTTCTGCTGTAACTGATACGATCCCTGCTGTTGTTGCTGTCAAAAGCCCATCTGAACTTATCGACGCAGTCCCAGTACCTGGTGTTACACGCCATGTAACGGATTTATTCGCTGCATCGACTGGCAAAATACTGGCACTCATTTGCAGTGTGCTGCCTGCGAGAACACTTGTCGCATTTTCAGCCCCCGTTACCGTTATGCCCGTTACGAGGATGGGGGATGGTGTAGGGTCTCCCTCCCCTTTATCCAGCTGAATGCGATTGTAAACTCGCGTATCCGCCCAGTAAGGTAGATTGCGGTCTACCCAGGTTACGAAACCGTTGCGTAACCCATCGCCGTTCGAATCATCATTCGCTGTCGCGTTAAAGCCGATGATCTCTCCAGCTTTCGGGCTAAGTTTCGTATACTTAACTGCTAGCTCCACCACATAACCGCCATCGACACGCGCTACTGCACTCGTCGCTTTATTCAAGATGTCCGTCACTTTCATCGACGTCGTCTTCGCGTTGTTCAAGTCGACCCGCATTTGGTAATCGCCTGTCGTTTGAGCACCATTCTTCGTATTCAGCTCATCCACCCAGACTTCAACTGAGTCGTTCTTTTCCTTCTCAGCAACCGCAAAAGGTGTAGCGTCTGTCATTTCAAACAGATAGTACAAAGCTGTTTCATCCCAAGCAACTCTGACCTTACCCGTTGTTCCCGTCGCAATGGTATCCATTTGCAATGGCGTGGCGTTAGCCCAGAAGCTGTCGATTGTGCCATCTAACACGGGTTTCCCATATGCTGCAAGTGGAACTGCAGCAGCTAGCTTCACTTCATTGTACACCCTTGTATCTGCCCAATAAGCAAGATTCGGGTCTACCCATGACACGAAGCCGTCGCGCAGGCCATCGCCATTGGAATCGTCATTCGCGCTAGCATTGAAGCCGATCATATCTCCGACTTTCGGAGCATGCTCCGCTACTGTATACGGCACCGCAATTTCAACTTGGTAACCCGTCTGCGTAAGGTATACTGCGCTAGTTACACTGTTTAAAAGGTTGGCAGGCGGGATACTCATCGACGTTGTCTTGGCATTATTCAAGTCGACGCGCATTTGGTAATCGCCTGTTGTTTGTGCGCCGTTTTTCGTATTCAACTCATCCACCCATACTTCGACAGAGTCGTTCTTCTCATTCTCGGACAGCGCAAACGGTGTAGCATCTTTCATCTCGAACAAGTAATACAGCTTATCTTCATCCCATGCAACTCTAGCGGTTCCAGTTGTACCTGCTGCCGTTGCATTCATTTGAAGCACTGTGGAGTAAGCCCAGAAATCATCGGCCTGACCGTCAAGGGTCGGCGTTCCGTAGGCAGCCACATTCGTTCCTCCGCCACCACCGTTATCGGCTTCATTGGTCAGATCGCTTGTGATATCAGGATCCGTGGAATTGTTAACATAGACCGCTTTGCCAGAACTAGTCACTGTATTGCCAGTGATATTAATTGCACCAAACACTGTTCTGACAATCATGATGCCGTAATTAACTGGATTCTGGAACACATTGTTCCGGATTTGCAGACCGTCAATTTCAAATGTGCCTACAATCAACGCGCCGTTATCTTGCGAATCAATAAATGTGTTGTTCTCTACCAGCACGTTATCAATACTTGGATTTTTGTTCGTTGCTGTGATGTTTAAGCCGCCCTTCGTCGGACTGCCGCCATTCATACTATCATTCGTAACCGTATTGTTACGTACGATCACATCTTTCACGGTATATGTCTTGTAGTTCCCTTCAGAGCTTAAGTAAATACCAGCACCGTACACATCGGATACCGTGTTATTCTCAATTAATACATTTTCGCCACCTGAAACCGTAAGTCCACGCGCCTCACCTTGGGAAACATGATTATTTCGAATAACAACGTTCTTCACCCAGCCACCGAATTTCTCGTAAGAAACGACGGCAATGAAATCGTCACCTACCTGGTGAACCGTGTTGTTCTCAACAAGGATATCGTTGGATAGCGCCGTGATGTGGATACCATCTGCCAACATATTCTTGACGGTATTGCCACTGATAACCCCATGCGTCCCAGCGTTGAAGAAGCCTACGGAAGAACCACCGTCAATGACGATATTTTTGATCGAATAGTTCGTCGCATTCGAACCTACACGTACACGAGCTGAATCGTCGTTCGTCAGCCTGACCGTAGCTGGAACAGATGTCAACTTGACAGCGCTTAGGTCTGTGCCTTCACCTGTCAGGATAATCGATTGGAGCTTGAGATCCATACTTTTTAGAATAGAGGTCTCCCCATCGCCTGAAAGGTCAACACTATCCAAGGTCAGTAAGCCGTTCAAATTAAATTCCCCGCTTGGCACGTAAACACTTTTGCCTTGCGCTTTTGCTGCTTCCACTGCCAGCTTGATAGCTGGTAAATCATCGAGCCCATCATTCGCAATCGCTCCATAGTTTACGATAGACAATTGTGTACTCGGAGGTGGAGTTGGATTCGTGCCTGGATTAGATGAAGACGGCGGTGCTGAAGTAGGTGTAGGTGTTGGCACTCCTTCCACCTTATCCTCTTTCTTTTTCGGTTGCTTCTCAAAGGTTGTAGTATCTTTCGCAGCTTTGCTAAGGGTTGCCGTTTCAATCGTTCCAGTGCCTAAGATTTTGGCAACTGCATCTAGCACGAGGTGAATAATGGTTGCCTCTGCCCCTAAACGAAGTGACATCCCTGTAGCTGATAGTTCAGCTATGAGTTCTTTCACACTGCCTTCGGGAATATCAATCTGGATTTTATCACCTTTGACTGCTAACGATTCAAACGATCCTAGTAAAGTAACCTTCGAATCCGCCGGCAGATTCTCGGACAGCGTAACTTTGCTGAAACCTGTGCCAGTTGTCCCCTTCTCTTGAATCGTAGTTGGAGATTCGATCGTAACTTCCCCAACGGTTGTTGTCCCTTCCGCTACAATACGAACTGTTCCAAGTTGCTTGTCTACCAGAATTGTGAGCAAGATGGAATCAATAAAGTGGATCGAGTTTTCTCCTCCACCCTCTACTGTCGTTTGACCTTTTACAGTCACATGGTTGAGTGTTGCATCTCCATTGCCAATGCCAGCAGCGAAAACGAGATTGCCGTTGATAACCATGTTCTGCAAAGTAACCCCTGGTACTTGTATGACCACATTGCCATCCACCGTCTGAACGCCTGTTGTCGGACCATAAATCCCTGCCGTGTTGTAGGTAGTGACTCGCTTCGCCAAAGCACGATCCAAAACCGTAACCGCTTCCCCACGTTTAATGGCATTCAACGGTCTTAGTGTATGATCTGCCGCATAGCCCGTAAATATGTCATGAGCAACTGCAGCATTTACTGCATCCTTCGCCCATGAAGCTATCGCGTTTTTATCTGAAAAATCACTTTCTGTACTCGCTGTTTTGGACAAGCCTAACAATCGATCAATGATAACAGCAGCTTCTTGCCTGCTAATGGGCTTAGCAGCACCAAAGGTTCCATCCGCATAGCCTTGGATGTAGCCTGCTTTCATGGCTTTGGCCACTTCTTCGTAATAGTAGATGCCCTTCACAACATCACTAAAGGAGATGCTCGTCACTTCCGTAAATCCAAAAGAGCGATTCACCAGCGTCACGAACTCCGCTCTAGTTATGGTCTGCTCTGGCTTAAAGCTGCCATCTTCGTACCCTTTGATCCAACCTTTGCCGATCCAGCTGTTGATTTGATTTTCAGCCCAATGTCCCTTGGTATCCGACGTAGCTGCTACTTCTGCTCCAGAAGCTGTTCCTAACGATGTAAAAAGCATGCACGCGATAATCAAGAGTGAAAGCCACTTGCCAGTTAACGTTCGTTTCTTTCGCTTCATTCATGTCACACTCCATTTTGTTAAAATCGCACTAACATGTACGTCTGAACCCTCTAACCCCGAGAGGCCATTTAATTGAATGCGCTTTCTCGTAAATCATTGTACCAATCGCGCCTCTCCCTTTATATCCGAAGATGCTACGAATGAGGTGCATATTTCTATGAAGCGGTACGTCATCCTTCCCATATGTTCATCACCCTTTCACGCCTGAGAAGGCTACTCCCTTTTCGATGTACTTCTGTGACACGATGAAAATCACAAATAGCGGAATCATGGAAAGTAATGAGCTTGCCATGACCATATTTTGCTGAACAAAGGTCTTATTCTGCAAATCGTTCAAAGCCACCGTAAAGGTCCAATATTGCGGTAAGTTGTTGACCACGAGCGGCCACACGAACTCATTCCAAACTGGAATAAATGTCAACACGCCGACTGTTGTAAAAATCGGAATGGACATAGGTATGACGATCTGTGAAAATGTACGGAGTTCAGAAGCACCGTCAACTCGGGCAGCTTGCATGAGTTCTTTGGGCAACTGATCAAAGAAGCCTTTGAATAGGAAAATGACAATCCCCCATGCCGAGTGTGGCAAAATTACAGCCAGCAGCGAATTGATTAATCCCAAATCTTTCATCAACAAATATAGCGGTAAAATAAGCGAAATGCCTGGAATCATGATCGTCCCAAGGAAAAACATGAGCCAAATAAACTGCCATTTGCGGCTCTGAATCAAATGCGAGAGTGCGTAGCCAGCTAAGCCGCCTAAAACAAGTTGAATGGCGACAGTCGAGAGCGTCACAATGCCGCTATTGAGAAAATACTTGAAAAACCCCAGTGATCCAGCAGTATCCTGTGCCACTTTATTCAAAGAAAGGTAACTGTCGAACATACGACTCCACGCCGCTTGATCCGTAATCGATGTCACTTTTCCCTTCACAAAAGGAGAAACTTGATAAAATTCCATCAGCTTCGTAGGGATTTCCGTTTCAGCAATACCCGCAGTCGTCGCAGCTTTCTTGCTGCCTTCACCGTAAGAAGTGAATGTAGATAGCTTCTTTTCCTGAATAATGGGCAGCTTAAGATCCATCATCTCGTTAGAAAATAGGGTTGACGGAACTACGATCGGCTGACCAGCACGGAAGGAAGAAGAATTAGTTTGGGCTTGATAGATTTGTTTCCCATCGCGAACGCCCGATACCTTGATGACGCCGATGTTCTCCCGAATATTTTTCATCCAAGGATACCACGTGGCTTTCATCGCATCCTTCTCATAAGCAACCTGATCCATCCCTGGCATCCCGGTATAATCAAGCGTTACTTCGATGGAACGAAGGATGCTCGGCACCCATTTGGGCGGATAGGTTTCGATATCTTTATCCGTCTTTAACGAGGAGGTTAACATCCACAGAACTGGAATTAAGGCTGTAATCGCAAAGAAAATCGTCACGGCGTAGGCAGTAAAGGTTAAAGACCGCTGTCCTTTTTCCACAACTTTGGTTCGTGCCATCGGCTTCAATCCTTTTCTGCTGAGATTTTATTTTGCAAAATAGTTAACAAAGCAATAATGATAAACATAAACATGGACATGGCGCCCGAAATACCAAATCGCGATTGCTGAAAGGCTGTATTAACAACTAACATCGATACCACGGTCGTGCTTCCCGCTGGTCCTCCTTGTGTCATGACATAAATATTGTCATAGGCTAAGAGAACGCCGGACATGAACGCAACGAACTGAATGACGATAATAAACCGAATGTTCGGCAGCAGCATCGTCCAGATACGTTTCCACGGATTAGCTCCGTCCATTTTCGCTGCTTCCAATAGCTCTGTTGGAATCGCTTTAATCGCTGAATAATACAAGAGCAAGGAGATACCATTACCTGCGAAAACAGAAGGGAGAACAATCGCTAACTTCGTTAAATTAAGGTTATTCAACCATAGGTAAGGTCCAAGTCCTACGTACGAAAGCCAATAATTGAGCAAACCGAAATCAGGGTTGTACATCCATTTCCACACTAGTACCCCAGCTACGGCTGGCATGATTGTCGGCAATTGGTACATGAAGCGAAAGAAGGCATTTCCTTTCCGAATATCACTTAACAACAAAGCTTGAACGATTGGAATCCAAAAGGTAAGGACTAAAAAGAGGGCAAAGAAAATGAAGGTATTCGATACAGCTTGCCAGAACGTTGAGGAAGTCAAAAATTCCGTATAGTTGGAGAAACCAACGAACTTACCTGGCGGATCAATGACACTGTAATTGAAGAAGCTTACGTAGATCATGCTGAATAGCGGGTAGTACTTGAACAGGAGATAACAGACGACAGATGGGAATAGAAAAAGAATGGGCATCCAGCGGATTCTCAAAAATTTTGTCATGCAGCTCTTCCACCCCAAGATTATCTCGGGACCCTCTGATTAGAGGATCCCGATCGCTATTATTTTTTTACTTCTGCGTTAAACTTATCAATCACTTCTTTTTGCGCGAGCTCCTGGGCGATTTTCAACTCCGTCAGTGGATCCGCGCTCTCGTCTAGCAATATTTTTTGGATCGGCTTGACGATATAAGGGCTTAAGCGAGATTTCAAGAAATATTCCAAATGTGTATCTTTGGCTGCAGCTCTTACATTCGTTACGATATCGGCTGGCAGACCTTCAACATATTTAGCTACATCCACATCATTACGTACGGTGAGAAGGTTCGGGAAAATACCATTGCCTTTCAGGAACGACAGATACTTTTCGCCATATTCTTTGGAGGTAAAGAAGCTAGCATAAGTGAAAGCAGCTTGTTGCTTCTCCTTGGATGCCTTCGGATTCAGAATCCAATAGTTGCCGCCAACCTGCGAAGGACTAATGCCCGATGGTCCTACTGGGAGTGGTGAGAATCCGATATCATTGATATCCATCCCTTTTGGCAACAAGCTTCTGAAAGAATCCGACGCTCCAACCATTGATGCTGCATGCCCGGTATAGAAGTCTTTATTGTTGTCATCAAAGCTTTGTACGACATTCTTCTGCGTTGCTTTGTATTTAAACTTTAAATCCTTGTAGTACTGTAACGCCTTTACGGTGGCGTCTGAGGTAAATGTCAGCTTAGCCGTGCCATCCGGTTGTTTCTCTGTCAGATCGCCGCCGGCTTGCCATACATAGTACTCGAAGAACCAATCCGCCCAGTCCATACCTAGAATGGCATAGCCATAAACCCCTTTGGCAGGGTCGGTCAGCTTCTGTACAGCTTCACCGAATGAGTTCCAATCCTTTAAAGCAACCTTCGGATCCATTTTCGCGTTTGCGAACAATTTCTTGTTATACAGAAGCCCCGTCACGTACATTTCGTTGGGTACACCATAAACCTTATTGTTGAAGGTGGCAGCGTTCAACGATGAGGGCAAATAATTAGCTTTATCGGGATTCGCATTCCACAATTCGGAGATATCTGCGGCAATTCCTTGCGAAACGTAGGAGACCATATCTGGGTAAGCAGACCGATAGGCATCCGGTTGACCTCCGCCAGCTACGGCTGTCATAAACTGCTCCCGTTCTTTTTCTTTCGTTGGCTCAATGTGTGTGACCTTAATGTTCGGATACTTCGCTTCAAAGGCGGCAAACTGCTGCTCGATAAAAGGCTTGGTAACCTCATCGGCATGCGGTTTATCCCAAACCGTAATTTCAACGGTAGCTGCTTTCGTTGGCTGAGCCGTCGCTGCTGCACTCGGACTCACCACTGAGGTCGTGGGCTGTGAAGTTGACGTGCTAATCGTACTGCTATTACCACCACATGCGGCGGCTGTTATCGAAAATGTCGCTAGTAAAGTGATTGCGGCAGAGACCCTGAATTGTTTCTTCATACTTACTTCCCCCTCGTTAATTTCTCCTTACATGTCTTATTTTAGGCTGTACAGCCTTTGAGTTTAAGCGAATATCCTAAGCTATTCATATGAAATTCTTAAGGTATACTGCGCTCACGATACTGCTTTGGTGTTTCCCCATGGGCCTTACGGAATACACTGCCGAAATAGGCGGAGTCCTCATACCCCACTCGTTCACCAATCTCTTGTACTTTCAGCTCTGTATCTCTAAGCAGCTTGGCAGCTTCTTTCATTCGTACGGAGGTTAAATAATCAATGAAGCTTTCTCCACACTTCTCCTTAAACCGTTTCGAGAAATAATTAGGATGAATATAGAACCGTTCAGCAATCGTCTGGAGCGTTAATGACTCCTGATAATGCGAATTGATGTATAGGCGTACCGCTTCAATCATATCTTTCCCTGCTGATTCGTCCGATTTGGAGAGCAAGGCAACGATGTTGCTCGCAAACTTTTTCATGCGTTCTACGATTTCATGCCAATCCGTAACCTGCTCTAACCACTGTCTAAGATCATCCAGCTCTCCAATGGTCCATACTGAATCTTGAGAGTGAACCATGAGATATTTATGGAACAATAAATACAGATCTAAGCAGAACCACTCCAATTGAATATAGTCGGAATTCGGATCTTGCACGATTGCCCCCACACGACGTTCGATCCAGCGATGGATCTTTTCTGACTCCCACCTTTTTAAGCAAGCGATCAAAAGCTTCTCATCCTCATCCCCTACAATCGATTTACGATTAGGTGTGTGGACTGCCGCCCTATTCGTTTGATAAACGCGGTTTTTCCCATGCAGAATCGTGTTTCTAATTAATTGCTTCGCCTCGCGATAGCTTTCCTGAATGCCTGCAAATTTATCGGTAAAGGGGCCGATGCCAATCGTCATGTCTAGTTTCAGATACGTCCGAATCCCGTAGGAAATTTCCTCTAATGCTGCTTGGATGACCGACCGTTCATGTGCATGAACAAAACCTAGTATGTATACGATTTCGTACCTATGCAAAGCATGATGTACTAATACACCGTGCATCCCAACAGAGCCTATTCGTTCCGTAACAATATTTTTGACGGCAAAAAGGAGCAGCTCTTCCTCACTTTCCATAAAGGATTGATGTGGAAGTACGAACGGGGCAATCTGCAGAACGATGGCGGTGTATAACGTACATGCGCTCTCTAGCTCCTTAAGTGCGCTGTCTTGAATGATGGAATCTCCCTGTTGTAGGAATTGCGTCAACACTTGCTGCCGAACAGTTTCACGGCTCGATTCTTCCAAAGACTTGAGCTCCATATACATTTGGACCTCGTTATTCTCCGCATTCTTTTTCTCGATTAATTTCGTTAACACGTCATACAACTCTTCGTTCTCAAGAGGCTTAAGCAAATAATCGCTTACCCCATACTGAATCGCCTGTTTCGCATAATCGAAATCATCGAATCCGCTTAAGATAACGAAATCCGTCTTTGGATCAATTTCCTTCGCAAGTCGAATGAAAGCCAGACCATTCATGGTCGGCATTTGAATATCCGTAATTACGATATCTGGTTGCAGCCTGCGAACCAACTCAACACCCGCTACGCCATCCCCGGCTTCCCCTACAACGACAATAGGCAATCCCGATTGGCGAATTTTATGAATAATACCTTGTCGGATAATCGGTTCATCATCGATCACAATAATGTTCATTCCTCTTTTCCTCCTTGAGGCAAAGTCGGCAGTATCGTTAGTGTAAATACCGTCCCTAGTTCTTCACTGCTTTCAAAATCAAGCCCGTAATGCTCACCGTAAAGCAATTTAATTCGGGTATTGACATTCAATAAGCCAATCGAAGTGCGTTCGACATAAGGCTCGCCATTCTTGGACTTCTCCTGAAGCAGTCTTCTTAGCCAGACTTGCCGCTCGGGATCAATCGGGATGCCATTATTCCAAATGCGGACTTGCACTTTGTCCTCGCCGTCCCGGATGATTTCCACCCTAACCGTACCACCTTCTAAGCTTCGGCTAATCCCGTGGAGAATACTGTTTTCCACCAATGGCTGGAACAGCATTTTGGGAATGGCGATCGATTCGAGGCCAGGCTCCAGATAAATCGAATAATCAAAGCGTGTATCAAACCGAATTTTCTGAATCGACAAATACAATCGGATTTGCTGAATTTCCGCCTCCAACGTGGAGATATCTTCACCGCTTATGTTGTAACGAAACATTCTTGCTAAGGAACGACTGATATACGATACTCGGCCATCTCCTTCAATCGAAGAAAGGCTGTCGATAATGCCCAATGTATTATAAAGAAAATGGGGATTAATCTGCGATTGCAACGTCTTGATTTCCGCGTTCTTCTTAACGAGCTCCGTCTCGTATACTTTCATGATCAAATGATTGATTTCCCGCGCCATCCGATTGAACGAAGCACTAATATAGCCCACTTCATCTTGACTCCGAATGGGCAGACTCACCTTGTAATTCCCGCCTTCAATCGCCTTCATTCCTTTACTTAGCTCTTTCAAAGGCGTAATGGTTCGCGATGAGAACACACTTGCCAATAGCATGGAAACGAGTAAGCTTAAGGAACCGATGATGATCGTTCGCATTGTAAAATCATTAACGGGCTTATTGAGCGCCTTCATTGATGATGTTGAGACAAGCATCCAATCGGTATTCGTCAGCTTTTTATAAACCACAAGAGAATCGCCTTTGTCATTCTTTCCGTAGAAATGACCACCTTGAGAATCCTTTATTTCTTCTAATTGTGCGGCATTCAGAAGTGGCTGGCCGTCCTCATGATCATGATTGGAAAATACGATCTTGCCGTCAATCGCATTGACAATATACGTGCGATTCAAACCGTCACCTTCCACATTCTGGAGCCATTGCTTCAGCGAAAGATAAGACATGTCGAACATCATGACACCAATGACGGGTCCTGGAGAACTGACAGATATGTTTCGAATGGCCTGCGCGAAAGTCAAGGTCCCTACAGAAGTCTTCGATTCAATCTGATAGGTTAAAGAGGGGACCCATATGCCTTTCCCATTTTCTTCAATGGCTAGATTCATTAGCTTCTTGCGATCTTCTTGTGGCGTGTCCGGTGTCCAGTTCCCTGTTCGCATGGCGAAGCCGTCTAGTGTTGTCACGATAACGGATGATACGATGGGGTTATCTGATACGAATTGGGTAAATTTTCCTCTATACGTACTGAGCGCATCGGGATCACTCCCCAAATGAAGCACGAATTGCCGAAATGCAGCATCTCCAAAGTAGTTCCATGAAAAGTTGCGAACATTGTTTAAGTAAACGTTTAGCGTAGCCGCGGACTGCTGTGTCAACCTTTCCGTCGTCTCTACAGACTGTCGTTTCAGATCTGGCGCCGTTCGAAAGTAAAAGTCAGTGACGAGAATGGAAACGGTCAGAACGCTGATTGAAAAAAAGGAAAGCAGCATTTTACGATAGATGGATCGTTGGATGAATCGAACGAGAAAAAAATTTGTTATCGCTTTCAATAAGAAGCCTCCTTTACGCAAAAAGCGTTCACCATTTTCCTTATCTTACTATATTCGCCTAAGGGCTGCCTCGAAGACTATGAAATAATAAAGGGATTGATGTGAAAATATCAATCAATCTTCGGTATAACGCCAGAAGGACATGCGGGAAATCAAGCTCCGCATGTCCTTCTTATTTCGCGTTCTTCTTTTAAAAACCTGTATTACCATTTAATGTTGGTACGACCAACGAATTCGCATTCGTATAGTTCGCCCCTGCGTTGCCAGTGGCTGTATTGAAGTTGAATTGCGTGCGCCCACCGCTGTCTCCGTAAGAAGTATTATCAATATGAATTCCTTCGGTTTCACCGTTTAGGATGGCATTCAACTCTATTCTGACATTCAACATGGGATTTACATTTAACCAAAAGTGAATGCCCGCGTGATTATGGCCGGAATGACCCGCTTTATTAATCGTGTTGCGTTGGAATTTCAGACCATTGATTGTATAGGAATCCTTGGTGGGCTCCACCGGTTCGGTCGTAATAATCATCCCAGCTTGATACGTGCTATCTATGATATTATCGCGCATGATAAGACTGTTACCACCAACATCGGACATACCTCTTCCCCAATAGTTAGCGATAATCGTATTAAACTGAGCCAAATTATTTTGAGCAATAGTAGGGAAATTGATCAAGTTCACTTGTGCAACACCATCGTCGCCTAGTCCACGCATAAAATTGTTCACAGCACTATTGCCCGAGTTTCCTCCATCACCCCAGTGAATGCCGTCGAAGTAGGTATTATAAAGTCTTACATTTTGAATTTTGGAATTCGTCCAATCCTGCCAGCCTTCTAGACAACCCATGTGCTCCGCCCAGAGATTTTGAAGCACATTATTTTGTCCAGCTCCACTTGGTGTTGTAATCACAATACCGTATCTGGAGTCTCGCTGTGTATCAACACCACTGAACCTCAAATCAGAAACCGTCGTGTTGTTGTTGATCATGAAGCCAATTTCGCCACCCCAGACCGTGCTTTGAACCGTAGCATGCAAGTGGGAGTACCAGATGCCTGCGCCTTTCATATTGACCCCGCTTGGCACCTGAATTTTATCATTCTGGTTGTAAGTACCTGCCGGGAACCATACACCTTTCCCCTGTGCTGCCGCTGCATTGACAGCACTTTGGATCGCAGCTGTATCATTGGCGATGCCATTGCCTACGGCATTGTACGGCGCAGATTTAACGGAGATGTAATTCGCAGGAATAGTAAGCTCCGGAGGTGCCGTCTCGAGATCAATGAGATCGATCCCATACCAGGCCAGACTGTTACCTGAATCCTTCTGCAGCATAATCGTATCGCCGGCATTGATCTCGATAGCAATATCTTTATCGTCAAAGCTTCTTACATAGGATGGTTTGAAGGTATCATAGTTAAATGTGGAAGAGAGCGATACATCCTGTTTCTTGACTCCGTTCACGTAGAGAGCCAAAGTACCGCTTGTATTTTGCGGAATACTATACCGAAGCATAAGTCGATTGGCATCTCTTACATTTGTCCAAGTCACATTTTCACCTGTAGCATCCAGATGGACATAACTCTTACCGGAGGAAGCCTCTTTCTTCACTGTTGCATCGTTATTGAGCGTTGCCCCGCCACCGCGCGTACCGCTTTCCGCTTCATATGTCGTGAATGGCATAGTAGCTCCACGCGGATTGTTATTCGTAAGCCTCAACCAGTTGATATTCGCAATTCCGCTGCCCGAAACACCTTTTACATATAAATGATGTACACCTGTTGCCGTTCCTGTGATCGCCCATGTCTGTGTTTCGAAATTAGAAAGACTATCTGTATTCGCCAAAGTAAATGTACTAATGACTGGTCCCGTTAGGCTATCTAGTCGGAGCTCAAACTTGTTGCCTGTCGTTAACGAAGAGACTCTCGCCTCCAATGTCTTATATCCGCCACTAAAGTTTACATTATTAAATACAAAATAATCATTCGCATCAAAGCTCTGCACTTGCTGTCCTCCACCAATATCGCTGGTTGCAGCTGTGCTGACGCCTGACATGCTGTCATAGCTCTCGCCTTCGATTTTGATCGCTGTCGTCATCGTGATGACAGGGGACCACTTCGTTTCGTCCGAAGTCATGCTGCCGTTTGCATTCACAACGAAATAAAGTACATCCCCTGTTTCTACATGAATATCCGCTACTCCCGTCGGATTCACATCAGCGGCTGAAGTCACCGCAGCGCTCCACAGCTGGCTCGTATTCTTGAAGATCTTAGCCACGACGCCGTTGCTGCTCGCGTTTACCTTGAATACCGTGCCTGATATCGAAATGTTTCCCGCTTGCGGAGCTACCCATTTCTTGACGGCATCGTATGTATTTTCCGGGTGAAAATAACCATCTCTCACATATGGATAGCCTGAGGCTTCTTTCCATTTTGCAGGTGTAGTCGCATCATACTGACTTAAATAGGAATACGTGCTTCCTGTTTTCTTCATCGCGTACCAGCTTCCTGTTCCTTGGGTACTACTAAAAGATGATTGGGCCGAAAAGGTGACAGTCTCAGGAATAGGCGCTGCTTCTGCATGTTGGACAGGCAGGGCTACTATGCTTAGCATAATTACCGAGGCAATAAGCAAACAGGTTCTTTTCTTCATCCAGGTTATCAAGGTCTATCACTCCTTCTATTTATTAAGCGCTTACATTAAAGGTAATATACCTCCTTTCACTTCCAAATACTTCCTAAGTTTTATACTAAACGGTTAACGCAGTTAGGTTAAGTGAATATCTTAAGCATTGGGTATGAAGATCCTAAGAAATAAAAAAGAGCGAGGCAAGGGATCGCTCCCTTCCTCGCTTCACGTTATTTAATTAATCGTCCACTGCTGATTATTGCCGCCATTCCACGTATATTGAATGTTCTGTCCGCCATCCGCTGTAGAGCTTCCACTGATGTCCATAAATTTACGGCTATTGCGATTCTCGATTGCATAATAGCCATTTCCTAGATCAACCAACAGCCATTCTTGATTCTTACCGCCATTGCTTGGATATTGAATGTTCGTTGCTCCATCTGCCGTGGACTGACCGTTGATATCCATATATTTGCCGCTTTGTTTGTTTATAATACTGTAGTAGCCATTCGCTTTCTTCACGAATTGCCATCTCTGGAAGAGCGATGTCGTATCCGTAAACTGCTGGATTGGCGCTGCACTGAGTGTTTTATCCGTGCCACTAACGGCTAGTGACTTATTGCTATTTCGATTGAGTATCTTATAATTCGTAGTTGAATTAATGCTGTAATTCGATCCCGAAATCGTCCCTGTCGCCGTATCAATCGTTAATTTATCATAATACGTTAAACTCATGGATGTACTCGAAGGGAACGATATCGGTAGGAATACGTACCTCGAGTCATTCACAATGCCGCCCCACGCACCCGCCCATCTATCCCCAATATAAAGATAGGATGTTGTAGAAGTGCCTTGAACAGGGAGAATATAGGCTGGCTGCGAATCGAACGATGTGCCGTCTCCGACATTGCTAAGTGCGCTCCATGTACCAGCGATGCTACTTGCTGTCCCATATTTCATTTGATTCGGCGCCCAGCCGGTTGCTCCGGAGGTCACGAGGAAGTAGACACCATTCCTTTTAAACATCGCCGCCGCTTCCCGTTGTGCACCAACCCAAACCTTCTGAACTAAGGAGGCAATAGATCGATAATCCGAAGAAAGCTTATAAATATGCGTATCTAAGTTTTCTCTAGCAGAAGAAATGAAATACGCGGAGCCATCGTCATCCACAAATAAGGTGTCGTCTCGAGACATATACTGACCTTGTGGTTGGAAGCTGCCCTGCCAGGTGTAGTTGCCATCAACTGTGGAAGAGTAAGCAACTGCTGCTCTGGCTTCGCTGTAATCAACGCCATTTTCTTTATGCATCCACATAACGAATTGACCTGTAGAAGCATTGTAAATGACTTTAGGCCGCTCAATATTGGCTGTTGCCAGCTCAGGAGCTGAAGAATGCTTGAGTACATTGTTGCGGAATTCCCATGTTTTGAGATCCGTTGAGCGGTAACAAGCGACTAAGTTGTCTCCGCTTCTATTCTCACCAAACCAGTAGTAATAAGATCCTACTTTAATGATGCCACCGCCATGTGCTTGCAAAAGATTGCCTGCACTATCCTTTATTTGAACGCCATTACTTGGAATGGTAACGCTTGCAGCTTCAGCCTTTTGTGTGGTCAAAAACAATGACATGAATAAAGCAATAATCAAACCGATAACCAGCAACTTCCCTGCGTATTTTTCATTGGAATGAACGTACACGGCTCTCATCCTTTCGTTCTAGTCTAAGACAATCGGACAATCGGTACCTCAATCATACTGGGACATCCAGCTTGCAGCCTTATGCTCACCCCCCATTCCATATCCAACTGAGGCTAATGTTAGAGGATTCATGGGCTGTTTCATAGTGAATTATTACAAGTTCTATGAACAATTCGAACAATGGAATTAGCCACTTTTGGCATATTCCTGAACATTTTGCTTGTCCATCCAGAGAAATTGCCTAGAACAAAAAAGAGCCTCGCTGGTTAGCGGGCTCTCCGAACATTTCATCCTCTAATGCGCACTCTCAACTTCATCCACGTGCTTCAAATGCTGGCGATTCATCCAAAGATAGATGACAGCCACAACAACACATGCGCCACCGACGATAAACGGCATATGCGGGTTGTACCATTCAGCTAGCTTTCCTGCCAGAAATGGGGCGATGGCTCCACCGATGAAACGCAAGAAACTGTATGCGGCCGACGCTGTTGGACGTTCGACAGGTGCTGCGTTCATGACCGCGGTCGTGATTAAGGTATTGTTATTGCCTAGGAATGCTCCAGCAATGATGACGGCAACGATAATGACAGTTTTATCTGTTGTCCAAATGGACATGACAAACAAAGTAGCAGCGAACAAAAGCAGTTGAACACACATGGAAGGCACTGTTCCAAAGCGTTTCTGCAGCTTCGGCGCTGTAAAGACAGATGTAAAGGCAAGCATAAGTCCCCAGCCCAAGAAAACGTAACCAAGCTGGTGCTCATCCAATCCTAATTTCCCCAATACTAGTGCAGCGTATACAAGCAGGGTGAAAAATCCGAAGTTATAAAGAAAAGCTGCGATTCCGAATGTACGAAGTGCTTTGAATTTCAGAGCGCGGAACGGGTCCGCTAACGATGCTTTGGATTTGCGAATTTGCGTTTGTGGTTTGGGCATAATAAACAAGATCATAAAGAAGGCAATGACCATAAGACCCGCTACTCCGAAGAATGGACCTCTCCAGGAGATAGCCCCAAGCTCCCCACCTAGCAACGGGCCTACGGAAATCCCCAGACCGACGGCTACTTCGAACAAAATAATGGAACGTGCGACGCCTGTTTTGGATAAAGATACGATGGCTGACAAGGCTGTAGCGACGAATAGCGCGTTTCCGAGTCCCCATCCCCCTCGTAACCAAACAAGACTCCAAATCCCATTTGACATACCACCTAATGCTGAGAACAGTGCAATGATGATGATTCCAGCGAGCAGAGTTTTCTTGATGCCTAGACGGGACGAGACGACACCTGTGATCAACATCGCTACCGCCATGACGGCATTGTAGCTTGTAAACAACAAAGTGACATCACTATGGGAAGCATGTAGCTTCTTAGCAATAGCGGGCAAAATCGGGTCAACAAGACCGAGACCCATGAAAGCGATAATACTGGCGAAAACGACCGCCCATACCGCTTTCGGTTGACTAAACATACTAACTTTCTGTGTATTCTGATGTGCTTGTGCGGCCGTATTGGCCTTACTCGTAGCTGTTGGTTGCATGTCCCAGAAGACTCCTTTTATGTTGTCATTTTAGTGATACCATCATTGACGCGTTTCTGCATATATTCAATTTCCTTGCGAAACTCAGCCATCTTGGAGAGTTTCTGATCTACCATCGCCATCTGTTGGTCGACCATGACTTTGATTTCTCGCAGTTGCTTCAGCTTTTCTTCTGCTGCCTCGGTTTTCCAATAGACTTGCTTCTGTTCGTCCATCTTTTCGCGAATGGCTACGAAATCCTGAATTTCCATGAGTGAAAATCCAAGAATATCCCGGGCATTCACGATTTGATTCAATCTTTCGATATGTTTGCGAGTGTATAAGCGCATGCCTCCCTCACTACGTTCTGGAGGAAACAGTACTCCGATTTCCTCGTAGTAACGAATCGTTCGCTTGGTCAATCCACTCTCTTTGGCCACGTCATCAATTTTAAATTTATCCATCTAAACACTCCCTTCAAACTAGTTTTCTTCTCGATGTGATTATCATAATCCGTTTGAACGTTAACGTCAACGTTAACTTTTGAACGACCATGCACGTCCAGATTTTAGAGACTTATTATGCGCAGCTGCTCGCTTTCTATGCCTATTGCGTCTCCATATTCACGAAATAGGCGATAACGAATTGACGGAACCTCTCTGCCGCGAGAGATAAATAATGCTTCTTTGACCACGCAATTCCGGTCGTTACCGTACAGCCCTGGTCGGTAATTCTCAGCCTATGGGGCATTAAATGTGCCCGCTTTTGCCAGGCCAGCTCAGGTGCAAACATGATACCAAGTCCTTTTCTCAAAAGCAAAACGACTGCATCCGCCTCATCCACCTCAAGCATCGTATTCGGTGTAAATCCAGCTTGCATACACAAGCTGTCTGTCAAGCTGCGAAACCAATATCCCGTTCGCAAACCGATGAATGTTTCATCCTTCAGCTCAATCAATGAGACGCTTTCTCTGCCAACAAGCGGATGGTTCTCTGGTACAACAACATAAAAATCTTCGGTTCGAAGAGGAGTCCACGCCATATCAGATCCCTCAACCGGTGCGGTTGTGATGCACAGGTCAATCTCTCCGTCTTCTAACATGCGCTTGATGACTGCTGTTGGTTCCAGTAATTGCCGGATATGTACGTTCGGATACTGGCTTAGAAAATCGCCTAATAGCTCCGGTAGAATACTCGTTAACGATGCAGCCAGCGTGATGCTCCCTCGCTCCAAGCCTGCCATATCTCGAATTTCTCTTCTTCCTTCTTCTAATTCCCGGAATATCCGCTCCACACGTATAAGAAACACTTTGCCGAATTGATTTAACCGGATATTACGCCCCAGCCTATTGAATAACGGCGCACCGAGATCCTCTTCCAATCTGGAAATCGTCTTACTGAGCGAGGGCTGTGCGATTTTGAGTTCCTCTGCGGCCTTGGTCATATGTTCTAATCTTGCAACGGTCTGAAAATAGTGTAATTGAAGCAGCTCCATGACACATTCCTCCTTTTTATATAGACTCAAAGCTATGAACTCATAATTTATTATGTATTATACAATATCAATATGCATTTCTATAATAAGGACGAAGTTCACACAACACATACTAGGAGATGATCCTTATGAAAGCAGCTGTACTAGAAGCATTTAACGAACCTTTGGTGGTCAAACAGGTTGCAGATCCTACACTTACTCCTGATGGTGTCATCTTAAAATTAGAGGCGACTGGCATTTGTCGCAGTGATTTGCACGGATGGCACGGAGGACTGGGCGCTATTAAATCATTCCCACATATACTAGGTCACGAAATGAGCGGCATTGTTCAAGAAGTCGGTAAAGATATTCGCAATTTCAAAAAAGGCGACCGCGTTATCGTCCCTTTCAATCAAGGAGATGGCATATGCCCGCATTGCCAATCTGGGCACCACAACTTATGTGACAATTTGAAAATGGTCGGCTTTCATTTTGACGGCGGGTTCGCCGAATATATCCACATTCCGAATGCGGATTTGAACCTGCTTCATCTGCCAGAAGGCGTTGATTTCCTCACTGCAAGCGCAATGGGCTGCCGATTCATGACCGCTTTCCACGGCGTTGTTTCTCGAGGCAAGGTCCGTTCAGGCGAATGGGTAGCCGTATTTGGCTCCGGCGGTGTCGGCTTGTCCGCCATCCAAATCGCGACCGCAGCAGGTGCGAACGTTATTGCGGTTGATATCGCCGATGACAAACTCGATTTTGCGAAGCAAATGGGCGCTGTCGCGACCGTGAACAGCAAAGAAGTGAACGCACCGCAAGCGATCATGGAAATTACCAAAGGCGGGGCCAACCTATCGATCGAAGCCCTTGGCATCCAAGACACATTTGTTAACTCGATCATGAGCTTAGCTAAACGCGGCCGTCATCTTCAACTCGGCGTAAGCAATAACCCGCAAGGCGGAATGACACCTGTTCCGGTTAATTTATTGTTGTTAAAAGAGCTCACACTGGTCGGTTCCGCAGGTATGCCAGTTCCAGAATACCGTGAAATGCTCCAAATGGTGGAGAGCGGTAAATTGGCACCAGGCAAGCTGGTTACGCAACAAATTGCATTGGACGATATTAACGCGGCGTTCCAGGAAATGAACAACTATGCGGGTGTTGGCGTAACGGTTATCACCAAATACTAACAAGGAGGCATTCCCATGTCAGAGAAATATAACAAACAGTATATTAATGGCGTTTGGCGCGACGGATCAAGCGAAAACATATATAACAGCATTAATCCTTATAATAACGAAGTCGTCGCACGCATCAAACTTGCCAATCGTGATGACATTGATGAAGCTTACTCGGCAGCCAAACAAGCACAGAAAATGTGGGCTAAATCCTCTGCAGAAGAGCGCAAGAGTGTTCTTAAGCGCGCCCTTCAGCTGCTGCAAGAAAGAAAAGATGAGATTATCAGCTTGATGGTGAAGGAATCTGGAAGCTCCGTTACCAAGTCAGTTGGCGAATTCATGGCTTCTGTAGGCTCGATTATGGCTGCCATCAACTACGTCGATGCGATGTATGTCCCACATGTGTTTCCTTCGCCTCTGCCTGGGAAGGAAAATCATGTTTATCGTTTTCCAGTTGGTGTTATCGGAACCATCAATGCATTTAACTTCCCCTTGTATATGGCCATGCGAGTTGTCGCACCAGCCATTGCCGCGGGTGATGCCGTCGTATTGAAACCGGATTCACAAACCTATATCTCTGGCGGCCCTATCGTTGCCGACATTTTCGAGCAGGCTGGATTACCAAAAGGTGTGCTCAACGTTGTCGGCTACGATATTGCAGAAGTCGGCGACTATATGATCGAGCATCCTGTGCCGCGCATCATCTCGTTTACCGGTTCAACTGGCGTTGGCCGTCATATCGGCGAGCTTTGCGGCAAACATCTGAAACGTGCCTCACTTGAGCTCGGCGGCAATAATCCGTTCGTTGTGCTCGAGGATGCTGATTTGGATCAAGCTGTTAACGCGGCTGTATTCAGCAAACTGTTGAACTCCGGACAAGTGTGTGTCTGTACGAATCGCTTCTTTGTTCATCGCAAACATTACGATGCTTTTGTTACACGTTTGGCGGAGAGACTGCAACAAGTCCCTTATGGCGACCCGACCGATCCGAAGGTCATCGTAGGACCGCTCATCAACGAAAGACAGATTGAGAAAGTACTTGGACTTGCGGAAATGGCTAAGCAAGAAGGCGCACGTCTTGTGTTGGAAGGTCAACGAATTGGCAATGTCGTCACACCATTCGTTTTTGCTGATGTAAACCCGGATTCCAAGCTTGCACAGACCGAGATTTTCGGTCCTATTGCTTCCATTATTCCCTTCGATACGGAAGAAGAGGCCTTGGCTTGGGCTAACGATACCGAATACGGCTTATCCAGCGCAGTATTCACGACGAATCTCGAAAAAGGTATGGCATTCGCGCGCGAATTCGAAAGCGGCATGACGCACGTGAATGATACGACCATCAATATGGACATGAACGCACCATTCGGCGGAGAGAAATCATCCGGAATCGGTCACTACGGCGGCGATCTCGGTTTCGAAGAATTCACGACGAGCAAATGGATTTCTGTGCAAAAAGAGCCACGCGTATTCCCGTTCTAATTGAACGGAATGAGGCCGGGTCTGCTGAGCAAACAGGGATGATAGAGCACTTGAGATGAAGGTGCAATGGCTGGAAGGCCTGCAAACGCACCATCTCTGAATTAATTGGAAAAACTCCAGCTAGTTCAGCGATTTATCCTTGAAAATTCAATCTAAATGGAAAAAGTACAGTTATTTCCGAAGGAATCCGCCAAAACGCTAATTTCCTTCGAAATTAACTTCATAAAATCCATTTATTTAGCTTTCTAAGCGGTTATAGGCAAATTTAGATGTACTTTTTCCAGTTAATTCACAAAAAAAGCATGTTTAATCAATGATACGTCCATTGATCGAACATGCTTTTTCCTTCTGTGTTTCATGTTTGATACACTTCATCCACCGTCAGTGTGATGGATGTTCGACTTCCTCCCCTAGATTGCACCATTCTTCCTTCATTAGCGTCTGCCAACGCCTCTTCCGTGATCCTTTTGATATCAACAAGTGAAGCCATCTCATCATTCACCATATCGGGGAGAATGTTACTTAAGAAATATTCCACACAAAATAATTGGATGTTTTTTATCTTAATTAACGCATTTCGATACATCGTAACGAATTCTTTCTCTGTATTTCCTTTTTGTATCTCAGCAAAGGCCTCATACACTTGATCCATCTTATCGGCAACTTCCAAAATCAGTCCTTCTATTGAACCGTCTTTACCCTCTTGTAGTTGTTTATGGAACGTCTCTTTAAACTCAGTTGGAATATGTTCCTCAATAAAGTTGTAGACCATCCCTTCTTCTACTTGTTGTATCAATAATCGGAGCTCATGTGACGCATGCTTTACAGGCGTTTTAATATCTCCAATGAAGATTTCACCATAATCATGACTGCTGGTAATATCGTATAGTTTTTTCCAGTTAATTGTTGCCCCATTTTTCTCTTCAATGTCCGCGAGTGTTTTGGCATATTGAACAACTTTCCATGAATGAGCTGCAACACTATGCTCTTCAAACTTAAACTTCCCTGGACATCGTATGATTCTCTCTAATTCATTTAAAGACCTAAAATAAGTATGAATGCCCATAGTTGTAATCTCCCTATTTGTTTATTCGGGTCCCTATATTTAATATACAAGCTGCCTGTTAATTGGGGATTAAAACTAACTCGTACTATTGTTAACGTGGTTCATGTTTTCCTTGATACCAGCACACGATCCACAACCAATTAGCAACCACACCGAAAAGAAAGAGCTGCCACAAGGCAGCTCTTTCTGGCACATTCTATCTACGATTACTTATAACAAAACGCCGACTTACACCCGCTTCAATCCGAGAATCTCGAGCAACATCCCCGACAATTGGCTAGGTGGATAAGGTTTGACGAAATACATGTTGGCCCCAATTTCCTTCCCCTTCTCAATTTCATCCAATGCGGAGGAAATAAAGATTGGCAAATCATTCAATTGAGGGTTTTCCTTGATTAGATTGATGATTTCCCAACCATCAATACTATTGTTCAGCATGATGTCAACGATAACGGCATCCGGCTTCTTCATTTGCATATCCGTGAGCGCTTGTTCACCCGTTGTATAGTTGATGACACGAAAGCCCTTCTCGGTAAGCTCCTCGGTTAACAGCTCTGTCAGGCTGATGTCATCTTCGATGAGCACGACGGTTTTGCCCGTGAATTCATCTGCGGCAGCTGACAGCTGCTCGGCCTCGATGAGGCTGTCAGGCTTCGAGATCAGAGGGAAGCTTACACGGAACGTGCTCCCTTGTCCAAGCTTAGAGGTAACGGAAATTTCGCCGCCATGTGCTTCTACAATTCCCTTCACTATGGCAAGTCCCAACCCCGTTCCACCGATAGCTCTCCGATCCGAATTATCAATCCGATAAAATTTCGTAAACAGCTTCGGAATTGCATCTTCTGGAATTCCCAGTCCGTCGTCCGTAATATCAACAACGGCTTGCGTACCGATGTGGTAAAGCTTAGCGGTAATACGTCCGCCATCCGGTGAATACTTAACCGCATTGCTGACGAGGTTCATGAATAGCTGCGTCAGATTATCCCGGTCTCCGGAAATGACATACGGTTCACTTGGCATTTGAACGTCGAAGAAATGCTTGGTGGAGCTTCCTTGCTGCAAATTGAATACGCCGCTCAACACCTCGAAGAGGTCCACGGGATTTTTCTGATGTGTCGACTTACCAGATTCCATCCGTTGTACATCCAGAAAATCATTAATCAAAGCCGTCAGTCGGACTGTCTCCTGATGAATGGTTTTCAAATATTTCTGCTGCTTCTCTGGACTCGTCTCTTTGGTTAGCAACCGTTCAGCAAAGCCCAGTACACTGGATAGCGGTGTCCGCAATTCATGGCTAACCGTACTTACGAACTCAGACTTCATTTGATCCAGTTCAGCTTGTTTCGTAATATCTCGATGGACAAATACGGTACCAATTCTACCCGATTCTCTAAACAGAGGCTCCGCATAGGCTTGAATGACCCGTCGAGTTGGAGAAGTAATCTCATACATGTAAGACCTTTGCTCCACTGCTTCATCGCTAATCTGTGAGATCATAAACGACTTTAAGTCCGTGCAATCCTCAATGGAATGGGAGGCAGAATTGATAAACTCATCTAACTGGATATCTGACATGAACTGCTGCTCAGGAATACCAAATAATTCATTCATCGTTGAGTTAGCCTTTACTATGATACCCTCGACATTGACAAACTGAACGCCTTCTTGAATGGTATCCATGATGTCTCTAGTAAGGGCCCTCTCACTGATCAGCAGCTCTTCGTTTTCTTCCATTTTACGCAGCATGTCCTGAAGCTCTTCTTGCTGCATCTGAAGCTCTTCCTGTTGAGCAATCAACTCTTCATTCTGTGATAGAAGCTCTTCTTCCTTCAATTGAATCTTCTGGAGCATGGTGTGAAAGGATTGATTGAGAAGACCAATTTCATCGTTCCGCTTGACCATTTCCAGCTCAACCGATTGCCCTATTGACACTTTTTCTGCATTATCTGCCAACTTGCGTAGCGGCCTGCCAATGTTCTTGGCCGTGTTCGAAGTCATGAAAGTAATGAATAATAAGATTCCAAACACATACGCAAAGAATAAATAATTAAGATTGGATAAGGTCTTAAACAAGTTTCGGGCTTCCGTTTCCGATTGGGACGAGATTTGCAAGGAAATGTCATTAATTTTGCCTAACAAATCATAGACACTAGTCCCTACACTGCCGCTTGGTGTCGTAGCGCCGGCTTTTACTAAAGCCATTGGATCCTCGTTATGCGCGAGCTTAACATATTTCGGAAATATATTTTCGAAATAGTTCTTCTCAAATGACTTTAACGTTGTAAGTAACTCTTGCTCTTGGTCCGTTAAAGGAAGCTGTACAAATGTCTCCAATGCTTGCTCTAACTCTGGCTTCTCCTTCATAACGGCTTCGTATTCGAACTCCTGACGGAAAGCGTAGAAAGCTCTAGCATGTAAAAATATTTGATTATAATGGAGATAAATCGATGCAGTCGCCTTTTCCTTCTCTTTTAACAGCGTGATGCGCTCCTGGTAGTCCTGCTGGACATTATGGCCAATAAATGAAACCGCAGCAGCCCCAACCATGACGAGCAAGGCGAAAAACAATATCATTCTAACAAACCGGCGGGAAAGGCTCGTCTTTACAAGGTTAGTCATGGCAGATCATCCTTTACTCGAGTTAGTTCAAAATAACCATTCTGCCAAAATTCGACAAGATCTTACTTGTCAATTCGGTAATCAGCCTGAAATTCCTCTATTTATGGCTCTTAATACGAGCTAATTATCGATAGCTTGTTCTTTATACCGACTCGGCGGAATTCCCACTGCTTGGCAGAACACTCTGCTGAAGTATAAGGGATTCTCATATCCGACAATCGATGCGACTTCTTTTACATGCAACGAAGTTTCGGAGAGCATCTTTTTAGCTTCATTAACACGGATACTAGTCACATATTTACCTGGCGTCGTTCCAGTAACATCCTTGAACTTATGGATAAATCGAAAAAGACTCAAGTTGCACTTTTTGGCAAGCTCCGAAACAACCAAGTTCTGACTATAGTTTTCGTGCATGATTTCCATGATCATATGGATGTCGGAATTGTGGTCCGCTTTCCCTGGGTTTTCCGTGTTTTGCAGCCTTCTTCCCAGTAAAGCAAGTAAAGTGAGTAGGTGGGCTGATGTCAATTGGTCATTAAATGGCTTCTTCATATTCAGTTCTTGAATGATTTTTTTAAACAATACACTCACTTCATCCACCTGGCCTACCGTGTGAATTGATGAATGAAGTAGTCCACATTGTTGCAAATAATCATATGCACCATGCCCGGTAAAATGAATCCAATAGGCCTCTGTGGCATCTTTTGCGTAATACGTGTAATTTTGAGGCTCGTTGGGGGAAAAAATGACGATTTGACCTTTATGTACTTCTATTGGTTGGTGATCTAAGTAAAAGATCCCTCTTCCATCCACAAGATAAATCAACTGATAATCCACACGGCCTTGGTCACGATTCCGATGTAAATCAATGGTCATCAGCTTCTGATAACCGCAACAGTTGACAGTCAGCAAGCTGTCTTTCCGCTCAATCCCTTGTTCAAACCAATCATCTAGCGCATTGCCGGATATATTAATCATCAAGATCACTCCAATAGCAATTTTGTGTATGTTTATAGCAATATGTTTTATTCACTAACTCCAATTGTAATCTTATAATGAAAGCGCGACAACAAATGACCATGCAATTTTGTGAATGCTCAGATGAGAAGGGAGAAAGACGATGAACAGGAGCAGAATCATTGAAAATATCAATTTGAATTGGAAGTTTCTCAGGGGGGATGAATCCAAAGCCTGGTATAGAGGTTTTGAAGATTCAAGCTGGCGTGATGTGACACTTCCTCATGATTGGTCCGTTGAAGAACCATTTTCACAAGAGCATTCAAGTGGCACCGGTTACTTGCCCGGCGGCTTAGGGTGGTATCGTAAAAACTTAGCTCTATCTCCTGAATTAGAAGGCAAAAGAGTCTACATCACCTTCGAAGGCATTTATAATAACGCTCAGGTATGGTGCAACAGCTATTATCTTGGGAAGCGCCCCTACGGCTATAGCAGCTTTACCTATGACATCACGGATTTCATCACCTTCGGGAAACAAGACAATGTGATTTCTGTCAAGGTCGACCATAAAGATATTGCTGACTCTAGGTGGTTCACCGGGTCAGGTATTTATAGAGATGTGTATCTCACGTTCACAGAGGCCATACATATCGATCAATACGGTGTATTCGTCACAACACCTGATGTCTCCGGAGATCAGGCTACCGTTGCTGTTAACATACGATTAACCAATGAGACACAGACGGATGAGACGATTGAGCTTTCAAATACCCTAAGGGATGCCAACGGAAACCTGATCGAATCGGTTGGAGACGAGATTGTCGTTCAGACTGGCTCCGGTACGGAACTGAATCAAACCATCATGGTGACTACCCCTAATCTATGGTCCCCGAGTTCTCCTTATTTGTACGTTTTATGTACGGAAATTAGGAAAGACGGCGAAATCATCGATCATGTAAACACCCCAATAGGAATTCGATGGTTTGAATTTGATGCAGATAAGGGATTTTTCTTGAATGGCGTGAATATGAAAATCAAAGGGGTTTGCGTCCATCACGATGCAGGAGCACTTGGTGCCGCAGTTCCTGAAAAGGTATGGGTGCGGAGACTTCAAGCGCTTCAGGAAATGGGCTGCAATGCCATCCGAATGAGCCATAATCCTCCTGCTCCGAGCTTGCTAGATTTATGCGACCGTATGGGCTTTCTCGTCATCGATGAAGCCTTTGATGAGTGGGAAGGCGTGAAGCATAAATGGTCGACCGGGCACAACGTTTACCCGCCCAAGCATTTTGGTTACTATGAGGATTTTCCGCAATGGGGCGAATTGGACATCAAAGAGATGGTTTTGCGGGACCGGAACCATCCCTCCATCATTTTATGGAGTATTGGAAACGAAGTAGATTATCCCAACGATCCTTATTGCCACCCTTATTTCCAAACGATGACCGGGAATAACGATGCCAATAAACCTGCTGCTGAACGCGAATATGATCCGAATAAACCGCAAAGTGATCGGCTCACGACGATTGCCAAACGCCTCGTGAGCTATGTAAAGGAATGCGATAAGACAAGACCTGTCACTGCTGCGCTTGCTTTTCCAGAATTGGCGAATTTAATTGGCTATGCCGACACACTGGATGTGGTGGGCTACAATTATAAAGAGCATCTCTACGAGGAGGCGCGGCGGCAATATCCGAATCGAGTTACCTTTGGCAGCGAAAATGGCGCTAGTCTAGAGGCATGGCTTGCAGTCAGGGACAATGATGCGATCTGTGCGCAATTCATTTGGACAGGAATCGACTATATGGGTGAGGCAAAAGGGTGGCCTATTCGGGCATCGCAAGCTGGATTCCTGGATCTTGCCAGCTTTAAGAAAGCCAGCTATTACTTCCGCCAGAGCCTATGGAGCCAGGAACCAATGGCTTTGCTGGCCACAGCAAGTAAAGACGATCCTGCGTATGCAGGTAACAAAAGATGGCATGGCGGCGCTCCCCATTGGAACTGGAATCAGGGCGAACAGCTGGATGTCATCTGTTATACCAACTGTGAAGAAGCGGAGCTGTTTCTCAATGAAAGATCGCTCGGATGCAAGAAACTTGCTGATTCTCCGCTTGGCTACCTAACTTGGGAGGTGGGTTTTGAAGAAGGCACCTTGCGAGTTGCAGGCAGAAGCCAAGACGGCACCCTAACCACCTATGCTTTGCAAACGGTCTCCAAACCAGAAAAGCTGGCCATGCGTGCAGATGCTGCTGAATTGTGTGCCGATGGACAGGATATTGCTCATGTTGAGATCGAGATTACAGACAGCGATGGTAAACACGTTTATCTGGCAGATGATCTCATCAAGCTGTCCATCGAGGGTCCTGGTGACATCATTGGCTTAGAAAACGGCGATGTACAGGATTTAGAGCCGTATAGCTCAAAATTCAGAAAAGCTTATCATGGCAAGCTGCTTGCCTATGTTAGAGCAGGCATCGCGCCTGGCCAAATTATTGTGAAAGCAGATGCGCAAGGCTTGGCAGCTGCTCAGGTCGTCATTGCTGTGAAATAGTCCGTTGGCGCAACTACTCTGTATCTGTAAGCGTGTTTTTCACCGTTACAGCGCGGAGAGGCAGGCGATTCCGGCACATTCCGCAAAAAGCAAAGGAGCTAAGCGAAAAAACGCCTTAGCTCCTTTTCGATTTCCTTATGTACGTGTTTTATTCACACGTGGTCCCCACCAGTTCCATTTGCCAAGAATGACCATCAGTGCGGGTACAAGCACCAACCTGATCACCGTCGCATCGATAAAAATGGCAGCTGCAATGCCCAACCCTAGCTGCTTCACACCAACAACTTCTCCGAATGCAAACGGCAATGTGACCGCAATCATAATAGCAGCAGCTGAATTAATGATCTTGCTAATTGAAGCCAAACCAACAAGCACAGATCGCTGATTATCTTGCGTCCGCTGATATTCCTCATAAATCCGCGATACTAAGAAAACACCGTAATCCATCGAGATACCAAAGGCTAGCCCAAAGATAAACACGGGAATCATGATGGCAATCCTGCTCGGCTCCAAGCCGAAATGCCCCTGCTCAAATAGCCACGCAAGAATCCCAAAAGAAGCACCTAAGCTCAACAGGTTCATCAGGATTGTTTTCAAGGGGATGAGAACGGAACGGAAAGCGATAAATAAAACCGCATAATTCGAAATGAGTATGAAGAGCAGCACATCGGGTAAATGGTCAAAAATATCATCGAAAATCTCCTGCTGATACTTCGCTTCCCCGCCAAGAAGGAAAGGAAGCGGCCCTGATTCTCCCACTTTTTCCCATCGTTTCAGCCAATCCCTCACTTGTAGGGATGAGGGTTCACCCTTCAATCGAACTTGAACGAGCATCTCGTTCTCATGAACAAAAGCTTGAAGGATTTGCGCGTATTTCGCTCGGGCAGTTGGATTTTTGGATACGCCATATAGTTGATCATACGGCATTTCCATTCGCGCAAAAACTGAATCCACCCCTTCAACGAGCGGTTCTCTCTCTAATTTTTGTATGAGCGAGGAAGCGTTCTTCCAATCATTATGGGTCAGTTGAGCTGTTGGTCCAGTGACAAGAAGGTAGACATCTGAACTTGTTCCCCTACCGAAATGCGTTTGATAAGCCTCAAATGCGGCGCGGGAAGCATAACCCTCAGGTAAGGAGGTTGCGTCTGGGATCGCTAATTTCATCTTCGTTAGTGGCAGGAAACAGCACATCAGGATGCAAGCCGCGAGTAAAGACATTTGGACTGGTCTTCTCATCACAAAACGTGCCATAGCAAACCACAAATTTTTCGTACTTTTTGCCGTATAAAGTGGTCTACGTTCGGCCCTTATGGCAGACCACCACAAGGTCAGAAGCGCTGGCACTAACGTTAATGTCAGCAAAACGGAAACGGCTACAACGGTCATTGCACCTAAAGCTACGGTCGAAAATATAGGAAGCGGAATGAGCAATATACCCATGAGACCTAAGAAAACACTAAGCGCCGAAAATAATACGGCTCTTCCCGCTGTTGTCATCGTGATTAGGATGGCTTGTCCCACAGGGTGCAAATGAATTTCCTCGCGAAATCGACTAACCATCATCAAGGCAAAATCGATGCTAAGAGCCAGCCCCACCATCGGAATGACATTCAGTACAAAGTTAGATAAATCGATTCTTGTTCCAAGTCCATACATGATCCCCATCGTGCTTGCAACGCCAATAACACCTACAATAATCGGGATCAGAGCAGAAGTCATGCCGCCAAAAGCCAGCCAAAGAATGAGGAAGGCCGCCGGGATGCCTAAGCTTTCCGCTTTTCTCAAATCATGCTGACTTGCACGATTTACGTCTTCTTGCACAACCGACTTCCCGGTCCATGTCACTTTCATCTCTTTGTGCTGGGGTAACCGTGTTTGAAGCTCATGCAAGACGGGTTTCATTTCATGTGGACTTTGCTCGAATCCAAGCAGCGCATAAGCATAATCGCCTTGAACCATCCCCTCTTTTTCAAGGGGAGATACGATCTCTTTCAACCCTTGCATACCGCGTAAAGATAACAAATCCTGCTGAATGTATCGCTCAAATTGTCGAGAGTCTATCTTATTATTTTTCTCAAATACTAGAATGATAGGATTCGCTGGAATATCAAAATCAGAGGCTAATGTGTCTTGGACTTTGGTAAAAGCACCGTCCGAAATTAACCCATGATCCTTTAGAACGTTAGGCAGCTTGGGGGCGAAGAACCCTAAATAGAGGAAGAAAATAACCCAGATGAGGAGGATGGTTTTGGGATACCGAAGGGAAATCATCGCAAGTTTATGCAAGGTCATGACTCCCTTCTCAAAACTCGGCTTCGTTTAGCCTTGTCGCTCGTACAAATTTATCTGCTAATTTAGGTGCGTACTTAGCTGCAGCAAACATCATGTGCGGTAGATACGGCACAGTCAACATTCCCTGCAACAGATGGCCCCATCTCAAGGGTCCATTGAATTCCCGGTGAATAGCTTGCGTATACGCCTGCTCCCATTCCGCTAGGGTGATATCGCCCTTTAGATAGCGAGATGCCAACGGCGCACATAACGCTGCTGACCGCAGCGCCATCGACATCCCGTCTCCGCAGAGCGGCGGTAACATCATGGCGGCATCCCCTAGACAGGGGATCTCATTCCATGCCATGGGTTTACGTGTTAGCTTAACGGGAGCAACAGCCACTTGAGTCCCTGGAATAGGTTGCGCAGCCGATAGGCGTTCAGACAGCTTACCATGTCTAGCGCAAGCTGCTTCAATCAATCCGAGAATTGACTTCTCAGCTTGTGGAAACTTCTCTCGCTCCAGCAAGGCTGCCAAATTCACCCGCCCATCTTCAATCGGTGATAAGCCTAGATAACCGCCTTCAAAGAAGTACAGCTCTACAACTCCCCCCATGTCTACCCCTTCATAATGGGATTTCACACCTAGATGCGCCCCTTGAATGGATTTAGCATGAGGTTGTTTGTGAAGCCCGCTTAAGCCAACGGCGCCGCAAGCAGCAATGACCGCACGCACTTGATAGGCGTGAACTTCCCCTTGCTGTTTGGTTTCAATCAGGTATCCCCGTTCGCCAGGCTTCACAGTAGTCACCATTGTTTCTGTCTGCACTTGCACGCCTGAGCGCACTGCGGCATGGTGAAGAACGGTATCAAGCTGGAATCTGCTTACTCCCCAAGCTGTTCCAGGAAGTGCAATTTGCAGTGGCTTTCCCCGGCTAAGGATCAAGCTTGTCCGCTTGATCGTACTTGGCTTTAGGGATGCCACTGCTTCACGCAATCCAAGCTTTTTCAGCATCGTAAGGGATTCAGGGGACAGAAATTCCCCGCAAACCTTATGCCTGGGGAAAGCCTTGCGATCGAACAAAACGGTATTCCAGCCGTGATCAGCTAAGGACTTGGCCATCACACTGCCTGCGATACCTGCACCAATAACGGCAACATCATAGGTGTGAGTCATCATGCCTGCTCCCTTTTCGCAATCACAACAGCATATCGGAACAACGGTCTCCAAGAAACCAACATAGTAGAGATTCCTAGAGATTTACGGAGGGCTGTCCAATCCCCTGAACGGAAGCCTTTCGCTACCGACAGCGGACCATCATTCAAAATATAACGATTCTTAGAGATAATACGAGCCGTAACCCACACAGCCGCCCAAGCGATCCAATGCCGATGGATATCATTAATAACGACACCTAACCTAGAGGCTTTCAGCATACAGCCCACAACTTGAGGAAGCTCCGTGTTCGTAAAATGATGCACAAATTGTGTGCCGGTCGTGATATCGACCCCATTTTCCGGAAGCTCAAATAAACTGCTTCTCATCACACGCACACGCGGCTCGCTGCGGAATAGCTCTCTTGCCTCAGCACAAGCTTCCTCGGTAATATCAACCAGTGTAATGCTAAGTGCTACCCCATGCTCATCCGCCCAGCGTAAGAGATGCCGATTGACATCTCCGGAGCCAGATCCAACATCCAGAATAGATAATGTCTTGGGTTTGCCTGCTTGCAGCCACAAGCGCTTAAAGCCAAATATTGTCGGCCCTGCAGCACCGAAAATACGATTAAGCAGACGCAAATGCTGCAAAGCTTGCCGAAGCTCGGGGCCACCTGATGAGAAGTCATCCATTAATTCATGCTGCACAGCCCGTTGTTTCAGCCCCTTAAACATAGGTTTCATCTAACTTCTTTTCATGTATGGCGGCAACGCCTAAATAGGTGATTTGAATCATTTCACAGGTAAGACCCGGTCCGAATGCGAGGGATATCCCACTTGTCGGTCCTGCTTCGCGGTTCGCCAGTTCCTTCCTTGTTTCTTCTAATACGAAAAGGATCGTTGCCGAGGACATATTCCCATAATTGCGCAAAACAGTTCGACTAGGCCGTGTTTCATCGGCTGATAATCCGTAAACCTCTTCCAGCGTATCGATAATCCCCTTACCCCCAGGATGAATCGCCCAAATCGCCGGTTTAGGACCCCCATCAAGCAGATGCTCGATTTGTTGGGGAATCCATGTCCCAATCAATTTAGGGATATTCGGAGAAAGATACAGATCAAAGCCGTGATTTCCTACATCCCATTTCATTTCATCTGCGCAATCTTGTAATAGAATCGAATGATCGTTCCCCAATTGAAAAATGGGTATATGTTGATCACTAGGAACACCCACCACACAAGCGGAAGCGCCATCTCCGAAAAAGGAAGCTCCAAATAAAGCCTCACGATCACTTGAAGGCTGAATGTGCAGCGTACATAGCTCCACGCAGACGACTAGTATTTTGGCTGTCGGACTGCTCGAAGCGATTTGACGGGACAAGCATACAGCCTTCAAACCAGCAGCGCATCCAAGAAAATTGAATGGAATGCGATTCACATTGGCGGCTAGTCCCAATTGATGCGTCAAAGCGGCATCCAGTCCAGGCAAGAACTGTCCTGTACAGCTTACGGTAATCAGATGCGTTATGTCAGACACATCAACTTTGGCATCACTCAGGGCTTTCTCTGCCGCCTGTAAAGCTAGGGGCACAGACTCCCGTTTGTACGTCGCCATCCGATCGGAAGTCGATGGTGCTTGGTGATTGCTTTGTGAAAAATACCGGCAATTCTCAGCTGTTTCCAGCAGATTTGGTTCACAGGTATATCTGGTTTCTACGCCGCATTGCTTGAAAATTTTCTTCGCCCAACGGGCGGAGTTGGGGTTGTCGCGTAAAGCATCCGTTAATCGTTGTGACGTATCGGCTTGATCGAGACGGAAATCAGGCACCGCTGTGCCTATTCCAAGAATTGCAATAACCTGATCTTTTGGCTTCATATAATATTCTCATCCCCTTGGCTCATTCAATTCTTGGTTGGACATGCAGGTCACTTTACACATATCTATTCAAGAATTGTGGCTGATATGAGGAAAAGTATAAAATTGGTAATTTGCTCATTTATTCTTCATTAAAACAAAGAAAAACCCTGCAAGATCGAGCAGGGTTCTTAGCTATATCACATTGACTTACCACAGTACTTCCTTCTGACCTTTCAACTTGGTCAAAGCTTCCACGAAGAAGAAGTCTCCATAAATGATCGGAATATGATTCGGATACCGTTCAGATTTGTAAAAGATCGTCCCCTTGGTTATAAGTCCCTCTTCTTCTTCGTTGTCCCACGCTCCGTAATTTTCGTATAGTGATTTGATAATTCTCTCTCCCGCGTTTCTATAGAGCGCAGCTTCGAATTCGGGCACCCAATTCGCAATTTCCAGAAGACCACTGGCTGCACAAGCCGCTGCTGATGTATCCACACAGTCTTGTTCTTCTTTGGGAGCACGGAAATCCCAGAAAGGCACACTGTCCTCGGGCAATGCAGAAACAAAGAAATGGGCAACACGTTTCACCGCATCCAGATAACGCTGCTCTCTCGTGTAGCGATAGGATAGCGCAAGACCATGAAGCGCCCAAGCGTTTCCTCTGGACCATGCGGAATCTGGCGAGTAGCCTTGTCCCGCCCGAACCTCCACTTGCTCACCTGTATGTGGATCAAAGCACACAATATGGCGCACAGATCCATCTTCGCGAACAAATTCGCGCAACACGGTGTCTGCATGTGCCATTGCGATGAATGTAAATCTCGGATCATCCAAGGTCTCAGATGCCCAATAGAGAAGCGGCAAATTCATGGTACAGTCAATGATTGCCCAACCCGTACGACGATCTGTCGCATTGTCCGGCCATGCACGAATGAAGTTCCCCTTCAAATTGAATCGTCCAGCCAAATGACTTGCTGCTATCAACCCGCGGCGTTTTGACTGCTCATTGCCTGTAAGTTTGAATTGGGCTACTGCTGACAAGCTCCAAATAAACCCCATATCATGATCCAACTGGTAAAAGTTTTCCAGAACCACATCCAACTGGTCCTCACACGCAGCCGCATATTCAGCGAGCTTCTCGTCTCCAGTTTCGCGATACATCAACCACAACAAGCCTGGCCAAAAGCCGCTTGTCCACCACTCTGGTCTGGTGCTGTCATACTTCCCATTCACCGTAATATGAGGAAATGTTGCCCCGATTCGTCTACTTGTTTTGCTGATCTTCGCTGCGGTTCGCTCCCATGCCTCATCCAGCCAGGATTTGGTTGGTGCCTTTGGTTGGGTTGGTTGTGTTGGTTGTGTCATCGTTTTTTCTCTCCTCCTACGTGGTTAATTCATTTCCTTGCATACTCTGCGGGAGTTACACCGATCTGATTTTTAAACGTTCTGACGAAATAGCTTTTACTCTCATAGCCGAGTAGTTCTGACAATTCTTCAATCGTTTTATTGGATGAAATCAACCACTCCTTGGCCTTATCCATCTTCATTCGGGTGACAAATTCAATAAATCCTTCACCCGTCTCTTTCTTAAATAATCGGCTGAAATAGCTTGGATTGAGCTCTAATCTTTCTGCTATTTCTTCCAAGGTTATTTTCTTATTTAAATTCATTTCCGCGTAACGCTGGGCTTCGGCAATTTCTACGCGAAGCGATTGGTTTGATATTTGTTTCATTACATGAACACAATCCTGCAAATATTCAGACATCCAGTGCTTAAGCTCGTCTAACGTTTCAATGACATTCATCTTTTTGTGTGAAATTTCCATGGCATAATACGATTGAAACCGCTGAATCGACCTCAATCTAACCTGCAAATCCATCATAATTTTCAGAAAAAAGCTTTTCACAACATCAGGTTGATAGCGCTCTTGACTTATCAACTCAAACCATTGGTCTAAACTAGGCGCAATAAGTGATTCGGCTTGCTCCAAAATAAGACGTTTACAAGCCTCAGAAATTTCCGCATAGCGAGCAAACATATCTTCTTGTGAAAAAGAAGGCGGCAATAGTTTTAATTTGACAATATCCAGATTCCGCAAGTAAAATCGTTGATCTGACGATTGCGTCAGAAGCTTTAATTGCTTTTTCAATTCTCCAGGTGTATGAATGACGTCTCCAATAATAAACGAGGTATCCACTTTGACATATTTGGACAAAACTCGTTGGATAAGAGCTAAGGTATCTCTAATCGTCTGATACACATTGACAACTAAGGAATTATGAGAAGGAAACAGCAATATCGTTTCATTAGCTTGATACGGGAATACGATGGCCGCACTCGCGTCCACGACTTCATTCAAAATATTTTCAATGGCAAATTTCAATGTATCTTCCGATTGAAACCGCGCTAAGGTTTGCTGATACTGATTAACAAAGCAAGTCACAGGTACTACGTGTGCTGAACTTAATCCACAAGCTTGTATCGCTTTGACCCACTCTTCATCACTAATGATGGGTTGCTGTAGGATGGAACGAACGAACTTTTCCTTGAACATAAACTGCTGCTGCTCGGCGATTTGCTTGAAGCGCTCCGTATGCTCTCTTGCATGTCTCGCTTGATCCAAATTTTCGATCAATTTGCTTAGGATGGGTAAAATGGTTTGCGCATTCAAGGTTTCTTTCAATACATATTCATGCACATTTAATTTAACTGCCGTTTGGGCATATTGAAAATCATTATGGCAGGAAAGAATGACGGCATGCAGATCCTTATACTCTTCCTGTAAAAGCTTTATTAACTCCAAGCCGTCCATTTCAGGCATACCGATGTCCGTTATTAGTATATCTGGATAATTATCTTTAGCTGCATGGTAAGCTTCCAAACCATCCTCGTACATGCCCACCAGCTGTAAGCCGAGTCCTTCCCATGGAACAATTTCTTGTAAATAGGAAAGAACCAAGTAATCATCGTCAACAAGCATAACCTTATACAAGTGTCCTCGCCCCCTTGCTATGCATTTGGAATAAATAACGTAATGGCGGTCCCTTTTCCTAGCTCAGAATGAACCGACATCTCGAATCCCTGGCCGCACATGATTTTTAATCGTTCATAGACATTTTTTATGCCAATCCCTGATACTTTGGAGTGGTGTTTGTGAGATTCACTCTGTTTCAACTTAGGATGGTCGTATAAACCATCGGTAATTGCTGTCAATTGCTCCGCTGTCATCCCAGTACCATCATCTTCAATCGAAATGACATACCCCGCTTCTGATTTTCTGGAGTCAATCATGATCATTCCGCGCTTTTGTTTTAAACCATGTATGTAAGCATTTTCAATTATCGGCTGTAACGTAAATCTTGGTAACTGCTCCAGAAGTGTCTCTGTCTCTAAATTCACAATCAAGTCAATTCCCTCTTTGTGCCTGAAATTCATGAGCTTGATATAATGCTGAACCGTCTGCACTTCTTCGTGCAGCGAGACAAATTCATTATTTCGATTGATCGTCATCCGCAGTAAATTAGATAAAGAGCTGATTAATTCTGCGCCTTCTTGATCTCCGCGCATTTCAATTCGAATCCGCATCGAGTTCAAAATATTAAACAAAAAGTGAGGATTGATTTGTGCTTGAAGCAAATCAATTTCCGCCTTGTGCTTAAGCTGTTGTTCCATTGTAATCTGCTGGATCATGTGTTGAATGTGATCTAGCATGTTATCGAAGGATTGACCCAACCTACCAATTTCATCGTCTCCACGGATATGGGATCTGACAAACAAATTCCCAGAATCCACATGAGCAGCAACGCGGTCTAATTTAATAATCGGCCGTGTAAACCTTCTGATGATATAAAATAAAAACACAGAAAACATAATCATAAATGCGCATTGAACGAAAAAGTTAATCCGATATAAATAACTAAATTTGGCAGCCGCTTCCTTGAACGGTGTAAGGCTAACGATTTTCCAATCTGCGAAGCGAAGATCATGCTTATTAGCTAGATACTTTATATGGTTGATTGTGATGATATCCGCAGCTTTACCGTCTGAAAGAAGATCCAGGTAGGGAAAGGTTTTTCCAATCTGACTTTCATCCCGATGTGAGACTAATACGCCATTCGCATCCATCAAAAAGATGTCACGACTTTGGTCATATTTCTCCAAGATAGGGCTAATTTGTTTAACCGATCTGCTGACTAACACTTGACCTGGCGGTAATTTACTACTTACCTTGAAATTCCTCACCACCGTTAGAAGGCTTGGTGTATTTCCTGTTTCCGGTTTCACATAATTAGGTTGAATGCCTGCCCAGTATGTTTGATTCACGGGCTTATCTCTAATTTCAGTTAACCAATCCAATTGAAGCAGTGGAGTCCCATTACTATCATTAGCAGGATAATTGGTAAATGAGAATCCATCTGGCATCATGATCGTAATGTAGGTATTCTCACCGGAGACAGACATATTTTGCAACCGATTAATAATCTGGCGATATTTCAGTACATCGATGACCCCGGTATCATTCAATCCATACCAGACTTCCTTTAACTGCGATTCCATTTCCGTATCCGAGAAGATGGAATTTAGAAAGTACATCATATTACTGCTCATGTTTGAAATAAACAAATCGATGACATTCAGACTTTCATTCGCTTTTTCTTCCGCCTGATTCTTAATAATATCTTGCGTTATGTAGTTCGTAACACCCAATGTAATGAAGGCTGGTAGGATTAGACACAGTAATGAAGAGAGAATCAGCTTCTTTCTCCATGAAATTTTGTAAGTTCGAATGATCTTCCCCTCCTTCCTTCATTATATAGGGTAAAAGGAGAATGCCAATTGGCATCCTCCTAGCATTTATTTCCAATTTCATTGGAATCCTTTACTTTTTATTCGCGTCTACGATTTTCTGCAAGGAAGTTTTGAGTGCCGTCATTGTCGTATTGATGTCAGTTTTGCCTAGCAAGTATTTCTCTGCTTCTGCGACATAAGCTTTCTCCAATTCAGCTAGGTAATCAGGAACAACAGCCGCTTTACCAAATTTAGAGACAGACAATGTGTACACAAGTGACTCTTTATCAATGAGCTCCGGTTTCAAGGATTGCTTAATAATAACATCCAATTCTTTGTTAAGGTCGCTCTTCTTCCAAGAGGACAGTCCGCCTGTCAGTTTCAGAGGAATGCCTTCTGTTGTAAGGAATCTCAAAAATTTATATGCTTCCGCTTTATGCTTGGAAGTTGCTGAGATCACCAGTGGATTCGAGGCACCATTGGAATAAAACTCGTCCGTTTTGGCATTTTTCGGAATTGGTGCGAACACCGTTTTGAACGTAACTGGAAGCTTGTCCGTACCACCAGCTTCAGAGGCCAAGAATGAACCAATTGGGATCATAGCCGCTTTTCCGCCAAAATATTGATTCCGATATGGGATTTTCTGCGAAATGACATCTGAATAAGAGGCAGCCGTTTTATCAACATTTTGCGACTGATTCATCAGCTCCAAGGACTTCTTGAAATTAGGGTTGTCCAAATTCAATGCGGAAGCATCGTCTTTCATAAGACCCTGATCTGCTGGCAAGCTAAGTGTTGTCAAACGGAAAAACTCTTTAAACGTATGGAAATGCGTACCATATCGTTTCGCTGCACCTTCACCCTTCGTTAGTTTCTTTGCATAGTCTGCAAAATCATCCCAAGTCCAATCTTTCGGTACTGGCAATTTGGCTTCATCCAAGAAATCCTTGTTCAGCATAACTAATTGCTGTTGGAAGATACCTGGCAGTGCATATATCTTGCCATTTAACGCCATATCACTTTTGTATTCATCAGCAAACTTAATGCCTTCTTTCGCAATATAACTATCAAGTGGTTCGTAGTTCGTTTGAGCTCGCTTGGCGTAGTTTGCCATGCTGTTAATTTCAATGACGTCCATTTCCTCGCCAGAAGCACTCAGGATGTCCAGCTTCTTCATCGTTTCCGTAGCATCATTCTCCACCACGGTGTTCACTTCTACTTTGATGCCGGGATTTTTGGCTTCGAAAGCTTTAATCACATTCTCATAATCCTTTGCTGGCGTCCAAGTATGATATTTAATGGTAACTTGCTGAGCCGGCTTAGTTGAAGATGCGGATTCCTGCGCTTGTTTCGTTTCTGTGTTCCCGCAACCTGCGGCTATTCCTGCCACGAGTAGCATTGACATTCCTGCTGCGATTTTCTTTGTATTCATAAATACCTTGCCCCCTTATGATATGTTGCACGCGCTTTCACAACCCTAATTTAACATAGTAAATAATTTCTAAAAATGAACTATTTATACATTTTTGATAATTTTTTTACTCGTATTTAACCCTTAACTCCACCAGTTGATATACCTTCTATCACTTGCTTCTGAGCTAGAATAAAGATGATTACCAGAGGGATAATGGCCGACACTGCACCAGCCATCATTAAGGAATAATAAGCTCCGCTTGCACTTGCAAACTTTTTCATCGCTAACTGCAAAGTGGCCATATTATCCGTTTTCAAGAAAATAAGCGGGTTCGTATAATCATTCCATGTCCAAATGAATCTTAATATCGCGTAAGTGGCGAGTGATGGACGAACGAGCGGCATGGCAATATGTGTAAACACTTTCAAATGGTTGGCGCCGTCTATTTTCGCTGATTCAATAAAATCTTGATGGATGCTCAAGAAAAACTGTCGCAGCATAAACGTGCCCAATGCACTGAAAGAACCTAACAAGATCAATCCGACATGCGTGTTAAATAATCCTAAATGCTTAAAGACGATAAATTGCGGCACGATGATAGAGAAATGCGGGATCATATACGACGAAAGAACAATCAGGAAGATGAAATCTCTGCCTTTGAAGTGAATTTCCGAAAAGCCATACGCTGCTAAGCTTGAAACAAGAACCGATGTAATCGTTGTGAGCACGCTAACTTTAATCGTATTCCAGTAGTATAACGAGAATGGATACTTGCCGCCCCATATTTCCTTATAATTAGCTACGATGCTCCACTTCTGAGGAATCCATTCGATCGGGAAGTTAAATACATCAATTTCCGGTTTAAAGGATGTGGAAAGCATCCAAATAAAAGGGAGCAAAAATAGGATGCCTATTAGAAACATGACCGCAGTCAACATGATTTTCATAACATTTATTTTCATGGATACACCTTTCCGACGAATTAATAGTTAACCCATTTCTTTTGTCCATACCATTGAATCGTTGTAATAACCATGACACATGCGAATAAGAACCAGGCCATTGCCGATGCATATCCCGTCTTCAAATCCTCGAAAGCTGATTTATATAAGTAATATACAATGACCGAAGTAGAGAAGGAAGGACCGCCCTGGGTCAGTACTGCAATGATGTCGAATACTTTGAAGCTTGCAATAACCCCTGTGATTAAAAGGAAGAAGGTGGTTGAGGAAACCATCGGAAGTGTTATATTTTTAAACTTACCGAAGTTACCCGCTCCGTCAATTTCAGCTGCTTCGTAAAGATCCTTCGGGATTGCTTGTAAGGCTGCCAAATACACAATAAGTGCAAAACCAATATGTACCCAAATCATGATTATCATAACGGAAGGGAGCGCAAAAGTTAAATCTGCTAGCCATTTCGGAGGATCTGTTATGCCAAGCGCAATCAAAGTCTGATTAACAGGTCCAAGCGATGGATGAAACAGCACCTGGAATACGACCGCAACCGCAACAATACTTGAAATATAAGGCATGAAGAACACCACTTTGAAAAAGCTTTTGAAATAGACATGCTTATTAACGGTGACTGCCAACAATAAGGAAATAATGAGTTCGATCGGCACAACTAGGATTAAAATCAGGTTATTCCGTACCGACTTCATAAAATATTCGTCTTGAAACAAATGACTATAATTCTTTACGCCAGCGAACTTCATATGATCTATCGTTGTAACGAAATTCCAATCGGTAAAACTGATAATAAATGAAGCCAACGTAGGAATCACTGTTAAGATCAATAATCCGATCAGCATTGGAGATATGAACATGATCCCCGTGTAGGTTTCTCTCAATTGAAGTTTATTTCTTCGCTTTATGACTTGACTCATCTGCCCCATCCCTTTCTTTTTTTATCATTATATAAAGAATGGGGAGGCGCTCGTAAGTTACAATCATGTCATTTTTGATAATAAATTTACATTTGGTGTCGATCTGATTGCACATTGCTTTGGAAAAACAGGAATACAAGCAGCACTGCGGATTAACTGCAAAAACTACAGCTATTTCCGAAAAATTACCTCGATAATTCGATTTAGATGGAAAATAGGTAGTTAATTCTCCCCCTTTTGCTCATATCGCTAAAAATGCCTCAATTTAACAGTAGGAAATCCATTTACTCGGTGCTTGAACGCATTTCCCAATGAATTAACTACATAAATTCCAGCTATTCACGGCGAGTTCGGGACTAATTCAATTTAACTCTCATCTTCTCAACAGGATGGTAAAAAGGGTCACACTGGTGTAGGCAATCCCCCTGTGTGACCCAATATGATTACAAATTAGTTGCTGTATTTGTTATATAGGCGATAGATCAGTACAGCTGCTTCCGCTCTAGACAGCTGTCCGATCGGATTCAGTCCGTTGACATCACCTTGAATCAAATCTTCCTTCACCATCATTGCCACACTGCTTGCTGCATAAGAAGCTATGTCCTTATAATCTGCAAAACGCTTCAACTCTTGAACATCGACGTCACTCACCTGCATCGATACGGCTTGTAACGCACGAGCTGTAAGTACCATCATATCCTGACGTGAGATTGTTGCGTGAGGTGCGAAGCGATTGCCTACGTCTCCCACTGCAATACCAAGCTTCGCTGCAACAGCTACAGCATCGTAATAGTAATCCGAGACTGAAACATCTGTGAAGCCATGCCCAGTCACTCCATTAGCATCGGTTAGTCCTAATGTTTGAATGAGAAGCAGCAGGAAATCCGCTCTAGAGATATTCGCCAATGGTTGAAACGTCGATTCTGAAGTTCCCGAAATAATTCCTTTGGCAGCGAGCACTTCGATCTCATGTTGAGCCCACTTCACTTGAAGGAGATCATCAAACGATTTCTTCGTATAACTAACGGCGTATTGGCTGAAATGCGTCGTCGTAAATGTAACTGCACCCGTTGCCGAATTGTATTTGCCATTCGCTACCGTTTGAATATGGCCTTGACCATCTACATACCAGATAACAATATGCTCTGGATTCGCTTGTTCTTCCGGTGAAGGCTTGTATGGAATGGCGATCGTTACTGGTGCGTCCGGGTTACGCCATGCAATCGTCTTGTCATTCACCATCACGTTCAATTCGAGGAATGGACGGTTGCCAATAGACAATCTAACATTCTCCTCAAGCTTCGTCTTGTCAGCTGCGGCAATTGATATCGTTACGTAAGGTGAATTCCCAACTTCATCAGCACGCAACAGATTAGAAGGTACAGTCATGTTACCGAATTCAGTCCGAATTTCCCATTTCTGCTTAGCATCACCTGAATCCAGCGTGCTCGCCGCAAAACTCAGTTCGTAGGCCTTCGCTCCATCCACCTTGGCGAGATTGATCGAAACGGTCTTATCACCACGTTCATTTGCCATCACTTTACCGGCTGCATGTTTAAGTAAGTCCTCGCTTAAAGTTGCCTTCGCAATACCTGTTGAAGCAGCAAGCGTAGGTTTTGCTTCCACACTGACCTCGCCAGATGAATGAAGCTTGATTTGTGGCTCGTTCCCACTTACTGGCGCTATGACAGCAGTTGGGCTTTCAGAATCAGGACTTGCAGGATCAGAACTCCACAATTCCAATACGGGCTGCTCAGCAGAATTCCCCTCCCGAGAGCTCAACACAACCATCTCATTGTCGTTGACTTCTGCATAATTTCTTTTCTCTTTGATGAGTACAAAGGACAGTGGAGTATCAGCATGACGTTTCACATACTCTGTCACATCCACAGAACTGTATCCACCAGTTTTGGTGAAGGTCATCATACCTAGTGGTTCGGCTGTAACTCCGAGATCGGTTAAATAAGTAGCTTTAGCATTTAAATGAGGCGCATTACTTCCAGTTATCGTTTCTTCTGTCCATACCGAATCTGAGATTCCATAGACATTGATATCGAAATTATCTAACCTTGATGCCTCGTTCAGCATGCCGAAAACTTTCAAGTTCGCGACTTGAGCGCCCTTAGAGGCTGGGAATTTCAAGTACGCTGCAGAATTATGATCAAGTGTACTCGTACTCTGACGAACAGTCATACTAGGATTGCCCCCAAAGTTTGTAGAAAGCGAAGCCCCTAATGAAACTTGGGCATCTTCACTTGCTATTACGGTAACCGGCCTTGACATGGGGGCCCCCTTTGAAACAGTGACTAACCACACGCTTTGTTTAGGTTGCATGAGCGTCAGTTTCTTATCCGCTGCTAATGGAGCTCTGTACACGACACCGCCAAAGCTCGATGTGCTAACCTCCCGAATGGACACTAAATTCCCTGGTTTTACATCTAGCGCTGACAAGTCAATGGTTGTTCGGTAATCAACTTGATCACTGGTTTGTGGCATCCAGATATAATAATTGTTCGTCACAGGATCGAAAGCCGTCGACGCTTCATAATTCGTATCATACTTCGCCACGGCGGTTGTCGCATATAAATCACGTGCATTCTTGAAACCTTCTGCAAATAGACGCGTCACTTCCGCATTCTTCGTCGGTCCGCCGATATCATAGACGGGAATTTGTTCAGAGGCGTACACTTCTCTAATTTTAATAGGTCCAGTTGCTGTTGAAGTAAATCGCAGCTTATTCGTGGTCACCGGGTTGATGACGTCACCTGCTGAGTTATTTGCATTCGTCGTAACATTAACAATGTCTTTCCAAGTAGCCCCGTCTGCATCTAAATATTGAAGCTTAAAGTTGCCAAAGGTTCCCGTAAATTTATTTAGCGCGGGATCATACAACGCGTCACCCAAATCAATTTTCACTTGTTTGATCGTTTTCGTTCCGCCTAAATCAATGTCTAACGTATGATTGGTACCTGCCCCACTTATCCAGGCGGATCCATCACTGGAATCGCCGTCCACAACTTTGCCTGCATTAGCTTGATTGGAGCTTGCCGTTACTGATTTGCCAAGCACAAGATTCTGAGCTGGATCCCTTGAACGGTCATACATAAACATAACCGCGTTCCCATTAATGCCTGTGTATACATTACTAGACTTGAACTGATACATGGCTTGTGCTTTCTTGTCCATCGCAGTCTGCCAGGTCATTGCTTCTGTACGAAACACTTTCGGCGTATCCCCGGTTATGTTTAATGTTTTCCAGTTTGCGCCAGCAGCATAGTTAAACTCGGTATACATGATCGGCAATGCTTGCTGATTCACAGACTGCGTCTGCATCATCCCATTCATTTCATCGATTTCCCTGCCATAGTCATCCGCACCACTTGAATACGTATGCTTCACAAAGACATCAATGAGATTAAAATTAACGGCTTCTCCACGATAGTTCGTACGGTTACCATTCATCGTTTCCTTGGCAATATCACTTAACCCACTAGAAGCCAAGGTTGGTCCTGCGAAAGTTGCTGTATACTGCGTTCCTTCCAAGCGATTCACATCTTCTACTGCACTCTTGACCGCATCTGCAATGATTTTCAGAAAAAATGTAACCTTGTTAACCTCCTGTGCCCGGTCTTCCGGTGAAGTACTTACCTTCATGAATACCTCTGGTTCATTCGGTCCTTCAAACTTCGTAATGCCATAGTTTTTGGCTAAATAGAAGGCTTCCGCGTAATACGTTTGCCATTTTTTCCACATGATTTGCCATTTCAAAGGGTCCGTATCGTTCACATATCCCCCATAAACACCATCATGCATCTCCACAATGACATCGAGCCCAAGTTCTTTAAACGTCTGCATATTGTAATCGATATTGAATTCAGCCGTACCATCCCAGAGATGATCAAAATTCGATTTGATGACTGGCCAATTCAGATACGTATTGTCCGTCATATGGCTATCCATTTTCGCCCGCAGGTCATTCTTCATGGCGTCAAATGCAGCAACACTATTCACATCCGTTGAACGATTCACATTGGCTTCCGTAATAAAACGCGTTGGAGAAACCCAATAACGGACTGCATTCACATTGGCATATTTCAGCCACGCAGGGATATTGTCATTCTTCAGAAAGAAGGAGCCGCTGAAACCTACATCTTTCATCGTTTTACCGACCACCTGATTGGTCACAATCACAGATGCTTCGGTCGGCTGCTTATAAGCGGTGACCTTATAGGTTTTGATCGTACCATTCTGTGCCTTCACGGTATACAGAACGGGATTTGAGAAATCATTTGCGGTTACACCGCTCGTTTGAACAGTTCCATTCACTTCTACCCTATCGCCAGAAGTTTCGAAAGTCGCCACGAGATGAGTGATATCAGCAGCTTCAGGAACAATTAACTCGATGCTGTTATTGTAATTATCATTTATGGTATACATGCCGCCAGCGACTTGTTCGATGGTACGGCTGCTTATCCCTGAAAATATCGTACCATTTACGCTTGTCGTCAAGCCGTCCATGCGGAATGACGTCAGATCCTTGGTATCTCCTTTGAGAACAACTTGAACGGTATACGCTCTCTTCGTTCCATCAGCCGCCCAGACGGTATAGATAACAGGGTCTGTGAAGTTATTTACCGTAATATCACTCTTTTGCTCTGCTCCGTTCACCGTCACTCGGTTTCCTGTGCTGGCAAAGCTGGCGACTAGGCGGGTTACATCCGTTCCTACTGGGGCCGTAACAGTAATGATATTATCGTCTATCGTACTGCTTATAGGGGATACATTATTGATCGTAAATGCCGTTATTTCCTTAGCAGTACTGATTTGAGCTTTGACTGTCACCTGCGTGGAAGACTGAATCGTTGGATTCGAAATGCTTCTTGCACGGATAACTGCAGTACCTGCAGATATGCCTGTTACCAGTCCTTGTTTATCCACTGTAGCCACAGATGGATCCGACGAGCTCCACATGACACGTTGATCGGCAGCAGTCGGCAGAATGGCTGCCTGAATGGGTTTCAATTCGCCCGTTAACAATTCCGTCGGGGATGGGAGTATAAGCGAAGCAGCAGGCTTCGTATTGTTATATACTTCAATCTCTGCAATGAAAGGCTGATCGAACGTATCGTCCGCCGTCACAACCAGTCGCACATATTTGGCTGCAATCGTACTAAAGCTAACCTCTAACCTTTGCGTAATCGTGCCTCCATCATGCAACTTGGTCCAATACTGCCCGTCTGTAGAAGCATACAGTGAGAAACTCACGGTGCGGTATGCGCCGTTGCGAAGTGCCTCTTTTAACACAATTTTATTAAAGAGAGATACGGCCGGCAACTCAATTGTTGCGTAATTAGGTACTAAATCTGTACTCATTCTCCGCCAAAATGTATCTTCTTTCCCGTCAACAAGCGTTTCAGGCGGGTTCTTATAAAAGGCTGTACTCGTAGCTGTCGCCTTCGTTCCCAAAGCCATATTAACCGGATTGCCAGAGAGCTGTTTATACACATTGACGGTATAATTTCTGTAGGAGTTGTCATCCGCATATACCGTATAGGTAACCGAATCCGATAAATCCTGGCTTGTAACCCCGCTTATAGGTATTGTTCCATTCAACGCTATGCGCTTGCCTAAATAAGTGAAGCTCGGCACTAAGTTCGTCAAGTTCGTATCACTAGGAACGACAACATTTACGTTCTCTCCATCGATGAAGGCATTTACTGCCGGGTTCAAATCGTTAAAAGAAAACGTCATTAGCTCCTTCTGAGACTCACCGCGACTCGTTACGGTTACCACATATTGTTTGGAGGTTTGATCTTCTGCGACGACACGATAAGTAATGGGTGTGGAGAAATCATTGGCGGTCACGCCACTAATTTGCAGTGTATTATTCACATAAACAGCCTCACCAACCGTCTGAAAATGAGCGACTAATGAACTAAACGGCACTCCCTCAGGTATCTGAACCGAAATAGTTCCATGACTCTCATCAATACTGCCATTCCATGTGGAGCTCGTATTATGGAAGCTGAATGATGTAAGCTCTTTTTTATCCGAAAGGATTACATTCACATCCGTTTCATAAAAGTAAGTCGCATCCGTAACACTTGTTGCTCTAATCATTGCGTGCCCCATGCCCATCCCTGATACGGTACCGCTGCTGCTTACCGTAGCTACGGTTGGATCGCTAGTTGACCAGCTCACGCTCTGGTCTGCTCCAGCAGGTAGGACCGTCGCATTTAGCGTACTATTCCCATTCCTGCCCAGGGTGATCGATGGTTTGTCAATCACCACACCGCTTATCGCTGGAGGGTTAAGATAAACTTCAAATTCGGAAATGCCAGCAATGGTTGCGCCAGAAGCTGGCGTAGGCGCAGTTGGTATCCAAAACCGCACATATCTCCCTTGAACTGTAGCGAAGTCAAAGGAACGTGAAGCCACGCTTCCAATTGAATCCGTTACACCTGCAGGAGTTTTATAGACGGAAGTCCAACTGAGCAGATCATTGGAATATTGAAGTTCAAAGTTTATGGGTCTGGAAGCATAATCCGTTGAACTGATATTTGGTGTGCGCAATTTAATTTGATTGATATTCAATGAAGCTCCTAAATCCACTTGAAGCCACGGAGAAGTATCCGCTGTTGTATGTCTCCAAGCGGTATTCGGGTCACCGTCGAACGCTTTCGAAGTCGCCCAAGGACTTGTATTATAAGAGGTGCTAGACGTGTACGATTTACCAGCAGCCAAATTGATTGACGTTGCTGCAGCTGTAACTACAGGAGCTATCCCAAGAGGTATTAATACATTCACTAACATGGTTACTAAAACGACGAAATGCAAGACTTTCATCAACCTGAACCGAGAATTCATTCTTTAATTCCTCCTAGCATTCTTATCTATCGCTGATAGTAAGCGCTTCCAAACTACTCATACTAGCTTCTATGCCTTCCAAAAAGCGACTCGCCAGAAGATTATCTTCCAGCGAGTCTGCATCCATCTAAGGTCTGAATTCAATTCATTGCCCGTTTACCAAAATACCTGATCTTGCCCTCTCAGCTTGGCAAGTGCTTCAACAAAGAAATAATCGCCATAAATGAGCGGCAGGTTCACATACCTACCCGAGTTGAAGTTAACGGTTCCCATTCGGATTAGACCTTCTTCCCCGTCGTCCTGCCATGTTCCATAGTTCTCATAGAGCGATTTAACCATACGCTCAGCAGCATCCCTGTATAGCTCACTTTCAGTGGGATCAACCGCTTTGGCAATCTCAAGAAATCCACTAGCTGCGCATGCTGCAGCCGAAGTATCCAGACCTCGAGGGTTCGCTTCAGGTGCTCGGAAGTCCCAATGCGGCACATGATCATCGGGCAGATTAGCCAAAAAGAAATGAGCTATGCGTTTTGCAGCAAGCAAGTATCGCTGCTCCTGTGTATACTTGTAGGTCAGAATCATACCATGCAGTGCCCATGCTGCCCCGCGAGACCAAGCGGAAGTCGGGGAGTAACCCTGCCCTCCTTTGACCTCAACCACCATTCCCGTTTCTGGGTCAAATTGGACGATATGACGCACGGCCCCATCCGGATCAACGAAATGCTCCAATACCGTATCCGCATGTGCCATCGCAATATGAGCGAATCTTGGATCATTTAACGTCTCCGATGCCCAGAATAGAAGCGGAAGATTCATCATCGTATCGATGATGGACCAGCCCGTCCGAATCGAGGTCGGTTTATCGTTCCAGGCACGGATGAATCTCCCACGGAGGTTGAACCTTCCTGCCAAATGGCTTGCAGCAACGAGCGCGCGCCGTTTGGATGGTTCGTTGCCAACTAGCTTATATTGGGCAACGCTCGTCAAGCTCCAGAGGAAGCCAGCGTCATGATCGAATTTATCAAATTCGCGCAGCGTTTCATCCATCAATTCTTCTGTATCTTCCGCAATCTTCCTTAGAGAGGCATCGCCGGTTTGTCTGTATAGCAACCACAGAAGACCTGGCCAGAAGCCGCCTGTCCACCAAGCAACAGGCATCGCATCATACGCACCTTCTTTGGAAGCATGGGGAAAGCTGACACCAATCCGCTTGCTTGTCTTTCCAATTTTATGAATAACCTGATCCCATGCATCATCCAGCCAGTCACTTTGTTCCATCACCATTAGATCTTCCCGAATCATATCTACCACAGCACTTCCCTCTGCCCCTTCAGCTTCGTCAAACCCTCCACAAAGAAGAAGTCGCCGTATATGATAGGAACATGATTCGGATACCGTTCCGATTTATAATAAATCGTTCCTTTCGTCACGAGCCCCTCTTCATCGCTGTCCCAAGCTCCGTAATTTTCATAGAGCGATCTTAGGATACGTTCTCCCGCTTCTCTATAAAGGGATGCTTCCAGCTCCGGAACCCAATTCGCTATTTCGAGAAGACCACTCGCTGCACAAGCGGCTGCTGATGTATCCACGCAGTCCTGTTCTTCCTTCGGTGCACGGAAATCCCAATAGGGTACATGATCTTCAGGTAAAGCAGAAATGAAATAATGAGCAACACGTTTCACAGCATCCAAATATCGCTGCTCTTTGGTATACCGATAGGAAAGAATAAGTCCATGCAGGGCCCAAGCATTACCTCTTGACCATGCAGAGTCCTCCGAGTGGCCTTGTCCCGCCCGAACGCTCACTCGTTCCCCTGTATGGGGGTCAAAGCAAACGATATGTCTCACCGAGCCATCTTCACGAACAAATTCGCGTAGAACCGTGTCCGCATGTGCCATCGCAATATACTTAAATCTAGGATCATTCAGTGTTTCCGACGCCCAATAAAGGATTGGCAAGTTCATGGTACAGTCAATGATCGCCCAGCCCGCACGACTTTCAGTCGCGCTGTCAGACCAAGCGCGTAGGAAGTTTCCTTTCAAGTTGAAACGACCAGCCAAATGACTAGCTGCAATCAATCCACGTCGTTTCGATTGCTCATTTCCCGTCAGTTTATGTTGGGCTACGGCTGATAAACTCCACATAAATCCAATATCATGACTTAACTGGTAAAAGTTTTCCAGGACACTATCCAGTTGCTCTTCGCAGGAAGCTGCGTATTCCCGTAACTGTTCATCTCCAGTTTCCCTGTACATGAGCCATAACAAACCTGGCCAAAAGCCGCTAGTCCACCACTCTGCCTTCGCACTATCATACTTCCCATTTACGGTAATATGAGGAAAGGTTGCCCCGATCCGTCGACTTGTTTTACTAACTTTTTCAACTGTACGCTCCCAGGCCTCGTCAATCCAAGAATTAATCTGTGTATGCTTATGTGTCATCGTCACGCTCTCCCTTCTATGGATATCGGCTACACTTTGCTTAGCGTAACTCGGTATGAAGTCTTGTTCCCCTTCGTCGCATACATAAGGGAACCGAGTTTGCCATTCCGTGACAAACCGGTTCGCTCCGTCCAAGCTAGTCCTGCATCGGCAGGTTCAAGAATTATCACCTGCTGCAGTTCGTCACGAAGCCTCACTTGAGATTGACGGTCTGAGAGAATAACCTCCGACTCATCTCGACCATCAAACAATAGAATCGGAATTTCCTCATGGAAATTCATAGAGCCTTCATCCTCAACGGTTACACCTGTTTTATCCAAAGTAATTTTACGCTTCCAAATATTCACGGCGAGTCCGCCAATATACGTGAGCTGAGCCACAACCCGATCAGGGTGCTCTTCTAGAATATCTACCTTCACTTCATCCAGTTCGCCACGTGTCATATCGGCAGTGCGCTGCCATTTCTCCCGGTAGTACGTGCTGATCGCATAAGAAATCGCACCTTCTTCGGGATTCTTCTCAGTTGCTACCATATCTGCAGGACCAATTGGCAGCGTCATTCCGCGCTTTTGAATACGAATGATCCCCGTAGGATTGTAGTTCCTTTCTCCCTTCGTTTGGATAACCGCATAGTACCCGCCGCCATGTAAGACTAGCTTTCGAAAATGAGATTCAATCCATAGGGCGTAACCGCCTGTTTCAGCGGGGCACGCTTTTTCAGGAATAGACTCATCCGCTTGGGCATAGCATGAGGCTAGCATGAAGCCACATAACAAGTTGTATTGGGAGTGGAAGGAGTAGCCTTCGTAACCGACACGTTCGCTTGGATCATACCAATTGCGCACAATATTGAGCTCGCCTGTCGGTCTCACCCAGCGAGTGATGGAAGCAAGCGACAGCTTGGCTGCCCGTTTGAATGCGCCTGCCATGGCTTGATCCCCCAGCTTATGGTAGTGCCTCGCATACGATTCAAACACATAGCACTGCTCGGCTTCGTTCCATTGATGCTGAGCACTGCGGCCACCGAGTAGAATTTCACCAGTCGGACTCTGCATGAACAACGAGGTGATGGCTCCCTTAAGCGATGCATCTTGAAGAAATGCCTTGTGCCGTCCGTTGTAACTATGATTCAGCATCATTTGAAAAAACAAGCGAGAAAATAAATCGTAAGACAAAGGGCCGTTTGGATCTACGTACATGCCTAATTCTGTTACAAGTGGCACCTGGATATCGAGATTGGCATCAATCTCTTCCAGATTTCCGCCAAGCCCTTGCTCCAAACGCATGACTTCTCCCGCATAGGCGACAACTGACCAGTTATGAAAGGCTTGGCGATACGCCGTTTCAGACTTCACAAGGGCAAACATGCTCTTCCATTTTGCAACCAACGATGGTTCGACAATGTCTTGCAGCCACGAAAAGGCATGCACAACCTGTGTGGTATAGAAATTTCCATGGTTATTGCATGATGCGTTTCCTTGAATTAGGCATTCCAGGCTATAAGTTAGGGCCCTGCAGGAGGGCTCCAATAAATCTGCTCTCCCCCGAAATTTCACTAACGCCGCAGTCGTCGCCGCAAAGCAAGGCGTAGAATACTGCCTTTCCCCGCCGATGACAGGATCTATTATCGCTCCCCTGTCATCCTGATGCGCTTTGAAGAAATCTACAATGCCTTGTACCAGATCCAAATACGTTTCACGATTTACGCTTATGTCGGGGCTCAGCTCAGTCGTGCCTTGCCTTGCTAGAAACTTTGTTAACTTAGATTCAATGTCCTCAAATGTAGTTACTTTAGAAGCCGCCACTTCCATCCTCTCCTTCTCAAACGCTTACTTTTTACCCATTCTGACTTTGTAAGCTTCGTTAATCTCTGTCTCGATTTTCTTAAAGTTAGCGTCGTTTTTCAGCTGATCGATATACGTATCCCAAGCTCCAATTTGCTCTTTGCCCATAATGATTTTCACTTTCAGAGCAATCAGTTTTTTGGTATAGTCGGCTCCCAGTTTCTCATCCGTTACCGAGTACAACCCTTTACCGTAATCTGGGATACTTACTTTAGCGCGCTCATCAATAATTTTCTTGTTGCGTTCAAAGGTTACGGCATCCATACCGACACGGTATGCTCGGAAATATTTATCGTAGCTTTGATAAATTTGTCCAAAGGTTTGGGAAGAGACCACATCTTTCGTTGCTTGCGGTGTCGCGATTTTAATCCCATTTTCATCTTTGAAATGGATGTCCTTGATGCCATAGTTACCCAGTGTCGAGCCTTCGTCCGAAGCACCGTAATCCATGAACTTCAAAATTTTCTTCAGCTTTGCTTCAGGAACCGTTTTCGGAATCGCGTACATGCCGAAGAATCCTGCATCTCGAAAGGTCACTCCGTTAAGCGAGATCAGCGGCAACGTATCTGCTTCTTTGATGCCCAATTTTCTTAGGTCTTCTACATCCGGCCATGCCGCCTCAGGTGGCCCATAATACATACCGCCTTTGTTGGATTTCATCATAGACGAAGCCTGTGCCGATTTTAACACAGCGAAATCTTGTGGAATCAACTTCTCGTTGTACGCTTTATTCAACCAGACAAGCGCCTCGCGGGTTCCAGGCAGAATGTTCTTATTGATCAGCTTTCCGTCTACCATCGCATACTCGCCGTTTGCTTTATTGAATATGTTTTCGACCCATGCCAGTGTGTTCATACTTGTTTCACTTGCGAGGCCGACCATTCCGACCGTATCTGCCTTCCCATTGCCATCCGGATCCTTTTCTACAAATGCTTTAAGCACCGTATAAACCTCATCCATGTTGGTTGGTGTTTTCAAACCAAGCTTATCCAGCCAATCTTTACGAACATAGGGGAAGCTGCCGCCTTCCGTTGGCCGTACACGAGGAATACCGAAATTTTTGCCATTAATTCGCGTGTAGATCCATGTATCTTCAGGGAATTTCATTAAATTCGGATAATCTTTCAAGAATGGTGTTACATCCCAAAAGGCACCTTGATTAACCATTGACGTAAACTGTGCTGAATTAATATTACTAATAAACATCAAGTCCGGAATGTCCCCGGATGCGAGCATCACGTTGGCCTTTTGCTCGGCTTCTGTGCTGATCCAAGAAATATTCAACTTCGTATTGCTGCGCTTCTCTATTTCTTTCTTAATGACATTATCCTCGCCGGGAGGCTCAGAGCCAAAGAACGTCGTGAAGATGCTAATATCTGTCGGCGTCAAGTCCTCTGCTTTAGCAGTAGTTGAACCTTCTTTAGCTGAGTCCCCACATGCTGTAAGTAACGTCGATAATACGAGAGTAGGGGCCAACATGGCTAGCATAGTTTTTTTCATTTTCACTTTCATTTAATAACCACCTCTATATCTAATTTGGTTTACTGCAATTTCATTCCTTTACTGAACCCACCATAGCACCTTTGGCGAAATGCTTCTGCAAGAAAGGGTAAACGAGCATAATCGGCAATGTCGCTATGACGACTGCAGCCATCTTCAGTGTCTCCGCCGGAAGTCTAACCTCCTGCATCGCTGCTTGTCCCATTTCACCGCCACCGGCTGTCGACGGATCAAGCAGCATATTACGTAAGAGTACTTGCAAGGGCAGCTTTTTAAAATCGCTGATGTACATGACGGCATTGAAATAGGTGTTCCAATAATGAACCGCATAGAACAAACCGAATGCTGCCAATGCAGGTAAAGAAAGCGGAAGTATGATGCGCCACCAGACACCGATGTCTGTACTTCCATCAATGATTGCAGCCTCTTCAAGAGACACGGGAATGCTGTCAAAGAAGCCCTTCATTAATAGCACATACCAGCCACTTGTCAAACTTGGAATGATAAGAGACCAAATACTGTTAATGAGTCCAAGCTCCCGAACTAATAAATATTGCGGAATTAATCCTGGGCTAAAAATCATCGTAATAAGAATCATAAGCATGATCCATCTACGTCCCATTAACCTTTTCCGTGACAGTCCATAGGCCATTGCAGATGTGATAATGAGCGACATGATGGTACCCACAATGGCTAGAAAGCCACTGACACTTAGCGCTCGCGGAAACGCTTTCGTAGAAAGCAAGTATTGGTAAGATTTAAAGCTCCACTCTGTTGGGAATAGAATTAGACCGCCTCTATAATATTCGGTTGGTTCTGTAAAGGACAGGACGAATACGTAGTAGATGGGAAACAGGCAAACGAGTCCAATGAGTCCAAGAATAACAATGTTTACGTTATCAAATATTTTATCACCCAAACTTCGTTTCATACAGGTATCCTCCTTTCTGGTAGACTCAGTAAACGCCCTCTTCGCCAGCCTTTTTAGCTATTTTATTAGCAAGAATTACAAGGATTAGCCCTACAATTGATTTAAAAAGTCCGATGGCTGTACTATAGCTAAACTGTCCATGCTGGACACCCGCTCGATACACATACGTGTCAAATACATCCGCTACTGTGTTAACCGCTCCATTCATCATCAGGTAGATATGCTCGAAGCCGACATCCATAATATCACCTAATCGGATAATTAACAGGATCACAATCACATTTTTAATGGCTGGCAGGGTAACATGCCACATTTGACGCACCCGATTGGCTCCATCCATTTTGGCAGCTTCATATAATTGAGGATCAACACCTGCAATCGCAGCCAGGAAGATAATTGTGCCCCAGCCGCATTCCTTCCAAATGGTTTGTCCAACAATTAATCCCCAGAAGATGTCTGGATTCGTGAGAAAGTCAAATTTGGCAAATCCCAAAGCATCCAGCACTTTATTTACAATTCCTTCCGACTGGGAAAGCATAAGAAATGTAATGCCTGAAATAATAACCCAGGATAGGAAGTGCGGTAAATATACAACGGATTGTATGATCTTCTTGTAAGGCGCATGACGAAGTTCATTTAATAAAAGGGAAAGCATAATGGGTAATGGGAAAAAGAAAAACAGCTTCAAAAACGAAATGGCCATGGTATTCCGAAATAATATCCAAAAATCAGCTGTCGAGAAGAAGCGCTCGAAGTGTTCGAAGCCCACCCATTTACTTTTCAGTACACCCATGTACGGTGTGTAATCCTGAAAGGCAACGATGATCCCATACATGGGTACATATTTAAACACGATGAAATAAAGAAGACCAGGTAATACGAGTAGATACAAATATTTATCGCGCCGCAAATGCTGCCAGAACAATGACTTCTTCCTACGCTTGGGTTCCTGTCGTGTAGTAGAAAACCAAGTAGAAAGCCTTTGATCAGTAGATTGACTCACTGTTGCTTGCCTCCTTTTCTATAAATTTTTCTAGCTGAACTCAGCGTAATGGCATACGAAATTTCCAACAACCCGATTTTTTTGCATGCATTTTATAGACCAATTCGATCAAACTGTCTGGTCTATAGTACTTTTTTGCATTAACACTTTTTTGCTGGGAGCATTTAAATATTGACTCCCTCTTCCCTGTGCTAGATACTTAAACTATCACCTAAGTTAAGATTTTTTTGCAAACTTATTTCCCAAATAAGGAGAACATATGCAAAACCACGGCACGAAAAAAAGTGTTCGATTTCACAGTTCTTTATATCGAAGAAGCTTGCTTCTTGTTCTATTGATTACCTGCTTGCCCACGCTGCTCATCGGTATTGGCATTTATTATTTTGGTGTTTCTCGCATTGAGAAGGAAGTTAATCATACCAACCAAATGCAGGTCACCCAAGCAACCAAAATATTAGACACCTATTTTGCACAAATGGAAACCCTTACAGTTAAATGGGCCTTCAATCCCGCCTTTGACATCAACCTTAATCAATCTAATATTAATCATGGATATGAAGACGTCTGGGAGCTGTACAAGGCTCTTTCTACGATCAAGAGCTCTACCCCGATCATCGAGAAGGCTTATCTCTATCTATCGGATAACAGCATGCTGATCTCCAGTGAAGATGGTATTACTTCAATGGAAGGCACACAGAACCAAACTGTATTTGCTGCTGTCATGCAAGCAGGACAAAGCTTGTTTTGGACGGATAAGTTACCTCCACTCTCTGGACATGGGTTAGGTGTCGCTCTCATACAGAAGCTGCCACGCACTTCTGGAAAACCGGATGGTTCACTAATCATCTATTTAGATCAAAATAAGCTCGCCGAACTCATGAAAGGTGTCAGTAGTGAGAATCAAGTCGATTCCTTTCTCTATCATCAAGCAGGAGATTGGGTCTTATCCCTCAACAATGGTAAATGGGCTGATTCCAATCCCAAACAAAAGACCTTGTTGCTCAAAGCTCTACAAGATCAAAAAAATATGGATGCTTTTACATTTCGTACAAATGGTGAAAGCTACTCCTTATCGTATGAGAAGTTTAGCAGAACCAATTCACCATGGATCTACGTGACAGCCACTTCACTTTCGCAGTTAACGAAGCCAGTAACCTACCTTTACCGACTCATTTTAGGTGTCAGTCTCATTGCTTTAATACTGGCAGCCATTCTATCCTTGCTTGCTTCTCGGCAGCTATATGAACCAATCCTAAGGCTTGTAAGAGTATTCGGAGGCGTGCTCGGTCCGACACCTGACCATCACGACGAAGTCGTTGTGATTGAGAACCGTTGGCGACATTTGACAGCTGAATCGCAATCCCTGAAAAAGCGCATTGACGAGCAGCTTCCGTATTTACGAGAAGGCTTTCTGCTCCAATTACTGCAGGGTCATTTATATGCATTATCCGAGAAACAGCTTCAGGACCGCATGATTGGATTAGGCTGGCATCCAGAAGACAAACGTTACAACGTTCTTCTTATTCGTTTGCTAGGCTTGACCGAGAACAACCGCTTCCGAGAAGGGGACGAGCATCTTGTTTCGTTCTCCGCGTCCAACATTATCATCGAGCTGTTTGAACATAGAGCAGGCTTGGAAGGCTGTGTTATCAACTTTCAAAACATGACTGTCGGCTTGCTCGTGCTCGTACCAGAGGAATGGGAGTCCGTACAGCTTCGGGGCGAACTCTATCGTTTAGCCGAAGAAATCAAAATAAAGATGACGCAATTACTTAAGTTGAATGTCACACAAGTGATTGGAAAATCAACATTATCCGCTCAGGAGATCCCCGAAGCATTCGAAGACGCTCAATATGCGCTGGGGTACAGGGATCTGAACGATATGAATCAAATCATCGACATGGAAGATATTCTTCCTCCTACGAGACCAGGCTTCACTTACCCATTTGATATCGAAAAAGAATTATTGCATGTCATTCGAATCGGTGATGCAAGTGAAACAGAAAGATTAATGACAAGCTTTGTTCAACATTTGGAGGATGAGGGTAAGGAAATCTATGTTCGTCAAGGTATGATGCAGTTTCTTGGCATTTTGTTTCATGCGCTTCAAAAGTGGGGGTACGGTTCCCATGAGATCAATGGTCTTTATGAGCAATGGGATCAGCTTCGAGAAACCAAAGTGATGCAGAAATGGATCGTCACCACCATCATCCTCCCTTACTGGGAAGAAGTTGCTGAGATTCGCAGCACCCAAGAGAAGAAAATAGAATTCTCCGTTGACCGGGTTTTGAACTTGCTTCAGGAACAATATGCCAATGACAGCTTATCACTGGAATGGTGCTCTGATGCGATCGGCGTTAACCCTTACACGTTAAGCAAAGCATTTAAGCAGCAGACTGGCGTTAATTTCATTGATTATTTAACCGATTTGCGTTTGGATAAATCCCGGCAGCTGTTAACAGATACCGATATGAAAATTAATGATGTCGCTTGTCAGGTTGGCTATCAGCCGTCCTATTTCAATCGTATTTTCAAAAAGCGGGAAGGCATAACGCCGAGTCAGTATCGCAAGCGTCTAGAATCAAATGGATTATTGAATAGTTAATAAGCTCCTACTAAGCAGATGCTTCTGCTTAGTAGGAGCTCTTTTTTGTTAATCTTCGTCAGAAATGCTAACTAGTACCACAACTCCAAATAAGGTCTGCCTGAGCTTGCTTCGCTTGTATTCAATAATGCATGTCTGGCATCATCTGCATCATCTCCGCTGAATCGACTCTCTCTAATCAGAGCGAAGCTTACAGCGCTGTCTGGTTGCTTCTTGATGAAATCCGTGACATCCATTCGAGCAATTTGATCAATATTATCTACAGTTAGATGCCCCACTGGAAATGCACTCGAACCAACACCCGTAATTTGAGAAGAGCCTGGATCTAAATTAGGTGCATTGTTCCATGTAATTGAGGATTCGCTCCAGCTGTCATTCGATAAGCCATATACGTGAAAACTTAGATCTGCGGAATCAATGGCATTTTTCCCAGATACCCTGAGAATCGCACGCTTAACGCCGGAAAGGTTAATTCCTGTTGTATTAAATTTGACATAACTAACGCGATTGTTCGTCGCTGCATTCGAATCTCTCTTGACTCGCATGACGGTATCGCTGCCAAAATTAGTGTTAGCAGCCGTTCCTCCTTGCACCTGCGCATCTTCAAAAGCTGTCAGTTTGTTCTCTGTCAGCACAGGCCCTTTCGGAATCGTAATCAACCAAACACTTTGCTTCGGTTGCGTTAAAGTGAACATTCTAGAAACTGGCATATTAACCAATTGGGTAACTTCGCCTGTATGATTCTGACTTACCTCTTCTACTGACATGACTGTGTCTGTATAGATACCCAAGCCATTCAAATTAAATGTCACATCGTAATTGTTCGTTGCATTTGGGTTGATAGCTAGCATGTAATAATTCCCTGAGATGGGATCATATGACGTATATGCTGCATAATCACTGTAGGCAGAATTCGAAATCGTTTTATACCGGTCACGCGCATCTTTGAACCCTTTGGCAGCTAAGCGGACGACTTCTGCCGATTTCTTCACACCTCCGATATTATAGGGAGCTGTATTGGACACATAATTGAACCCTGTCCCCTGATACCCATACGTATCCGAATACGTGTTACTAAATTTAAATGCAAGTAACCCCTTGGCACCCGCCAAGATCGATTTACCATAAATGAGTCCTAGATCAGCAGCTGTTTGCGCGTTTTCCAAATTATAACTAGGATTCGCAGTAAACGTACTCGTATTGTAACGATTAAACTCTGTATAGTAGATTGGAAGCGCAATGCCTGTCGGCGAGAACTGCTGCATTTTCGTATTTATCATATTGATCTCATTGTAAAAGTCATTGCCCACATTTCCGTACTTATGCGTCCCAAAGATATTGAAGATATCGTAGTTGACCGTGTTTCCTTTGTAATCTTTGCGGATATTCATCATCGCCTTCTGACCCCACCCATAGGTGTCATCACGGGTATCCGAATCTGGATCGGCTACCATGTGATAGTCGCCTGTCGAGCTTTGGGCATGAGTAAGTACAGGAGCGCTGATCTGTGGCGTTAAACTTTTTCCGTAGCTTGCATTTACGTCAGCCAAGGCAGATCGAATGGCATCCGAACCGAATTGGAGCATCGTAATATACGTATCTTGACTTACCGTGATATTGTCACCATGATCAGGCTCGTTGAACATTTCGTACATTTGTATGTCGTATGTTTTGGCGAGATAATAGGCCATAGCATAGTCATATTGCCAGAGCTCCCAGCGATCCTGCCAATTCCCTGAACCGGTCCACATATTCGGATGAAGCACAACCATCGTGGCAATATTACGCTGCTTCAGTTCATCAAGCGCATAATTCAAGTTTGTTTTATTCCGTCCTGCTTGGATATAGTTTGCGAAGCGATCGTAAAAATAGGTCCAATTTATGTAGGTTGCGCTCAATGGATTGGCACGTAAAGCAGCTTTGCGAGACTCGAAAGAAGTGAGATCCGTTACACCATCGCCATAAGGAGCAATGTCATCAACGGGCTCATACTCATTCATCGGTGCCCAGACCCGAAAGGAATTCACACCCGAATAATCCACCCAAGCGGACGTATTACTTCCCGGGAAATAATGGCCTTGATTATAGCCGATATGCAATGGCGTTTTTCCTGCAACTTCGTTGGAGACAGTCACCTCAGCGCCTGCTGCGTGGGCAGTTAAACCTCCCACACCTACAGAGCCAGCCAGACCACCGACGAACACACAGACAGATAATAGTGCTTTCATTTTTCTCGACATGCCAATTCATCCTCCTCGTGATTTGAAATAAACGCCACAGTACCGAGTCACACCCCCTATATAATGTTAGCGCTTTCATTTACATTGTATAAATATTCATGCGATTTCTGAAAGTACTAATTTTGTCTTTTCTGATAATAATTTTACCTATTCCTCATTCGCTCATCCCGAATCAATAACAACAAACAACAGAAAAACCGCTAATGCCAACATGAGATCATTTCATGTCGGATCAGCGGTTCAAATACCATGATAGTTCGGTGTAATCAAAGGTTAGAGAAATTTATCCAGCTCGTCATATCGGATAGGCTGAATGCCATGCTCAGTACAGTAGTCCATAATACGTTGATTCAGAAACATCTCCCGCTCCCATTTACGATCAAAGGCAACTTTCTCCCAAGAAGATTGTTGGTTGCCGAGCAGCCGCATATCTTCATAGGTGAAGGCAGGATGACCAACCCATGTGTAGCAACCGGATTCGACTACCCTCAGAGACTCTATCAGGTTGTCTATTCTATCGGTTCCTTTCCAATGCTTGGGCAAGCGACGGTCCATCCAGCGAAAATAAATCAATTCATTTTTGCGGCACCAGGCATCCAACGCTTCAATGAAGCCTTCAATGACAAGTCCGAATTGCATATGCTCATCAACATACGAAATGTGAAAACCTAGCTCTCGAAGTCTGTCATACTGCGCCTGCACTTCCGATATGGCTTCATCTACGCTTGGATGATTTTCTTTCAGTAAGGCTGTCGTTGGGTAAAAATAACCGTTGCTGTCGATAAGCGAGGTCACCTTCTCTTTGGACTGGATCGCGCCCCATTTCAATCGATCCCACTCCGAATTGAAAGTCAAATGCAGACCGAAGCAGATTTCGCTATGTCCTTCAAACAGATTGGCTGCTTCTCCTATAGCAGGTCCATTAGCCATGAGTGAAACGTTTTTCACAATTCCTTTTTGACATACCTCAAGGAGCGCTTCGTTCGTAGATCGATTAAGACCACAATCATCCCCACGTATAATCAAATAAACCTGTTTCTGCTTATTCATCAATCTTGCACCAAATTTCATAGGAGTGACAATCCGCAACTGCTACTTCAGTTCCGTCAGGAAGTCTGAGCTCGACAGGTATACCCAGGGGTGCTGACAGGGTGATTCGGAAATGGTTGCCGTCTTCGATGGACCATTCCACATGTACAGGACCTTTCACAGTCGGAAGCGTCCCCTTCGCCCAAGTCAAACCCTTAATTTGAGGCGCGACTCGGATTTTGGTGAAGCCTGGCTCCAGTGGCTGGACGCCCAACACCATCATTGGGAATTCAGACAGTGGCAATGCGCTCCAAGCATGGCAATCGCTTCGCGGAGATTTGTGATCGACTTCTGGAAATGTCGTCAAATGCTGTCCAATGAAGACTCTCCAACGATCCCATTGCTGGTGGGCATGCTGATACAATCCGGTCATTTCTAAAGCTCTAAATAATTGAAATGACATTGGCGTGGATACCTTGTCTAGCGTTTTGTCATCCAGCATGCGAAGCAGCAGTTCCCGTGCTTCTCCGCCTTTGACCGCACCCGATAAGACTGCCCAAATCTGTACATGCTGGCTGGTCCTATCCATATGCGGTATATCGACAAAGATCTTACGATCTTGCGACCAGCAAACCGTGCGAACCGCCTCATTAACTCGCTCTTGCTTTTCAAGGCATTCCCGTGACGCATCTCGCCAACCCGTCCACTCAAATAGCTTTGCCGCTCTTTCCAGCGCTGCAGCGTACATGAGACTTAGGATCGTTAGAGGCGGGTTTTCTCTACCTGCCGGGGAGCCGGAGGTCCAATCATGCACATTATCGATGTAAGCCCAGTACTTGTCTGGCGTTGCCCCGACGAGTCCCTCAGGTGTCAGCAAATTGTCGAACCACTGCAGCAGGTCAGACATCGTTGCACGATAAGATCTAATTAGCTCCACATCTCCAAATTGCATATAGTGCTCATACAGCATATGTATCCAATAGAGCGAGAAGGACGGAATCACGCGTGGCTCTGTTGATGGATACCGACATTGCAGCATCCCCGAAGGCAATCTTGAGCTATGGAAGTCGAATATCGCGCGCCTTGCCAGTCGATCGTCCGTTGAGAGTTGATAGGTAAACATCATCTGCAACCTGGTGTCCATGATATACTGCAACTGCTCGTAATAAGGACAATCCTCATAGGTCTCGTGTATGCACCTTTGAAGTGTATTGATACTTATATCCCATATTTGATTCAGCTCCGGATCAGAGCAGGAAAAAGCTCCTTCGATCTCAAGCGGGTACCCCGTATCCCTGAACTGAAATTTGGTCACACATATTGGCGATTCTCCTGCATTCACTTCCAGACGGACGAAACGGGCCGTGCGGAATGTAAACGGCTCATAGACTTCAGGACTTTGCTCCGTTCCGACACCAGCTATGGAATATTGATCGTATTCCCCGAGCAGACAGCCGCCTTCAGCTTGGTCGCGTACTCCTTTTCCCCGATTTCCTGTGTTCGAAGATATCGGTTCATAGCATTCCGCACAAAGCAGACGAATGAGGCTTCCGGGTCCTCCAGTCATGGAAAGCTGAAGATAGCCGGTTGCCAGCATACCTACATCGAATTCCGCCCATACCTTGCTTCCAGCCGGCACGGTTAAGACTTCCGAACCTTCAATCAGCCGTTGCACTTCCCCTACTTCTAGCCCTTCAGCTCGTACAACCTTTGACCAACTGGTTTCCCTCTCGTATAGCGGCGGAATCGGCCTCGCTTTCAAATTCCACGGTAAGAACAGACCCCAATTGTCTCGTGTAGCCATGAAGGCTACAGCTGATTGCCATTCGCGGTCATCGTAAGCAATCTGCTGCCAGCCGTGTGGAACAGACTGGCCTTCCACTTGCTCCAACCCCCCTAGCCAGGAAGTTACCTTGGTAGGTTGAAGATGGAAGCCTTGGTCTTCCCTACATTTCCATTGGTCATCGGAATGCAGGGAATCCATGATCGTTCCATCCTTCTTTACCAAGGCCCCATCTAACCAGAAGCCTCCTAACTCAGCTCGGGTTACAGACATTGGACCGGCTTTGCCCTCGCTAAGCCACGGGGAAGCATACAAATAATGCAGCACCTTCGCCGCTAGCACATTCTTTCCCGATTTTAGCAAATTGGTAAGATCCACGGTTTCATAATAATGATTCCAATTATCCCCTTTACATGGACCGACGGAGACCGACTCTCCATTCAAATAAAGACGATACCGGCTATCCGCAGAGACATGTACCACAAGTCTAGCATCTGCTGAATCCTCAACCTCGAATTCCCGCCGAAAGTAGACGAGTTCGTGCTGTCTCTTTGAACGGTTTCGTTCCATGCCATCAGCCCAGATCCACATGCCCTGCCAACGTTTACTTTCTTCCAAATAAGCCATGGTGTTGTCTACCTCCTCATTAGTGTGGATTCAGCAAATTGCGCCGCTCCCGTCGATGCATAATAGCCATGTACCCGAAAATTAGGGCCGCAAGGAGGGCTAATAACGAACCTAATGTGTATAGTGTATGGAAATTAAACCGATCCACAATCCAGCCACCGCCATTGCTGGATATTAGGCTCGCCAAATTGACTGAAATAATGGCAAACATCGTTTGTCCCGTCGTTTTAAGTCCATCTGGCGTCATCTCATAAATGAAAGTGATGCCAGCCGCTGTGTACAGTCCAAACGTTATGCCGTGCAGTACTTGATTTATAAGCAGCAAACCGAATGTCGGCTCCATTGACATCACGAACCAGCGCAGCGCAGCTGCGAGTGCGCACAAGGCAAGAATGTTGAAAAAACCAAATCGTTTAAGCAAGTACCCCGATAAAATCAAGAAGGGCAATTCACTGATTGCCGAAACCGTATTAAGCAGGCCGATGTTCTGTGCCACTTCGCCCCCCAGATTGCTGACAAGCATAGGGAAAAATACACTGTAAAAGTTGCTGGCGATGCCGAGTAGAAACGCACAAACGAGAAATAAAATAAAATTGCGATTACCCATCAACTGCCGAAATCCGGATGCCATCGCTTTCGACTTCGGTGTGCCGGAGCTTACCGGCTTGACGAGCAGCAGCGCAGCGAACGAAAGCGCCATCGTGAGCATATGGACGACAAACATCGTATTGATGCCAAACTTGTTGTACAAAATGCCTAATGGCGTCACCGCAATCGCAAAGCTGATTGATCCCAACACCCGGATGTTTCCGTAGCTTTGACCGTGCGCTTTGGCATGGCCTACCGTCAGCTGCTCCATATTCGGTCTTACGACGGAGAACAAAAAGGTGTATACGGCGGACACCATGATATACAAGTAAAACCTATCTCCAGCCAGCAGGTAACAGAATGCAACTAGGGGAGTCAGTAAAAGACTCGTCAAGACTAGTCGCATGCCGATATCGTAACGGTCGCTTAGCAGCCCCCATACAGGCTGAGCCGCAAGTCCAATCAACGGTCCTAGTGAATACAGAAGACCGATTTGACTGTTACTCAGCCCCTGTTGGGAGAACCAATAGCTCAAAAATGGCTGGTAAGAAGAAACCGCCATATAGTACAGCAATATAAAGAGGTGCATGGAATACTTAGTAAGATTGGTGTTCATCGACACCGACATAGACGCGGGCACCGGTGCTGTTTGCTTTTCAAGTTTGGAGGCCATTAAATATGAATCATTGTAGATGTGGATTCAGCCATGATTTCGTCCGCTGTAACTTCTCTGCCTAGTCGGTCGGACATGTAAATCCCTTCACTGATCAGCATCGTCTGCAACGCGAGCTGCGCCGTCGGAAGCAGCGGCACGCGCCCTTGTAACGCTGCAATCCAGTGATTTTGAGAGGAATCGTAAGCATCCTCATTCTCGAACAGCTTATGTCGGCGGAAATCCATCGCGTCCAGCTTCACAGTAGAATCGATTTCCATATCGCTGATGGTCGTATGATAGCTGAACGGAGCCAACCGAATTCCGCCCTGAGAACCAACAATGCTGCTGCCCTCGAATTCGTTCATATGAATCGCCCAAGCCTCGATAATATCCAGCGATGCGCCACCAGCGAATTTCACGAAACCAAGCCCGAGCTCTTCCACATTGTAGCCGCTCTCCTCGCGCCGTTTCGGATCCATGTCCGTTTCCTGATAAATTTTCCCGCTAACTCGCTCCACCTTTTGCTGATCAAGCAGATACAGCATTTGTGAAATATGGTAGATCCCCATATCGAACAATGCCCCACCGGCGGATTCCTGCTTACGTACGAACGTCGGCGTACCGTAACCGTCGACGTAAGGACGACCGCGACGACGATACCCTGTCGATCGCGCATGGTACAATCGCCCCAGCTTGCCGTCTTCGATGAGCAGCTTGGCTGCCTTCGTCTCCTTTGTGTACAGCTGTCCGAGCTGCACATGCAGCATGCGGCCGGTGTCCTCCGCAGCCTGAAGCATCTTGACGCCGTCTATGTAGGAGCCAGCAATCGGCTTCTCGCAGTAGACGTGCTTACCAGCTTCCAGTGCGGCTATTGTTACGGCCGCGTGGTAGTTATTATGGAGGCATACATCGACAGCATCTAGATCATCGCGTTCCAGCATTTTACGGAAATCGGTATACTTATGCGGGATTTGATTTGCCGCACAAACGCGATCCAGCTCCGCCTCATTAATATCACAGGCTGCGACGATTTCCGCATCTGCGATTTCTGCATATCTCTTCAAGTGTCCTTTGGCGATTTGTCCAACGCCGATCATGCCGATTCTCTTTTTCCCCATGGTAGTTGTACTCCTTTTCATTTATAGTTGCTTCGTTTTAAGCGCACGCTTTACGGATGAAAGCAGCCATTCCACTTCAGCATATTGATCCCCCGGTGCATTGTACTCTAAGCCTAAACAGCCCTTGTATTCAGCATCACGCAAAATACCGAGGCACTCCTCAAGTCGATTCGTCATATTGTTAGCATCTAAATGGGTATGCATAATGTACTTGGCAACTCTTCGGTCACCATTCTCGATATCGCTGCGCCAGCGGTTAAAGTGAAGCAAGATACCGTAAGCCGGATGGTCAACCGCTTCGGAGACCCGCTGCATGACATCTGGATACAGCTGAGCGCCGTAGTGATTTTCGGGACCTACCTTGAACCCAGCATTGTAAGCAAATTCGCTGTATTCCTTATATCCAGAAACAATACAATCAAACTGCTCTTCTGTTAGATCCGTCTGATCACGTACCCCAAAGTCCAAGCGCATCGTACGGGCTCCCAGATACTCTGCCGCTCGCAGATGGGCTAACGCATTACGTCGCAGCTCCTCCCGCTGTTCACGATCGTCGTGCCACAGATCCGCCCAGTCGACGCACAAGTTAACGAGCTTAAGCTCTTTCTCTTCAAGCGCCTCCTTGACCTTGCGCAGGTAATCCTCTTCTGTACTGGCCAGCATGCCGTTCCAAATGTCGGCCGTTTCCAGACCATATCGGTATTTGCACGACTCCAGATACCCGAATAAGTCGATCTTGCCTTCCTTTCTAAGTCCATTAAACGAATATGAAGCAATTGATATGTTTTTCATTAAAATCAGCCTCCTAAAGCTTATATAGTAGTTATATCTATTATCCTTTCACACTGCCCATGACAATCCCTTTGACGAAAAACCGCTGCAGGAACGGATATACCATCAGGATCGGCAGCACACCCAAGAAGATTTGAGACGTTTTTACCGTGCGTTCGGATAGCTCTTGCAGCAAGGTCAGATCTGTTGAAGTCATCATGTTCAGATCATTGCTCACGATAATCGTACGCAAGTAGCTCTGCAGCGGATAATTCGACGGCGAATTCATTAGAATGAGTCCGTCAAACCAGCTGTTCCATTGGGCAACAATCGTGAACAAGAAAATCGTGGCAAGCGCCGGCATGGAGAGCGGTACATAGATGCGCCATAGAGTCGTCCAGTGGCCCGCGCCGTCCATGAAGGCGGATTCTTCCAGTTCCTTGGGCAAGCCGCGATAGAAATTCAACAATAAAATGACGTTAAACACTGGAACGGCTCCTGGCAGTACCAATGCCCAAATGGAGTCTATTAATCCAAGCGATTTGATCGTCATATACCATGGAATCAAACCGCCATGAAATAGCATCGTCAATACCATGACCCACGCATAGCCAGTTCTCCAGCTAAATTTGTGTTTTTCTTTGGATAACGGATAGGCGGTAAGCACAGTAAGAAACATACTGATGGAAGTACCCAGCAACACACGTTTGAGCGAAACGCCTAGAGCAGTAAGAAATTCCGGTTTGTGCATGGCATACTTATATGCGCTCGTTGTAAACTGCACGGGCCAAAGCTTAACCAAGCCGCCTGTAGCTGCGGCACTTGAGCTGAACGAAACAGCCAGGACATGGATTAACGGCAAAATGCACAGAATCGACAGCCCAATGAGACTTACATAGTTGAACGCAACGAACAGTTTTCGGCCAATCCCTGGATTTTGAACCATTGTGCCACTCCCTTTTCTTAAAAGATCCGGTAACCGGCGAACCGGTTAGCCAACAGATAGGATATGGAGATAAGCAACAACGATACAACCGATTTGAACAAGCCAACTGCAGTTGCAACACTGTACTGCGCATCGATTAATCCGATCCGGTACACGAACGTGTCGATAATATCCCCGCTCTCATATACTTGTGGGCTATACAGATTAAATACTTGATCGAATCCAGCATTCAGCACGTTCCCCAGGCTAAGGAGCGTCATCAGCACAACTACCGGCATCATGCCTGGCAACGTAATATGAAGCGTCTGCTTCCAACGATTCGCCCCGTCCATAACTGCCGCCTCGTAGAGGGCCGGATTAATTCCCGTCAAAGCTGCCAAATACACAATTGTCCCAAAGCCGAAGTCTTTCCATGTGTCCGTTGTGACTAATACATAAGGAAACCAGTTGTTATTACCTAGAAAGTAAGTCGGTTCGAATCCGAACACGCCGCCGATTTGATTGACAATACCTTTCAAGGAAAGCACATCAATCAGAACACCGCCTAGAATGACCCAAGATAAGAAGTGAGGCAAATAGATGAGTGTTTGAACGCTGCGTTTGATTTTCTCTCCAGCCATCTCATTCAGCAATAACGCAACGGTAATCGGAGCGATAAGCCCAGCAATAATCTTCATGACAGCAATAAAGATGGTATTGTATACGATACTTAACGTATCCGGTAAATTGTACACGTAGAGGAAATTTTTGAATCCCACCCATTCCGAGCCAAACATGCCTCTCGCCGGCATAAATTTCTGGAAGGCGATGACAATTCCGACCATTGGCCAGTAACTAAAGACGATCAGGATGACTAGTGCAGGGAGAAGCATAAGATGAAGAGGCAGCTCGCTCCGCCATTTCTTAAGAATCATGACATCACCTTCCCATTGGAATACAGATAGAGCTGCAGAAGGACATACGCCTTTGGCCGCAGCTCTTCCTGTTGCCGTGCATAGTTATTTGGCGCCTTTTGCCCAGTCATTGACTTCTTTGGTCATCTCTGTCCCGCCAAGCTTCTTCCAGTCGTCAACAAACTTATCGAAAGTTTCGATCGGATCGCCCATAATAATCTTCGTAAACGACTCAATCTCCATTTTATCGAGGGTGGCTTTCTTCTCCCCCATCGTTTTCGTTGCTGCGCCAAAGAATTGATTCATCAGCGGCAATCCTTGCTTCTGGTATTGATTAAGAACTGAGAACGAACTATTCTCACCAAATACCCGAGCATGATTCCATTCTTTGTTATCGCCTTTCTTAAATGCATTGATCTTATCAACGGCTGTCTGCTGCTCTACAGTTAATTTGGATGTATCTCCTGACTTCAGATAAGCTGCAAGCGCGAGGTGATAATCCATATTTTTATTAGGGTTCGCGGCTCTGAACGCAGCATACTTGAATAATTCGAGCCCATCCTTGGAGGCAATAAAGTTAAGATAGTCTTGTTTTTCGCCCCAGCCCTTCTCGGTATACAAATTGATCATCTTCATGAGGGCTTCCGGATTTTTGGCGCCCTTCTTCACCGCATAGTAAGAGGAAACCGGATTCCCTACCGGAGGTCTAGCTGGCTTCGAATCCACAGAAACGATCGGAAACGCTTGCCAGTCCATCTTAGGATCCAGATCTTTTCCCTTCTGCAGCGGACTAATCGGATTCCACATGGAACCGTAATACAGTCCGATCTTACCTGCAACTGCATCCTCGCCCGCTTTGTTCCCGTCCTTCACGCCGAACTCTTTATCCATGAAACCAGCTTTGTACATCTCCTGCAGTTTGAGCAGCGCTGGCTTCATCTCCGGTTGAACGGAACCATACACTAGATTGCCGGATGCATCCTTCACCCAATTACCCATAAAAGCTTGGAAGCCGCTGAAGTAGCCGGCCAGACCCATAATGCCGCCTGCGCCGATCCCTTTATTGATACCCAGTCCGAACGTATCGTTTTTTCCATTTCCATCCGGATCCTGTTTCGTAAAGGCTTCCGCTATTTTATACACATCCTGCATCGTTTTCGGCTCTGGCAAATTCAGCTTCTTCAGCCAGTCTGTACGGACCCAGAGGAGTGAAGCACCGTCTATCGAAGAACCCGTACTCGGAATCGCCATCAGCTTCCCGTTGAATTTGGCTGAATTGAGCTGCTCCGGTCCTTCTCCTTCCATGAACTTCTTAGTGAGCGGTGTCACATACTTCGCATAAATATCCGTAAGATCAGCCACCATGCCAGCATCGACGAGCTGCTTCAGCTGAATGGCATTTACCGGAATAATGTCAGGAAGATCTCCTGAAGCGATCATGACATTCAATTTCTGTGTCGCATCATCATTCGTGGTAGCAATCCAGTTATTTTTCACCTTGATTCCCAGCTCATCTAAATAAGCTCGTACCCACACATTACTCTCAATCGTATCACTGCCTGCAAATTTGAAGCTCGCGTCTACGGTTCTGACCGTCGTCACTTCTATGGGAGTTGGATACTTGTCCAGAGGTCCAGAAGCTTGTGAAGATGGGCTTGCGGCAGGCACTGGACTTGAAGACGGTGTAGATGAAGAGCTGCAAGCCGAAGTAGCAAGCATGGCACTTAAAGCAAGAAAAGTAATTGCAGATTTCGTAGGTTTCATTGGTTAGCCTCCACTTTTTGATAGACAAATGATGTTTGTATTCCCCGTTATCAGCAACAACCGCTCCATATGGACTCGCAACTAGAGACATGCTGCTTCCTGTAACGTTGGTTACAATTTCATTATAAGGAAGCCATTATTTGCTTTATATACTAATAATTACACTTTTCTTGCATTAATTGCACAAGTTTATGAAGGGAGCTGTATGTTTATTTGACCAGCTTTGCCCAATCATTAACTTCTTTCGTCATGTCTGTTCCACCCAACTTCTTCCAGTCTTCAACAAACTTATCGAAAGTTTCAATCGGGTCACCCATAATAATCTTCGTAAACGTTTCTATTTCCATTTTGTCGAGCGTTGCTTTCTTCTCGCCCATCGTCTTCGTAGCCGCACCAAAGAATTGATTCATAAGCGGCAAGCTTTGCTTCTGATAGTGATTAAGAACGGCAAACGAACCACTCTCGCCAAATACGCGGTCTTGATTCCACTCTTTGTTATTGCCATTCTTAAACGCCTTGATCTTGTCGATGGTGATCTGCTGCTCAGCATTAAATTTGGTCGTACTTCCTGATTTGAGGCTGGAGACAACAGCTAAATGATTTTCCATATTTTTATTAGGGTTCACGATTCGGAACGCCGCATATTTAAATAATTCGATCCCATCACTGGAGGCAACATACTTGCTGTATTCCTGCTTTTCGCCCCAGCCCTTCTCCGCATACAAATTGATCATTTTCAGAAGGGCTTCTGGATTTTTGGCCCCCTTCTTTATGACATAGTAAGAGGAGGTCGGATTCACAACAGGAGGTCTAGCTTGCTTCGAATCTACAGAAACGATCGGATACGCCTGCCATTCCATCTTAGGATCCAGATCTTTCCCCTTCTGCAGCGGACTAATCGGATTCCACATCGAGCCATAATAGAGTCCGATCCTGCCTGCGACCGCATCCTCGCCTGTTTTGTTCCCATCTTTCACGCCGAATTCTTTATCGAGGAAGCCTGCTTTGTACATCTCCTGCAGCTTGAGCAGCGCCGGCTTCATCTCCGGTTGTACCGACCCATAAACCAAATTCCCGGAGGCATCCTTCACCCAATTCCCCATAAAGGCTTGGAAGCCACTAAAGTAGCCAGATAGCCCCATAATACCGCTTGCACCAATTCCTTTATTAATACCTAGACCAAATGTATCGTTCTTGCCGTTTCCATCCGGATCCTGCTTCGTGAAGGCTTCTGCAATTTTATAGACATCCTGCATCGTTTTCGGTTCAGTCAGATTCAGCTTCTTCAGCCAATCTGTACGAACCCATAGGAGAGGAGCACCGTCGATGGAGGAGCCTCCACTTGGAATCGCCATCAACTTCCCGTTGAACTTAGCCGAATTCAGCTGTTCAGGACCTTCTCCATCCAAAAACTTCTTGGTCAGAGGTGTCGCATACTTCGCATAAAGATCCGTTAGATCCTCCACCATGCCAGCGTCAACCAACTGCTTCAGCTGAATCGGCGTTACCCCAAAGAAGTCAGGAAGATCGCCTGAGGCGATCATGACATTCAATTTCTGCGTCGCGTCATCATTATTGGTGGCAATCCAGTTATATTTCACTTTAATTCCAAGATCATCCTGAAAGGCTTTGGCCCACACATTATTCTCAATGGTATCGCCGTTTGCGAATTTGACAGTCGCATCTACAACTCTGACTGTAGACACTTCGATTGGAGTTGTATACTTCTCCAATGGTCCAGACACCGGTACTGGTGACGAGCTAGATTTAGGCACGTCGCTGGAAGAAGGTGTAGGTGACGAACTGCAAGCAGATACAACTAACATGGCACTAAGTGCAATAAGCGAACTAGCAGATTTCATTGGTTTCATTAGGTGGCCTCCCTTTTTTTGAAAGAAAATAAAGCGTTTACATCCCCATTATAAGGAGGCCATATTTTGCTTGATATACGAATAATTGCACATTACTTGCACTATTTGCATAAGATTGCCTAATGCCTCAATTCTTGAGCATATCTCGATACTCCTGCGGAGTGTGCCCCAATCTTTTCTTGAAAACGCGGGCAAAATACGCCGGCGACTCAAATCCGATTTGCTTTGTAATCTCATGAATCTTCAGATTGGAATGCGCAATCAATACCTTGGCTTTACTCAGGCGCACGCCAATAATATAATCAGTCAAGCTACAGCCGGCAATCTGTTTGTACAGACGGGATAAGTAATAAGGATTGAGATACACAACTTCCGACAGTGCTGTCAGCGATAAATCTTGATCCAGATGCTCCTCGATGTAACGGTTCAAATGCTCCACAACCTGATGTGACTGCACATCCTTCTCGCATTTTTGAACATCCAGCATGCTTAAAGCAGTTGTAACCAAATGGCGGAAAGCATCTTGGCGCCCCGGATGAAGTTCGAAGCTGGTCAGTTTGCTGAGCTCCAACTCCGTTTGGCCTTCGCCGCCCCATTTATTCAGCTGTGATAAGAGCTGCGAAACGACAGCATAGTACACTTCCATGAAAAACTGCGTGTCCGCGTAGAAAGGTCCGAACAAGTGCATCAGATCCTGCATCAGCCGAACCCACTCCCCAGGTTCTCCATGTTCGAACAATAGCTCAGTTCCAGCCATGCGTTTCACCAGAACCCGAATTTCCTGTTTCTGCAGCTCGAACGAATCCGATTTGCCAACAAACGAATTCGAGTCATCAATGACCAGCGTTTCCTCGCCAAGACCCAGCCCACGGTTTAGTCGCATCCACAGTCGCTCGCAGCCGAGATGCAAGCTGCTCCAAGGCTGCAGAGTTAAAGAGGCAGCCAGCGATATTGGTAATTGGAGCAGCTGCTTACATGTCGATTGAATTAACTCCAAGGTGCCGTGCACGAACTGAATGTATCTGCTCTGCGCCTCTTCACCAGGGAATTCTCCCGCCTCTGCAGCCAGCTTGGACTGGATCAGCCATACAAAGCGACTGCGGTCCAGCTCAACCGCATATAGGTTGCAGGAAGCGAGAAACTCTTCCGCCACATTATGAATTGCGTACATCAACAGTGCTTTATCGGATGGGAGCATATCTTCCTTCCAGCGATCAACTCTGCCGGTTACGAGCATGACAGGCTCACTTGCACGCAAGCCAATAACCAGCTCGTCTAATGCATCCTGCCCTCTGTTGTAGGTTGAATAAGCACCCTCGCATAGCCCGAGCAAATATTCCCGTTGCAAGGCGGGGATTGCTCGCCGATATTGCTCTTGCGCCTTGATCACGAACTGCTGATTGGCACGGTAATCAGCCAAAGTGGCGACCACACGATGAACGCATGCTCTAATTTCTTCCGGAGGCTCTGTCTTGAGCATATAATCGACGCTGCCATTTCGCAGAGCTTCCTGTGCATACTCGAAGTCATTATAGCCGGTTAGAAAGATGACCCTGCAGTCAGGCCATCGCTCTATAATCCGCCGATGCAGCTCCAGTCCGTTAATACCCGGCATGCGAATATCGGTCATAACCACATCGACACGCATCCGGTTCAGCCACTCCAACGCCTCTGCGCCCGTATAAGCGCGAAGCAGCTCAAGCTCGAAATCTTCGATCTCGCTTAGAAGCCGATACATGCCGTCGACAAGAATCGGCTCGTCATCTACGATCAACAATCGATACATACGTTATCGCCCCTCCATCGGAATTCGGATCTCAACGCGAAGACCGCCTAGCTCGCTCCGAGAAAGCACCAGACCAGCTCCCTCTCCGAACTGAATACGAATTCGCCGATGAACATTGACAAGTCCCGTTGTTTCAATCGATTCTGATTCAACCTTCATTCGACGCCTAAGCTCCGCGAGAATCTCGTCAGAAAGCTCATCACCATTATCCTCAACACGGATATACAAGAAGTCTTCTTGCTGACCACACAAAATTCGGATGATACCATCCTTCACTTTGTTGTCCAAACCATGATTATAGGCATTCTCGATCAACGGTTGAATGATAAGTCTCGGCACATAGATCAATTCGAACGCATCCGGGGTTGGATCGAAATCTACCCGGATGCGGCGAGAGAACCGGAATGCCTGGATATCCGTAAAGGCACGTGCAAAACGCAGCTCGGCCTCCAACGTTACATCCCTCGAGCCATCGCGTGTAATAAACTTAAAATATTCGCCCAAATAGCGTGTAAATAGAGCCACGTTATCATACTCTTCATTCTGTGCCATATTAGAGAGCGTAAAGAAGCTGTTATATAAGAAGTGTGGATTGATCTGCGCCTGAAGCTGTCTGAACTCGGCATGCTGCGCACGGTATTTCTGCTCATACACTTCATGGATGAGGATCCTCAAATGTTTAACCATGCCATTAAACTGGATAAATAAATAGGAGAATTCATCCTTGAACCGGTATTTGACTTCCTGATTGAGATTACCCTGCTCTACAGTTCGAAATGCCTTAACCAGCGTCTTGAGCGGTCGATGGATCAGGCGGTAAATCATATAGGAGAAGAAGACAATCGAGACAAGCGATACTGCGGATTGAACCCAAAACCATGTGCGATACTTCTGCAGAGGCCCAAGCACGCTCGTCTCTGGTAAATACATCAAGAGTGTAGACCCCAAAGTCTTCGATTTCTCATACGCTACGAAATAACGGATTTCTCCAATTTGTAGAGACTCTGTATCGATTCCCGGTCGTTCCTCAGCGAAACGCTTATTCGCAAACCAATGTTCCATCTGTTCATCCAACTCGACATTTTTACTACTGGACATGCTCCATTTCCCATCATTATCCACCCATATCGCACCGCCGCCTGGCACATCCGTGAACTGTGAAAGTACGCTCATCAGCTTCTTCTGGTTCAACTCGATGCTTAGCAGAAACGATGGCTGCTGTACAGGAATCGCGTATTCCGGATAAGGAAAATTAATAAATAGTCGGTCATTCCATAGCGTAAATGGCGATTGTCGCTTGGATGGCACCGACAACGCCTGAAATTTATCTCGATTGATCTGAATGACGGATTGGTCAGAAGAAATCGCCCGATCCATGTCGGAGAAATAAATGCTCGCATCGCTGACATAGCTGCTTGATGCTTGTAACAGCATCATCTGCTTCTGTACCCTTAATAGCGTCCGCGTCCGCTCGAAATCTTCCATGACCTTCGACGCGACGCTAAGCTTCAAAACATCTTCATCCTGCAAGTATTCCTTGCTGAGCGTCATAATTTTGCTAAATTCAAGCTCCAACAGCTCCAGATAAAAATGAACACGGTTCGATGTCGATTTGGCGATTTCCTCACGTACAGTGTCCGATCCTGATTCGTTCATTTTCAAATTGACAAGGTAGAGCGGCGCAACGATCAATATGATAGATAAAACTAGCTTACTATACAGGGTTAAGTTGGGCTTCCGAACCTTCATCATGTCTTGAAGTCCCCTTGTCGTTTATTCTGAAATTCTTGGAAGTGGGAGCTTTCGACCTTTGATGAGCTGATTGTATACCCACATGTTCTTGACTGTTCGATCCTCATCCCTTAGCAGCAGCTCGTATAATCTCGCTCTAAATTCACTTAACATCGTTGTTAAACTGGCATCGTCAATCATGTTACGAAGCTCATCTGGGTCATTCTGCAGATCATATAGCTCATCGACGTCAGTTGGATTCCAAATATATTTCCATTCTTTCGTCCTTAGCATCCGCTGAATATAGAGTCCAAACTGCTGGCCATTATATGTCGAGACAACCTGCTCCGGCCAATCTTCTGGCGTCATCCCCTGCAAAAGAGGAAGGAGCGAGCGACCATGCAGCTTAACGTTCGGCAATGCCACACCTGCCGCTTCAAGCAGCGTGGGTACGAGATCAAGTAAATTGCAAACCATCGCATCGCAGAAACTCTCAGCTTGCACAACACCTGGCCAACGCACAATCATCGGCACTCGGACGATATCGTCGTACATCACACAATGCTTGTCGAACATCCTATGACTACCGCACATATCGCCGTGATCCGTCGTGTAGATGACAAGGGTATTATCTAATTCCCCACTTTCTTCAAGAGCTGCCAGGAGTTTACCGATCGCGTCATCTGTTTGGGTGATATGAGCATAATAATGCGCCACTATGGGTGCCCAATCCTCCCATGTGTACTGCTCCAGCTCCCAAGTTACAAGCTGCTGCCTCTGTATATAAGGCTTCCCTTCAAACGTTTCAGAGAAGCTTCGCCAAACAGGAATATCAGCAGGTACATATTGGTCCGCAAAAGCTTGGTTAGGTACATAGGGAGGATGAGGGTCTGTGAGATCAAACCGAATATGCCACGGCCCTGCCTGCTGTTGATAGGTCTTCATCACTCGAATCGTCTGCTCCGCAAGCCAATGTGTTCTCGAGTCCTCAATTGGAACAGTATCGACATAGCTCGGGAATGTATGCAGCAGCGGCTGGTCCGGATACTTGTCTTTTCGGAATTGATTATACATCTCTTCCCCAATGTAGGTGTCATACCCAAATGCCCGCGGATCGTGGTTCTGACTTACATGCCACTTGCCTATATATCCGTTGCGATACCCATTCTCAAGCAAATCGCGTGGCCAAACGTAGACATCGGGACTCAGATCTGGGATCTGTGGTCCTAAATTATAATTCCATAATGTGCCCAGCGATTCAGCTCGCCTTCCTGCCAGGAACGACTGGCGAGCAGGGCTGCATAAGGGAATAGGGGTAAATGCGTGTGTGAACCACATGCCCTGTTCAGCCAATTTATCCAGATGAGGGGTGTGCACAGGGTAGTCACGACTGTATCCCAAGCAGTCATACCGTTGTTGGTCTACCATAATAAGGAGGATATTAGGCTGCTTGTCAGTCATTCTACATTTCACTCCTATTCAAGTGTTGTTCCCTTCTTGCGTTAAACCAAAGAACCGCGCAATGCGCGGTTCTTTGTCTTGATATCCCAAGCAAAAGAACTGTGCTTACTTCGTTACTTTAACAATGAATACATCACTTGATGATGCTCCTGCCTCATTAACGAGCTCTGCGCGATACGCATATGTACCAACGCCTCGATTCGATAATTGAACTACGGATGATTGGGCGGCAGGTGTTTGCTGAGTCAACGTCTGTGTATGAACGAGCACGCCATTCTCGTAGAGGTTATAGGTCGAGCCGTTCGTCCCCCACCACATATTCATGCTAACCTTGTAGCTCCCATCCCCATCCCAATTGTCAGAAGAAAGCACCGCTTTCCCAGGGTCAGCATTCGTTACTTTAATCTCTCGCGTATCGCTTCTTGTCGTGCCGAATGCATTCGTTAGCTCCGCGTAGTAACGATAGCTGCCGTTCTTCTTGCCATATACGGAAGTCGTAACGGATTGCGCATTCGGTGAATCATCCTTCAGAATAACGGTATCAATTAAGACGTCATTCTCGTAAAGCTTATAAATTCTGCCGTTATTTCCGTAATACATATTCATTTTCACTTGATATTGACCATCTAGAAGTCCTGTATCATGTCCATTGTCATCGCTTAAAACTGGCTTGCCAGGCTTACCTTTACTTTGGGAGGTGATATTCGCCACTGTCGCAGTTGCTATACCGCGATTTCCTGACGCATCCACAAATTCAAAGGTGAAGGTGTCGTTATAAAGGAATCTGTAACTGCTTGACCCCTCATTATTCGTGATAGTCACAGCTTCGCTTGGTGTTATCGTTGCTGTCACTTCCTCTGCCCCAGGTTCAACCGTGCTGTATGTCACTGTTGCTGTAGGCGCTTTCGTATCTTTAAATCCAGCTCGAATGTAAGCATTGACCTGATAGGCTGTGTATTCAAGCGGCCATTCTTGTAGCCCACGATTTCTGGCTTCTGTTAAAAAGGCTTCCAAAGTTGCTGTTTTGCCTAGTGTGCCATGGTAGGAATCAACAGATCGCGTCGGGTCGTCCCAAGTGGGATTAGCCATATCCCCGATGCCGCCGCCCCAGTTATACTGGATATTCCCCTCATAATTGATTCCAGCGTAATTCCGAATGCCGACGTAGGAGCCTAGTTCTTTTCGATTAGCAACAATGTTGCCCTCTAGTGTGACCGTTCCGCTCCCCAGATCATCCAGCCATAGCCCCCAAACAGCCGCAGTTCTTGGTGCGGTGCTGTTGGTTGGATCCATCCTTTTTCCTGCCAAAATGACGTTATTCTTGGCATGTGCGAACGTTCCGGCTGCCAATGGCGTACCACTATAGCCCATCTGCAAACCGATGGAATTCTCGACAATCAGGTTATCCTCGTATAAGCCGCCTGGACGACCATGAATGCCATGACTGGAAGCACGCGCAATCACATTTCCTCGCACAATCACATGATTACCAACGTTGCTAGTCTGGATATACATATTGTGATTATATTGGTTGGCTCCAGCACCAGGTACAGCTTCATTCCAACCGTTGTGATCGAATAAATTCTCTTCCAAAAGAAGTCCGTCTACACTCGTAGCATAGATCCCTGATGGTCTAACCGCATTGCTGGTTGACGTATTCGGTGCCCAGACATCTGTCACGATCGATCTTCTTAGTTTAAAATTCTGGTATTTAAAGGTTGAAAAGTTCTGGACAATAATATCCGTAAACGACAATTTACAATCTTCAACCAAGATATTGTCCCCGCCGCCCACGAATCGCAAGCTTGCCATGGAGGTACCATTGAACGCAGGATCAGCGGGATCCATCTTATAAGCTACAATATGAAGCCCAATGATGGCCAAATTGGAGCGCACCTGACCATTATGGTCGATAAAATGAGTGCTAACCTTCAATTTCGGCCTTTCACCAGCGTCACCGTAATAGGAAAGTACGAGAGGTTCACTTGCACTTCTGCCCGATTTAAAGCGGCCTAACGTTTCGTCGGTCCATACATCTCCTCTTTTTAAAAGCAAATGATCCGGATACCCATCACGAACGATTGAGGCTGCTTTAGCAAGCGTTTTCACCGGTGTGGTAGTGGAAAGCCCATCCTGTGTATCATCGCCTTCAGAGCTGCTTACATACACAATCATGCTGTCTGCACTCGCACTGATTTCCGTCCAACCGCTAAAAGTTTGATTGACTTCCGCATGGACGATACTTGCGCAGGCAAGCATCGTTATCACTAAAAGCAGAGCTGATATCATTTTCTTCAAGGCTCGTTCCTCCTCCATATTGGAAAAGATACTTACGGTTCTAATCTCATTTTCTTAAACACACGAAAGCTCCGCTCAGCACATTCGGATATCGCAATTGGATGGAAGCCTGGGAGATTCGAATACAGTGTATCGTTCAAGGGCAGTGTCCACTGGGAGGGGATTTTTTGCGCGCCAAGGAAAGCGCCCATTATCGAGCCCACGGTTGCGCCATTGCAATCGGTATCCCAGCCTCCAAGTACTGCAGTTGTGATGGCCTTGGTAAAATCACCATCCCCATGAAGGAGTGCAGCTGTCACAAGTGCAGCATTATTGTTGGTGTGAACCTCATGATAATGGTTGAACGCATGCCAAATTCGCTCAATCATCTTCAATTGATCCGACGTGCTTTTGGCAATCTGGATGGCCTTGCGAATATCATTGGCTAGTCGGCAAGTTTGCGGAATTTCACTCAAGCCAATCTCAACGACTCTTTCCATATCCGTTTCAACGAAGGCCGCTGCTATCATTGCAGCAACGAACATCTCGCCATAAACCCCGTTCTTCACATGGGAGAATGAAGCATCTCTCCAGGCCAATTCTGCGGCCAATTCCGGATTCCCGGCAGCGCCGTAAGCCAATCCATCTGCACGAATCTGAGCTCCGATCCATTCGCGATATGGGTTCTGATGATGCCTCACCCAATTCAGCTTATCCTGCCAATCCTCTGGCTGTGTAGCACCCAGGTGATGTGTCACCTGGGCGAAATTCACATAAGCTTGGGTTTCGGCCGTGCATACCGACTGATAAGGCAATATTTGGTGCCATAGCTTGCCCACATCCCATGTGTTGAAATCCAAGCCATATTGTTCCAACAGAACCAAGCCTAGCACGGTATAACGAATATCATCATCCGTGGACATGAACTGAATCTGCTCTCGTGTCGAATGCACATTCGACGGACGGAGCGTGATCTCCCAATTCTCTTCTACCTTCGAGTGCATTGGCGCATAATTCGTTATGGGCCATGCATCAGCTCCCTTAAACCAGAGCTCGACGTATTTCCAACCTGGATGCCAGACATCCCCTTTCATGAACGGAGCCGTTTCGAAAGGCAGCCCCAGCGCACAGCCGGAACACCGACCTAGCCATGCGCCATGGAACTTATCCCTCCATTCTTCATCCGTAAAGGACGGGTTGCTTCTAAGCGGACTTTCCGGTCGCAGCTGCCTGATTTCTTCTAAAGCATTCGGCTCGTTGAAAGGGAATTCCGATTGAGGGCTTAGATGAGTTAGGGCTTGGTAAAATTCCGTTAACTCAATTTCCGTCCATTCTTTTGAAGCCGCCCATCGTGCTTCAAATTCCTTTACGTCACAGCCTTCTTCTCGCTTCTGCCGAATTTCTTCTCTTGCCAAATCTCTCAACTGCATCCAGCCAGCCAATATAATCACCTACTTTGACCATTTCCTAAAATCCCTTATTTCATATAGCGGCTGTAAGCCGATTGCTGCACCTCAGTGAATTCATCTACTCCCATATCTTTCAGCTTCTTCATGAAACCGTCATAGCTCTTCTCGACATCTTCCGCACCCATAATCCACTTCTGAACCATTTCTCTCACATAGGTATTAATCGCCACGGACAACTGATCAAATTTCTTCTTCTCATCTGCCGTATAATTTAAGATTGGGAATGGTTTCTTCATATACTGGTTTTTGGAGTAGTCTTCGACAGCTACGATGGAATCTGGTGTAGACACAAGTTTAGTGAACTCAAGCGATTGAACATAACCGAATTCATGCTGTGCACCGAACTTATACATATTTTCCAAAGGCGTACCTTTCATAATCTCAGGCATCATTTTAATTTGACCGTTTTCCTTCGTGTACGTTTGTCCTTCAACCCCGAAATTAGCCAAGCGGCTGCCCTCTTCCGAGAACCAGAAGTCCAAGTATTTAATCGATTCTACTGGGTATTTATTTTTCGCGCCAATGCCCATGCCATGATTACCGAATTTTTGCTGCCATGTTGACTCGACATGCTTGCCATTTACGTTTTGAGGAGGTGCAATGACGGCTAATTCAAAGCCTGGAACTTGCGTAGCTAATGAACGATTGAAATTCAATGTACTAGGGAAGAAGTCATGCGTTGATCCGCCTTTGTTCTCACCCAATAGGACGTCTCTGGCTTTTGCCCCTCTAGTAAAGATTTCAATGTCAATAAGTCCCTCTTTATACCATTTGGCAATATTGACCATTGCGTTCTTAAATTGCGGCTGCGTAGGTCCATAAGTAAGCTTGCCTCCAGACTCAGCCCATTGCAGCGTTAGATCTCCACCGTAGGTAGCGTCAAAGAACACAAGCAGATCATAGATACCGCTCGTATCTCTGCTGAAGTATGGAACTTCATCTGCTTTTCCATTGCCGTTCGGATCCTTTTCTTTAAACGCTTTCAACACGTTGTAATAGTCCTGATATGTCTTAGGAACCTGAAGATTTAGCTTCGTCAGCCAATCCTTGCGGATGAGCCAGCCTTTGCTTACACCGCTTCCATCATAGACGTAAGGAATGAAATACATTTTACCGTCAGCAGCTTTCGCATATCTTGCGTAGTCAGGGTCTTTATCCATAAACTTCTTAAGGTTCGGAGCGTTTTTATTAATCAAATCGGTTAAGTCCATCAATGCACCTTGCGGGCCATATGTTTTCATGGTTTCACGGAAACCGTGAACGATATCGGGAACTTCATTGGATGCGATCATCAGGTTGAACATTTCGCCACTTTTGGAGCCGCTGCTTGGTCCTGTGCCTTTCAAGTTCACATTCGTTAATTCGGCAGCCTTCTTGAACACCGCCCAGTTGTTATCAAACGCGAAGCGATCGCCATAATGCATATGTATTGTAAGATCAAGAGGCTTCTCACTCACCAGGCTGCCGGCTAATTTCTTAGGCTCTGGCGCTGCAGGCGCCTTGCTTGCTGCAGGTGACTCACTGCTGTTGCTGCTCGTGCTGCAGCCAACTAATCCTGCTGCAAGTCCCATAGTTAGTACCAACGAGATCCCTTTGTTCATGCGTGATTTTTTATTCTTCATTGATCTTAAACCTCCCATTATATGTTTATTATATATAAGAAAAACGTCATGTGACGTAATTCCATAAGTTAACAATCCCGGTCCTATGACCAAGAATTGAACTAGCCCTTCAAAGAGCCAATCATGACACCTTTTACAAAAAACTTCTGAACGAATGGATAGACAATCAGAATCGGCAGCGTCGCCACAATAATCGTGGCATAGATGACCGTTTCTTGCGCCGTGACACTTAAATCGCTCAAGTTCTTGATTTCGTCAGATACTTCCATTTGCACGACTAGCTTCTTCAGCAAAACCTGTAAAGGCATTTTCGATTCAGCCTTTAGCAGCACCATCGCCCAGAAATAAGAGTTCCAATGCCCAACTGCGTAGAATAGGCCAATTGTTGCCAACGCCGGCTTAGAAAGCGGGAGATAAATGCTCCAGAGAATTCGCCAGTCGCTGGCCCCGTCTACCTTCGCCGACTCTTCCATTTCCTCAGGTATGGCCTGCAGGAACGTTCTAAGAATGATGACATTCATCGTGGAAATCGCAAAAGCGAGCAAAAATCCTGTTCGGCTATTCAGCAGGCCCAAATCCTTAAGGTTCAAATAGGTGGGAATCATCCCTGCGCTAAACATCATCGTAAAAGCAATGAAGAAACCGATGGCTGTTCTGCCTATTAATCGTTTTTTGGACAGAGGATAGGCCCCCATCGTTGTAAAGAGCAGATTAACAAGCGTACCTGCTACCGTATAGAAGATCGTGTTGGCATAAGCAATCCAGAGCCCCTTCTCTGCCAACACCGTCCTATAGGACTCCCAGGTAATCCCTTTAGGCAGTAAAATGACATCGCCTCTTAAGACATACTGTGCCTTACTTATGGAGGCGGAGAATACATAAATGAAAGGATAAATCGCGGATAATGCCAGTAATGAAAGAAACAAATAGTTTATGACGGAGAAAATCTTTTCTCCTCTGGATAGTCTCATGTTAGTCACCTACCACAGTCCGTTGCCGGTTAATTTTTTACTAATTTTATTGCTTAGGAAAACCAGAACTAGACCTACTGTGTTGTTAAAGAGCCCCACAGCAGTGGCCAAATCATATTTGCCTTGGACTAGTCCCGAACGATAGGTATATGTGCTTAGCACGTCTGCCGTTGCATAGGTTGAAGGCTGATATAACAAAATGATGGCCTCATGTCCAACTTCAAGAAAGTTACTAATTCGGAGCAACAGCATAATGACAATCGTAGGTAAAATGCCAGGAATGGAAATATGCCACATCCGTTTCAGCTTGTTCGCCCCATCCATAGTTGCTGCTTCGTATAACTCCGGATTAACCCCTGATAAAGCGGCGATGTAGATGATGGCACCAAAGCCGACTTCCTTCCAGATCCCCATCGAGATAAAGATCGTTCGGAAATACTCCGGTATAGTTAGAAAGTAAATTTTGTCTCCGCCCAGCTTCTCAATCAGAATATTGACGAAACCATTCGTTGGAGCCAAAAAGTTAGTTACGAGCCCTGCGACAATGACAATGGAAATGAAATGCGGCATGTACGTCATCGTCTGAATAATTTTGGTAAACCAAAGCTTTCTCACCTCATTAAGGAGAAGAGCTAATAGAATAGGAGCTGGAAATGCAAAGATCAGGCTATACAGACTAATCAAAGCTGTGTTCGAAATGTTTCGTAGAAAATAGGGACTTTTGAAAAAGACCTCAAAATTTGCAAAGCCTACGAATGGGCTTCCCTTAATTCCCTTAAATAAGTTGTACTCCTGGAAGGCCACAATCAACCCGTACATAGGCTTATATTGGAACAGGAAGTACCACAATACGAATGGGGCCAATAATAGATATAAGGCGTAATCCCTTCTCACTCTACTCGTGATACCGTTTACATTTCTGCCAATCAATTCATTCACTTCCTTCTGCATACTGGATATGTGCTCATCGTTTGGTTCTTAGCTCAGTTATAAAGGTTGAATGGGTTCACCGTAAATCATTAATATTTGTGATGATCACGATCTTGTAGAACCGCAATATATCAGGATATATCGCCTATATATCCAAAAAAAACGAGATGCAGATGTGGGCTAGCCCGCATCTGCATCTCGTTTTTTCATGTATTGGCCTGGTGAAATCCCTTCGTATTTCTTAAAAATTCGGATAAACGTATTCGCGTTGTTGCATCCGACGAGCAATGCCAAATCCTGAATCTTGACATCATCTCGCTCTAACAATTCCTTCGCCCTTTTGACCCGATACATATTTAAATAATCTTTGAAATTTTCACCCGTATACTGTTTGAATATGACGCTGACGTAACTCGAGGATAGCTGCAGATATTCGCTTATATCCGTTAATCCAATATCTTTGTCATAATGATCACGAATATAAGCAACCATTTTATCCGTCAATACATGATCCAACTCTGCATTTTTAACTTCTACTTTATTCAGCAGCTCTCGGACCAAATCCATCATGGATTGTCGATACCCATCCACATGCTCCTGGTTTTGAAGCAAGCGAACCTGCCACTCTTGTCCAAAGATGTCTGAAGACTGTATTTGCAGCTGCAAGCACATCCGATTAATCGTGGTTATGAAAGCAAAAGTTAAGCTGCTAATATTCCCGCTTCTTGCATCCTCAGAGTCACAATTCCGGGCGATCAGTTGATTAATCAAGCTTTCGGATTCCTGCTCATCACCTGTCATAATCGCCTGAATGAGCTCACGTTCCGCCTCCAGCGGGTAATACAAATGGTTGGCAAAGGAGGCAGATCGATCTTCCTCGGAGATAACAGATTTTCGCGTAAATTCAAAGCCTAGCTCTAGCAAATACAAGCAATCTCTATATGATCTTTCGATATCCGCATACTCATTTACGGTACGACCTACGACGGCTTTCCATTTTAAAGGATAATTACGATCCATCTCTTGGATGTATTGATTACAGAACTTGGTCATGTCATCTACCGTTTTTCCACACACGAGAATCGCAAGACGATGAAAGTCTAAATCTACGACAAAGCCGTTTCCAGCATCTCGAAAATCTTCCTCTGCCTTCGCTATAAATTGCGATTTAAGTGCCAGAACACTTTCTCTCTCCATCGTGTCCAGCGATTTAATGTCTGTCATTTCAAATACGGCGACTGAACAAGGCAGCTCAATGACCTGCAGTTCCTGTTTCGACAGCTCTTCGCCAATAGCGGCATAGGAAACCTTGCCAATCAGCAAATCTCTTAAATATTTAGATTGTAAGGAACCTTTTTGATGTCTAATAATCTCCGTAAGCTCTTTGTTTGTACTTTGAAACGTATCTGTCACTGATCTAAGGAAGGAAAACTCATCTTCCTTTCCATGTACTTTTCTCCGATTGCCGGCTGCCTCATGATAATGAACTAACGTCCGGACGGGCTTATACGCGTTTCTTGCAAGCACAGCGGCTATGATGACTCCAGCGATCAGACAGAGTAATCCAATGATGAGCGAATTGCGAAGCACACCGTTGCTCACCCGCGCTGCTGCTGATTTATTAATAATGTAGCTATAATTCCAATCTTTCAATACTTTGCTGGACAACAAATAAAAGGTCTGATCCGCTTCGGGCTGCATCTCGACTTGGACGAACTGTTTGCCCGCATTATAAGATAATAATTGCTTATGTAAGAATACGCTTTGCTCCTTTAAATCTTTATCGCCTGTGTAGAAAAACATCATTTGATCCTTATACAAAATAGAGATCGCTTCATTAGTCAACTGACCTAATGCCGGTATGAACGCATCCGCCTTGAAGGTTACGAAAAAATAAACGTCTTGAGCGCTCGGCAGCTTAGCCTTTACAGCTAATTTCACCGATTGCGAGGCTGAGCTTTCTAATTCATAGATGGAGGTCGGCCTGCTCTCGGATGCTGGACCAAAGAGCTTCTGCGAAATTTGCTCTTTATTCAAGCCTTGCTCTTGAAGATATCTATCGGTATCAATCGTATAGTCTGGCGTAATGACCGTCCCTGAATTTTTCATCGTCATATCAATGCGAAAGCCAATGTTCGCATAAGCATCATTATTCGTCCTCAATTCCCCTAAGGCTAAGGTATTGAAGTAAGGATTTGTGCCATTCCCTCGGCTGTAATCTACGATCTTATCATTACTTTTTAATCGATTGATACTGTTTAGGGAAGATAGCAGCATGCCGTCAATTTTGTCGCGAACCTGCTCGATCAGCACACGTTGCTGCGCATCAATACGTTTGTCAGCAAATTCATTCTGATTGTAGTAATAAACCCCTGAAGTCACGGATGCATAGAGTAACGCTACGATAAAAATGACCAGAAGCAGCTTAAAATAATATTTCCCTGCTCTCATGTCATTCCTCCAGTCATCCATATTTGTTATGTACACACGGTTTGATAACGCTTACCTAAGGATTTTATATGCATTTTTTTAGATTATCAAGTTAAAAAAATAACCATTTTTTTGACTGATCTCGTTTTTATCTACTTTTTGCAGTCTACAGCAAACAAAAAAGCCTTGCAGCAGCAAGGCTTCTTTCATTTATTTTAGTTATTGATATAACGTTCGAAGATGGCACCGAAATCCTTGACCTTTAACTCCGTGTGCTTACCTTTCAACCAATTGTAGGTGGATTCGTTAATCGCATCGAATTGGGTGACTGGAGAAGTCGTTTGTGTTGAGATTCGGCCTGTTGCTTCCTTCGCAACAGCTACGCTTTGCTTGGCGTACTCGAATAACTCCGCGTTATGTGCTACCGTCTCCGAAATTTTAATCAATGCTTTGTACAAGTCTTTGATCTGTTCAATTTGTTTCTTATCCACATCAATAGAGAAGTTCGTATGACCGATAATGAACTTGATCTCAACGTCTAGATCGATCGTTCCTGCCGTTTCCATATACACTTCGGATATGGCATGTGTATGGTAGCTATAACGCTTCAGCACTCGCTTAGAGCTAATTGCACTATCTCCGTCCAAATGTATAAGGGCAAGATTGGTAAAGCAATATTCATCTTTCTTAGACTTGATGATGAAGAAGATTTTCTCGCCATCCTCATGCATCACATAATCATCAGAATCGACCTTATCGAAATCCGCTGGACTAATCACTTTACCGATATCGCTTAAGCCTAATGCATCTGCTGCAAACTTTTTGAACACTGGAATCATCCTCTCATTTTGTAGATTAACCCCTATTATACTTTATTGGTAGAAATCACATAAGTAGTAGATTATTCTCCATCATAACGCTTCTCTTTTTGGCGGAATCGACCTGGGGGCACCTTTTTCTCCAATAGGAACGTACGTGTAAAATAATGCACCGAAGAAAATCCAGTCATCTCTGCAATTTCCTTAATAGCCAAATCACTGCTCAGCAAGAGATGGGCTGCTTGTCGAATGCGTTCACTCCGGATGAAATTAGTGAAGCTCTCATGGATTCCCTCCGAGAATAGACGCGATAGATGACGCTCCGATACACTCAAATAGTTGGCAACATCCTTGAGTTGGAGTGCTTGGGAGAGATTGTCACGAATATAAAGCTTGGCTCGCCGCATCAAGACATGTGTACTTTTATGACGAATGACAGGCGACTTGGTCAGCGTTCCGAATATAGCTGGAAACGAAACTAGCAAGGCGTAGGCCACGGACTGAACAGCGGCAAAAGGAAGACTTCCATGCCCTTCTCGAATGAGAAGTGACCGCCATAATTGCGCCGTCGGTTGATCTTCAGCATCGTATACAATGACATCACCGTGGAGTGCAAGCTCATTGAAAGCTTCTTGCATCCTATATTCACTTAAGGTCTCATCTAGCTCGAAAGCAATATATAAAATATGTAACCCTTTTTCCGTACGAATCTGGTGGGTGATGCCAGGCTTAGAGCAAAAAAGAGTACCTGCACGTAGTGGATAGACCGTATCCTCTTCTGTATACTCCCCAACACCATCCAATATGTAACAGATTTCGAAAAAGGAATGCTTATGCGGCTGATTCTCAAACAAACAGGGATTCACACCCCAATAATGAACTTTAAAGCAGGCTTCTGATCCCTGAATAACGTTAACGGCTTCATTTAGCATCGAGAACGTCTCCTTGTGCAGATACATGGCATCACCTTTCAGAAATAATGTCCTCATTGTGCAAAAGTATGTCCTCTGTTGAAAAAGATTACTATAGCTTAATCTCCTATAATTATAGATAGAAAGCGGTATGAACAGCAACCACAAAATGGAGGCATGGTACAATGATACTATCCAAAGATGTCGATTTTTACAAAGAAAATGGCTACTTACTTGTCAAAGGGGTCTTCAATGAATCCGAAGTTGCTGAAATGAGAGAAGCTGTAGAGAAGATTATTGTGCGCGCAGCGCATGCGAAAGCAGATAGTAATGCAACTTGGCAAGGCGACTATCTGCCTGCTGAAGAACTGAAGAAGCTTGTTCTTAAAGGCTTTCATGATGTACATTACCACGATTCCGCATTCATGAGAGCCGTCATTCACCCTAATATGGTAGCTGTTCTTAGACAAATCATCGGGCCTAACGTTCAGCTTCATCATTCGAAAATGCTCGTAAAGCCGCCTGAAAACGGTGCTGCTTTCCCGATGCATCAGGATTATCCGTATTTCCCGCATGAGAAGCATACGATGCTCGCGGCAAGTGTCCATTTGGATCGCGCGGATGAAGAGAATGGCTGTCTGCGTGTCATTCCAGGCTCTCATAATTCGGGAAGCCTCCCCCATATCGGCACCTATTATCTGAATCACAAAGAATATCCGATTCATATGGGGACACCTTGTGAAGCGGAAGCAGGCGATGTCTTATTCTTTAATTATTTAACCATCCACGGATCTTCCTCTAATAAAAGCACAAGAACGAGAAGAAATGTGTTGTTTCAATATCGGGAGGCAAGTGATTTCCCAATTAATCAAGATCACTTTGATTGGGGCATGGGGTTGATGGTCAGTGGGGAAAATCCTAACTTCAAGAAAGTGAAGCCAAATTTCCACATTATCAAAGAAGCTTAATGCTTAGAGGAGTAAACTTTTAGAGGGTGTCCCAAGCCATGAAAATGACTAGGGCACCCTCTTTTCATTTTCGTAAAACAAAAAGAAACTGTTCTTTGGCAAAATGGAAGTGCGACCCATTCCTCAAAATCACCTTATTCGTCGTGTCGTGAATATAGCTGTGAGTCATGCAAAAATCCAAAAGTGCAATTTTTTTTATCGAATCAAACTCTCTATTTGAACTGCTCGCAAACGTGCAACTATTTCTGTCGGCACTCCTCATTTTGGCGATTTTCGGTCCTAAAGGATGCACTTTTGCACTAATTTATCTATGTTTAGTCTTTTTTCCCGAAAATGCGTGCTCTGTAGCAACTTTGATAACTGCAAGTCAATTAAACTTGATCAAATACAAAAAAATACAAAAAGGACCGCCGCAATTGAACGCAGGCAACGGTCTCTTCACAGTCACAGTCTCATTCTAATCGAAAGACGTAAGTCAGTTAACCCCAACCTTATCTTCTCTTACATAAGATGTCTGGTACCATAATGTGCGATATTCAAGTTGATGACCGGACCGCCAAGAATCCAGATAGAAAGGTACCGTGAAAAATTCGTAATGCCAGGTTGAAGTAAACTGCTGCCTTGTTATCGTTCTGGAAGCGAGGACTGCCCCTCCGTCACTTGCATCGACGACTTCCAAAGTGACAATGTCTAAATTATCCGCATTGTTGTTGTCGACCATCAATTTCCAAACTGCCGTATTTTCGCCAACATTCGTAACTGTCGTGTAAGGTCCGTATTGGATGTAGTTTGGCGAATCCAAGCCCGTGTCGGCAGACCAACCATCCGCATCCGCTCTGCCAATGACATGCCCCAGACTTTCAGCTTCCCAAGAATTCGTAATCCCGCCGTTCAATTCATTCGCGATACGAGCACGTCTCGTATGATTGTCTGATGAGCCTCCTCCAGGTACAACGCCACGGTAATAAATATAAGGTACCCCGCTGACTGTGATAAAAGCTGGACCGTCATTGCCGTAATAATTTTGAGTTTGCGGCAAAATTGGATTTTGCGAATACTTGCTCCAGCTGATCAAATCCGAGGAACGCGCCAAGCCGCTAGACCATTTGGCCGAGCCAAATGGCGCATCTGTACTGCCTTCATATACCATATAGTAGTATCCGTTTTCATAAATGATGTCCCGTTTACCAACAGTACCAGAATCCCAACCACTGCTGGATGTGTTAATAATCGGATTGGCAGCGTTCCTACTCAAGCTGGTTAACGAGGTTCCTGTCGCAACACCGACGCGGCAGTCCGTCCAGTCGTATCCGTGATAGAACAGATACCAGGTTGATCCTACCTTATAAAGACTTGGCGTTCCAACATTCGCTGACTCCCAGCCAGAAGTGTTGTGCGTAAGTATGCGCCCCTGCCGCGTAAAACTAGTTCCGTTCGTAGAAGTGGCGAGTCCTATATCGCCGGCCGATCCGTTACCCGTTCCTTCATATACCAAGTAGAAGGTTCCACTGTCGTACCAGATGCCAGGGAAGCTGGCCATGTTATCGTCCCATTGTCCGGAAGAGCCTACATCCAGCACAAGACCATGATCTGTCCAGCTCGTGCCATTCGTAGATTTGGCTAATCCGACTCCCATTTTTCCAGACCCATTAAGTTTGATGTAATAAGCCCATATTGTTCCGCTGATCGTAACGGTAGATATATAATGCATATCAAAGCTAGCACCCATGTTGTTATTTGTTTTATCCAGTTTCGCGAACGCTTCGTTCGCATTGAACATCGTGCTGACAGAAGCTGTATAACTACTGTTTGTGGCGAAGGATGCGGAACTTACTCCGAATAGTAGTGCGATTATGAGCAGCATGATCGTTACTGACCTTCCGAACCGAAACCGAACCTTCATAGAATCACTCTCCTTTTATTAAATGGAGTATCGAGTTGATGCCCTCCCTTCCTACCGACATCTCGCCGTACATGCGCATCCTGCAACGAGACTACCCGTCTTTATTTAAAATGAAATCTGGATGCTAATAATTTGCTTCGCCTTCGCTGCAATAACTATGACATCCTCAGTGAAAGGCGCCTGAGTTTGCAATTCTTCATCCAAATTAACGTAATGAGCGGCAACTACTTTTCGATCGAATTTGATGGATCCCTCCACATATTCGTCCGAGATGTTGAAGAGACGGATCACATAGCTATCGTTCCGATCCTCGGAAGCCTTAATAGCACTTACGAGAAGCTCAGCTGGACTTACTTGTAGAAATGAATGGCTAAGTGATAAATCAGATTCGCGCCGCTGCAACGATTCATACACAACTTTCCCTAGTTTTCTATCGACAGAACGAATTCCCGCCACGAATTGCTGATGTTCAAGCCAAATGCGGCTTGTATGTGACTCGTTTACGGTATATGGACTAATCGCGTAATGAAATTCAAGCTCGGTGAGTAGCTGACCACCATCCCCGCCATCTGAGAGCACTTCTTTGCCTGTGCTGCGAAATAACGTCAGAGCAACCGTTCTCGGTCCATCATTGCGTACTGCTGCTTCATATAACCCTTTGCTGTAGATAGCTAAACCACATTTGCCATCATCGATAGTAAGAATACCTTGATGTGGAACCACGTCTCGCGCCTTTTCCATATAGCCCGTATAGTCCGGTGGTTGAATGTTTCTCTTCACATAATCAAACGGTGTACTCGTGTGAAAATGCTCGGTTTGCAGCCCCGAAGGAAACAACAGCCGTAGTCGGTGATCACGCGCACGATTGTTAACCACAGTTCGGCATCGTAGAATCGGATCATTCTTCCGTAATTCCAAAAAGGTCGTGACCTCAATGACGACTACATCTTCACTTCTTCTCGTTTCCTGAGGATGAATGGCATGGGGGATGCTTATCGAAGTGCGAATTCGAATGCGTGTCTGCAGCGGTCCATCATAGACAACCGATATCTGTGCGCTCGAACCGTAGGATGTATAGACTTCGTTCGTTACTGGGCTCACATGATTCCAGCCCTCACCAATATCTGCCTCATCCTCAATGAGCAGCAAACCAGAATAACACCGTCCTGTCTGAACATCCGTTACATCAATGGTGCCGTTCGGACGGACTGCCACTTGCAATCGCCCATTTCCCCACGAATTGGAGGTCATCCCCATGGATCCAAGTAAACGTACAGGAGCCGTTAAAGTTGGCGCATGGTAGTCACCAGGACCAGGGTTGGTTAACTGCGTCTTTCGAGTGACGTAGACTGCATATCCATAAGAAGGAACGTAGGCTTGGAAGGCAATACGGCACCGATCCACTTGCTCCGCATAAGGAATATCCCGATACGGCCTCCACATGCGCGTACTATTTTTGCGCAACTCCAGCAGCTGATAGGGGATCTCATTTCCTTCATGGTTATATAGACGGAATGAAGTGCCGCCCAAGTGAAACATCGTCGCAACTGCGTCTGACATGGCGGGCATGGCGAACTCGACTTCAATGACGCCATCGATTGGGCTTTGAGAAGCGTTAAATACCGTCAATATTTGATCTCCGTCGATATCAGATAACCCGTGATGATTGGATATAAAAAGAAGCTGCTCTCTAACCATTCCTTCGGCGATCAGTCTGCTCTGATCAAAGCGATACATCATATCGCGATGGACTTGATCGATCGAACAACCGCATATGGAATCATGCGGATGATTCTGAATCAAGTACTCCCAAGCTTTCGCTAGAAAACTTTTGGGATACGATCGCCCTTGCAGTGATGTGAATACGCCCCACGGCTCGGCCCATTTCTCAAGGAGCACTTCACAAGCCTGATTATTCATTTTCAAATGAATCCGCGAAGAAAGCACATTAGCAAGCACCCAATTATTGACGCCGTTATACCCAGGTGATCTTTGCTCGCCTTTATAAATTCGGAGTTCACCAATTTCCTTACGTAAAGCACTCACATATTCTTCTAAGGAGCAATGTTCAAACTTGGCATCCAAATTAGCATCATTCAGTGTTTCCAGTATCCATGGGAGCTGGGGTTCAATCTCGATATGATCAACCCCGTCAAACCCAGCTATGATAGAGGTTGTAGCTCGTTTGGATTTGTAGTCCAACATCCCTTTTGCCCGCGCAATCAACTCCTCGCGATCATACTGAAATTCCCGATCCGCAAACGGCCACCGGATAAAAAAGTAAAAGTCCCCGTAAGACCGATCCTCATCAAGTTTAAGCCCCAAGACTCGGCTGCCATCCGCACCTTCCCACCACATTTCCGACGCGTCTGCATCGCCATAAAATCCACGGAATAATACAGCGTTATTAATCCCGAAGCCTTGCAAGATTTGTGGAAACTGACTATTGTGACCAAAAATATCGGTGATATACCCAGATTTCATCGGCCGGGCGCCGAAAGAACGTGATCGGCGGTGTCCAATTAACAGATTTCGTATCAACGACTCTCCACTGACAAGAAATTCATCCGGCATGACATACCAAGGACCTATGCTAATTCGACCGTCCTGAATAAGCTTGAGAAGCCTCTCTCGATTCTCTGGTCTTATGTCTACATAATCGTCCAAGACAATCGTCTGACCATCCATCATAAAATGGCGATATGCCGCATCCGCCTCCATCTTCTCAATGAGCTCGTCGATCAAATACACGAGCCTTGTACGATAGCCCTGAAAATCCTGATACCATTCGCGATCCCAATGGGTGTGAGAAATCACATAGACCTTTTCTATTTTTTGAGGCATATCACTCGATCTCCTTTACAAGAATAAAGACGGACAATCCATCGACATCAGTATCTCGGATTGTCCGCTGATTCTTTGTCGTGCCAAGCCTATTTTTTACTAGCCATAAACGCATCCAGCTGTTTCTGAACTTCAGCTATCGCTTTATCAATGCCGGCCTGTTTCATTTTTTCTTTGAATTGCGGTAACACTTTATCTACATCAGCTGTACCGCTTTTTAAGACCGTTCCATATTCAGCATTTACGCTATCAAGGGAAGCTACCTCTGTTTTAATCGGGCTCGTATCGAAGAGGAAGCCCATCGCAGGGAATCTCAACGTTACGTCCTTATCATAGTCTTTATAAGCTTCAAAGAACCCCTTCACATCCGTGCCTTTGGACTTCATATATTTAGGGTTTTGCCAGATCCACTCAAACGGCAAGTAAGGAGGTTTAGCAGGATCAACACCAGCAGGGAAGTTCACAGCACCGTCTTTGATGACATAATGTTTGCCCTCAACACCCAAAGTTAAGAGGTCATAGTTCTGCTGATTCTTTTGGAACCAGTTAAGGAATGCCACCGCTCGCTCAATATTTTTGCTTCCTGCAGCAATACTTTGGTAGTTCCAGGTTGTTACCTCTTGGAAAACCTTAGGCGTGATCTGAATTCTAACGAATTCGACTTGTGCACCTGGAATAGCAGATACCGTCCTAGCATTGATATTGTACTCCGGCAGATCTCCAATAACGGAGGCGGCTTTACCTGCGGCAAATGCTGCCCGGAAATCCTTGATGGATAGAACATCCTTCGAAATATACCCCTTGTTGAACAGTTCCCTGTGGAAATCCAGACCTTTTTTGTAAGCAGGCGTTTCCAGCATATTTTCAGCCTTCATGGTGTTCATATCGATGCCAACACCGCTCGGCAATCCGCGAACAAATTCTTCTTTGAAATTTAAATCAAAAGAAGTGTTGCCTTGGCTAAGCGGTATGATTTCAGGATTGTTTTTCTTCACTGCTGCGTAGAAGGCTAACATATCATCCAAAGTTTTGATTTCTGGCAGCGCGTATTTCTCTCTTAAATCTTTTCTGACCGTGAAAGTAGCATAACCGGCAGCCGTACCGATCTGGGCGGCTGGAACACCATAAGTTTTACCCTTCACTTGAACGACAGGCCAGTAGTAATCTGGAATATTTGCTTTTAGATCCTTACCTACCTTAGCGATGGCATCGTCAAGAGCTGCGACGGAATTGGAGCTAATCAGTTGCGCAAGCAGCTCCGGATGTGTCCAGAGAATATCAACATTTTCACCTGTCGAAGTCATCACTTTGACTTTCGTTGCATAATCGCCCCATGGCACGTACGTATAATTGAGCTTAACATTCAGCTCATCTTTGACTGCTTTCTCGATCGCTGCATTGACAGTCGCTTGATCAGGCTGCGGATCTCCAGGAAATACAATGTTTAAGGTAACTGGATCAATTGGCTTTGCTGTTGCGACAGGCGCATCGGTCGCTTTCGCTACCGTGCTGGCGGCAGGTGTAGCTGGTGCAGGAGTAGATTCAGATGAGTTGGAAGAACAGGCTGCAAGTGTGGCCATCGTGGTAATCATCATCGTGGAAACCAATATCTTGGAACCTTTCGTCTTTTGTCCTGACATGGTTTGTAACCTCCCATTTATTATTGTATCGGGGTCAAATTATATATAAACGGTCATTAACCGCATATATCGAATCTCCGAACTAACCTTTTACGCCGCCAACCGTTAAACCCTTGATAAAATACTTTTGCACAAAGGGGTAAACAAAGATGATCGGCCCGATTGTCACAATCGTAATCGCCATTTTGATCGATTCTGCGGGTACAGCTGAAGCTGCATACGTACTGCCCACACCTCCAGATGAGATATACTGCATACTGGATAAGACCATACGCAGCAAGTACTGTACGGGATACAGTTTCTGATCATTAATTAACAGGAGTGGAAGCCACCAATCATTCCAATATTGCAGCGCATAGAACAATCCGACCGTCATAACGCCAGGCAAGGCAAGCGGGAATACGATTTTAAACAAAATGTTGACTTCATTAGCACCGTCTATTCTTGCTGATTCCAACATGGCATCGTCAATCGTCGAGAAAAAGTTCCTCAGCAGAAACATGTTCCATGCGTTCACTGTGTAGGGCAAAATGAGACCCCAAATCGTATCGCCAAGATGCAAATATTTCGTCGTAACGATATACCATGGCACCAGCCCCCCGTTGAACAGAATCGTAAAGAAGACAATGAACGATAAGCTGTTCCGAAATTTCAATTCTTTTCTGGACAGTGAATACGCAAGCAATCCCGTTATAATCATACTGAAAGCGGTACCAATTACAGTTACAAAAATAGTCACCCAATACGCCTTCCCTATCGATGAGTTTCCCGAGAAAATGTAGGCGTATGCCTTTAAGGAAAATACATGAGGAAGAATGCTGTAACCATGCAATTGCAAATATTTCTCATCCGTTATGGAGCCTGAGAACATGATGAAGAAAGGAATGACGCAGAGCAAGGCAAGCAATGATAGAAACGTATAAGCGGAATACGTCACAATTTTATCCTGCACATAGTTATTTTTCATGCCTAATCTCCTAAACGTAGTTAGAATAATGAGCCTTCGCTTCTGTACTTTTTGACTAATGCATTGAATCCTAGAACTAGGATAAATCCTACTACAGACTGATATAGCCCCGCCGCTGATGACATGCCTGCATCGCCAATGGTACGTAACGATCGATAGACGAACGTATCAATGACATCCGTTGTCGCATACAGACTCGCATTATCACCTACGAGTGCATAGATCATCCCGAAATCTCCATAGAAGATCCTCCCAACTGACAACAGCACCATGATCGTTATGGTCGGTGATATAACAGGCAGCGTAATATACCGAATCTGTTGTAATTTCGTAGCGCCATCCAATGCTGCGGATTCAAAATACTCCGTATTCACGCCAGTTATCGCGGCAATGTAGATCACAGTCAGAAATCCTGCATACTTCCATACTGAAAATAAAACGAGAATTCCCGGCCATAAATCCGCGCGCTGACCCCAAGCTACCTCAGGAATATGGAGATATGCAAGAATACTATTGAGCAGACCACCTTCCGAAGCAAACAAGTTGTAGGCAAAAACGCTGACGACGATCCATGAGATGAAATATGGTAAAAAGATAAAGGACTGCGTCACCTTTTTGAACAACTTGGAACTGACTTCATTGAGAAATAGCGCTGTGACTATGGCGATTGCTTGTTGAAAAAAGATAAACAACGAGTTCAAAAATACCGTATTCCATGTAACTCGAAGTACTTTATCACTGCTGAATAGGAATTTAAAATTATCAAACCCTACCCATTTACTGCCCATGATGCCCAAATTTACTTTGTAATCCTTAAATGCAACGATGATGCCGGCCATAGGTAGATAAGCAAACAAGATGAAGTACAACAACCCAGGCAACATAAAAAGATATAACACTTTGTTTTTTGAAATATCGAGTAGAAATTCAATTGCGATGAATTTTCTTTTTCTGATTTAGTTCTCCACCTTTCTCCGGCCTCTTGTTGCTTGGCTGTTTACACCGTTAGTCTATAAGCTTTTGAGCCAATGTTGAAGTTAAAAGAATATACATGGTTTATATTTGCATACTTCTATGCCGATAAATTGCATACCAGGGTTGCAAAATCATACTTGTGTCAATGAAAAGACCACTCCTTGATGACAAAGGACGTGGCCTTGAAAGTTCCAGTACACATAGCTTTCAGATTTTCAGTTTATTTCGATATTCGCTCGGAGACATGCCGGTATGTTTTTTAAATAACGTGACGAAATAGGACGGGTTGTTAAAGCCGACTTTAATGCCCACTTCTTTGATGGCGATTTGATCTTGTTCCAAATAGATCTTTGACTTATTTAATCTCAATTCCGTGATGTATTCTGAGAAGGATTGGTTGAATAATTCCTTGAAGAGCCTCCCAAAATACATCGGATTATAGTCAAAACGATTCGCAACTAACTCCACGGACAGCTCCGTATTGGCGTAGCTGGCTTCAACGAAACCACGAATTCGCTCTAAGAGGTCAGAATTGAGGTGTTTTCTTTTCTCCTTAATTCGTTGCATGTCATGCAGAATATATTGAGCAAACCAAAGCTTCATCTGTTCTAACGTCTCCAATTTCCTCAGCTTGCTAACTGCATTGTTAAAGTTTGTTAGAAGGTCATCTTTTACATCATGGATCGAAAGCTCCGTCGTAATAAACACCGTAAGCAAGAGATGATTGACCGATAGCTTTATCAATTCGAATTGACATTCATTAAAAGCATTGAAAATCTCATTCAGTGCTCCACCAATTAATTCCTCTTTGCCTAACTTAATGGCATCCAAAAGCGTTTTTAACTGCTGCTGCGGATACTCAAACTCATGCTTGAAATTTGCCATGACCGTTTCATACGATAGAATGCTCCCTAATCCGTACACAATTCGATAATCCGCTGCTTCTAACGCTTCTTGATAAGAGGCATGATAATTCACAGAATCATTCACGAATGTCCCCCATGCTGCTGTGACGGAGACGTTCATAGATTGTTTGAACTGTTTTTGCAGCCTTGAAAAGATACCCGCTAGAAGTTGTTTATTGTTGAAAGCGTTGTCATTATTGATCAACAGTACAACATCTTTATTGATTTCAAGGGATTCATAGGCATAGTGTGGGTACATAAACTCGTATACCAAACTCAGTAAGCTTAGTCTCATTTGTTTGTGAATATCTTCCGTAAGCTCTTCAACTTCTAATGTTGTCGCATTAAAAACCTCATCAATTCGAAGGATCAGGATGCTCGTACCCTCAAGCAAATTAATTCTCATTGAAAATTCGAGTTCGCTGGGAGCCTGAGGCTCTTTCACGCCGTAGAGGATCTCTTTTAAATAATCGACCTTCAGATTGTCCTTTGATTTCTCTTTCATTAGCTCTAAAGCTTCAACAAGTCCACGTAATGGCGATGAAAGCTTCCCACTCACAAACAATGCGGCTATCCCACTTAAAGCGAATAAGATCAAACTTATCCAAATTACCGTATTTCTAAGTTTGCTTATACTGGTGACAGCTGCTTGATACGGTACAACATGGAGAAAATGCCAACCCAATTTCTGAGAGAAACTATGTGTTACCAACACTTTCTCACCACTTGAGCTAGTGTCAACGAAACTGTTACTACCCGACTCGGTCAGCATCTTTTGAATTGAGCCTATTGTAGAGTAGTCCTTCAAAAATTCGCCGCCAGTCGGATCCGAAATCACCTTGCCGTCTGAATCAACGATCAGAATGTTACCCTGATCTAGTCTTTCATCTGGGTTAATGCCATTACGAACCGCTTCCTCTTTCACATTTACGATTAGCGCGTTGAGAATGGCATGGGTAGTTTTATCTCGATTGTAATAAAAAATGGAATACACATTTTCTTCTTGATTCTTGCTAGCAATCAGTTTTAATTTTCGGGGTACAAGCCGGATTTTCGTATTGGGGTCAGAATTATTCAACAATGCGATCGCTTCGTTATCGATATTCGGGTAGTCGCTTGTCAAGAATGAGGCATTATTCCCATTGTAGATACCAATCGAATAAATACTTTCATTAATGAAAATGATGTCGTTCAGCTTTTTCAAGGAATTATTTTCTACAATGGGATCACTCTCTGCCGTATTCATTTGCTGGATGATCGGATATTCGAAGGAGAGCTGTGCGGAAACTTGCATGGCTTGGTTCATCAAATACTCGGTAGAATTCTGGCCTTGCATCAGTGTCCGTTCTGAGAGCTCATTGATTTGGCGAATAGCACTGTTAGAAAAGATATGAAACAACCAAATTGAAATACCTGCTATTGCAAGCGTTAACAGGAGAAGATATGCAAAGAAAAACTTGGCAAACATGGACTTGACAGGAAACCTAGTTTGAATGAACATGACACCCCGCCTTAGATCTTTAAAAATTTTCTCTCTCATCTTCATAAAATATTCCGTCCATCTCTCATTTACCATTCTTTCACACAAAAATCGTAGTAAAAATGAATAAGCCGTTAACTCTTGCTCCAGCAAAGTTGACGGCTTTTCTTAGATGATCATATGATTTAGATGCTTGTCACAATGTTCACTGCTTCTTCCTTGAAGGCGTCTTCTAACTCCTGATTAGGAAATTGATCCGTAATACTGCGTTCTACAGCCTTAATGCTTATACCCAGTTAAATGCCATTTTCTCCAAGCAATCGCAACATCAAAGCACTTGCCCTGCTTGCTAAACATCTGGTTAAGTCTCGGTTGTACTGACATTTTACGGATAACCCCGCTCCCACTAATGTTATTTTATAGCAGTAAATGTTCGTTTACAACATTTATTTCAATCGCGAAAAAACGGACAACACGTGTATCTGTTGTCCGTTTTTTCTTATTCTTCTCGCCCTACGATACCTGATGGGTTACTAGGATTCGGCCATGGCAAATCATAAGTTGGGCTATTTACGTAGCGATCCATCGAGATGCGTAATGTAATTCCTGTTCCAGCTGGCAGTGAAACAAACAACCACTTCCCATTCACCTCCACCGTTCCTGTCACTTCATCATCTTCATTCATAATCTCCGCAATCACAAATCGATGTTCGCCAAAAACACCAGCCTGAATAATGAGCTCCCTGTCATCAAAAGGGTTCGTATTAACCAACTGTACGGTCACTGAATCCTGCGCAAGCTTCTCCACCAGGGCAGATATGCCAGTTGGCAATCCCGGTCTCTTCTCTCCAGCATCAAAATATCGAACGCGCCCATGCTGCAACCCCCCATGAGAGATGTGCATAGGTCCGCCTAGCGTTAGCTGTACAAGGCCTTCAAAATATAACGGACACATTTCCTGCCAGATGTGTATGGCGGAGTATATGCCTTCGTTGAAATGCTCTGTCCAACTGTAGGGGTCACCTTCTGGTGAACGCATTTTGGCTAGTTGATTACCAATCATCGTGTAATTCGCTTCTAATACTCTCTCGGGATAACTTGGCAAAAGACCGCGAATATATTGATACCACGGCTGCGTATTGCCGATATAGTGCTTCGTCCCTCTACCCGTTTTGGGGTCTTTGCCGGAGAAACCCGGAACAATAACCTCATTCCAATCATGATCTTTCGGGATGCGTTCAATTCGCTCCAAATCCTCATCCGCCATGGACATGGACCACAGGTAGACCGGATACTGAGGCGTTGCCTCACGATAATCGGACCAACCGCTGTCAAAATACTTGTAAGGTACAACCCATTTGCCATCCTGTTCTATGCGGAGCTCCCAGTTTTGGTCCAGTTGTTCCCTGGCCAACTGTAGCCCATTGAAGTCACCCGTGAGCAAGACCCTATTCATGCAAGCGTTCGTAATTGGTTCAATAATCGTCATAAACCCATGAGGCCATCTCCAACCATAGTAGCCTCCCCACCATTTCCCCTCATTGTATTCCCCGATATCTCCATTCAGCCCAACATTGTCCGGAATAATCCCGCCATTCAACCGAGCTCGGTCTTCCCAGGCATTCACATAGTCAATCACCCAGCTCTTCAAGCTCTCGTCCCCGGTATGCAGAAATGCATGGGTAATTAACCCAGTCGCATTCAAATTTAGCGGCACATCACCGCGATTCATTCGCTCATTCATCATCGTAATCAGATGTTGATAGACCTCATCATCGCTCCATTGGCATTTGAGACTTTGGAAGTCCACGCCTGGAATATCTTCATAGGGAGCTAAGTAATCATCCAAGATACCGCGGTGCGTACTCCAATCCTCTTTAGACACTTCGAACCGAGGGCCTTTGCTGCCATTCAATGGAGATCGAATCAGTTTCAATTGTTTATCATAGTTTAGAGCTTCCGGATCATCTCCTGTATACATCGCCGCAAAATTCTTCGCACGTTGGCGATCCTTGAGTGTTGATGGCCCTGCCAAACCTAAGAAATAGAGATACAAGTACCCCTCACCATGATGCATCCAGTCATAATAAGCATCAAATTCTCGGTGGATTTGCCCGTACTCGGTCCACTGCCAAGTAATACCATCCCATATTTTACGGGATATTTCATGCAGCTCACTGCTTCCTCCAAGTACATACAAGAGTGCCAAATTCATAAAGCCTTCATAAGGGTCATCGGATCCGTCCATTCCTGGCCAATGCTCAAACCAAATGAGCGTACCGTCCGGATGCGTATATCTTGCCACGAATTCCTTAGCTGCACGATTCAAAGTTTCAAAAAGAAGCTGCTCCTGCATCGCCCACTGCGGCGGAGTCACACGTCCAGATGCACGGACAAATGGCATTGATTTATCATGATGAGATGCTGTCATTTCACGCTTCCCCTTTCGTACTCACTTATTCAAACAACGGCTGCCCTTGAAATAAGTCAAATATCTGTTGCTGCGCTTCGGCCTCTAACCCTTTTCCATCACAGAAAGACAGATTTGTACGAAGTGTGCTCCGCGAAGATATCCCCGTTAATGTTACATGAATATCCGGATTGCTTAAGCTAAATCTCATCGCAGGCTCGATAAGTCCAAACGGCGCCGTCTTTCGCAAGAACGCTAACTTCGCAATCCGATCAAGGGATTTTAAACGAACATCCTCTTCTAGGAAATGTGCCGGAGCATCCGCAAGCATGCCAAGCCCAAGGACACTTCCGTTGATAACGCCCATATTTTTCCTTTTCGCCAGCGGAATAACTTCATCTTTAGCCGTATGATCGATAAGCATGTACCGCGCGTAAAATTGAATCAAATCAAACCGATCCGTCAGCATATAGCTCATAAGTAAAGGTAAGTTCCTTGTCGACACACCCAGATAACGGATCTTACCGTCCTGCCTTAACTTCTCCAATGCGGGGATTGTCTCATTCGTAATTAGATCATAGGACTGCGTTTCCACATCGTGAATTTGTAAAATATCAATGTAATCCATTTGCAGCCTCTGTAAGCTATCTTCCACAGAACGGAGTGTCGTGTCATAATCATAGCTCATGTCAAACCGCGTCGCTTTGGACGCAACAATAACTTGATCTCGACGTCCTTTAAGCGCTTTACCGATACGACGCTCGGATTCCCCGCTTCCATATTTAGGAGCTGTATCAATAAAATTGATCCCTGAATCAAGCGCTTCATGAATGAGAGCTTGCACTTCAGCTTCATCCGTTTCACCAAAATCACCGGCAAGTGGAGCGCCGCCCAAACCTAATGCAGACACCCTTAGCCCTGTACTCCCGAAATTGGTATACTCCATCTTCCTCGCCTCTTCCTCTCAACTTATTTGACTTTTGGCATTACTTCTATACTGATTAGGTGTCACGCCATAAGCTTTCTTAAATAGTGTGAAAAAATGACTGCGACTTGTGAACCCTGACTTTTCCATAATGTCATTGATGGTCTCTTCGGTTGAAGCAATCTGATCACTTGCATAAGCAAGTCGTACGTTATTCATATAATCGGTAACAGAGATGAGTCGGTGTTTTTTATACAATTTCCCTAGATAGGAGGGTGATAAATTCACTTTTTCCGCGATGGTATCCAAGGATAAAGCTAGATTTGCAAAATCCTTTTGTATAATTTGATTCACGTCTTCAAGCAACTTGATGTATTTATTATCTTTCTTGGATTCCAACTCCATGGACAGATTCTCAAACAAATGATAAAAATCAGCTTGAATGTCTTCTAACGTTTCCATCTTTTGAAGATTAGCCAGATAGGTGTTGAAATTGAAATTAACTTTAATCGATTGATTCGCTTCTACCACTTCAATCGCGTAACGAATGGACAACAGCATACGAATGAGTACTGAATTAAGAATTGTAAAACTATACTTAGAAGCACTTCCAATCATGTTAGATAAGGCATGTTTAGCCTCCATGAACTGCCCTTGAATTAACGTATCTGTCAGTTCTTTCTCAAGCTCCTGCGGATATTTGAAGTCTTCTGTCACATACTTTATCTTCTCATGAAAGATGATACACTGGTGACCCAAGATCAATCTGTAATAAGATAGGTCAAGTGTTTTTAAATATTGAAAGTTGAGCGGATATAAAGTCTCAAATACTTCACCAAAGGTAATTGAAGTCCCAATATGTAAAAACTGTTGTGTGTTCTGTTGAATCTCTTTCGCAATGGAGACGAGCAATTCGTTCTCTGAAGGGTATAAAGCATCTGATCTGTATTGGATCAGTACTAGAATTTGATCTTCCTCGATCTCGATACATTCATGTTTATAAGCCTTTGAAACTAGTTCCGAAATAATATTAACCATCCCGAATTTCAGTAAGTTTCGATCACCTAGATTATACTTCGCACATAATTCAGCAAAGCGATCAATTTTCACTAATAGAATCAAATAGGAATCTGAAGGTTCGAGATCTACTTTATAGGTATGAAATCGGGAATGCAGGGTATCCCCAGAGATGATATCGCCAGAGAGTACCATTTTCCGTAAAAAGTTTTGTTTTCTATAGTAGAATTCATTTCGCTTCTCTGACTCCAAAACCTTAAAGTTTTGAATAACCAAAAGGATCGGAGCGTACAGCCTTCTGGAAAAATAAAAGGATAATAAGATGCTTCCAATAATGAAACAAAGAACAAGGAGATATGTTTTTTTCCTCATTTTCTGTACATCTTGAACAATGTCTTGGTACGGTGTAATGCTAATTAATTTCCAATCAAAAGCATCTGTGGCTGCGTATGTAATAAATGAATCTACTCCCTCGACATCCATGTGCAAGGTTCCACTTGGCTCCCTCGAGCTATTAATGATTTTAATATAGTCATCTCCATTAAGGTCACTAAGCAATGGATGTTTATGATCTTTGGACATCAGCTGCCCATCCCGATTAACGATAAAAATACGATTTTCATTTTTATGATCCGAAGAGTTAATACTTTTACTAACCGCTTCTTCCGAAATATTAAGAATGATGGCTTCACTTACTTTTCCGCTGGAGACTTGAGAGTCAAAGAAGAGATACGAATACACATAAATTTCTTTCTCGTCAGAGGCTATCCCATATAGGACGTTAGGAATTCGCCTCAGCACCATGCTATGCGATTTATGATGCTCAATGTCATCTAGAATAGGAAATATCCCTTTATCCATAAAGGTGGAACGATCATAAATAAAACCAGTGCTTGGAATCGCATGCATTCTTTTGCCATTATAAATATAAATGGATTTAAGAAAGGGATATATATTTTTATACGCTTCCAATTTGAGCTGATATTTAGCAAAACCTTCAGAAGGAACATCCGAATATAGGAGATCTTTAATGGTATCATCGAAAAAAGCTGTGGTTGAGACGGACTTGGCCGATTGAGCGATAACGCTTACATTTCTACTCGTATTTTGGAGGTCTGTTTTTTGTTGATTATAGACCATATCCAGAGCGAAATTCTCGAAGTTCCGGCTTAAGAAGGAAGATTGTACAAAAAGCAGCACCAATGTGCTTAATAAGAAGGGTAAAAGAATCGTTAGGAAAAGCTGAAACGGATTTTTTAGAATAAATGTCTTGAGCATTTCAACAACTCCTCTACCCAAAGAGTAACACAAATCAAATTAAAACGAATCCATCCAAAACGTATGACGGAATAAATTGCCCATTTTTAGAACAAAAACATGAATTGAGAACTACTCATTTGCTCCAAATCGTACTCATAAATCATATAAGAAATTGTACTTTTTCATGTCAATGTTATGATTAGGGTATCGAATCTGGTCAAAGGAGTTCATCCTACATGAGCAAAAAAATTGTACCTTCTCGCCATTTTAAAAAGAATTTCCATCTCACTTTGTTAGCGCTTCCAGCAATCCTTATCATCTTCGTCTTTTCCTATCTTCCCATGGGTGGCATCTTTATTGCTTTTAAGAACATCAATTATATAGATGGCATCTTCCACAGTCCTTGGGTCGGGTTTGACAATTTTAAATTCTTCTTTACATCTAATGATGCATGGCTTGTTGTGCGAAATACACTGGCTTACAATATCGTGTTTATTGCCGTTGGTACTTTCCTTTCTGTTGTGTTCGCTATTCTCTTAAATGAAGTCATAAGCCGAACGTTATTAAAAACGTATCAAACTATCTTTTTCTTCCCTTACTTCTTCTCTTGGATCATTGTAGCTTACATGACCTATTCATTTATTGGGCCCTACGGTGTTATTACATCTTGGATGGAGAAAACAGGACTTGGCAGCTTTGATTTTTACACCCATACATGGGTTTGGCCTTTCCTTTTAACACTCATTAATATCTGGAAAGGCATTGGCTATGTCAGTATCATTTTTTACGCTGGTATTTTAGGGATATCACAAGAGTATTTTGAAGCTGCAGCCATTGATGGCGCATCCAAATACCAAATGATTCGTAACATCACAATTCCTTTGCTTATGCCCTTAATCACGATCATGACGTTGCTTTCCATTGGGAAAATATTTTACTCTGATTTCGGATTATTCTTCTTCATACCTCGAGAGATTGGTCAGTTATTTCCCGTTACGCAAGTTATTGATACGTATGTATACCGCATGCTCAAGGTTTCCGGTGATATCGGAATGTCTTCCGCTGTAGGTCTGTTCCAATCCACAATGGGATTCGTCATCGTCTTATTAAGTAATTATGTCGTTAGAAAAGTAAATGACGAAAACAAACTATTCTAGGAGGTGAGCTGTTGTTACTTAAGAAAATTTTACCACAAATCCTGATCAACCTGTTATTCGTACTATTTGGTCTCTGCTGTATTATCCCTCTGATTTCCATTATCTCAGTTTCACTAAGCAGTGAAGTTGACATCATCAAGAATGGCTATCGCTTGATCCCCAAAATCTTTGATATAACAGCTTATCAATATATTCTCTATCAACCAAAACAACTGTTGAATGCTTTTAAAATCTCCTTATTTGTCAGCTTCTTCGGTACATTTATTTCGATAATGGTGATGGCAGGTATCTCCTACGTGTTGTCACGAGAAGATTACAAGTTCAAAAATTCACTAAGCTTTTATGTATTTTTCACGATGCTGTTCAATGGCGGTTTAGTTCCTACTTATATTTTAATGTCGAACTATCTGCATTTAAAAAATACGGTCTGGGTATTAATTCTTCCTTACTTAGCCATTCCCTGGTTCATCTTAATTTTACGTTCGTTCATGCAAAAGATCCCCCATAGCCTTATCGAATCCTGCATGATCGACGGCGCTAGTGAGCTGCGTATTTTCATTCGGATTATACTCCCGCTTTCCAAACCAGGTCTTGCCACAGTAGCGCTATTCATGCTGCTACACTATTGGAATGACTGGTGGCTAAGCTTACTATATATCGAGAAAGAAAGTTTAGTTCCCTTACAATTCATGCTATATAGAATGATGAACAACATTCAATTCCTTACAAATTCAACCAATCAAATTCCTCCGGGGGTCAAGAACACAGTTCTCCCCTCCGAATCAGCCCGTATGGCTATGGCTATCTTAGCTGCTGGTCCTATGCTTGTTGTATTTCCGTTTTTCCAAAAGTACTTTGTAAAGGGCCTCACGGTAGGCGCAGTCAAAGGGTAGCTTAAACATGGATCCAAGTCCATTTTAAGATATAACGAAGCTTTACGAAAAGGGAGGATTTAAGACATGTTAAAAGGATTCAGATTAGGAAAAGCAGGCATGACCGTTAGCTCGATCCTTCTCATATCCAGCATGCTGGTAACTGCATGTGGAAGCAGCCCCACACCATCTGCAAGCCCATCGGTGACACCAGCCGGGACTACTGCTGCAACTGCAACTACACCCGCTGCCCTTCCCGAGGTTAAACTAACATGGTATTTCCCAGGCAATTTTCCGCAAGCTGAACAGGACCAAGTTTTTGCTGAAGTGAATAAAGTTTTGAAATCAAAGATCAATGCTACGGTCGATTTTAAACCAATAGGTTTTGGTGAGTATGATCAGAAAATGCAAGTCGTTATTGCTTCAGGTGAGCCCTATGATCTAGCATTTACAGCAAACTGGATTAACAATTATACGCAAAACGTAGCCAAAGGGGCATTTCTACCTCTTGATGACTTACTCGCAAAATATGCCCCGAAATCATTCGCTTCAGTACCGAAGACATTCTGGGATGCAACAAAAGTAAAAGGAAAAATTTACGGATTTGTAAATGAACAAATTTCTGCCAGAACACCATCTGTCATGATCCCGAAAGCACTCGCCGATAAATATAAGCTTGATCTCAATGCCATCAGCGGAAAAATTAATGCTGACTCTTTAAACCTATTAGAGCCATTCATTCAAAGTGTCATTAAAGACAATCCACAGAAATCATTTATTTCAGGTATGGTGCAATTCACGGATGCTTTCACCTTTGAAACCATCGCAGGTATCAACGTCCCTGGTGCTGTAGAATATTCAGATGCCAATCTTAAAGTCGTCAATCAGTTCGAAACCGCTCAAGTGAAAAAGTTCGCAGCTACGATGAGAGATTGGAATGCAAAAGGTTATTTGAACTCCAAAGAGCGGATTTCCAAGAAAACGGATGATTGGACGGATGGCAAAGCGGGTAAATGGGTATTAAACATCGGAGGAGCCTTCAAGCCTGGTGGTGAAAACCTTAGCAGCTCTTTAGGTGGAGAACCTTATGTTGAAGTGCCTGCCGGAACCGCACATCTAACAACAGGCGGAATCATCGCTACTATGCATGCTATCAACAGAAATTCTAAGAACCCAGAAAGAGCCATGATGCTGCTTGAGCTTTTGAACACAGATAAGGATCTCTACAATCTCTTGAACTTCGGTGTAAAAGATAAGCACTTCAAAATCGATGCGGATGGCTTCATGATTCCAGGAGATGGCCAAAAGGGTTATAACCCGAATGTACCCTGGATGTTCGCTTCCAATTATCTAGCAAATGTTGAAAAAGGGATGCCTAAAACAGTCTGGGAAGATACGAAAAAAGTAAATGCTTCAGCCGTCCCTTCCAAGTTGTTAGGATTCTCCTTTGATGCTGAACCCGTTAAAGCTGAAATCGGAAAAACTAGCGCAGTGTTTGACGAGTATGCGAGAGCGATTGATTTAGGTGTAACAACAGAAGAGAAGTACAACGAATTTGTAGCGAAACTTAAAACTGCTGGATCCGATAAGATCATTGCTGAAATGCAAAAGCAAATTGATGCTTGGAAAGCTACGAAGTAACCGTTCAGCGCAAATAGAGCATCTTGGGTCACTTACCACCAAGATGCTCTATTTGAATTTACTGACTATACTTACTTCTCAATAATAAGAACTTGCTTAGGAGCTAATGTAACTTCCTGAGCTATCAATCCCCCTGAAATTAAATCCGTTCCTTTCAGGTCGCCTAACGAGACAGAAGTAGCTTGATCATTATGATTCAAAATAAACACGAATGAATCATCATTACTGCTAGTTCTAATTGAAACCTCAACCCCAGGTACAGGTGAAATTGGCGCTGTAATGCCTTTATCTTGGCACAAATTACCTAGCAAGCCTTGTAAAAATGCTGGCTCTGGACTCGAAGCTACATACCAAGCTTGGCCCGCTCCGTATTGATTAACCGTCAACGCTGGCATGCCTTGATAAAAATCCTTGCCATACACAGCTTTCACTTCTGCGCCTTCCGCATGGATTAAATCACATAGAATGCCGCATTGGTAGCTGCCTTCAAGCCCTCCCCATTGCTCCGTCAACTGGATTTGGTTGCTCTGATCTGGGAACAGCGCATCGATTTCTTCGGCCCAAATCCCGAGAACATTCCGCAATTCACCTGGATAACCGCCAAGAGTTACGCGATCAGACTCATTGACAATACCGCTGAAGAAGGTAGTAAGGAAGGTGCCGCCGGCATGAACGAAATCTTCTACGCGCTTGGCATATCCATCTTTTACCATATATAACACCGGTGCAATGACAATATCATACCCCGAGAGATCCATATGGGTGCCGATGAGATCAACTTGAATGTTTTGTTGGAACAGCGCGTCATAATAATTGTGTACTTCTTTTACATAATCAAGGTCGATTGTCGGGCCGCTTGAGAGTCCAACTGCCCAGCGATTTTCCCAATCGAACACGATGGCGACACGGGCTTTCACTCTTGCATCCAGCACTTTATCTGAAAGTCGCTCCAGCTCATGTCCTAGCTCTGCGCACTCTCGGAATACACGGGTATGTTCATGTCCAACGTGCTCAATGACTGCGCCATGGAATTTCTCACAAGCGCCAGCAGATCGACGAAGTTGGAAAAATAACACCGTGTCCGCGCCATGCGCAATCGCTTGATAGCTCCAGAGCTTCATGACACCTGGTCGTTTCAGCGAGTTATACTTCTGCCAGTTTTGTTGACTTGGTGTTTGCTCCATCAGCATGAATGGCTGACCGTCTTTTAGCCCACGCATAAGATCATGCGTCATGGAAGTCAGACTGATCGGCGTATCCAACGCCGGATAATTGTCCCATGAAATGACATCCAAGAATGGCGCCCATTTGAAATAGTCTAAAGGCTTGTAAAGCCCCATTAAATTCGTTGTAATTGGGGTATCCGGGCAATGACGTCTAATCGCGTTATACTCCAATTTGTAGCAGTCTAGTAAGCTATCGGACATAAATCTGCGATAATCTAGGGAAGTCGATTGAAAGAAAGAACGATCGCCAGGCTCTTCCTCCGAAAGTGCATTAGGTGGAACAATTTCATCCCAATCGTAAAATGTATGACCCCAGAACCCTGTATACCATGCTTTGTTTAACTCATCCAATGTGGTATAACGTGCTTGCAGCCATGTGCGAAATGCGTCGGCGCAGTTGTCACAGTAGCAATACCCGCCATATTCATTGGATACGTGCCAAATGAGCACAGCCTCATGATCCTTGTAACGTTCAGCTAATTTCTCTGCGATTCGCTCCGAATAAGTACGATAAGTTGGACTATTGGGACAAGAATTATGTCTCTTGCCAAATTTATGTTTGCGTCCTTCGAAGTCCACGCGACACACATCTGGATATTTCCTTGCCATCCAAGCAGGGTGAGCCCCTGTACTCGTGGCTAAACATATATAAACCCCACCGGCATGGAGACGATCAATGGTCTCATCCAGCCAAGTAAAATCGTACGTATCTTCATTCGGTTGTGAAAGCGCCCACGAAAAAACATTGATTGTCGCCACATCAATACCGGCAAGTTTGAACATCCGCAAATCCTCATTCATAACCTCTTTATCCCATTGCTCAGGGTTATAATCCCCGCCGTACCAGATCTTTGGCAGCTTCGTATGTATCACGCTTCGCACCTCTTCAATTAGATTTCATATAAGAATAAATACATTATATTGGATTTATATTCATGTTAAAATATAATATATTTGCATCCCTATATAAGAAAATGGAACAGGATGAATCGATATGCACACGCGATTTTTATTAACCCCTACCTCTGCGCAGCCGTATCCCTTATTTATCGATAGCATTGGTCATCATGAAGATCAGGAGAGACTGAATAGGAATCAAGGGTTCCCTTACTATCATTGGCTGCAAACCTATGAGGGCGAAGGGGAGTTTGAAATGGACAACCGAAAAGTTCGTTTACCGAAAGGCACAGGTGTGCTTTTACTCCCTGGTGTTCCGCATGCTTATTACGCCGTTACCGATACTTGGTGCACCCAATATGTCACATTCGGAGGCAACTGTGTGCATACCATCTTAAGCACATTGGACATGCTGGAGTCCGCCGTTTTCCGTTGGGATGCCGAAGGTCCCTTTAGATATGCGCTTGGCGATATTATCCATAGCCTGGAGACTAGGGCCGATTACTCTGGCTACGATGCTTCCGCAGATATGTATCACTTCTTGATCCAACTTAAAAAGCACGCCCAAATCAATAACCGCACCTCGATCGGCAATCAGATGCTCCAATTACAACCTTTAACAGAATGGCTAGAAGCGCACTACGCCAATCCCGATACCGGCATTGAACAAATGGCTGCTGTGCTTGGGGTCACACCAAGACATATGAATACCTTGTTTCAGCATGCTTTCGGCCTTTCACCTTACGCGTACCTTATTATGATGCGACTTCGAAAGTCTAAAGAGATGCTGCTCAGCGACAGAGCACAAGCGATTAAGGAGATTGCTGCGCAAGTAGGCTTCCGTGATGCCAGCCATTTTATTGCCAGCTTCCGCAAGCAAATCGGGTTTACGCCGGAGCGGTTTAGAGAGATGAATTAGGCGCAGCTATAGCAAAAAAGGGTGAGCTTCGCTCACCCCAATAATTATTCGGTTACAATGCTAGGCAGCATCCTTAGGCCGAAACGTACAAATGTATAGCGGTCGACATACATCGATACTCCCTGCGGAATCCCTTTGTCCGTCCATCCTGGCGTATTCGTAAAGCTGGAAGGACCGACTTTGTAAATCTCACCATGGATATGATGATGTGGTCCAAGCAAATTCCGGCAGCTATTCGTAAGCTCCAGCTCGATCGTATTTTCCCCATTGACCAACCATTCGCTGATGTCTGCCTCATACGGCTCCCATAGAAATGCTCGAACCTCGTGGCCATTGATCCACAACTTGCTGACGGCGGCATGGGGTGCTTCTCCAAAACTCCACGTTGCGCTTGCCCCTTCTTTCCAATCCAACACAACTTGTTGCTGTAAACGAAGTGTACCTGCGAAGAAGGGAAGGCCTTGCTGAGCCAAATCACCTGTATATACAACAGAAGGCAGCTCCGCGAGAACAAATGGCCCCTCCGTTTGAACGGCATTGCGTTCCCCATAGACATAGGTGGAAGTGGATGCCACACCAAATTGACCCAACAGGTAGATACTCTCGATTTCCATATCAAATGTTAACTTATTGCCTTCTGATTCAAAATGCTTGGCATTTTCAATCGCTTGATAAATTTCGGGTGAATTATCGAACAGGGTTCGCAAGCGAATGTGGTTCTCACCGTTGTGAACCTTGCCGCTAATGTCGATTTTGTGGAAAGCAACATCTCGCCACGTGCCGCAGCTCACTGAGGAGACAGCCATACCATTCACTTCAATGGAGAAAAGCTCCGGTCTTTCCATCACAATATGTAATTCACGGTCAAAGCCTCTTTCCCAGCCTACCTGGAATGGAAAGTCTAATTCAATTTGAACAGGTCGACCTAGCGCCAGCAATTGTTCTTGTAAAAGAATGACAGGCTGTGGCTGTGACCAGTCCCCATTCTCCACGCGTAAGCGGCACGTATCTAAGGTTAGGCTGTTTGGGGTTGTGGACACCACGTGCCAATTGGGGCTAAGTGTGCATAATGGTTTATACTGACTCTCCCGCGAAATTCCGGCTTGTGCGCTTCTCTTAGGAAGCTGTCCTCCGATGAGCGGTTCTACCTTCAACATATAGGATTGCCCTGGATGAAGCGGAAGCTGAATCCGGATGCCATCGGCCGTTTCTTCCTGTTCAAGGCAGCTAACCTCTCCACTCGCAAGGTCAATCATGCTCACTTGCCCTTTTTGAAGCAGCTCGATTTCAACGCGAGCATATCGTTCGTGTCCGGAATTCACGACATAGTATAAGCGTGAACCATCGAGTTCCAGCGTCTGCACGTTGACGGTGTCAGCAGCGATGGAAGCTCCCTTTTCATCCGTCATCCGAATCGATGGTGCACTCACCTTCGTGATCGCACCGACGATGGCTTCTGACGACCATTCCGGCTTGTTTGCTTGAGCGAGCAAATGTGCAAGTTCATTGTCTGGCACACCATCAACAAGCTGAGGGTTGGGTGCGCAAGCAATCAAATGCCCGCCTTGTTCGACGAAGGATTTTAAAAGCGTAAGGGTCGTCCGGTTAATCGTAACGCTCGGCGGCAGCACAACGACTCGATAAGCCGCTTCGCCGATGACGAACTGACCATCCTTTATGAGGCCATGCCCCTCGATGATACTCTCACTCCCGTAATCATGCTCGACAAAGGCTTGGCACATCCAGCGGGACAGCTGAGCGAACGCGGTGTGGAACCTTGTAATTTCCGAGCGGTCTTCCCCGCGCTGCAAGGTCCAGGCACTGCGAATCGGGTGCAAGAGCAGCACCTCGACTTGTCTTGTCCCCTCTGAGAGCAGCATTGACAATCTCGCGAAATAATCATTAAAGCTTTTATACTCCTCCCACCAAGGCTGTTGGACGAACAGGGAAGGCGGATAATCCCGCTTCCGCAGGCCCTTCAAGCTATAGCTCTGCAGATGCTGGCAAATCATCGTAATGCCATGGACGAACTGCCATTCACCAATTCGCTTCAAATCTTCGAAGCTAATATCCCAGCCAGAACAACCGAAGCTTTCGGTGATCGTTTGCTTTTTCCCAAGCTGATGAGCCACCGATCCGACTTGCTTCGGAACAATTGGCTCGTCGCCAATAAATCGGCCGAGCCAATCGCAGCCTGGCATATGCAAATGTTCGTAGAAGGCCATTGGATCACCGACCGACGTTACTTGAATCATTAGCGCTTGCTCATCAACGACGTGTCCCGTGAATGACCAGCCTTTATTCTCACACCAATCGCCGATTTGCTTGGCATAAGCCTTCGTAAACATGGCGGTTACACACGCCCAGTAGTCGTATCTTGCTTTTGCATAGCCATCTACTTGTAAAAATAAAGCAGGTAGCGCTTCTTTCAGTGCATACCCGTTAGCGGATTGAAAAGCTGCTTCTAATTCAAAGGACCACGGCAAGTGCCCGCGTGCGAATTGCGGTTCATCTGTAAAAAATCCCTTAATCACATCGCCGAATTGCTCCCCGAAGCGCTCCCAATAAGCTTCATACGTGGAGTCAATGAACGCTTGGACCGCCATTGTACTTAACGTATCAATATAGTAGGGATTCACTTCATAGTAGATGCGAAGCTGGGCCTTCCCTTCATCATCCTGCCCAAGCAACTTATACCCGCTCTCCGTCTGCTCATAGAAAGCAATGGTGCGCTCAGCCGGACTTTGAAAAGGGGCATGCTCAATCACAAGCTTTTTCTGCTGATACGCTAATCCCTTGGCAGGCACTTGGCCATCCGCAAATCCGCTTGGCCATCCGTTTTCATCATACAGCCATGGCGACATGCCTAATTCTTTGCCTTTTTGAATGCAAGCCTGAATCGCCTCCATCCATTCCTCGCCCATGTAAGGAGTTAAAAGTCCACCTCTAGCATGCATAAAAAATCCGCCAATCCCCGCTTTGTGCATCTCTTCAATTTGCCGTTCTAATTCAGTTGTCTCCAATTTATCATTCCATGACCAAAAAGGGATCGTTCGATATTCATTAGGTGGATGCAGTAATTGCTCCCATATATTAGACATAAAAACCTCCGTAAGTAGTTATAGGTGAGAAGCAACTCCGCGTCACTTTGCACTCACTTTACCTACTTCGGAGGTTCTCATCAATCTACAATTCTTTGCCCAATTAACATGTATGCCGATCCTATTGGTGAACCTTTCGATAATCCCCTGGTGTTGTGCCAATCATTTTCTTGAAAGCCCGAATGAAAGACATCTGATGTAAGTACCCTACTCGCTCCGAAATTTCTTGAATAGGCAGGGAAGTCGTTCTTAGCAGTTCCTTCGCACGCTCCATCCGTATTTGGCAGAGGTATACGACGAACTTCTCACCGAAATCCTCTTTAAATATTGTGCTTAAACTTGACGAATTCATGTTGAATTGTTCGCTCAGACTCGATAACGAAAGATCCGGATCGCTGAAATTAGCATCGATATAATCCCGCACCTTTTGTACTACACCGTGATTGCCTTTGCTGACACGAATTGCTTCCATTTGCTTTGCACAGGATGAAATGGTTTCCAAATAAAAGGATTCCAGCTCATCCAGCGTTTCGAGAGTCTCCATATTCTCATCCCACGGCGTACGGAATTCTCGATTCCACAATTCTTGATACTCAGGAGGCAGCTCCATCATTTCCCGATAGAAATAATAGTTCATGTAACTGAGAATGCCGCTAATCTCTTCTTTAGGAAGCATTAGTCTTCGCAAGCCCTCAAACAGCAGCTGCAGCTGCTCCTGCCACCCATCATTACCGACTCGAAAGGCTTGAGCAATCGTCCGTACATACTGGAGATAAACGTAAAGATCATCATGCGACAATAGCTCAATTTCCCAGTGGCCGATGACCCGATTGCTGCCAAGCGCCGACTTGTAATCCAGCGCCCTTGAGGACGATTCATAAGACTGGGATATCGTTTGAACATCGTGTACCGTACAGCCCAAACCGAATGTCACGGTCAGCTTCAAATTATTCTGCATCCATTGACGGACTTGATCCGTTAGCGTCAGCATCATCGACTCCAGTGGAATCTCTTGCTGCTCTTCCAGAAAAATGATACACAACCGATGATTCGTGACCCATTCCTGCCAGATGCGCAGACCACAGGCTTCTGCCGATTCTTCCACGACTTTTTTCAAAATATATTTAAAAAGCCCTTGATCCTCACGGGAATGCTGACTAATAAACTCGGTATATTTATCAATTTCGACGATGCTGACAGCAGCACTTCCCAATTGCTTCATGCCAAGATCCATCATCTCATTGTTCCAATCTGCCTGCTCTAGCGGTCGACTTCCATCAATAATCTCGTGGAATAGCTGGATACGTCGGTACTTCTGATTCACGAGACTTTGATTTTGATACTCCTGACTAACTTCAATGATGTTGCTTAACGTGTAATCAATATAACTAAGCTCATCGACCGTCGGTCCTTGTATTGGATGCTCTTTGTGCACCTGATTGTATTTCTCGATACGCGACATGATCGTCTCAATTGGCTTATAGTTTTTACGGGTGACATACACGATCCATCCAATAGCTAGCAGCAGACCTAAGAAACCAACAATTAACCAACCGCTCTTCATATAGTTGAAAATATTACCCAGCTCTTGCTTCTTAAGCGAGCTCGTATAGGTCCAACCTGTATAGTTGGATATGATTGTAATATCATCAACCTTCGGATCTTTGCCTTTTTGCTCGAAAATCTTCTGTCCTTGACTATCATAGAGCGCGATCTGATTCACTACAGAAGTGCCGTATTTGCTTAGAAACTCTTGAATGCCGCCTACTTTCACATTAATAACGAGCATGGCAATCCCTTTACTTTGCAAAGGAATACCTTTGGCAATGGAGATGACTGTACCTTCCAAAATCCCATCTTTAAACATCCGATAGGGGCGAGGCAGACTCCATCTATCTAATTCAGGATGATTTATATGACTTTCAATGAATGGCTTATCTGCAAATTGCTCGATATTGAGCTTTGTTTTATCACTAATGACCGTACCATCACCCACCCGATATAAGTAGGCAGAATCAATCCACGGATTAGTGGCTGTTAAGCTTTGGAGCATATAGGAAAGGTCAATAAAGAAAGTAGGATCACTTTGCATCCCAGCGAAAGACGTTACTTTTACAGTCCGAGTTATCGTTTCCAGCATCATCATTTCAATAGAGTTCAACGACATATCGATGCTGCTCTGGATATTTTGCACATACACGCTACTGGATTTCAATGCTTCTTTGCGGGACAGGTCATTGAGTTGAACGACCCCGATAAATATGAATAAACATACGATAAGAATAAGAACAGGAACATAGGAAAGTAGCAAGCGACGGAACCAATTTCTTCTCAAGTTGGGCTCTCTCCTTCATCATAAAAGGGTGTTTATCTTACCATTCTATCCTTGAAAGAGTGAACGGGCAATATACATCCTTTCGTGGAGTTAACATGAGGTTGGTTCTCAAACTTCTACGTCGATTTTTTCGACTTACGCTACGCCTTGGCTTCCTTTCCCTTCCTCTAAGTCGATTTTTTCGACTTAGAGAACGCCAGGGACTCCTTTCTCTTCCCCTAAGTCGATTTTTTCGACTTAGGGAACGCCAGGGCTTCCTTTCTCTTTCCCTAAGTCGATTTTTTCGACTTAGGGAACGCATAGGCTACCTTCTCTTCCCCCAAGTCGATTTTTTCGACTAGGCTACGCCTTGGCTTCCTTTCTCTTTCCCTAAGTCGATTTTTTCGACTTAGGGAACCCCTCGAGTCAAACTCGCTAATATGTCAAAAAGCCCTTGCAGTAACTACGCTGCAAAGGCATTTAGAGTTACGCATCAGCTTAATAATGGAAATTTGAACTCATTCTGCCCCTCATGTAGTGGGTAGCTTTCGTTATCCCAAATTAAAGTGCCAGGCAAGCCTTTGGGCAGTGCAACTTCGACGTGCCATTGGCTGCCCTGACACGCCACTTTCGCTTCAATAAATCCTTTCCGATGCGGGAGCTTACCCTGCAGACTCGTTAATGATCCGAGCTGCGGACGAATCACGACCGAAGCAAACCCCATCGATGCCGGGCGAATGCCAAGCAAGTTGGTGTAGAGATGGTAGATCGGATGAGCCCCCCAAGCATGACAGTCCGAACGCGTCGAATCTAGGAATATTTCCGGCGTCGTCTTAAGACCACTCGCCTCCATGCCGAACCAAGGCTCGAGTCTGTCCATCAGCGTTTCAACATAACCGGCTGATGCTAACACATCGAACGTATAATGATCAAAATACACGCTTGTGCGCATCAAATCGTCATCAGTCTTCAGCATTTCAGGTACAAGGCGACTGTTACACCTCGGTGAAATCGACTCGCACAGTAAGGAAAGTACCTGAGCATGCTCCGAATAATAATGATGACCAGTATCATCCGCAAACAGCCCTCTCTCCTCATTCCAGAATAGCTGCTCGACCGCGCTGCCCAGTTCCTTTGCCAGCCGTCTTGCTCGTGATTCCAACTCTGTTTCACCTAAGTAGGCTTCAAGCTTGGCGACCAGCTCCAACGTATGAATGATCTGCAGATTGTAGGCTGCATTCAATCGATCCTCTCCATGCGGCGGTGTCCCAGAGCTCCATGCTTCAGAAGGCGCGGTCTGCCAGTCCATGAAGTTCCACGAAATCGGCAGCTTTACCGCCCCATTCGATGAACGGTTGAGCAATAGCCGATCCAACTCATCCCGGACGCTGCTCATCGTGGAACGAACCCATGCAGAGTCGCCTCTCCATAAGGCATAATCATAAACCATCGCTACCCACCACAAGGAGAAGGAGGCAATATGTTTTCCACCTTGATCCGGATAAGCACAGTTTACAAGTCCAAGATGATTATTGCGGGAAGCTTGGAACATGTCCAGCGCTTTACGCGGTAATCGATCGTCGAGCGTGCTTACATAGGTAATAAGCGACTGAATGCGTGTGTCCCCCACATACATGAGCTGCTCCCAATACGGGCAATCCATGTACGTTTCATGTGCACACATTTGCAGCGTCCTGAAAGACGGGGTAACGATTTGATTTAAGCGTTCCTCACTAGAATGAATTGAGCCTTCCATTTCCAAGGGATATCGCGTTTCCAGCAGTCTAAATTCATTAAAGTAAAGCGCTTCGCTTTCCGTTTCCACGATCAGCTCGCCATAACGTCCCGCATGCCACCACAGCGTATCGAAGCTTCGGCCAAATCCGCCATCCGGACGAAACGTTTCGCCGATACCCTTGAACCATTTGCCCTCAATCTCGTTCCGATTCGTCTTGCGTCCACCTTGCGCATCATCATATAAGGATTCCTCCCAATGAAGTCGAATGACGGAACCTTTCCCACCCGATACGACAAGCTCAGGATAAAAACAATAATAATTACCTAAATCGATAATGACGCGTCTTCGAGTATTCGCTGGCATGTACATCGGTTGTCCTGTAAGTAAATCATGCCAACTGCCATGCTCATCTAGGGCATCGCGACTTGCGTCAATCGGTTGCCCCTCTGATTCTAGGATACCGACTTGCTCAACAAAGCGAACCGCTTGCGGCGTAAAACGAACCTCTTGCATCGCAGGCAAGGTAGCAGGGCTCATAAGTCGCTGTACCGACGTAAAATGATAATTATCCGTCCTGTGGTAGACTTTCTCACTCGATTGTACCGGAAGCCAACCGTCGCCTCCCCCAGACAGGGCATCCCAATCAACAGAAGCACCGTCTATATCCAGCTTTGCGCCTGTACCTATGCCGGAGTGCGTTGGAATAAACCGATAGCCCGGCATTGGCTTCGCTTCCCACTGAGCCACCCCGGTGCCCATCAAAGGTGCGATTGCTTCATCATCCGGGCTTAGCAGAAATCCTGGCTGCACGCTGACCTGCGCCCACGGCTTATGCTTGCCAATCGCCCAGCAGCGCGCAATCCACTGATGTTCGCCTGCCGGAATCTCGACCTCATACGTCTCATAAAACCAATTGGAGCGATCTCCGCGTTCACTGCCTCGGCCTATTCTTTTTTGATCCAGAAACAGCTCATATCTTTCGTCGCCTGATACGTGTACCCTTAAACGCAGAGCTTCACTTAAAGTGAACTTGCAACGATAAACGATGACAAAGGGAGGTTTACCAGCCTCGCTGCATGTCACCCAACGGCATGGCCACCCCGTAGCCTGTTCCCACGGTTTTTGGGATTGATTTTGTTCAATTTGTCCACTATAGGGTAAGTCAGTAAGCAGTACGCGCAATTAGGACACTTCCTTCATTATCGGATATCATTCAAAACGTATAGTTCGATATTGCAGATATTCATCTCTTCCAACATAGCTGTCGACTTCGTGCTGCCCGTCATATAAATTTGATCAATGGTAACATTTTCGATCAGAAAAGGATCTGTTCCACGCAGCATGGATGGGAGTCAACCTGGATCACGATTAACATACCGACTTTGCTACGCCTCAGCAATCTACAATTCTTTGCAGAATTAACATATGGAGAAAAACATAACCCATTTACTATCCGATTTTCCGGATGGTAAATGGGTTGTGGAGTTTAAGCAAGGTGAGGGCTCATTATGGAAGCCTGTAATAAGGACACGGGGACTACGCGCGCGGACAGAACTGGAAAATATACAGCTATTTACGAGATATCCCCTCGAATAATCAATATAACTGGAAAACATGTAGTTAAAACTGCCGCTTTTGTTCAGATCAAGTAAATTGTATAAAATTAACTGTAGGTTATCCATCTGTTCTGCGTTTGATCGGAAAATTCTAACATTTAACTGTAGAAAATCCATCTATTCGCTCCCCCCTACGTAATACCTATACATTCTGGCATGTAAACAAAAAAACCTGAGGCATCCTCAGGCTTCTTTGCATTCATTTGGTTTCATTCCAAACCCTTATGGATTATAGCTCACCTTGACATCATCTACGCTCATCGAGCTGGCGTTGCCGCCGATTGATGTGCTAAGCTTGTCGACCTTGCTCAAACCGGAATAACGATAGTTCCACTGTGAGCCTCGCAGCTCGCCATTCACGTAGACATCGAACTTTTTCGTCGATGTGTTGATAATCACTTTTAGACGGTAGGGTTCTCCGTTTGTGATCGAGGTCTGTACGTTCGTTTGGGTACCACCGTTGTAGCCCCAGATTCTGCCGTTCTGCATAATGAGATGGACAGCACTACTGTTCGAGGTGAGGCTGCTGTCAGCGAGAATCAACGCATTTTTCCAGTTGTTGTCATCGGCGGTCACGGTCGCTTCCGCGATGACTGTGCTGTTTGCCGGTGCGGTAAACCCCTGATACGCTTCGGCTTTGCCAGAGGTGGACGTTGTTGTTAATTTGACGGCTTTGTTAGACCCGCTTACCGTCTGTACCACTCCTGTATTCCCCGTGATGCCGCCGTTATCGAACACCCAACCGACTTGCCCATTCAGATTGCCAAGCGTCATGCCGTTAAAGTTCTCATCGATTAGGCTGGTTAAAGTAAGCGGTTTATATGCAACTTTCACATCGTCCACGCTCATCGAGCTGGCGTTGCCGGCGATGGAGGTAGAAACCTTGTCGAGCGTTGTCACGCCCGAGAATCGATAATTCCAGCCTGAGGCGAGCAGCACATCGTTGACGTAGACGTCGTATTTTTTCGTTGACGCATTGATGACGACCTTCAAGCGATACGGCTGGCCACTAGTGATTCCTGTTAACACATCGGTTTTGGTGCTGCCGTTATAGCCCCAAATTTTACCACTTTGCATAACCAATTGCGTGGCGACGTTATTGGAAGTTAAGCTGTTATCCGAAATGATGAGGGCGTTCTTCCAATTCGTGTCATCGGCCGTTACGGTCGCTTCCGCTGTGATGTAGCCGTTTTGAGGGGCATTAAACAGACGATAAGCTTCTGCACTTCCGCTGGTAGAAGCTGTCGTTACTTTCAGCGATTTGTCCGTGTTAGAGCCAATGTCCTTCTGAACAACAACCGTATTCTCAGCTATGCCTGCGTTATTGAAAATCCAGCCGTTTTGACCTGTCAGTGCACCAAGCGTCATGTCGTCAAAATCTTCGTTCACTGTATAGCCGGCAATCGGAACGCCAGTAGGCGTTGCAAAATATGCCTTGATGCTTTTACCACCAGTGCCGTTCACATTAATAGTGAGGGTAGTCGTACCGCCGCTCGTGCTCGTTGTGATCCGTGAATCCTTATACACAACCGGTCCCAGATTTTGCGCAATCGTAAGTTGTATGGTACCCGTATTGGAAAACGTTGGGTCGGATACGGAAACTTCCGTTCCGTTCTCGGTTGTACGTACCATGACGGACGCTTTTTTGTTGCTGGTGACGCCGCTCACCGTTTTTGATGCATCATTCCAAAAGTTAATTCCTAGAATTCCCAGCGCATTCTCCTTCACAGCCTGTGCATCTGCAGAATTCTCAACCACCGTGATGTCCGGATTTGCGACATACGTATCCAACTCCCCGCTGGACTTGCCTGGCAGCGTCACATAAGCGTACCCAGCATTTGTCGGATTCGTGCCGTGATCGAACCACATATTCAAGAAGTTGCGTGTATAGTTCGTCGTGTATTCCGTGCCTGTATAGTACTGATTAACGCTTGACCATGAGTCTGTTCGCGCCTCGCGCACTCCCTTAATTGTCGCTGCTGTTGGGAAATAGTAACCGACGTCCGAACCTGCCACATTCCCGGCCAAGTGAACCTTGTTCACGCCATTCATGGTTTCAGTCCAACCTAGCGTGGTTGACTTTGCAGTACCATTTACAGTAAGCGCATTGCTGCCGCTGCTGTTAAGCTTGCGATTTTCGACAATGGATTCCACAACCTTGTTGTCTGTAGACGTAATGCCTGCACCCAGACTCACAATTTCGTCATCAAACATAAACCAAGATTTCTTCGCTGTGAGATTGTAGCCATTGGCGGTGTACTGCATACCAGTGATCCCGTATTGTCCCGATATTTCCGTCCCTCCAACCCAAGAGTTCGGATTTTTAGCATTCGCTGCTGCTGTCGTGTTCTGATTGACTGTCGTGCCAGGTAAGCGATAGCTGTTTACGGTTGGCCAGTAATTATCCTTATACTGCGTCAAATCAGAATCATAGAGATAGCTCATCCCGTCCCCAGTATGCCAGCCCTTCAAATTCTCGTTGTTAACTATTTCAAAATTCCCGATTCGACTGGAAGACATACTTATTCCAAAAGCGAATCCCGGTCTATGGTGGATCGCTCTAGCCATGTTCGGATATTGTTTGTTCATCACAAGCGCATCTCTCATGCTAACAGATGGATCGCTCATGATTTGCTTTGCTTGCACGATGGAGCTAATCATTACCAAATCTGCATACTTGGTAGGAGACGTAGCATCCGTCATCCACTTTTTAACCATCGATTTATACGCTGCACGATCGTCGGCGGATGGAGCGGACAAAGCCATCCTTGCCACAGAAGCTCCAAGCGCACCCATCGACGTTAAGCCCAAATCATCACTGGCTTTTCTTGCAATGTTACGTCCTCTAACCATATCGACCATAGAGGTATTATAAAATAACGGTTCAAAGGCATTGTAAACCCATTGATAAATGTTATCGACATCTGGATCTGTAATATCCCATGTAGAACCTGCTACGATATACATTACTTTCGTCAAATTATCAATTAAACTTACGCCATATCCGCCATTGTAGGGAATGAGTGCGGTATGTTGAAGAAACGAACCATCGCTATACATACCTTCACCGGAAGTCACATAATCGAATACTGAACTAAGCTGGTCTCTGCCCACGATGATTTTGGCACTATTCTTCACGATAATCCCGCTCGTAATTTTGATGTTGCAAGCCCATACGCGATTAGCTCCGGTCAAGCCTGCTCCCCATGTAAGCGCCTGATAATCGATGACAGCATGCCAATTGTTAATTTGCGTCGAGGTTAAACTGGAATAAATCCAAGTTGTAATGTTATTGATGCTGAGTGGTGAGGAGATTTGCCAGTCAAACCAATTGTCATAGCCTCTAAACGGTACGCTAGTGTTATATCGGTTCGTGTACATCCAATCCATGGCACTTTTAATATCTGCCAGCAAAGTCGCGTTATTTTGAAGCGTTGAGCCTCTTGTCACATAAGCTAGCGTCATCGCTTCTATACGTTGGTAGCTTCCTGAAACATGCTCCGATTCCGTAGTCGTTGCCAAGTCGCTCCACAGGTAGGTTCTTCCTGCACTCTTATTCATCGTATCCCAGTTTGTCTGTGCAAGGGTCGTAATATTGCTGATCTTTCCGCTGATGTCTGGATCAGCCGGATCGTACGTAGGGCCTCCAGTGGTAAAATCATAAATTTTCGATCGCAATGTGTCATACTCGTCTGCCGCATAGGCAGGGTTCATTGGCAGAGCAATTAGGTTGACAATTAAAGCCAGAACCAATAAAAGCGCTTTCAATAAACGAAATTTAATCATTAATAATCCCCTTTCTGTTGTGGAAAAAAATGCTTCCTTCCCGAACAAAATTGCTGCAGGAAGGAAGCGCATGATGAACTACTTATTTGAATTCCATATTACTTATTTCGTCAACAATTTGTAGTAATCTTTCGTGTAAATAACGTCTTTTTTGTTATCCGTATAGGCTTTTGTTAAGAAGTCATCGACTTTCTTACCGCCGCCTTTATCCCAAGCATCTTGTGCATCTTTCATCGCTTGATCAACCGTATATCCTGTTCCACCAACAACTGCTTTTGTATAAATATTCGTTAGTGTATTCTTCAACGTGTTTTTAACGACTGTCAGATCATCCGTCAATGTAACTGGAAGTACGATTTCAGACGTTGTTGGACGATCCGGTGTGATATAAGCCGCTCTACCTTGTTTAATCAGCTCAATATACGCTTTATCATTCGGCTTCGAAGGATCCAATTGGTTCGTGTAATCCACACATTTGCCCATAGTACCTGTCTGAGACATCATTTGGAAATCGCCATTCCAAGTTAATTCTTTCTTGTTTTTCTCCGTATCAATTGGTTTCGGACAACCATCTACCATCTTATAATGAACGCCTTCCATACCGTACATTAACGTCTGTTGAACTTCTGGTGTCATCAACCAGTCGATATATTTCACAACGGCTTCTACGTTTTTAGCTGTTGCATTAATGGCAGACGTAAATTGCATAGGTACAGCACCAGCAGGTGAGAATTGACCAAATTCAGACTTCGGAAGCGGTAAAATGGACACTTTGGCATCGGGATTATTTTTGATCAGCGTATTGTAGACATCGAATCCAGTAGCAGCGCCTTCTAACCCGCCTGCTCCCCAAATACCGAGCTTGCCGTTTACCCAATCCTGCTGCATTTTAGCACCATTTTTATCTGTGAACGTATCTTTATCTACAGCGCCCGCATCATATAGCGCCTTTTTAAAGGCTAAATCTGCTTTAGGACGATCCCAAGTACGCACATATTGATCATTGATCAAATGATAGGACGTGATCATTGGCAATGTCTCATCACTCGCTTGCCCTAATTGGTAGAAATAGTCCACATCCCAGAAAGAGGAACCGAGTGTATCCTTCTTGCCATTACCATCAGGATCCTGATCCGTGAACGCTTTCGCAACTTGGAGATACTCCTCTGTCGTTTTTGGCATTGGAAGCTTCAATTTATCCAGCCAATCTTGGCGAATCATCACATAATGGTTCGTTGCAAATGGCAAAGTGCGACCAAAGAAATACGTTTTTCCATTAAATCTCGTTAATTTCTGTAAAGACTCATTGCCAGCGATCATCTTTTTGTAATTCGTGGAATACTTCGAAATCGCATCATCGATCGGAATAATTTGCCCTTTGGACGCTAGATCCTTCATATATGGATTGGAGAATTCCATGATTAAGTCAGGTGCTTGCCCAGCAGCGAACAGGACGTTCCATTTCTCTGAAGAGTTCGTACGTGGAACAGGGATAAACTCGACTTGCACAGGTGCATTCTCATTAATCCACTTCGTCCAGCGGTTATTCGTAATCGTGCCTTCACCTTCAGGTACGTTGTTACGATCATAAATGGAAACTGTAATTTTAGGTTTAGGTCCTGCTGGTTTTGCACTTTCTGCAGCGGTGCTTGCAGCTGGCTTCGTTGTTGCACTATCTGTCTTTTTATCCGATGCACAAGCCGCAAGTAGCGTCGTGCTTGAGATTGCCAAAGCCAATGTAACTGATGCCGCTTTCATTTTGCTGATTTTCTTCATATAAATAAGTCACCCCTCAAGTTATGTACGTGCAATTTTAAGATAACCCCGATTAATTCTTATACTTGTAGAACTAAGACTACCATGTTTGACGCTTCACATCACCCCTTTCAAAGAATTTCCATTATCCTTTCACAGCACCGATCATGACACCTTTGACGAAAAACCGCTGTAAAAACGGATACACAATTAACATTGGCAATGTCATGACGATGACACCAGCCGCTTTCACACCTTCCGGTGTAATCAATGCGGCCATTTCTGGCTGTGTTTGTGTCAGCTCCTGCATCAAACTTTGATTCTGAATCATTTGTTGAACGAGTACCGCTAAGTTCAGCTTGCTGCTATCGTTGATGAAAATAAGTACATTCATGAAAGCGTTCCAGTGTCCGACCCCATAGAACAGGGATAATGCCGCCAAGACTGGCAATGACAACGGTAGAACAATCTGGATAATGAGCCGCCATTCCGAACATCCATCAATACGCGATGCCTCTTCTAGCTCCTCGGGAAGCCCCTCGAAAAAACTTCTTAACACTAACAGATTCCACACCGTAATTAAACCAGGCAGCCAAATCGCACCATAGCTGTTGATTAACCCCAATTTTTGGACCAACAAATAAGTAGGAATGAGACCAGCAGAGAAAATCATGGTAAAAATAATCGCGAATGAATAGAATTTACGTCCGATAAAATAACGCTTAGACAACGGGTATGCAGCCAGGATGGTGAACACCATGTTCAGGCATGTCCCGACCACCGTAATAATTACACTGTTGGTAAAATCCTTGATGATTGGGCTTTCCTTGAACAGCGCATTATAGCCATCAAAACTCAAATTAACAGGCCAAAAGCTAACTGTTCCTGACATTAACGCATGCTTATCACTAAGTGATAGCGCTAAAATATGAACAATCGGTAACAAACAGCTGAGACCAATGATCAGCAAAAATATATTGTTGAGGGTGTAAAATACCTTCTCTCCTCGTGTATGTTTCATAAGCTTCTCCTTCTAATCGTTTGTCAGTGCGATACGTGTTCGCCTACCATAAGCCTTGGCCGAAGCGACGTGCAATTCGATTGGCTGCAAGTACCAAGATTAAACCAACCAAGGATTCAAACAATCCCATCGCTGTCGCAAGACTAAAATTCGCTTGCTGAATACCGATTTTGTACATGAAGGTACTAATGACCTCTGAGATTTCCAGTATGGCGTTATTTTGCAGGACAAACACTTGATCGAAGCCTAATTCCATCAGATGTCCGATCTTCAGGATCAACATAATAATGATTGTCGGCAAAATCGCAGGCAATGTGATACGCGTTGTTTGCTGCCATTTATTAGCGCCATCGATGCTCGATGCTTCGTATAAGCTTTGATCAACACTTGTCAGTGCAGCGAGATAAATAATTGCGCTCCAGCCTGCTTCCTTCCAAATACCTGACGCCAGAAAAATGGCAATCCACGAGGTTTCTTTATATAAAAACGGATAGGTCTCGCCAAAAATCAATTCAACGACATGATTAAGTGTACCTGTACTTTGTGAAAAGACCGTAACGACGATGCCCCCAACAATGACCCAGTTGAGAAAATGCGGCAGATAGACAAGCGTCTGTACCAACCGTTTAAACTTCATCTTCCTAACTTCATTAAGCAGCAGCGCTAATATAATAGGCATGGGGAAACCAATGATGATGCTTAACCCACTCAGTTTTAAGGTGTTCCACACGATACTGAAAATTTGTTTCGTCTGAAAGATCATTTTAAAGTTGTCCAAGCCTGCCCAAGGGCTGCCCCAAATCCCTTTAATGAAGCTGTACTTCTTAAAGGCAATAACGAGTCCCGTCATCGGGTAGTATTTAAATATAAGGAAGAAAAGGATGATAGGCACAAACATGATGTATAACGGAATGTTCTGTTTTAATACGCGTTTGCCATACTTCCTTACTAGCCAATTACTTTTGTTTTTTGCTGTACTCGCCTTCTGATTAACCATTGCTGGTGTTGAAGGAGGGAGTGGCTGACTCATCGGTGTCACTTCCTTGCTCTGTAATTTGAACTCATCGTACCCGCTGCTCCGTCATCAGTACAATATACATGATTTCGATCAGTTAACAGGCATATGTAATGCGGATATTCGCTATCCGATATACACTTTTTCTTGGGATATACATGCGTAAAATGCTTGGTATATTAGGCTTTGAATGCTGATATTTCCCAGAAAGAGGGATGTCCTTGCAGCTTCGCCAATGCTTCCATGTAGTAGTAATCGCCGTAAATGAGCGGCTTGTTAATATTCTGATTCATCGGCACGTTGCCAGTCCCTGAGAGCAGGATTGCTTCTTCGGCATCATCTGCTGAATAATGCTGAGATAATGACTGTAAGATCGCACATGCTTGTTCCTTATAAAAGAGTGCCGAATCGCCTGCAGTGAGCGCAGCCAGATCTAGCAATCCGCTTGCCGCAATCGCTGCGGCACTCGTATCACGTGATGCCCCCTCGAAGGTGGGCAATCGGAAGTCCCAATATGGCACCTTATCCTCTGGTAAGTGTGAGAGGAAGAAACCGGCTGCATGCTCCGCTGCTGCCAGAAGGTCGGCACGGCCAGTATGACGGTAGCTGAGCACCGAGCCATAGATCGACCATGCCGAACCCCGTGCCCATGCGGAGTCTTCCGCATAGCCTTGGCCGCCGAGAGCACCGGTGCGTTCACCTGTCTCCGGATCGAAGCAAACGATATGATACGCGGAGCCATCCTCGCGAATAAACTGCTTCGCAGCCATTCCGGCGTGCGCTTCTGCGATATGCTTAAAGCGTGGGTCGCCCGATTGTTGCGACGCCCAGTAGAGCAGCGGCAAATTCATCATGCAATCGATGATCGCCCATCCGACTCGCTCGGGGCTATTCCACGCGCGAATGAAGCTTCCCTTGATATTGAAGCGCGCCGCCAAATGGCTGGCAATCTTCAATGCTCTCCGTTTGGATTGCTCGTTGCCTGTGAGGTACCAGTTTGCTATCGACGTTAGCGTCCACATGAAGCCCATATCATGATCTAAGGGCTCATAAGCCTCGATCACTGCATCCATTGTCTCTTCGCAGCTCTCTGCAAGTTGACGTAGTTGCTCATCTTGGCGATCTTGATAAATGAGCCATAATAGTCCTGGCCAGAAGCCCGCTGTCCAATAATGTGGTGAGGTCAGTTGAAATTGTCCCTCGTTCGAGCCATGCGGGAATCCAGCTCCTACTCGGAGACTTGTGTTCTTCACTTTGCGGACACCTTGTTCCCAGGCATCTCCTATCCATTGTTCTTTTGTCATCTGTTGTACACTCCCATCCGTTGAATGCTCCAAGCATATCCAGATTCAACTTTTTGCTCAATATACATGTTTTTGTTGGGTTAACAGGGTAGGTGCGAGGCGGGAGGCTGAGGCGAAAAAGCTTGTATAAAAGGGTGTTACCCTTGAGAGCAGCGTTGGTATGCATGATTTATCTGCGTTTTATTGAAATAACTGGAAAACATGCAGTTAATTCTGAGGAACTGTGCTCTTTTCGCACAATAATTGGATAATATACAGCTAATTTCAGCTGAAAGCGCTGATTTTAGCAAATTGCAGAAAAATAACTGGAGTTTATCCAGTTAAAGCTATAAATCAGCCCCAAATCAGAGAATTAACTGTAGGTTTTCCAGTTAAGTACCTTGGTGCCGGCTGGGGAATCTTGTTGTGGCGAGTTGGGTTAACGGGGACTGAGTCGCGGCTAGTTAGAGTACATGGGACTGAGTCGTGACTTGTTAGAGTAAATGGGATTGAGTCGTGGCTTTTTAGCGTAAATGAGATTGAGTCGTGGCTTTTTAGCGTAAATGAGATTGAGTCGTGGCTTTTTAGCGTAAATGAGATTGAGTCGTGGCTTTTTAGCGTAAATGAGATTGAGTCGTGACTTGTTAGAGTAATTGGACTAGAAGAGTGACTTGTTAGAATAAATGGGAGAAAGCATGGTTTGTTACAGTAACTGAACTAGTTCGGCTAATTGGCTTAGTTAAGCTAATCTTGGAGTAATTGGAGCAGAGTTGTCTAAACCGCTGAGTGACGCTTCATCTTATTGATTGATTACCGGACGATTTATGTCTAATGAAATGTAAGCAAACCCCAACTTGAAAGCCCTTTCAATAAAAATGTGGTAAATTCGGCTTTTATTAGAAAATTTTCAGATCTCTTAACACGAAAATAAAGTTCAGCACCATCCCCTCAGGAATGAATGCTGAACTTATTCAGGTCAATGAACGCATTAAGGAAAATTGTTTAGCTAAAAAAAGCGGTGTATATGGCATATCTTTTTTAAGCCAAGCAACGATCGTTCCAATTAAAGCGGAAGAACCGTACCAGATGGCAATATCCTTTTGAATACCATTAGTAGATAAGATGGAGTCCCCACCCATTCTTTCTATTCTTACGGTTATCAATTCCGTCAACAGCTTTAACAATCGTTCCGTAAAGATCGGAGTACGTCTCGAGGCGAGTATGATTTTATAAAACTTAGCATGCTCCGCAAAATGCTCGAGCAAGTTCACCAACATCGTCCAATCCTCTTCTTCGGAAATAGGCTGGATCCCTGGAACCATGTTCAAACTCCGATGAATGTCCTCAATCATTTCATCTGCCATTTTCTCCATCATATCCGGTATGTCTTTATAATGAAGATAAAAAGTAACGCGATTAATGGTAGCTCGCTCTGCAATGCGATTCACCGAAATTTTCTCGATATCCATTTCCTGAAGCAACTCTACAAAGGCATCTTTAAGCAATTGACGTGTGCGAATGATGCGCGGGTCAGTACGTGTTGTTCGATTATCCATGTATCTTTTCCTTTACTTTTACATGATCAAGCATGTAAACACATGATATCTGTATATCTGTTCACTTAATTTCAAAACATGTAAATTATACTACAACCTGTAAATTTAGTCCAATGGGCACTTTATTCACACGGCTCAGTAAGCTTACATGACATGTAAATTTTGATTGCCCAAATGGCTGGAATAAGGTAAAACTATACTAATAAACTTTTTACTATATTTGAAATGCGAAGGTGGAGACAGTGTGTTAGTTCAAGTGGACAATGAAGTAGCAGCAAGGGAATATGTGCATGGCATTTACGAAACTGTAGTCAAAAGAAACCCGAATGAGACTGAGTTCCATCAAGCTGTGAAAGAGATTATCGAGTCGTTGATTCCGGTTCTCTCCAAGCAACCGAAGTACATCAAACACGGTATTCTTGAGCGGCTTGTAGAGCCAGAGCGATTAATCACGTTCCGCGTACCTTGGGTAGATGACCAAGGGAAAACACAAGTGAATCGCGGTTTCCGCGTTCAATTCAACAGTGCAATTGGACCTTACAAAGGCGGATTGCGTTTCCATCCCTCCGTTAATGCGAGTATTATTAAATTTCTTGGGTTTGAACAAACACTCAAAAACTCCCTTACAGGTCAGCCAATTGGCGGCGGTAAAGGCGGCTCTGATTTCGATCCCAAAGGCAAGTCTGATAATGAGATCATGCGTTTCACCCAAAGCTTCATGACAGAGCTTTATAAATATATTGGCCAGGACACGGACGTGCCCGCTGGTGATATTGGCGTTGGCGCTCGCGAAATTGGTTACATGTTCGGTCAGTACAAACGAATTAGCGGAGTTCATGAAGCTGGTGTTCTAACAGGTAAAGGAATCATTTATGGCGGCAGCTTGGGTCGTACCGAAGCGACTGGGTATGGTTGTGTTTACTTTGTGAATGAAATGCTGAAATCCAAAGGTCTTAGCTTCGAGGGAAGCACGGTCGTCGTTTCCGGATCCGGTAACGTAGCCACATATTCCATTGAGAAAGCCGTACAGCTAGGTGCCAAGGTCGTGGCTTGCAGCGACTCCAACGGCTATATTTATGATAAAAACGGCATTTGCCTTGAGACGCTTAGACGTTTAAAAGAAGTTGAGAGAACGAGAATCAGCGAGTATGTGAAAGAACATCCGTCCGCAACCTATCATGAAGGCTGCCATGGCATTTGGTCCATTCCGTGCGACATCGCGCTTCCTAGCGCAACACAGAACGAGATCAATGAGGATGCAGCGAAGCTTCTTGTACGCAATGGTGTCAAAGCTGTCGGTGAAGGCGCGAATATGCCATCTACCTTGGAAGCCATTGATGTATTTCTGCAAGCAGGCGTGCTATTCGGGCCAGCCAAAGCAGCGAATGCTGGCGGTGTTGCCGTTTCCGCACTAGAGATGTCGCAAAACAGCATGAGATACTCCTGGCAGTTCCATGAGGTGGACGATAAGCTCCATGCGATTATGAAAAATATTTACAGAAGCGCCGTCCAAGCTGCAGAGGAATATGGCCATCCCGGCAATCTCGTAGTTGGCGCCAATATTGCAGGCTTTACCAAAGTGGCCGACGCCATGATCGCTCAAGGTGTCGTTTAAGACGCCAAAAGCTGGTTAAAACTAATAAAGGAGCTAAGCGCGTTTAAGCCGCTTAGCTCCTTTTTCATCCAAATATCATTCCTCTTATGCCAGTTGAAATCCAATTCGATGCCGACCTACCACAGCCCCTAAGCTGTTACGAATTTCATCCGGGCACAACTCCCGAAGTCGCTCAATTGTAGTTCCATCCTGATAGCCAATTTGTGAAAGAATAGCTGCCACGATATACGCCCACTTGTCTTCGCTGCCATCTGCAACCTTTAGAGCAAAAGCCAATCCCTCACGTTTCAGCGCAAAGCAGTATATGCCTTTGGCTCCGCCTTTCGCAACAATATTCGCGTCCCGGAGCAACGCTGGACAGATGAGCCCTGTCCCAGATACCCAATCCGGGCAGGCACTCATTGCGGTGGTCAGGTCCCGTGCAGCAGCAGAAGTCGCAGCATCCTCCATGATTTCGGGATGAGCGAGCCTCTGAAATGCTTGCGCCGCATGGTACAAAGGCATCGCGTAAACAGGAAGGCCGCAGCCGTCTATGCCAAGCTGTAAGCGATCTCTGTTAAGCCCCGCCATTTCGCATATGATCGTACGCAGCTCCTGCTGCAGCGGATGGTCGTCCTTTTCATAGCCTTGAAGTGGATATCCCTCTGCCTGACATACCGCAAGCAACCCTATGTGCTTCCCTGAACAGTTATGATAGAGCTTCCTCTCCCGATGACCATCATGAAGCAGCCGATAATGGCTTGGCGTATGCAAGGGATAGGATGCCCCGCAAACCAATTGCCCTTCATGTAAACTAAGCTTATCTAGCAATGCTTCTAACGTGTTCACATGAAACGACTGTCCTCGATGAGATGCTGTCAGAACAGCCTGTTCCTCCAACGTAAGGCCATATTTCTTATGTAGCTGTCTGCGAAAAAAGGGGATCGCCTGGAACGGCTTTGCCGCCGATCGTAAATACGTGACATGGTATGTATCGCCTACCTGATATCGAATGTTACCTTGCAGGTCGATCCCAACCATATGTCCCCAAAATTCACATTCCACTAGAAGTCCACGCCATTCTTCTACAAGCAATGCCGCATTCGTCATTCGTAGCTTCGTACCTCCCTACGCCTCATGCCTCCTGCCACAACCGCCTTGCATTGTCCATCGCGATCTTCGAGGCTGCCTTGCATTCCTCCATACCTTCAAATTCAATGGTAAGATAACCGTTGTATCCTGAATCCTTAATGAGCTTCATAATTCGACGCATGTCGATATCTCCTTGACCGACAATCGCTCCTCTTAAATAGTTGCCATTCGCAGTTGTAAACCATGCGCCTTCGCCGGGATGCTCATCATACGGTCTGAAATAAAAATCCTTCACATGGATAAGTGACGCATAGGGTAAATTTTTACGCACACCGATAAGCGGCTGCTCATCTACACACATGAAATTGCCGATATCCAGTGTCGTCTTGAAGTTAGGGCGATTGACCTCGGTCAGAACGCGCTGTACACGATCGCTTGCCTGTACGCTGAAGCCATGGTTTTCAATGGTCGTGGTGATCCCGTACTGCGCTGCATAATCGGCAATGAGCCGACTCCCTCTTACCATCGCGTGTAAATTCGCTTCGAACCATTGAATGGTCATCTTGTCAGGCGGTAAAGTAAAGGCAGTCACATCATGCCGCATATGTGTCATACCGAGCATGTTTACCAAATCAACATGCTGCTTGACTCGGGCTATCTCCGCTTCGAAAGCCTCTTCCGTCTCCTGTACGAAGTTGGCCGGCATCGAATAATTGGATAGTTCGATGCCTGCTTCCTTAGCCTTCTCACGAACTGCAGCTGCTAGCTCGGGTTGGTCGATAAGCGTAAAGCCATAGGGGACGATTTCCATATGCTCGCCGCCGTGATCCGAAATCCACTGAATGACGTCTAGGACTGTCATATCTCCTGTTTTTAATGCACCCAGCAAGCTATATGTGCTAAGACCGATTTTCAATGCTTATTCACCTCTGCTCCTTATTCGACTTCCAGTGCGATCACCGTATCCACGTCATCTGGAAGCTCGGCGCCGGTCAAATGAATGAATGCCCCGCTTTCGGTATCCGAATAATGCTCTGCCATCCATGGTGTGGAAACCTTAAGTTCTGAGCCGTCTGCGAGGAGTCTCGCTTTTTTGATTTTCCCCTTCAGCCCCTGGAAATAAATCGGTCCGATGCCACGATCAAATACGTGGGCATATAACATATTCCCATTTTGTGTATAGCGTCCCCATTCAGGCTTCGGAAGCGAGGATGCTCCGCATCCATAAATGCTTTCGCCATTACGCCGCATCCATTCACCAACCGACGTCAATATTTGAATGGACTCAGCTGGAATTTCTCCTCTTGCATCTGGCCCTACATTTAGAAGCATATTGCCGTTCTTACTGATGCATTCGACTAAAGCTCGCACGACCTGCTTGGGTGATTTGTAGGCATAATCCTTCGCATGATAGCCCCAGTTGTCGTTAAGCGTAATACAGGCCTCCCATGGTACGTTGAGTCCGTTTTCGTCGACAATGCCACCGGGAGGAACGATTTGCTCAGGGGAATAAAAGTCGCCGGCATACACCTCCGGTTCTGACTTTTTAATATCTCCCCCAAGCCGGTTATCAATAATAATGTCTGGTTGCAGAGACCGAATCATGTTAACAAGCTCCGTTGCCCTCCACTTCTCACCCGTCATATCATCGTAAGAGAAATCGAACCACATCACATCAATTTTACCATAATTTGTAAGTAACTCTTTCACTTGTGCATGCAAATAATCCACATAGCGCTCGAATTGGATGGAACGGTTGTCATAAGCTTTATTCTCTCTCATCGGATGAATGCGATCCCCATAGGCCGGATAATCATCGTGATACCAATCGATTAGTGAATAATAAAAGCCGACCTTCAGTCCCTCTTGGCGAAATGCTTCCACATATTCCTTGATCAAATCCCGCTGCGCAGGTGTGTTCGTCGCTTTGTACGCCGTAAACTCGCTGTCAAATAGACAGAAGCCATCATGATGCTTTGTCGTTAGAACAGCATACTGCTGCCCCGCCGCTTTTGCTGCTCTCGCCCAAGCCCGCGGGTCATAGCGGTCCGGTCGAAACTCTCGGAAGTACGGTTCGTACTCCTCATTACTCAGCTTTTCGACGCTTCGGACCCACTCTCCCCTAGCGGGGATTGCATACAATCCCCAGTGAATAAACATGCCGAATCGTGCTTCTCGGAACCAGTCTGTTCGCTCCCAACGCTTGTTCATGTGTTCCCTCCAATTTCGATAATCGTTACCTGCAATTACTTTTTATACACTTTATCGTAGGCATCCTGATAGATTTTGATGAATTGATCCATGCCGGAATCTTTCAGGCCTTTCACGTAAGCGTCCCAATCTTTATCAATGTTTTTGGCTCCCATGATGAACTGCAGCATAGACTGTTTGACGTAATCGGTAATAATCGGCTTCAATTGTTTAACTTGATTCGCCTGATCGTTCGTTAAGAAAATATCCGTCGGGAACTCTTCTTTCGGTTGGTGTCCTTCATACAATTCTTTGGTAGCTTTGTACAGACGGGTTTCCAAACCATCCATCGTATAGATGTCCTGGCTAGCTGCATAGGCAGTTTCTCGATATTCGGAGGAGCGAAGGTTCGGCCCCATTTGATTCCAATGGTCATTTTGCACCTGACCAACACCATAAGTCGTTTCTTTCACCTTGAACTTGGCTGCGGTTCCGCGTGTATTTTTATCATTCGCATCCGCTTTCACCCAGTTGCGGCCTTCTTCCCCAAAGTTGGACAGTGTCGTGCCCTCATCTGTGTACAGATAATCGGCTAGACGAATTGCTGCTTCCGGATTTTTGTTTTTATTCGTCACGGCAAACACCGAGTTCCCAATACCAATGTAGTGAGCCGCAAACGATGCTCCGTCTGGACCCGTAAGCGGCGCAATCGGATCATAGTCCTTGTGGCGTGTTGCCGTTGGCGAGGCGTCTGTGAATTCGCCGAACCAGCCTGCTGGAATCGCGCCGGCGATCGCCGTACCAGGACTATTCCCTTTTTGAGAAAGCGCATCCGATTTCTGCGTAAAAGCTTCCTTATCAATCAAGCCTTCTGCATATAGTTTGTTCAAGAATTGTAGACCTTTTTTGAAGCCTGGTTGATCGACTGACGTTGCCAGCTTACCACCGTTCATCATGAAATAATTGTTGTCCGCATTGAAATAGACGAACGAATTCATGACGAATGTCTCAATATCCGTATGCCAACCTGTCGGTGAACCCGTGAACGCAATTTCATCTGCTTTGCCATTCCCATTCGGATCCTTTTCTTTAAATGCTTTGAGCATATTGTAGAAATCATCGGTCGTCTTCGGTGCGCTAAGGCCGAGCTTTTGCAACCACTTCGTATTCACCCACATTTTGGCAGAAAATTGGCAGTGATAGCATTCATTCACGGAAGGTATCGCATAAATGTTGCCGTCCGGCGCAGTGATCGCCTTCTCCAAATAAGGAATGTCTTTGAATGCTTTCTTAATATTCGGTGCGTATTGATCGATTAACTTATTTAACGGGAGAAGTACGCCTTGTTGACCGTAAAGCAGCTGTTCTTCTTTTGTTAAATTACCTTGCATGAAAATGTCAGGATAGTCGCCACTTGCAAGCAGCAGTTGTTTTTTCTCATTCAAAGCCGCTGTTTCTCCGGGCACAAGCTGCCAGTTCAAATGAATATTCGTCTTTCCTTCCAAATATTTGGTAAACCAATTCGTATTCAAATCGGCAATGTTCGCGGATTGCGGCGCAAAAGCACTCATTGTAATTTTATTTTTAGTAATAGGAAAGCCAGTAGCATTAAGTTCTTTTCCGCCGCCTGAGCTTCCTGCTTCTGTAGGACTAGCGCTACCCTGTGAATCATCATTATTAGACGTGCAGCCAACTACAGGCAAAGTTATGAATAAAATCAGGACCGCCGATAACCAAGTTTTTCTGGTTCCTTTATTTACCATGCGCAAACCCTCCTTGTTTTTCATAGCCATTCAATTTCCATGTGATTAAAACCTGGTCAAACTCCCGGCATCCCTCCCCTCAATGTGTAACTGGATTCAACCTTTCAGAGAACCGATCAGTAGTCCTTTCACAAAATGCTTTTGTACAAAAGGATATAGCATGAGAACAGGCGCGCTCGCTACGACGATCAGTGAATATTTAAGAAGTTCCTTCAAGCCTTGCCGATCTGCAAGTTCTTTGACATCCTTTATCATCGTTGGATCAATGGAGTTCAGGATTAGAATGTTTCGTAAAATAAGCTGCAAAGGATACAATTTAGCCGATTTCAAGAAAATCAACGCTTCAAAATAGGAGTTCCAGTAGCCAATGGCATACATAAGCACGAGAACGGCTATGATCGGTTTGGACAGCGGGATGACAATGCGGAGTAGAAACTTAAAATCGCTGCATCCATCCAAATGTGCTGCCTCCGTTAGTTCCGAAGGAATAGATGTTTGGAAAAACGTCCTCGCCAGAATAACTTGCCATACCGATATGGCACCAGGAATAATCATTGCCCATCTCGTGTCCAGCAACCCCATTCCTTTGACTGTCAAATAATAAGGAATCAGGCCCCCGTTGAACAGCATTGTAAAAATAAACAGTGCTGTGATGACGTTGCGTCCATAAAAGCTTTTACGTGAAAGGGGGTAAGCCGCTGTTATCGTCAACGTCACGCTAATCAGCGTCCCGAAGAATAGATAGAACAAAGAATTTCCGTAACCCGTCAAGATTTGCGGATTCTGAAATACGGCTTTATACCCTCGAAGGGTAGGCTCAACAGGGAACAACCACACTTTGCCTGAGATCACAGCTGAGGAGGAGCTGAATGATGAACTAATGATATAAATGAGCGGATAGGCCACAATGATTAAGCAAATAACCAGAAACACATAGACAAAGAACAAGTACATTCTGTCGACACTATTTTCAAGAATGCGGGTTGGTGCCTTTCTCGCTTTGAGAAGCACGGTTTGCTCGGAATTAACCATATCATTTGCCTCCTACCACAAGCTTGTCTCGGAATTTTTCTTGGCCACATAGTTGACCACAATGAGCAGCAATAAATTGACAACCGAATTAAAAAGTCCGACAGCTGCAGAGAAACTGAAGTTCGCTCCGACCAATCCCATTTTGTAAACATACGTAGATATGACCTCTGACGCTCCAACATTAATCGCATTTTGCATCAGGTACACCTTTTCGAATCCAACGTTCATGATTTGACCAGCATTTAGAATAAGCAAGATCACCGCCGTCGGCATGAGGCTCGGCAAATCAATATTTATCATTCGTTGAAACCGTGACGCACCGTCTACTTTCGCCGCCTCATACAAATGCGGGTCTACCCCTGCCAGAGCGGCAATGTAGATGACTGAGGCATATCCTGTAAACTGCCATACGTCCGAAAGGACATACACGGTTTTGAAATACGCTGGCTTTGACATGATATTCTCCGCTGGAAAACCAAACTTATCCGCTAAAAGATGTACGAAGCCGAGCTGTGGAGAAAGGAACAGCATAATAATCGAGACCATGATAACCGTAGAAATGAAATAAGGCGCAAAGGTCACTAACTGTACAGTCCTTTTAAAGATCCCGTTTTTCAGTTCATTCAAAGCTAGAGCAAGTATGATCGGTGCCGGAAAGCCGACAAGAAGTGAGTAAAGGCTAAGCAATGCCGTATTTTTGATCACCCTCCAGAAAATCGGCAGATGGAAAAAGTCCACAAAATGCTTGAAACCGATCCAATCGCTTCCCCATATTCCTTTCGTAACCATAAAGTTTTTAAAAGCGATTTGTACGCCAACCATCGGTATGTATTTAAATATGATCAAATAAACAAGTGACGGCAGAATAATCAGATAGAGTTGCCAGTTTTTCTTTACCATTTTAAGTGCTATACTCATGGTACTCCCCCTCGATGCAATGACTATCCGCTTATATTAAGCGCTTACAAATCCAATAATAACGGAGTACGTCTCATAATTATAGTGATCATTTTTAAGCAGGTAGTGTCCGTTTATAAGGTGGTGTATTTCGTGAAACTGAAGCCTGCTTTCAGCTATCAGAATTTGTCGATTGTGAAAAAAATGGCAATAGGCTACATCTTCATCATCTTCATTCCGATTATTTCATTCGGCTTGTTCCTTTATAACCAAAACTACAATAGCTTTCTCGAAGAATATGCGCAAGGCAGACAAAAAATCGTGAATCAAGTCCTGAATAACGTCAACGTAAGTACGGTACAGATCGAATCTGCGTATCAGTTATTCCAAAATAATTCGAACACGATTGCCTATTTAAGCGGGAACTATCGGAGCGATTTTGAGCAAGTTTCCAACTTTTTAACTTACATCAGACCTTTATTCTCTTATATTTTGTCATCTAATCGAATGATCGATGGGATGACCATTTACATGGAGCAGCAGAACGGTATGATTTTCCGACCAGAAATGGCCAAAATGGACGAGTTCAAGCTGGATGAGAGCATCAAAAAGCTTCCACTAGGTATAGGTAAATGGATTACGTTTAATAATGGCTCCGATCAAGACCTTAATCTACATTATTTTCACAAAATTGGAAACCGGAATTTTGAGCAGGACATCGGTCTTCTCGATATCAAGGTAACCTCAAATTTCATTAAACCCTTATTGGAATCGCTTAATTTGAACAGCAGAAGTAATTTTTATGTGCTTGATCAGGATGATCAGATCATTTCGCATATTGAAAAGATCCCCTTATCCAAAGATTCTGAGAAGGACTTACTAGCCCAAGCTATCCAACCAAAAGCAAAATACGCGTATCACACGGTTAATGGAAATAAAATGCTGATTGAATCGTTTTATGCTGACAGCCTAAAGCTGCAGTTTGTGATGATGGAACAAGTAGACACCGTCTTTATTGGAATCAAAAAAAATAAGTATATTCTCGTAATGATCGTCGCCCTGCTTTTATTACTTCTTTCCGGCATCTACTATTTGATCGCCAGTTCGATTACGAAACGCATTCTGAAACTTTCTAAGCATATGCGGCAGGTTGACGAAAACCATTTCCCTCTCTATCGCGGGGAGATTAATAAAGACGAAGTCGGACATCTGACCTCCTCGTATAATGCAATGATCAGACGCATGGACGAGTTGGTTAATACCGTGCATCGTTCGGAAATGCTGCGGAAGGAATCGGCCTATCTCATGATGCAGGCGCAAATCAAGCCTCATTTTCTATACAATACGCTCGAATCAATTCGCATGATCGCAGAAGCCAACGATGACCCCGAAGCAGCTGAGATGTCCTATACGCTAGGCAAGCTATTTCGCTACAGCCTATCTGGTGCGAAAAACGAGACTTCGTTGCGAGAAGAAGTGGACAACGTCAAAGACTATATCAAAATCCAACAAATTAGATTAGCTGACCGCCTGAAAGTAACGTTTGAGATCGACGCGGCTATCGATTATTTTCAATGTCCCCACTATATACTGCAGCCGATCATTGAAAATAGCATCGTTCATGGGATTGCAAATGTAAGAAAACAAGGCTCACTTTCGATCCGCATTTGGGAAGATGCTGCGTTCATGTTCATTACCGTTGTTGATTCTGGTACTGGAATTGAGAAAGAACGACTAGTCCTCATCCAAGGGGTGTTAAACAGCACCATGGATGTCCATCGTTTGCAGAAGGATGGCGGAGGTCTCGGAATTATGAATGTAAACGAACGTGTAAAAATGTTTTTTGGCGAACGTTCGGGTATTCAACTGGAGAGTAAGCTTAATGAGGGGACGACATGTATACTCAAGTTAGCTAAGGGGGCAACGCCATGAGGTTGATGGTAGTCGATGATGAACCTATCATCTTAAATGGGATTATCCGTATGATCGAGAAAGCGCATACACCTTTTATCGAGATCGTCGGTGCTGCTGACGGCATTGATGCGATGAATAAGCTAGCGACCTTTCAGCCAGATTTGATCCTTACGGATATTCATATGCCTGAAATGGACGGACTCACGCTGATCAAGGAAATACAAGCACTGAACCTTTGCAACCGGTTCGTGATCTTAACTGGCTATGGCGATTTTGCATATGCCAGACAAGCGCTGCGTTACCAAGTCATCGACTATTTGTTGAAGCCGATTAATAAGGATGAACTCATCAATGTACTGTATAGAATCGGGAGAACCATTCAGGCGGAACAGAAGCAAATGATTGAGCACGATCTTCTGCTGCTCAAAGAACATATCCTGTTCAATACGCAGTTGGATGATTTGCCGCTTAAGCCTGAACAGTTGCACACCCTACTTCCTAATCCTTATACAACGATAATCGTATTCCAAGCAAATGAACATGCACCTATTTTGACGGCCGATCGATTCGCAGGGATCGAAACCCCTTTGGCACGTATTTTCCAGATTACGTACATCGTTCAATCGCGTTTTTTGCGGCAAACGATCATGATTGCGAATAGTCTACATAGCCCGACAGATGAAGATCTACAGCTTGCATGTGACGAGTTGTTCGATCCCGTGAGAAAGCATGGCAGCGGATATTGTATTGGGGTCAGCATTAAAAAGAACGATATCGCGCATATACGCGATTTGTATATTGAGGCAATGGCAGCGATGTTATTCAATCGGTACTTTTCCTCCAACAGCATAACATTCTATCAACCAGAGTCAGAAAACATACATCATCACTTTGAGCATCTTGTACAATACATTGAACGTTCAATTGATAAGCAGCTTACTCTCGATCAGATTGAAAAGGATGTGCAGTCCATACTGCCTCATTTCCCAGGCAATACGGAGGGTAATAACAAGCTTCGCGAGCAGTTTCTTATTTGTATCGGTGTTTACTTGCAAAGTGTTGGCCTAACACCTGAAACCATCTGGGGTGAACATGCAGCAACCAAGCTATTTGTATCGAACAAAACGTTACATGCAGATATCCAGATCTCGGAGATCATTGCACAGCTCATTCAATATACCCGCTCCACTGACCAAAACCAGCCGAACATACTTACAATTGATAAAATTGTCGCTTTCGTGGAACAAAATTACAAACAGGATTTATCGCTCGATGCGGTTGCCGATCATGTGCAAATGCACCCCAATTACATCAGCATGTTGTTTCGAAAAGAGATGGGACTAACCTTCCTTCACTACTTGCATACCTTCCGACTTGCCAAAGCCAAGCAAATCATGCAAGAGAATCCGGAATGGCCGATCAACACGATTGCTGAGCTAGTTGGTTACGAAAACCCACGGCATTTTTTCAAGGTATTTAAAAAATTCGAGAACATTACACCTGGGCAATACAGGCTTGAAAGCTCTTCTTTTTGAAGTTCAGTTCGACCTAAGCTCCAGATTCAATAGAAAGGGGACAGATTCAAATGAATCTGTCCCCTGCCATTTGTCCGAACTATTCATTTACACGCCAAGCACCCTTAGCTTCCCCTCAACCTCTTCGATGTGAAGGAAAAGAGGCCGCTCATTCGGCGTCTGATTCGGCGTGTGGACAGCCAGCATCAGGCTTCCGTCAAATGCATGGAACAGCATCCCATGCCCGCCGTCACTTTGAAAGAGTGCTTCCTCCTCCTGCACCCATGGCCCCAACACGCTACCTGAGACAGATGAAGCCACACCTAATGCATACGTGTTATTAATGAAGCTGGCCCACAACATTAGCAACTCTCCCTTGGCTGTGCGATAAAGAGAAGGTCCGTCCGTCACATAGTTGTCTTGCCCGGGGTAACGAGCATGCTGGAAGGATGTCGGCCATAAGGCTTGAGAAGCCGAAAATAGGACGACAGGCTCACCGATAGTGTCCTTCAGATCCTTGGTCAATCTTACGGCGCAAACCTGACCGTCGCTTACCTGCTGCCATTCACGGCAAAATACGATCCAAGGCAGCTCCTCCTCATCGATGAACAACGTCCCGTCCAGCGAGCACCAGTCCTTCGGTGTAACGGGACCCTCACTGTGAGGCGTAAAAGGCCCTAACAAACGGTCACTTGCAAGCACAGCTGTTCCAAGCAAATTGTTGTCCTTCCGACGGAAGGTCGCAAACATATAATAGCGACCCTCGTATCTATGCACTTCCGGTGCCCAGAAATTGTTCTCGGCATAGAAGTCCGCTTCGGGCCGAAAGACCGTGTAAGGTCCTTCCCACTCCTGCAGGTCTCGTCCTACATAGACATCAAATCCAGTCCCTTTGCCCCAAATATTCTTATCCGTGCTGCCGAACAGATAATACAGTCCCTCCTCATCAACCGGAACAACGAAGGGATCACGTATCTGTAGATCACTATTTTTTATCATCGTCATACCTACTTACCTCCCCAATTAACGATATGTTGGATAAATGACGCCTAAATCGCGCACACTAATAAATCGCCCTTCTGTAAGCTCTACCTGCTCATTCCCCTTCACAACAAGAGGTATCTCCTGACCTTCATACCCAACGGTTCCCTCAATCGTACGAACACTCATACCGATGATCGCTTTCAGATGACCGCTGCGGTCTGTTACTGCCCTAGTCCCGAAAGGTATCCGTAAATAAGACTCTCCGTTGCGATAAACCGTGCTTCCTTCTCTTGTCGTGACAGACTCAAACGTGACCCCATCGACGATTCGACTGTAACCAGTCTCGGCAGCCATAACCTCTCCGTGATCCTGCGGATACGGCACCAAGGAAGTGAACCACAGCTCCCCATCTGGTCTTGGCAAAATGCCACTCAACCGCTCAACGAAGTCTAGCAGGCACAAAATGGCAGGCGAATAGGACTCCGTATATCCTTCTTTCCCCGTCCAAGGGCTTACGGTCTGGGCAAATCGGGTCATCTGTGCCAATGCCGTAATGATCGGGTTCAGCACCCAAGTCAGCTCCACATACCGATGATGATGCTCGAACGCGTGCGGTGTACGAATCAAACTCAAGAAATTTGACGTACCCGCCCATGTATTGTAGTTAGAGAACGGATCAAAGCGCGGATCGTCCATAGCAACGGATGTAAACGGATATTTAGCGAAAAACTTGCTCGTATTGAGCAAATATTTCCGAAGTGCAGCTGCGAAGAACTCTCCATCGCCTACCTCACAGGCAAGCACACGCAACAAAACATCAGACTGAACGCGAACAAATTCGTCATTTCGATCCACATCATAGAAAAAGTCATCCGTTTCATCATAGCAATGAACGAACAAGCTATCCAAGGACTGATCTGCTTTTGCTTTCCACTCCTTCGCAGCCTGATCGTCCCCGAGCTCCTGCGCCATACGTGATAAGTAGAGACGCTGACAGTACACATTCGCTGTCAGGTCCGGCGCTAGAAATGGCAATGTAGGTGACTCTGGATTATACTGCCGTGCATCGTCCAGATGCGCAGAATCCGGTACATGCCAGAACCGTGGTGATAAGTCATGCCCTGTATCGAACGTGCAAAATGCTTCTACGCAGCCCGTTTGACGTGTATCGCGATACGTCGCAAGCCATTCATCATGGCGTACCATCGCCTCATACATTTTCCGCAAAAAATCTTGATTTCGCCCATTCAACTCATAATGATTCCACACGCTCCTAGCAAGCGGGGTAACCATTTGGATCTGCCGAAACGCCGGACCGTTCTCTGTCACTTTATATGGCAGCTGACCGTCTTCCTTCTGATAATCTGCAAACAGCTGGAAGGTATCCTCCGATACCGTGGGCAGGAAACGCGATAATAATTCATTGTTGATCGTCCCCGTGCTTTCCATCCAGCAGCCTAAATAAATGCCGCCCTCCTGCAGCACAGGCGCATCCCCCATCGTAGGAACGATGCAATCGAACAGCTTGCCTAGCGCATTGTAATACGTTTCCTCCAGACGACCGCCGGTCGATGAAAACTTAACCCCCGATTGCTGCCACTCTTTCAGCACATCATGATCTGTCGCCTTTTTCAACTGACCTAACTGTTCCTCCACGGATATCCCACGAAGCCGTTCTATGATGTTCTCACTCATTGTATATGCCTCCCCAAAAGAAATGGACTGCCTAAGGCAGCCCCATATGTTAACCTTTTACACTGCCCATGACTAGGCCCTTCATGAAATATTTCTGTAAGAATGGATAGAATACCAATATCGGCAATGCCGCAAGGAATACTTGCGCCGCCTTGAAGGTCCGGTCTGATACTTCTGACATGTACAACTCAGTTGACGAAAGTGTACTAGAATCCGGATTAACAATAATCGTTTGCAAATAGCTCTGCAGCGGATAATTCGAAGGCGAGTTCATGTAAATCAAACCATCGAACCACGAATTCCAATGCATGACCACGGTAAATAAAGTGATCGTTGCCAACGCAGGCTTGGACAATGGAATATACATGCTCCATAGCACCTTCCAGTGACCCGCTCCATCAATGTACGCTGCTTCTTCGATTTCCTTGGGTAAATTCCGGAAAAAGTTTAACAGCAAAATCATATTAAATACATGTACAGCTCCGGGAAGCACCAGTGCCCAAATCGTGTCCAGCAAGCCGAGTGCTTTCATCGTCATATAGCTAGGAATTAATCCACCATGGAAAAGCATCGTGATAATAAAGAACCAAGCATATACATTCCTTGCACGAAGCGTCGTTGTTTCTTTCGATAAAGGGTAGGCAATCAAGATCGTAATTACCATATTAATCGCATAACCAAGCGCCACTCTTTGGATCGAAACAAACAACCCTTCCATAAATTCCTTCTTCGTTAAAGCATGTTTATACGAGGCTATCGTGAAATCTACGGGCCAAAGCTTAACGAATCCCCCTGCCGCAGCGCTGCTAGAGCTGAAGGAAATCGCTAGCACGTTAATAAGCGGCAATAGACATAGGAATGCTATCAAACCTAGCAATAGATAGTTGATTAACAGAAATAATTTTCTGCTTGTTGAAACTTTCTGCATAGCCTTTCCCCCTTACCTTAAAATATCCGATAACCGGTATACCGATTGGCAAGCTTATTGGAAATCACAATTAAGATGAAAGCAATAACGGATTTAAACAATCCTACCGCCGTTGCTACGCCATATTGCGCATCTACTAAGCCGATCCGGTAAACCATCGTATCAATAATATCTCCTGTGCTGTACACCATCGGACTGTACAGATTGAACACCTGATCGAACCCAGCGTTCAGTACATTTCCTAAGCTCAGAACAGTCATCAGTGTGACAATAGGCAGCATGCCGGGAATTGTAACATGGAGTGTCTGCTTCCATCGATTAGCTCCATCTACAACCGCAGCTTCGTACAACGACTGATCTATTGCCGTTAGGGCAGCTAAATATACGATCGTGCTATATCCGAATTCCTTCCACGTGTCGGAAGCGACAAGTGTAAATGGAAACCAGTTTTCGTTGCCAAGGAAAAAGATAGGTTTGATGCCTATGAGGCCAAGCATCTGATTCACGATGCCGCCTGAAGGTGAGAGAATATCAATCAAAATGCCTCCCAGGATGACCCAGGATAGAAAATAAGGAAAGTAGATAATGGTTTGAACGGTCCGTTTGAAGGCCGTGCTTATGACCTCATTTAAAAGCAGGGCAAAAATGACTGGCACAATTAAGTGTACGATGATCTTCATAACAGCAATGAAAACAGTATTCCATACAACACTACTAAAATTGGGCATCTCCAGCATATAGCGGAAATTATCGAGCCCGATCCATTTGGAATGAAAGATCCCTTTGGACGGTACAAATTTTTGAAAAGCGATGACGATCCCTGCAATGGGTACATAACTAAAGATAATCGTAAGAATGACACCAGGTAACAGCATAAGATGCAAAGGAATTTCCTGCAGTTTTTTATTCATCTCCGTTTTTACTCCTCTCCGTTTGCATAAATGGACAAATAACGAAGGGGAAAGCAGTGTACGACCGCTTCCCCCTAAGCTCCAATCTCGTATTAAGCCGTCAACTTCTTATTTACTTTTTGCGTACCAATCGTTGACTTCCTTTGTAATCTGTTCACCGCCAAGCTTCTTCCAGTCTTCAACGAATTTATCAAACGTATCGATGGATTGGCCCATAATAATCTTCGTAAATACTTCTTCTTCCAATTTCAGAAGCGATGCATTCTTCTCAACCATGGTCGGTGTTGCTGCACCGTAGAAAGCATCCAGCAGATAGTTATCGTCTTTCACATACTTGCTGATAACGTCGAAGCTGCTTGGCGTACCGAATACGCGCTCAGTTCCCCAATTCGCATTGTTACCTTTGCGGTAGTCAACAATCTTGTCGTAGTAGCCTTTTTCTTCCGTCGTCAGTTTGGACGGATCGTTTGAAGCAATCGCACTCAACGTATTGTTATGCGCGCTCAAGTTTTTATTCGCAGGCTCTGGATTCATGAGGCTATAGAGATAGACGGGTACATTCGTAGGGCTGAAGCTCATCTCTGGTTTCGGCTTCTTGCTCTCGTCATAACCATCCATTGCGAAGTTGAGAAGCTTAATAATCGCTTCCGGATTCTTGCTCTTCTTGCTAACCGCATAATAACGTTGAATTGGCATTTTACCGATTGGTGTAGCCTTCTTGTCATCGATAGACACCAGTGGGATCGCTTTCCAATCTGCCTTCGGATCGTTATCGATGTTCTTTTGGATGATTGACAATGGTGCAGACATGCTGCCGTAGAAGATACCTACTTTGCCGCCGACAACAGATTCAGTCACCTTAGCTCGGTCTTTAACACCGAACTCCTTATCGAGCAAACCTTGTGCGTACATATCTTGGAGCTGCTTCAGCGCAGTCTTCACTTCTGGCTGAATACTTCCATAAACAAGCTGTTTACCGGATGCATCCTTCACCCATTTACCAGCATAAGCATGAAAGCCGGAGAAGAAGCCCGTTGTTCCAAAATGGGTATCCGCTAAGAACGATTTGGTAAATGCCATCCCGAAGGTATCATCTTTGCCATTTCCGTCCGGATCCTTCTTCGTGAATGCCTCAGCTACCGCTAGAACTTCCTTCATCGACTTCGGCTCAGTAAGACCAAGCTTAGTCAACCAATCAGCTCGTACATACAAGAGTGGCAGACCGTCGATGGCCGACGATGTCTGAGGAATCGCCATCAGCTTGCCGCCGATCTTGGCTGTATCGAAAGCCTTCTGATCCTGTTGCAGGATACTCTTTGCCATCGGTGATGCATACTTGTCATACAGCTCCGTCAAGTCATAGAGCATATCATTATCAGCCAAATCAGTGAGTTGCTTGTTTTTCAGCCACATGACATCCGGTAGATCCCCGGCAGCTATAGCCACATTCAACTTTTGATCGAATTGCTCGACAGGCACTGTCCATTGATATTTCAAGTTGATGTTCAAGTCATTTTGATAAGCTTTTGTATAAATATTATTTTCAATCGTGTCGCCATTCTCGTATTTGTAGGTTGCTTCCGTGTAGCGCCAAGCTGTAATATCTACTGGTTTCTCATACTTCGCCATCAAATTCGCTGCTGGCGTAGAAGTTCCCGCAGGTGTCGCTGTTGAACTACTATCCTTTGATCCCTCTGAACTACAAGCTGAGAGTACCAATAATCCCGCTGCTGAGAGAATAACTGCGGATTTAGCTTTATCTCTTTTTCTCATGTGAACCTCCCCGAAAGATCTGAATGTACTAGAGTTGCTACATCTCTAATGGTAATGCGCAATCAATCGGCATTCAATATTCATGTCTTTACATTTGAATCACTTGTTTACTTGTTGAATATTGAGGTCCGATACTCCAGTGGGGTCATGTGGGTTATCTTGCGAAAATACCGCGTAAAGTTCGTCGCTGTTCCATAACCGACCTGCTCAGCGACCTCTTGAATTTTTATATTCGGATTCTCGAGCAGACTTTTGGCTCTTGTCATGCGGGTCGCGGAAATGTAATCGGATAAATTGGTTCCTGTGACCTGTTTAAATAATCGAGACAAGTAGGATGGATTGAAATACACCAATTCCGCTAATTTCACCAGCGAGACCTCATCCGGATTATGAAGATGATCCTTAATGTGCTTCTGAATCAAGGAAATAATCGCATTCGCCCTTCTCTCTTCCTCTTGATTCTGAAGGTTGAACAGGATTTCTTCTACACGGGCTAGATACTCAAATGCCACTTGCCATGACTCATGCTCACCTGGCTGCATAAGCTTGTGCAGTCCGATTTGGGTTGCAACGGTCTCTACTAGATTCCAACGATTCATATAGGATAAAAAAACCAGTCCAATGGAATAATAAAGTTCTTGAGCAGGAACATCATGCATGCTGTCGATATCCTTCAGCGAGTCCGCACAGGCAAGCAGCGTACTGCGGAACTCCACGCGTTGTCCGTGCTCTAATTGATCAGCAAGTTGGTCCAATTTGGCTTGCCTAATCTGCGACTTCTCTCGCTGGCTCCCGTCCGACTGCTGGAGCTCTTGCTCCACCATCTGTTTATCCAGAAGCAGCATCCCACCGCCTTGGCCAATCCGATAATTCATCAACATCGTAAGCGTCGCAAACCGTTCTGCCGTTCCTCCCCACGCAACCGTACTATCATCCAAGACAAAGGATAGTATTTCACCGACGGATTCGCGACAAGCCGCTTGAACCAACTCCAAATTCCCTTTTACGAACGTCAGGGTGCGATCCCATCCCTCTTTTTCCAAGTGATCCTCAAGCGGCTGAATCAGCCAAATAAGGTCCATATGCTCATTCACCGCGTCAATATAAGAAACACGAGAAGACATATACTGTTCGGCAATCTTCTTAATCCTGTACAGTTGCCTAGACTTTTCTGAATACGTCGTGCAATTGGACAAACTGTTGATTCTTCCCAGCATGATCAGAACTGGTTGATCCGCTTTCAGCGGTATAGCCAGCTCATCGAATTGCGCTTGATTAATTTCCTTCACGTCGAGCTGCTCATTCAGAATCCGCTTCACATAATCGTTCTGAAGCATCCCCCTCATGTCATCCAACTGCTCTTGAGCGATCTTCAGCAATGACTGCGCCCTTAACTCCGTATCAATCTCAGCAACCGTATGTTCGACCATTTGGATAACTTTCTCGTATCCTTCGGTTTTCAGTAAATAGCTGACCCTTTCATACTGAATAGCCGAGTAAATATAAGAAAATTCATTGTATCCCGTGAGAAAAATGACCCTGCATTGCGGCCATCTCTCCCGTATTTTCTCTAGAAGCTGCAAACCGTCAAGACCTGGCATTCGAATATCGGTAAGCACGATATCGAACCGTGTCCGATCGAATTGCCGCACCGCCTCCATGCCGGAATAGGCTTTATACACATCCAACTCCAGCTGAGGAATGTTCTGTAGAACCTCATAAACTCCGTCTGCGATAATCATCTCATCATCTACGACAAGAACCCTGTACATTTATACGCCTCCATTCGTGTAATCGATCAGAATGGTTGCCTTCAAGCCACCCCATTCGCTGCGCTCCACAACTAACCCACTGGTCTGTCCAAACTTCAAACGAATTCTTTGGTGGATATTCAAAATACCGGTCGTCTCCACCCCTTCTTGGTTGGACAAAGCTTCTTTCAGCTGCTCGATTCGCTTCTCATCGAGCTCCTCACCGTTATCTTCAACGATCATATGAATCTCGTTCCCTATCTTAAGAATTCGCACCCGCAAGATGCCATTCGCTGGTTTCCTTTCCAGTCCATGTTCGAACGCATTCTCAATGATCGGCTGCAGAATTAACCTCGGCACCATGACATGTCCAATATGTTCAGGCAACTCATCGAATTCCACCCGAAGTCGATTCGAAAATCGCATAGCTTGAATATCCGCATACACTTTGGCGTGATTCACTTCTTTCCAGAGCGGCACCTCATCCGAACTGTTCCGTGTGACGAACTGGAAATATTCACCCAACTGATTCGTAAATTGCTCAAGATTCTCATAATCGCCAAGACGTGCCATCGTACTCAGAATAAAGAGGTTATTATAAAGAAAATGAGGATTAATCTGGGATTGTAACTGCTTCAATTCCGCCTTCTGTGTCAAGATTTGCTGCTTATACACTTGATCAATCAAGGATTTCAAATTTCCCAGCATCACATTGAACCGTTTGTAAATATACTGAAACTCATCATTAATCGTATGATCAATCTGAACGTCCAGATCGCCATGCTCGATTTTACGAAAAGCTTTGACAAGCTTATCCAGTGGTTTGTGAATGTATTTATACACGTATAACGAGTAAATAACAATAATAAAGAGCGCTACGGCTGCTAGTAAGACAAACCAACTTCTGTACTTCTGGAGCGGTTGAAACACAGCATTTTCGGGTACATACTTGCTTAGTACAGCTCCAAAGAAATGAGAGGACGCGTACACGGCAAGGTAATGCTTATCATTGATGACGAGTTTAAGTGCTTTGCCAATATTCGCGTTATTGGTCATGTGAGAAGTGATCTGTTTATCGAATGCAGCATCATTACTGGTGGATATAACAAACTGTGAACTATTAAAAATCAATCCCTCATCCTGCGAGTTCACCATTAATTTCAAATGCTCTTCCAGCTTTTCCTTCGACAGCTCAATGGCCACAATGAATAGCGGACCTCTTTTACTACTCGGTGTAGAGAAGGGATAAACGGCGCTTAAATACATTCTGCCGTTCACATTCATGACTTGCGAATCCAACGTCAAAGGAATGTTTCGCAAATTTTCGAATTCCTTCTGATCAAAGGAGGAAATCGTTAAGGCGGATACATTCTTTTGGATGGCAGGTATGAAAGCGTACACATCTTTAATATAGGTGCTGCTGTTACGAATGGCATTGAGGCGTTGCTGGAGTCTTAGAATACTTTGCATTTTCTCAATATCATTCAATGAATCCGGAATCGCTCCAAGTGCATTCAAATTGTCATCACTTAAGACATCGTATTGCAACGTTTGAATGCGTCGGAATTCCTCCTCCAACCCACTGAAATACCCCGATACTTGCGAGATCATGGATTTGGATATTTCGTCTTGCAACGTTCGGATCCCCCAATTGTAAATAATCATGCTTAGGATATAGAGTGGTAGAAGAATGCAAATAAACGAAAGAATCAATCTTCTGAGCGCATTCTTCTTCCAAGGATGTCTCGTTAGATTCAGATTCATAGTAGTCCCCCTTTCGTGGAAAACTTATCCACTTCTATAATTTTTCGGATAAGAAGTTAGTTCAACCGAAAGTTAGTTTAGTAACAATACTAACATGAACGATAGCAACTTAGAAGTGAACGATTCATCACAAATAAGCCTTCTCCACCGCCACAAACTAATTTAATGGATTTTATGGTGTTATTTTTGTTGATTCTCACCATTTGAGTACAATAGATGGATTTCATACAGTTAATTTCCGCTAAAATCCACCAAACTACCCATACCCCTCAAATTAGCTGTACTATCTCCAAGTATTCACTAAATCACAGGTAAATCGGCTACATTAACTGTATAATTTACATTTATTTGAAAATTCAGCTGCTCAACTCACAAATCACGCCATATTCAATCAGGGATAAGCTTCGCTTACCCCAACAAGAAAAGACACCTTTTCATAAGAGAAGGTGTCTTCCGAAGGTGCTCCTTTATTTGGTATCCGTAGCTGGCTCGATCAATCGATGACGATACCATTGATCCCCCTTGAAGCGCATTAGGAAAATAAGCCCACGAACGCCCCATTCAATATTCATAGCTAACCATACACCAATAATGCCCATGTGAAACAAGATGCCAAGCACATAGCCTAGAACGACTCGGAACAACCACATGGACAGCATCGATGTCACGGATGTGAATTTGGAATCGCCCGCAGCTCGAAGCGCTGCTGGCAAGAGGAAGCTGATTGGCCAGAGGGGGACTTGTGCAATCGCATTGATCAACACGATGATGAAAAGCTCCCTAATGATATCATCCGGCGGGTGAAATAAGCTAATCAGCGGCTTGAACAACGGAAGGAGAATCAATGCCATCAGGAAGAGAGTAAATGAGGCAAGCCAGAGAAAAGATTTGGCAAATTTACGGGCGTCTTTCACATTTTGCCCCCCCATGCATTGTCCAATCACAGTTACCGTTGTTAGAGATAACGCGGCAGCCGGAATCTGTAACACACCTGCCAGCGTGCCGCCAATCGCATTCGTCGCCATGGCATGCGTGCCAAGACTAACGATAAATACTTGCGTTACAATTTTCCCGCCATTAAAGAACATCTGCTCCGCCGCAAAGGGAAGCCCGATAAATAAAATTTTCTTCATCATCGCCATATTTACATGTAGTAAATCGTACAATCGCATTTTAAAATTCGTATCTAATTTCACCACATACAATACGGCTACGAATGCCGCCAGAAATCTGGACACATTCACAGCGATGATCAACCCCTGTACCCCCATATGTAAGAAATGGATACATATCACATTTAATAGTACATACGATAGATTCATGATTAAAGAGAGTTTCAAGGAAGTTCGGGACTTTCCGATCCCTCTCAGTGCACCGCAAACAGCCTCTACAATGGCAATCCCCACATAAGATACACTGCTCCCTATCAGATAGGTCTTGGCATAAGCGAACACCTCCGGAGAGGCCGTCCCAAAAAGCAGCGATAAGACGGGACCATGAAACACAATCATTAACAAGCTAATGCCAAGCGCAAATACCGAAACCAAGGAAACGGAGCTAGCTGCAGCTTTGGCTACCATCCCGTCATTTCCGCTTCCTTTATACTGGGCGACCACAACTGTTCCACCTGTCGAGACGGCTACGAATACGCTGATCAGAAATATATGGAGCGAATCGATCATACTTACTGCGCTAACTGCGGCAACACCAGACGAACTAATCATGGCAATGTTCACCAAGTTAAGTCCGACAAGGAAAGTCTGATCAATCAGAATCGGTATATACAAGCCAATAATCTGTTGATAATCCATCACTTTACCGGAGAAATACTTATGCATAAAAGCTTTTCGTCTCAAGCTAAATGCAGTTCCCATCACATCATCTTCTTTTTCGTTATATTTATTTGATAGGTAATCAATCTTCGACCTCGCTTGTACAATTCCTTTTTTTCACTGATGACTTCCTTTGATCATTTTGATGTAGGTGAACAGGGAAAAAGCAAGTCTCAACCATCATGAATGGAAGAGCTTGCTTTTCTTGCGGAGCATTTTATCAAACGGATGCCTTGCTGCCATACCTACGCACTCGCAGATCGGCTTGTTCCTTATGACCCATGAAATTCTCAATTTCACATAGTCGTGAAACATACTCGCCAACCAATGTACTAGCTTCCTTCGTGCATCGCTGGTAGGTGCATGTTTTCAAAAATTTCCCTGCCCAGAGTCCGCCCGTGTATCTTGCAGCACCTTTGGTCGGAAGGGTGTGATTCGTGCCAATTGCTTTATCCCCGTACGCTACATTCGTTTCAGGACCGAGAAATAATGCACCGTAGTTCGACATGTTCGCCAGAAAGTAATTCGGATCCTCCGTCAATACTTCCACATGCTCGTAGGCTAGTTTATCTGCTTCCACGACCGCTTCCTCCAAGCTATTCACCACCATTACGGCGCCATAATCACGCCAAGCGATACCAGCTATGTCAGCAGTTGGAAGAACCTTCAGCTGTTTCTCAATTTCAACGAGTGTCTCTCTTGCCAATGCTTCAGATGTTGTAATCAACACTGCAGGAGACGTAGGGCCATGCTCGGCCTGACCTAACAAGTCAACGGCCACCATTTCGGCATCTGCCGTATGATCGGCGATTACCAGAACTTCCGTCGGGCCTGCAATCAGGTCGATACCGACCTTTCCGAAAAGCTGCCGCTTGGCTTCCGCCACATAGGCGTTACCTGGCCCTACAAGCATATCGACGGATTCGATCGTCTCTGTCCCAATCGCCATGGCTGCCATGGCCTGAATACCGCCTAACACATAAATCTCGTCAGCGCCCGCAAACACCATCGCACAAATCGTCGCTGCCGGGATTTCCCCTTTGATTGGCGGTGTGCAAGCAATGACTCTTTTAACCCCAGCCACTTTGGCCGTCAAGATACTCATATGTGCCGAAGCTACCATGGGATAACGTCCGCCAGGAATATAACAGCCAACACTACTCACAGGAATATGTTTATGTCCCAGAAATACACCAGGCAGCGTTTCAACCTCGAGATCACGGACCGTTTCCAATTGTTTCTCCGCAAAATTGCGAACTTGCCGCTGTGCGAATCGAATGTCTTCCTTCACACGATCTGGCACGCGGGCGACAATTTCTTGAATGTGAGATTCACTCAATCGGAAGCTTTCAGGCGACCAGTTATCGAATTTGTGGGAAAGCTGACGAACGGCTTCATCTCCACGAATTTCAACTTCTTGAATGACTTCCTTAACGGTTTGATAGATGGCCTCTTCACTTGCAGCAGATGATGATTGCGCATTGCCTTGTTTCAGATATGTGACCATGATGATCTCCTCATTTATCCATATATTTGGCCTGCTTTGTACTCATTTGCCGTCGTCCCACATTGAAGGTGTAATTACTTGCTCAGGCACATCTGCGAAAGCTGCTGCTAATTCATGCAATGTCTTATCACTTATCCCAGGCGTTCCTAAAAGCGCAATATTTTCTTTCACTTGCTCCGGCGTTTCAGCACCGAAAACAATGCTTGCGATACCAGGCATATGGTGAATATAAGAAAAAGCTAATTCAGGTACAGACATTCCTTCTTTCTCCGCATAGGTGTGCAGCAGGGTAAGCCAAGACTCCGCCTCCTTTAGTTTCCCCTTTAATTCGGTTGGCTGAAGGAAGAACAATCCTTGCAGATAGATGCTTCTTGCGAACAGCTTCTTATTCGCGTTCCTGAGCATATCGAAGGTCCCGTTCGCAAACATCCGACGATCCAGGATATTGATGGGCAACTGTACGATCTCGTAAAAGTCATCCTGGAGCTCCTTCCAATTATCTGCAAATTCTACCGCTTCGTAAGAAAGGAGTGAAGCCCCCATCGTACCGATATTCCCCCGCTTCACTTGCTTGCGCAGCAATTCAGTCACTTTCTCACCGAATCTCCCTAACACATTCGGTCGATGCAGCAATACGGCGGGAATACAAGAGGTCTGTAATCGTTCCATTGATCTACTAATACTTGCTTCTATCTGTTCTTCCAAATTGGCAAGTGTTGTTTCTTGATCTATGTTCAGGTGGAGTTTGGTTATGATGTGGGCTGATCGTCTTGGTTGCCCAAAATAAGTACCTAGAACCTGCTCGGAGCTACCGTAAGCACTTGCCGTATCGAGACAGGTAATACCACCCTCTAAGGCAGCATCCAGAATATGCCCCGCCACTTTTTCATCTGGTTGACCTAGTTGATTCGCAATCCCATAAGGCATCCCCAGCTGCACAGTGCCGAGTGTTAACGATGAGATCGTCGATGTCCACTGCTTGTCGTAGCTTAAAATAATGATTCATCTCACTTTCTTTGGCAAGATGCCATTATTCCCTTTTACGAATACGCTTCGTATAAGGAGGACGACCAAAAGGCTCTACGGGCACATCCCCCTGGGGATGGTAACCAAAATCGTCTTGCCCTCTCATCATGTAGAGTTGGAAATTGGGGTAAGCTTGCGGATCCCATCTCACCATCGTCTTGGAATAGCGGATAACAAATCCAATGCGCCAGCGGTCTGAGGTATTGGGACCCGAGCCGTGAATAAGAGAATCTACGTGCATGGAAATACCGCCTGTAGGGATGATCATGGAAACCGCATCCTTCTCGCTGAACGTTCCCTGCTCCAGTTCGAAGGACAGAATGGCGTCATTGCCCGCAATTTTATGCTGAATAATACCGGCTTTATGTGTACCTGGAATAACCTTCATGGCACCATTGGCTTCGTCCACATCCGTGATCGCTAGCCACACCGTAACCGTGTTGTTGAGCGCAGTAGACCAATAATAAGAGTCCTGATGCCAAGGCACAGTTTTATCTGAATGAGGCGATTTGGTAATAAACTCGCTTGCAGCTAAGTAAAAATCCTTGCCCAGTACGCCTTCAACGTAATTCAAAATTTGTGGATGAGCGCAAATATCATACAGCCAACGACTTGTTTTATGCCATCCCATGATGTCAGAGGGATTCTCATCATCTTGTAATAATGAGATGATTTGCTCATACCCCGCCTGTAACTGCTTTACCCTATCTCCAGTAAAAATGGCAGGAAGCCCCAATATATAGCCCTGATCTTCATAAAATTCCTGCTGCTCAGGGGTTAGTTTTTTCAGCTCCATCATGAAAACTCCTTTATTCTTACGCATGAATAAATGCGTATGACGAATTGGGATTACAACTTAATGATCGCGCACCATCTCCGAAGTCCCGCCATTGGCATACGACTGATTCAATGCTTCCGCAACATAGAGTGGGGAAATGCCGTCTTCCAACGTGCACATCGGCTCAGCTCCGAATTGAAGAATATCCACTAGGTGACTCATAGCATTCTCCATATTGCTCGATTTACCGAGAACACCTTTCTCTGTACGTTCAAGCACGAGACTCTTCATGCCGGCTTGCAGAGGATGCGACTCGGTAAGATAATACCGGATCTCATCCCCGCCATTCACCATTTCAATCGCACCACCATCAAAGTACAATACGATTTCAAAAAGGTTATAATGACGGTCATCAAACGCCTCCGCATAACCCGAAATGCTGCTGTTCGCAGCTGTGAACAAGAAGGAGTACGTCCAATCCTCCAAGCTATCTAGATTAGTGGGGACCCGTTCCACCACTCTCACTTGCTCGATGGGCCCAGTCATATAACGAACCATATCGAACAAATGGGAGCCCGTATTATAAATGCCACGGCTGTAACGCAAGTGAATTTTCTTCAGCTTGCCATACGTCTCATTCCTGACTGCCGTTCGGATCTGTCTAGCACCTTCACTCCATCTTCTGGATAAATTGACGATGACAGTTCGCTCGGGATACTGCTTAAGCAAAGAGTGAATTTGCTCCGCTTCCTCGATACTGTTCGCGACGGGCTTTTCCAGAAAGATGAGCCTTGCGCTAGAGTTTTCCAACACGGTTTGGAGCAGTTCATACCGTACAGTTGGCGGCGTGCAAATGCTAATGATATCAAGCACATGATTCCTCAGCATGGATAACAAGGCCCCATCCGGATAGTACATCGTCTCCGGTGCGATCTTCGCCAGAAGATCCGCCTGCTCCTGACGTCTACCGACCGCTGCAACCACCTCCACCTCCGGGTGCTGATGATACGCCATGACATGGCTGCTAGCTCTCCCTTTAAAGGGGATATCGAAGGTCAAGCCGATCTTGCCGAGTCCGATTACAGCAGCATGATACATCGAAGTCCCTCTTTCCTTAATCGAGTTCAGATGCGGGTATCTCATTGAGCAAGGGCATTCCCGCGCGCCAACGCTCCACATTGCCGACGAACAAATCCCATACTCTGGGAAGAAAATAGGGATTGCCGGTGGATCCAGAAATATGCGGTGTCATGATGACATTAGAAAATGACCATAGCGGGTGATCGGACGGCATCGGATAGATATAGTGGGTGTCCAAAGCTGCTCCGGCAATCCAGCCTTCACGCAAGGCACGCAGCAGTCCAGCTTCGTCGATAAGCGGCCCACGCGCAGGATTGAGCAGATAGGCATGAGACGGCAGCATTCGAAGCTCATCTTCTCCTACAATTCCCCGAGTCTGATCCGTCAGTGGGATCGCCATAATAAGAAAGTCGAGGCCGCCAAGAAACGCAGCTTCCTGTCCTTTTACAAAAACCTGGTCTGGCCATATGCCTTCGGGATCGCCGACGTTTGGAAGTACATAATTGAGGCTTCTTTGTTTTAATCCCTCTCTAACCATTACATGCACCGTTACGCCAAGTGCCTTCAGCAACCGAGTTGTTTCTCTGCCGATCCCGCCGTAACCCCAAATACCAACTACAGAACCGCGCAGCTCCCGTTGGAATCTTGGCGACCGATCCCAGTTTCCTACCTCTTGATGGCGAATCATACCTCGCAGATCGCGCAGCAAGTTGATCATCATCGCCACATTCCATTCTGCGATCGCAGTATCAAATACGCCGCTCGCATTGCATACGCGTATGCCTTTCGCAGCGAGACCTAAACCAATGGCTTGCGAATAGCCAGAGGAAGCAAGCTGAATCCATTCGAGCTTAGGCATATTCCCTATATTGCGAGGCGGAAGGTGGCAAAATAACACTTGCTTATTACCTAGCAGTTCAATCGCCTGCGAATGAGGTGCGGTGTTCTCCGGTATCACTTCCACCGATAGCCCTGCCATGCTTTTAAGCTTCTCTAATCTCGACGGCTCTACCTCAACATCAATTAATATTGGATTCATCGTTCACCTAACCCATCAGGATTTTACCAGGTACGCTGTTAAATTCACCGCTGCCTGGTACGAACGGATATTTATTTCGGATGGCTTCCGTCAACGTAATGCCAAAACCAGGCGTTTCCGGAGGCAGCACGTAGCCGTCCTTCATGACGAAGGATTCTCCTAGTAAATCACTGTGCAATCCCGCATATGCTGGCGGAATTTCTAGGATTTCCGTATTGGCGCAAGCGAATCCGCAATGCACATTTTGCATCAGACTGCCTGCCGCTCCCCACGCATGTGTGGCGATCTTACGACCTCTAGCCTCCAGCATGGAAGCCACCTCCATAAAGGTGCCGATCCCTCCGCTAAAAGAGGCATCGGGCTGCCCGATATCAAAGGCGTCTCGCTCAATGAACGTCCTCCATTCGAACGCTCCAGTCAAACATTCCCCGCCAGCAATCGGAATGGTTGTACTTAGACAAAGCTCTTGGTAGCCCCAGGGGTCTGTATAATGCAGCGGCTCTTCGAAAAAGAATAAATCATAGGGCTCAAGCGCTTTCATAACAAGCTTAGCAGTTCGTAAATCCCATCTGCCTATTGTGCTATTGCCCATGTGGCCGTCCATCATAATACGCGTATCCTTCGAAACGATGGTACGAACAAAACGCATCTTTTCGGCTTCGAATTCAGCAATTGCTTCAGGTGCTTCCGGCATCTTCCAACCGCCTTGCCCCTCCCAAAAGCAGCCCGCACCGATTTTCATGCCCTTAAATCCAAGAGAAGCATAGAATTCAAGCTTGCGAGCAAGTTTTTCCTGTGGATAGTTGGAAGGTCCTCCCGTTGCGTAACAAGACAGCTTATCGTGCTTAGCACCGCCGAGCAGCTTATACACAGGAAGGCCGTGCTGCTTGCCTTTCAAATCCCATAACGCGGCTTCGATCCCGCCCATTACCGATAAGCCGAGTCCAACTCGGCACCAAAAATTACCGCAATGATACATGCGATCCCAGAGAATACCAATGTCATCAACCGTTTGACCGAGGAGGATCTCTTTAAAAAAGTCGACAATACTCGGAACACTCTCTGGTAAAAAATAGCCTGCATACGTCTCGCCAATCCCAGTTAATCCCTCGTCGGTCAATACCTCAATGAAGGCAGCGCTTCGTCTAGTGCGAGCTTCAGACAAAAAGGGATCATCCGTACAAGGCCCCGTCAGCAGTATGGTACGTACATCTATGATTTTCATCGACTTAGCTCCTCTGCTAGTTGAGATTGGTGCCCGATTATCTTATTTCGATCTTCCCTTCAAAGCATCCCTGTAAATTTGTTCAATCTCCTTCAAGGTTAAACGACGAGGATTGTTGATCAGCAACCTCTCGATTTTACTTGCTTCTTCCGCGAGCAAAGGGATATCTGATGCTTGAACCCCGACAGCTTGTAAGCTAGGAGGAATCCCAATGTCCTCAGCCAACCGTGCCATGGAAGTGACTGCGTAATCCGCAGCTTCTCTCAAGCTCATCCCCTCCACGTTCTCCCCAAGTGCTTTGGCCACCTCGGTGAATTTCTCCAGATTCGCGATGATATTATATTTCATTACAAAAGGCAGAAGAAGTGAATTCGCGACGCCATGGGGAACCTTAAAGCGTCCTCCTAACGGATAAGCAAGTGCATGGACAGCGCCAACTCCAGCACTGCCAAAGGAGATTCCTGCCAACAAGCTACCCATGGACATCTCCTCGCGCGCTTTCAATAGGTTACCGTTGCATACAGCCTGTCGCAATGAACGAGAAATAAGTCTAATAGCATGCAATGCGATGCCATCGGTTAACTCGTTCGCTCTAACGGACGTATACGACTCAATCGCATGCACGAGAGCATCCATGCCCGTCGCAGCGGTGACGAAGGGGGGCACCGTCACTGTTAAAACGGGATCAACAATAGAGACGGCTGATAGTAAATGCCGACTAACGATCCCCTTCTTTACATCATCGCGAGAATCGGTGAAGATCGCGATGTTCGTCACTTCAGAACCTGTTCCCGCTGTCGTCGGGATAAGAATGACAGCGAGACCTGGCTTTTCAATCTTTTCGGTTCCGATCATATCATAGACCGGACCTGGGTTCGTCTGCATGACGGCCAATACTTTGGTAAGGTCCAGAACGCTGCCTCCACCGATCCCAACAAACAGATCGTATCCTTTTCCCTTCATCCCTGAAGATATCATCTCCAATAATTCAAATGGAGGCTCAGGGACAATATTGTCGATCAGTTCACATTCGATTCCCTCTGCTTGTATCCGATGTACAAGGTCATCGATCAGCCCGGTATTCCGTATGGCCGGGTCAACCAGTACAAGCGTCCGGGTCGCACCCAGCATCCGAGCTTCCGTACTCACTTGGAACACTGAGCCTATCCCCGTTATTAATCGACCTGGAAGTTGTAAAAAAGACAAGTTCATTGGATTCATGCTGAATCAACTCCCCCTTTACAAAAGATGAATCCCAATGACTGCCGATAGGTGGACATCTCGTTGACCCAGACACCACCGGTTTCTTCGTCTGCCAACCCCCGAATTTCACATCAACCCTTCAATGCGCCTCCAGTAATTCCTTCGGTAAAATATTTCTGGAAGTACAGAAATATGAGCAGCACGGGAAGCGTGGCTAACATGGCCCCAGCCATGGCAACGCCATAGTTCGTTTCCAACTCTGATATTTTTTGGGCAACTTTAATACCCACCGGCAATGTGAACATCTTTTCTCCGTTCAGCACGATCACTTGCCAAACATAGTCATTCCAAGTGTTGACGAACGTGAAAATAGCTAATACGCCAATTCCTGGCTTAGCTAGCGGCAGCATGACACGTAGGAATGTTTGCATTTCCCCGCAGCCATCGATTTTCGCTGCTTCCACCAATTCAGTTGGCAGTGATGACATGAACTGCTTCAATAGGAATACCCCGAATGGCCAGCCTACGACGGGAAGCAGTACTCCCCATTTTGTATTAATGAGACCTAAATCATTTAAAAATTGGAAAAGCGGTATAAATAGGACGGTATGCGGGATTGTCATGGCAGCAATCATTACAGTAAACAGCAGCTTGGAGCCCTTGAATGGAATTTTGGCTAATGCATAGGCAGACAACGAGCTGACCACGATGACGAGCACCGTGGCAACCAAGGAGATAAACATACTGTTATAAAACCAAGTGAACACCGGATTATTCGTGATCAAAGACGTATAGTTATGAAATGTCGGGTGAACTGGCACCCATTCCGGTGGTATTTGCAAAGCAACCTTTAGGTTCTTGAGTGATCCGCTAACCATCCAATAGAAGGGCCAGAGGAAGAACAAGGTTAACACCCAAAGAAACACATGTCCCCCCCAAAGCGGTGACTTTTTATTCGGCATCCTCGTCCCCTCCACCCTTAATATTCGATATCCGATTTAAGAAATTTGAATTGCACAAAAGCGATCAGACTGATGATGACACATAAGACAATCCCCATTGCATTTGCGACACCAAAGTTCATATTCACGAACGCCTGCTGATAGATTAACATCATAATTGTCGTTGTCCGGTAAGCAGGACCGCCACCTGTCATGATTAAAATAATGGCAAACACTTGAAAGGCACCGATTGTGCCCGTAACGACGACATATAGCATCGTCGGCTTTAACATAGGAAGCGTGATTCGGTGGAACATCTTCCAAGGCTTCGCTCCGTCTAATGAAGCGGATTCGTAGAAATCCTTAGGAATTCCCCCGAGTGCCGCTGAAAATACAACAACTGCTGAACCTACGGAAATCGTAAGGACAATTAAGGACAAAGCGATTGTTGCCGAATTTACGCCAAGCCAATTAACCGAATTCAGCCCAAATCGACCGAGAATGTAATTTCCTAAACCGAATTGCCCGTTATAGATGTATTGCCATACTAAGGTTAACGAGACAATCGACGTCACACCTGGAATATAAAAAGCTGCTTTAAAAAAGGATTGCATCTTTTTCGGATACGTATGAAGTGTAACCGCAATCATCAAGGCAATAATGGTGATCGAAGGCACCAAATATATGACAAACTCCAACGTATTGCGGATCGACTTCCAGAACAATTCATCTGTTAAAATGGTGCGATAATTGTCCAGCCCCGACCAATAATACTTCGTATAATCAAAGCCATAAAAGCTGCTCTTAATTGCTTTAAGAATGGGATACACAACAAACAACAAGAAAAACAACAGCATGGGAAGTACGAAAAGCCAACCACTAATTTCTCTGCGCAAGCGTATGCTGCTGATTTTACTCTGTTTCATGGTTCACCTTCCCTTCTTTCACTGAGCTGTAAACGACTTTACGGCAGGAGACCACAGTCATCCTGCCGTATGTGGAAAACTACTTATTGTATTTGGCTATCGTATCGTTAAATTTCTTGGAAATCGTATCGATCGTTTGCTTAGGAGTGGACATGCCGATAAACAATTTTTGGATTTCAGGGAACATGGCAGCTCTCATCTCAGGATAACCCTTGATACCCCAGCCTGGATCAATAACCGGCCATTCCTTCGTTTTAGTTGCTAACTTAGCTAAGAACTGAAGCTCCGGATCGGTTTCCGTCCATGCTGGCGCTTTGCCAAGCGGATCGAACGATTTCATGGCCGTTTGGAAAATGACGTTATCTTTTACGGACCAGTAAAGGAACTTCTTAGCCCATTCTTCTTTGACAGCATCCGAGTTCTTGAAAACAACACCAAATCCGATTTCCGACTTTAACGCAGCTTGCCCAGGCGTCGTAGACGGGAAGTTGACATACATGTACTCATTAGGTCCACTAACACTTCCGTCTTTCAAACCGTTTTTAATAATATCGGAGTGCGCCGCAGAAGCCACAGCCATACCGTTCTTGCGCTGCTTCCAATAATCAAGCGCATTGGTAGACGTCAATGTTTCTGGATGTGGTGTAACTAAGCCTTCATCCACTAGCGATTTGAAGAAAGCCAACGCCTTTTCCGTTTCCGGGCTGTCTCCTGCCGTATATTTCGTGTAATCAGCGTTGAACAATTTGGCTCCATAACCAGAAATGATATTGTTATAAATTTGATCCCCTTGTTCGTTCAATGCGAAAAGCGTCAGTCCATAAACGCCTTTATCTTTATTAGCCACAGCCTTCAGGGCTGCTTTGAATTGGTCTGGCGTCCATGTGCGGAATTCATCCTGCGGAAGCAATTTTTCAGCTCCTGCTTCTTTCCACAGGGACTTGTTCAGAATCAAGCCAAGCTGAGTAGAATAATATGGCAGCGTCACAACGTTGCCGCCAACGGATACCATTTTCATCATATCCGCACTCTTCTTTACTTGAGCAAGATCAGCTGGTGGAATGATACTCTCGAGGGAAGCGAGCGCTCCCATCTGCCCATAAGCCAATGTCCGCCCTGGGTAATCCAAAAAGACGTTAGGTGCTGACTTGGAGGCAATCGCTGTCGTAACCTTCTCATTGATCCCGTCAAAAGGAATCAGCTCGATGTTGACCTTGACATTCGGGTGGAGCTTATTCCATTCAGGCAGCAAATCTTCTTTGAACCAGTCGCCAGCCTTTTGACCAGGTTTATACGTACCGTTCGGAGCCGCCCACACCGTAAGCTCGATCTTCGGATCTTCTTTCGGTGCTGTTGTAGCAGCCGCGCTCGTACTGGCCGCTGGAGCAACGCTAGCCGACGGCTTAGAGGAGGTGGTGGAACCTTCATTTGAACTGCATCCTAACGTAGAACCCATCAGTAGCGATACGCCAGCTGCGACAAACAGTGATTTATATGTCATTTTACGGATCATATTCCACGTCCTCCCTTTTCCTATTTCATAATGAATTAGATTTGTCGTGTATCTTTGACAGGTTGGAATCTCAATAAAATTAACATTGTGAAATTAGCTTGTAACTGGAGAAGGGTAGGTAAAATAAGTAAAGTAAAGTGAAGTGAAGTAAAAATTACAGTGTTTGTTTGGGGAGGTTATCTTACCCGTTATTCAGGTAAGGGAAACATCTCTCTGATACTCATAGTCGAGTAGGAAAGGTGTCTCATTAGCAAATCGCTTTCTTGCGCAGCTGCCGTCAGCGGCAGATATGGGTGCGTTTCGTTGTACACTCTGTAAAATCCTTCGGCAAAATTGACGCCGGCTGCCCTGCCATACTCTCCGTTATAGGATTCAAGCAGCTTACGGGCGAATAAGCCGCTGTAGCCTTGGCTTTTAAATTCGTCCATCGCTTTGATCTTTTCCCCCACAACGGAACTGATATCAATAAAGACATCATTACGCATACCGTAGAGGCTTAGTCCATCTATCGGACTGACTGGAAGAGAAGTTAAGAAAATTTGTTTCACATGATATTCTGGCTGACCATCGAGATTTTTCAAAAATAGCGAAACTTTGCTCAGCCCGGCAAACGCCATCTGCGTCGCAATCGTATGGGGATTGTGTAATGCCGTATTCATTGGATAGTCACAAATGACGATATCTGGCCGCTCCTTGGATACCTCTTCCGCAATCCGGTTCACGATCTCTTCATTCACAACCGAGTAGTTGTCGTCATAATCAAGCATAATCAGCTTGGTGATTCCGATCGTCTCGGCTGCCCGCTCTAATTCACGCTTTTTGTTCAGCGCAATTTCTCCCAAACCCGCCTGAAGGAGACTCGCATCTGGGTTTTCCTTACGCCATTCTTCGGCGTACTTGTTCGGATGAAGTCGTCCACCGTGTGTCAAAATGAGAGCGACGACTTCATCCCCTCGCTTGGCATGAAGCGCGAGCGTCCCGCCGCAATTCGTAATCGTATCCGCGGGATGCGCGTAAATCGTCATAACTTTCATAGAACCCTCCTTCTTATCTCCGATTGTTTGCAACCCTTCATTTCTTCTTTGTGAACCCACCTGAAACTGCTGTGAAAGAAATCGTTAGCGTAACCTACCACCAAATTAGCATGCCTTACCTGCATCTGAGTAGGTGAAAATAGTTAGAAAGACGTGGAATTCGTTAGTCTTATACACAAATATAAAGAAAATGACCTATTTCTATAAAAAACCAAGTTCTACATTCATCCAATCTGCCCTAAAAGCTGCTTGCGAAATTGCGACGGAGACAGTCCAGTGTTCTCTTTGAACCAGATACTGAAATAATGCGGGTCGGTAAAACCGACCTGTACAGCCACATTCTTGATTTTATTTCCCGGCTCCATCAACAGTCGCTTGGCATGCTCCATACGTACTTTCCCCACATAGTCTGTAAAACCGACGCCGACTTCTTTCTTGAACAATTGGCTAAAATAGTTCGCATTCAACCCGACCTGTTCGACGACCGAATCGATGCCAAGCCCGACATCACTGTATTGTTCGTGAATGATCTGCAAGGATTTAATAATGTTCCTGCTTTGTTTCTTCTCTTGTTGTTCATTCATACCTAAATGATCCCTGAGTAGCGCGATAAATTGCCGACCGTTCTTTTCTAAGGGTTGTGATAACAGCTTTTCTTGCACATCGCCGAACCAATTTTTGTCCAGCACGGCGGAATGCCCTGACTTGATCAATAACTTATATAAGTGATTGTATAGGGCTGCCATTAAAGCATAGAGAACATGCGGAACGAGCTGACTTGCTCTTGCGTAAACAATCAGTTCCTCCATCACAGCGGCACAGTTGTCAATATCCCGTTCCTCCATATAATAGAGGAGCTTATTTTCAAAAGCTTCTGGATATTGCGATTTCCAAGAATCGCCAACGAAATAAATGCTGGTCTGTTCGTCCATTCGCTCCCCAACCAAATAATTTAGCAATGTCTTAGCTTCTTCAAACGAGGTCTTAATCAGGTTAAACTGCTCGTATTCGTTGCCTACAAAAGCATACATTTGCAGATCAAGCCGTTCTTTCAGCACGGCAATTAACTCATTGATTTTATGTAAGGATTCATTCACTACACCATTGAAAATCAAGCAATACTGATCATCGGATAAATAGATACTGATCATCTCATGCCCGTCTTCGAATTCATGAATAATCGATTCGAGCTTATCTAATTCATCCTTCTCATACCGGCGATGCAAATGCAGAAGCACCACTCGAAATGAGGCGCTGTTGAGTCGGAAACCGAGTCGTTCTTCGAAGCGCAGCGCTTCGGATTCCGTCAAACTTCCTTCTAGCAAGGAACGGACCAACTTCTCCCGCATGACCGGCTCTCCCTCTCGGACCTTGTCGATCATGTGATTGAATGCCCGGCCTAGGTCCCCAAGCTCATCTTTATATAAAGGATGAAATTTCAAATTCAGATTGCCTTGCTCGACATTTCGCAGCATTCGAATCATTTTACGCAGCGGCATGGAAATCGTTCTTGAAATAAAAACCGATACGACAACCATCAGCGCGAGGGAACCTCCCAGAAATGCTATCCATAAATTGTTAATATTCTTAAGATCCTTGAGCAGCAAGTTCTGCGGGATCGAATGTACAAATGTCCAATTGGTCAAAGCGTGCTTCGAATAGGCCACGACATAGTTGCTTGGCTCTTGGGTGTAATGCCCTTTCGTTCCAGTTAGATTAGAAACGTCAATGGGCGGGACACTTTCTCCGGTCCCTGCGGAAAAGATATAACCGTTTGAATCGATGATACTGTTCGTACCTTCGTCCAGATTCGATGAAGCCAAGTAATTGTCGAGAATGGTAGGGGAAATCGAAATAATGAGATAACCGAGGATTTGTAAATTATTTTTATCGTAAATTGTCTTGAACATCACGATGGACGTTTGTTTATCACGCCACTTGATGAATGACCAGAGTGAATTGCTGCTCTTATTGTTTGCCATTTTGTCATACCAGCCTTGGCCTACGAACTCATCGCTAACCAAATAACTGGGAGTAAAATTCATCCCAACGCCGCTGTCGTACACATTCTGATACTTATCCACGAGATATATCGCTTCAATGCCATAAAACCGGTCGGATAGCTGCCTTAATTGATCATAAATATAATTGTAAGCCTGAATACGAGGAATACCGTTCAAATTCGCCGCATTGCCACTTAGAGGGTCTTGAATATTCTCATTGTAGACTAACAGCTGTGATGACTTCTCTATACTTTGAAAATAGCTGTTCATGCTGCCCGTAAAATACTCGATTTTTTGCAGCATCGCATTGCCTTCCCGATCAGTCATGAATCGTTTGATATACGTCGAAGACAACATCGCAAAGATGGTGAGCGCGATAAGTGTTACAAGGGAAAACGATAACCAAAGCTTCTTCGCCAGTTTTAAGTCGTGAAATATCATAAAACCATTCGAAAACCTTTTCATAACCAGCATCCCCCCATCTATCATCTCTTTTTTCTATTATACAAAATAAATAAGAGTCAATAACACCCAATTTCTTTTGAAAATATAGTGCGATGAGTGTGATGAGTGCGATGAGGTAGAAAACTCAACCGAGAAAACATGAAAACGGCACCCGATATCGATGCCGTTCGTTTCCTTACGCTTACTTCGCTGTATAGCCTCCGTCCACCGGAATGTTCGTACCTGTAACGTAGAGAGAAGCATCTGAAGCAAGGAACACAATGGGTCCCCAAATGTCGTCCGACTTGGCCATTCGCCCCAGCATCGTTCTATCGTTGTACCGTTCAACAAATTCTGGTAGATTCTTCTCTGTTTGAAAGCCTCCTGGTGAAATGCAATTGCACCTGACCTGGTGTGGACCATAATAACTGGCGATAAACTTGGTAAAATTGACCATGCCGCCCTTGTGGAAGAAATAGTCGGGGATAAACCCGTTTAAGGGTAGTCCTTCATAGAGGGTGTGATCCGGTCCAACCATCCCCTGAATCGAACCTATGTTCAGGATCGAGCCTCTCTCTTTCTCTGCCATCCAATCGCCGATTACACGGGTAATTTCAAACAATCCTGTTGCGTTTACAGCCATGCTTTTGGCGAATCTTTCAAGCGGATCGTTATAATGTGACATTGTACGGGCGACAGCATTGTTGATAAGCACATCACACTTACCTTCTCGTTCTTCCAGTTTCTCACGAATGGAGGCAATCGACGCCAAATCTTCCTGATCAAATTGTAAGGCATGTACCTTGTAACCATCTCTCTTGAAACTCTCTTCAATTCCTTCGAGTCGCGATTCGTCACGAGAGGTTACGTAGACATTGCCCCCTGCTTGCGCGCAAGCAATCGCAATTTGCGTACCGTAAAGTCCTGCTCCACCCGTAATTAGCACCGTCTTGCCAGTAAGTGAGAAACTAGTCATCACATTCGTATTCACATGAATTTCCTCCCGTCAGTTCGCGCTACAATGAACGTTACCAAGCCGTCCATCCTCCGTCTACCATGAGATTCGTACCGGTCATATAGCTGGATGCGTTAGATGCTAGCAAGACGACCGCACCTACCATTTCTTCTGGTTTTCCCACGCGGCCGAGCATGGTTTTGGCATTCAAGTTCGCAAGGAATGGTTCGTTTTGACCAATAATCATGTTTGGAAAAGGGCCAGGCGAAACGCTGTTGCAGCGAATGCCATACTTAGCTAGATGAGCGGCACAGTACCGGGTAAGTTGGACGACGCCAGCCTTCCCCGCGCCATAATTCGGCGGGTTGTTCGCACCGCTATCTCCATAAATGGAAGGATCAGGAGACACGACTCCGTACATCGAAGCAAAGTTGATGATCGATCCGCCGCCGCTTTCTCGCATGCATGGGATCGCTTCTCTAATACACCGGAACGTCGTTCCAGATGCCCCGTCCACACCTTTGTGCCAGACTTCGTCCGTCATGAATTCAAGCTCTGCCTCTTTGCCGTAGCCCGCCCCATAATTGGCACAATTGACCAATACATCCAGTCGGCCCGTGGCTTCCTGATGACATTGAAACATATTCTTGATCGATTCGGTCTTAGCGACATCACACACCACATTTCGTAACCGACCTTCTTGCACAGCAGCGTCCAGTTCCGGACTCTTGCGAAAGGTCAGATCTGCCAGCGTCACATTAGCGCCAAATGCTAACAGCGCCTCCGTCAATGCGGAGCCTAGATAGCCGGAACCGCCTGTTATAATGACGCTTTTATTTTGTAAAGAGAACAACTCCGTATACATGGGTCGGCCTCCCTCAATTTTTGGTCGAGCCGTAAACGGAGTCCGTTCCAGCTCCTGTGCTGCGATTAAGACTCGATGCAATGCCACTTAAATATTGACCAAAGCCGACGACATCGGCCCCCACGCTAACAAAGTTATAGCCCATCGCCGTCAAATCTGCCAGATTGCTTGTGCTGCCAACGGTACCTGCAAATTTCCCGTGCTTCTGTGCTAGTCGGGCCACGGATTTACGCGTTTCAACAAGAAGCGGATGATCCCACTTGCCGGGCGCACCAATTCCTTGGCTGAAATCTCCCGGACCGAAGAAGATCATATCCAAGCCAGGCAATGCAATGATTTCCTCCAGCTCAGCAAGCGGCTCTGGATCTTCGATTTGCAGCACATTGAAGCGTTGATCATTCGCCTGAGCCATGTAGGCGTCCAGCTCCAAATTGCAAAAGGCGCCATCTGCATTTCCGCCATCAAGCGGACGACGGCCGATCGGGTAAAACTTCGTTTTATGGATAATCTGCTTGGCATCCGCCAAACTCATCACATGAGGAATCATGATCCCCGCTGCATCCATCTCAAGCGGACGAATCAGATCACTATAACTACCTCTAGCTACGCGTACAAGAACATCCACATCATAAGCTTTTGCCGCCCAAATTTGCCGTTCAATGACAGCGAAATCATTCGGAACATGCTCCATGTCTGTCCATAGGCAGTCCACCCCAGAGATTCTAGCAGCCATTTCTGTAATGCGCGGATCGGCAAGATTCAGCTTCAGCGCAATTGCTGTTTCCCCCGCGCGAAGCTTGCGCAAGACGCGACTAGGGCGCATATTAAAATTCGTAGACATGCTTTCGTCCTCCTTAACGTTGTATGCGAGAAGTGACTATGTATACTTTGTGCGGCAATCTCTACGATGTGTGTCTTATCATGTGATCTTCTTCATCAATCTGCAGCAATTTCCTCTAGCAATACAACTCTCCCGCTCTCTTCTCGGCTTCGAATGCCAGCAATGACCATGCGCATCAACTCTTCGGTTTCACTAAAAGGAAAGGGTCTTTCCCCTGTGCGAAGGTAGGAGATAAAAGCTTCAAGCTGTGTCTTGAAGGCATAAAACGTATCTTGGAACGTTACTGAAGCGCTTGCACTCGTACCGCACAACTGCAGCATGCCGTGTGATCCATACATATCATCGATCGCAAGGACGGCGACATCGCCATGAATGCGATGCTTGAATAGAACAATGTTCCGCTCCTTACTGCCTGTGTTTTGAGCGGAAATAAAGCCTGGTCCGAGAATCGGGTAAATGGATTCCAAGGCATGAATGCCATACCGCTCCCAGCTTTTGCAAGTGGTGATGCTTGAAAAGCGGAGCTCTCCTAACGAATGAATTGAAGCGCGATAAGGCATGAATTCCTTGCAGTACCGCATACAGCTGGAGGACATGATACGGGCGCCGTCTCGCACCCAACGCTGGAATTGCTTAAGATCTGGCTCATTATCGACCAGCGGCTTATCGACAAATATAGGCAGTCCCGCCTCGACGAAGGGGCGGCAGCGTTCCACATGCTCATAGCCTTTATCTGTCGTAATCATAACGGCATCTACGTGCCCGATTACATCCTCGGGACGATTTACGACATTCGGGATTAGAGATGCTTTGGCCACATGTCTAGCATCTTGAGGATCATCCGTCCAAATATGTGTGACCGAAGCTCCGGGAATTTGCAGCTTATCTACGGGTTCTTTCGCTAAATAGCCCGGGATAGCAGGATACGGGCACTCGGCCATGGTTTCCTTGTCATAGTTGTTAAACATGGCGCTCCAGGAGTAAGGATGCCCGTTCCCATCCACCATACCGAGCACAGCGATGCGCAATGGTTGCATGTGAATTCTCCTTTCAATGCACAGATGGATAGCCTAGCTTTCGAGAAATCCGATTCGCTGCAGCTTTAATACTTTCGGCCATGTCAGGAATGACCTCATCTGCAAACCGATGCATTGCACCTGACATGCTAACTGCTCCTTCAACGTTTCCGTACATATTAAATATCGGAGCAGCCAAGCAACGTGCGCCCTCTACAATTTCCTGGTCATCCAAGGCAAAGCCTTGCTCACGAACCCGCGTTAGTTCCACTAGAAATTGCTCACCTGTAACAAGCGTATTTTTAGTTAAAGCAGGCAGCCCGTGAAGATCGATAAGTTCTTTCACTTTCTCCTCTTCTAAAAATGCAGTCATCACTTTCCCCATTGCTGTCGCGTGGAAAGGTGATCTAGAGCCCACGGTATCGGTCATCCGAAGTGGCTGTGTGCTTTCCAGAATTTCGACATACAGCACTTCGCCCTCAATGAGAACACCCAAATTAATCGTGTCGCCATACATCTCGGAAAGCTTTTTCATTTCGTGAAGCGCTGCTGATCGTAGTGTATTTCTTTCTAACATGCCTCGTGTCAGCATCAATTGTTTATAGCCAAGACAGTATTTCCCATTCTCATCGTCTCTGCTGATGAATCCTCGATTTTCCAACGTTAACACGATCCGGTAAGTCGAAGATTTGGGCTGATCCAGCAAATCTGTTAGTTCCAATAAATTTAGGGAACCGTGTTCGGCCAACAGCTCAAGTAAATCCAACGCTTTGTCAATCGATTGAATCGTATAACGTTCTTGTTTCTCACCTGTATCCTTGCTCATAATTTCATTTGATCTCCTTTGTCAAGATAGCTTGATAAGTTGACCGCCATCTACGACGAGGCAGTGGCCCGTCATGTAGCGCGAGTCACTCGTCGCCATAAATAGGGCAGCATCAGCGATTTCCTCCGGTATACCAACGCGACCCATGGGAATCGTTCGTAAATAAGGCGCAAATGCAGTTGGATTGTCGATCAAAGGCTTCGTGAGCCGTGTCTCAATAAATCCTGGGCAAAGCGCGTTGACGCGAATACCAAGCGGTGCAAGCTCCAGTGCCATCGACATTGTGAGCAGGTTAATACCGCCCTTCGTTGCGTTATAATGAGCTTGATCACTTTCTGCAGCCAAGCCGTTCACACTGGACATATTAATAATGGAGCCGCCATTTCCCTGTGCAACCAGCACTTTGGCCACCGCTTGCCCAACAAGAAAGGTCCCTTTCAAATTAATCGCCATGTGTCTGTCCCACTCCGATTCCTCGATGTCTAGGAAAGGGGCTGGGCTGCAAATACCAGCATTGTTAACCAGTACGTCAATGGTGCCCCATTCACTCAGTACGGTATCGACCATGCGATTGACGTCCGATTTCAACTGTACGTCTCCGTCGATCCAAATAACCTCGCCGTTCTGAGCCGCAATTTCCTCAGCAGTTGCTTGCAGCGCTGCTTTATCTCGGCCCGTAATAGCGACCTTGGCGCCCTCTGCGGCAAACCTAACAGCCGTCGCTTTGCCGATGCCTGTTGAGCCGCCAGTAATGAGAGCAATCGTATCCTTCATCCTCATCCGATATTCCCCCTATAGGTTAGCCAGCGCCCGATCGACCGCCGCAAGTGTCTCCTCAATCTCTTGTTCCCCATGAACGGCGGATAGATACCAAAGTCCGTTCGATCGCACGAGCACGCCTTCCTCCAACATTTTAGAAGAAAATTCCGAATACTTCGCAGCATCCCGCTTCATAAAGGAAGCGAAATCTTCCACCATAGGCTCCTGCGTAAACATCATATGAAAAACGGGACCAATTTGGTTGATGATGCCCGGGATGTTGCGTTTGACTAGCAAGCTGCGAATCCCTTCAACCAGATGTACCGCGTTATTTTCCATTTTCGCATAAACCGCTCCCTCGTCTTTGGACAGCTCTGCAATGGTTGCCAACGCAGCCGAAGTTGCAACACCGTTTCCGTTCAGTGTACCGAGGTGGCTGACCGTTCCGTTCTCAATAAGTGCCATGAGTTCTTGAGACCCTGCTACCGCGCTTATGGCGATCCCTCCACCCAACGCTTTCCCAATCGTTACGAGATCAGGCTTCAAGCCGAACTTCCCATGTGCACCACTCAGCCCAAGCCTAAATCCTGTGATGACTTCATCAAGAATCATGACGATGCCTAATTCTTTGGTCAGATTGCGCATCTGTTCCAAATAGCCCGCTTTCGGAAGAACGCAGCCGGAATTGCACATCACTGGCTCTGAAATAACAGCAGCGATGTCATCGCCATGCTCGCGTAAGGTTGCCTCCAGCTCAGCGGGGTCGTTCCACGGAAGCAGAATAATATCTTCAAGCGCAAGCTCACTCTGTCCGCTCGTGCCAGGTAATATTTGTTTATCCACCGGGGCGTCAGCGGCACCAGCATTGGACTTACGCATATCCGAGCTTGGAAATGCGGTAAAGATCGCATCGGACCACCCGTGATAGTGACCATGAAAACGTACAATCTTCCGTTTGCCGGTATAAGCACGTGCTAAGCGAAGCGCCAGCATAACCGCTTCCGTTCCGGAGCCGCTTAAGGCCACTTTATCCGCACAGGGCAAAATCTCTGTTAGCTTACGTGCTACTTCTATTTCTCCTTCGTGCTGAAGTCCGTATGTAATTCCACGTTTCATCGCTTCATAGACGCTCTCGATGGTAGCCTCGTGCGCATGACCCAAGATTAATGGGCCATAGCCAAGCAAATAATCGATATAAACATTGCCATCTACATCCCAGATGCGTGGACCCGATCCCTTTGACGTAAACAAAGGGGTGGGCTTCATAGCACTTCTTAGGGAGCTCGCGACCCCACCAGCCAAGTAAGCTTGTGATTCGGTGTATTTTTGCCTCGACTTCTCAACATTCTTCATAGGGTAACTCCTCCTCATTCTTATGTCTTCGGAGAGTGGTTTCGTCAAAAGAATCTAGGGTGTTATGCGTACAATCCGAATCTCGGTTGTGGCTCCGCATCCAATGGATACATAGGCCGAATTATATGGTTATATTGAAAATGCATAAGATTGGCGTTGCAACAACCCGGTGAATCCACATTAATGACATGTTTCGCGAACGTCCCAAAAGCCGTCTGCCAGGCGAGCGCCGATTTAGCTACGATGATATGATAATCCCCTGGCCATAACCCGACCGAGCGCACATGACCCACATCCCAAGGGGCAACTCGCTTCTCAGTCAAAATAATCGTCAACTGTCCGCATTCGAGGACGGCCGTTTTACCCATTTCGGCTTGTTGGCCCGTCATATACGGACCCACATGTCGGTAATGTCCGTCAAACAGCAGCCTAACCCGTCCAGTTACCGCTACTGGCTTGCCATGCAAGGTATCGCTTTTACCGCCGATTTTGCCTTCGAATGCCCCACTTACGCCCATTTGCCATGCGGCTTCCACCGCTTCCTTATCACGGATCACGATCAACGCTTTCTGTGGCACGGTTGTCAGTTCAGCAAGGAGATGGGTGGCATCTGCCGGGGCACCTCCCCCAACATTATCTGAGCCTTCCGATAGGATAACCGGTCCTTCTGGATGCGCCAAAGCCTCCGCTACCGCCTCGCGCGGTGTGACATAGGCAACATTGAACGATGCCTTGTGCTCGATGGCCATCTTCACAAGCTCCGCCGCACAACGCTCGGCTAGCTCCGCATTATCGTTCGTCGTCACAATAAACGACATCCCCGCATCGGGCACATCACTGTACGGAAAGCCGCCAGCCACGGTCACGTTCAGCACGTCAGGCAGTAGCTCCATGCTAAACGCACACTCCATCAGTGTCTTCATGCTGCCTAGCTCTGTCATCATTCCCTGCGGAACAACTAGCATCCCCGTATGCGCGAATGCCCGAACCGGGCGAATTTCCCCACGGATTTTGCGGACAAGCAAATCGAAAGCCTCGATAGCCCGTTCATACATATCCACATGCGGGTACGTATCGTATCCGACAATCAGATCTGCCTGTCGAGCCATTTCTTGGCTAATATTTCCATGAAGATCGAGGGTCATTGCGATTGGGAAATCATCCCCCAACCTAACACGTAAACGTCGGAGGCATTCGCCCTCATAGTCGGGGTACTGCTCCGACACCATGGCGCCGTGCATGATTAACACTAACCCATCCGTATGGCTGTCGATGGATTCGACAAGCGCTTCGATCAACGCGTCGCCCGTCGCCGCCTCCACCATGCCGCTCGGTGTCGCTGCAACGTATAAGCCGGGAAACAAGGCGCTGCCCTGTAACTCGGCAGCAGCGATAACTCCCCCCATCGACGTTCGTGTTCCTGCATACCGTGCGGTAAATGCCTCCCCTCCGACTGTCCATTGATCTCGGAAATGTCCGATGTCGGTAATTCCAGGAGCAAATGTATTGGTTTCATGTAAAATGCCAGCCACCGCAATCCGAAGTTGATGGCTGCCCATATTATTTGCTTTCTCCACGAATGGAACCCGCGTAAGCAATCGCATCAATTTCCACTAAATAACTTCCAATATTACATCCAATCGAGGTCCTTGTAGGGAAAGGCCGCTTCATGATACTTTCATAAGCTTTATTGTAGTTTGGAAAATCTTCTTGTCTGGACACGAAGGCATTGATTTTGACAATATGATCGAGGGAAAGTCCGGCCGCTACAAGGATCGTTTCAATATTACGCAAGCATTGCACGGTTTGTTCTTCAATCGATTCTCCGACGACTTCACGCGTTGTGGGATCCACCCCAACTTGACCCGAAACGTAGACAAAATCGCCCGCACGGAGCGCTTGGGAAAAAGGTAGAGGAAATTCAGGTGCTTGGTTTGTATGAATTTGTTGTGACATTCGAATCAATCTCCTTTATATGTAGGTGTAGATATCTATAACTAAGTAACTTTGCCTCTTGCATCAACCGTAATGATGCGCTCAAACTGCCCATTCCTCATGCCAAGCAGCCGATCATGCAGATTGGTTACGGCGCAGCAATGATTGGGGATGATCGCTACCTTATCGCCGATTTGCAGTGGTATCTCCTGCGGGACGGACAAAATGCCGTGCTCCTCACTAAGTCGCTCGACGTATATCTCCGAGAACTCAGGGATGATGCCGTAGCCTTTGCGATGAGCGCTGATGTCGTTCGATAGCGTCTTCGAGCCGGAATCAATGATCGCAGTTCCCGGCCTCGGTGTACTGACAACTGTCGCATAGATGCGCATCGCACATTCCTCTTCCTCAATAATGCCCGTATAGAGTTGAGAGCCATCCCCGAAAACATACGCCCCTGGACGCATCTCGGTTACACCTATACCAGCGAGTGCGCCGATAAACTTGGATGTCGGCGTCGAGCCGACGCTAATGTCCGGCACCTCGACGCCTAAGCGCCGCAGTACTCGCTGCGATTCCAAGAGCGCTTCTGCCTCAGCTAGCGCCACCTCCAAGCAATCGTCGGCACGACTCTTGCTATACGATTGACCCGCATGGGTCATCAAGGCGGCCAGCCGAATGCCCGGCAGCTTCGCAATCGCCAGCGCCAGCTCCGCTGTCTCTTCCCCTGGTTCCTTCCCACAGCGGTTCAAGCCGCTATTCACATCCACATAGAGCGGCACTCGCAGCTTCATGTGCTCACCGAGATCCGACAGCCCCTTGGCCACTTCATAACTGTCCACGCTAACAGACACTTGGATCCGCTGCAGTAGCCGCCCAAGCCGTTCGAGCTTCAATCGCCCGACGATCGGGTAAGCGATTAGAATATCATCCATGCCGCCATCAGCCATGACCTCGGCTTCTCCTAGCTTCGCAACAGTTATACCGGAGGCCCCGTGTCGCAGCTGCTCCTGGGCGATCCAAATGCTCTTATGCGTTTTCGTATGAGGCCTTAATCGCACGCCTGCTTTGGCAGCTAATTCAGCAGTCCGCTTCAAATTGGCATCCAGCCGATCCAGATCAATGACAATCGATGGTGTATCCAGGGTTTCCTGCCATGTATTCAATTTCACGCTTTCACCGCCTTTAGGTTTCATCAAATAAAACTATGGTTTCATTTTTAAATTATATCGAATTTAGCGCTTTTGTAGATCCATTATTAATAAATATTTTTGAAAACATACCGACTATCTTCTTATAAGCTCACGAGTTGCCCCTGTAAAATCACCTGTTGAATGTTTATTTCTCCATCTATAATGAGCAGGTTGGCCAGCTTACCTTTTTCGATGCTCCCCATCCGATCATCCATATGAATAACCTTGGCTGGGTTGAGTGAGGCCATGCGAAAAGCATCCACAAGCCCTACCTCAGCATGTCTCATCATATTGCGAACAGCCATATCCATCGTTAAGCGACTACCCGCCAAATGACCGAGATGGTTCCAATTCAAGTCCGAACCATTTCCGTTGTTCACGCCAGCCTCAGGCATTGCGTCCGTAATAATGATCACACGGTCTGTCCCTTTGGTTTTGTGAATCAGTTTCAGCATCAAGGGGCGAACATGTACGCCTTCTGAATCAGGAATGACTTCGGCATAAATGTCGTCATGAACCAGAACAGCCTCGTCGACACCCACCTCGCGAGTCCCTCCATACCTTGACGGCGAAGGCGTCGTACCCGATGCGTTCGTGCAGTGGCAGCCAATTCGCAGACCTTGGGGAACGAAGCGGAAGATCTGTTCCGCCGTCGCCTCGGAATGACCGACTGACAACGAGATCTGATGTTTCTCTGCCTCGTTCACAAAGGCTTCCTGACCTTCCAGCTCCGGAGCAAGTGTCCATACTTTGATGCGATCGCCAGCTACTCGCAAAATTTCCTCGTATTCGTTCGGATCAACTGGACGGATTGGCGAGGTGATAGCCCCGTATTTTTTATTAATATACGGCCCTTCCATATGGATACCGACAATCGCGTGGGCGAAGGGCTCCCTTGAATCCATTGCCTCTATAATCGTCGGGAGCCCTTCTCGGACTTGTTCCCGACTTTCATTGTAAGTAAATGTCGGTAGGATGGCTGTCGTTCCATGCTTCAAATGTGCAAGCGCAAACGTATGGGGATGTTCCCATGACCACACCCCGCCGCCGCCATGGCAGTGAATATCGACAAACCCTGGGGCTATGTAGGCGCCTTTCGCATCCACCACAGGTAGACCAGCCGGCACCTGTACCTCTTCCGCTTCCCCGAAATCGGTAATTAAGCCCTGCTCAATAAGAACGACCCCACCCTGAATTAGCCTGTTAGCTGTAATTAGGGTGCCGTTTTGAACAACTAAACTACCATTCACTTGCATCCATTCACCCTCTCCATTAAAATGAAACCTTGGTTTCATTTTAAGTATATCACGCCAATTGCCACGCTTGAAGTATATTTTTCCCAATCCATTTTCATCTCTGAACGGGTACAACGATCGCTCTTTCTCCTTCAAAACTTTCATCGTACTCCCCTTATTATCCTTGTAGCATCTCACGTGGATTTCGTCTACCTAATACAAGGAAATCACACTATAATCCGAATATTTTAACCTTTTTCTGAGGCGGTCTTTCCGGATTAAAATGAGAAAGACCTCCGGAGCTAATAAGCTTCCGAAGGTCTTTATATATCATCCGCGGCTTCATCGTTACCCCGCCCGCTCCTCTAGTGAGGATTCACACATTTGCAGGGGCAGGCGAAGTGTGATTCGGGTTCCCATTTGATAGCCACTCTCAAAGAGAAATTGTGATTCACTGCCGTAGTACATTTTCATTCGCGCAACAACATTTCGCAGGCCGAAGAGATCCTTCTCCTTTTTAATATCCGTAGAAACGCCCTCGCCAGCTTGCTTAGATGCCTCTTCTAATTTGCCGCAAATATAATCGAGCCTATCTGGACTGACACCTACTCCGTTGTCGCACACTTCTAGGACAAGATGACTTCCATCCAAATAAGAAGAAATGGCAAGTTCCCCGCCTGTACTCTGTTTCTCCAAGCCGTGCAGCACCGCATTTTCCACCAATGGCTGCAAGAGAAGCTTCAGAACATGATAGTGCGCGCTTTCCTCCGCAATGTCGAAGCGAACCGTAAAATGATCAAGGAATCGCAGCTGCTGCACTTTAATGTAGTATTTCAAATGCTCAATCGTTTCCTTGACCGTGAATGTCTCATTCCCTTTGTTCAGACTTAGCCGGAAAAATTTGGACAGATTCAATACCATTTCACTGATTTCATCGGCTTCATAGTTTTTGGCCGTCCAATAAATCGAATCCAATGTATTGTATAGAAAATGGGGATTTATTTGAGACTGCAAAAATTTCAGTTCCATTTTAGACAATAAAAGCTGCTTCTCGTAGTGATCTCGGATCAATGTTTTCTGATTCTCGGCCATCCGGTTGAAGGATTCGATTACATATCCCAATTCGTCTATCCGCGTATCTTCCAATTGAATGGTGAAATTCCCCGTTCGAAGCTGCTTCATCCCATAGGCAAGCTTCCGCAATGGGGCGGAAATACCTCGATAAATGATCCAAGACGTCCAAATAGCCAAAACCAAACTTACTACTAGAATCCCATATGAAAATATCTTCAATGAGTCGGTATGACTTCGAATTTCCCACAATGGCTGCTCCATCATCAGCGTCCACCCCGATAGCTTCGACTTCACGCTGATCGTTACCATCTCCGTACCGGTCTGTGGTGATTTACGAATTGTTCTTACCTTGTCCACTTTCTCCCACACTTGGGGATTCACACTTCCGCCTGTGCCAGTAATCGATCTTCCATCGTTATCAAACAGATAGATATTGGCATTTTTCGAAGGGAGCAGCGGCTTCGCCAGCTCGATCAACGCGCTCTTTTTTACCGAAAGGATAAGCAAGTTCGGATTCATCAATGTACGATTATACGGATCCATCGTCCGAATCAGATGCACGCTGTCGGCATCGAAGTAAGATTCACCTGCCTGCGGTGTAAAGAATATCGTCCCCCCATTGGCCTCCATTAGATTCTGATACCATTCCTGATTCTCTGCTCCACTCGGCAGCTTTCCTCCACCGAATTTCGTTGAAATGACCGTACGTGAAGGCATGTGAATGATCGTAATTTGGTCGATAATGAGATTGACCGTCGTCATACTCGTGATCTGATCCATCACCTGAGCAAAGCGAACGAATGACTGCTTCTCTGGCTCTTGGCCAACGGACTGCAACGTAGCATTCACGTTCATATCAAAAGCGATCAAGGATGAAAGCTGCTCAATGTTCTGCAACGTCAGGTCAATATAATCCGTCATTGTATGGAGCGCTCCTTGCGTCCTTTCTCCCGTCTGCACTTCCAATATCGACTGCGATTTGGCAATGGCAAACAGACTAAAGCCAGCAAGCGGAAGCAAAATAAGTAGAAAATACCAGGTTAACCGAACTTGGATATAACCGGCTAGCAATTTGCGAATTTTAGGAAAGATCTCTTTGGTCATTTCGGCAACCTCCATTCATGACCGACCACACTCCGACAGCTTGTCGGATACTTGCCAACTATTTGCTGGTTTCACGCCACCACTCGTTCACTTCTCCGGTTATTTCGTCACCGCCGGCTTCCTTCCACTTTTTCACAAAAGCATCGAATTCCTCAATGGGGCTTAGGCCCGCAATGATTCGCGTAAATGTCTCCTCTTGCAGCTTAGACAGCTTGACTTGATGCTTGCCCATGGCTGGTGTTGGCGGCCCATTAAACTGATCTTCCATCAGATTATGTTCAATCCGCTGAATATTGTCATACAGACGGAACTGTTCGCCAAGTGCCTCCAGTCGATCTTGTGTGACTGTCGGATCTGCCATATCCGCCAATGCGCCATAGATGCCACGATAGCCGTGCTTCGCGTGTTCATCAAAGCGTATGGACAATTTGCCGTTCACTCGCGTCCAAATTTCGTTCTCAAAACCGAGCTTTAAGCTTATTTGTCCTGGCCCTGCGACGAAATCTAGAAACTTAACGACAGACTCTGCCTTCTCACTTTTGCTAGGAACAACATTGTAGGAACGGACAATGGACGTGCTGTAGACACCGTGTTTGCCGCTAGGTCCGATAGGAAATTCGAGTGGGATCCACACAGCGTTCGGATCTTTTTTACGGTTTGCTGCAATATGAGCACGCGTATCAGACCAAGCGGCTGAGAACAGGCCTACTCGCCCACTCACAATTTTCTCACCAAGTACGTCAATTTTATTGAGCGGGAACTCGGGATCCAATATGCCTTCATCGTACAACCCTCGAAGATAAAGAAGAGCATCTTTCATTTCTGGGAGGATTCCCGAATAAACCAACTTCCCGTCCCGTTCATACCAGGCTTTCATTTGTACGCCAAAAGCACCGAGAAAGGGTGACGTTCTTCGCAGCCGCTCCAGAATCGATAAGCCATAAGTATCCTTTTTTCCGTTTCCATCTGGGTCTCTTTCAGCAAAAGCCTTCATCACCGCCGTATACTCCTCAATCGTCTTCGGTGGCTGAAGACCGAGTTTATCCAGCCAATCTTTTCTGGCATAAACGATTTCGGTTCCCTTTACTTCGTTCAAGCTTGGTATCGCGTAGATCTTGCCATTCACAGTTACGTTGTCCCAGGCTTCCTTAGGGATTTTGGCCTTCAGGTTGGCCCCATACTTCTCAATATAATCATTCAATGGCGTAAGCGCTTTTTGATTCACAAAATGAATAAACCAAGATGGATCACTTGTATTCAACAAATCCGGGGGCTCGCCGGACGCCATGATGACGTTTAACTTTTCATCATACCCATTCAGCGGAGGGAGCGTTACATTGACCTGAACACCAATGTTCTTTTCAATATAGCTAAGATAGGGATTATGATTCTCATCCATCCCTTCTGGGAAGTTCATACCTAGGCTATTCGCGACGACTCGTATCGCTGGTTCGTTTGCCGTATCCACCTTATTTCCTTCGTTCATGTCCAAATTCGGAAAGCCGCAGCCAGCAGTTGAACAGCATGCGAGAATGACCAGAATAACCGTTTTCATTCTTTTCATCAATCCACCACTCCTTCAGACTTAACCAAATCTGCAATTAATCATGCTAGTATTTTTTTCAGCAAAGGGGTTAGTCCATCTGCCATACGCATAAAGCCGAGATCCGTCGGATGAACACCATCTACCGTACATTCGTGGGCATCTTCACCAAGCAAATTGGACCCATCGTAAAAATAAATGTTAGCGTCGCCATTCTCTTGCAGCTGTTCGACCGTTCGCTTCTGGACTTGTTTGCGGTCTTCTTTATCCTGCAGCAATTGCGCTTGAAACCTTTCCTTCGCATAGGTGATTCGCGAAACTACTATAATCGGTGTCAACGCGTGTTTATTGCGGAATATGCGAATGAACTCTGGCAGCGTCTTTTGCAAATTTTCTGTGGAAACGCAGTTGGCCTCATAGTCCAAGACGAGACACGCTGGGTCCGATATCTCTGCTAGTATATGCGCAAGCTCTGGCTCACCTTTCCCGTTCCCTGAGAAGCCTAGGTTCAGAAATTCTCTATTTATACGCCTTGATATGATATTCGTATACGCCATACCGGGTCGTGAGGCACAGCCTCCCTGCGTGATGGATGTACCATAAATAATGACCTTTTCACTACTATTATAAGCAGAAGGAGGTGCGATTTGAGCGGCTGGATCCAAACCGATCCATACTTCCTCTACACCTTGGTAAAGTGGAAAGTTCAATGTAATGCTTCGATTGTCTTGCTCCAAATTCGAGAATAAAACACTTTCATATTCCGTTTGTTTGGCATCATAGAGCGTTGTGCCGTAATACAACTGCTCCCCTGGAGCTCCGATGTAGCAGTCAAACCCACACTGCCCCGTAGCTGGCATATGATACATATTCGCTGCCCCGGACAGTTTCACTTTGATTGCTAGCGAGGCTGTATTCGTTGTGAAGCGTATTTGCCCGCCAGCTGTGCAGTTGGCCAAGTTGTTTACCGCTTCTGGCAGTATCCAAGCCGGTTTTGCCGGCAGTCTGCGGTAAAGCTTCTCTTCGCTCAGCCAGCCAAAGCCTGCCACATGAAATGGCTGCTCAAGCGGTGAATACCAACTGAAAGATGAGTTGGCGAATTGTGGTATCCGCATATTCGCGTCCAACTTCACTGCGTTAACCGGTTGTTGCTCATTTGCCATCAGGAATTCCTCCAATAGTACTTGTTCCAATGAATCTTCGCCCTCTACTCCGCAATCCCTTTTTTTCAGCAGCCAATGGGTTATTAAAGTACCAAAAGAAGTCATGGTCCTCCGCTGTGGCTATTTAACAGCTGTAATACAATAGGGATAACCTGTGAAATGCATACAGGCGAATTGGTAAAAGGAGGGACTATCTGCATTGGTGACCACGAACAACACACCCATTATGCATGAATACCATGCTGATATCGTCGTGATCGGCGGTGGTACCGGCGGCTGCGCAGCTGCTCTTGCCGCTGCTAAGTCAGGGAAAAAGGTGATCATGACCGAGGAAACCGACTGGATAGGCGGGCAATTAACGAGCCAAGCCGTTCCGCCAGATGAACATCCTTGGATCGAACAATTTGGCTGCACGCGCAGCTATCGTCAGTTTCGAGAAGGCGTGCGTGATTATTACCGCCGTCATTTCCCGCTTACATCAGAGGCGCGTTCACGAACGCTGCTTAATCCTGGTAATGGCGGCGTTTCACGATTATGCCATGAGCCGCGGGCAGCATTGGCAGTCCTACAGGATATGCTGGCTCCATACGTCAACAGCGGGAGGTTACAGATTCTAACCCGTCATCGCCTTGAATCGGTATCCGTGGAAGGTGATGATGTCCGTTCCGTATCCATTCGCAATTTGACGAGCGGCGATCAGGTAAGACTAGTAGCCGCTTATTTCCTCGACGCCACGGAGTGTGGCGATGCTCTACCTCTAGCTGGCGCGGAATATGTGACAGGGGCTGAGTCTAAGAGCCAGACCGGCGAACCGCATGCGGTTGAAGACGAAGCACTGCCGCAGGACATGCAAGGCTTTACCTACTGCTTCGCGATGGATTACATCGAAGGTGAAGATCACACGATTGCGCGTCCCGAGCGATACGACTTCTGGAAGGAATACAAAGCGGAATTTTGGCCCGATCGACTGCTCAGCTGGTCCGGTGTCCGCCCTCATACGCTGGAGACGGTTTCTTATGAATTGTTCGAAGGGACAGAAAAGTACTCTTTGTTCTTCTATCGACGCATCATCGATAGCAAGAACTTCGAGGAGGGCTTTTATCCTGGCGACATTACACTCGTCAACTGGCCGCAGAATGACTACTGGCTTGGTTCCATTATCGATGTCAGCGCTGAGGACAGAGATCGAAATCTCTGGGATGCTAAACAGCTCAGTCTATCCCTGCTTTATTGGCTCCAAACAGAAGCGCCGCGTCCTGATGGCGGTCAAGGATACCCTGGACTTCGCTTGCGCAAAGATATCGTCGGTACAGAGGATGGACTAGCTATGTATCCGTACATACGAGAGTCGCGCAGAATCAAGGCTGAGTTCACCGTGTTGGAGCAGCATGTGAGCACTGCCTGTCGTCCTGATGGTAAAGCCGAGCACTTCCCTGATTCCGTTGGTATCGGCTGTTACCGCATAGACCTGCATCCGAGCACAGGCAACCGTCATTATATAGACGTCTCATCCTTGCCGTTCCAGATTCCACTGGGCAGCTTGATTCCTATCCGGATAAACAATTTACTGCCAGCTTGCAAAAATCTTGGCGTTACGCACATCACAAACGGCTGTTACCGTCTCCATCCGGTCGAATGGAACATTGGTGAAGCAGCTGGGTTTCTGGCTAGTCGATGCATCGATCGCGGTATTAAGCCCCGTGAGGTACGCAACAAGGAGTCTGAACTTCGCGTTTTCCAGCAAATGCTTGAAAGCTACGGAATCGAGCTGTCTTGGCCCGCAATTCGTCCCGTTTAATGTTAACCATTCTAATGATGAGGTGTTTGTAGATGAGTAAAATACGTATTGGCGTTATTGGTGCAGGTTCTATTTCCGAAATGCATTTGAAATCCTATCACAATAATCCGGATGCCGAACTTTATGCGATTTGCGATTTAAATGAGGAACGTGCAAAAGCAAAAGCTGAAAAATACGGCATTGAACATATCTATACGGACTATAAGGAACTGCTGGCTGATGAGGCTGTAGACGCAATTAGTATCTGTACGTGGAACAATAGCCATGCCCAAATATCCATTGCCGCTCTAGAAGCTGGTAAAAACGTACTCACTGAAAAACCGCTCTGCACAACAGTAAACGAAGCACTTGCTGTCGAGGACGCCGTTCGACGTACTGGCAAAACGCTTCAGGTCGGTTTCGTACGCCGCTACGCTTCGAATACTCGCATCATCAAATCGTTCCTTGATAACAATGAACTCGGGGAAATTTACTATGCGAAGGCATCGTGTATTCGTCGTTTGGGCAACCCAGGCGGCTGGTTTTCAGATGTGGAGCGCTCTGGTGGCGGCCCGCTGATTGATGTAGGCGTACATGTTATTGACCTTTGCTGGTATTTGATGGGCCGTCCTAAGGTGAAATCCATTTCTGGAAATACGTACAAAAAGCTTGGTAATCGTGCCAATGTGAAAAACCTCGCTTTTTACAAAGCAGCTGATTATGATCCCACACACAATACCGTCGAGGATTTGGCGAATGCTTTAATTCGATTCGAGAACGGCGCTTCTATTCTAGTTGATGTCAGCTTTACACTTCATGCGAAGGAAGACGAATTGACGGTGAAGCTGTATGGGGAAAAAGGCGGGGCTGAGTTAGAGCCTCAGTTATCTATCATTACAGAAAAGTACGATACTATTTTGAACCTCACACCGCAGATTAATAACCTTTCCTTCGATTTTGTTGCCGGCTTTCAGGATGAAATCAATTATTTCATTGAAGTATGCCAAGGTAAAAAGGAAACCATTTCACCTGTACAGGATGGGGTTGAGATGATGAAAATACTTTGCGGTGTCTATGAATCTAGCGAAAAAGGTGAAGAAATACGCTTCTAGGGAAGGAATGTGAATCCAATTGAAAAAATCGAAATGGCTAATCATGACCTTATTGATTACATTACTCGCTTCTTCTTGGTCCATAACCGCATCTGCGGCAACCAGTCCCACCGATTTCATTGAAGTAGAAGCGGCTCCCGTCGATATCACCATCGATATCGAGGGTCCGCGCAAGCAAATTAATGCCGTTGATACGGATATGAGTAGAATCACCGATTATGTTGCTTTATTCACGACGGAATTTGCAACATCCGTTACGGTTGGTACGACTTCCGTCGGGGTTGTCGTCGATGCGACGAATCATGTGACTCGGGTTGTTAATCCATCCGTAAACGGCGGTGTACCCGTCTGGACAGGACCTACAACCTTGACTATCCCGCAAGGCGGCTTCATCCTTGTGGCGAATGATGACAGTTGGGCGAATAAAACCTTTAAACAGTATCTCGCCAAAAATTTCAAGGTCGGTGACCTCATTAAGCTGCGTAAAAATGGCCAAGTAATTCCCGTCTCAGCACTCATGACGGGTCAAGGACTCCAAGCGCGTCTTAAACTGGACAATGACGATTGGTTTACGGTAACCGCGCCGAAGACAACCGTTTCCGGCAAGCTGGAAAACTTGGAATCAGGCGTCGCCTATGCGATTCGTGTTAATCAAACTTCGGTTGCATTGCAAGCGAACGGCACTTTCCAAAGTGAAATTAATCTCACAGAGGGTGTTAATTATTTAGATGTCATTGCCTCCAAGAACGGCGTAGAAAACGATCGTAAGACGCTAGTCGTGTTTTATAAAAAACAAACTAGCACGGCCAAGGAAGTCGTCCTCTGGGTCGACCAAGGTACGAATATTTTCAAACTGCAAACTCCTGAGAACATCCGCGATATGCTAACCAAGGCGAAGGATGCTGGCGTTACAGCTGTTGCGCTTGATGTTAAAGGCGTCGAAGGCTTCGCCAACTATAAGAAAAACGATTTGACAAATCGTCCGCACATCTCACAAATGACAGCTCCGACACGTGCGGGTGCCAATCCAAATCTGGATATGCTGGAAGAGTTTATCAAGTACGGGCATCAGCTTGGGATCAAAATCCACGCAGCGTTCAACGTTTTTGCTGAAGGATCGCCTGCACACAACGAGTACGGGCTGCTGAATCAGCATCTGGATTGGGAAGAACATGTATATCGTCCAGAGGATAATGGTCAAATTTTGCGGCTGCGTGAAAGCAATTACTTTAAATCGGGCAAGTCGCTCGTAGCTTTTGTTAATCCAGCCAATGATGATGTAAGAGCCTTCGAGTTGAAAAACATGGAAGAAGTGATTAAGAACTACGATGTAGACGGCGTTGTACTGGATCGTACTCGTTATGACAACGAAACAGCCGACTTCAGCCCGTTGACGCGCGCGAAGTTTGAGGCGTTTCTCGCCGCACGAGGAAAACAGCTGACGAATTGGCCAGCCGATGTTTTCAGCTATGTGAACAATGTTCGCCAAGCTGGTCCGCTCATCAATGACTGGTGGGAGTTCCGCTCACAAACGATCAAAACGTTTACGGATGATGTCCGTTTACTAACAGATCGGTACTCTGCTCTGAAAGGTCATAAAGTTTACTCCTCAGCCTATGTAGGTTCTTGGTTTGAGTCCTATTACTTGAACGGCGTCCATTGGGGCAGCCCGAATTTCAAGTACGATAGCCGATTGCAATTACCGGATGACAGTCTATACACAGACTCTTACTCCAAGACCGCTTACTCGGGTAACATTGATTTTCTTATGATTGGTACGTATCAAACGACACAGAAGGAAATTGAACATCACATCACATTAGGCAACATTGTAACGAACGGTGAAGTGCCGATGTACGCAAGTATCGCACTGGCGAACATCCAAGATCCTCCGTTGCAGCGTTCGGTGTTCCAAGCTGGATTGTCGCAGTCAAACGGCCTCATGCTTTTCGACCTTTCACAAGTCAACTGGTCCGTTGTGAAGGCATCGCTTCATAACGTGGAATACGTCAAGGATTATCAAATAGGCTCCAGCGTTCCTAGCAATCCAGAGACGTTTCTCGAAGCCGATCTCTATAATGTGAGCCGTAACGAGAATAATCTCAACGTTTATTCTGATGCCTTCGGTCAAACCACGGCAACCAGCACGTTCGGTGTAGAGGCTATCGTAGACAGCGCCGGTAAAGTCACGAAGGTCGTTAACCAGACGCAGGCACTTAGCTGGAACTGGACGAATATCTCGCCGAATAATAGTGTCATTCCACTAGGCGGCTTCGTTATCTCTGCCCTAGATGCCTCTGGGGTACGGACGAGAAGGCAGTTACTCGCTAGAACCTACAAGGTTGGTGATGACGTTCGTTCGGCTGTGCTGCGAGGGTATCTGGATTACGCGAACACGAGTACAGCACTGCGTAATCTGGAGATCAAAGGCGAGGTCGAAGTGATTGGACCGGGAACGGCACGTGTTCTTCTCAACGGTGTACCCGCTGAGGTTTCCAGTAATGGAGACTTTATCGGTAGTGTCCCGCTCGCAATCGGCGTTAATAGTTTGCAAATTTCCGTCTATGTGGACGATCGCAAGACAAATGAGAAAACGATTTCCATCACACGTACGGCTCCTGTCCTCACGGGCATTCAGCTTGATTCTGCTGCCTATCGCCTTGTAGCAGGTGATAAGCATGCATCCGTAACGACAGCCGTTTACTCGGATGAAACGAGTGCGGTTGTAGCTGGAGCTACGTTTAGTTCCAGCAATCCATCCGTAGCAACCGTTGCCGCAGATGGAACGGTTACCGCATTGAAAGCAGGTACGGCGGAAATTACGGCTACCTATGAGGGAAAAACAGCCAAGTCGGTCGTAACTGTCGTGGAAGTGACAAGTCTCAGTTTCGATGAAGACAAACATAGTCTTGTCAAAGGGGAAACCTACCAAGCACCGCTTAAAGTCACTTACTCCGATGGCATAGTCTCCTACATCACCCAAGGAGTGACTTACAGTTCTTCACATGATAAAGTGGCTGCAATTACTGCGGATGGCACCATTACTGCTGTAAAGCCAGGTTCTGCTACCATCACGGCCTCCTATCAAGGCAAGCAGGCAGACATCAAGATTAAAGTGTTCAATAGCCATAAAGACAAAAGTGAAGATATAGTGATGGATGAGGCTGATGAGGTGGATGGGGCCACTGACTGAACAAAATCCACTTGCGTGTGAAGACTAAATTCACAAATATCGCTACTTCCTCACAGGCGTTAGTCGATTTTTTCGACTTACGCCTCTCGTATTGCCTCTTCTCAGAGGCCTAAGTCGATTTTTTCGACTTAGGCCTCTCGCATTGCGCCTCCCTCCCCCCATTAGTCCAAATTTATCGAACCAATCTCACTGACCGCGTCAACAATTCATTATTTAGTCCGAAACGCCCAACTAAATCACACTATTCAGCCTCCGCTCAAGGAAATAGGGCAAATAAGTCGATAGAATCGGACTATTTCTGCTTTTTCGAATGCAATCCTCGTTTTAATTCGGCAGAATCGTACTAACGCTGATTCCAGCGTCTTGTTGATCAACCTAAAAAAGACCCAGCTCCTTCCACATGGGAGGAGCTGGGCCTTTTTAGGTTAATCCTATGATGGCAGCTGCAGCCATTGATATGGCGACTTCGCAGCCTTCATGCCGACATCTAGAATCGTAGCAATCGCTATCGTTTCCTCTTGGGAAACCGGCGGCTTGCCCGAATCGAAAAACCCGATTAGATTCTCGATAAAAGCCCCGAAGAAGTCCGACTCAATCTTGAGAAACTTCGACGTTCCCGCTTCATAACTGAGTGCCATGCTAAACGGGCATTCCCAGCCGTATAGGTTTATCGTCGCTTGGCGACCGTCTGCGTATCCGATAAGCAGTGATGGTGTCTTATCTGTTCCTGTCCACATGACACGTCTGACATCCGTCCCCATCAGTGAAACGATTGGCTCCACCTGATGGATGGCATAGTTGGCAAACATCCCAGGCCCTAAGCTGTTGATAGACTCAATGCCCTGCTTCTCAACCCCCACGTACTCCGCAGCAAACCTTAACGCTGAAGTGGAATACATCGGAGTCCTGTGCTTATCAGCGAGCTCAAACATGCGTAATGCCGCAGCTCGATCAGGAGCAAACGTTTTATCAATATAAGTAGGCTTGCCAGATTGCAGTGCCAATCTTGATAGCTCTTCGTGATACTCGGGATGATCCGGCGAGAGAACGACCAAATAATCGCTCTGCTCCACGACCTCCTCGATGGAGTCAAGCAGCTGGATTCCCTTCTTCTGGCTCCATTCCTCATTGCTGAGCTTACCTTCCATATTGGTCTTCCCATAAGCATACGCAACCTGCATGCGTCCATTCGTCGCTTTATCAATCCAGCCTGGGTATTTCTCCGCATGCCATTCATCCAGAAAATAATCGATAAACCCGATCTTTCTCATCTTGATCTCCACTCCCTCTAGGAATTAAAACCCCCACGGCATAACCGCAGGGGAATTCACTACTATTTCTTGTTTGCTGCGTACCATTCATTGGCCGCTTTAGTCATTTCTTCTCCGCCATCTGCTTTCCATTGCGCTACGAACTTGTCATAGTTTTCAAGCGGTTCTGCACCCGTGATGTATTTCAAGAACGTGTCTTCCATCAGCTTTTGCAGCTTCAAGTTGTATTTACCAATCGCTTCAAGTGGTGGTGCAAAAGCAAGCGGGTCAAGCACAATGCTGCCTTTGGCTGCTTCTTGAATCTTATTAAAGGAATCCGTTAAGATTGGATCCTTACGAACACGAGCCTGCCAGTAAATTGGGTAATTTTTCTCATCCACACCTGTTAAGAATGTTGATGCATTGTTGTATTCATCATTGAATTTAGGCAGAATCGGGAAGTAATTGCCGTTTTCCATCTTATAGTGAACGCCTTCTTTACCAATTGCCGCTTCTTTGAAGATATCTTTATCCAGCTTCAGATCCAAATATTTAATAATGTCTTCTTTGTTCTCAGCCCATTTCGGTATGCCCACGTAGAAGCTGATTCCTGCACTGCCCATAACTTGAACTTTGCCATCATCCCCTTTGAGGTAAGGGAAGCTGCCAATTTTGGCATTTGGTGAATTTTTCAATAGGGCATTTTGTACGGTCGGCGCGTTAAAATAAGCATTAGAAATGATCGCCGCTTTACCGCTTGTGAAATTCTCGATCACTTTATTCGCTTGGTTCAGCGACCATTCCTGATCGATCAATTTCTCTGTGTACAGCTTTTTCATGAATTCCAAATATTTCTTCATATTTGGATTCTCAATGGAATTCACCAATTTACCATTAACATCCTGCCAGCCGGTTGTTGCGTTAGATTGAACCATCGGTATGCCAAACGTCGGAAGTACCTCAGGAAGAAGCGGACTTTTCCCCCCAGATAAACCCATCACATTTTTCTTTTCTTTCAGCGTTTTCAAAACGGTATACAATTCATCACGTGTCGTAGGCGCTTTTAAGCCAAGCTCATCCATCCAATCCTGACGGACGATTAACTGTGTATTTACAATTGTCCCTGATCCCGTTTGCGGAATGCCGAAAATTTTACCGTTCAGCTTCGCTCCGTTCCAGGAGGTTTGTGAAATCACATTCTTCATATTTGTGCCATATTTATTTACCAGCTCATCGATCGGCTCCAGGGCTCCTGACGCAGCAAGCTTGGAATATTGCGGGCCGCTGAGAAGCATGTAGGCATACTTTTCTTTGTTCGCCATCAGCAAATTAAGCTTATCATCTGGATTTTCGACTGGCAGCATGTCGTAGGTGACTTTGTAACCTGTTTTTTCATTCAGGAACTTTGCCACAACTTCCGTATTCGGATCAAATCGCGCATATTGCAGCAGCGCTTTGAATTCCGGCTTCGGCTTATTAGCTTCTACAGTTGCAACAGGAGCAGTAGAAGCAGCCGGCGTAGTGGAACTGCTAGTGGTCTGTGTACTTCCGCCACAAGCCGTAATTGCCGCTGCCATCGTTGTGATGGACATGAGAACTAACATCTTTTTAACCATGTAAGAGCCTCCCTATTTTTTCCTTTGAGTATGGATAGTGCAATATACCAAATATCATGGAACCATTGTAGAGCCGGCCCACCACCACCCTTCAAGAAATCTAGATTCAACCTTTTACAGAGCCTACCAGAACACCCTTAACAAAATATTTTTGTAAAAATGGATACACACAAATAATTGGAAGTGTAGCTAGAATGATTGATGCCGCCTGAATGGACTGCGGTGAAACGTTCAGCGAGGCATCGACATTAGTCCGCATGAACGTATCCGTGGAGGAGACGAACAATTCTTTCAAATATAACTGCAAAGGCTTCAAATCAGCCGAGTTGATATAGATCAATGAAGTAAAGTAATCGTTCCAGAACGTAACGGCATAGAACAAAGCGATCGTCGCTAGTACCGGCATGGAAAGCGGCAAAATAATACGCATTAGAATCGTCATATTGCTGGCTCCATCCATTTTCGCCGATTCCTCAAGGCTGTCAGGCAGACTTTCGAAGTAGCTTTTGACAATCAGCATGTTGTACACGTTAATCATGAATGGCAGGAACAGTACAGGCAGCTTATCAATGAGGTGGAGCTTGTGCATGAGCAAATACGTCGGGATCAAGCCACCGCTGAATAGCATCGTAAACAAATACATGATGATAAAAAATTTGCGCCAACGCAGTCTTGGTTTAGACAGCGGATATGCGGCAAGCGTCGTCATGAACAGCGAGATGAGTGAGCCGACCACTGTGACTGTTATGGAGATCACGAATGCGCTCAGAAACAAGGAGTTGCTCGCTACATACGTATAGGTCCCTATTTGAAAATCGATTGGGATGAGATTAACCATCCCCGAAACGACAGCAGCCTCACTGCTAAGCGATTTGGCGATGAGATTAATAAATGGAAATACAGTCGATAAGCCCAGTAATATAAAGAACAGGTGATTGATCACTGTAAAAATTTTCTCACCAAGTGATGAAGGGATGCCCGAAGACTTTCTGGCACTTTTTGGTTTCAGTATGCTTTGTATATTCATCTTATTCCCTCCTTAAAGTTTTTCGTTAGAAAAACTCACACCGTAAGCATAAGCTACTCACCAAATACCTCGTCCAAAAAACTTTCGCGCCAGCCCGTTGCCTGTAAGGATCAAAATAAACGCAACAACGGATTCGAATACCCCTACAGCGGTTGAGAAGCTATAATCCTGTTCGCCGAGTCCGATGCGATACACATAGGTGCCGATGACATCTGCGACGTTATAAACACTGGGATTGTACATGACGAGAATTTGTTCTGTTCCAGCCTCCAGCACGTAGCCGAGACGAAGAATGAACATCAGTAAAATGATCGGAATTAAGCCAGGCAATGTGATATGTATGATTTGTCTCCATTTATTAGCGCCATCGATCTTAGCTGCTTCATACAAGCCGGGATCAATTCCAGCTAAAGCAGCGAGATAGATAATCGTATTCCATCCCGTTTCTTTCCAGCCTGCCGTCCCAATGAGCACAGAACGGAAAATCTGACTGTCTAAGAAAAAGCGGATCGGCTCGCCGCCCATGGCGACGATTATTTTGTTCACGATACCGCCGTTCGTGGAGAGAAGATCAATGAATAATCCGCTGACGATAACCCAAGATAAGAAGTGAGGCAAGTAGACAACGGTTTGCACGCTTCGCTTGAACGCGATGTTTTTCAATTCATTGAGTAAAATAGCAATCACTATCGGGAGTGGAAAGAGAAACAAGATTTTGTAGATGGAAATAAACAAGGTATTCTGAAATACCTGTAAGAAACTTGCAGACGAAATCAATTTATCGAAATGCTTCATCCCAACCCATGGACTTGCGGACATCCCATCGAAAATATTGAAATCCTTGAACGCAATAATAATCCCGTACATCGGCGTGTACTTGAACAGCAGGAGAAATGCGATGCCAGGAATAAGTGCAAGATATAAATCCCAATCTTTCCTGACATCGATCCACAATTGATGCATATATCTCTTTTTAACATTTTTTTTCAAAGATAGGACAGTTTCCTTTGCAGTTGTCGTTTCTCTCAAGGTGCCTCCTCCTTCGTACTGTCTTTCTAAACTTAGTGTATCACCCCCCGTTTTTTTGCGAATTAGAGGAATATTACTTGTTTTGGTACTTTCATAACTTCTCGCCTGAGAAAATGAAAAAACCTCCCCGATAATGCTCGAGAAGGCTGCCAAACGACATATATGGCGATCAATTTCGTATTTCCCCTGGTGTGACACCCCAATATTTACGGAATACTCTTGTAAAATAACTCACATCCCTATACCCAACACCCGATGCGGCATCGTACACGCGTGAGCCCTCCTGCAGGATTGCTTTGGCACGCTCCATTTTGCGTTCCAGCACATAAGTGGAGAAAGCTTTCCCTGTTTCCTGTTTGAAAAGACGGCTTAAATAGGAAGAGTTGACATACATCCTGTCTGCGACAGCATGCAGCGTCATTTCCTGATCTATTTCATTTTCCACGAAACTTAATATCGTCTTGATCATGCCATGGCTCGTCGATTTCCGCCTTTGGCCGGCATATGCTAAATATGCCCTTATCATACGCTGCAGCCAAAAAAGGATTTGTTCCTTCGACGCCAGCTCCGAGTGGTTATGAAAATAAACATAATCCTCGCCAGCTACTTCGCGCACCGGCCAGCCCTGTTTTTGGATCATACCGATAAATAAGCATGTGAAATATAGGATATGCTCACGAATATCATCAACGGTGTCCGCTTTTGCCATCCCACCGTTCCAGAGCGCCGTTAACGTTTCATTAGCCTTCTCAGCATCTCCGGTCTCGAGGGCGATTTCCAGCGTTTTCTCAAGGTTAGGCTGAAATGTCAGCTCCGGCTCCCGCCCTTGCTCGGCCCGGTAGGGGATCGCCAAATCGTGACCAAGTACTATTCGATCCTGCAATGCGCGCACTGCTTGAACGTATAGCTTGTTCATATCCACTATACCACCCGACATGCCGCTGATCCCGGCACTTGCACTTAGCTTGAGGCAGCTTTTCACCGTGAACAGCAGCTTTTCGGTTAAAGCATTAATTTTTTGCAGAGAAATTCTAGGCTCCTCATCACTGGGAAGCTGAAAAATGATAACCGTACAGCCTGCAAAATTGGTAGACACCCAGCAATGAGTCGACGATAAGGCTTCCTTCACAATACTGCTAAGTGAAAATTGAAGTAGTGACATATCCTTCTTGCTGAAACGACTTTCGGTCTCTGAGATCGGATCCATATCGACAACGGTAACAGCATACGCAGCCTCTTTGTTCAAATCCAATTGTAGATCCCTGCATTTCTGCTCAATCTCCCAAGGCTCGTATTTCCCATTTAACAACCCCTGAAAGAATTCATTGACCAATTGAGGAAGGTGAAGCTTCCACTTCATCTTCAGCTCATCTTCGTTATGACGCTGCTCAAGCTCGCTTTTCAACCTCTCCGCTGCTTCGAGCACCGTTTCCAAAATTTCCTCGTCGCCTGCTGGTTTCAACAAATATTTCATAACACCGAGACCCAGTGCCTCTTGCGCATAAGTGAAATCATCATGTCCGCTAAGTACAATAATCTTCAACAAGGAATCAATTTGGCGAAGGCGCCTAGCTAATGTTAGACCATCCATCTCTGGCATTTGCAGATCCAGCAGGATGATATCAGGCTTTTTACGATCGATGATTCGTAGAGCTTCCGCCCCGTTACCAGCCTGACCTACGACCTCAATGCCATGCTTATCCCAAGGAATATTGTTGGCTAGCGCATTTCTGAGACGGATTTCATCTTCCACAATTAATAAATTCATAATGGGGACCCCCGCTCGGTTTTACTTCACTTGACTTGCTTAATCCGTGAATAACTTAGAAGCTCTTGAACTTCAATTAACGTGTTCGTCAGCTGCAGCACGACAGAGGGATGAATTGTCTCCTCTTCTTTCGCTTGCAACAGAAATTGTTTGCATTCTTTGAACATCTCATCCAGTGAGGCATACAACGCTTCCCCTGTTTTTCTTTGCAAATCATAAAGAAGCAAGTCTAACCTGTCTACAAGATCAATCGCCGTTTCCTCATGAACCGCTTGGCGTGGAAGGTAAACTTGCTCTACATCTGTTTTTTGTGCATGCAATGCCGCTTGGATCGCCCGCAGCGGATGCATCCCTGTCGAGATTGCGTCGTTTCGCCACGGCCCCATACGCAGCGCACGGATCGTTTCATCCGTCGCTTGGCCAAAAGCAAATATGACGGTTCCGGTATCTAGATCCTGCGCAGCAAGAACCTGAGCAACAGTTTCCTGCGCTCCCAATTTAGCGTACATCGGATAGATCCCGCTGTATACTAGATTGCCTGGGAGAAGCTCGTTTTTGTGCAGTTGGACGGATGGTCGAACCTCAGAAGCATTGGCATAATAAGCCTGAGGGATTACAACATCAACGTTTTGCGACCAGTTGCCAATTTTATCGGACTCCGCTCCCGGTTCTGGTGCAGCCGATACAATTACTTTCGGGCTGATCCGCTTAATCTCCTTGTATAGCTCAGAAACAAAATTATCCTCGATTTCCTCGAGCCACTTCGTCCACGTTGTCCAAAGCTCCGTCTGCTGCTTGGCATGAATCTCCAGTGGGTCTATGCCATGCTCGCTTTCAAATGCTGTGCGTGCATGTCTGCTGAAACAGTAGGTATCCTGCCAGTCGTCATTCGTATGCGGAAACCTCATAAAGTCCAGGTTAATACCAGCAACACCATATTTCGTGATGATCTCTTTCACGATGTCCAGTAAGTATTGGCGCACAGCAGGATTCGTAATATCTAGCCAAAAGTAACCTGTCCCCTGCTGAGGTAACGGCTTCTCAGAATCGGATTGCCTACGCGTTAACGCTGACCATTCCGGGTAGGCTCGAAGCACGGGTCCACCGGTCTGGTTGACACCGACCATGAACCCATCCAACCAAGCGTGTACAGCGATTCCCCGTTTCTCGCCCTCCTCAACGAAAGCCTCCAGCGGGTCCCAGCCTCGGAAAGCAGGATGCTGCACCTCTATATGTTCCGCTGCTGCCGTGGAGCTAGGGAAAATCGTATATCCCCATAACCAAGTCTCCAAATACAACTCATTGAAGCCGGCAGCCTTCATGCGATCTAAAGTGAGGCTCACTTCCTCATGACTATGTTCTGTAGGACGATACCAGACACCCCGGGCTTCCGCTGCTCTACTCGGTAGAGAACATAGATAGCCATCCATGGCTTCCATGGATGCAAGCTTCGCTTTACACATGCTACCTTCCGTATCGGAAGCTTGAAGCATAAGCGCTTCCTCTAGCAGCTGATCTGCCCTTGCCAAATGTTGCTTAGCCAAGTCAAAAGGAGCGTTGACGTAACTCTCCCAATTTTCCATCATTATTTTTTTCACATAGATAATCTGCTTGGCCACCTGATCCAAACACTGGGCGATTTCCTGCTTAGTCATCGTAAACACCCCTTTTCATGTGTTTGGTATTGAAAATATCATATCAAGGCCGCACTTCATAGGGGACAGTGATTACTTTCTTTGGTAAAATGTTAGTATTTTTATGTAAATCAATAATAATGTTAACCCGCTATAAAAGTGCATATTCATTTATACACCCAAGATCGGTCTATATTATAGGCAATCCCGAGGTCAGGTGTTATACTTTATTTCTCTATAACTTATAGAAAGAGTGGGGGAGCCTGTATTGCCACAACTCATGCACTTATGGAAAAATAAAAGCAGTTCGTTATTTTTCAAATTGCTGACAAGCTTTGCCGTGATTATCTTACTCCTGGTCTCGTTTAACTTTCTCTCCTACACTTTCTTCCGCACAAATATCCAGAATGAAATTATTAACAATAACCGCTTGAATTTGAATACAGCAGTCCACAATTATGAGAAGCAAGTCGCGCTCGTCAAAAACTTGGGCTTTAGTTTCTATTTTAACGAAAAGACTGAAATCATGAAAAGCATGTCGCCTCAGTTGGATTATGAAATGATGGCGCAAATTCGCAAAGAGCTGCAATCGACGCTGGCAACCCCATTTTTATATGTACATAACATCATCTATTTCTTCAAAGACAGCTCCTATGTCATTGAGAAGGAAGGCACAAGCCCTGCTGACGTCATGTTCTCCAAATTTTATTATAATGCTGCCTACAGCCTTCCATTTTGGACAGAACAGCTGCAGAAACCAGTCAGTTTCAAAGTATACCCATCCGCCACCTTCATTGAAAAAGGCCCAGAAAAGCCTACGTTAAAGGGCGATTTCATGCCTATTCTAATTAAAAACATTTCCAATCAAAATTTCGCAGTTCTTATCCTGCTCGACAGCCGTAAATTGTACGAGGCGCTCCAGCCTGCCGGAAGCGGTCGCTTCCTTATGTTGGATGAAGAACGGCAGCCGTTATTTTCTTCAACAGGCAATATTACAACGTCCGATCTGCCGCTCGACCATATGACGGATCAACAAGGCTTCCTTGAAATTGAGAAAAGTTACGTCTTTTATCAAAAGGGCTCCGAAACAGGCTATAGCTATATTCACGTTATTCCGCTAGAACGAATCGCTTCACAAATTGTGAAGTTGAATTGGATATTGATAGGACTGCTGGCTATTTCCGTCGTGATCGGGATTGCAGCTTCCATTTTCTTTACGATGAAATTAAATTATCCACTCGCTAGAATTGTGGAGTCGATTAGCCAGCTGAATGCGCCGAATTCACCGCGCAGCCAGATTAAAGAGTTCGATCTGATCAGTGATAAATTGTACGACTTGCAGCGAACGAACCGGGACATTCATGAGGATTTGACGAGTAAAAACTCAGTTCTGCAATACTATATGTACATGAACAAACTGAAGATGATTCATGGGGGCGGCGAAAATGTCAAGATTCCAATCAACAGCGACAAGCCTTACTTGCTAGTCCTTTTCCAAATACATATGAAACAAGCCTTCCTCGAACAGTCGGACATGGAGAAAAATAAGGCCATGTATTATATGCGTGAGTACATCCATTTCCATTTCACCAAATCGCTGCGAGAATCGCTGACTTTTCAAATAGAAAAGGATCAGATCCTGTCACTCCTCTTCTTTGAGCCTGGTAAATCGTTCGATCTTGAGGCTAGTTTGCAAAGTTTAAAACAGGTTTTCGATCTGGACCTGCAATACTGTCTCGTCACGATTGCGACAAGTCCGCTGCAGCATGAAACGGTGGATTTAGCCATTGCTTATGAGCAAGTGCTGGAGCTTGCGAAGCAGCGCAGACTTGCCGACGAGACGCTCATTGTGCGTGAAGATGAGCCCGCTCCTAGAGACTTCGCGCTTAGTGTCGCTGAAGAGCAAGAGTTGACAGCTAACCTATCCGCAGGCAACAGTGCTGCTGTCATCTCCATCGTTACCCGTGTGCTGAATCAGATGCACAAGAAAAGAGCCACCTCTTTGCAGTTCACTGAATTTGCTAGAGACATCGTCGGTCGTGTTACGAAGCTCCTTCAATCCTCGGGTATCGAAACGGATCAACTGCTTGGCCCGCAGCCCTTATCCGATCAGATCATGGAATGCTATAAGATAGAGCAATACATCGATTTGTTCGAGCGGATGCTGACCTCAGCTGCCGAGCGGAACAAACGCAAGAAGTCGCAAAGCGATTACATCACTGATTTTGTCACGGAATATGTGGAGTCCCATTATGGCGAGGACATTTCGCTCGAGCTCTTGGCAGAAAAGCTGAATATTACGGGGGCGTACTTATCCACTTATTACAAAGAGAAGAACGGCATCAATTTCAGTGATTACCTCAACAGCTATCGCATGGACAAGGCTAAGGAAATGCTTGAACAAACCCAGCTGAAAATCCAAGAGATTTCCGATCGCGTCGGTTACCACAACGTAAATTCGTTTATCCGTATGTTCAAAAAGGTCACTGGCGTACCACCTGGAGAGTTTCGTAAAGGGGATGCGCTGAAAGCAAAAACCTCGCCATAATTCGGCGAGGTTTTTGCTTTTGATCATAAAATCATTTCCTCATTCTTTATTCTGGTCGTCGTCTTTTTTACCCTTTAATAGGGACTGCAGGTCTTTAAGCAACAACGCTGCCGCTTCAGACGAGATACGTTTTGATTCCTTTTGAACCTTTTTCGCAAAGTCTTTCAAGTCGCCTTCTTTAAGTGCTTTCAGCAAATCTTTCGCCACATCACTATCAATTGATTTATTGTTTTTAAGTTGATTGACTAAAGTCGTTAATGAATCCAGTATATATTGCGAGTCCCGCAGCAAATAGGTTACCGCTTCCTTGGCTATATGTTTGCCGCTTTGGGATTTCACCTCATCCATAAACTCCCCTAAATCCCCTTGATTTAATTCACTTTGCAGATCCTTTGCACTACCTGAATGATCAATCCATTTCATGTCTTCAAAGCGCGTGACCAACGCTTCTAAAGATTCAAGATTTGTGTAAGTCGAGAACATTACAGTCACTTTTTGTGCGTTTTTCGCCGCATCGTAAGCCGTTACTTCTATTTTATTGGTGCCGAGTGGCAGCGTATAAAGAGGAATACCTACTCCTTGCTTTAGAGGCTTGCCATTAAGTTGAATGATTGTCTTACTGCTGTCAACACCGGATAGACCATCTACCGTTTTAAACTGCGGTGTAAAATCACTGGAATCTAGATAGCTGCTTCCTATGATCGGCGAAGTAACCCTAATTTCCGGACCCGTCGTATCTAGATTAACACTGTTGCTCTTGAGCAGCTCTTGATTCCCCGCTTTGTCAGTTGAGCGATAACTCAGCGTGTACCGCCCGTCTTGTGTAATCGTTATTGGGCCTGTGTAAGGCATCCACGTTGATCCACCGTCAAAACTGTACGCTGTCTGAAACACTCCGGAAAAATCGTCAGTTGCAGTCAACTGAATCGTCACGGGATGAACATACCAACCATTCGATCCGTCCGGTACTGAAGGTGAGACGATACTGACCGTCTCCGGTTTTGTTTGATCCATATTCACAATCTCAATCACCGTTACGATCGCAGTTACAGTCGCTTCCGCCCCTTTGCTGTCAACAGCCTTAAAGTTCAACGTAAACTCACCCGTTGTATCAGGCAGCCAATGGAAGGCGCCTGTAGCTGCATCTAATGTTGCATTTGCCGGCAGATTCACACCACTGTAAGTGACAGCGTCACCATCCGTATCCTCCGCATGTAAGGAGAAATCTACCACTTGGCCAAGCGTCACGCTAGTTGCTGGAATCGAATTCAAGATTGGAGCATGATTGACCAGTACATTCGGTTGCAATTGTACCATGACGTAACCGTTACTTATGCTAAAAGGTACTTCAACTTCATTTAACTTCACCGATGTAACATTAGGCGCATAGATGATCGAAGTAAGGTTCTCGATATTACTTGTCAACAGATACCCAATTTCCAAGATACCGTTATTAATCGATGTGTTCATTGACCCGACGAGCGCAGGATCCATATTTCTCCCTTCAGCATACAAATAACTGATTTCTCCCGCGTTCGCTTGCGATGTATGGTAAATATAATTGCTCGTGCCGTCTGTCAAATCGATCATAAAGCTAGCGTCATCCAAACGGTTTACACTCGCGATCTTGCTGCTGCCGTCAACAGGCTCCAGGATGGATACAAAGGAAGCGTTCTTCCCCTTGGCACGATGAATAACCGTATCGTAATACGTATCGATTTGGGTCGCAGGACCAGGCAATTCACCCACGATTATATCGGAAGCCTTATCGTTCAGTCCAATGATTCGCAGCCCGACATCCTGCTCATTCTTCCATGTACCGCTCCAAACACCGTCTTGCTGAACCTGTCGTGTATTCTGTAAATATTGATAGCCATTTGTCGTCCCGATACTCTCTGGCGCTATAGGATTCATGGTCATGTCGGTTTCAAATTTCCCAAGTCCATGAAGTGTCCAATCATAGGTGTGTTCATCCGCAGAGCTGACATTAAAGATATCAATTGCATAATCATTCGTTAATGCAACCGTTCTTTCATATTGATTTACCCCGTTATAGACATGATTTGCCGTATTCGTACTGATGGCAAAGCGGTCAGAGTCTAGAAACAGTGTCGTGGGGTCAAAGCTTTCTTCATTATTTTCTTTGTAAATCGACTGATCCAAACCGTCTACGAGCACCGTATTATGGCTGAATGTCTTTTTATAATACTGATTATATAAGGAGATACCGTAGGTCGCGGTACTTCCGAAATCTGGCGCTAGCCGTGTTCCTTGACCGAAAAGATCCAGGTTAAGCTTATCGAAATGACCATGCGATTCGCCGTGAAGCCCATAATCAACCAGGGCGAACATTTCATCGGCCCCCGCGCCGGATCTTAAGGCAACATGCCCGATTCCATCAAAGTTTGTACTTCCCAGCTTCAAGGCAGGCGCCGAGGGAATTTCATCCAGTCCGTAGAATACAGCCTGCTCCCCGATATAGGCATCGATATTACCGTCATCCGGGTTCAACTTCCCACCTCGAATTTGGTGATGATCATTATAAATCATGCTGAGCAGTGATTCGTATTCCGCTACATGCGCATAGCCTTCATCTTCGTTTTTGTAATGCGCGTACACCCCTTCATAATCTACAGGAGGCGTGCGCAGCTCAGTACCCACGAGTGATGAGGGATAGCCACCGGAGTCATTATTGTTACTGACGCCCAAATCTGGATAAACGTAGCCGAGCGTCACCTCGAACATTTTTTTGAAATTTGGATGGGCGTATAAATCCCTATCGGGATGCTCAGGTGTAAGTGCATGATACAGCGCTTCTGCCTGCATAAACAACGCACCCTGCACATAGAAGTGATAGCCGATCGCACCTTCCAACCAGAATCCATCGGAAAGCACGCTATTTTGCATTTGGTACAGGAAGCCGCTCTTTCCGTTAATGGAAATATCCATGAGCGACTCATCACGAAGCAGCACGCCGATGATGCCGATGGCCGCATTATGCCACGTTTGGAAGTTGGACGTGCCGTTATCCACTTCCGTCAACGTCTCTGCGGATTGCTTGAATAAGTTCATTTCAATATCAAATTGTTCATCGTTTGCGAATAATCCGCTATTCACAGTCAGATCGTACGCTTGCGCTAGCTTGATGATTTGAACGGCTTCATCCAGCGATTGCCAATATAGCCTTCCGTTCCTCGATTGAAGCGGATAGCTAGGATAATATTTGGCATACGCCAGCAAAATTTCTTTTGTTTTCTCCGCATACCTCACGTCTTCCGTTAAGGAATAAGCTACGGCAAGCGCTTTTGCTGCATCGATATTTTTACGGTGCGTGGTAGATCGCCATGCAAAGTCGAAATCTCCGCCGCTGTAAACTTTGCCGTCGTCAGGACAAGTATGGTTATGGGGCTCATTATAGTTATAGGTTAAAGGTGTATCCCCGCAGTAATACCAAATCGAATGTCCCCCGGGACGGTCGGGGTAATAAAAAGTCGTATTCAGCCACGTGTCCGCTTTCGTCTTGACGGCTGCTAAGTAATCCTTAGCCCATTGATACTTGCTCACCTTCTCTTTCGCCTGAGCGAGTTGAGCTTGGGTTACCATCGTATTCGGGTGCGCTTGGGCGGAAGATGCCCAGTCCACAACTTGCGATTGCAATTTCACGGAAGTTTCGCTGCCATCCGCATCTGAAGTTACCTTTAAAGTGCCATACTTCATATCGTTAACCGCAGCCGTGCTTGGCACCTTCACATGGACATCGACTTGAAGCTCGCCCCCTGGAGCGACTTCCTCCGTCCTACTTGGATATGTCACGGTATACGAGCTATCGAACGTGCTGAAGCCCGGATTCAATGCCAGCTGATAGGTGGTTGGTGCCTTCGATTTATTCGTGATCGTGAACGTATAGTCCAAATCAACACCAGGCTTCGCATAGCGAATGATATTGTCAGTGGACACGTCGACGACCTTTTTCGTTAACACCATGTCGTCAAAATATAAATCCAACGAGGTATCAAGAGGCGGATCGTTCGCATACCACCTCGGATGAATGATAAGTCTGCGATACTCTGCTAACGTTGTCCGTGCTGTAGATTTGGTAAATTTGGCAAGTGGGATCGCGACTTTCTTCCATCCCACCCAATCCACTCTATAGGGAGCGATAAAATAATCGTAGCCCGATACAGTGTTATTATCCGTATCAATGATCATATAAATGTTGTTCCCCGTTGCTTTCCCCGAGTATACCCAAACCTCGAGCTGGTCGTATTGACTCCAGTCTGCTGTGATATCGTTGACGTTAACAGCTACGGCTGGATTGCTCCATTTGGCTGAACTCGCGCCTTCCTTCACATGTGTCGTATCAAGTACCTTGTTGGTCCAACCCGTGAATGTTTCTGAGTTCGTAATGGCTGGTCTACTGTCTGATAGGATGGAGTAATAGAAGCTCGACTCTGCACTCTCTTCCCCGTTTTTCATCGCTTTGGCTACAATCTGTGTGCTGCCTTTTACCGTTATCGGTTCTGAGTAAAGGGTGAAATTCGCATCTACCCCATCTATTTTGTAATAAATAGCCGCCCCTGTCGTCTGTGAACTCAACGCAACCTGAATGTTTGACGGGTACTGCTTAGAAGGCTTATCCGCCGTAACCGGAGCAACCATACCTGCTGGAGCAGTAATCTGCTGTGTAATCAATGAAGGATTATACCCAGTTGCGTTAATCTGAATGCCGTACCCTTTGGCGATGCCAAAGAGACTTGCATCAAGGTGAAGGTTACCAGGTGTAACGGAATACGTTACGCTGGATACGGTTGCTCCATCCACGGTTACGCCTATAATCGACGACCGCCAATCGGGATCATCCGTAAATCCAATGTCCACGGAGTTGCCCGTACTATTGCCTTCTACGTCCGGTGTTAAGATTGGAGCAGCTTTGGTCGCTTGATCAACGATCATCTGATTTACACGAGCAGTGAAATAGCCATTAGCTTCAACGCTGATTTTATACGTTTTTGCCGTTGCAAACGCTTGCGGTTGAAGATGAATATTGCCATCAGAAATGGTATATGAAGCCTCACTAAGCCTTGTTCCATCCACCGTAATGCCAGTAATGTTGCTCTGCCACTCCGTATTTGCAGCAAACGGTAGATCAATCGGGGTTTGTACCGTATTAAGATCGGTATCGGCTGCTAATGCCGGGGTTGTACCGAGCGCTTCTCGTGCGGTCACATCATCGATATAATAGGTTGCTACATTCGAGGAACCCGTTGAAAATTGAATCGTGTCTATAGCCGCCGCATTAGTAAATGTAGCATGAGACACAACCAAAGCCCCATTCACATAGATATCATAAGCTTTAGCCGCCGCATCGGCTTCCAATCGGAGCTTATACCAGCTGTTCGTCGGGAGTGTAACACCAGGCGCCGTGAGCTGTGGGTTGCCATATTTGAATGCTGAGCTGTTCAATACATTTCTTATGATTTGATTTCCGGTGTTGTCCAAGAGGTTCATCTCAATCGTGGCGGAAGACGCCGAAGACGTAGCATACAGACTTGCTTCTGCAATGACTTTGGTCGTCGTAGAAGGATTAGAAGTAAACCTTTTTTTGGCCCTCAAATATTGATTACTTACCGCATCTACCATTGATAGACTGTTTGTACCGCTCACATGCTGAACATCGGAAATGAATGCATTCAGATTCGGTCCCATTGCGGCACCCGTACCACCTACGGTAACTGTATAGTCGGCCAATGTCGCCGGACTTCCACTTGGGGCGTCCCCGCTAGCTAAACTATCAAAGTTATCGCTAATCGGCGCTGGTGTATAAGCTGCATACACCTCTCCCCCCTTGGGTACATAAGCAACGAGCAGTGAAGATAAAATTGAAATCGCAAGCCATTTAGAACGTATTTTTTTCAACTATAACTCCCCTTTTCGAATTTAGTTGATCTTGTGGTGTCTAGCTTCATCCTAAAGGAATGGGATCAGAATAGAAATGTTCACGTTGCTGGAATTCAACCACTTTTATTCAAACCTATAAAAATGATAACAGGTTGAAAAACTGTAGATTGACTCTCAGTGGACATTTCCTAATTCATGGAGTCTGGACAGCTGTTAACTTGTTTTAGGGAAACGATACAATTGTTAACTAGCTATAAAACGGTATAGTCTTTCTCACCAGACAGCGATATACACTAGTGCAGCAGGATCATTTCATTGAAGGAGGATGGCTGGTATGACTAATAGGAACAAAATCTTTATTCTTCTCATCTTGGTGTTTACGTTAACCTTTTCTACAACGGCTTCAGCGACCATTTCGACTATACGAGGTCAGTATCTGGAGAATGCCACATTTCTGTCGCATAATTACGTAAAATACACCAGTTATGTAAGTTTGGTCCCTGATCTAGCCGATAAAATGGAAAATACGTACGCAGTCAATTATTTGTTTCCGAATGTTGGTACGTTAAACAGCAGTGGTGTTATTACGAATGCTGCCACCGAAATGGCGCAGGCCAAAGCGTTCTTAAATCAAATTTATGCGTATGAGCAAGCGAACAATTATCATTTCCGAGTGCTCGCGTGGGTGAATGCCGACAGCTCGGTCGTCGATGTTGGCAATGCAACCGTGAGAGCAGCCATTGTTAATGAAGCCGTAAAGCTAACGAATATCGGGCCAGGTACATATTTTGATGGCGGAAATCGGGCGTTTGACGGTATTATGATGGATTTAGAGCCATCGGGAAATAATGATACCCTGTTTAACAACTATAAACAGCTGATGATTGATATCAAAAGCAATATTTCCAGCAGCAAGCTGACAGGGGCAGCTGTACATAAATACGGTACTGGCAGTGTGTACTCATGGAGTCCAACTTATTACTATTATATGGGACGAAATATCGATGTGCTGGTCGCCATGACCTATGATAGTGCGGCGACAAGCAGCAGCGGATATCAAGCGTGGATGCAGCAGCAGACCAATGATATTTTAAGAGCGGTATCTGGCGTCTACTGGAACGATCCGAGCGGTCACCCCCTACCTACAAACGGAATCAAAGTATTCATTGGACTGCCCGCTTTTCCTAGCAAACCAACCATCCATAATCCCTTGTATGAAAATATTACCTCTGGCGCCAAAGGATTGGATGCCGGCGTAACTGCTCTAAAGAATGATACCTCTGATCCGTCTGAAAATTATTTTAAAGGCGCAGCGATCTATGCCCATGCGAATGGCACAAGTGACCCCGCAGATACGAACGCCTACGGTTATGCAAGCTGGGCTACAGACTGGCCTGCGTTCAAAACCAACTGGCTAATCCCATAAAGAACTAAGAGCTGTTCCTCAGGTCACTTCAGACCTAATGGAACAGCTCTTTTTCATTCCATGCTGGTTACTTATAATCTCATGATCTGAGGCGTATTCATCTCTCCATAAACTTAACATTTCATCACTTATATAAATTATTGAATGTTATCCATAGAAATGTGGATTTAACTTCTTAAGGGTTGTCGGTATGATGAGGGCAATTACAAGAACGAAACGAGGTATTCACGATGGAGCTTATGATGAAAAAAATAAGTAGAAGCCGGTATTTGTTACTATTATTCTTGCCCTGTTTTGTTTGGTATGTCATGTTCAAATATTTCCCCATGTTCGGTATCGTGATATCTTTTAAAAATTACAATTTATACAAGGGCATCTGGGCAAGTGATTGGGTTGGCTTCAAATACTACCTGCAGTTCTTCAAAAATCCGGATTTTTTCATCCTCATGCGTAATACGTTTCTGTTAAGCTTGTACAAATTAATTGTTGGTTTCCCGGCGCCAATTATTTTGGCTCTCCTTTTGAACGAATTAACACATAAGCTGTTTAAACGGTTTGTCCAGTCCGTCAGCTACCTTCCTCATTTTATCTCAAATGTCGTAGTAGCCAGTATGGTCATCATGTTTTTGTCCCCCTCCAGCGGGGTCGTGAATCGAATGATTGAAGCTTTAGGATTTCAACCTATCAATTTCATGGTGAAGGCCGAACTATTTCGACCCATTTACGCTTTATCCGAAATCTGGCAGCACGTTGGATGGGAAACGATTATTTACCTAGCCGCACTAACAGCGATTGACCCTATGCTCTATGAAGCTGCTGAGATCGATGGCGCCTCTCGATGGCAGAAAATGAAAGCTGTAACACTTCCAGGAATTATGCCTGCTATTGTGATTATCTTGATCCTGAATGTCGGCCATGTGCTTGAAGTCGGATTTGAAAAAGTATATCTGCTCTCCAATCCGGCCACTTACGAGACGGCAGACATTATTAGTACTTATGTATATCGCGTCGGTTTAACTCAGGGAAGCTTCAGTTATGCTTCTGCGATTGATTTATTTACTGGGATTATCAGTCTCATATTAATATTAGGTACCAATTATGCGAGCCGTAAATTAGGAGACACAAGTTTATGGTAATAGGAGGACTACGATGAGAAAAAAAATCGGCTTGTTTCAAATTGTTAATTTTATCCTGCTAGCCGGGTTAATCTTCAGTACACTATACCCCTTTATCTATATGGCAGCGGTGTCCCTTAGCTCAAACAATTACGTGTTACGGGGCGAAATCACATGGTTTCCCAAAGGACTTACCCTTGAAGTTTATAAATTAGTACTGAACGACCCGCGTATATTGCAATCTTACATAAACACGATACTTTACGTCATTGTTGGTACGACGATTGCCTTACTCATTACTTCTATGGGTGCCTATGCCATGTCCAAGAAAGAAATGGTCTTTTCCAAAACGTTTACGTTCATGATCATTTTCACCATGTTCTTTAGTGGCGGTTTAATCCCTACCTTTCTCGTGCTTAAATCTTACGGCATTATGGATTCGATCTGGGCCATGACATTGCCAGGGGCAGTGAGTACATGGAACTTGTTGGTCATGCGAACATTTTATGCAAATATCCCCACTGAAGTAGAAGAATCCGGAAGAATGGATGGTTTAACAGATCTAGGTATTTTCTTCCGCATCGTCATACCACTTTCCAAAGCAGCGTTCGCAACAATTGGCATGTTCTATGCCGTATCACTATGGAATAACTTTATGCTTCCGCTGCTGTACTTAAGGGATGCGGATCTGTTCCCACTCCAGATTATACTTCGAAACATCGTTCTTGCCGGTCAAGTTACCAGCTTAGGCGGCGATGTGGAAATTGTAGATGAATCCTTAAAATATACGGTCATTATGGTTTCAACGGTTCCCATTCTCTTGGTCTACCCATTCCTCCAAAAGTATTTTGTACAAGGAGCAATGATTGGTGCAGTCAAGGGTTAATATATAAGGTATATTACTCAAAGGGAAACTCTAAGGGAAAATTAAACAAAAGGGAGTGCTCGAATGAAAATCAAAGCAGTTTCGAAAGCAATGGCAATCGGCTTAATTACCTCATTAGCAATTTCCTCACTTGTGGCATGCACATCCAAGACAGAAACACCTTCCACGGGAGATGGTGCAACGAATGCGCCAGCAACAGCAGGCCAAACGAAGAAAACTTTCTCGATGATGGCAGAATCAGCAGCAACATGGCCTTATACGAAGGACTGGTTAATCTGGAAGCTCATTCAAGAGAAAACAGGTGTTACGATCGATATGCAGGTACCTGCAGGTAAGCCAGAAGATACCATTAATCTAAATGTTGCTTCCGGCAATATGCCTGATATTACTTTTATGACGAATCTTACGCTAGCTAATAAATATGGCCAACAAGGTGCTCTTGCTAACATCCTAGACTATAAAGACCAGATGCCTAATTTCAAAAAGTGGATGGAAAAATATCCGGATATCGCGAAAGCTAATATCGCAGCTGATGGAAAAATGTATCTCTTCCCTAATGAAGGGTTTGGAGAAACAAATCGTATCATTTGGTTGTACAGAGATGATGTTTTCAAGAAAAACAATTTAGCTGCTCCTAAAAATTATGACGAGCTGTATACCGTTCTTAAGAAGCTCAAAGAGCTTTATCCGAAAAGCTACCCTTTAACGTTCCGTACAGGATCTAATGGCGGCATCTTTTCTCACTTAAGTCCGAACTTTGCTACCAATGAAGGGTATTACACAGATGAGGCTACGAAGGAAGTGAAGTACGGCCCTATCGAAGATAACTACAAAACCATGGTGTCTTACTTATCCAAATTTTACAAAGAAGGGCTCATTCCACCCGATTGGTTAACGCTTGAAACGAAGCAATGGCAAGATCAGATGTCAACAGACCAAGCCTTTATTACGATTGATTATATTGGACGAATTGACTTCTTCAATAAAGCGCTTAGAAAAGATAATCCAGCATATAACTTAGCCTTCATGGCACCACCGGCTGGCATTCCAGGCGGCAAGCAGCAAAACCCTTATACTCAAATTGTAGAATCTGGTATGACCGTCTCTTCTAAATCCAAAAGTGTTAAAGACGTTATGCAATTCATCGACTTCTTCTATTCCGAAGACGGCAAAAATATTGCAAGCTGGGGCAAGGAAGGCGAAACGTACACACTCGATGGCGGTAAGAAAAAAATGAAAACAGACTTTGTCGATGTAGCCGATTTGCGTAAGAAAACAGGCTTAGCGACAAACGGAACATACACGTGGATTGATTACGATGCACATTTATCCATGGCTACGCCAGAATTGCAAGCAGCTTATGTTGAAGCAAGAAAGTATGATGGTCCATACCGACCACAACCGTCTTATAACGAAAAAGAATTCGAAGTCATGTCGACAGTCGGCTCAGCGATTGATAAAAATCGCAGTGAATCCATCGCTAAATTTATTCTTGGCACAACAAACATGGATGATTGGACTAAATATGTGGATGGAGCCAAAAAATTAGGCGTACAACAAATCATCGATTCTTATAAGGCTGCTAAAGCTCGTGCTGGCAATGTAAACTTAAAATAATCGGTTATCGATCTCGTAAATGAACCTCCATTTCCACTTACTTCGTGGAATTTGGAGGTTTTTTATTGTGATCGGCCCCCTCCCCAACAGACATTAGGACATAAACAACATCCTTATGAACATTGTCATCTGGATCAAATCTCTCTAGAATGTAACTTATTCACCTAATTAGGAGGTTCAATGATGAGTTATTCAGCTAGTTCATCCAGATATGAGGCAATGACCTATAACCGTAGTGGTCGAAGCGGCCTGAAACTGCCGGCCATTTCGTTAGGACTATGGCACAATTTTGGCGGGATTGACACGTTCGAGAACGGCAGAACGATGCTCAAGAGAGCTTTTGATTTAGGGATTACGCACTTCGATTTAGCGAACAATTATGGCCCGCCGCCTGGTTCTGCAGAAGAGATGTTTGGGAAAATGCTGAAAGGTGATTTCGCTGCATATCGAGATGAGATGATCATTTCGACAAAAGCAGGTTACTATATGTGGCCAGGGCCTTATGGGGAGTGGGGTTCCAAGAAGAATCTTATTGCCAGCCTGGATCAAAGCTTGAAGCGTATGCAAGTCGACTATGTCGACATCTTTTATCATCACCGCCCAGACCCGAATACACCGCTTGAAGAAACGATGGCTGCCTTGCATCAGATCGTTCAACAAGGCAAAGCGCTATATGTTGGTCTTTCCAACTACAAGCCTGAGGAGACGAAAGAAGCTTCCCGAATTTTGAAACGATTAGGGACGCCTTGTGTCATTCATCAGCCGAGTTATTCCATGATGAACCGCTGGATTGAAGAGGGGCTTCAGGATGTATTGGATGAAGAAGGCATCGGCTCGATTGCTTTTTCACCATTATTTAAAGGGATTCTCACTGACCGTTATTTGAACGGAATTGCGCTGGATTCACGAGCTGCAAGCTCAAGCGTTTTCCTAAAAGAGACTGATATTAATGAAGAGCGGATTTCGAAAGTCAGACAACTAAATGCACTTGCGAATGAACGTGGTCAGAAAATGTCTCAAATGGCGCTGGCTTGGGTGCTGCGAGGTGGTCGAGTGACTTCAGCCTTAATCGGCGCGAGTAAAGTCAGCCAAATTGAAGATGCCGCCCAAGCGTTGAAGGCTCCCGTGTTTACCCAAGAGGAGTTAACCGCAATCGATGGGATTCTGAATGCTTAAGTGAGCCAGCGTCTAGATCATTTGTATTACGTCTTATTCCGATATCGTTTGGGCGATACGCCTTTTACGCGTTTAAACATTTTAGAGAAAATCAGTTGATCTTGGTATCCGACTGAATTCGCAATTTCCCCTATGGCATAGTTGCTCTTCTCCAGCAATTCACTTGCTTTATTCATTCGATATTGCAAGAGATATTGTTGGGGAGGCAGCCCTGTCGCTTCTTTGAAAATGGCCGAAAAATATTTGCGATCCAATTTGAGAAGCGAAGCAAGCCCCTCAATTGAAATAGACTCATTATAGTGAGCATGTATGAATTCCATACTTTGGATCATATAACTATCCCACTTATTAGGAAGTACATCTCTGCTCGAAGAGGCTGGAGCCACTTCAAGGAGGGCTGTCATAAACTCATATAAGATCACCTTGAGCTGTAGATCAGCACTGTATGCATGGGCATTAGCCTCTGTCAATTGCTCATACATCGTTGGCATTACTTTCCGATCCATCGGAAAAACGGCATGTTCTGGCGATAATCGTGTTCGAGATAAGATCGATTCCACCTGCGCCCCTTGAAAGCCAATCCACGAATACGTCCAAGGCTCAGCTTGGTCCGCTTCATAATAGCTAATCACATGCGGGTAGATGAGAAATCCTTGCCCCGGATTCAGCTGATGCGTCTCATTTCCGATACGAACAAGTCCTTTTCCTTTATGGATAAAATGTATTTTGTATAAATCACGGACCCCAGGCCCTACGGTATGACCGGGTTTACAATCCTCTTTGCCCCAATACAGCAAATGAAGATCCGGATCCTTCCGATATAATCGTTCCTGATTGTACTGAAAGACTGCCATAATGTAACCCTCGCCTCCTTATTTGCACAGACATTATACCATAAAGGGACTATCAATCTACCTTAGCCCCATATGATAGCGCAAATAAGACGGATTGCTCACGATCGATTCGCATACCTGTCATCGTCAATGATTTGAAATCTACACCTACCATTTTAGCCCCTCTTACATCCGTACCCTGCAGCTTAGCTTTTGCCAGTATAGCCATCGTCAGATCACTATCTCTTAAATCAGCTTTTTCCAAATTGGCTCCTGAGAAGTCTGCTTCATGAAATTTAACTCCACGTAAGTCCTGTCTAACTAATCGGCTATGTCTTAAATTGGTGTATGACCAATCTCCTCGGTAAATCGTAATCCCGTCCAAATTGGCACTTGAAAAATCCGATCCCATCATTTTGCAATGTTCAAATTTCGAGACAAACAGATTCGCTCCGTTAAAGTTACAATTTTCAAACGCGGACTCTTTATGAATGGAGCCGTTTAGCGATGCACCGCGAAAATCACACGCTATGAATCGGCAGTTATTGGACGTGATCTCCTCTAGTGATCCGTTTGCAAACAAACAACTATCAAATGTGCAGCCTATGAGCTCCCCGTATCTTAAATCTTGTGTGCCAAAGTTTACGCCAGTATAAGTCTGATTCATTTGCTGAAACATGAGATGCCTCCTAAGTGTGGTTATTTTAATATAGCACACGGCTGTCAAGTACCTGCATAAACCAAATGTGAAATCAAGAACTATTTTTATGTCGTTAATACAACTGTGAAGCTTGTCAAAGATGCAAAAGTGCAACCTTTTCTACCATTTAAATCTCTCGATCCGAAATGCTTGCAAAAGTGCAACTATTTCTGTCGGTACGCCTCCTTTTGGCACCTTTCGGTGCAAAAGGTTGCACTTTCGCACTAATTTACCTAATTTTATATATTTGACCTAAAAATAAGTGTATTTTTTCATTTTTGACCATATACAAGGCAAAAACAAAAGGAGCCAAGCAGCAAACACGCCGCCTAGCTCCCTTTCCATTACTTATATACCTTGAACTCATACGCCGAGGCGCTTCCACCACTGTAGCTGGAGCCCGTTATACCAGTAGCTTTCGAGCTTGGTCAGCTCCATGTTAGTTTCGTTTCAGAATATTATCCTGAAACCTAACCGCTAGACTTGCCAAGTGAGCTCGCTGCAAAGTGGCGTGCGGGGTCATGGTTCCATCGCCATTACCTTGAAAGATACCCAGCTTGACAGAGATAGCCAGATCGATACGCTCTGACGCCGTCAGCCCTGGCAGATCGTTGAAGTCTTTCAGCCATAACTCATCTGCCTCCTGAATAGACATCGTAGGATTCATGTTCAAAGCCTTCAGAGCGTTGACAATTAATGTCGCTGTCTGAATGCGAGTCATGGGGCTGTCAAAGTCAATGTTATTTTCGGTTATGTCAATCAGCTTACTATCAGTCGCGGTATTGACAATATCAGCATACCATTTGTTCTGATCTACCCCATTCACGGCAGAAGCGTCTTTATTAACCGGAATCCCAAGTGCCCGTAGGAACATCGTGCTGGCTTCTGCAACAGTAACTGACGCTGATGGGGCGAATCTGTTGTCACCCACGCCAACGATCAGCATCAACTCTGCTGCCCTCTTAATTTCATCATTTGCGTAGTGCCCGATCGCATCGATGAAATTGGACTTGACGTTCACCGGCACCAACGTGACATCTCCGCGGACGATGACGGTTACCGTACCATCACTATTCATCTTGGTAGGTACCGGGGTCAACGTACCATCGGCATTCACGATTGCTAATGTAGTGAATTCCGCTTTGTCCTCGTCGGGTTGAATATCTACGGTTACAGCGTAAGGTTTGTTGATATCCCCTGATGTTTTCACAATCACCGGAGGTGCAACTGCCACAATGGTCACACTTGTGTCTGCGTTGTTCGCTGCAGTTGCCGCCACGGCATCTACAGCTGCTTTCGTTTGCTCCGATGTGCCTTCAATGATGGTGGTTGCATCAGTATTTTCCTCAACCTGGAGGATCCACGCATTTTCGACTGGCTTCGGAGTGATCGTCGGGACAGGCTGAGAAGGAGTCTCCGTGCTAGTGTCCCCAGAACCGCTGCCCTCAGAGCCGGTGCCTTCTGAACCGGTGTCTGTCTGCGGTGTGCTGGCACGAGTCACTGCTATCGTATAGGTTTTGTGCGTACCATCCTCTGCGGTAACAAGCACTTCAAATGTATTCAGCCCTACGCTCAAAGATTTTACTCCCGCTCCGCTGACCGTCGCAGCGCTGTGGTTATTTGTGGCAGTGATGGTAATACTGCTGACACTGTAATCCACATTTACTGCGTAGCTCGTAATGTCCGAGCTGAATTCTGGAGACAGTACGCCTCCGCTAACCGTCAGGTTAGAAAGCGTTGCGTCATTGGAAGCGGCTTTCCCAGCACGATTCACAGCTACCGTATAGGTTTTCTGCGTACCATCCTCGGCAGTAACAACTACCTCAAATGTATTCAGCCCTACGCTCAAAGATTTTACTCCTGCTCCGCTGACCGTAGCGCCGATGTGGTTATTTGTGGCAGTAATGGTCATACTGCTGACACTATTATCCACATTTACTGCGTAGCTCGTAATGTCAGAGCTGAATTCCGGAGACAGTACGCCTGCGCTAACGGTCAGATTAGAAAGCGTTGCGTCTCCCGAGTCAACATTGCCTACTTCCACGATTAGCAGATTGTCGATGATAAACGGGTTGGGGTTATCGCTCGGCATCGGTGAGTCATTGTTCCGCAAGATTCCGAACCAAGTCTGGTCGGATGTGCTCACGAACTCGTACTCATAATAACCTTTCCAGTTCGGAACCGCTTTCTTAATGTCGGTGTTGCGGTAGGTGCCGTTGGCCGCCCAGCCTTCAGGCATCGCGGTTATTGGCACGCTGCCGTCTGACCGGTTCGATATCACATTGTTAAAATACGGGCCCATCGTGCCTTGCAGATAATCATGGTGCTGAAGCCCTGTAAATTCCACGGTTGTCGAAGAAACTTTCTGACTTAGTGTCCCTTTCATACCACTCCCGAGCACAAAGGCGAAGATGCCATTTAGGCCGGTCTGGTAGTCAAAGCTGATACGGTATGTCTTGCCCTCTTCAAACCGGAGGCTCTGAGGTGTGGTTTGGTACATGATGCCCGCACTGCCGGTGATGTTAGAGAATGAGGTTTTGCCGTCCACAACCAGATCAACCGGGATGGTCGTGGTATCCCACCATTGGCCAGTAACCGTATTACCCTCTTGGTCTTTCGTTGGCTGCACAAAGTTTCTTACACTTTCGGGAGCGTTACTGCTCCAAACAGGTACAGTATTGTTTTGCGTATAAGGATCATGTCGGCGCTGCATGATTGTTCTGGCTTCACGAAACCCTCCGCCGTTGCCAAGATTAAAGGGTAAGAAGCCCTCAAAAGTAGGTTTGTTGATGGATGTACCCGCTTCAGTTGTTCCGTCCGGCGCGGATTCGAAATCTTGATACAGGATAATTTTCCCGTCCGTCACTGGAATCTTCGGTGTTGGCGTGGTAGTCCTGTACATGCGCACGTTGTCAAAACGCACCTCGCCTTCGCCCGCCTCGGCGTGCAACCGGATTGTTGCCGTAGGTGCATCTGCGGTGAATACGACGCGCATACGGAGCATACTGGTTTTTTCTTTGGAGTCATAGCGGTCATAGTTGAGCAAGACGGAGGAATCTGTGTAACTGGAACGCCTAGCTCCATCTGTATCCACGATGAGTGACGCCTTGCGCGTTTTCCCACGTTGTACCTCCACCATAACCGAAACAGCGTACTCGTCGCCTGGTGTCAGGCCGGTGATTGTCTGGCTGACCTCCGTTTCGTTACCGTCCTTAACGGCAAGCTCCCAGTTGCGGCTTCTGCCATGGTTGTCGGCATTTGAGTTAGGCTGCGCTACGGCTCCGTCAGTGGTGAAGAGTGGCATAGTTGTGTTGTCGTTACGCACTACTTCGGGATTTCCATTTACAGTTTTCCAACCTTTGAGGTTGTTGCCTGTGCTGAAGCCGGGGTTATTCACATATTGTCCCTCGCCAAAGTCGACGTCCACATCCATATCCTGCTGTTCTTTGTACACCACGTACGGGGTTCTTGCATCCGTATTGATAGTAACTTTTCCATTTACTACTGTAAGAACCTGCTCAGTAGACTTGCCCAGGTCGGACAACTTATACATGTAGACGGTATTGAGGCCCGCCCAACTGTCGGGGAGTTCCCAGGTCGTACTGCCGCCGTCATCGTTCCAATGATATAGTTTGATCTCCTTTTGTTCTTGCTCATCAAGCTTTTGCATGTCGCCTTCGTTCCACGGTATCAGGTACTTGGTTGAACCTTGATCCGTGCCGATTGCGTTAACCTGCTCGTAAATCTTCTTTCCGTCTTTTTCCATGATGCGTTTGCTGTTTCTTGTTTCGTTATTGAGGTTCTCATAACCCTCTGCATAAACCTTCACTTCTCCGTTATTAAACTCGATGTAGTCCGCCCAACCATTCTTATCCTTTTCCATGCGCGTAACGGGGAAGTGCTGCATGTACTTGGTTGGGATGTTGTTGCGATAAATTTTCTCAACAATCGAGTCATATTCGTTGATACCATTGTGCACCCAGCCCTCGTAGGAGGTCGTATCGGCGCCCATCAGCAGGAAGGCACTGTTCGGCACTCGGGTTTCCTCAATGTCGGCCTTCCAGTTGTCGGTCGTGTAGTTATCCCAGCGGTCTTTGGAATCGTTGAAGATAAACCGGGCAATATCGCTAGAATATCCCTTGAGCGACGCTGGGCTATAGCTCTTTTCCACGGACCAGTGCGCCCATGCGGCGGAGTCTTCTGCGACGTATGGCCACTCCACGAAATACGCAAGGCCATTATCCTCGTAATCCCGTGCCAGGGCGTTTCCGCGCCAGCCATTGTGAGAGAACACATCGCTGTAAATGAATCCCAAATCCGGGATATCGGTTTTAAAACGATTCATGCGCTCATAACGGCTTTTTTCTTGGCTTGCCTCATTATCATTATCTCGGGTCAACGCATCCAACTGGTCGTCGATTACATAGGCTTGGTGCAGGTAGTAACCGAACGCCACATAACCCTTGCTTCGCGGGGTGATTCCGTCGGCTTGCATTTCGACGTTTTCATAGCTGAACTGGTCAACCTTCGCGAAATACTCTGTAAAGTTGGTGTGAACACCGACAAAGCTGTTGTACTGATTGGTCGTAATGTCGGTAAACTTCCGGAACTCGTCTAAGCCGCCTAGTTGGTCATCGTAGACGCTGAAGTCGCCCCAGTTGCCTGCGTTATGGTATTTTTGCAGGATGATTTGTCCCAAGCCGTCCGTATGCAGCCAGATCCGCTTGGTTTCGTCCACAGATGCCAGATAAGGGTAGTTGGATTCGTTACCCTGTGACATAATCAGCCGTTGTACGACCGCGTCGGCAATTTTGTCCGAGCCGACTGCCACTTTAGCGACGCTGCGGTACTCATTGGCCGCATCCTGCCAGTTAACGATGCCATCGTTATTGTTTTCTTCAGCCAGCACGACCCAGACATGCGGCATATCCCTGTCGTATGGTTCATCTGTATACGTTCTGGTTATTAAGGCTTCCTCTTCTCCGTATCTACCCTCATTATCAAGGAATTTCTTGGTAGCGTCAGGGAATCGCCATACCCAGGATCCGCTGAGCAGACTCGTTGTGACCAGCGAATCGTTTCTCTTGGTGTCAGCGAAAACGCGTCTTGCCACACTGCCGTCCGTCAATCCGAAGGCGTTACTCTGAATGCTGGCGGCCACGCTGCCGTTTGAAACAAAGGCGTAGTTATAATAATCAGAGCCAGTCATCATATCTTTGATATTGTAAAAGCTATCGCCGCTCCTTCCGATGTTGCTTTCCATTTTGGAACCGGCAAATGAGGAGCCAGTAGTAAAATTGCTGACAGTTACCGGATTATGATTCGGTATTTCGATGATGAAAATACGGTTGGCGGGATCCTCCTTAATCTCAATAAAATCAAACTTGAGTACCATCCCCTCGACCGTCGCCTTGATCTTTATTTCCGCGTTCAACTCGGTCACTTGTAGGGTATAGATAACATGCTGGCTGCCGTCTGCGTTCAGGATTGGCTCACTGGATGTAACGACAGGCTTGTAGTTCTTAACCGTTGAACCTGTCAACCCCTGTGACGTATTTAAGCTATATGTCATGCCAGTGGTCAACTTGAGCGTGTCCAGCTTGTTACGGTTGCCGTCGATCTTCGCACCGCTGTCCTTCATCTCATACTGGATGGCACGGGGGAAGTCCCTATCCAGATAGACCTTTACTTCATCGCTTTCAATGCTGAAAATGCTGCTGTTTTCTGCAACCGTCACCGTGCCGGTTGACTTAATCTCTGGATTATATAGGGAAGTCGCCGTAACAGTTGTCTCACCAACATTTTCTCCGACCACTAGGTTGCCGTATACGGACACTATGTCGGTGTTGGCGGCTGTCCAGACAAAGGCTGGCGTAGCGTTCGCTGGGACCGTTGTATAATTCAGCGTTGTCTGGTCCTGATGATTCACGCTAGTGACCGTGGACAGTGTAATAGATGACGGCGGAATCGCTACGTTCTCGGTCACCGTCAAACTGTTAAAGCGTCCAACGGCGTCCTTCGGATTGACGATCGTCCGGATGCCGATTGTATCGCCGGGTTTCAAATACACCGTAACGATGTTCGACTGTTCCGTACTGGTGAGGCTGGCCGTTGTCCTCGTATATAATGTGCCTGCAAGCTGGCCGTTCACAAGCAACCCCAATTGGCCGCTCGCCTGAGAGCTGCCTTTCGCATAGTTCAGGGTGATGTCATACATACCGGGCTTTTTCACGACGGCATCGGGAACGTCGATTTCAATAGACGAGCCGACCGGGACATAGTCCATCGTATCCACAAACCCATTGCCTACCCTAATCCCGCCGCTAAGGCCGGTTAACGCGATCGGGATGTTCTGCGGGACTTCACTGGCGTTGCTATTCCGTACCGCCGCCGGTGGGTCGAATACATTGTTTGCCGTATCCCACAGCGAGACTTGAGCGGTTTTCAACGTAATCTCGCCTTCGTTATTCTTAATGTACAGATTGTACTTAAACGTGCCGCCGGTACCAGTGGACGTAATGACGACGTCCCCAGCCTTAATCGTATGAATCCTTCCAGTCACAGGGTCCACTGTCGCAATCTCCGTGTCACTGCTGCTCCAGGTGAGTGGGAAGCTCACGGGTTCCGGAATAATGATTTCAGTGCCCGACAGAAGGTAGAAGTTGCGGTTGAAGGAATCGTATTGGTAGGACTCCTCTACCTCCCAGACGGAGATATAGTCGATATTCACAAGGCCCTTGTCCGGATAGTCCACTACGTCAAGACTGGAGGTGTCGAGCACCAGAGAAATGGTGTCGCCTTCTTTCAGTCCCATCGTCCAGATGTCGGACTCAACAAACACAAGCTCGCTGTCCCTGCCAGCGAGGGGAATACGGTAATCACCAGGCGTTTTCGGAGAGCCGTCTTCATTTTTTTCGACCTGGTCGTAGTTCACATACACGCTGATATAGTCCTCAATTTCGTAATTGACACGGGAGAACTTCAGCATAAATCCGTATTCACCATCTTTGTGGATGGTAAAAGGGAACGTAACGCCAGCACCGCGCTTCGCCCGATAGGTTTGGGGGTCGCTGCCTGTGTATAAGCCGCCTAGAACAGATCTGTCGTTAGGTTGACCAGCCGGTGGCGACGAGTAGCTGCCATTTGGATACGTTGCTCCGTTGCTAGTGTTACCAATGTTGGTGCGAACTACGGTGCCGCCAAACTTATCCGCGTACGCAGCCTTGTAGATGCCGTTGGCACGCGGGATCAGCACAAGCGCTTCATACGCGTTGCTCAAGTTGCTCAACGCAGTATTAAGTGTTACTGCTAACGCTGTCTCGTCGAGAAGCGAGTTTTTCGCCCCGGCCAATGCCGTGGCAAACGGCACCCATGTAGCCGAGGTGTAGCGGTCTTCTTTAAGACCACGCCCCTCAATGGTCGTGACAAGTTCTTGCAGCGCTTTCCTCGCTCTGCTCTCTTCAGAGCCCAGATCGATCGTCGCGCTGCCTCCCCCGTTGGTGATCGTGAGCTTTACGTTAGAATTAGTGCTATTGACATATATGTCATATATGCCGTCGATCAACGTCTCGTTAAAGACAACCTTGTTGCCATTCTTGACGCCGGTAGCCTTTACGACACTTTCTTGCATCAGTACGAACTCCATTTCGCTAATGTCAGGATGCGGTTCTCCATCCAGAAGCACCGTCAGCTCTGGCTTCTTGGAAACGGATATATTCTCAACCCACATTAGCCTTGTAGCATTGTTATTGCCTGAGTTCCTTGTATCAAGCACCCGGAGCTCACCAATGTTAGTAGGATTTTTTGCCCTGAACGCAAAGTCAGTGGCTATTTTTGTCTCCGATCCGCCATCCGGCGTTACCCATGCGCTGTATGTTTTAGTAGTCATATTAATCGTAATTTTTACATGATACACCTTATTTGCCACTAAAGGGGAAATGACATCGGCACCCCACCCTGTGCCGTTATATGCGCCAATACCCGTATTGAACCGCACAAGGGCGTTCATTTTGTCGACATCCGCATTCGCTGCGGCACCACTTTGAACCAAGGAGACTGCCGTGTTCGGGCTGGTTGCCGTTGTGACATAGTCGAACTGAACCGTCATTTGTCCACTAGTCAAAACCTCCGGCAGTGTATAGTATGCTTTAGCAGCATTTGCGCTATTTCTGCCCGCAGCGTACAGCCTCAGACTTCCCTTCACGATGCAGAGCACATCAATCTTTTTGTCCAGATTGTTAATCGTGATCGCGTCGGTGGTTTGATTGTTGGCCCCTTCACCGCTCCATTTGTACGAATACCCGGCTTCGAGCACGTCCGGCGGCGATGACATCGCCCCCCTTCCTTCGGCGGTAATCACTAACGTTTTGCCGCCGAGAACCACAGCACCGCTGGCAATGAAGTTGTCGTTGTATTTAGCGATGATAGCTGAACCATTAGACGAACCAGTATCCTCTGCCCTGAATTCAACCGTGTAGTAGTTGAGCGTTTTGGCAGCGGTTCCAGAGACGGCGACTGTTTCGCCAGTGTCGACGCTGCCATCAAAAATGTTATATGTGCCGTCATAAACGTCAAATGTAACCGTGCCGCCAATGTCGGAACCGTTATCAATTATTTCCCCATTCTGCCGCAGCGTGAACGTTTTGCCGTGCCCGCCAAACGGCTGGCCGTCTTTGTTGATGGTAAACGTTACATTGGGAGCGCTTGCAGAGAGCGGCTGTATGACGGTTTGTTGTCCGTCTCCTCCGCCCTGCTCGAGCGTCTCCCCCACCACGCTGATCAACTCAGCCTCGGATCCATGTGGGTCGGCTGCAAATGCTGTCAATGGCGCAAGGTTATCGCCGATTAACGACAGCATCATGACCAAAACCAATATCATGCTCAGAATCCTGCATTTCATTTTGCTCAAATTTTTTCCCTCCCAATTAATTGTAAATTCGCGCTGGCTTGCGGTTTTGCCTATGCTTGTTTGGTACCAACACTTGTTGCCCGAGTACCTGCCTCCAAGTATGCTTCACCGGTTAGAGCCTGAATACTGCTTAGTTCTCAGTTCCATTGTATTTAAGTATGAAATACAGGCATCTAGAGAATAAATCAGTCCATCTTAGAAATCGTCAGTAGCTATTTCTGAATGAGAAAACCTTCTATCGAAGTCCTTCGAGGGCGAGCAGCTGCTATTCTACTCCACAAAGTGAAGATAAGCTTCGAAGTAAATTCCGTCCGCAACGAGTGGTAACTCCCTCGACCAGCACTCTCCACGCTGAGAAATGCAAAAGGGCAACTTTTCTCTATCAATTACACGATTTCATCTAACATTGATGCAAATAGGCATCAATTTCTGTATGTTCAGCTCTGTATAGACCTATTCGACCCCAAAAGATGCCTTTTTGCATGTATTTAAAATGCTGAAGTGATTTCCACTAAAAAGGATGCTCTTTTGCATTTTTGCCACCTGTGAACCGAACATAAATCAGGGGTAAACTCCATTTCACTTTCTTTTCAGCAGAAAATTCTTCTATAAATACGTGTAATTTTTATTGATAATCAACGCATTTACTCGCCATTGCAAACCTTCACAGGCGCGAAATCTAATTCTTACATATCCGTTCTTTCTCTGTGTGATGGGCAGGATCTCCGTGACAAATTGACCGGCTCTCAGCGCCAATTCCGGCTTCCACGTACTTTGCCCTACAACTTCAACCTCCGTGTAGGACGGCGCCTCATTGTCCCCTGTTACGAAGAGCACATCATAACGCCCCTTCGGAAGCTCCACGATGAACGTGGCTTCACCCGTTCCGCCGATGAAATCCCTGCGCAGCTCGTCGGGCTCTCCGCGATCCAAAGCAATGAGATCTCTGCTCTCCCATCCGATCCCTGTGTAAGGATTAAACACAGTCTCTGGCGTTATTTTACGAAAGGTTTGCCCGAGGACACCTTCCATATGGACCTGTCTTGGCAGCACACGATAATAATCTTTGTCCAGCAAATGAGAAGCTACCCCACAATCAAGCCGATACGCAGCCAGCCTGGATTCACGGTAATTTCCCGAGTAATAGTCAAAAGTAAAATGGTCCAACGTTCTGTAGTGCTGTGTGTCTTGGTTTTTTCCGAGAAACACTCTCCGATGGGTGTGGGCTTCATGTACCAATGGGCGGCTTTTACCGTCCGTTTGGCCAGCGGAATCTGCTGCATACAGCTCAGGCAGTAAGGATTCCGTATGCGGATACAAGGCGTACTCCCCTCCCGGCTCTGTCACAAATGAAATGCGGTCATTGTCCTGCACAAAATCCACTGCATCCCACGAATAACCCACTTTACTGGAAACAAGCACTTGTTTGCTCGCATGAAATGGGTTGCGCATCACAACCTTGTTCCCTGCCCTACTACGGATCAAAACCCAAGTCGTTCGACCCGCTTTCCGCTCAGCACTCACTTCAAAAGCGCCTACGGCCAGCAAGCCCTGAAAGGAGCAATCGCTCCATTTCTCATATTGCTTTACTCTCGACTCAACCGCATGGTCATACAAACCAATCGTCCGTTCCGGTTCAGGCTCGCCTGAAGGCAGCGCAGGGAAAACCTCGATCACGCCATCATAGCTTTGCAGCAGCATTTCGTTCACCGCCGCCACCATTTCTCCCGAAGCCTCCATCATGTGTGGATGGTATAACGGTTCGTTCGTGATGTTGCAGTAGTTCATCCAGCGTTCCGTTTCTTCCGCAAACAGACCGTTGCTCCTGAGCGACAAATCGATGCCTTGCTCATACAGCAGCCTAAGCGCCGTATTGCCCTTGCCCAATCTTGAGGCCGCACAGGAAAGCCACCCGAACTGAAACATGCCGTATTCCGTGTGATTTTCCGCATAACGAAGCGTATTCTCTGCTCTTTTCCTCAATGTAGGCTCACTGTCTTTGTTGATTTCTCCAATCGGATAAATCGGCATTAGCAGCGAAGGATGCCGCAGATGCAAATCAGCAGGTGCCCATTCAGAATCCCTGAGGACATCCCCATAGCGATTGGAATCAACCCTTGGATATGGCGCCAAATTGTCTATCAATTGCTTCCACTTCAGCTGATCCGCCTCATCTTCACCAAGCCGCTCGTTCGCTTCCATCGCGATCCTTAAGACATATTTAACCACAGACAGACTGCAGGTTGAGTTTCGAGTCAAAGGACCCTGTTCCGGCGAAATATCAGGGAATATCTCATAGTATCCTGACTTCGGATTCACCTGCAAATAGCCTTCGAAAAATCGTGCAATCTGCTTAAACAGCGGGTACGCCTTATCCCTAAGGAAATCAGGGTCCATACTGTATCGATAATAGTCCCACAGGAACTGCGCACACCAAGGCCAAATGCTGACATACAACGCATGCGGATAATCCCCGGCAATGCCTTCCAGACCATGAAACTGCTTCGACATCTGCGTCGCTAGATCAACATAGGATAATAACCCGTCATTGAACGCTTCGGCAACTTCAAGGTGATTAGCCGTATAAAGCGGCCAAAACGCCGCTTGAATATTCACGTCCCAGTACCACATACTGCCCCACTTGGTCGGCTGTTTGATATCCCATAGTCCATTCAATCCGCATGCTTGCTCGCGCATTCTACCGCCTTTTCCACTGCAGCAAGCGATCGCATATAAATTGATATACCAGAGTTCTTCGATCAGTTTATCCGGCAAGGTGATGGAGGAACGTGACCAGAAGCTGCGCCAATGTGATTGATGATGGGCTATCCTGATCTGTAATTGTGATGATGCCTCATTCAGTCTCCTCAGAGCAGTTGGAAGTAGTTCCTTGGTTTCTTCCTCTGTGACCACCGTTGTAAGCAATGTTATGTTTTCCTGCGCATCTTCAAGTACAATTCGGAGGGAATCGGCGGAACTAACGACGCGCCCTTCAGCCCCAACGATCCTCATCATCACAATGAACGTGAACGGTTCATATTGTTCCTTATCCTCACCATCGGGATAAAAGCTGCCTTGATAGTAGAAGGTCTTCTCATCCAGACGATGATACGCCACTTGCATATCAACATATCTACCCAGTGGGATGGACATCGCTACGGATTGCAACAAGGATGACGCTGTCTGCTTAATTTCGGTGATGACCAAGTCGCGATCCTGAGCTATCCGGGTCTTCACTTCAAGCTGATCAAGCCCCTTCTGCACTCGCAAGTGAATAACTGCCTCTTCCAAATCAAGCCCTAAGGAGTAATCATCAGGTTCTGCCAGATCTTCAGAAGGAAAGAGCCCAATTTCACCAGTCGGATAATGGGAGGTTCCACCGGATGGCTTACCATATTTTCTATACATACTGTTCGCATTTAACGCATCGCCATATAGAACAACTGGCTCCTGCTCGGGATCGCGATACCTATCAGTCGCCAGCTGCTTTAACTCTTCCAATGTCCGCCCATATTGAAGCATGAAATCAGGGCCTTCCCCATTTCGATACTTCTGACTATACCGATGGAGCTTTTGATAATAAACCTCGTAATGATTAAGCGCTAGCGTCAGCTTGTTATCCTCGAAATACGCCATGCCCCCAAAATGACCGTTGCCGATCGGTAAAGCCTCGTCCCAGCTGCTCGGAGCATTCTCGAACGTTACGCCTCTCACACGTATCTCTCCTTTTGCCTCCATATCGTGGTGATCTTGCGCAAGTCTACTCCTTAATCGCTCCAATCAACACACCTTGAACAAAATACTTCTGAAGAAACGGATACAAACAAATAATTGGGAGTGTTGAGACGATAATCGCCGCATATTTAATCGTTTCTCCGATGGCATATTTGTCATCGCCTCCACCTGCCATCATCGAGTCCGTATTGTTAGAAATCAAAATTTCACGGAGCACGAGCTGGAGGGGATAAGCTTCCCTATTCCGCAGATAGACCAGTGCGCTAAAGTAAGAATTCCAGTGCCCTACCGCATACCACAAAATCATGACAGCAATGACCGGCATCGATAGAGGAATGACAATTCGGAATAAAATCTTCCAGTCGCCTGCGCCATCCATTCTAGCGGATTCCTCCAAGCTGACGGGGATGCCTTGAAAAGAAGTACGCATGATAATCATATTGAACGTGTTGATTGCACCTGGAATGAGGATCGCCCACATCGTATTCATCATGCCGAGATCGTTCACGAGCAGGTAACTTGGAATAAGTCCCCCATGGAACACCATCGTCACGACGATAAAAAACATGATGATATTTTTAAAATAGAGATTCGGCCTAGACAACACATAGGCACCAATCGCTGTCATGAATAGATTGATTGTTGTACCGAGTACGACGTATAGCAGGGTATTCTGATACCCTTTCACGATCATCGGGTTCGCAAAAACCGCTTTGTAGGCACCAAGATCAAACCCTGCCGGTTTGAGCATGATACCGCGATGCTGCAGCAAGGATGTCGCATCGCTAATCGAAGCGAAAGCCACGTACAAGAATGGATATAGGGTGACCGCGCAAAGCACGAGCATCAACAGAATATTGAAGTAGCCAAATGTTCGTTCCCCACTGGTTAATTTCATGTGCAAATCTCCTTACCACAGTTTGTTCTCGCTGATTCGCTTAACGAAGCTATTGGCGGCAACGATCAGAATAAAGCTGATAACCGAGTTGAATAGCCCGACAGCAGCAGTAAAGCTATAACTTGCTTCTAATACCCCTTTGCGGTAAACATAGGTTGAAATCACATCAGCCGTTCCATAGGTCAGCGGGTTGTAAAGCAAGAGCACCTTTTCACTGCCGACCGTCAGCATATTACCCATTTGTAAAATAAATAGGATGACGATCGTCGGCATGATGCCCGGAATCGTTATATGCAGCGTCTGCTTCCAGCGGTTTGCGCCATCCATTCTGGCCGCCTCATACAACGTCGGATCGATCGTCGCCATTGCTGCCAAATAAACGATGGAGCCCCAGCCGATCCCTTGCCAGATACCAGAGGAAACGAATAGGAAACGGAACCAACCTTCCTTTTGTAAGAAATCTATAGGTTCAATGCCAAAGCTGCCTATAAGTTGATTTATGAGACCATTGCGGCTAAGAAAGTCGATCATCATCCCCGCCACAACAACAATCGAGATAAAATGCGGCAAATAGGAGATTGACTGCACAACCCTTTTAAATACGCTATGGCGGATTTCGTTCAGCAATAACGCCAGAATGATGGCTGCCGGGAAACCGAACAGCAGATCGTAGAGGTTAATTAAGATGGTATTTTTGATTAATCGCCAGAAGTAAATCCCGTTAAAAAAGCTTTCGAAATGTTTAAATCCAACCCATGGACTTCCCAGAATTCCTTTCGCTGGGGAGAAATCTTTAAACGCAATTTGCAATCCGTACATCGGTCCATAATGAAAAATCAAGTAATACGCAATAACGGGAATGGCCATCACATAAATGGACCAATGCCGTTTTAAATCCCCACGTATGGTTTCCAGCACAGTCGGATTGCGATAGGGTTTCTTTATATTTACGGCCTGTACGGCCTCAACTGGTGTATGGCTTTGCCTCATCGTCTCCCTACCCTTTCTTTCAACGTTTCTATTTAGAAAAGGGGATAAACCCTCTACGCTGTTCATCCCCCAACGTTTCCTTAGCGTTTATTGAAACGCTCCAAAGCACCTTGCTGGATTTTGATCGCATCATCAATGCCCATGCTCTTAATCTTTTTCACATAGGAATCAAAATTATCAATAGGTTCTACGCCCATGATGAATTTCAAGAGCATTTCGTCTTGATACGTTTGGATGTCCGTGACGATAGAAGCGAATTTGCTGCTTTCATCCTGCGTCGGAGAAACAAGCGGAATCTTACGCTCAGCTGTTGGTTTCGACCAGATTTCCAAGGCTTTCTTCTGCTGTGGCAAAGCCAGATATTGCATTTGGAAATTATCGCTAAGCACGAAAGGTGCACTCCATGTAGCACGATTATATTTAGCAATGGATTGCTGAATGCTCGTTCCCGCTGGCGGGTTCAAAATCTCCGGTAAGAAGGTTGCTTTGCCATTCTCCATCTTGTAGCTCGTGCCTTCTACACCGTAGTTGAACAGCAGATCGCCTTTCTCTCCATAAGCGTAATCGAGCCATTTCACCGTTTCGATTGGGTTCTTGTTGACTACCGAGATAGCTGCCCCAACACCGTTATAAGCAAAATCCTTTTGTCCCCATATCGCTTTGTCGCCAGCTTTCAATACAGGATATGGAGCCGCTTCCAAATCGAATTTAGGATCTTTATCCTTCATGAGACCCGCATATTTCCCAATGCCTCCCCCATTGAAGGAAGCCGTTGCACCCAGGAGGTTGGTCGTCATTTTGTTATCGAATAATTTATCGTTCGGAGCTGCGAAATCCTTATCGAGTAAGCCTTCTTTGTACCATTTGTTCATGGTTGCCAGGAATTCTTTATATTCAGGCTGAATCGGGCCGTATTTTACAGTGCCGTTATCTTGATAGAAGCTGTAGTTAACGCCCCATGCGCCAAGGAAAGGAGCGTCGGTTGAGAATAAATTTTTATCTAGATAAATTGGAATCTCATCCGCTTTACCATTGCCATTTGGATCTTTTTCTTTAAAAGCTTTCAGCACGGTGTACCATTCATCGATGGTCGTCGGCATCTTCAAGCCCAGCTTATCCAGCCAATCTTGACGGATCGATGGACCAAAAAACACTCTGACTTTATCATCACCACGCAAGAACGGGAACGCATAGATGCTTCCTTCATCCGTTGAAATCTGCTTTTTCCAATCTGGATGAGCGGCAAGCAGCTTCTTCAGGTTCGGGGCATATTTGTCGATGAGATCGTTTAGCTTAATGATTTTCTTATCTAAAATTGCTTTTTCCGGTCCGCCTGGATAGCGAATAACGGCACCGCTTGTTGCTCCCCAGCTCGCTTCAATAACATCCGGAAGCTCGTTTGTCGCAATCATTAAGTTAAATTGCTCTTGCGCTTGTGGAACCTCAAGTGGAGGATGCTGGAAGTCAACCTTGACACCAGTAGCTTTTTCGAGCTCCTTATACATGCCCATTTCAGCGTACGTTTTCATTTGACCTGAGGCTGCAGAATGATTAGCTACCCAATACGTCAATTTGGACAGCTTTGGCGGCTGAGCTTCGCTACTTGCCTGTGGCGCTGCCGATGAGCTCGTACTACTCGTATCATCGCCACATGCGCTTACCGAAATGACTAGTGCAGAAAGCAATACAACGGACCCTACTTGTTTCAATGTTTTCTTCATTCTTCTTGCCTCCCTTTATATGAGTAACACTAAGCTTGCTTGGTACTGAGAATCGGTGAGCGTCATCCAGCACCTGTCTCCAAGTATGCTTCTCCAGCTATGGCATGAATACAGTCTAGTTCTCATTTCCGTTGTATTTTAGTAAGAAAATCAGGCCTGAAGAGAAATAATCAGTCCATATTAGAAATCGTCAGTTGCCTCTGCCAAATGAATAAAGCAGCCTCAAGAGGCTGCCTTTTAGGAATTTGAGCCGATACTTTCCGCAAACATCGTCTCACGGTATTTACCCGGCGTCACACCCTCAAGCTTTTTGAATGCTCGAATGAACACGACATCATTGTTGTAACCGATCCTTTGAGAAATCTGCACAATCGTCAGTTCTTTGTTCTTCATCAAATGCTTGGCTTGTTGAATCCGTTTCGTTGTGATGTAATCCAGCAAATTCTGTCCTTGATGCTTTTTGAAAAAGGTAGACAAATATTGAGGTGTCATCTGGATACGTTCAGCAATCTGAGCAACTCCCAGGTTCGAGTCATCTAGATTATCGTGTACAATAGCAACGATTTCCTGAAGTCGCTGTGAACTGTGATCAGATCGTTCCAAATTAAACGAGCCGGTAAGTGTCTCGTACAGCTCCTTGGTTTTCGTATACATGCCTTGCGCTGTTGGATAACTGAACACTTCTTTGATGGGATCAAAGCCAGCGCCAAGTACTTCCTCCTGATTCGTATTCGTCGAGTTAATAATTTTCAAGAGCGTACTCGTCACATTGAAAAACAAGGCTTTGCCTAATTCTGGTGTGATCTGACTGGAATCGAAATTCATTGAATAAATTTTATCGAGTACCTTTTCAACATTCTCGATATCACCGCTGCGGACAAAATTAATGAGCTGAATCTCAATTTCAAGCGGATAATAATAATGCTGCTTAACCTCGAGAATATCCTGGAAATGGATCGTTGCCTGTTTACCCACTATCAACCTATACTCAAGTGCTGCTAGTGCTTCCGGGTAAGAATCACGAATCGCTTTTGGACCCGAATGAATGCCGCCAACTGCGATGGTTATGCCCATCTGGAATCTTTGAGAGGTGATACTGAGGAGGGATTCCGCGATTTCACGGATATTTGCTTCAGCCACGCTCTCCTTATTCGTCGTTAGATTAATGAGAAACGCAATGCGATCTCGGTCGAGCTCAACCGAGAAGCCTCTATGATTCGTCGCAATCAGATCCGTACCGATATTGGAGACGATAAATCTTGCGTGAGCCCACTGCTGTTCATCCTCTTCACCTAAGAAATGAACATCTTCAATTTTGACTATGAGCACTGCAAAACTATCGCTTGTGAATTTCAAATCCATAAATTGAAGCCGATCTCCGTTTTCGACGGATATATCCACATCCATATAGCCATTGAGAAGACGAGACAAGTAGTTCGCTCGAATAAAAGGAACTTGCTGTGCTAAGGTCATGCGCAGGTTTTTCTCTTCATGAATGGAGCCCTCGACGGTTTGCCGAATAAACTCGTATTCATTCGAGGAAGGACGCATGATCATTTCCTTCCCGCGCATAATTGCGTTAACTGTTTTTTGGAGTGGCTTGTACGTGCGGTAAGCCCCAATGCTTACAGCCACCAAACCGCAAATCAAGCATAGGATGAACAACCCAATTGACCAACTCTGAATTTGATTCACCTGCTGCATAAAAACATCGTTTGGCATGATAGATACATATTTCCAGCCCGCTTTTTGCGACGATGTGACCGATACCACTTGATCTACATTCGCCAATCGGTAATCAAATGGCTGCGTGCTTCCATGAATACGTGCCAGCAAGTCGGACGGAAAAGGTGTCTCACTGTTGCTCATAATCGTTTTTCCTGCATCATCTATGATGTAGACTAAGCTATGGCTGGCCGATTCCATCTGCGCAAACAATTGCTTAACCTGATCGACGTCAATCAATACGATAAAGCTTCCGAGATTTTGAGATTGCGAATGAATGGGTAGAGATTGTATATAGGTAACCACATCTTTGGTCATTGAATCTGATCCGTTTGAAACGGAAGTAAGCGGCAAGTACGACATATTATGTTCCTTGTCCAATAGCTCAAGCCATCCATTGTACGACATGTTCTTATAGGAGTAATAGAGTGAATAAAAGGTACGAGAGTTCGTCACCAAATCCGATTTGACAATAGTATCACTGCTTGCAAAGTATACATAGTAATCCAAAATGAAGCTGCTGGTCATACTGTGATATTTGCTCATTTTGTCCCGCATGAATTGAATAAACTCGTATTTGTCCGCATCCGTCGAGTTCGCAGGAATTCTAAGCATATAATCCAGCTTCGGATCAAACACAACCTGCCGCATTAACGTATCCACTTCCGATAATTTGTTATCGAGTGACAGTTTCAGCTGCTCGAGCATGGCCACATTGGATCTAGTCGAGCTCTTCTCTAAGCTTTGTTCCACCTTCGTGTACAGAAAAAGGCCCATTGCAAGCGGTATCAATAGGATGAATAAATTGGAGGCGATGATCGTTGAAAGAGCACTTTTGCGACTATCGAAAAGACGTATAATGAAAGGCATTTTCAAAACAAGCTCACCATCCATTCCGCAAACGAATTTACTTGAAATTGTATCTTCTCCACATCAAAGTTGCAATAAAACATTTTGGGCTTGTCGTACATGTCCAAACTAGAGCGGCACAAGCTGCTCAATGGATAGGGGTTGGGGAATTTCCACCTAATAAATAATGGAGCCACATTTCTGAGAAATGTGGCTCCACTTTCATTTATCCTAACAGCTCGAGTTCATATAATGATGGATCCATCGATGTAATAAATGTTGTCCACTCCCTCGTCGAGTAAAGAAGAAGTCGGTGCATCGCGCGCGTACATACGGTATAGAAGAGCTTGCGCTCACTTTCTCTGTCGTATGTTTGTGAAGACGCATCGTAGACCAATACCGCGTCGAATTCAACACCCTTCGCGAGATAAGAGGGAATAATCATGACGCCTTTCTCGAAAGTGAGCGTCTCCTTCGTAATAAGTCGCAGCGCTTCGCAGCCCTGTGACTTCAATACGTCATAAGCCTCACGGCTTTCGGCTGCGGTTCTCGTAATGACGGCGATCGAGTCGAAGCCTTCTGCCTGAAGTGACGCGATGTCCGTTACTATGCGCACGGCCCGCTTCTCACCGCTGCTAACCTTAATGAGTTGCGGCTTACGGCCACTCCTCTCAAAAGGTACGATCTCTTCGTACGGCAATAGCGACTTCGTGAACTCCACGATCTCGCGGGTTGAGCGATAGCTTCGGACAAGGCGGATTAGGCCAGTTTCGCCTTCACCGTAAAGCTTGCTCAAAGGCGAATCCACCTCGTGCAAATTCGTCGCCTGTGGGAAGATCGCTTGGCTGAAATCCCCGAGCACCGTCATGCGGGCGCGAGGGAATAATTGCTTGAGGAAATAGAATTGGAACGGCGAGTAATCCTGACCTTCATCCACGAATAGATGCCTCACCTCGGTGTTCCTCCGATTGCCCTCGACAAGTTCTTTTAAGAACAGAAATGGCGCCGCATCCTCATAGAACAATTCGAACTGGCTCAATTTTGCCTGTGTTTGCTTACACATTTCCGCCCACTGCTCGGGTAAGTCAGTCTCGTTCGTCATATTCCGATAGGCCGCCGCGTCACCGAACAATCGATTGTACAGTCCCATTATATCGATGAACAGTAACCGTTTTACCTGCTGCCTCAGTGGTTTAAACCACGCTTTCACGATCATCTGGCGCAGCAGCTCTTCTTCCTGCATGGCATATTCAAAGTCGAAGTCGTACTCCCCTTCCTGCTCCGCCTCAGATTCGCCATACCTTTCCACATATTGGTCGTTAAAATGAATGACGGTTCCCTCTTGTTTATACTTCTTAAGCAGCTCGCTGTAGGCTTCTGCATATTGTTCGTTGTCGAGATAGTCGAGTTCATCTTGAACCCACTGCGCTTTCTGCTCCTTACGCTCAAGTAAAGTTAGCTTTTTCAGCAGCCATTCCTGCAGAAGGGCGACCCGATTAGCTAGACGGAGTGAGCTGTCGTAGCTGTAAAATTCGGCTTCCATCTGTTCCGCGGTTATTAACTCACCATCACGGAAAGAGATGCCTTGGAATAGCATCCCCTCCTTACGCAGCCACAGCCCATATTCTTGGAGTGCCTGTAGAAAAGCTTCAGAGGCTTTATAATGAATCCCACTCAGCCTTGCTTCATAACCAACTGATCCCGTTGAAGACAGGACATATTCCATCTGGTCGAAAGGGCTTTCTATACGGAACGTGGATTCTAGCCAATAAGCCAGATATTCCTGCATCGTCGTTTGCTGCATGTTCTCCTCACCGAGCTCGGGAAGCACCGTGGATACATAACTGTTAAACATCGGATTCGGTGAAAAAAGCACAATTTGATCCGCTTTGAGCTTATCGCGGTGCTTATACAACAGATAGGCCGCCCGCTGTAGTGCGGCGGACGTCTTTCCGCTGCCTGCCGCTCCCTGCACGATGAGCATAGCACTTGTATCGTCGCGGATGATCGCATTCTGCTCCCTTTGGATGGTCGCCACAATGCTCTTCATTTGTGAATCTGCGCCCTTGCCTAGCACATGCTGAAGCAATTCGTCACCGATCGTTACGCTGGTGTCAAACACAGTTCTCAGCTGACCGTCGCTGATCTGATATTGCCGCTTCAGCTTCATTTCGCCCTCTACGCGTCCTCCTGGTGTTTCATAGGCAGATGCTCCTGGAGAATAATCGTAGTACATGCTTGCGATTGGCGTTCGCCAGTCGTATACAAGAAAGTCTATGCCATCTACATCAAGGAAGGACGAAACGCCTATATAAATCTGCTCGCTAATGCCGATGCCGTCCTCTTGAAAATCGATCCGCCCGAAATAAGGAGACGGAAGCAGCCGTTTCAGGCTTTTCAAACGCTGCACCCGCTGTCGGTGACTGCGCTCCCGTTCGGACAATAGCACCTCTTGCTGCCTCATACTGTAAAACGACTCTTCGAAATCTTCATGACTGCTGGTGTTGATCGTTACTTCCTCCCAAAAACGCTTACGAAAGTCCGTCACTTGATCGCGCAGCCCGGATACCTCCGGTTCCAATTCCTCTATTGTCGTTCTCAATTTTTCAGTAACCTTATCTAACCTCTCCTGTTCTTGCTGCCAATCCTTCGCGTTTTCCATCTTTACAAACACGCTCCTTCTTGGTCTTATGTGAAAAAACAAAAAATGTTTGACAAACTGCAAGTCATCATGCTAAAATTTAAGTATAGATAAAATGCATTAACTATATAGTTTTATCAAAAATAAATAGAAATGACTTTTCGATTTTATCATAGAGCTTCCTTCCATGTAAATGATTTATTTAAAAAGAAGAACCGGTATTTTCTACCGGTTCTTCTTTTTGTTTCCGCAAAACATAACAGATGACCTATTTTTCATTTTTTGTCGAATCATTTCTAGTTAGAAAGACTTATGGGCAAGTAAAAGAATCCCAGTTATACTAGTTTTGGAATAAAATTTCATAAATGATCAATTTTTATTCATCAACATGAAATTTTATTTCAAAATTTTGCAACACGAAGGAGAAGTAAAAAAAATGAAAGCATTTGTTTTCCGCCCTCTTATTTTCATATTTTGCATGCTTTTAGCTTTCGGCTCTGTAAGCGCTTTACCTACTGTATATGGAGAGACGATTGAGCCAACACCACTGAAAGAAAAGATCCTTTCGAAAAATATGACTAATCATACGTTGGAACTAGAATTCGCGGGCACTCTTCCATTAGCTGATCACACAGATGTTCTCCAAAATGTGAATGGGCAATGGTTTACCAAAAGCTTGAGCGACGTCATGGTCGGAGCGAAAAATGCGGAGGTTTATACGAATACAGCCGGTCAAATTTCCCGTATTGTTCTTCAAGGCGAAACTCCGATGAATGTGATGCGTGTCGGGATTCGTTTTGATATTTCTAACATTGCCGATCTGACTCAGCTGAACCACGCCAAAGTGGATCTCAAATCGGTGCAAAACTTCCAGCTGTTAGATAAAATTTCTGAGCATACCTTAGACATTCCAGCAGGAAGCTTGCTTTCCGTTACCCCTGACAACGGTAAAATGAAAGTAACTGTGAGTGGTGTAGATGTTTATACGACAGCTAATAGACTCTATGCCATACCTTCTAGCCCCACACAGAAATTGGAACTATCCTCGATAAAAAGAGCGCTAAGCACGCCTCCTCAATATCGCGGTGTCATGGAACTATCCTTGAACCCGAGCAAAGATAAGCTGCGCGTAGTTAATGAAGTAGGCATGGAAGAATACTTGTATCAGGTCGTTCCTAGTGAAATGCCTGCTAGTTTTGGATTGGAAGCATTGAAGGCACAAGCTGTAGCTGCAAGAACGTATGCACTGACCGATTATGTCTCCAACCGTTTCGCAGATCAAAGCTTTCATATTGATGATAGCACGCTAAGCCAAGTGTATAACAATTCAGCAGAGAATACATTGACTACGCAAGCGATCAACGAGACGGCTGGCCAAATCATGAAGAGCGGTCAAGACTTGGTTGACGCCCGCTTCTATTCCACTTCAGGCGGGTTCGGTGCTTCCAAACATGAAGTTTGGTCTGACACTGTAACTAATCTGTTCCCTGGGACTCCGCTTCCTTACCTGACAGCAGGCAGCTATACCTTTGATTTGGCAGACAGCAGCAAGCTGTTCCAAATGAATACCCAAGATGAAGCGGCTGTTAGCGCATTTTACAAAAATCTAGCCTACAAAGGCTACGATTCCGATTCCTTATATTTCCGTTGGAAGGTTGGGCTTACTCAACAAGAGCTTGAAAAAACGATCAATGCTAACTTGGGATTGCGATATGCGGCAGATCCTAACTTTATTCTGACACGCACAGCAGACGGCTCGTTCCAAAGCCTCGCGATACCTGCTGAAGGGATCGGAAGCTTCAAAAACATGTACGTCGCCAAACGAGGTGCAGGCGGCAATATTACTGAACTTGTCGTGGAAGGAACTACTGGTACGTACAAGATCATCAAAGAATTCAATATCCGATTTACAATACGACCAAGTAAATTATATACCGGAGGATCTGATATCCTAGCGTATCGGGCAAAAGGCGGTGCGACAGATTATGACGCCACGGCAACTCTCAAAAATCCAAGCATCCTATACTCCGCTTTCTTTACTTTTGACATTGCTCGAGATGCTAACGGTGCAGCAACAGGCGTAACCTTCTTTGGTGGAGGCAACGGTCATGGCGTAGGCATGAGCCAATTCGGCGCCTCGATGCTTGGCGGTATGGGCTGGAGTTATGATCGAATCTTGAATGCGTATTATCCAAACATGCAATTCCATAATTACAACAATAGCAACCTCATCTTGACCCAGATTTCAGCAACTGGACCTAGTGTCCTTAAAGCCGGAGAATCTGCAAGGCTGCAAGTGAGCGGCGAATATACAAATGGTTCCCGTGCTGACATCGTATCTGGCGTGAACTTCACTTCAAGCGCACCCGACGTTGCAACTGTATCCCCAGACGGTACCTTAACTGCGGTTAAAACGGGGAGTACGATTGTAGTAGCCACTTACAATGGCAAATCTTCTCAGATCGAAGTAAAGGTCGTACCCGCCAAGCCTGTTAGCATGCAAATTGTTGGGTTGCCTAACAAGCTTAAAACCGGTGAAACCGCTCAACTCAAAGCTATCGGAACGTATGCAGATGGCAGTACGGCTGACTTAACTGCTTTCACTCTGTTCACATCCAACGACACACAGAAAGCAATGATTGCTTCTAACCAGGTGTTGCACACATTAGATAAGGGAGATGTGATCATTCTCGCTTCCTATGAAGGCGTAACGAGTCTTGGCGTATCCGTGAAAATACACGGTAACTTTAATGATAAAGATAAATAAAATGAACAGGTACGATTCAAACTGAACTAATTACATGACAAATATGAACGCCAAAGAGAGGGATGGCTATCGCAGCCTCCCTCTCTTTCTATTTCCCCAAACCCCTCTTTAGTTAAAAATGAAAGGAAACGTAAACGCAACGACAGCTGCCCAAAGCCCGTAGACTGGCAAATACTTCGTAACGGCATCTTGGATGGACGTGGGTCCCGTTTTATTTTGTAAAAACCGCAGATAAGAAAGCATAATCCAAATGAGATTGGCCCAGATCAGTATGTTTACGCCAAGAACAGCAATTCTGTTGGGTGAAATCCCGTAAGAAGAAAGCCGGAACACGATGGCTGATAAAGCAACACTGTCAATGATTAGCGCTAAAACAATGAGGCCAAAATTTATATAATCAGAGATGTTCTTTTTCTCGTCTGTGCCGCTTTCGGTGATGGAAAAAATGGTGACGACCAATACAATAAGAAGTACTCCGTTGAAGGAAAGAAGGAAATCGCGGTCCAAGAATGGATTCTTCCCTACCCCAATTACCGTTATCAGATAGACCAATAAAGTTGCCAGTACGAGAGGACTAAATATTTTGGCGATATAGGGTGCTATATTTTTAGCAAGCTTAAGGTTCCTTGCTACCAGGTAAGTACCCACAATGGAGAGCGCGGCAGCACCAAATAGAACGACATTTTTGAAATAGAAATCCGAAATATCCATGCCGACAAATCTAAATAACTGCATGGTTAATCCTGTTAGCAGCATTCCGCTAATTGCCATGATCGCGTAGAGTATGCCGAATTCTCCATTAAATTTAAGGTAGGCTAACCTTGTGCTGCCTTTGCCATATTCATTTCCTGTAAATGCAAGCCCAACTAATACCCATAAGAAAATGGGAAGGTGAATATAAGCCAAGATCATACTGTCCGTTTGCTCTAATGGCAGCAAATTCAGATAAACGCAAGAGATTAGGAATAAAGCTCCAAGCGTGTAAAGCACATTTTTCTTAGGGCGATTATTCGATACAAAATAGATCGCCATTAAGGGAAGAATGCCAAAGGCAAGGTTAATTGGGGCTATCGCTTCCTGTTCGACAAAATGGAAAATGATCCTTGTGAAAATCCCAGCTAGAATTGCTAAAATGCCCATGAACATAAAATTTTTCTGAAGCAAGAAAGCTTTTTCTGTATGTACCGTTTCCTTGAAATGCAATCTTTCGTGCCAAACGGCGAGAACCTCCGAATGAGGATTCTGTTCCCAAGCGGATGTGAATGAAAGTTTAAAAGCTTCGGGTTCATTTCTAAACATTCTCTCCAGTTCATGCGGATTGGCCATATGTTCGATAACCCGATTGTTACTGTCCACGGTTATACCTCCTCTGATCTTTATCTTCACTGCATGTGTATTTTAAAATAACCTCTGTCAATTTGATATTAACTTACAATTTATCGTTTTGCAATATATAATTACCGAATATAACTATATTATTGTTGTTATATAAACATAAAAAGACAGCCGATCTACTTGGATCAACTGCCTTCTTATGCTGTTATTCCTTTGTTCGTTTCTTAATCAAACTGATCTGTCCTCTATGATTGATTTCATCTTCCATGACGTGAAACCACATAAAATAATGATTAGCTTGTTTTTTATACCAGAACTCTTCTTCTTTGTATAGCCAGTCATCATCCACGCTTTTAAACAATTCAAGGGTTCGATTTCTGATCTCATTTAATTTATTCACATAATAATCCAGATCATTATCTTTAATTTTTTCCCGTCCTTCATCACCGAGGTGGATAGCTGCCCCCCAGATCAACATCTCTTCCTCATTCAATTCTCTTTTTTCAAAAGTTTCCACTTGATAGGCGTATTCTACCGCTGCAAAATGCAGCAATAAGGCACCGATTGAATTACTCTTCGCATCTAATAAAAAATCTAGTTGCTGTACAGATAAATTTTTCGTAACTTGTAAGGTTGTAGTCCTTGCATAGTTCATCATCGATAGCAACCGACTAATTTGCGGCGAATAACCAGGTATGTCTGTAATGAGATAAATATTATCCATGTTTATCATGTGTTCCTCCAGCTTGTTATTTAACTTCTTCAACCATTCCCATCCTTGAGTTATTCGCGAATAAATGAAGCTTTCCTGCTCGTTCGTTGAATGAACAAAGCAGGTCGCCAGAGCGCCTGCTTTGTTTGCATTTATTATTAAATGTGCCGCTAGCTTACTGAAGGTTCCGCAAGATTCCATTCAGGATTAAGCTCTGCAAGGAATGAGAGTTCTCTAAAGTAAGGATAATCTCCCCTTTTTTAATATCCAACACTTCTGCTCCATCTGATGCTCCAACGGTTTGCGCCAAAAGTAGACTTAGTGCAGCCACAAGCCCTAACACGCGAGCTACTAAATTCAACAAGTATTCAACCTCCACTCGAAGGTAATATTCCCCATAAGAATGAAAATATTTGCATGCCATCATATATCCATGTAAATCCCAACATATGGTACAATTGATATGACAGTTTTATATGGATACATGTTTTTTCTTTTGAAAGCGATTTAGTTTAAGGGTGATTAGCATGATTATTATCGAAAAGGCGACGGTTTACGATTTAGATGCCATATGCATGATTGATGCTATGGTCATTGGTTCTCAAAGTAGGAAAGCCTATATTGCGAAAGCAATTGGTCATGAAACATGTGTGATTTCGATTGTAAATGGAACGATATCAGGCTTTGCGATATTTGATACCTCGTTTTTTGGTCATTGTTTTATTTCTTTAGTGATTGTAAATCCTCTATACAGAAGACAAGGGTTCGCAAGTGCGCTTATGAAATATGTTGAAACCCTATGTACCACTGAGAAAATATTCACATCAACGAATGACTCAAATAAGGTTATGCAGAAGATTTGCGAATCACTTGGCTACGTGAAAAGTGGGTTGATTGAAAATCTTGATGATGGTGACCCTGAAATTGTTTACTTCAAACGGATTGGTTGACTAATGCGAACATTTTCCGCTCGATCGAAAATTTTATTAAGGGGGAATTACATATGGGCACAAACAAAATTAGAGTCGCTTTAATTGGCTGTGGTGGAATGGCTTCAAAAATTCGTCAGCGATATTTACAAATAGAGGGCGCAGAAATCGTGTTACTTGTTGATACGAATGAGGACATTGCTCGAGCAGCTTCAGAAGAGTTAGGAGGCGTCCCTTTCACAACCTGCTTTGAGGATGCGCTGTCCAGCCATATTGATATGCTTGATATCAGCACGCCTAATTTCTTGCATGCACCTCAAGCAGTAGCAGCCTTACGCGCGGACAAGCATGTCCTGATTCAAAAGCCCCTCGCCCCATCTGTGAAGGAAGCAGAAGAAATCGTAAAGGCAGCTCAGTCATCAAGTAAACAAGCCGGCTTATATATGAGTTTTTTTGACAACCCGCTCTACTATGAAGCAAAGAAAATGATTCAAGGAGGCTGGATTGGCCAAGTAGCTTCTGTCAGATGTAGAGGTGCAGGTAACTCTGGCCCAACGATGAAAGCAGACAACTGGCGCAGCTCCGTAGAGAAGACAGGCGGTGGCGCCTTTGTGCAATTAACCTTACACCCCATGAATATGGCTGCTTGGCTTATTGATGATACGATTGAAAGTCTAGCAGCATTTAGTCATAATCGCTTTTCGCCGAATGTGGGAGGTGACGATATGTCTGTAGTTGCTTGTCGGTTCAGTCAAGGCGTGCTAGGAACCTTAGAAGCCTCCTATTGTAGTAACCAGTTTTCATTAGCTGTATTTGGTACAGAAGGATATATCATAATTACGGATAATAACAGTGTTGAAGCCCAACTTAACGCACCTTTCGAAGGTACTTTTATTCAATATGACCGTCCTAATATGATCTTTGAGGAGCATTATCCCATCTTCACGCCTTCGACTGTAGAACTCGAGAACAATCCCTATAACCAACACGCCCTTTTCGTTGAAGCTATTCAAGCTGGGAAGCCTGTACCTGTGCCAGTGAGCATTGGGCTAAGGGATATGAAGATTGTTGAAGCCGTGTACCAATCTGCGAGTCAGCAAACTTTTGTGGACATCAAGTAGCATCTCTAGTTGTGTGCCGCTTGCATACTTGAGCTGTCGTGAATACAGCTGTGAAACATGCAAAAATGCATCCTTTTTTATCAAATTTATCTCTCTTTCTGAAATGCTTGCAAATGTGCAACTATTTCTGCCGAAACTCATCTTCTTAGCACCTTTTCGGTCCAAAAGGTTGCGCTTTCGCACTTATATATCTATGTTTAGCCGTTTTCCTTAAAATTGATTGTATTTTAGCATCTTTGACCACCACAATGTACAAAAACGGAAGGCATTTGCAAAAAAACAAAGGAGCTAAGCGCAAACATGCACTTAGCTCCTTTACCAATTCGAACCAATGTCAATTCACTTTTCCTTCGTCGATGACATGGATAGACAGCAGCTTCCCGTCTACTTTAGATTCCTCATACGTTATTGGCAGCATACCGTCCGGAAACGGCACTTCTAACCGGTGAACGCGGATCTTTTCGTTGCTTTGGTCCGAGAGTTCCTTGCCTTCATAACCGCCTTGAACGCCAGTTTTTGACAACAGTTCCAGAGTCTTCTCCAAACTGGCTCCTTGATATCGGCCTCGCAAGTTGGATGTCCACGTCTCGTCGTCCCAGTCTGGTGCTTTCACATTTACGCCAGCCTTGCGCATCGTGTCTAGAAGTTTGATGACCATGTGACCATCTCCTTCCTGCATCGCACAAGCAAGCGCGAGGTAAGCTCGGTTAATTGTAGTTACATAATTTGTTTTGTTTTTTGCGACCAGCAAGTCGAACAGATTCTCCACACGCTGTTCCGCTGTGAACCAATAAGCACGAAAATCGTTTGGATTTACTTGGCTAGTTGCTGGAATCAAATACCTGCCATCCTCCGAAACGCGGAATACCTTTGAGATTTCAAAACGTGCCGGGTATTGCATGACAAATACATGCTTACCGTCCTCACTTACCATGATTTGTATGGACAATGGCTCACGCGGCTTCGCCCCGCCAGGAAGGATCGCAGAAGAACCATTTAGACTGGAATAGTAGATGCTGCCGTCAGCAGCTGTCTCCTTGACAAGACGATACATGATTCGATCCTTCTCAACGCTCGACTGTGCCGACATATAGGTTGAATTCCCATTGTCGATGCGGACTTCCTTATTCACCTGCCACGAAATGTCGGCTACACCTCGCAGTTCATCAGGTTTCGATTCCGATAAGTCTGGAAGCTTTATTTCGATGTGGTAATCTTTGGTCTGCCACTCATAAGCTGTATACTGATGCTCGGATAAATAAAAGACATCAGAGAAGTTATTATTGTAGGAGATACCTTCGAGACGCTCTTTACTCCCCCAATCCAACGCACTTAAGTGCCTGCCAGCAGCAACGAAGCTACCTCCAGCAACAAGTACCGGCACGAGCAAAACAATCATAACATTTACAATTCTACGAGTAAGGACCTCGCTGAATGGCAGTTCCGTAGCCGGTTCGTGGTCCAGCCTTAGCTTGACGGCAAGTCGACTCATAAGCGAGCCAATCAGCAAGGTTCCAATGCATGCGTAAGCGAGCAACGGTACCACATATCCCCAAGGGGGAGTAAATGATTGTAAGAGGCTGATCATTAGCGTGCATAGCATGGCAAACAGGGCAAGAGGCAGCAATGTGCCGAGATAACGCCGTAACATGCGAGGCGCTTTCGCCAATGCATCAAAAAAAGTGAGATCTTGGAGAACAATCAGATACGGTGTAAGTGAGTAAAACATCATCGCAATGATCAATAAGAGCCCTAACGGAAAAAATGCAGCACCAAGGAATAAAGTCAACGCGCCAATCACAATTTGAAAAATCGACCATGCGATCATATCGCCGAAGTACCTGCGTCCACATGCAAACAGCGGGACTACTTTACGGTTCAGAACCCATCCCTTCAGACCTCCAAGGTACATGCCTCGGACAAAGCTCTGCAATCCCATTACAGCAGCTGATACCAAGAAGGCTGAGAGTCCCCATGCGTTTGTCCCGACCTGAAGATACGTGTAGGGAATTTTCAGATCCTTGAGCGAAGGCATATATAAAGGAATCGTTGCGTTAAACCCGACTGTCCCCATAGAAGCAGCAGTTGTTGTTATCGGTGACGGAGAATAGGGAAAAATAGAAAACCCCCAATAAATGCCAAGACCAACTAGAGCCGAGATCAGTACTTCAAACACCATCACCAATACAATTAAACGTGTGTAGGCCATCGTTACCTCCTCGTATGTGTTCAAAGCCAATGTGCTAATATTCAATCATATAGGAAATTAATGGGAAATCAAGTGCCATTTGACATAGAAAAAAGCTGCACCTTCCATGGCGCAGCCCTCTGACGCATTGTTTTATCCGTCCTAGCATGTCATTAACGATTACCGGTTCTTGTCTCTATATTCTCGTGGAGATTCACCATGTAATTTGTGGAATAGCTTAGAAAAATAATGCAACGATGAAAAACCGTGCTTCTCTGCGATCTCCGTGATCGTTAAACTGGAATGGAGAAGGTCTTCTTTTGCCCGATTAACCCTGTAGTGAATAATGTATTGTGTTGGCGGCATCCCCGTAGCAAGTTTAAATAAATCAAAAAAATAACCACGACTTATGTTTAAGTCGTTATAATAGGTTTCCAAAGGATGCAACTTCCCTTGTACCAGATCCTGATCCAATCGTTCAAGCAATCTAGCGATGTGAAGATTCGGGATATGCTCCTTTTTCAGGGCAAAAGGGAGATAAAACTCAATAAACTGTTGAAAGTTACTCTGGATCCTCAAATTTCGAATATACGTTCGTTCGTTTGTGTGTTGATTGTCTGTGTAAAACTTCTCGAAGAAATCCAACCACTGTCTTAGCTTCTCCACGATCAGATACTCAGGTAAGGCATATGGAAATGTAGGCCCGATTAAGGCAGGTATTAGAGTTGCCTCATCATAACAGATCAAGCTCGGGTTGTCCGCGTGCGCCCGACGATCTACGTATGACCAATCGAAATAACAGCATACATGAACCATAGGATCATAGCTGTCGGCAATCCAGAGGTGAGGCTGCCCTGCTGGGATGTACACAAATGAGCCTACTTTTACTTCATAAGTACGGTCACAAGTTTGTATAACACCTTTTCCTTCGCTGATTAAATAAAGTGAAGTGGCATAACAAATCCTATTTCGACTTGACTGATCTCTGGAGAATGGATATCGAGTTGCATAGTACACATAAGGATGTAAGTTAGCGAAATCCATCCATGAACACCGCCCTATACGTCATATTCTGTAAAATTTATAACAATTGATATGACGATTGTACAAATATTTGACGATTTTGCAAATACAAATCACGCCAAACAATGTAATGTTTATCGTATAAACGATGCTTTACAAGGAGGATTTATCTTGATAGACAACAAATTCTTATTGACTGATGAACAAATGATGCACTTTATTACCAAAGGCTATCTGGTCATTCAAAATGACTTACCGAATCAACTTCATCTCCGCATCATGAATCAGATCAACTATGTTTTGCATCAGGAAGGTAATCCAGGGAATAACATTCTCCCCCGTGTTCCAGACATTCAGCAGCTATTTGATACGCCGATCGTTAAGGGTGCCTTAAGCAGTGTACTTGGTCCTGATTACTACATGCATCCACATCGTCACTGTCATTACAACCGACCGGGCAGTGAGATGCCTGGTGGCGGCCAATGGCATAAAGATGGGTACTGGTCCTCCATGCGCAGCCATCGACCTTGGTGGGCAATGGTTTTCTATTACACACAAGATGTTACTGAAGATCTTGGCCCCACTGCCATCATGCCAGGCAGCCAATACTACGAGAAATTCCTCGGAGACCGAGGCGAGACATTATTACCGACTGGCAAGGCAGGTACAATGGTATTAGTTCATTTTGACTTGTGGCATAAAGCCTCACTGAATATCTCAAACCTAGACCGTTACATGCTTAAATTTCAGTTCCTCCGATTAAGTGCACCTACGTTGCCAAGCTGGAATCATCAACATACTGAGATGGTTGTACCTGAAGGAACACCCGCTACACACGGGACATTATGGCAAGATATATGGCAATGGCTGCGTGGAGAACGTGCGACTAAGCAAGCTCCAGCAGTAGCGACGGAGCAGCGATTGATAGCGTTGACGCAACAGCTTAAATCAGAAGACGCGACAGATCGCGGTATGGCAGCAGATGAAATAGGGCTAATTGGTTTAAGCGCAGCTTCAAGTGCTTCATTACTAGGGCAGCTATTAGACGATCCCACGGAAACAACGGCTTTAAACGCAGCCTATGCACTCGGACAACTTGGCACACCAGGTATCGAAACATTAATCCAGTATATTACGCAGGGATCAAACCTAACAGCGGAACGTGCGGCATATGGATTGCAAGGAGCTGGCACACAGGCGATTCCCGAGCTGCTCCGTGCCTTGAACCATAAAGATGAGCATCGTAGGGCGTTGGCCATTTTCGTACTCGGCATGATCGGTTCATCGGAGGGTGAAGTGGTACCTTCACTCATCTCCCATTTGCAGGATGAAAGTGAATGGGTACGCCGAAATGCGGTAGAAGCACTAGGGTTGATCAAGAATCCTAGTGAACAAGCTATCTCCGCTATTGCACAAGCATTGCAGGATTCTTTACGAGAGGAACTAGATGTAGACACTTGTCATGCGGAGTCAACAAAGCCAAAAGTCAGGTTGCAACCTTACATTACCAATAAAATCGGATATACAGCAGCACTTTCCCTGCTGCGTATCGGCAAATCTGGGAACGTAAGTGAGGCTGTTCGCTCCCTTGACCTAGCACTCTACAGTAAGGACCGCTATGTCAGAGCCTATGCTGTGGAAGCACTCACGCATCTGCGAACGGAGGAAGCCGTTGATATCTTGATCCGATCTATCCGCTCTTCTCGCTGGTGTCCGGATACGAGCAAAGCTAGTACGTTCTAGAACGCTATTATCATCCACACAATTAGGTTCTTCTTACTGCATTTCACCCCTACGCAATAAAACCATCCAGCCTTTTGCAGTGAATACTGCGATCGCTGGATGGTTCTTTTTTACAAGACTTATAACAATGCCTTCAACTTACTAATCGCTTCGATATAATAATAATCACCGTAAATGAGTGCACCATTCTCCACAGCTGTGCGTTTGTTGTTTCCGGAATGGAATGCTGCTGTCGCATTCGTCAGGATACACTCATCAGAAAGATCCCAGATGGCACATTTCTCATCGAGCGCTTTAAGAATCATAATGGCGGATTGGAGATACAGCGACTTTTCCGCATCTGGAACAGCTTTCGCAATTTCAATTAAGCCGCAAGCGGTAATTGCCCCTGCACTGCTATCCAGAAGCGCAGCATCTTCTGGTTGTCTATAGTCGCAGGGTGGCACATAACCCGTAAGCGGTAAGCACGCTAAGACATAATGTGCGATTCGTTTCGCTGCTTGCAGATACTCAGGTTTCTGTGTCCAGTTGTACGTTTGAGCGAAGCCATATATCGCCCAGCTCTGTCCTCGAGACCATGACGAACCGCTCTCATAGCCCTGCCCTCTAGGGGTATCCAGCACTTCGCCTGTTTCCCTATCATAATTAACGATATGATTGACGGAGCCGTCTTCTCGAATGAAGTCCTTTATTGTCTTATCAGCATGCTTGATACCAATATGCTTAAAGCGGTCATCTTTGCTTTGTTCACTAGCCCAGAACAGCAACGGAATATTCATCATGCAATCAATGATAGCCAAGCCTTCCGTGCCATTACCATTCCAAGCACGAATGTAACCACCTGCTAGATTGTATCTGGCGGATAGTACATTTGCAGCCAGCATAGCGCGTTGTCTCGCTTGTTGATCACCCGTAAGCTCATAATTCAGTACACTGGATAGCATCCACATGAAGCCTACGTCATGATGTAATTGATCATAGCTGTATAGGACCTGATCTAGCTTCTTTTCAATACTTTGCGCATATTGCTTGTACGCATCGGTGTTCGTTTCTTTGTATAGCTGCCATAGAATACCTGACCAAAACGAATTCGTCCACCAAGAAAGATCGTCGTGCCAATCGTCATACTCACCGTTATTGGTCGTGTGTGGGAACCCGTCTTGAATGCGGGTTGAGGTCTTAGATATTTTATCTGTGATCCGATCCCATGTGCCTTGAATGTAGGCTTTGTTCTCCTGTAAAATCGCTTTCATCTTGTTTGCCTCCCTGAGCTAATCTGTGAGAATACCCTAAGTATATCGGGAAACCAGCCTTGTACCTATGGTAGACCTTGCGTGATACATTGCATAACTTGCTTTTTCTGTTTGCATTTTATGATATAGTTAATGAGATCAAAGCCTGATGCAAAGAGGGATATTATGAACGAAATGCTTACCTCCATTCGCCTGAAAAATGGCGCTTTTAGCTATACCCGCTCCATAACTCAAAGTCCGCATGACGAACAACACCGCACCTATATGTTAGATTGTTACGAAATTTATTATTTGATCTCCGGCAATGTCGTTTATCAAGTGGAAGAGCAGACGTATTCCCTAAGCCCTGGGGATCTCTTGATTATTAATAACAGGGAAATGCATCGGCCATACTTCAAGACAGATGCTAGCTATGAACGAATCCTTATTTTTTTTACGCCTGAATTTTGCCAGCATTATCAGCTGATGAGTTACCCGATTCTGCAATATTTTGATCGTAAAAAGCCCGGGAGCTTCAACCGCATCCCGAGCAAGCTGGTAGAACAACTAGGCGGTTATTTCACCGAGATGGAAGATCATATTCGTAACCAGCAACCGGCAAGTCAAATCCTCATTGAATTGACTTTTATCCGACTCCTCATCCATCTTAATGATCTGATCGCCACACATCTGCATACGTTTGAGCTTGAAGGCAATTATAACGCCAAAATCGAGCATATCGTCACTTACATTCATAATAACCTGTTTCAACAACTGACACTCCAGCACATCGAGGATGTCTTCTACATCAATCGGTATTACTTCTCTCATCTCTTCAAAAAAGTAACAGGCTATAGCTTCAAACAATACATCATTCACAAACGCATCGCGAAGGCAATCGAATTACTAAAGCTGTCCATCCCTCCGGTAGAAGTATGTAAAATGACGGGTTTTGAGGATTACTCTAATTTTTATAAAGCGTTTAAGAAAATTACAGGTGTTTCGCCAGCGGGGTATACGTAATGCGATTTTAACTAATTCGTGCACGGCAAGGGATATTGAAGGTGAGTACCAAAATTCGTTAACCTTCGTTTTATCCGTTTAATAACAATTTATATTGCTTGATATTGCTTACATGCATGCCCTCATGATATAGCGTGAAATTAAGGAAATCTCCAATCGTTTCAAGGATAAAACCGCTGGAAGTTTTATACAGTGAAGGTGCTTTTTCCGAAATGCGATCCTTTAAAGCCATTTGAATGCGCTCTTGCTGGTTTCGCAACAGATCTACCACTTCCGACATCGTCGGCGGCTTCTCCGTCCAAGTCAGCGGAGTTGTGCCAGCGGCAAATAATTCCATGAACGGTTCGGGATGTTGTGCGTCAAAGCCATGGATCAAAAATGCAAACCTTTCTTGAACCAAATAGATATGCCCTGCGTGCCATAGAATATGGTTTCTAAATTTTTCAGGTATACGAGAGGCCGTACTCTCCGTAACTCCTTCGAGCACCTTAAGTGTGTTATTTCGAGCAAATTCCAACTGTTTAAATACCAAAGTTTCCAATACATCTACTCCTTAACCATGAGAACGTGATTTTAATTACCTAAGTAAAGCCAATACAATGTAGGTTTTATTCGTTCCCCATGGGCAAAACCCTTTATTAAACGACTTGTAATATTGTGAAAATACGTACATGAACTCCCCAGATAGGTACAGTAAATCAAGGAACTTGAACCGGACCAAATAATACTAAGGGTATCCCCAACCCATCTCTTAAATTAAGTGCTGGATAGTACCCGGCTCCATACTTCAGCTTAGCTGTACAGGAAATAGCTTGCTCGAAACGGAGTATTACGGCCAGCCGATCTTCTGAAAGAATAGATTCCGCGGGCAGGATGAGCTGGTCTGCCAACTCGATCTGGAAGCCAAAAGCTCTATCAACTTGCTGGAATGAGCCGTTCATACCTGTAAAATGGACCGTCAATTCCGTCCGATTGGCATTCCATGTGAAGGCACTTGGTCGCGGGCCGGTTGGTCGGCACTCGCCATACGCGAGCCCTAACGCTTGCCAAGCAAATCGTTTGCCGATCTTCTTTAACGAGGTGGCATCCAGATGAATAGGATCGGAAAGCGTAGCATCTGCCGTTGAAACAAGAGCACACGGCCCCAAGATCTTCTCTAGACGTAATTGCTCGTGTTGTATGTAGTCCCACCAGCTTTCGTGCTGCTTATCCCACGAATGAAAGTGTGCCAATTGCGCATAAATAAAAGGCAGCTGAGGCTCCTGCAAATCTACTCTCAGACATTGGACGAACGCCTCCATTCGCTTCGCATACATCGTAGCATGCTCCGAGTTGGCATCGCTTTCTCCTTGATACCATAAGCAGCCTGTCACATTCCCACCGGTTGCCTTAACCCGGCGCACCATCGACCCGTATAAGGAATGTCCTTCCTGCTCCCGAAGCGCCGGGTCCCATTGCGTCATCCTTGTTCCCCCGTGCGCACAAACGATGAGTCCGACGGGGACACCGGTATTTCGCAGCAATTCTTTGCCGAACGAAATGCCTAGACTTGCCCCACGCGACCTAGTCTGCCGATCTTTGATCCGCGCCTCCGGGAGCTTCTCCTCCGGAACGCTCCAATGTACAGGATCCACGGCTTCAAAATACCAGCACATAGGGTCCTCAGCTATGCCCCAACGAGCATCCAGATAGAAACAGCTAACGCCCTCCATAGGCTTCTCCACTTCTAGAAGAGTTCCGCAACCTTGCATATTGGATTGGCCAGCAAGTAACCAGAGATCTCCAACAAATACAGGCACCACCTGTGTCTCAGCAATCACCTCTTCCGTTAAGCCATTACGAATTCGAAATTGCAGGCAATGACTTCCTGTCGGAAGTCCTGTAAGAACACCAACGAACGAACATTGATCTCGGATTTCTCCAGCCATTACCCAGGCACTGTCCATCGCGGATCGTACTTCGACCTTTCCATTAACCGGCAAAGAAAGCCTCAATGAATATGTCACTTGGGCTAGGCCACTCACATCACGCTGATACACCCTTTGCGGGCTTGGTCCCTCCACCTGCATGCCAATAGTTTCCTTCATTTTTCTTCTCTCTCCCTATCAAAGAAAGGAAGCAGCCCGTCTTGCACTGCTTCCCCCATGTCATTATTTTATTATTTTCCTGATTCCATTTTCTTGATATATTCGTTCATCTGCTTCACATAATCGGTACCGCCGTTTTTGTACCAGCCTGCTAACAACGCATCGAACTCACTGGCTGGCAGTTCACCAATCAGAATTTTCATCGTTGTTGTATCCCATACCTTCTGGTAATCCATGTAGTTTGGCTTCTTTGCAGCCTCTGGTTGGAAGCCCAGATCCTTACCAGGGACTACCGTGTCTACCGACTTTTTCAACCATGGCATCACTTGATCCACGATATCCTTAGGGGTCCCTGTTGTAATGAAGAACTCGGTGTCATTGGCTCTACGCATAGAGTTACGGCGAACATAAGCTTTCGGCGACGGCGTAATCGCCTTCTTTTCACCATTCGTCAACGTATAGTCTTGACCTTCATAGCCATCAACAACTACAGGCCACATTTCATCGGAAAGCCACGAATTGAACAAATCAACAACCTTCTGAGGATCTTTCGCATTTTTTGTTACTGCCCAGAAGCCCCATAGACCCGTTGGACTTGTCGACAGATTACCACCCTTCACCTCGCCTTTATCATTCTTCACATGAACAAAAGTCAACTCCGCATTCGGCTGCAGCTTTTTCATCTCGGGAAGATGCCATGAATAGTGTCCTGCGAAGCCGGGATAAACCCCCGTCAATCCGCGCCAGAATCGTTCCCGCTGCTTCGTCCCGTCATTTGTTGCAGAGTCCGGATCGAAGACGCCTTCTTTATAGAGCTTCCCTGAAAATGCGAGGGCCTTCTTGAATGCGTCCCCCTTCTGATCATACATCGCGTTCATATACGCATACTCTCCGCCAGATGCATTTTGCCAGCCCAAGAGATTAAATGGTCCTGTAAGAATCGGATCCAACACCTTGCGTGAGTTATATGCCCCAGCGTAGCCATAGGTATCGTTTTTCCCGTTTTTGTCCGGATCGTTGAACGTGAATTTCTTTAATATATCCTCAAACTGCTCTATGGTAATTTCCCCGTTAGCCGGTGCCTGTAAGCCCACATTCGTGAGCCAATCTTTCCTTACCCAATAACCGTCGTTGCGTACAACAGAGGTCCGCGGAATGCCGTAAATGTTGCCGTCCTGATTCACCTTCAGCTGATCCCAGGAGGCTTGGTACGTATACTTATTCAGATTGGCAGCCGATTTCAAGTAATTGTTGACTGGAACAACAATGCCGTCCCGAACAGCGTTCTGGAACGCTAGATCGGTTGTGTTCTCGAAGAAAACAACGTCTGGGTATTCGCCCGAAGCGAGCATCAGCTGCAGCCTCTCCTTATATCCTGTGACCGGAGGAATATCGAATGTTAGCTTCACGTTGTTCTTCTTTTCCAACGTCTCAATAAACTTAGCATCTGTGACCGATATTTCTGGTTGATCATGCATCGCCATAATTTTCAAAGCGACTGGACCTGCTGCTGCTGATGGTTGCGTGCTAGCTGCTGTTGAACCTGGATCTGCATCTGTTGAATTGGACGCACAAGCCGTCAACAGCATCATACCTGCTAGTGCAACTACCATTCCTTTACTTTTCCTACTCATACCTTATACCCTCCTCATTTAAGTAAAGCTGAACTATAGCGCGGGTTTCCCCGATGACTATCCTTTAACGGAGCCTAACATGATCCCTTTCACAAAATACTTTTGTAGAAAAGGGTACACACATAAAATGGGAATCATCACAATCATTAGCGTAGCGTACTTTAAGGTTTCACTCGTCACCTGTTGAGAGCCCATCTCTGCGGTATTCGATTGCTGTGCCATTATACTAGCCGCTTCGATCACCTCGCGCAGGTAGAGCATAAGCGGCCAATTCGTAACACTGCGAATGTAAATGATCGCATTAAAAAAGTTGTTCCAATAGCCTACGGCAGCGAATAAACATAAGGTCGCAATAATTGGTTTCGATAGAGGAACGATAATCCGAAATAAAATATAAGGATCCGATGCGCCATCCATTCTAGCTGCTTCTTCCAGCTCCTCGGGCAGCGATTCAAAGAAATTTTTCATCAGAATGAGACTAAAGCCTGAGAGCAATGCCGGCAAAATTAATGCTGCAAGGGTATCTAGCAGCCCTAGTGAGCGCATCAAGTAATAATTGGGAATCAATCCCCCATTGAATAGCATCGTGAACACGATGAACACCATGAAGAACTTTCGACCTTTAAGCACACTCTTGGATAATGGGTATGCCGTGATAATATATAAGAAAATGCCTATGCTTACTCCGCAGATTGTAACAATCAGCGTATTCAGGTAGCTTCTCCATAACAATGCGCGCGACATGATCTCTTGGTAAGCAGCCAAGTTGAAGTCATGCGGCCAGATCATCATTGGATTATTCACATAGGCCGAGTAGGAACTCAGGGACACTGAGGCTACATTGATAAACGGATACAGCATTACCACACAGATGAGCGTGAGCAGCGTATAGTTGATAGCATCGAATATTTCTAGTTTCTTAATGCCCATGTACTTCTCACCTACCAAATTTGTTTTCCGAACATTCTTGCAATCCGATTCGCCAGTAGAATGAGAACGAAACCAATCACAGCTTTAAACAGTCCGACAGCTGCAGCGAATGAAAGCCTGCCATCGATTAAACCAATACGGTACGTGTAGGTCTCGAAGACGTCGGCCACCTCATACGTCATGGGATTATACAAAAGGAATACCTGCTCGAATCCATTGTCGAGAATGTTGCCGAGCTGCAGAATGAGCAGGACAACAACAGTCGTAGTAATGCCCGGCAGTGTGATAAAGCGAATTTGCTGTATTCTGGAAGCTCCATCCATTTTGGCTGATTCATACAAGGAGGGATCAATACCGGTCATTGCAGCGAGATAGATAATCGTTCCCCATCCAACTCCCTTCCAAACTTCAGCCGATACGAGAATCGTTCTGAAATATTCAGGTTTTAGCAGAAAAGAAATCGGCTCATAGTTCAAGGATTTAATCAGAAAGTTGACCGGTCCTGTTGATGGAGATAGAAAATTAATGATCATCCCTGCGAGCACGACCCATGAAATAAAGTGAGGCAAATACAGGATCGTCTGCGATAATCGTTTGAACATCAGATTTCTGACTTCATTGAGCATGACTGCCAATAGGATCGGAGCCGGAAATCCGAACAATATCTGATAGAAACTAATGATTAACGAGTTGCCCATCACTTTATAAAAGTCACGTGATTGGAATAAGTAGGTGAAATTTTCGAAGCCTATCCATTTGCTTGCCCATATCCCCCGTACTAAGCTGAAGTCTTTAAAGGCGATTACGATTCCGAGCATAGGAATGTATTTGAACACGAGCAAATAAAGCAGTCCTGGTATCAAGAAGATATACAGCCATTTATGCAACTTGAAGTGCTTCAATGTTGCGCTCTTACGTTCTATTGGCGTTAAGGCGATATGTTTTTCTACAGTTACTTCCAAACTCTTCACTTCCTTTCTTCGTAGATAATGAACGCCTAACGTAATGAAAGCGTTTACAAACTAGGCGAACACCCTCCACATGATGAATGTCCATCCCGGTAGGATATTTACCAAAACGTACATTCATCAATTACGATGTTTGTATTAATGTTCCAACGTATAGGAGTTAGCTCTTACTGCTCAAGCATTTTTTATACAGACATATTACTGTTTAAGCAGCTCTTGCTCGACAAGCTGCTTTCTAGCTGCTTCCATGTATAGATCATAATGGTAGGTCTTCTCCAGCGTGCGAACGAAATCGTCATACTCGGATAACGGACGTTTATCATAAATGAATTTGAACGTCTCCTCCATGATATATCGATTAGCGTCTGTCGCATTAAAACCAGGTGGCAGCTCGATAAAAGCGTCGTACACCTTCAATCTAGGCTGTTCAATGGCGAAGCGGTAATAGGGTTCGGCATCCGGGAATTTCGTTCGTAAATAGGTCATTTCGTCACGGCCAATCAATTGATACAAATGTGAATAAACGACATCATTAATTTGTTCGGTTGGTAGAACGGTCTCCCCATCCAATTTGAAGTGAATCCCGGGGAGTCCATATTGCACAAGCCTGGAGCCCTCCGTAGAGGATAAATAATTCAGCAGCGCAATGACCTTCTGCAATTTCTCGGAATTATTCTGGATCGAAGCAGGCATTACTGCAATACTGCGCGCGCCAACATCATCAAAGCCGTTGTAAGATCCACCAGGCCCAATGGGCGCTTGTATTTGAACCCAGTTAGCTTGCGGCTGCAAAGACCTGATTTGTTTGGCTGCATCGCTATTCACGACGACCGGCCAATTGAAGTTCAGCAATCCTACCTGTCCTTGATAGGCCTTATCCTTATGCTGCAGCTTCGTATTTGCTAGAAAATCGGGATCAACGATACCTTGCTTCACCATGCTATTCACGAACCCAAGCGCTTGTTTGAATTGTGGATCGAAGATTGAATTCACAAGCTTACCGTCCTTCAAATAAAACTTACCTGGATACGTCGTTCCGTAAGCCCCAAATATTTGATCCAGCGCGTTAAATTGCGGATTGCCCGTAAAACCGTACGTATCGTTCTTACCATTTCGATCCGGATCTTGCTCAGTGAAAGCTTTCATCACCTGCAACAACTCGTCTATTGTTACCGGTGCCTGCCTATCAACCTGATCCAGCCAATCCTGACGAAGCCATAAAGTGAACTGTGGAGCAGGCGAAACCTTCGGAATGCCGAATACCCTTCCTTTGACTGTCCCCGTCTTCATTGCTTCTTCTCCCCCGACAAATTGCTTCGTCGCTTGGAGCTTATCCATATAAGGTGATAAATCCAATAAACTGCCTTGCTGCGATAGTTCGATCATATCCCTGCGGTCCACGTAGAACAGATCTACAGAGGTATTGCTTGCTAGCCGGAGATTACGCTGATTTTTATAATCCTCATCTCCTACTACTGCTGTAATTTTCAAATCAATACCCAGCTTTGTATCCAATTCCTTTTTGATCATATCCATGGCCGGATCTGTAGGGAGATTGTTCAGCCCGCTTACCAGCACCTCGATCTTCACCCTTGTACCAGCTTGATTATTTGGAGCAGTTGAATTCGGGCTCGCAGCCTTCTTGTTGCAACCTACTAAACTTAAGCTCAACAATACGCATGTCACCAAAGTGGGAACAGATTGCCATCGTCTAAGGTTCATTAGTCTCTCTCCCTCATTGCAATGAAAGTGATGCTATACTCCTATTGTACAGCCTGCGAGCCCTTATCGCCTTTCAACATTTCGTAAAAAACTTCATTATTTCATTATTCAGCTTTCGAACCTGTCTTATTTTTGTCTTTATCTTTGTCTTTGTCTTTGTCTTTGTTTTTGTCTTTGTCTTTTTTGCCTGAACCAGCGCCTGGTTCCGGCTCGGTAGGATCACTTGCCTTTGGAACGAACATCACCGCATCCGCACGAAGGTATGCCGTATCCATAGCAGTCATCGTAACTGATGCCTCCACATCTTGCGTGAAGTGATAGGTGCCAAGCGATATCCACTGCTGGCCTCCCAGCTTCTGATCGATCATGACCGACGTCGAGCCCCCCGCATGCTGCACAGTGTACATTGCTTGCGTTGTACTGTTATGAAATGAAGGATTCCAAATCCGCACTTCATAGTTCCCCTCAGCTTCAAGAGCCTTTCTCCAATTCACTTGATCGCCTACAGTCCTTGTATTTCTGGTGTCGTTGTCGTCATAGCCGAAAGCGTCTGTTGTGGAAGACCATGTGCCTGTTTCCGAGTAGCTAGGATCTCCGTTGTCTACGATAACTGCATCAAGAGGTGCGTCCAAACCATAATCTTTCGTGTAAAATTTGAAATAATCATAGGTTACTTCTGCAGGCAATTGGTCATCTGCGACAGGAAGCTTATACACCAGAGATGTCAACCAAAGATGCTGACCTCTCCCTTGCGTCCCCGCTCCATGCGGTCCGGGATAGAATTCTTCTCTGAACATTTTACCGTCCACATAAAATTTAATCTTTGTCGGTGTCCACTCCATTCCGTACGTATGATAGCCATCAGAGGAGTCCACTTCGCTGTAGGTGGTATATGGCACATAAGTCAGATGAGCATCTCCGGGCCACCAATAGTGACCTGCTGTCATTAATCCATCCGGGTGTGAAGTATCTATCTCAAAGCCGTCAATTTCATTAACCTGGTAGTCCGTTGTCGGCGAATAGAGCTGATCCCCATCGAGAACCGTTACCCGCTGATTCAAGCCTGCAATCCAAAAGGAACTGTGAAACCCTTCCTTATTCCATTGCTTAAATCTAGTTTCATAATAGCCATATCCCAAAAGAGGCTTGGTGATTATGCCACCTCCAGAATAAGCCTTTCCGCCGCTGCCGGCAGGCTCCTTTTTCAACGCAATTCTAAGAAAGCCATCCGATACAGACACATTTTCTTTTTTATTATCGGTGTACGCATTACTTCCTATGCGATAGTACCACTGATCGTTATTCAGAGCGGTACCATTAAAATCATCCTCAAAAGCAAGTGTATAGCCAGAACCCGGTACTGAAGGTACCAATTCGATATGCAATCGATAAACGATCTTTCGGCTTCCATCCTGGGAAGTAACCTCGATTGATACCGTTCTGACTTCACCAAATAAAGACTCCTTGGAGACTAGTAGGTTGTTTTGACTTTGGCCATCTATTTTTAACGTCTGTCCTTCCGCTCCCTTCACCGATGTTAATGTAACGTCTCGATCTGTTACGATCGTGTAATCGGTTGAATAAGGATCAAATGAAATGAGACCGTTCGATAATGTGATGCCTGATAACCGTTCATAATTTTCCCCCGGTACGTTTGTTGGAAGCGTAGACCCATAAATTTCGAAGGAATATAACCCTGTAAACACTAAATCTTTTGCTTTGTCCGCATAAAACCGCACATACCTTGCCGTCACCTCTGGAAAGCTGACGTTTTCAATCGAGGAAGGCTTGGCTTGGCTAATATAGGCGTCCAGCCATTGTAAGCCGTCGTCCGAGTATTGAATTTTGAAGTTTTGCATGTCTACGTAGTTGTAAAAAGCAGCCACTGCCTGATTAAACGAGGTTCTGCGGAGTAAATCTACCTCCAACCAGATATAAGGTGTGCCGTCTGCCAACACATTTCGCCAAACTGAAGCTCCATCGCCATCCACCGCATACTTGCCCGGGGTCAAATAGTATTCTTGAGAAGCCCTCACAGGCTTACCGCGTGTATGATTTCCTTTGCCCACCGTAATGTCATATTGCTTCTTAAAGGAACGGTCCTCCGCTTGCACCTCAACTTGAATGGTTTGAACGCCATGTTCTAACAGAATTGGCAATGAGTCTGTACCACTGCTAATTTGGGTACCATTCACGAAAAGAACTGCGTTCAAATCACTTGTTTCACCCGTTATAATGAGTTCGTTCTCCCCATTCGGGACCTCGTAGGAATATGTGATTACGTCTGACTCAAATCCCGGAGATTGGTTCTGCCCAGGCTTAACGTTGTAGCCTCTTGTTAGCTCATGACCGTTGATCTGCAGTTTTTTCAATGTTGCGTCGGCATTCTGACGATAAATTTTCAGCTTATAGTGCTGGGTATAAGCTGGATCTTGAGCTATCACCACAATGTCAATCTCGTTATTTCCAACTGTTAAATCTACAGAAATCGGTTGTTCTGAGCTGATTACTGTTCCGTTCACCTTCACAGATGCTGCGGTATCAGCTGATGTAGGCAAGATAGAAATGGATGCGTTCGCATTGTGAACCGTATACGTATAAGAAGTCACGCTAGGGTCGAACTCCTGCAAAGGAACCCCATTCAACCGCAAAGCACTTAATGCCACATTCGTGTTGTTACCAGCTGAACGTTTTACAACAACCGTGTATCGCTGGGTGTAGTTGCTATTTGCCGCTTGTACATCGATAGGAATCTCATTATCTCCGATTATTAATGGTATGGTCTCACTTGAATCCCCGTTGTTCACCACCGAACCATTCACTTTAATTTCTGCTGAAGGATCAGTCGCAGTTGGAGTAATCGTAATCTCATGGACGTCATTGCTGACTAGATATGTGTATGAAGTTACTGTAGGCTGAAATATGGATGTGTCACCAACCTGCAAATCACTAAGCGTATGAATCCGCGATGGCAGCTTCTCAAACTTTACCGAATCCGAATTGAAATAGCCTGTCGGGCCTCCCGGATCTCTGGAAAGCTTCACATATTCTTCCCCTGCACCTTTAAAATCAAAAATCCCAATCTCTACCCAACCGCCAGCCGGAGCTGCATTGTCATAAGCCGACTTCGTCGACTCACCATTCCGATACACCTCTGTCATTAGTCGAGCCGATGCCGCCGTTCTTTGGACGATCCATACGGACACTCGGTATGTACCCATCGTAAAGTTTTGCTCACTTAAAGACGGTGTGTAGGTTGCATAGGCAGTATTTGTATTCGCATTCTGAGCACCCTTTGCATAAGCTAGTGTGCTTTTGGAGCCGCCCCCCAGCATCCCTGAGCTGAAATAGCCCTTGGTCGTTGTGGGCAATCCACCTGTGATATTAGGCGCTCCTTCATTATCGTTATCGATAATGATCGTTTGCTGCACAGATTCTGTTGCGTAGGCTGTGTCAGCTCCATAAGCAACAAAAATGCCACTTAGCCCTGAAGACATTAGTAGTACGAGGGCAAGAAAGCAGAAAACCATACGTCTGAATGACTGGTACATCATATTCCCCCTATTTCCAAATGAAATACACTAACATCCTCATTATCACTTCATTTGCTCGCTCATCTGCATGCAATATTTATTAAAAAGATTCAATATTCAACGAAGTATCAGATATCACTAACTTTCGCTCAGAAAGGCATTATAATAAGAATTAAGATCGCTTAGGAGGACTTATATGAAGCGTCGTATCGCAGTCAAAGTGTTCGTTATCTCCTTCTTGCTGGTGGAATCGATTATCGTTCTGTTAGGGTACTGGTATTATCGGTACTCTTCCGATTCCTTGCTGGAGGCGCAGTATGAATACGCCGATCAGATTGCCAATAAATCAAACGATTATTTAAATGTTACATTGGAGAATATCCGAAATTTATTCATTACCGTGGGTACTGACAGTCGCTTCCAGCAAGGCTCAAGCGAGGAAATCATTCGCTGGTTTAACAACAGTCTGCTGCCTTATATGCCCAATGTGTACAATATTCATTTGCTTGAACAAGGTAAAATGGCTGCCAGCACTTCTTATGTGCAATGGGCACTTTTGGATACACCCACACTATCCAAGGAACTAGAGCAAATTAAGCTAAGTGGTATCGTGTATTGGATCGGTCCTTACTTTTCACTGCCTTCCAACTATACGGTGACGGCTGCCATGAGGCTTCCTTCTACGGACGGTGACAAAATCATAATGCTCGATCTCTATTTGGCTAAGCTATATGAATCCCTGCAGTCACAATCCTCTAATCGAATCACAGGGGAAATCCTTCTGCTTGACCGATTGCACCGCCCTGTCTTCGGACGCCCGCCTTATTCGCAATACAATGTTTTCAATAAATCATACCAGCTAATCGGGCTCAAAGATGAGTGGTTCGAAGGTGGCTGGAAGCAATCTGAACAGCAAACTGCTGATGGTCAAAGCCTTGTCCTTACAAGAGTGACCAATCCTGCGCTCGGTTGGGATGTCGTTTGGATACTAGACAAAACAGCGTTGCTGAAACCTTTGCAAAAAACACTTTCATTTACATGGGCACTCGGCTTAGTCTCGTTGCTATTATCTATTGGGATGGCTTATACGATATCCATTTTGATCAGTAGACCTATTCGTAAGATTGCCGACTCGATGAATGCTGTCAGTGACGGACTCTTGGACACCTCTATTCAGCTAAATCGTCAGGATGAACTCGGGCTTCTCGCCAAGCATTTCAACCGGATGACGGCTCATATTCGCGAGCTCATTGCTAATCTTAAGCAGTCTGAGAAGCAGAAGCAGATTTCTGACTTCCTTGCACTTCAGGCGCAGATCAAGCCGCATTTTCTATTTAATACGTTAAATTCAATCAGCATGGCTGCCCGCTCAGGCGAATATAACAAGGTTGATCAACTCGTCTCTTCCCTGACGTCACAACTGGATTATACATTAAAGACAAGCCCAGGACCTGTGACATTGCGAGAGGAAATAACAGCATTAGAAAGTTATGTTGATTTGATGCATATCCGGTATCCAGGTAAATTTTCCTTTCATATGGATCTTGATCCACTCACCCTGGAGCGGAAGCTGCCGAAGTTCGTGCTGCAACCTTTGGTGGAAAACAGTATTTTTCACGGATTGGTACCTGATCATAAAGACGGCGTGTTGTTCATAGGCACGACGGCCGGGACAGACGGTTGGGACATCATGATCGAAGATAACGGCAAGGGCATGTCCGCCGAGAAAATATCTACACTAATGGATCGGCTGAATAGCCATTCCATTCACGGTACCGAGAATGAGGAAAATAAGAACGGTCATAGTATCGGTCTTGTCAATGTTCACCGCAGACTTCAAATGATGTACGGAGATCGATATCGTATTCACTTAGAGAGCACGCAAGAAGAAGGCACAAAGCTATTAATCAGATTGGGGGCAGTACCGAATGAAGAGCATCTTGATCGTGGATGACGAGCCGATGGCAAGGCAGTATATACGTACACAGTTTCCTTGGGAACAATGGGGTTATGTCATCGTAGGCGAGGCCGAAAATGGTGTAGAAGCTTTGGAGAGCTGTCGTTCTATGCAACCAGATATCGTATTACTTGATATTACCATGCCGCTGATGGATGGATTGGAACTACTTCATCATTTGAAAAAGGATGTCCCCCATGTGCGATGTATTATGCTAACCGCTCACCGAGACTTCTCTTTCGCTCAAGAAGCGATTCGAAGTGGCGCCGATGGCTATATTTTAAAGTCGCCAATTGACGCGGAAGAGCTTAAAGCAGCCTTAGCGAAAGCGTGTGAGGAGCTTGAGAAGACATATCGATTAACGACAAGCGAACAAAGCTATAAAGTGTTGGTACAAAATTATCAGTACCCGCTTCGTCAAAAGTTTTATGAGGATATCCTTTCTTCCTTGCTTGCGAAGCCCGAGGAAATCGTGGCTCACGGGGAGAAGCTCGGGATCGACCTCGTTCAGCCCTCTTATGTGTTAATGGAATGCTGCGTCGATGAGCTTACCCATTTCGAGCAGCGTTATCCGATCAAAGACCGATCTTTGATTGAATTCAGTATGCTGGAAATCGTTCGAGAATGTGCACAAGTCGATTTTCCTTGTCGATTTGAGCTATTCCCCGTTAGCTTCGGACGGTTCATTCTGCTGTTGACAGGCCAACAACCAGCTAGCAGCAGTATAGGTAAGGAAAACATTATCTTATTCATTCGCAAGCTGTCCAACCCGCTCAAGCAATTCTTAAAACTGCGGCTCTTAGTAACGGTTAGCCGGCCTTTTACGAATATTTCTTCTCTTCGTTCCGTGTCGATGGATACATTGACATATCGCTTGCATCACTTTTATTCAGAAGCGGCTGAGCCTATATTTGTCGATCAAGTACTGCCTTTCCATGCAATATCGGATAAGACGCTAAGTAAATTGCGTACACGACTTGAGGAGTTGATTAAACATCAAGAAGAACCTGTTTATCAGGAATGGGCCAAGATGGTGCGGAACGAGTTTCTCATGTATAAGCCCGATCCTTCCACAGCGAAAAGTTGGTTGGCGTCACTTGAACAGCTGCTTGCTGCTGGGGGACATGAGATTAATCCCCTAGATCCGCTTAGCCTAAATGCTGAGACATCTTTCCATCGTGCGCTCGAAACTGTTATAGAGCGGTTCATCGAAATTAGGAAGCGAAGCACGCAATCCCTTCATTTGCGGCATGAGCTTTCCTCCGCGATTCAGTACATCAAAGCTCATTTGAGCGATGATCTCAATGTGGAGTCGATCGCACTCAAGGTAAAGCTGAGCCCATCTTACTTAGGACATCTGTTTAAGAAAGAAGTTGGCGTTTCTATCGTAGACTACATTCTGGAACAGCGCATGGAAACGGCCAAGATCTACCTGCAGACTGGACAGTACAGGAATTATGAGCTGGCTTCCAAAGTTGGCTTTCGCAGTTACTCGTATTTCTGTACATTATTCAAAAAATACTCGGGCTTAACGCCCAATGAATACAAGCATGCCCATCAGCCGGTTGTAAATCCTTAATACATATGAAAAGGACCTGAAGATTAGCTTCAGGTCCTTTAATTACGTTATTCATATTCGATTGTACCCGTAATGCCCGGACTAACAACCAGGGGCTGATCCACATGAATGAAGCGATTATTTTTGACCACGACTTCATCTGCATCGATGGCATGAACACCAATGGTTGAATTCTTGAACAGATTCCCCGTAATCGTAATCTGTCGATTATACTTGCCTTCGAAGCCAGCAGATTTAATAGCTATGCAACCTTCAGCGCCATAACGCGGAAAAAATCCACAATGATCGAACTCGCAATCCTCAATTCGAATGTTCGTAGCATGTCCTCCCTCAGCATGAGTCGGCAGCTCCGCACCAAGCATTATCCCCGGATTCATCGTGTTTCGATAGGTACAATTCGCAATCAGCACATGATCATTCCTGACAAGATGTCCAGCGCCCGCGATATTGACGAACGCTGAATGTGAACACGTATAACTGTCAGCTTCCCAATAATCGGCTGCACACAGAGATCCCTCAGCGGCAAATTCAGGAATATCTTGCGTAAATTGAATGCGATATAGATGACCGCCGTCTTTCTTGCCTTCATGCGACCAACGGTCAATCTCCCTTTTCTCCATATGTTCACCATTGTAGAATTCAATATGACTACCTGGCTGCAACGCCGCGAACGTATACTTCCCGAAGAACAGTGCTTCGCGAGTTGAGAGCCTATTTTCAAAGAATAACCAGTTGCTTTGGATATTTTGCCCATCCATTCTAACGCCTTCTACATACATCTCCCTAATGTCAATTCGTCCACCACACTTAAACAGCTTCCAGGCATCTCGTGGGGCAGTAAACAATCTGTTCCCATCCGGTTTGAAAACGACGCGATCTGCTGTAATATGGCGGCAGCTTTCTGCTAGTATGGCAAATCCATTAGCATTCATCACACGCAGATTGTTCAGCATGAGATGATCACATCTTCCAAAGTAAGTTTGGAAATCCGTTTGCGCTCCTTGATGCCAGGAAAGATGCTCGCCAAGACGAACCTTGGCAGCAACGTTTACGCTGTTCAAGATCAGAGTCCGTTCACCGATCTGTCTCCAACCCGCGTCAGCACCAAAACCATAGGTAACACTTTCTCCTATCAGAGCCCCTGTTACGGGGTCCAATCGGTTCATACAGTAAGTACCCATTCCTTCGTAGCATGGATTCCCCTCAAACACCTCAACCGTAATTGATTGATCCGTGCGATCTATAACGACTCCGGCAGATGCGAATGCAGGCTCTCTCGTAAAGGCTAGATGCTGAAGTGACAGATGCTCATTATTCTCGCACCAAAGGATAGATGGCAAAAGGCAATGAATAGCCTCGTCATTGAAGCCGACAAGTACAGTTGCAGGTTCACCATCTTCTCCGACCGCACCTTGCAATGTTAGCCCGTTAGAATTCTTAATTGTAAGATGACATTCTTTCGATTGATGATTGCCACTTCCTGCATCATGCACCATTCCCTCGGTCTGCACCAATTTAATGGAAACTAATCGATATCTCCCTGGCTCAAACACGACCCTCTCCGCTCCCACGGCAATAGCCTTATCAATCGCTTCACGAATGCCTGCGGCGCTGTCCTCATTGGAAGGGCGCGTATAATCTTTGACATAGATACTTTTATCAGAAAACATTAGAAATTCCTCCTTCAATGTGCCAAAGGCTCTCGTCATGTCATCATTATAGAGCTTCCCTAGACCACCGAATATGAAGGATTTCACGAAAATGTTTAAAATATAACTAATTCACGTTCACATTTTGACTGTCCCTCGGAATGTCATTACTACCGATTTCACTACAGCGCTCCTGCATACCTTAGTATTTGTTCAATCTCTGTGAATCCATTTCGTTTCGCAGATGAGAGCATTCCCCCCGTAACGGTTAGTCAGTTTCGTATCAGCCCCAGCTTCAATAAGGAGCTTCAGAATTTGAAGAAGTCCTTCTGCACCTGCGTACAGGAACGGATTATCCTGCATGGCATCTTTTATATGGATATCCACCCCGGCTTCAATTAATATCTTCACGATCTCAGGATTATTAGCATGTGTTGCCACCATGATCGCCGTCCTGCCTCTATTATCCTGCTCATTCAAGCTGACTCCTTTATTCAGGAGTTGCTGTAATTGTTCTATATCACCATGCTCAACCGCAACAATCAATTCTTGACTCATACTCTTACATACCTCCCTTTCCAACAATGACCCTGCCGCTCCATTATGACATAATAACTAGAAGGAATCGATGGCGGTTAGACGGAAAATCAGGCTTTGGTAATCTCCCTTGAGAGCCGGCAAAATATACCCAACCCGCTGGAGATAATCACCACCGAAGATGTCACCTTGATCTATGTTCTCAGTATGCTCCCCGTGTAGAAGTCGGTAATCGACCTTTTCGTTGAGGCCTTTAAGCCGAAGTCTTTTTATTTGACCCGCAATGGCGGCCTGCACCTGAAAGTAGAACACGACCGCTTCCTGTCGGTCCTCAGCAACAAACATCCACGCAGCTTCTCCTAACTCAAAAGGGTTTAACAGTCGATAGAAATCACCGAATTGCACAATACCCCTGATTTCTTTGTAGCATGCAACTTGTTCGCTAATCGTAAACTTCTCTTCTTCAGACAGCTTCGTTAAATCGAGCTGATAGCCGAACGATCCTGACATGGCCACATAGCCCCGGGTCTGCAGGGGAGAAGTCCTTCCAATCTGATGGTTTGGAACTGCTGACACATTCGCGCCCATCGTCACCGGTGGATAGACCAGACTTGTTCCGTATTGGATTTGCAGGCGACTCACCGCGTCAGAGTTATCGCTCGCCCATGTTTGCGGCATGTAGTAAAGCATTCCTGGATCGAATCGCCCCCCGCCGCCTGCACAGCTTTCGAATAAGATGCCGGGAAACTTGGATGTGATCCGTTCGAGTGCCTGATACAAGCCGAGCATGTACCGATGCGCTGTCTCCCTCTGTCGCTCCTTCGGCAATAGCTTTGAGCCGATCTCTGTAAAATTTCGATTGAGATCCCATTTCACATACGCGATCGGCGCGCTTTCAAGCACCTTACTGACCGCATCTACGACGTAATCGACAACGTCGATGCGGGACAGATCGAGTACCAGTTGGTTTCGGCTTTCCGTACGTCGCCGTCCAGGTACATGTAAGCACCAGTCGGGGTGTTTACGATACAGGTCACTGTCCGGCGATACCATCTCCGGTTCGAACCAAAGTCCAAGTGCCATACCTTGCCTCGCTATGCGGTCAGCAAGATCCTGCAGCCCGTCTGGCAGTTTGCTCTGATCAACAACCCAATCGCCAAGTGAGGTATGATCATCGTTGCGTTTGCCGAACCAGCCGTCATCTAAAACGAACAACTCCATGCCAAGCTTTGAACCTTCTTTGGCGATCTGCTCCAGCTTGTCGGCATCGAAGTTGAAATAAGTGGCCTCCCAGTTGTTGATAAGGATAGGTCGCTCCCGATGGCGGTAAGAGCCGCGACATAGTCTGTCTCGATATAGGCGGTGATAAATACGGGACATCCCGCCCAACCCCTGATCAGAGAATACTAGCACTACCTCTGGGGTCTGGAAGGATTCCCCTGGCGTGAGCAGCCAGCTGAAATCAAATGGATTGACGCCCATTTGTACTCTCGTGGTAAAGAACTGATCCACTTCGACGTGAGCTAGAAAGCTTCCGCTATAAACAAGACTAAATCCATATACTTCTCCATACTCTTCATCCGTCCCCTTGGAGAGCAGGGCAACGAAAGGATTCTGCTGATGCCCGCTCACACCGCGTCTGCTTTCCACCGTATGTCCACCTGGAGTGAGCGGCCGTCGGTATATGGCCCTTTCCCGAAGATGGGCGCCTGATAAATGTAGGAAGTCAAATTCAGAATGGGATAAATCAATGCTCATCGTCAGCACTCGCTGAAGTCTCAGAGGTTCATTGCCGTTATGAACAAAACGAACCGAGCGAGTGATCGCATCATACGATGCGTATACGCTATAGGTAAGAAACACGGATAAGCCAATCTGTGAATCGAAGAGCTCGATCTCCAGCGTCTGCGCTTCCTCCTCCGATTCCACATAGGTAGCTGGCAATCCCTCTAGAGTGGGTTTGCCATTTATTATTCGATGTGAACGGTATATCAAATCAGTTACAGAAGTACCATTAGCAAGCAGCACTTCAAATGCTGGAGAGCGGAAATCGCCAGCGCCGTATGCCGGAAATTCCTGTGGTATCGTATCCGGGGAGTACGCAGGTTCAGACGGGTCAGGACGCGGCGAGACCGTGCTGCGGGCGCGAAGCTCTAAATTCCGGTAAAGGTAATCTGAGCGCACCTTTTTCCCCCAGTAAGTGTGAGCGAGCAATCCCCATTTGGTAACCTGAAAGGCATAACTCGTCTGTGCGGTTTGGAGATGGAACAACTGATGGGCTTCATCGTACTGAATGGACATGCGACACCTCACCATTAATCGTTATTTCAATTAAAGTATCACGTTCCTCCTACATTTAGGTAGGTTAAATTTGTAAGGAAATGGGTCATTTCCTCTGCTGACTCTCAAAAAAGTGTACATTTTAACTATTATCTAAGAAAAATGATTTTAGAAAAAAATATAAAAAACAACCCACATGCACACGAAGTACAAGCGGGTTATTTACGATATTTATTTAACGCTTGAATAACGTTGGGAAATACTCATTATCGAAAGGCTGTCCCTGGTAAGGACGCGGTCCAAGCAAACGAATATTGGAATGATACTGAATGCCAGCACGATACGAGGTGCCGCCTGGCATGACGTGAGCAACAATGGATAGGCGAGGCTCGTTCGTTTTATTTGCACCAGACCCATGGAAAGTAAGTCCGTGATGAAAACTCGCTTGCCCTGCTTTCAATATACATGGCTCCTCGATCCATTCTCGCCCTCCAGCATACTTAGCTTTAAGTTCTTCCATATTTTGGTTAAAAAAGCTGTCACTGTCTGGGACGAGTCCCCATTTGTGTGACCCCAGGATTGTCATCATACCGCCATTCGTTAAATCCGTATCTTGCAGAGCAATCCAGACCGTAATCATGTGACTAGTACTGCTGCATTGCCAATAGCCATAATCTTGATGCCAACCGACATTTCCTGAGCTCGTTTCTTTGGACCCTACCCCTGGTTTTAATATGACTTGATCATGCCAAAGTCGTGTCTCATCGACATGAAGCAGGTCGGCTACCAGCTCCCCAATGAGAGGATCCGTTACTGTACTCCGAATTTCATCGTTAATCCACCACCCATTGTCCAGCTTACGCAGTGCATCAGGATTCGCTGGCGAACGGTACGGAATCATTGGCATCCCATCTCCGTCATAGTCACCTGACCAGACGCGATCATGCGCCTTCCGGAGTCTTTCAATTTGGTTGTCATCCAAAAGCTTTGGACTGATCCAATAGCCGTCTCTCTCAAAGGTTGTCTTATCTGCTTCGGTTATTTTATACGCTTTCTTAGCTTGAAGTGTCATATGCACCCTCCCTTTCTTCTTAAGATGTATTATATCTTGATAAAAGGTGGCTTGACGTTCTTCTCCTTGCAGAGTAGTATCAGAAACAATTGAACTTAAATCTGTACAAAGGGATGATTTCATGGCTGCTGCCGCAAAGCACCGTTGGACCTTTGATCGAGAGCAACATGGCCCCATTGAGGCTGTTCCCGAGCTTCTTGTTTTCGGATTTGATGAAATCAACAGTGCACTCAGGCTTGGCTATCACGAACATCATGGCTTCGAGTTTGTTCTCATTGAACGTGGGAAGGCCAGTTGGGAGCTTGCAAATCGAACCTACGAAACAAAAGCTGGTGAAGTGTTTCACACACGTCCCGGCGAAGTTCATCGAGGTGGTTTCAATGTCATTGAACCCAGTCGATTCTGGTGGTTCATTCTTTCACCCCCGACCGACGACAAATGGCTTTGCTTACCCAGCAATGAGCTTTCTACGATTCGAACGAAGCTAGATCAGCTTCAACGAATTGTATATACAGGCATTCAACCTGTAGCTGCTTTGCAACGCTTGAAAGATGCACTTCAAGCATCAAGTCCTTTGCGTTCTACAGCCGTTCGTCAAGCGATCCTTGAACTGCTGCTTCACATTCTCCAACCTTCCCAAGAAAATGCTTCTCTGTCCGCCGATCTCATTCAGGCTTTCGATGTCATGATCAGACACGTTGATGAAGAGCCCGAGTGGCGGCCAACGATTGAAGAATTGGCTGAACTCGCATGTGTCAGTCCATCCCACTTCATGCGAACATTTAAACAATATACGGGCAATACGCCTATGGCTTATATAGAGCGCCAGCGTATTAAACAAGCCTGCGATTTTCTCTCCCATACCGATGACTCCGTGCTCACTATATCGACCAACTTGGGATACGCATCCAGCCAACATTTTGCTACCGTGTTTAAAAGGATAACAGGTGTTACGCCGCTTCATTGGCGCAAAATAAGCTTTCCCTCGGGTAATTAACCTCTGGGAAAGCTTCGTTTTTAGCAAAATTTAAGTTTTTTAGATATTTATTGTTTCACACACACCCACTCACCGTTCCTGTCAGCAGATGCGATTTCCGCTTCAACGATTTCAATACTGCCTCTCGTACTAGTCGGCAGAGCCGTTGCTACGGGACGATCATTCAGTAGGGCTTCTGCAAAATACTTCAGCTGGAAGTAGTAACCAAGATCGGGCGAAAGCTCCGCGTAGAAACCAGCAGATGCATTCGGATTAACCTTCAAGGTATCCCCGTTGAAAAGTAGGTTGCCCCTTTCGAAATTGACTCGAAAACCCATTTCAAACCCAAAATCGCCTTGCATCGTCCAATCCGCTTGCGCATTGATCACTTTTCCATCTTCATACTTATAGTTTGTCGATACAATATCGTAGCCGCTGCCAGGTATCACAACGCGTCCATTCGCTGAAACTTCCTGTGGCTTACCAAATAGCCAGTTGATCATATCCGTATCATGGATGTGCATATCTAGCATAGCGCCGCCACTCTTCTCTTTCTGGGTAAGCCAAGGCCCCCAAGTAGGCGAGCTGCTAAAGCGGTAGAAATATCCACTTAATACATTGCCATAAGCTCCGCTATCCACGATATCCTTCAAATATTCATACGCTGGCCAGAACCTTAAGCACTGTCCAATCATCAACTGCTTCCCATTGTGGTCCGCCGCTTGGATCATCGCTGTGCACTCTTCTGCCGTGAGCGCCATGGGCTTCTCACATAAGACATGCACGCCACTGTTCAAACATTGAATGGAAATCTCTTTATGCAAGAACGTTGGCAGCGAAATGTCGACCATGTCTAATTGTTCCTTCTCCAGCATCTCTTGCACCGTTGTATACTTCGCATAACGGTTAAAATCTATTGTTGATGAACCGGTATCCATATTGCCGCCTAGGGCTTGCCCGTTAAGCTTCGCCGTATCGAAATCGCACAGCGCAGTGACCCGAATCGGTACGCCCTCCTGCTCTAAGCGATTGTAAGTTTCCAAATGCATTCTTCCCATAAAGCCTAATCCAATTAACCCTATTTTGAGCATTTGCAATCCGTCCTTTTCAGAAAAATCACATCGTAATAGCTTGATTATAAATCAATGTGGATGTTCCGTATTTATCAATAAGGCCGGATGCTTTGCACTTTTATAGATGTCGATTTATCACAAAGAAACCTAAGGTTATCCTTCACCTTAGGTTTCCGCAGATGTATAAGGGAACGCAACCGTTAATATCCTAGCTCCGTCCCCTTACATGCCTAGTTCAAAATCTTTGTAGCAATCCAAGCAAGATCAGCAATATCGATCACGTTATCATGATTAACGTCAGCAAGTTTAATGGAGTCCCAATCCGCATCGGCCGAAGTAGCTCCATAGTGCTTCGCAACAATCGCTAAGTCACCGATACTCACTTTGGTATCATGGTTTAAATCTCCCGCTGTACCAAGAATGACCAACGACTTAAAGGTTTCTAGTGCCGCACTTAATGCATTCGCAGCCTGTGCAACGTCATCTTGGCTTACCGACGCATCATTGATCACCGCAATTGCCGCGCTAATGGCCGCAAGCAGATCCGCTTTGGAGCCAATTGGATATTGACCAACTTGCGTACCTTCCACTGCTGCATCATGCAATTGCTGAGCCTCCGAAATGAGGGCTTGCAGCGATGCTTTATCCACATACGTTATGGCTATGCCATGTGAAGTGATTGCCAGGCTAGTTTCCTCTCCAATCGCATTCGCGATCAACAGCTTTGAAATCGTAATCGTAGTACTCGACGATTCGCTAAGAGATTTGGATTTCCAATGAAGTTGCAACAGATCGTTGGTAGCAACCGCTTCTGAATGACCTCCAATTTTGACCGCAAGAATTCGGACTTGGCCTTCTGTCAGCTTCTTATTTACAATCGTAAAACTATCACTGACAGAATCCACACCAACAAATTCTACTTTCGTTGGATCATAGGTGAACGTCAAATCCTGAGCTAAGATGTTCTCCGCTGTATTGGCCAATCCGTAGGTTAAATCAAACGTGCCACCAGTCATGACCGTGTTCACACCATCGAAAAGAACCTTATTCGGTTGTACCGATTTAGCTGGTACGACCACAGGCAAACTAACAGTCTGCGCTTTGGTACCATCTGAAGTTCGCGTCACTTCTAAAATGAGATTCACCGCTTGCTCCACACCGGATGGTACGATAGTTCCATCCATTTGGATGACGGTAGGTTGATCCGTACTTTTAATTGCAATGCTATAGCCAGCAGGCACATCTGGCAGTGTCAAGCTACTGGCATCCTGTGCAGGAGCTGCAATACTGGTAATTCCAGCAGCAACCTCTGCGGCTGTCAACACTTGCGGATTTGTTAAATCGTCGACAACCAAATCATCGACAATCAAGACAACATCAATAGCGGATAATTGCGGTTGTGCCGTTTGTTTTACCGACTCGATTGCGATGTAGTAATCGTCCTTACTGCCTGTTTCAAAATCTAATAGTGCGTTCGCAGTACCTGTTGACTTAATGATCGGCAGCGTAAATCCTGGTATTAAGGATTTGCCTGTACCTGTTGCAGAGGACAATAGCACGCTATAAGTCTGACCATTCGATCTTGATTTGGCAGAGAGCTGATATAACCCAGCTTTATTCGCCTCATAGCTCATGCTGATTTTATAATGCGTATTCGGCAATAGCTTCAGTGTTGACGGTACTGTGGCTAAAAGCTCTGCCACGAGTGGCGTACTTGCATTTGAAATGAAATCTTGTTCGTTCGACTTTAAGGAGAAATTCCCATTAATGACGTAGGTCATCGGTTGCGAAATGTTAGGATCGGCAGCTTTCTGCGCGTCACTCACCTTCTCCGCCAAATGCGTCTGACCTCCGCTCGAAGCTGCTTGGAACATAAATGGACCGTAGCCTTCTGAGACATTTTCGAAGTCTTCATAGAAGTAGTTGGTACCAAAATCTGTTTTGCTTGGGTTTTCCCAAAGCTTCACATCATCAAACCATACATTGGAATTCGTAGCGCTTGTTGCATCAGCCTTCAAGTAAATCGTTGCTTTTCCCGTGGCATCCGCCGTAAAATCGACCTTCATTCGTTGATAGTACGTATTTTTGAATTTACTAGGCTCTTCTAAGTTCTTAATCTTCGATGAATTGATGAAATTCGTTACTTCCGGGCCGCCGTAGTTTTTCACGCCAATCGTAACTGTTCTGTCGGAAGTACTGCGCGACTTGTTTTCGTTACCGTTCGAAGTAGACGCATTATTAATGTCTACCCAGACTGAGGCAGAGTACGTTTTCCCCGCTTCAAGTCCATACACGTTCTGTGTAATTGTAGCATCGTCTTCCCCTGCTACTTTGAGGAAATTGTTCTTCAAAGAATCATGCTCTACGGTTACATGCCCAGCTGCTGCATTTGTTGTAGAGGTTTTCTCCCAGGCAGCAAAAGCACCGCTATCGAAACCTGGATCCTTCACAGGTCCGCCGAATCCGAAATCGCCGGCTTGCTGTGTATCTGCACCTTGTTCATCCGCTTTGGATTTGTAGATGACATACGGAACACCGATGGTTGTATTACTGATCGTTACTGAACCATTGGCAACTGGCAGCGTACGCTCCCAGACACGCCCTGTGTCCGTAAGCTTATACATTTCAATTGAAGATAACCCGCTCCAGCTGTTAGGCAGCTCCCAAGTTGTCGAACCACCTTTTGGATTCCAGTAGTAGATCTTGGATTCCTTTTGCGGATCCCATGGCAGGAAGAGTTGGCTCTTCTGATTGCTCACATCTAATTGACCTACTCCGGTATCTCCCCAGTTCTTATGATTCAGCACATCATATTTCGCAATCGTTTTGCCGTCCTTTTTGAGCGAAGCTGTGCCAATGATATAGTTCGAATCTGCGCTATCTGCATGGTATTCATCCAAGGAAGCGACGACTCCGTCCCCGAAAACGACTGTTTTATCCATACCAGAAGCATCATGCGTCGTATTGAGAATTGGGAAGTGCTGCATATATTTCGTCAGTAAATTGTTATTATAAAATAAATCAATGCCGTTCTGAATATCTGTTCTGCCTTGCCAAGTCCCAACCCCTGCCTGCAACATACCTCTTAGCAAAACGCTAGTATACGGGCTTGGTGCCTGGAACGTGTCTTGATACTGGTTTTTAATAAAACGGATAATCTGACTGCCCGGTGTTTTACTCGGGTAATATGGATCGGTTCCCCAGTGGGTCCAAATCACATTTTCCTCCAGCGGCCCAGAGAACTCTGTGGCAAACCAGAAGCCGAGTTTGTTTTGAATAATGTCAGCAAATTGATTCGCGTGCCAACCTGCTCCGCTATATACATCATCATAAATCATTGCGAGATTTGGAACTTCTTGTTTAAGCTGTGTATACCTTTTCTCCAAATCTCCGCCTGCTAAATCTTTGGCACGATTCGATGGATACGTAGGGTCAACCCAGTCATAGTTCGAGCTTGTGCTGCCCCAATTTTCCGGTTTAGCATAATAAGCATCGGGATCTTGACCATCAATATTCGTATGAACGCCGACTTTCACATTGTACTTTAACCCTTCATCGACAAGCGTGTTAAAATCTTTCAACCCGCCTTCACGAATACCGAAATGGCCTGCAAGGTCAGGATGACTATCGTCATGCCCCTCTGCCTGATATCCTTTTTCCAAAATAAGCTGCCCGAATCCATCGTACAAATTGTAAAGCTTCTTGGCGTTATCCAATGTACGTAAGAATGGGTTTTGCGCTAAGCTGTTGAAGTTCATCGCGATATACGAGACATATTTATTGATTTCGCTTGCGCCTGGGAGGAGATTTTCCGACCAAATATTGCGGAAATCGATCGCTGCATCTTTCCAATCCGCTGTGCCATCATCGTTACGATCAGGTGCAATAATAATTTTTGAAGAGAAATCAAATTTAGGCGGGAATTTACTGTCATCGATGATATCTCCTCTTGCCGTCCACACACCGTTCCACATCGAAAGCTGCTTATTGACACCATCGGAATCTGCTTCAATATTCATTACAATTTTGCCTGGTGTCTCTACCACATCATTCATCATCGACGCCGCTAACTTGCCATCACTTACAAAGCCGTACGATCTTAGCTTACTATCCACCGCTTGATCTTTAAGTTTCGTTCCGTAGAAGGCGTCATTCGTATAGAATTCATCATTCATCTGATTCCATTCTCCTGTTACCCAAGAGGAAGCCCCTTGTGCATCGGGGTTGCTGCTCGATACCGTAACTAATTTATGGTTCGGGAACTCCACCGTCCGCACTTTATAACCGGAAGGTTCACTATTGATATGCGTCGACATGTTCACGATGTTACCCGTGACTTTATAGGTGACAGCCATATTCACAGAGCCTGCTGGCGCTTCTGAGTTATCATCTACTACGGGTACGTCTAGTTGATAAACGACGGTATCTTCTGCCGTTTTCGTGGCACTTCGTACAGTTGCGAAGCCGTCATTACCATTTATTTTCACATTGTATAGAAAATCGGTTTGACCTTGTAGGGTTGCATTTGGCGCCTCGTTGCCCAGCCACGTATAACTGCGTACGGTTGGGAAGCGGTTATCCATACTAACACTCATTTGATCTGATGAAATCGTAATCGGCTGTAACGCTGTCGGTTGTGGCGGTGTTGGCGGAATATAAGCTTCTTGTGAGATTTGGCTGATTGTAATATTTTTCGATGTGAACCAGCTTCTTAAGCCTACCTTGCCTTCAGCGACTGGGAAATCCGCGCTTCCGCTGCAAACCAACGTGTCATTTAACCAGACCTTAATGCTCTTGCCGATATATTTAATTTTGAGCGTGTAATCGGTATTCGCCGTAATATTAGGCCCGCTGGTTGTCAGATCGCCGTAATGCGAAGCATCGGTTTGCCAGCCCCAATTTCCGTTCGTATTATAGTAAATCATCGCGTAAGGCTGTGAAGGTGAGATGTATCTGAAAATAAATCCGATACGCCCCGTATCGATATTCGTTCTGAATTTAATGGTGTAGGTACCATCTTGGATAGGCAGCGAATCGTTATCATAGATTTCCCCGAATAGATTGGAGATGTTCAAATGATTACTCGCGATCGTTGGCGTCGGAGAGTAGGCCGATCCATCGATTTTATTCCAAGTGCCAGTTAGGCCATCGGTATAATTTCGAATGTACGTCGTTGGTTTCGGCGGTGTATAGACGTCACCTTCTTTGTACGTGACCTGCATATCATCCATATACGTTGTTAAAGTTCCTGTTGAGCTTGCGGTATACCCTTGGCTGCCATTCATAACGGACATACCTACTTGTGTACCCGTATAAATCTCAGTACCGTCCACTGAAAGGGTATAGGTATCGCCTTCATACGCAACACTCACATTGTGTACGGCATCTGAACTTAAAGGTTGAGGCGTACTCGTTAAGTTATACGAAACATCTGCACCGTCTTTTTTACCTACTAACGTCCAGTTACCAGCACTATCGGTTCTAACTGAACTCCAGTTGCTCTCATCGACATATCGGAACAACAGTCCTGCAGAGCTGTAATTACCATTTAACTGCAGCTTCGTGCTGTAAGTTCCATTAATGGCTAATGGCGATTTGCTGTCAACGACTTGGCTTCCGCCATTTGTTGTCGTTATTTGTGCAACCTTTCCATTAAAGCCTTGTAAAGGCGTTTTGAACGAATACGTAGGAACAACGGCTGTCGCAGCCCCCATTTGTAAGCCCGGCGTTGCGTCATCTGTAAAATTTCTTGTGTAGACGACCGCATTCCCCTTATCGCTATCCGTTACTTTCACATCATCGATATTTAATGTCTTTGCAGCGTAGTAAGATCGAAAGCCTACCTTACCTCCCGCAAGCGGTAGCGCACCACCAGAGTTCGATGTGTAAACAAGTGCTCCGTCGAGATATACTTCATACGTATCCCCGCTGAAGGTCATTTTGAATGTATAGGTTTTGCCAGGATCCAGTTTGATTGTCTTGTTCAGATAAGACCCCCAAACCTCACTTCCCCCATTAAACCCATCCCATATCCAACCATTCCCATCACGGGAAACCATAGCATAATGCGTTGGATCCTTATATCTTGCGATGAATCCAAACTGTTCAGAAGCTCCTCCATCTATGTTTATTTTAGCTTCGAATGTCCCATTAGCCACATCAGGCATATCGTTAAAATAAAAGATTTCATTGCCGCCATTCGGGTTCTTCGCAGCCAAAAATTGACCATTCATTCCAGAGTAGGTAGCCCTTGCACTTACTGCTGTATCGGACGTTACTGCCCCTTTATCAGAAAGGTTTACTTCTGTTCCACTTTCAAAATCATTCGTGTACGTCGTACTCTGACCACTCGCTGCCAATGCTGTAGCATTACCAAACATCTGTAACACACCTGGTAATGGAAGTACGCTTGTAGCTAAGAGTGTTGTTGAAAGAATAACGCTTAATTTACGCCTAATTGACCTCATCTCATAACCTCCTGCTTATTGTTTGCGATGACCCGAAAGCTAACTATCAATCGCGTTTCTTTCGGGGCATCGTTTGAGGAATTACGTGTTATTCCAAAATCTTGGATGCTACCCATGCAAGGTCATCAATGTCTACATCGTTGTCATTGTCGATATCAGCCAGCTTGTATTGATTCCAATCTGCGTCTGCTGACGTTTTGCCATATGCGGAGGCCACAATTGCTAAGTCACCAATGGAGAATTTGCCGTCTACATTCAAATCGCCTGAAACAGATCTGATTTGAACGCTGAGCGAGCTGCCATTGACATGTGATTCAACTCCGCTGCCGTTCGCTACCTTTACGTCGGCAAGTGTGAGCGCTGCGGATTGCGCGATGGTTTTAGCCTGCCATTGTATGATCAGCAAACCGCTATTCACATTCGCAGCATCTCCGGTCGTGCTTGCTAAAAGCAGCCTAACCTTGCCCGGTTGCTCTGATTTATTCACGATAATCAGATTAGGATAAAGAGACTGCACCGAAAGGAAGGCCAATTGATCCGGGTTATACGTAATGGTTAGATCCTGTGCATACACATTCTGCATGGGCGTCAACGCATATTGCACGGTAAAATTAGCACCAGACGTAATAAATGCCGGTCCAGTTAAGGATGCTGTCGGTTCACTTGGAACTACAGCTGATACAGTCACATCTTGTGTTGCCTGCTTTCCTCCCCATGCCGCAGTGATGGTCGCTTGCCCTGGGCTTAAAGCATGGAGCATGCCCGTGCTGTCGATAGAAGCCACCTGCGGGTTACTGCTCTCATACGTTACACCCTCGGTTACAAGTGAAACATCGTTCTCACCATATGTCGCATAGACGACCGAACTGACCGTGTCTCCGACTTGCATCGCTGCTGGAATATTTGTTAACGCAATCGATTGAAGCGTATTCGTTGCCGGCGTATACGCAAAAGCATCGATGGCGCCAATTGCACTGCTGGAGGCAGCATTTTTCGTTCCTTTCACGACAACCTTAATCGTGTGTGTTCCCCTCTCTAACCCACTTTGACTAAACAGGACAACTTGTTTAGTCGTCGAGGTTGCATAGCCATCGATATCTGCCTGTGCTAATACGCCATCCAAATACACATCGATTATCCCCAGATTCGTTTGCTTCATGCTGATAAAATCAATCGAGGTGCCGGTAAATGTAAACTCAGCAGAAGCGCCAGCCGTACTGCTGTACTTCTCCGTACCGCTATAATCAGCGCTGTCGTTATAAGTGTTCCACACCCCTGTGTACACAATGGCAGGATCACGGTCGTCAACCTTGATTTTCTGTACGGGTTGAACAGCAATCGGTCTTGTGTTGATATAATTCACATCATCGATGTACAAGACTTTGTTATCAAACCATGTTCTCAGCCCTATTTTCCCAGGTGTATTTAAAAAATCAGCTACGGTTATAGAGCCAACCTGTTGACCGTCGATCCATAGTTTAATAGTGGAATCAACAAAACTCGCTTTCACGTCATACGTTTGGCCATTCGTAAGCGTTATGGGTGCTAGTTCACCATAGTGTTCTACTCCGTCTTTCACGTAATACCATAGCCATTTGCCATCATATAGCACACCGGCATAATTGTTCACGTCCGTATAGCGGAAGAGCAGCCCAACTCTCCCCGTTCCTGTTTGAATTTTCAGCTTCATGGCCAAGTCAGCATCTTTGTACAACGGTGAATTATCGTCGACCATGATCGCTACTGGATTAGCAACTACTTTCAACGCATTATTTTCCACGGTGAATGTGGCGCTTCCCGTCGTTGAAGATTTCTTCCACCCGCCGACAACACCGTTATCAAAATTTTGCTGATAAGCATCCCCTACAAAGGTAAATGCAGTTGTTTCATTACTAGTCGGAGAAAGTGTGCCTTCGGCATCTTTGGACCAAACCACGAAGCGGTATAGCTGCTTCTCGTTTAACCCTGTTACCTGCAGGCTTGTGTTTGCAGCTGGCACATTGATACTTCGCGTTTTCGTCGAACCTTGGTAAACGTCCACCACATAGCCTGTAACCGCTGCTCCACTAGTAGGTGCCGTCCACTGCAAATCCACCGTAGTAGCCGTATGTGCCAGTGATTGCACTTGAGTTGGTGGAAGTGGCGGTGGTGTGACACTGGATGTAATCGTATAAGATTGACCCGCTTCGGTATTAAAGGTGATAGTATCGCCACTACGTGTGTAGCTCACTGGCGTAGCGTCAGCCGTCTTCACCACTTGAAATTGACCCGTATGAGTGAACGTTTTCTCCTTTACTTTTGCCACATTGCCTTCTAAAGAAGTGATTGTTGCACTCTTCAAGATAGTCCCATTCCAACTCATATCCACTTCAAAATCGCCTCTGGCCTTCAAGCCCTCCACATCACCTTTCGGCCAGGTCGAAGGAAGCGCAGGCAACAAATCAATCGTGCCTGTATGACTTTGCAAAAGCATCTCTGCAATCCCGGATGTGCCGCCGAAGTTGCCGTCAATCTGAAATGGTGGACCTATATTGAATAAATTCGAATAAGTACTCACGTCAAGCTGTCCTTGGAGAATCTTCTCGGCATGGTCGCCATCGAGCATGCGAGCCCACATGTTCAGTTTGTTCGCTCTGCTCCACCCCTCTGCTTCATCACCACGCTGTGTAAGGGTTACTCTCGCCGCATTGAACAGGTCGGGCGTTGTTACTTTATTGATTAAGTTGCCAGGATATAACCCCACCAAATGCGAGATGTGGCGATGCTGGTCGTTCGGATCATCAATATCTTCCTTCCATTCCTGTACTTGCCCGTATTTCCCGATTTTCGGCATCGAGAGCTTGCTGCGTTTATCTAGGAGTTCGTTGCGGAATTGAGCATCGATACCGAGCATTTGGCTTGCTTCAATGCAATTGGTGAATAATTGCCAAACAAGCTCTTGATCATAGGAATCCCCAATGCTTAATGAACCGTGTTCAGGCGAAACACCTGGCGTAGATACTAAAGTCCCATCTGTATCCGTAACAAGCGTTTTTGTCCAAAACTCAGCCGCTTCTTTCATAATGGGATACAGCTTATTTCTTAAATAGTCCGTATCGCCAGTGAACAAATATTTCTCCCAAAGCTGCTGAGAGAGGAATGCGCCAGCGGCTGGTTGCCAACCCCAATTACTAATGTCCCAACCCGGTGCCGTATAGCCAAAAATACTAGTAAACGTATGGATCGTCCAACCAGAACCCGTTACACCATGATGTTTTTGAGCTGTGACTCGCCCTGGTGCCCGCAACGAATCAATAAAATCCACATACGGAATGGCCGTTTCACTTAAATTCGTCACTTCCGAAGGCCAATAATTCATTTCAAGATTGATGTTCGTATGGTAATCCGCGCCCCATGGCGGTGTCTTCGAGTTATTCCAAACCCCTTGTAAATTGGCTGGCAGTGAGCCTTCACGTGATGAAGCAATGAGCAAGTAGCGGCCATATTGGAAATAGAGGGACTCTAATGCACTGTTGCGCGTACTTTTATAACTTGTCAGGAGCTGGTCTGTCGGAATCGTAGCAACCTGATCATTCAGATTCAGGGATACTCGCTTAAACAGATTTTGATAGTCCGCTAGATGGCGTGCACGCAGCGTCTCAAAACTCTTGGCAGAAGCTGCTGTCAGTCGGTCATTCACGGTTACGTGTGGATCCGTTCCTATATAATCCGGATAATGATTGGCATAATCTGTTGCTGCCGACATGAGAATGGTGATAGAGCTAGCACCAGCTACCGTCAGCTTACCGCTGCCAGCCGTCACCGATCCCTCATCGGTTTGGACACGGAACTGTGATTCATATGCCATATCATTGTCAGCCAGCTTGCCGCTCAAGGTCAGTGTACTGCCATTAGCCACGATAGAAGGCGTCGTCTGCGGACTTGTGACCCTGATATCCAAATTCATTTGATTCGGTTGACTGCTAGTAAGTCTCATAACCATCACGTTATCTGGATAGCTCATAAAATATTCGCGTGTATACGTGATACCATTCTGTTTGTAGGTCACTCGCGCAATACCATCCTCCAGATCAAGCTCGCGCCGATAGTCGGTAATATTCACTGATGCTGGAAGTGCGAAATCAAAGTAAATATCGCCGAAATTTTGATAATTGCCAAATTGCGGATAATCGTTTAATGTTCCTGTCAAGTATTGCTCCGCAATGGCACTTGCACCGGCTACATCGCCACTGGCCAGCTTCTGACGCACATCCGCTAAATGGTCTGCAGCCCCATCTCTGTTGCCGTCTCTTCCCCCTCCAGCTTTCGACCTTGGGCCACCCGTCCAGAGTGTCTTCTCGTTAAACTGAATATGCTCTTGATCAACGCCGCCAAACACCATGCCACCCATGAACCCGTTACCAATCGGCAGCGCTTGTGTTTCCCAATCTGTTGCCGGTTGTCGATACCATAATGCAAGGTTGTGCGCTGGAGACCCCGCAGAGCCTGAGTAAGTAACGGTAGATGCCGCATGTGCGGTTTCAAAGGGAAAAACGGTAGATATACCAGTAAATCCAGTAGATATACATGCAGCCATCAGGAGACTCATAATAGATTTCTTTTTAATGGTTAATTTCAGTAACTTGCGCAAAACATTCACCCTCTCTGGACCCCAAAAGTGGTCTTGCAACATGCGACAACACTCGACATGATACGACATGTATCATTGTAGACATAACGAATCAAGTGTATCCTCTTTCGAAAATACACTTTTATCATCAAATTACCGCTACCCGTTCAGCAAACTCTCCCGATACAGTTTCGGGCTGTAACCTGTCGTTTTCTTGAACATTCTGCTGAAATGCTCTACATTCAAATACCCAACCGTTTCAGCGATATACGTAATTTTATTCCCCTTCTTTTTCATTAACCGTTTAGATTCCTCAATGCGTAAATTCGTTAAATATTGGATGAAATTACAACCGACCTCTTTGGTAAATTGCTTACTTAAATAGCCTTCGCTAACGCCAACCATTTCGCTGATCAACGTGAGGTTGACGTCCTCCGTATAATGGAGATCCAGAAATTGCTTGGCCAGTGTGACGACACCGCTATAGTTAGCCTCCGTTGTCTTTCCGTGAATGTGTTGATATAACTGACTGCATATGCGATGCAGCCAGGCTTTCGTTTCATCCAGTGTCTCCAAACTCTTCATGTATTCAAAAGGATGCTGGAGCTCTTCGTCGAGGTCATCCCAACGAATTCCTTTTCGATACAGCAGCCCCCCAAGCTCCCAAAGCAAATCCTCAAATGCGGCGTGGACATCTTGCGGTCTCCAGCCCCATGTTTGCCCTAGCAGCAACTCCATCTGCTCAAACTCCTTGGACCATAACTGGGCGTTACTTTGTTCTAGCAGCTGCGCAATACCTGCTCCCGTTGTTTTCAGCGTAACCTGGAGCTTACGGGCATGCTCAATTCCACTATCAGCACTGTATTTCCCAAGCTCCATACAGCTTTCAGGATAGAACACCTTATTAAATCCGGCAAAATAACTCATGGAGGCCAAATGGACTGCTTGCTGATACAAGCGGTACCAATGTTTCATGCCGCTAGCTAGATCGCTAATGCCAATCGATATGGACACATTGACATATTGGTTTAGTCGCGTTTGAATCATAGAGAAGGCAGCCTGTACTTTTTCTCGAATCATACTTTCACTTCGAAATTCGGCGAACGAACAGAATAGCACGTATTCCGACTGGCTCTTCCCATATAAAAGATGTTTCATTGACATGGCATCCAGAACGGTTTGCACGGACTGCATGATAAACCGCTGAGTCTGACCATCTTTTAAGCTTCTCCCCGTCCTTGATACCTCAGATGAGCCTTGCGAAATCGTTATCACGGCAACCAGCTGATTCGATTCTTCGAGCCACTCCGAGATACCAGCCCCAGCAGCGGCATAAGTTGATTCATCCTGCTGGGGATTGATGGATATGAGCTGCCGAAGAGTTTCACTTTTCCTATCGATCTCTTCATTCGTGTGTTCGACAACAGGCGTTGACGTCTCCCGCGTTCGAAGTTCATTGACTGCCTTCAAGACAACAGGAACCAGGTGTTCCTCATCCATATCCGACTTCACAATGAAATCAATCGCGCCAAGCAAAAAGGCTTCTCTGACATAGCTATACTCGCTGTAGGCACTCAGCATGATGGCGACAGGTCTTCGCTTCTGTACAATTGCCGGATATGCTCGCAGCAGCTCAATACCGTTTAGTCTCGGCATCTCAATATCAAGCAGCATAAGATCGATATCGCCGTGCTGCTCCAGAATAGCCAGAGCTTCCATGCCATCGCCAGCTTCAACGACTGCCTGGATGCCCATGCTCTCCCAGTCGATCATATGTTGAAGAGCTAGACGAACAAGCGGTTCATCGTCGACAATCATCAGCTTAAACAACCTGTTCATCCCCCATCCGTGAAGTTAATTCCTTTGTACTTATCCTTTCACCGCTCCATCCATAAGTCCTTTAAAAATATATCGCTGAAAAACGATGTAGAAGATGGCACTCGGCAATAAAACGATAATAATACCTGCACAGAGCATAGACAAATCCGAACTGCGCGTACTCACGAACGAAGTCAGTGAAGTCGCCAACGTCGCCAACTTCTTATTAGGCATATATAACTGCTGAACGAAAATATCATTCATGATCGTCACACTTTTTAAAATTGCCAGTGTTGCCGTTGCAGGCAGCAGCAGAGGGAAAATGATCGAACGGAAGATTCGAACATATGAAGCTCCATCCAGCATAGCACTCTCGTCAAGCTGTATCGAGATCTTTTCGAGAAATTGCATGTAAATGTAAATCTGCATAATATCAGTACCAATATAAATAAGAAGCGGTGCCCCGAGCGTATTATAAACGCCAAGTGTATGCAGGAGTTGAAAGCGAGCAATTTCTGTCGTGTAAGCTGGAATGATCATCGCCATCATAAAAAGGAGAAGAATCCACTTTTTCATTCGGAACTGAAACCGATTGAGCACAAAAGCGGTCATCGTCCCAAGCAGCATATTTCCTAGCATACTCAATACCACAAGCAGGATCGAGTTACCAAGCCCGCGAATCATGTTGCCTTCTTTCAAAGCACTCACGTAATTATCGATATGAAGAAAGCTCTTCGGAAGCGAAAACGGCGACGTTTCGGCAAGTTCCAAATTCGTTTTAAATGAACCAAATACAACGAGTAAAATGGGTACGAAAATCAGGATAACCATGAGTGTAAAAAGCACATAATACACGATATTAGCAGCTACACGCTGATTGCTCATTGATCGCGTACGGCTGGGCAGCGGTTGCTTTCTCATTTGTTCAAGTGTTAGTGTTCGTTCCATGCTAAGCCCCGCTCCTGTCTTTCACGATCCATGCTTGCAACGATGAAAAAATGATGATCATGAGCAAGAGAATAACTGCCATCGCTGAGGCCAGACCGTAATTGTTGTAAGTAAACGCCGTTTGGAGTGAAAAGAGTCCAAATGTGCTGCTTGCGCTGCCTGGACCGCCGTTCGTCATAACAAGCGGAATGTCATACTGCAGAAGGGCTCCAGATACATTCATGAATAAAATGATTTCGATCACGCGTCGGATACCTGGGAGCGTTACATACCTTTGCTGCTGCCAAAAGTTCGCCCCATCAATTTCTGCCGCTTCATAAAGGTCTTTCGGAATCGATTGCAGTCCAGCTAAAAACAACACGATATGCACGCCGCTGTAACGCCATAAAGAAACAACGACCAAGGAATAATTTACAATCTTCGCATCACTCAGCCAGCTTTGAATCCAAGATTCGAGCCCCATCGCTTTCAAAAGCTCATTCAACGGACCATTGATCGGATTATAAATGTAGCTGAACATATAAGCCACCGCGATACCATTAATAATGTAAGGCATTAACACCGAGAAGCGGAAAAACGCGCTCCCCCGTAGTGCTCTTGTTAAGAGTACAGCCATGATGATTTCCAGCGGGATGGCAATGGCATGCAAAATGAAATAAGTGACATTGTTTCGAATGGCATGCCAAGCTTCAGGGAAATCAAACAGCATTTGCTTATAATTGTTAAAGCCAATGTACTTAAAACTAGGGCTATAACCATCCCAGCTCGTAAAGCTGTAACGAAACAATTGCAAAGTCGGATAGATGAGAAACAAAAGTAAGAGAGCAACAGGTACGAATAAAAACGAAACGATGACGACTTTCTGCTGCATACGATAATTCATGTAATCACTCCTGTATACAAGAGAGGGCACTATTCCAATCGCTTAGATAGTACCCTCTATTTCTTTACCTATTTGTTCGATTCAACCGCTTTCTTCCACTTGTTGTTCAGTTCTTTCTCTAATGTCTCAATCGGTTTACCAGAGTAAATTTCCTGGGCAGCTTTTTTGAAATCAAATTGTGCTGCACCGCTTACTTTGGCAAAGCCTTCATCTGTTGCTGAGTAGATAAATGGTTTAAACGGATACTTTTCTGTCCATTTGTTAAAGAAAGGAAGATCCGTACTCACACCATTGATCGTGGAGAACTGTTGCGCCATATTAATGAAGGATTGGTACACATCTTTACTGAACATCCAGTCGAAGAATGCTTTCGCCTCTTCTACATTTTTACTGTTTTTGTTAATCCCGATATTCATATCGGATACGGTCATGGATGTCAGTGGCTCGCTTTCTGTCGTGCGGAAAGGAAGAGGGAATACGCCAAGATCTTCATCCGTTTTTACTTTAGTCGCGTAGTCTCCGTAGTACCATTGACCCGCTGCAATCATTGCCGCTTTTTTGGACTCAAATAACTGTGTGGACTGATCGAAAGATATGGATAGGGCATCAGGTCCTGCCAACTTCTTCGTCGACATTTCTTTGATGATTTTCCCAGCTTTATCAAATGTACTGCCTTCTCCGAAAGGCTCCGGCGTCTTAGCCAAATTCGCTAAGTAGTTCTCATCCCCAGACAGAATGTGAGGGCCGAACTCCATGAACGGATAGAATGTCCAGTCTTCCTTGCCGCCGATGGCAATTGGCGTATATTTACCATTCGTTTTAATTTTATCCATTGTTGAGAGAAACTCAGGCATTGTTTTCGGTACTTCCAAGTTCAACTCTTTGAAGATACTTGGGTGGAAGTAGACAAATTCCGAGAAAGAAACGAGCGGTGCGCCTAATGTTTTTCCATCAATTTTCGCTGGAAACTTATTATTCTTAGCGCCTGCTAAATCATCGAGTGGCAGAAGGGATTGCTTGTAAATTTGCATATGTGCAGGCTTGAGGTAGAACAGATCAGGCAAATCATTCGCAGCTAATCGTACCTTCAAGTATTGACCGCCGTTGTCCGGTACCATCTCAATATCAACGGTTACGTTCGGCTTCAGCTTCGTGTATTCCTTAACTTTGTCTGTCCAGAATTTGAGATCACCTTTGGCATCCCACATCGCAAGCTTCAACTTCACTGGTTCTGCTGGTTTAGGCGTCGCTACCGCCGCTTTGCTTTCAGCTGGTTTGACTGAAGCTGCTGCAGGTGAAGCCGTATCCTTGGCGCAGCCTGTCAGTGCACTCAGCATAACAAGTCCGCCTACTAATGCTGTGCTTATCAATTTTGTTTTTCCCATTCTTGAAACCCCTCCAATGAATGTTTCTTGATTCGGTTGGTTGTTTAACCTGTCTTTATCATACACGGGATGAAAACGCATCCAAATGATCTTTTCGGCTATGAAGTTGATCTTTTTTGATCTGATTTAAGCTTCCAACCGAAGCGGCCGCTCTTCTTCCTGATCACGATGAATGATCGGGATTTTCATCGACACTTTCGTTCCCTTTGGCTCATTCACAGTTAAAATAATGCCGTAATCCTCGCCATGGTGCAGCTGGATCCGGTGATGGACATTGGCAACGCCCATGCCCGTAAACGTATGCGGACTGCGCCTTGTACGGAACTCCTCGAGCTGCTCTTCTGTCATCCCCTCGCCATTATCGGAGATCACAATATGCAGACTGCCTTCATGTATGCGTGCTTGAATAACGATTTTCCCACGTGTTTCTTTGCCAGCCATACCGTGAACGATGCTATTTTCCAAAATCGGTTGAAGCAGCAGCTTAAGTAAATACTTTGATTCTGCCTGCGGATCGATGTCCCATTCCACTTCAAATTTATTGCCGTAACGAATCTCCATGATGTAGAGATAATGCTTTAAATTAGCGATTTCATCGGAAAAACGGATAAGTACACCGCCACGATTAAATGCGGAGGAGACGAGTCGCATCAGGGCATTGGTCATGTTACGGATGTTGTCCACTTTACTGATCAGCGCCATTAACTTGATGGCATTTAATGTATTAATGAGAAAGTGCGGATTGATTTGCGACTGCAAGGCAGCAAACTCTGCTTTCCGCTTCGCTTGCTCTTGTTCCTCTCGCTGCCGTAGAAGCAGCTTAATTTGATCAAGCATATGATTGAACGTTTTGCCTAGCGCTGCCATTTCCGCAATTCTAGAGGTCCCGATCTTAGCGTTTAGCTCCCCCTCCATTACAAGGGACATTTTACGGACTAGTACATGAATAGGCCTTGTTAAACTGTGAACTAAATAAAAGGAAATCAGCAGAAATACTACGATAACGGCGATTGTTGCGAATAGGACGAACTTAAAAATACGCACATAATTGGCCGTAACCTTACTGTATGGTATCTCTTGAACAGCCTTCCAGCCTGTATCTCCAACGCTCGCATAGGTGACTAGCATCTGACGACCACTCACTTGATCGATAAAATGCCCTTCACGCGCACCTCTAATTTGCTCTAGTTTTGCCGGCGTTAAGCTCGATTGATCCCAATTGTAGCTGGCTGTGACAACTTGACCTTCCTTGCTGACAATGACATAGGTGGAATCGTCGTTGGGCTGCTGTCTTAAGATTTTATCAAACGCTTCCTCATTTAGTGAAAAATAAATCATTTCGACATTACTTAGCGTATGGTAGTCGCTGGGTGCAATCGCAGCTGCCACGGCTAATGGCTCCCTCACACCATATAAGAGCGTTTCCTGCAAACTAAGAAACTGCACATTATCTTTTTGCTTAAGTAAGCTCTGATACCACGATTCTGAACGCAGCTCCTGCTCATCCTTGGTCAAGTTCTGCTTAAACGAATACACGCCTCCATCTTTATAGAAGAAATGGATCGCCAGCAGCTGGCTGGACATCGAGTAGGTGTATCTGCTCAGGGCAAGTGTCAGCTCGTTGATATACTTGAATCGGTTGCTTTCATCAGCTTGATGCAAAGATGTTGCTGTTGATAAAACATCTCGATCCACACCGACTGCAGCTGCAGCGTATTCGATTTTACTGATCTCCTGCTGAGCGGAATAGGTGACAGCATGAAGGGTTTGCAAGGTTCGCTCCGTTGTTTGCTGCAGTAAATCGCGTTTGTATACTTGAAGAATCATGGTGCTGATGGTCACAATCGGAAAAACAACCATAACAATTAATAAAATATGGAGAGTCACTGAAAATGACCATGGTTTAGCAAATAACTTCAAGACCTTCACCCCGTAATTTCAAATACGAAATAAGACTTCGTAAACATACATTCGGTCTATTTAGGGCGATGTCCTTTAATTGGTTGACCGACAATATCTCCCTTTCTACCCAACAGTCCGGCAGAGCATCCCCCTTACTCTCCCCCAGCCAAAAGTCGCTTCAGAACAACAACCGCTTCGGCTCGGCTTGCAGGTGCTAGTGGCGCAAAGTCTGTAGTCGTTCTCCCATCCATGAGTTTTGCTCCGACTGCAAGCTTGACAAAGGCTGCTGCCCAGTCACTCACTGCGTCATCATCTCCAAAATGGATCGATTCGTCCATCTTCATATCCTCCACTTTCGTTCCGCTTGTATATGCCTTAGCTCTGATCAGCATCGCTGTCATTTCCTCACGTGTAATGTTGGTCTCAGGAGCAAAAGCCGTCGCAGATACCCCATTAATGAGTCCCGCTGAGAAGGCCTTCTTCACTGTCCCTTCATACCAGCTGCCAGCTGCTACATCGTTGAATGGCAACGTTCCCCCATCAGCATCTTTCAGATCTAATGCTTTAGCTAGCAGGGTCGCAAATTGCGCCCTAGTCACGCTTATATCCGGAGCAAATCGATCGTCATCCATTCCCTCTACGATACCTTTATTAACCAACTGCATAACATCTGTCTTGGCCCAATGCCCTGCAAGATCACTGAAGATTTTGGTGAAATCCGCAGCGTCATTTCGAGTAAAGCTTTGACTTTTTAAATTGTGATCTACAATTTTTAAAGTGGTCCATTTAATGTTCGTTACCCCCGCTTTCTTAGCTCGGAAGGTGATTGTGCCGATATCTAAGTTCCCCTTCTCGCCATCTACCTTGCCAACTTTGGTATGCGCGATGGTAAGCTCATTCCCTTTGGTAATTGGCGAGACGGAGAATCCTTCAATTTTCGTCTCTGCTTTAACGACTTCTAGCTTGCTTGCATCAAAACTGAATTTGGCCTCATACGCATACAAATCCTGAATATGATCCCCTTTCAAAGTAATGACAAATTCGCCGGTCGATTCTAGATCTGATGTCTTCATTTCAAATTGGGAAGCATTCTCCGCGAATGCTGAAGCAGGCCAAACCGAAGCCAAACAAAGATTGCAGACTACGGTAGCTAGGATTATTTTTCGTTTCATCCTCACTCATCCTCTCCTATAAAACGACAATTTCTGCAAACGTTTTCAACTTAGTGCATCGCAAAAGCAATGCCATCTTCAAGAAAATTATAGCTACTTCTGTGCAATAATTTCATGATCTTTTTGGTTGTCCACATGATTATTTATGTTCCGCAGTATTCAAAAACTACATGAAAACTCCAACCATAATGGGATTAGACCTGTTTCATATAGAAGAAATTGAAATGAGGATGTATAGCAGAAAAAGAATGGTCTGCCTCATGAGAGGAGCCATTCTTTTTCGATTTCGTCACCTGCATGTTTCACGCATCCGATTAGCCATCCATAGACACGTCTCCCATAAATCACTCACAGGCTCATTCGTAAAAGGGATGGTCGGCATATAGCCTGGTGGACCGAACTCCGGTGTGATCGTCGTATAGGCGAATCCTTTTCTTGCGCGTGTTGCTACAATTTGCTTCCACCAGGACTCGTGTGCTTGCAATTCTCGGGCATACTCAGGTGCCCCGGGATGTGGGACTTGAGGGCCTTGGGCATAGCCGACACGGGCATGAATGTGGATCGTTCTCTCCATAGCCAGCTGCAGGTGCTCATTCTGATCTTCAAGCAGTGATTCACACACACAGCACCAATGACTAAAGTCGGCTGTGAGTTTCAAATCAGGGAGGGCTGTCAATAATTTCGCGGTCGTCCACGGCGTAAACATCGCGCGATGCCGGTGCGTCTCATGTCCGACAGGAATCCCGTACTTATTTTCAACCGCAACCGCATGCTCAAAAAATTTCAATTGCCTTTCCACATCCATGCAATCTCGCGCACTATGTGAAATAATTAACTCCGGCTGCAGCGCGGCCGCAGCTTTCACGCCAGCTGTAAAAGCTTCCTCATGTTCACCAGATGTCGAAATGAGTGCAATATACGAGAGCTTGTACGCTTGCAAGAGCGCCGTGAATTCCTCGCTATGCTCCGCCGATGGAACGGGACCTTCCACACCGTCATATCCGGCAGCAGCGATTGCGCCTAAAGCATCTTTGTAGGTAAAAGATTCCATTCCCCACAACGATTTGATTAATCGAATCTCCATTGCTGCATTCCCCTTATTTAGAATGGCCCTTCGGCTTTTTCCCGCTCCATCTTTCATCTACCTTCTCATTCGCAGACTGATACCTCGCATCTACACTAATCCGGTACTGGTTCGTCGTATTTTCAAGGGAACAATGCATCAAGAACATGCCAAAGATGAGCACATCCCCTGCCTGAAATTCCGTTGTTGCCCACTTACCGCCAAACTTCTCCGTAATGAACAGCGGATCATCCGTATAGTGATTAACCCCATCACGATCAGCATCCTTGGAGCCATAGGACGCCTTCAATTTCTCGAAACGGTGTGAGCCAAGGCAGATGGCTAGACCTCCCATTTCATAAGAAACATCTCCCAGCGGGGACCATACCGTATACACGTTATGAGTTCCTCTCCCCATGTAAACGATATCATAGTGCGCCCCTGTGAAATCACCTTTCCCAACGGCTCTCAGCCATTTGTAATGGTAGGTTAACGATTTGTCACCAAGAAATTCATCAAAGAAGCGCATAATATGATCGCCATTCAAGACATTCAAGAGTGCAGGCAAATCTTCATTCGTTCCCCCAAAGAAAATGGTTTTGCTGCCATCAGCCATCATACCATCCTCAAGCTGAGTGTCGCGATTTAGCTTGCCCATCTGAGCCATTTTTTCCAAAATACTCGTACGAGCCTCCAAAACCTTGTCCCGATTATGAAATCCGCGAATGAGTAAGTACCCATCCTCCTCCATTCGCTCACGCAATGCTGCAATATCATGAAAAATATCATTAGAGCTTCTAAGCTCCTCTAAATGCTCTCCATGCATCTCTAATTCACGGTTGCCGACTTTCAACATCATCTTCATCCACACTCCTAAGTAGTTTCTTACTTACTTATACTCTAAGTATAGGGTGCATAGATGAGTTCAACCATGGATTAGCGTTATCATTTCATGTATAATCGTACAATACCGAAGAACGAAGCGAAGGAGAACACCATGACCTCTATCAACATTCCCTATGAGTTAGAGAAGAGAGACGTTCCTCTCCCTGTATTTCACTCCATCTGGAAGGTTAATGTCGATAATAGCTATGAAGTATTGAATCGAGAGGGCTTCAAAATCCCATGTTTATTCCTTACTTATGATGGGAAAGGTAGCATTACACTTGCTAATCATACGTATGAGCTGGAGAAAAACACCTTTTTCTTCGTGGAAGACGGCATTCCTACCATGTACAAATGTCTTAATAACGATTGGAAGTTTTATTTTCTAGATTTTAGCCAACTAAACATGACCCGTTATCTACAGCTTCCAGTAATGGAAGTTATCTCTACCGGCAAAATGGCAGAAGTCATGCAATTGTGCGAACGGATGATTGACGGCTTAATTGCTCAGCCCCATGGCTACGAATATGCGTCAAACATTTTATTACAAGAAATTTTACTCCTGTTAACTAGAGAACATTCCTTGGTTGCCCTTTCTCATCACACCGAGCTCAACCAAATCCTCATCTATATCCATCGAAATTTGGACAAACAAATTCGCATTGAGGACCTGCTCCAGCTAAGCGGCTGGTCGCGTACGACCTTTTTCACCCGGTTCCGTGCAGTGACAGGCTTGTCTCCAACCGATTATCTAATAAAACTAAAGCTAGCGGCTGCGAGAGTTACTCTCGAAACCACTAGCTTATCGTTGAAAGAAATTGCAGCCAAGCTGCATTTTTATGATGAGTTTCACTTTTCCAAGCTATTTAAGAAAGCATTCGGTCAATCCCCCAGCACCTACCGGAAGCTGAAAGTAATGGGTTCATAGAACTTCTGAGTACATTTAACACTACGATCTTGCTACTTAGAAATCATTTCCATAGCAACAGATAACCCAGCGTAATCGCCAACTTGCTCACCCAATCCAGCAGGTACAATCTCACATACATTGAGGGACCAAGGTAAGGCTTCTTGTCGCAAAGTGTTCATGACAATGGGCTCAAGCAACGCTTGCTGCCTCCCATAGATACTACCGATTACAATTCTTTCCGGATTGAGTATATCTACCAACATAGCAAGTCCCTGTCCTAACCGTCGACCTACCAGATTATATATTTGCAGCGCCAAAGGATCCCCTTCTTGCGCAGCCTTGCCTACCGACTCAGCAGTTAAGCCGGCCAAGTCGTTCATACTCTTACAGAAGGAAGGAGCCTTACCTGCTTGAATAGCTTTTATCGTCATCGTTTGCGCGAGCTTCGCGATACCTCCGCCGCTGCAGAAACCTTCAAATGAGCCCTCCTTGCCATATCCCAATGGCCCTTCAGCTGCTAAACGAACATGCCCTACCTCACCGGCCATGTCATTCGTTCCGCTATATAGCTGCCCATTGAGAATAAGGCCTGCCCCCATACCTGTACCGAAGGTAAGAAAAATCATGTTTCGACAGCCTTTCCCGGCGCCAAAACGCCACTCGGCTAACGCACAAGCATTCGCATCATTCTGTAAGCCGACCGGGATACCGAAACGCGCGCGTAATGGAGTGATCACGTCAATTTTATCCCAGCCAGGCAGATTCGGAGGCGAAAGAATGAGTCCAGCCTGGCTGTTTAATGGACCTCCGCAGCTGATGCCGAGCGCCGCAGGTGTCTTCTCAGAATGCCTAGATAGTACAGTCTCCAGGGCTGCTGTGATATCATCCATGGCCACTTTCGGCTTAGATGGCGTCGGGAAGCTCATTTTTTCCAAAATAACGACGCGATCTTGTTCCACAGCCCCCAAACTTACCGCACATTTGGTTCCACCAATATCGACCGCTGCCAGTATAGTCATGAGGGAAAGAACGCCTCCTCTAGCATACTGCATAAGGCATGATAGATCGGCAGATGCCTCTCTTGGATATCTGGTGTTTTTTCCCAAGGCACACAGATGGTTACATCGCAAAGCGACTTCATTTTACCTCCACTACAACCAGTCAAACCAATCGTTTTCAACCCTTGCACCCTGGCAACCTGCAAAGCTCGGAGTACATTCAGAGAATTGCCTGATGTACTAAAAGCAATTAATACATCGCCTGGACGTCCATAGCCATACACTTGCTGAGCAAAAATCATGTCTGGAGCAACATCATTCGCATAAGCGCTAATCAACGCTGAATGACTAATGAGTGAAATCGCCGGCAGCGCGCCTTGAAGCCTCTCGGCAAGAGCAACTCCCTCTCCCGGGAATTCACGCTCAAATTGAGAGCTAACCGATGCAGACAATGGCCGTTTGGACATAAATCCCTTCATCAATTCGCCAACAACATGCTCGCAATCTGCCGCACTTCCACCATTTCCACATAATAGCAGCTTGCCATTCTGATGAAAGGCATTATATAAAAGCTCATATCCCAATTCGATATCCGGCACACAATCCATTAATTCTGGATAGCGAGTTGTCATTAGACTCAAAATAGCATTCATTCAACAGTGCCTCCTATTTTACAAAGGTAACCTATTTCCTTGATGATACGTCCTGCCTTAGCTGAATCCGCTTCAATGCTTTCATGACATCACAGCCCCCCCGGCCGAATAACTCATGTAGATCGTTATATGCAAGGTATATGTCATCATAAACTTCGCTATGTTCATGGATTGGCTTATAGCTTTCTTGACGAACACGGGTCATGCGAGACGCCGCTTCCACAATACTCGCGTAACCGCCTCGTTCCGTACCTGCCGCAACTGCACCAAAAACAGCTGCACCGAGCGCTGAAGTTTGCGTTGAATCGGCTACCTTGATCTCACGGCGGGTCACGTCAGCAAATATTTGCATGAGCAGTTGATTACGTTGAGGCAGACCACCGCAAGCTATCAGTTCGCTCACTTTAACACCAGCTTGCTCAAACGTTTCAATAATCTTTCGGGTACCAAAGGCAGCAGCTTCCAGAAGGCAACGATATATGTCTTCAGGCTTCGTCTGCAAGGACATACCAACGATCAATCCACTCAAATCCGCGTCGACGAGCACCGAACGATTGCCGTTCCACCAATCCAATGCTAGTAAACCTGTCTGTCCAGGTTGCAACTCTCTTGCCAGTTTCTCTAAATAAGCATGTACGCTGATGCCTTCGTTCGCAGCTTCGTCCTTCACATAGCCCGGCACACCCTGCTCAACAAACCAACCGAATAAATCGCCGACGGCTGGTTGGCCCGCTTCATAGCCATATAAGCCAGGAATAATCCCATCTTCTACGACTCCGCAAATGCCTTCCGCATGTATTTCCTTATCACTCAGCAGCATGTGACACAATGAGGTGCCCATGGCCATGACCATTTGACCAGCGTGCACGGCCCCTGCACCAGCAACACCCGCATGTGCGTCAATGATGCCAACAGCTACCGCTGTTCCAGGGTGAAGCCCCATCATCGCAGCTGCTTCGGCGGTCAGTTCACCCGCTTTAGAGCCAAGCAAAGTAATGTCTCCCTGCAATTTGGTTTCCACGAATGTTTCAAGCCTTGGATCCAAGGCGCTAAAGAAATCCGTTGACGGATAGCCCTCTGTTTTGTGCCAAAATGCTTTATACCCCGCACAGCAGCTGCTTCGAATCGCATTCGATGTCATCTGCAGAACAACCCAATCCGCTGCTTCCATCAAACGATGCGTTTGTTCATAAATCGAAGGCGCTTCATTCAGAATCTGCCACGCCTTGGCCACCATCCATTCCGAGGATGTTTTGCCGCCATACCGACTTAAGAAGTCAGCATCCAGGCGTTCCGCCATCTCATTAATGCGATTTGCTTCTTCCTGCGCTGCATGGTGTTTCCACAGCTTGACATAAGCATGAGGCTCATCACGAAGCTCCTCTTGATAACATAAAGGAACGCCACTCTCATCAACTGGAAGAACCGTACATGCTGTAAAATCAATTCCGATTCCGATCACTTGCTTCGGATCAATGCCTGAGCTTCTTATTACGGCTGGCACTGACTTTCTTAATACTTCCATATAGTCGTCTGGGTGCTGAAGAGCCCAATTAGCTTCCAACAACCTATCGGAATTCGGTAAACGCTCGTCGATCACACCATGAGGATAAGGTGTCACATGCGTTGCTATTTCTTCCCCATTGTCGATATCTACGAGGAGCACCCTGCCAGATTCCGTTCCATAATCAACACCAATCGCATAGCGTTTGAAACCTGATTTCATCATCATTACCCACCATCTCCTAAACTCGTTTGTTTAATTTTGTAATATGTATACAACAATGTGCCGCCGTTCACCCCCTTCGTGAACCTATGAAAGCACCTTGAACAACGTACTTTTTCACAAAGGGATAAATGGCTTATTTGGTTAACCTAGCATCAGTCCTATTGATTTACTCTTGCCAGCGCCGTATTATAAATCTTTTCAATTTCAGTTGCGCCCTTTTCTTTACATTGTTGAAGAAAACTATCCCAATCATTCAATGCCCCATCATTGATGATGAATCTATCCATATTCACCGTTAAATGCGCATCTAATTGTGTGCGTAGCTGTTTAAGACGTTCTCGTTCTTCTTTATTAAATGGCGGATCGTTGACTTCTCTGAAATTAATACCATTAGCAAGATCATTAATGGCCTTTTCAGACCATTTAATAAGTTCCGGTGAAGAAGAGGGAACAAGAGGATGGTCGTCAGAATGAAGTGCTAGGCCAAGGTAACCAGTTCCAAGTGCAGATTGCATCGCCCGGAAAGGATCTTGTTTATCTTTAAACTTCGCTTGCGTCGCATCAGAAATCTTATATTCGCCGCCAGGTAGTGTATAATCAACGTTTTCTACACCAAAGCTTGTCAGATTGGTCCCCTCGTCTCCATACAGCCAGTCAATAAACTTGATAACTTCTGCAGGATTCTTCACTTTGGAGCTTATTGCGTACATTTCACCCAGATGATCAAGTTGATATACGTTGTTGCGTTTAACCCCTTTTGTACTGGCCATGACAGGTAACAATTCGAACTTGGCATTGGGCTCACTGGCTTGGAGTGCTTTGTTAAAGTTTACACCGAAACCATTGTTATCTTGGTAAAAGAAAGACTTCCCCGTACTTAATTTTTCCACCCACGTTTGAGAAGTTGCTACGGAATAATCCGGATCGAGAAGTTTTTCTTTATAGAGCTTATGAAGGTAGATAATCGCATCTTTAAATTCAGGTGAAAAAGGACCAAATTTATATTGTTTTGTGGCTTGCTCATAATAAACCTTCGTACCCGTAATATTGGTATAACCACTGCCAAAACCGAATGCAATTGGATTGATCAAATTTTCTGTTCCCGTTTTCCCATTCGCTGCACGGCTAGTAAAAGGATAAGAGTCTGGGTAAGCTTCCTTAAGCTTTTTTAGAACCTGATAGAGTTCTTCATAGGTCGTTGGCGTTTTTAAGTTTAACTTTGCCAATAAATCTACACGTATCATCGGAAGCTGACCCGACTGCAGACTCCATTTGGTTGCGAGCGGAAAGCCATATAACTTGCCATCGACCTTTGTCTTATTAATCTCAGGCTTCTGTTGAATCAATTTTCGAAAATTCGGCATTTGATCCAGATACGGTGTGAGATCTAGGAAAATATTCAAATCCGCGTAGTTCGAAAGATCATTTTGATTCACCATGATCACATCGGGTATAGAGTTTGTAGCAATTAGCGTTTTCTTCTTATCCTCATAATTACTTTGTGGAACACTTTGTAATTCTAGCTTCACATTTTTTCTTTTATTAATTTCCTGAACAACGACTGAATTGACATCTAACGCTTGCGAAGAATGCTCATATCTCATCCATGAAAGCGTTACGCGTTTGGCAGGAACTGGTGATGTGCTTGCCGTACCTTTTGGCTTATCTGGGCTGCTGCAACCTGCCAATAAACTCCCCAATAAGGCCAAAGAACAGCAGACGGTTACTATTCCTTTTTTTTGAATAACCATGTTGTTCCTCCTTAATCATCTGGATTTGTTTCTGGCAATTTTATTTTATAGGCTAGCGGGCTCTCTTTGAAAGAACCAAATAAGTGTTTAATGAACCGTTATTCCACATTCATCGCGATGAGTCATTATTCCCACTTGTTTCAATAGTCCATTACAACCTATTTTTGCTTGTTCCCATGGCTACTACGATACTCATTTGGGGAAATGCCTTCATACTTTTTGAATAGACGTAGGAAGGTTGTGCGGCTAAATATGCCAATCTGATCGGCGATTTCACTAATTTTCAAATCTGTATGTGCTAACAATTCTCTCGCTTTGGCAATTCGAATAAGACTGATATAGTCCGAAATATTCGTCCCAGTTGACTCTTTAAACATTCTGGATACATACTTGGCGGACAGTCCTATTTCGTTCGCAATCACTTCGAGATACAAGTCCTTTTCATAATGCTTCTCAATATAATCGGTGATGAAGGAGACAACCGCGCCCGATTTGCTTTCAGGCTTATATAACGTTTTTGCAATAATTTTATCGTAAAATTCGAGGATCCCTTTCAATCTGCCATCAAACTCACTGGGCAGGAGCTCCTTTCGACTCAAAAAAGCATGTTCGTTCGCATCCAGAAAATCATAAACACTCAGTCGTTTTTCCGTAATGTAGCGATTTCCCGTATTAAAGAATTCAACAAGCAAAGCCCCTAGAAAGTGATAGGAGACTCCCCTTTCTTTATTCAAGCTAATAATGGCCTCCAACTCTACTTTCAACCCACCCATGTCACCTGATTTCAAAGCGTTTACAATTTTGTTCTCATCGAGAAAGGAATAATAGTAGTTCTGATCGATAACAAAATGATCCGCATCTAAAATAACCATCTTGGATGAGTCCGTCCGTTTATCGATGGCTGTAATAGCATCACTATAGGATTTCGAATAATCATCGATTTTATCGTATTTTTTTCCTAAACCAATAATTAATTCGCAATAAATCATATCATAGGCAAAGGTCGTTTTAATCATCTCTAACGCTTGGTCTAGTTGCCCGCGGTCTTCCTCACTCTTCAAATTGACCATGCAAACATATAAGTAAGGCTCATATTCCGTCAAATAACAATTCACGTACTTCTTCATAATGCCCCAAAGCACATTTTTCATCTTTTCTAAAATCAATAACCGGTCTGCTTCCACAATCTCATAATAAAATCGATCCCTAAACTGAATCATGAAGCAGCAGCATAAATAACTCCCTGAGTTAAAATCGATTTCATTTAAGATTTGATTAACAGAATAAGGCTGTGCCCCTCGATATCCTTTAATTAAATTCGTGAAAAACTGCTCGAGAATTTCATCGGAAAACGTATTGATTTTAATATTGTCATCCCGATGCTGCTGTATCAATTGATTGACGCTATTGCCGATCCTTTGAAGTTCGCTGCTGTGGTGTGTATCATTGTTCCAATCATCTACTTTTTCAGTTTCTTGTAAAATATCTCGAATATTTTTGATCGGATTATATAAGCGAACACTGAATATAAAAGAAAAAACGACGCCAATAATAAGTAAGCTAATGCATATCCAGATAATCAAATTAAAAATACTTGCTGACTCCTGGTTAAATGAACTCACAGGGGTCATTGAAACATACTTCCACCCAAAATCGGACGTGGTTTGAACTAGCCAGTTCTGCTCTTCACCAATCCGAATCGCCCCTTTACTTCGCTCCTCCGAAGAAAATCCAGCAATGATTTCCTGTTTTGCTTTCTCATCTATCCCACTGCTTTGCAGAATAATCTGATTGTTTTTATCCAGTACAAGATAGTGTGTAGCTGCGAATATCGAGTTGTTTTGCAATGTAGCCATGATGGTAGGAATCGATATCGTTGTCACCATCGTTGCCAAATGCCCATTCACATATTGTGTCGTAATACTCGGGATAACCTCGCGGTAAGAATTCATATCAGCGTTGACCACTTTGGTAGGCTTCAATAATTCGAATAAGCTGCTTTGCTGTAAACGTTTACGCCAAAAGTCTTTATTATACTCATCAAATTTATAAAATTTGTCAAAGAAAATGTCAAAATTAACGATGCCATCACTTTGATACACGCGTTTGTCATCCACAAAAATAAAAATATTATCAACAAAATGACTGATTGGATTGCGATTTCCCGCAATAGATCTCACAATCGATGGCATTTTGATTTTCTCTTCATCCGTAAGTAAGGAATCCGGTCGTAAATATTGCTGAATCGTCTCACTCAATAGTAAGCTGTTATTCGTTGCCTGAGCCATACTTAAATAAATATCAATGGTCTTGGAAGAGGCCATCAAGTTATCCGTAAGCTTCTCTGAGGCATCCTTCTTTATCAGTTGATCTGCGTTAAAATAAGAGATGATGCCAATAATGACAATTGGAATTAATAAAGAAGTGAAATAAAGCAGAATCTTAAAAAATAGCCTGTTCTTATCCAACGATTGCTTCAGATGTTTCCAATTCAAGTTTAATCCCCCCATGTATGATGCAACTTAGCATCTCTACCCTCAAATCAATCTACACCCTCCACTTCTCAGAAATCCCAACTTAGGTACTTTGTAACATTGCCCTCTATGTACTATTCGGATCATTCTATAGGAAATCCTCCCCTAATAATTATTGTTATCTTTTACCATTCTGAAAGCATGATGGCATGGGATTAGGTACTTGACTAAGCACGAAGTAAGGCCACATGAAGCCGCCTACAACGTAGAGCGAGTTTATGTGACCTTCATTTTTTAGAAGCAAACCGTTTATACGAATAGCCATGTTATTTCAATTTTTTGACTGAATAGATATCCTAAGCCAAAAGAATACGGAACGTTTTCAATTCATACGGTTTGAAATAGGCTTGAAAGCCGCTGCCTGTATGCGCCATTGCTTGCTCCTCGCGCTCCATGAGGTTAACTTCCTCCACCTTTCCAATTGGAAAGTGGGAGTTGAAACCTACTGCTCCACGCTGGCCAGCATATTCGTAGCAGCGAACGATCCACTCGTCAGAATCCTCCGCCTTCTTAAGCGTATCAACGATCACATTCAAGCTATCACAAGCAAAAAAACTGAGTGAGTCAGGTAATTGAGCTTGCGAATCGCTGCTTCTTGTGGGCAGTTCCGAGACTGATGTAGGGATGTTCAACTTGTGTGCCTCGATCGCTGTGCCCGCTTTAAACCAGTCTCCATGATGGGGCAGCAGTGAATACGTAAATTGGTGTTCACCTAAATCAGCCGTCGGATCGGGATTAATCGCCGATTTAATTAACGTTAGCCTCAGCACATTGTCCCTCACGTCATGACCGTATTTGCAATCGTTCAACAAGCTAACGCCGAAACCTCGCTCCGATAGGTCGACCCAGCGGTGAGCGCAAGTTTCAAAGCGGGCAAAGTCCCAGCTTGTATTCCAATGGGTTGGACGTTCTACGTTCCCGAACTGGATCTCATATGTCGCTGCCGTAGCTCGTACATCGATCGGAAACGCCACCTTAAGCAATTGCTGCCGCTCTTGCCAATTCACCTGGGTAACAAAATCAATTCTGGGATTGTCCGGATACAGCACCATGTCTTGTATCAATTCGGATTTTTCATAGGTCCAAGCAAAGCGGACGACTGTGCGTAGAACACCCTGCTCGATGACTTCCACCGAGGTTAAGTTTGTAATGTTCCGAACCTTTTCTAGGTAGAAAAGGTCGATATCCCACGCATCGTTGGCAAGTGGTTTATCCTCATGGACGTCGAATCGGTTTCCTATCTCGCCTGGTGCGAGCACATCCCTATCCACCCGCTTATCGAATAACCGAGTCAATTGCCCTTTCTCGTTCCATTCGATTTCATAATAGGGGGTTGTCGCCGAACAGCTTGTTGCGATAATCTGATTCGCATTCGCAGGCATAGCCTCGGTGGCATTATCGCAGTGAATCGTTGTATACCCGAATGCTGGAATCTGGTCTACTTCAATCAACAGGACGTTACCTTGATCGGCATCTTTAACCATCTGTGTCTGGAGTATGCGACCTTCTGCGTCGTACCATTCCTTACCTTCGAATCGCTTCTCCCATGGAAGTTGAATGAGATCATTGCGGCTCCACGGTAACGTGTTCATGACGATCCAGCTAGGCGAAGTCACGTTACCTACAAGCCCTGCGAGTCCCTGTAAGCTTCCTAATTTCGCTCTCGCAGCCAAATCTTCCGCCTCCGCATACTCGATCCGGCAATCCTCATACACTTCCGCAATCGACGACCCTGGCAAAATATCATGAAATTGGTTGCGCAGTACGATCTTCCAGCTCTCATAGATCTGCGTCTGTGGATAATGCGCAAAGCCTGCCAGTGAGCCTAAGACAGTTGAAATCATTTCCGCGTCATGCAATAGATTTTCCATACGTCGGTTCATTTTTTTGTTGTACGCTTGAGACGTGTAGGTGCCGCGATGAAGCTCCAGATAAAGCTCTCCATCCCATTTATGGACATAACGATCCGTACTCGATACGGTCTCTTCTAGCTGGTTGAAATACTCGTCAGCACGACCGATCGTCACCTTGGGTAATCCTGGCATATGTTCTAATCTGCGTCGTATTTCCAACATCGTCCGTGTAGGCCCACCGCCGCCATCTCCATAGCCGAAGGCAAGCAGCATATCACGGTTCAACTCTTTATCCTGATAGTTTTCCCATACACTGGTTACCGTTTCTGGCGTCACTAGGCCGTTATAGGTATAAAAAGTAGTGCCAGGCTCAGCGTCCGGAGCGGTCGTCGTGATATAATGCGTCAAAATTTGACTACCGTCAATTCCTTGCCAATAGAACGTATCGTGCGGGAATCGGTTATAGACATTCCAACTAATCTTCGTCGTCATAAAATAGCGCAAGCCAGCCTTAAGCAAAATTTGCGGAAGAGCCCAGCTGTATCCGAACACATCGGGAAGCCACAAATATTCGCATTTGGCTCCATAGCGCTGCTCGAAAAAGCGCATTCCGTACATCAGCTGACGAACCAGAGATTCTCCTGAAGGTACGTTGCAGTCCGACTCCAGCCACATGGCACCGCCTGCTTCCCAGCGTCCTTCCCCAATACGATCGGCGATTTGGCTGTAAAGTTCGGGATAATCCTTCTCCAAATAATCGTATAACTGCGGTTGTGTCTGCAGAAACGTATATTCAGGATATTGTTCCATGTAGCGCAAAACGGTGGAGAACGATCTCGCAGATTTTTCTCTCGTGTGCTTGAGACGCCACAACCAAGCAACATCGATGTGAGTATGTCCAATGCAGCGAACGGTCACTTCACTGTTTTTGGGAATGACCGACAGCTCTTCCTTTAACTTGGCATTTGCTTCTTTGACACTGGCATAAAAATTGGCATCTCCGGGAACGCGCCAATCAATGCGTTGAAAAGCTAGGTCCAACGCCCTTAACAGGCTCTTTTGTTCCCAACTGTTATCGTTTAGCAATTGAATGGTCTGTAATACCGCACTCGCCGTGTAATACAGATCATCCGTCTCTTCCTCCAGCAGAGCAAGCGTGGAAACCTGAATTTTATGCTCCAGCTCACTCTTATCCCCTGTCATTCCGTTCAAACCAGTCCAAACTTTAAACAGCAGCTCAACCTTCTGCCCGACCAGCTTCTCTGGAAGAAATACTTCAGGATGGTTACCTCCGACACCTTGAAACGGCTCTCCGTTAAGAAAAACGAGCGATTCGAACCCTGAATTGTGCCCAGCACCCGTTTTGCCGAAATCGAACAGTCCGAGTGCCTTCTTCCCTTTCCATTCCGCGGGAATCGTTATCTCGGTTCTCAGCCAAGCGGTCAAATCCCATCCGCTCCATCGTTCACCAAGTGAGATAGTACGCCACTCCGCATTCTGTGGCGGCATAGCCGCTACGGCTGCTTCTTGATCCTCCCAGAATTGATAACTAGATATTGGTCGATGATCGATATAGCGATATGGCTCCAATTCGGAAATTCGTTTTTCTAATTTTTTATCAGCTAAATGAATACTTTTGGCGAGCATGGCTATTCCTCATTCCTCTGTTAATTCTTAGCCGCAACAGCTGAGAATTGCTTCGATAACTCCTTGGAAAGACGGTATAACTGATCGACTTCCGCTTTATTCGTGGCAGTAAACTCATCATGATTCCGCGCGCGCGAGCGATAATTCGAACTGATGCCTTCCTTCATCTGATAATATTTAGCGTTAATCGGATACAACTGCCGCTCAATAAAAGAAGCTACACTCAGTAAATCACTTAAACGTTGCGCTTCTTCCGGCTGCTTTTCCCAATTATGCAGAAGCCATGCATACAGGTCTGGATGAAAGTTAGCCATGACGCCGCTGTAACCATCAACGCCAAGCTTCAATGTTTCCAGAAGCGTTGCTGTATTGGCATTGTAAAGCTTTAAGGAAGATCCTTTAATCGCTTCCAGCTTTTCTTTGATCATCTCCACATCGCAAGAAGTATCCTTCAAGAAGAAAAATCTTCCGGTATCCGCACACCACTTCAAGACAGATGGTGTTAATAGACGCTTATATGGAAATGGACATTCATAGATACCAAACGCAATATGATCCGGCAGCTGTTCAATTAGCTTCTGAGCGTTAGCCTTCCACACGTCATCAGACTCATCTGCTCCTGCCAATCGGTTCGAAATCAAGATGACGGCCTCAACGCCCGTCTCTGACATCGCTGTCAATTCACGAACCTGATCTTCAAGCGAGTCGGAAATGTGCCCCGAAGCGATGACCGGAACCCTTCCTGCTGCCTTCTCCACGACAAAAGCGGCAAGCTTCACACGCTCTTCCAAGCTCAAAAAGAACATTTCGCTAGACTGGCAAACAGCAAATAAGCCATCAACCTTGTTTTGAATAAACCATTCCACCATACGTCCCATCGCATCAAAATCAATTTCGCCAGACTCGTTGTACAAGGTAATCATCGTTGGCCATACACCGTTAGGGTTATTAATCTTCATTTGACATCACTCTCTCATCTATATTTTTCAATTCCACAAAATTCACTTCTTGGATGTTCTCATGTTGTACTGCAGGTATAAAAAACGTTTTAATTTCACACTTGCCAAAGGTACTTCGCCAACTGCGATTTAAGACTGGTAGGTATAGATCTGTCTCCACTTCTCTTCCATACGTTTCATTACAGCGTAAAATCCAGCCATTCCCGTCTTCCGCTGGTTTAAAGGTCACAGCTACCACATTTTCGGCAGAAATCATAATCCCCTCGGAAACTTGCGGTAAATTTCCTTCGTGGTACGTTTCCCATACCTGCTGCAGCGGAGTATGTAATTCGTAAGCCTTACGTACAACGCCGCTATCCTGCCAGGAACCTGCATGAGGCGAGAGTAGGTAGTTAAACTCCTGCACACCCTGATCCATATATTCCGACTGTTCATCACGCTCACCAAAATGGTCTGCATAAATCGGACTTCGCACGACAGTCATCCTTAATTCATTGTCTAGCACATCGTAAGCATATTTGGTGTCGTTGACCAGAGATAGTCCGAATACCGCAGACGGTTCAATTCCCTCAGCTGTACTAGATTCATTACCTGATACATTCACCCACATTTGTCCCGGCACCTCGTTCCCATTCGTCGGGCGCTCAATAAACCCGTAAGGAATTTCAAACACGGCACGAGGCTGCTCGACATTGACAGGAAAGGCTAGCTTCAGCATTTTATGCTGCTCTCTCCAATCCAGCTTTACCTTGACATGCAAGTCGGAACTGTCATGTAATAAGCTAATATCCTGACTAAGGACAGAATTTCCGAAATGACTAATTACCCTAATTGTCGCTCGCATAGGCCCTGTTTCAAGCACTTTCAACTCTGCGTTACAAAAGCGTCCCCATTCCTCACGATAATGTGTCAAACCGTGTCCCCAAGTATCACTGTGGCTCTCATCCAAGACGATTGGCACTGCTCCGTCTCCGACAAGCACTTCTCTACAACCATGCAGCTTGTCAATGATATGTCGGATATATCCGGTATCTGGATCAAGTTCAACGAACAGCTTATTATTTTCTAAGAAGCATCCCTCAGCCCGAGCAGCGCCTTTTGGCTCCATCGCATCGCAAGCTTTATCGCGGTATACCCAAAACACTTGATAGCCAAACGCCGGAATTCGCCCCGTAATTAACGTATCCCATTTATCACTGGTATTTGTCCGAGATGCCCTGATCGTTTGAATTGGCAAGGGATTGCCTGCAGCATCGGTCACGCCAGCCAACTTCTTGTTTATACCAATTGGTGCCTCCACTTCCCACGATAAGGGGTTAAACACCACAAGAGGTGAACCCAGATCATCTTGCTCCCAAAGCTGCCAATCTTTTTCCTTGCTTAAGGAGGTTACACCTGGTTTCATGGTGTTAATCGACCAGGATATCTTTTGAAGCGCAGCGTTGATCGCTTTTGCCCCAATGCTTAATGACTCACCATAAAATTCTTGAACATCTTCATAAGCTTCCTTAATACTGCAGCCGCCCATAATATCATGGAAATGGTTGAACATGACATTTTCCCATGCTCGGTTAAGTGCTTCTAGCGGATACGGTAAACCAAGCGTCAAATTAGCAAGGGTAGCAAACTTCTCGGCTGTCAGCATCCGGTGCTCCACTCGGCGGTTAGTGGCCTTGGATTCCGAGTGGGTGGAGTAACAACCGACGGCATGCATCTGCATTTCATCCTTAATCACAGGAATATTCGGATCCATCTTCATCATTTCTGCAAAATAGTGATTAGGAGAACTTAGTTGAATATCGTCCAGATCAGGTCGCTTTTGGATCTCATGAATGAGTTTAATATTCTCAATGGTCGGCCCCCCGCCATGATTACCAACACCATAGAAAGACATGAAGGCATGACCGCTTGCTACGGCCACATTTCTGTGGCTTATGATCTTATCTTCCATGCCATTGCTGGCCCAATTGCCGTAGCTGTCGGCGAGCCTAAATGTCATCACACGGCTGCCATCTTCCGATTCCCACCAGAATAAATCGTGCGGTAATGTCTTCTCATGCGCCCCAGGACGCATGAAGACGTAGTAATCCATCCCACCTTGCTTCAATAGCTGTGGCATCATGCCATGGTGACCGAAAGAGTCAACGTTGTAGCCCACCTGGGCCATTACACCGAATTTCTCCTTAAAATACCGTTGGCCATATAAGCTATGCCTAGCAAATGATTCGCCTGATGGCAAATTGCAGTCTGGTTGTATCCACCAACCGCCTGTAATGACCCATCGTCCTTCGGCAACACGCTGCTTAATTTCGGCAAACATTTCAGGCGCATTCTCTTCAACCCATTTGTAATAAGCCGCGCAAGCACATGTAAATACAAAATCAGGGAACTCATTCAAGCGATCCAAAGCAGAACGAAACGTCGCTTTGATCTCCGCATACCCCTCCTGCCAGCGCCATAACCAGACCGGATCCAAATGAGCATTTCCGATTAAATGAAGCTTCGTTTCAACAGTCATGATATCCACCTTTCAATCCTTTTAATAATTTGAAACTTAACCTTTTACAGATCCCAGCATGGCTCCTTGCACAAAATATTTTTGTACAAACGGGTAAATGACAAGCACCGGCAAAATGGCAACGAAAACACAAGCGTATTTAATATTTTCTGTCATGACAGCCAGCCCCGCTTCTGCTGCGCCAAGCTGTGCGGATTGTGAAGCCATATCTCCCGAAATGACGATATTACGTAAAATGATTTGCAGCGGATACAGTTCCTTCTCATTTAAGTAAATGAGTGCAGGGAAAAAGCTATTCCAGTGAGCTACCGCGTAAAAAAGGAACATCGTAGCCATGACAGGCAACGAAAGTGGCAGCACAATTTTCATGAAAACGCGAAATTCTCCAGCGCCGTCCATAATCGCAGACTCGTGCAGTGCTTCTGGAATATCTTCAAAAAATGTTCTCATCAGAATCATATTGAACACATTGATCGCAGTCGGAATTAATATGGCCCAAACCGTATTAACCATGCCTAACGCATGAACCACCATATAACGCGGGATGAGACCCCCGTCGAAGAACATGGTGAACACAACAAACAAAGCAAGAAATGAGCGCCCATACATATGTTTACGTGACAAAGGATAGGCGCAAAGAGCCGTCATCGCCAAATTAACTACAACACCAGCGGCCGTATAAAAAAAGGTATTTGCGTAAGACCTTATAATGGCAGGATCATTAAGAATGACACTATAGGCTTTAAAATTAATATCGATAGGTCGCCAAAATACTTCACCACTGCTAGCCGATGACCCAGAGCTAATCGAAATGATTCCCATATAATAAAGCGGATACAGGGTAATAAAGATCATAGCCAGCATAAAAATGATGTTCATTGTATCGAAATAAGAAAACTTACGACTTTGCATCTTAATCCCCTCCGCTAGAACAATCTTGATCCATTTATTTTCTTGGCAATTTGATTCGCTGATACAACAAGCGCAAAGGCCAGTACAGATTGGAAAATACCTACAGCCGCTGCAAAGCTAAAGTCGCTGTCGATCAACCCTCGACGATAAACAAAGGTTTGAATCACATCTGCGGTTTCATACGTCGGACCACTGTACAACAATAAAATTTTCTCAAATCCGACCGAAAGCATTTTGCCCACCGTCAAAAGCAGCATAATCGTGACGACGGTTGAAATCCCAGGCAATGTGATGTGAAGCAATTTACGCCAACGATTGGCCCCATCCATCGTCGCCGCCTCATACAGCTGCGGATCGATAGCGGTCAATGCTGCCAAATAAATAATGGAGTTCCATCCTAAATTTTGCCAAACTTCAGATCCGACATATATGGTTCGAAACCACTGCGGCATGGACATGAATGTCTTCGCTTCTCCGCCAAAAGCCTTAATCACTTCATTAATGAGCCCATCAATGGAGAGAAAGTTAACCAGCATACCTACGACGACAACGGTAGACAGAAAGTGCGGAACATACGTGACGCTTTGAATAAACCTTTTGAAAAACTTTTGTTGCAGCTCGTTTAGCAATAAAGCAAACACGAGAGAAGATGGGAAATAAAAAATGAGTGAATACACGTTAATGAGTACTGTATTGCGAACCACTTGCCAAAAATACGGATCCGTCAGAAATTGGCGGAAATACTTCGTCCCAGCCCACGGGCTATGAAAGAAACCCTTGACGATCGAATAGTCTTCAAATGCCATCAAATTCCCTACCATTGGTGCATAGTGAAAAATAATAAAATAGGCAAACGGTAATAGAAACATGAGATACAGAGGCATGCTCTTGCGGATATTTTTTTTAATCTCAACAACGGGTGTATTTTTCTTAATCTCAACAACTGGATTCAAATATCTCCACTCCTCTCTGGAAAATAAAGGGACAGGCTGCCCTGTGTGTCTTAGCAACCTGCCCTCTCACTGCATGAACTTCGAATGTTACTTCACGCGGGCTAAGGCATCGTTGTAAATTTTGACGATATCATCTGCACCTTTTGCTTTGAGTTGCTTAACGAAGTTATCCCAATCATTAAGTGCACCGTCTGTCACAATAAATTTATCCATGTTTTGAGCCAAGTGAGCGTCAAGCTGTGTACGGATTTGTTTCAGCTTCTCGCGCTCTTCTTTTGTAAATGGAGGGTCGTTAACGAATTGAACATTTTCGCCTGCATCCAAAGCTTTAGATGCTTTCGTGTTCCAATCCAACCATTCTTTGGAATTAAATGGTAATCCAGAATGATCGTCATTGTTCAGCGCAAGTCCCAGATAGCCCGTGCCATACTCCGATTGCAGGGCATAAATCGCGCTTGGTTGTCTGTCCTTATACTTGTTAACTACAGCGTCAGTCAATTTGTAAGTTCCATTTTCGCCAGTGAAATCTTCGCCTTTGATACCGAAGTTTGTCACTTCAATTCCTTCTGGGGAGTAGAACCAATCCATGAATTGAGCAACTTGTTCAGGATTCTTAACTTTTGCATTAATGACATACGATTCCGACAAGTGGCCAAGTGCATAGATCAGGTTACGCTTTGCACCGCTCGGCGATGTCATCGTATCCAACATATCGAACTTTGCATTCGGATCCTTCTTCTGCAGATTAATATTAAACGTGCTTGCGAAACCATTATTATCTTGGAAGTAGAAGGATTTTCCTGAGTTTAGCTTTTCTTGCCAAATTTGAGATGTAGCTGTCGCATAATCCGGATCAAGAAGCTTATCTTTGTAGAGTTTATTCAAGAATGTGATCGCATTTTTAAACTCTGGCATTGCCGGACCGAATTTGTATTGTTTATCTTTCGGCTCGTAGTATACTTTCGTTCCATTAAAGGTTGTGTATCCGCTGCCAAATGCGAAGGAAATTGGATTGATTAGATTTTCTGTTCCTGTAAGTCCATTTGCAGCACGTGCCGTAAACGGATAGGATTCCGGATTCGCTTCTTTCATTTTCTTCATCACTGTATACAATTCATCATACGTAGTTGGCTTTTTCAAACCTAGCTTATCAAGCACGTCCGTACGGATCATCGAAAGCTGGCCGCCAACGCCTTGCCAATTCGCTACAAGCGGGAAACCATACAGCTTACCGTCAATTTTGTTTTTGTTGATCTCAGGCTGCTGGGAAATGACTTTCTTCAGATTTGGCATTTTATCCAGATAAGGAGTCAAGTCAAGGAATGCGCCTGTGTCTGCAAAATTCTGAATATCATCCTGTTTGACTAGCATTACATCAGGCAGTGTATTTGTGGCGATCAACGTTTTCTTTTTATCATCGTAGTTACTTTGTGGAACACTTTGAAGATTTAGTTTCACATTCTTACGCTTGGCAATTTCCTGTACAGCTTTGGAATTGGCTACGATTGCTTGCGAAGCATGTTCGTACCTCATCCAAGTCAACGATAGTGGTTCAGCAGATACAGGCGTGCTTGCAGCTCCAGCAGTCGTTGCCGGTGCCGCCGAATTATTCGTTGAAGTCGTTGAACTGCTTCCACAACCGCTAAGCACACTTGATAGCACTAATAATGAACCAGTTACTGCCATAATCCCCTTTTTTGATTTCATCGAATAAATCCTCCCATGTAATTGGATTGTTTACACGAGGATCATAGCACACCATTTTTGAGCATTTGAATATCCGAAATGGCGTTTAAAGCACCGTTTCTCCGCTATTTGGAGCATGATTCATTTCTCCGCTATGATGCAAAATGTCATAATGGACGATAAAAAATCACGATAAGCCAACTTTCTCTAACTAGTTTATCTCCAAGTATGGTGCACATAGAAAAACCCGCTTCATTAGCGGGTTTTAACATCACTTATCGTACATCAAGCGAAGCAGGATCTGAATCGATCAACTGAATCATCTTGCCAAATTGAAAATGCGATAAATCATCACAGCTGCTTGCGCGCGAGTTGTATAATCGCTTGGTGCAAAGCTGCCGTCTTCCATTCCAGTTACGATTCCAGCTTGACGAAGTTCTGTTACCGCATCTTTCGCATACTCTGCGATTCTCGATTGATCTGTAAATGCCTGAGAACTCGCAGTATTCGGCAAGTTCGTGCCCGACTTTTGGGCAATACGGTAGATCATAACGGCCATATCTTGACGGCTGATTTTCTCGTTAATGCCATAGCTGCCATCTTCTTTGCCGTTAACGATGCCAAGTTGTTGCGCACTGGATACGGCTTGCTCATACCAAGCTCCCCGCTCTACATCGCTAAATGTACTCTTGGCTTGGTCATTGAGTAGATCCAGTGCTCCCATGAGCATTTGAATAAATTCAGCTCTTGTGACTTCGCTTTGAGGGCTAAATTGGCCTTCGCTGATGCCTGAAACGATTTGGCGTGCTTCAAGTCCTTCAATGTCATCTTTTGCCCATGGTACAGTGCCTAAATCGATAAACATAGACTTCATATCTACTGCTGCATATTGGCTAAAATGCGCTGGCTTAAATTCAACCATGCCCGTCACTGCATTGTACTTCCCGTTTTTGACAATTTCTAATTTACCATCGTTAGACAAGTAGTAGATAACAACTTGATGTGGTGATTCACCTGGCAGCAACGTATATGGAATAGCAACGATTGGACGGCCATTTCCGAATTTGCTAATAGTCTGGCCATCGACAGTCAGTTTGAAGTCATATACGTTGTGATTTCCAATAGACTTCTTCACAGCATCCGACAATGTAGCAGCCTCAACTCTAGATACAGTAAGCTCAACATTACCTGATTTGGAACCTGTTTCTGCCAATGACTCAGGGAAAATCGTAACGGTTGCTATACCTGTATTAATTTCGATTTTATCAATACCCGCGTCTTTCGCATCTCGAAGCTGTTGGGAAGAAAATTGGACAACGACTTGTTTCGATGCCTCGGCTCCTTCTACTTTCAACGTTACTATGTCATTTTCAGCAGATTGAATCGCTTTATCAAAGGTATCTGATGGAATATTTGCTGTCGTAGTGCCATGAATGTCGGGTGTTGCAACAATGGTTACAATGCCTGGTTCCAACGGATCCGTTGGATTTGTTGGATTTGTTGGATTTGTTGGATTCGTTGGATTCGTTGGATTTCCATTATTATTAGTTACGGCAAGTTGGATCGATTTGTTAGGTACATATTGCGTTTCACGCAAATTTGAATCCAACAGTTTCACGGAAGCTAATTTCACGTTCGCTTGACCAACAGATTTACCCTTAAATACGAACGTACAAAGTTTCGGATTACCGTTAACAGCAGGTTGGTCACTCTTGAGCGCAAATGCACAAATCATTTGATTGCTCTCTGTTTTATTGACAGGTATCCCTTGTCCAGACAACTTATTCTGAGGTACTCCTACTGGTTCAATAAAAGAAGGATCCCATTCCAGCGTGACATCGTATGCAGAAACATCTTGTACACCGCTCGCCTGTACGGTTATCGCAAAACTCTCATTTACGCTTATTTGGTCCACATTTGTTGTCAAATGGAATGCTGCTAGCTCACTAGCCTGTACGGGTGTGCTTTGGAAGGACAAAATGATACAACAGATGAGCGTCAAACTTAGAATCATAACACGTTTCACGAAGACACCTTCTTTCTAGGGAATTAGGAGGAGGACAATAACTCGCCCTCCACCTTTCTTTCATGAATAATTAGCGGTTTAACAAACGTCTAACTACAAAGGCTAGTTCGTAAAGCCCTACTTCACCGTTACCGTCAAGATCCCATGTTGCTATCCATCCACTGTCTGTGGATTTAAATCCATAGTGACCTGCAATAATACCAATATCACTGATATCAATTACGTTGTCACTGTTCAGGTCACCTGTTTGACTTGTAATGACGAATCCATCAAATACAACAATTGCCGTATTGAGAGCTGCGGCTGCGTTGTCCAGTTGCGTTTGTGTCGCGCCCGAATTAGCTGCGACCCCTTGAGCAGCGGTCAATGCTGTTTGGAGTGCATCGATTACCCTAGCCGGATATTGACCGTTTGCAGTCCCTGCTCTCGCATTCGCAAGTTTAGCCTGAGCAGCAGAAATCGCTGTCGTTAAAGCAGTCGCATTACTGATCGCAACAGATACTGTTGCTCCTGTTACAGCAGCATTCGTTTTAATACCGTTTCCATCCGAAAGGATATCTTTTTGTACGCTAAAGCTACCAACTCCTGTTGCGTTCGCAACTGGCATAAAGTTCACTTTAATAAGTGCTGGATGATCGCCATTCAGTGCATTTGTCGCACCTGGGTGAACGACAACCATATGCAATGTGCCTGTTGTTGCATCATTTGAAGCTTCAACCGTTGAGATTCCATCTAAGGAAGTTGCACTGCCAAAAGTAAACTTCGTCGCATCGTAGTTGATAACAACATCTTGAGCAGCTACGTTTTGAACACCTTTTACACCGAATTGCAGGTCTACGCTTCCAGCAGTTGTTACAGAGCTAGGACCAGTCAAGGCCACAGCACTTGAATCATTATAGAGATATGCTCTCAATGGTACTTTGGAGCTCGGCAGCATATCACTAGTTACACCCTGCGGAAGCTTTGTCTCATCAACAACGCCGGTAATGTTGGTAATTAAAGAATTAAGTTTGTAATTCGTTTTAATAGCTGCAATATCCCAATTTACCGGCAAATCAACTGAAGGTAGCACACCGTTCGCTGCACCCGATTTGTAGGAGGTATATGCTTTAATTGTAGATGGGAACAGGGCTTTAATCTCACTATCGGATGCCGTACTGATATTGAATGATGCAGGAACTGCAATTTCACGATCGATGCTTTCATATTCTCTGACAATGTTTACACTATCACCTTGCTTAATCCAGTCCTCGGTAATTCTGGAGAAGGCAACATTTTTATAGTTGGACAAGGATTGATTATTGGCGTCCTTATCAAGCGACGAGTAGAAGCGGCTGAAACTGATTAGGATATCCCCATTATCTGCTTCAGTGATAGCAGGGTAATGGTAGCTTCCCGTACTGCTTCTTGTATCCAGGGAAAGATGTCTTCTGTATTTCCACGTTTTCCCTTCATCGTCCGAAAGGGCGACAGCCAACGTGTTCCGGCCCGATTCCGTATCTACGTGAACAAATGCCCAATTACCGGTCTTAAGCTGCAGAAGGTCGTGCCCTACGCCTGGATCCTGCAGTTCAGGTACGTCCTTGACCGTGGACCATGTTAATCCCTTGTCCTTGGACTCGGAAGCCACCACACGATAAGGTCTTGGACCGTTATCACGCATATAAGCAACAATCGTGCCGTCTTTCTTTTGAGCCATCGTGGCCTGAATGTTGGCTACCCCGACAATTGGCTCGCTCATTTCCCAACGAACCGAGTTATCCGCAAGTGGTTGGGAAGGATCGTACTCTGTAAATGCCATAATGCTTATTTCTACTGCATCTGAATACAAGGGCAGAATCAAACGAACTTTACCGTTACCAAGAGCTACCTCATACGGCTTATCTTTGGTTTGCCAGCCGAAACGACGGGCATACGGGTAACCTGAACGATCTTGATAAATGACGTCCGCTACGGTCGGAGCGTACAGATATTTAGTTGGGTCGCCGCCAATGAGCTGCATAGTCTGTGAAACTAGTCCATCAAAACTAGGTTCATTCGCTTTACGGCTCATACCAGCTCCGCCTACTGCAACTGGCTTGAACAAATACGTTTTTTGCTCATCAAGCTTGGCTTTCAGTGTTTTCACGAAACTTTTTGCCAACTCTGGGCGCCCTACAATAGGTGCTGAGGCCCAAGAAGGTTTTGTTTGCCCAGCTCTTTCATCGTACGAAATACTTATATAGTCGTCCGGACTATCTGGGTTAACTACACCGCCAATATTTTTACCAATTTTAATATTAACATTTTCAGAAAATGTCCAGTTAGGTGCGGTGTTTCCAATATTTTCAAACTCGTAGCTGCCTTTTTCGGCATATGCATACCTAGGTTGGGAGGATTCCCATTTGCCCGCCAATACAGGATACCAGAAAAACCAGAGACGGTCGCCGGAATCCACGTAGACGACAGGATTGATATCAGCAATATCTTGGGCATCGGTCATTACAATTGGTGTATTCCACGTTTTTCCACCGTCCGCTGAACGGGCTCCCATAATACGTGTTGTAGTCGCATCTCGTTCGCCATTTCCCTGAAACCATACACACAACAACTCACCGCTTGGCAATTCTACAATGCTGGAGCCGTGTACGTGGTCTCCTGTAGCACCGTTATCCTTAACTGGATTGAAAATGCTAACAGCTTTATCCGTATAGTTAAATGTTCCCGTAGGAGCAGCCAAGGCAGCTGGCACAATACTTGTTACAGAGATCGCTGCAAAAACAGTCAGTGTAGTTAGTAACTTGAAATTCCTTTTCATCTACATTACTCCTTTCATTGGGTAACTTATTTAACTTCAATGATGAACTTATAAATGGTTCCGTATTTAATGCTTACAGCAGTAATCATTGCAGTTCCTGCTTTAACGGCAGTCACAACCCCAGTCGTAGTATTAATTGTAGCTACAGCAGGCGCGTCAGAAGTCAAAATAAGTGAATTCACTGCAGCAACTGACGATTGTCCGTCAATCGTTAGGTTGAAGTTGATAGGCGTAGTTGCTCCAACTTGCAATCCAATTGTCGGCAAATTTGTAACACTGTCAATAGATGGTGTAACTAAAGCGCCATAAGTTGCTGTCGTAACAGAATTTAATAACGTCTCAATCTCGCTGCTCGCGATTTTAGAGAAGCCAATCGAAGCGAGACCAGGTTGTTTATAAGTGTAGTTAAACAACGCGTTCCCATTATGATCAACGACGACTGATGGATATTCATAGGTCTCGCCATTATTCATACCATCTTTAATCATGACTTGCTTCCAAGACTTTCCTTCATCGGAAGAAAGCAATAACGTGAAAGAGCTTCTATTTCCGTCTTGTTGAGGCTTGACTACGCCGCGTGAGGTTTCTTGATTTGTAGCTAGCAGCCAGTCTCCATTTGGAAGCTTGGAAAGTTCAAAGCCGCCATCGTTTTTCAAATATGGGTCGACTTTCGGAACACTCCACGTTGCTCCCTTATCGGTTGACTCCGAATATGTCGTATGCCATGCCATGCGACCGTTTCTGCCATCTAACTTTCCGCTTCTAAAGTAACCGCGAATCGTACCATCAGCCTTTTCAATCAGCGAGCCTTGAATGGTACCTGATCCAACAATGGCGTCACTAAATTTCCAAGTGATACCACGATCGTCGGTATACGCGCAAACTGAATTTGATAACGAATCAGAATATAACGGTAAAATTAATCTGGTTTTGCCATTTCCAAGTGATACTTCAATTGGTTTATTTTTCGTTTGCCATCCAAGTCTGCGGTACATGGCCCCAAAAGCAGCAGTGTTATTATCCGCACCAGCAGCGCGCTCTATTGAATTTTTAATAGCTGGCGGCTCATATTTGGAATAACCACCACTACCATTCGGCGTAAAGACTCCCGTGGTAAGCAAATTGATGACTTCATCTGTTCTACCCGCATATACATCGTCGTAAGGTTTTGCGGCATTCAAATATGAAATGTACTGATCGTACTTATTTCTCATCGAAACAACAAAGCTATCTGTAATGTAACGTGTATCACTTGGATTAAATTTCGAAGTTACGGATACATACTTGGAAGGGTCAAGATATGTTGCGTCAGTTACTGTAGAACTTACTGCACTTGGCAGTACATACTTAATTTCAGAACCTTTGATACTATAGTTCCACGTTCCATTGGAGAACGAACCTTTGCCAACCATGCCGTCCCCAACATTGGTGTACAATGGCTGTGGGAAGTGCCATTTCGGATTTCCGCCATTGCGAGCCGCATACTCATAGCTGCCTGGATCAGCGTACATAAACTTAGTTTGCGTAGAGACCCATTGTCCATTGTAAATGACACCGTAGAACAACCATAGTCTTGCTTGGCTATCTACAAAAAGAACCGGGTTGTTATCAGGGAAATCCCATGTATCATAAACGACAAATGGTTGTGTCCAAGTTAGCCCACCATCATTAGAACGAGCACCGAGTAGTTTAGTTTGATTCCCATCTCTTTCTCCGGCTCCACTAAACCATACAGAGAATATTGTGCCATCCGGCAGTTCCACCATCGTTGAGCCGTGATTAGCAATGGTGTCGAATGGCATCATTTTAGAATGAGTAATGCCTTGTGGGGCTGCTCCTGCACCTGTTGCATCCGCAACTACAGATCCAAACACACTAAAAGCTAAACTTAGAGACAATACGAGGCTTAAACGTTTCATCTTCTTCAAAGTGGGTCACGTCCTTTCAAATTGTGAATAAAAAGTACCCTTTGTTGCCTGTATCCTTGCCTGTGAATACGTTTACAGAACAATCAGTGAATCACCATAATTTTCTCTTTTGATTTCTTCGAATAAATCCCCCCATGTAATTGGCTTGCCTTACACGAGGATCATAGCACACCATTTTTGAGCATTTGAATAGCCAAATTGGCGTGAAAGTACCGTTTTTCCGCTATTTGGATCATGATTCATTTCTCCGCTATGATGCAAAAAGCCTTATTCCGCCTGTATTCTAGGGAGAAATGATACAGCCTGAAAAATAAACGAAGCCCAGGCTTGCCGAGAGGCAAGTTCCGGGCTTCATGATTATTTCCAAGCTTCCGCATTTACCAGAAATTTGGGGCGCTGCCCCTCCAGACCCTGCAGCAGATTCTCCGCTGCAATGAATGCCATCTTCATCCGTGTAGTGATGCTGGCGCTGCCGATATGCGGCAGCGTGACCACGTTCGGCAGCGTAAGCAACGGATGGTTCGTCTGGACGGGCTCCTCTTTGAACACATCGAGACCCGCCGCCCAGATCGTTCCATCGCGCAAAGCCACGTACAGGTCAGCCTCGTTCACGATACCGCCTCGCGCAACGTTGATGAGAACGGCACTCTTTTTCATCCGCTGTAGCTGCTCCATGCGGATCATGTTCGCCGTCTCTGGCGTATACGGCATCAGCAGCAGCAGAAAATCAGAAACTTCAAGCAATCGGTTCAGTTCCGCATATTCGAGCCCGTAGATCTGTTCCGCCTCAGGCTTCCTATTACGGTTATGGTACAGCACCTTCATATCAAAGCCACGTGCGCGTCGGGCGACCGCTTCACCGATCCGCCCCATACCGATAATACCTAGCGTGGCGCCATACACTTCTTGTCCGGTGAGAAGCATGGGAGACCACGTCTTCCACTCACCTTTTCGCAATACATCGGAGGCTTCCACAAGACGACGAGCCGTGGCAAGCAGAAGCCCGAACGCTAAATCCGCTGTCGTTTCAGTCAGAACCTCCGGCGTATTCGTCACCATAATCCCCCGCCGATTGGCTTCGGCAATATCGATATGGTTATAGCCAACTGCCATCGTGCTGATCACCTTTAGTTTTGAGGCAAGAGCCATTAGGGATTGATCGATTTTGTCGGTAATCAGACAGTAGAGGCCTTCCGCCTCCACGATATGTTCTTCGAGAAAAGCTCTTGGCGCTGGTTCATCTTCCCTTGGCCACACGATCAGCTCATAGGCTTCCTGCAAAACAGCAAGAGCATTCTCAGGTACTTTTCTGGTTATGAGTACTTTCGGTTTCATATCGTTGATCCTTCCTCATGGTTTTTGTCCCTCATGTTTCATGACCCATAGCTCATTAATGTATGGACCTACGCCCGATTCTTCATTGACCCAGACGATCTCCATTTTTCCAGCTGATATCATATCCGGGGTAACCAAATACTCATCCAACAAGCCTCGATACTTCACTTGCACATCGTCGACATACTTCCCATTTACGAGCATCCGAACGCGACCACCCCAAAGCCCCATCACCTTAATGACATAGGATGCGTGTCGATCCAGATCATCGTAAGTCACCTTGATCGGTGCTGAATAATAGGCATTCAGATAAGTGACCCATGCTAATGGCGGGCAGGTTAACCCTGGTAAAATGCGATGCAGTGCTTCTCTGCATACCCTTGTATAGGTGGTAGTCGATGAGGTAGTCAATACTGCTTGCAAAAGAGCTGGATTATGCCTCAGCAGCACGGTGCTCAAGAAGCCTGGATCGTCGGCCCACGAATGAGCAAATTCAACTCTCGATAAAGAGTGATTGAGCGCAAAACTATCGTAAAAGCCGCCTATTCCGGGATCGGTTCGGTTAATAATGCTGTCGTTAAGAGCGGATAATCGCTCTTGTTCATCTGGCATTTGTCTGATGATAGCAAATGAATTTTTAAGGAACGCCATATCGTTCAGCGGCAGATCGATGCCATCCATAAACGCGCCACGGATCACTCCGATGGCTTTATGCTTCTCCACGGTTAGCTGCGCTCCGATATGTTCGAACAGCCGGTCGGCCAGCTCGTCGCACTTCAATTTAATATCCATGCATACAGGTTCGGTAACTTTCTTATCCAGTATTTGTTCCGCAAGCTCCATGGCTTTTAATGTGCCTAGTTCAACGGCTTGAGCCAAAACTTCCATGGCCTTACACTCAAGCTCAGTTTCATGCATCCATCTTCTTTGAATATAAGCATCGTAGTTCGCTCTCAGTAAGCCCTGCTCGAATCGGTAATTGTTCCTAACCTTGTCGTCTGCCACCGCTTCAATGGCCATCCATTGCTTTAATGTGACAGGAATTTGGTGACTGGTCGCCACAGGCCCCTCGAAATTACGCTCCAGTGCTAGCAAGCCTTGACTAACCCCATGTTCAAATTCCGGACCGATAAAGAACCGGGCGTACTCTTTTAACGTATCGAGCACAGGCGTATCCGGGCACCAATCTTGACCGCTCCACACAAATTTATTCACGTCATCGTTGATGCCCTCGGAGTAACTTAAGGAGCCGACAATCCCATCGTTCTTCGTTGAGTTATGAATGTGCTTTTGAGCTACAGGCCTCGGGTTAATGCATTCTCTGGAAAGCGTCATCGCAAACGCCGTATCCCAGTTGGCTACAGGATATTGGCAGCTCAGGCTGTGAGTAATATCAGGATAGCTCCTGATGGCTATACGTTCAGGAACAAGCTTTCTAAGCTCAGGCAAGGAATGTTTTTCCCACGGGCCAAAGACAACCCCGGAGAGCCATTCCGGTTCTTTACGAACATTCTCAAAAAAAGTATTCAGCCACTCATCCGTCGGATTAAAGGCCTGCGGGGAAACCCACAACTTGGCGTGGGGATGATGTTTATGCAGCACCTCGGCTTGCATCGCCATAAAATCGAATAAATCCTGCGCGCTTAATGCACCTGGATCTCCGCCTGGCACAAAGACATGATCCACTCTTTTCATTGAACCAAAAATCTCATCACGCTCTGCCAATTGCAGCTTCAGGTACTCGGGCTTCATAAACTCCTCATCACTGCCAGAAGCCGGATACCAATTATCTTCAGAACCCATATTTGGATACCAAATCCAGACATCCAAGTCCATAGCGTCGCATACTTCCGATACATGCTGCATCATAAAGAGAGGATCATATTTCATCAGCGGTCCAGTTCGATCGTCATCCGTGATCGGCGGCATAATTTCAATACTGTTGGCACCAAACAGGGCAAGCTCTCGGATGTACTGGGAATAAATTTCAGGTGTCCAAGCGTCATACGCATTGGTTTTGGGTCTGTATCCAAGCTGATGCCCTCTCAAAGGGAAATGCGGTGTTTCAGAGAGTCTGATCGTAGAAGGAGCCTTAATACTGGCTTCTGTTAGGTACATCAATCGGAGCAGTTTCCCTACGCCATACAGAACACCTCTCTCATCAGCGCCTTCTACCGTAATCGTAAACCTGCCCTTTTGATCCGTGGATATGCTGAATCCTTCCCTACCAGGCGCTTTATCGACTTCATGGTTTACATATGTAACGGTAATCAGCGGTCGAGAATCTGCAGGTGGCGTTTCCAGCACGGGGATTCGAATTCCTGTTCGTTTTTCAATTTCCTCGACCATAATATTTACAGCGGTCATTCCTCTACCTGACATAGATTTCGTCGCATAAATGCTGACATCGGAAATATCGATCACTTGTACCCCGTTGCATACTGTTTGCTTCATCATGCGTCTCTCCTTTTCTGCACATGGCAATCGCTCTATCCCATCGTTCCATTAAATGAAGCACGTTGAATTTCAGCTAAACGCGGAGCCGCTTGTAAAGACGGAAGATCCTTTGATCGGTCCCCTGCTCTCATTAACCAAACCTCAGCGGCATAAGGACCTACCCGATCTGGAGCTGTGCTCCATGACAGGAGAAGCCGACCGTCTATAATCGCCTCGCGAGGAACGAGATACTCCTGCTGCAGGATTGGCACGCTCACACGGAAACCCTCCGTAAGCACATACCGATCATTGGCAATCAGCTGCATCGGTCCGCTGCGCGCGGTCATAAATCCGCTGTAGGTCACCTTCAGGATGTAATCACAGGTGTTGTCCAGATGCTCGTATTTCAGTGTGAGCGGGGATTTATAAAACGAAGTCAGCTGTGTCAACCAGGCTAGCGGAACAGGGCCGATTTCCCGTTTTCTTTGCTCCGTGAGATGAAGGAAGTGCACGCAATAGGCAGTAAACACTGAATTCTCGAATGCCGGATCTTCCTCACGGCTACGAACCATAACAACACGGTCCCAGCTTGAGGCAGAACCCAAATTATCGTAATGACCGCCAGGACCAGGATCCGTTCGACGTATCGCCTTGTTGATGACCTCCAACCGGCTGCACTCGTCCGTCAATTGCCGGGCTTGATCGAGATGGGTTAGCAGCCAGTCAGCATTATTGAGCGGTTGGTCAATATCATCCATAAATGCCCCTCGATCCCAAGCGATCGCCTGATACTTGCCGACAGACGATTGAGCGCCGATCGAGTGAAATAGACGCTCTGCGATTTCTTCGCAGGCTTGGCGCTGCTTCGCTGCAACCGGTACGGTACGGGCAAGGTTCAGAATTGATTCCGCTTCCGCCAAAGCGGGCAAGGCGCCCGTCTTGGGGGCGGCCTCCAGGGCGGAGACGGCCCGCAGCTCCAGATCGGTTTCGTGCAGAAGACGCCGCCGAATATAGGCATCATAGTTTGCGCGCAGCAAGCCCATTTGGAATCGGTAATTGTCCCGTACAGCAGCCCCAGCGGTGTCCTCGATGTCCTGCCACTGTCTGAGCGTCACTTCTACGCCATGGTTTGCAATGAGCGGTCCCGTCCAATTGCGTTCCAACGCCAGGATGGCGCCGGCCACCGCTTCCGTGTAATCACTTCCAATAAAGAAACGCGCATACTCACGAAGCGTGACAGCCACATCCTTGGTTGGATCCCAATCTTGCGCACCCCAAATGAACTTATTCACATCATCATAGATGCCTTCGGAATAAGTAAGGCTGCCGGTCGTATAGGCGCAGATCTGGTTATGGATCTGTTTCATGGCCATCGGTCGGGGATTGATGCTTTCACGCCCGTGCGTCATGGCTAACGCGAGATCCCACTCCCGAATTGGGAACTGGGCGGCGAAGTTATGCGTGATATCCGGGTAATTGCGTATCGGTATTGCCTCATCAAGCATTTCCCGCATTTCGTGCAGCGACTTTCGGACCCATGGTCCATGCGCTACACCTCCGAGCCATTCCGGCTTGCGGTTCACCCCGTCCATAAACCCCTGTACCCACTCATCCGTAGGCTGGGGGTGCTGGGGCGAGAACCAAAGTTTGGCCTGGGGATGATATTTCCTTAATAAACCGGCAATTTGTTCCGTCCATCTAAAAAATTCATCCAGCTTGATATGTCCCGGATCACCGCTAGGAATTAAAATATGGTCGATTCTAGGCAGCTTGCGGAATATGTCTTCCCGTTCTGCCAATTCGAATGCAAGAATTTCAGGATCGCTATAATCGGTTGCCATATTCGGATACCAGATCCACACATCAAGACCGTAGGAATCGATGATTTCAGACAGCCCAATCATCATCTCCAGAGCAGGCACCTTCATATGAATGCCTGTGGCCTCATCATCTGTACGAGGAGGCACAATCTCGATACTGTTGGACCCAAATATGGCCAATTCGCGGATATACTGCTCGAACTGTCCCGCCGACCATGCATCGTAGGCGTTCGTTTTAGGTCTGTATCCGAGCTGATGACCACGCAGCTTCATAGCAGGGGTACTGGAAATGTACAGCTGCGAATCCAGCAGAATCCGACCCGGCGTCAGTTGCAGCTCTCGCAGCAGCTTGCCTATACCGTACAGCACACCGCGCGCATCTGCGCCGACAACCCATAAAACTGGCGGTTTGCCGGCTTGTGTCTCCACGGCAACGCGGAATCCTTCTGCCCCCGGAGAAGGCAGCTCGCCCAACAGCTCCGAGTATGGAAGCTTGGATATTAATAAATCTTTAAGCGAGGTCTCGGATACGATGATGATTTTGGGGACTTGGGAATGCGTGGTCGTGTTGTGATTAGTAGGCAAAGTAATTCCAGTTCTCTTTTCGATCTCTTCAATGAATACGCGAATTGCTTTGTTCTCATGAGCCGAAGCACTAGTTGAACATATGATTAATGAGCATGTGAGATCAATGGATTTCGAAGATGACGTCATGTTTGAACACTCCTTGCTGCCGGATACGAAGGATCCGGAAAGTTAAGGCCCCCTTAACTCACATCAGCCTTAGCGTGAATTGGAGGGAGCCTTTTAGATATCGTGCTTTCGCTTATAGAGCCTTGGCCATGGTAGAGTTGCTAGGGATAATCCAAACCTCAGAGACGTTTAATCGTTTAAAACCGCTGATTCTTTTGAAGGTGAGGTTGAGCGTACCGCTGGTCAATGCCTCTAGTGGAATCAGTGATTCGATTAATGTGCACTGCCCTTCTTTCACAAGTACGTTCTCATGAATCGTGCATTCATCATTCGCTGTCAATGTTACTCGGTAATCTCTGGTATGTTCCCCGATGGTATCCCCCACGTAATTGACCTTGATGATATAGGAGCAAGAGGGTTCCAGATGCTCATAGCTCAGCGAAAGTTGCGTATCAGCAAGTGTATTAGCATGACGGACAGCGGCCAATGGCGGAATATGACCCGCTGATATCGTCCGTTCATTTTGCAGCAAATAAATGGCAGGGGCCATTCTTGGCGACTCGAGATACCCCGGATCAAGCTCCCAGCCCTTCGCTTTCTGAACCCGCTGCCATCCTTGATACGAACCCAAATTATCGTAAAAGCCTCCAGGTCCCGGATTGGTGCGGTGGATCAGTTGATGAACTGCTTCCAGACGCTCCGCTTCACTCTCTAATTTCAAAATGGAGGTAAACTGTGATTTCAACCACATCGCATCGTTCAGCGGAAAATCAATGGCGTCCATAAACGCCCCCCGACCTAACGCGATCGCATGATGCTTGACCACCGAGAGCTGTGCGCCAATGTTCTTGAACAGCTCATCGGCCAACTCCCAGCAGCGTGAACGGTATTGCGCTGCCACCGGTGCAGCGGTCGCCTTCTGCAAGACAGCTTCGGCTCGTTCAATCGCTGCAGCTGTTCCCACTATCGAGGCAGCTTTCAGCCAATCTTTTGCTTCCTTCTCTAGCTCTGTTTCATAAATCAAACGTCGTCTGATATACGCGTCATAGTAGGCGCGAAGCAGCCCCATTTGGAACCGGTAGTTGCCCGCTACCTCCGGAGGCGCAGACTGCTCCATCAGCTGCCATTGCCGCAGCGTATCATCAACGGTCTCGTTAGCAATCAGTGGTCCTTCCCAATTCCGCTCCAAAGCCAATAGCCCTTGAGCGACGCCCTCCGTATAATCGTCTCCGATAAAAAACCTAGCAAAGTCGCGCAGTGTTTCAATTACCGGTGTCTGAGAGTTCCAATCCTGGTCGCTCCAGATAAATTTATTGACGTCGTCATTGATGCCCTCGGAATACGATATATTACCGACAGCATAGGACTCCAGCAGGTTGTGGATATGCTTTTGCGCAAGCGGCCTCGGGTTAATACTTTCGCGGCCCAGAGTCAAGGCATAGGCAAGGTCCCATTCCTGCGCAGGATACTGGCAATGGAAATTATGCGTAATGTCTTCATAGCGGCGGATCGGATACTGGTCTGGCACAATTCGGCGCAGATCCGGCAGGGTAATATCTACGTGCGGCCCGAACACAATCCCGCCCAGCCACTCAGGCTCAAGCAGAACATTGGCGAGAAATCCTTCCAGCCATCGCTTCGATTCGTGAGACATCACCTGCGGGGAGAGCCATAGCTTGGCCTGTGGGTGATATTTCCGCAGCAGTCCAGCGACTTGCTCTGACCAATCAAACAATAGGTCGGGCTCGAGATCCCCGGGATCGCTCCCCGGAATGAACACCGCATCAATATGCGGTACTTTGCTGAAAATCTCTTCCCGCTCCGCCAGCTCGGCTTGAACCGTTTCTGGATTAGCATAATTGTCCGCCATATTCGGGTACCAAACCCAGGTGTCCAGACCATACGAATGGATGATTTCTGATAAACGGATCATCATTTCCGTCGGATCGACCTTCATTAGCGGGCCCGTCGGGTCATCGTCCGTACGTGGAGGCATAATTTCGATGCTGTTGGCACCGAATAAGGCAAGTTCGCGAATGTACTGCTCGAACTGCTCAACTGACCAGGCGTCGTAAGCGTTCGTCTTTGGCCTGTAGCCCAACTGGTGTCCTCTGCATAATTGCTGAGGCGTACTCGAGATGGATAGATTGGCATCTACCAAGATCGATTGCCGCTTCAGTTTTGCTTTTCTAAGAAATTTGCCGATGCCATACAGCAGACCCCGCTCATCCTCGCCAACAATCAGTACAACCGGCTTATCCTCTTGCTGCACCAGCAACCGGTAGCCTTCTTTGCCGGGAGCTTCCAATTGCTGCAGAGCAGCAGCAAAGGGCTGGATGTGTTCGTTAAGTGACTGACGGGTCCCCGCAACAATGACCGGGTTGCTTCCTTCCGGCCGTTTATTAGTAACTGACAGGGTGATGCCCGTTCGTTTCTCCACTTCTTCAATCAGTACAGTAATCGCTTTTGCTTCTACTGCATTTAACCCATTGGGAATCAGCACCATAGCGTCCGATAAGTCCCAGATAGCGGTATTCTGAATAACAGATTGTTGATTGCGGCTCATTTGATCCCTCCTGTTTCGTTTTCACATGAATGACTAAATATGAATTCTGTTTTCGGCACTGTGTGCCGCATCGCCTAGCGCCTGTTTAATTTCATGAAGCTCGCGCGTCATATTGTCCACAAATGCTGTCATATCGGAGGCCTGGATAAACATGTTCATGCCCAGCTTCCCCCACTCGATCTCCTGATCAACGCCGAAAAAGTAATGGATGCCAGCTGTGACGCCTGCGGCTCTCGCTTTGCGGATGATCGTCTCGATAGCCTGCACAAATATCGGGTGCCGATACTGCTCGGGAACACCCAAGCTGCAGGATAGATCGTGCGGCCCGATTAGCACGCCATCCAGTCCTGGTACAGCTAAAATATCGTCCAATGCATCTAACGCTGGTTTGCTCTCAATATTCACAATCAATATATTTTCCCTGTTAAATTCCTGTAAGTATTCTGCGAGCTGCGGCTCTGGTGTCTCGCTGCCATCCATAATCCGCTGCAGTTTCTGCCCCTTAAGCGGCCTCAGCTTAACCGCACCTCTCAGCGCTTGAACCTGCTCCACGGTTTCCACATAAGGCGCGACGATACCAGCTGCGCCGGCATCCATGGCAATGCTTGCCTGATGCGGATCGGGGTAAGGAATGCGAACGATAGGAGCGATCTGGAGTGCTGCGTACGTGCGGCACATCCATGAAAGCTGATCGCGGTCCATGGACATGTGCTCTGTATCCAAAAATACGAAATCCAGACCGAGTTTCTTTACTTCCGCAGGCCAGCGGGGAGACGTTGAAATAATCAACGTCCCGTAGATGCGGCCTCCTTCATTCATTTGAGTTAAAAGCTCCCGACTGTTCATAGTTCACCTCATCAAATTTTTACTTTGAATACCGCTTTTTTCACGGTCTGAGAACCTTCGGCTGGAGAGAGGCAAGGCATATGCGCATCGTCGGGATAAAAAATCGTGAAACAGCCCGCCTTTACATCCATAAAGTCCCCATCTCCGACCAACACCTTATAGTCCTTCTCATCCAGATGATCTTCCGTTACCTTTAAGTGGCCTGCATACGCCACTCCCATTCGTTCCGTCCCCTCAAGCATGATCTGAATGTCGATATGGCTTCGATGCGCTTCCCAGAAGCCCTGATCGTCCGGTCTTGTCTCATAACTTTGAAGAAGCAGAAACAGCTCAGATCCCTGAATTTCGTATTTGCCAGGCTCCATCTCGAGCACGTTATTGCTGCTCAAATAATCAAAGGCAACGGCGAACTTCTCATTTAAACCGGTGTACAATCCAGCATTTCGAATATGATCGTAGATCATGGATACAAGCCTCCAAACATTATTTTTTCAAACGGGCATTCGCATCGTTATAAATTTTCTCAATTTCCAATGCACCCTTGCTGACTAACTGCTTGGCAAAGTCTTCATATTCGTTCAAAGAGCGCGTACCCATAATAAATTTATCCATTTCCTGCTCAACCGACGTATCCACTTGTGTTCTCAGCTGTTTTAATTTATCCGTTTCTTCCTTAGTGAATGGCGGATCCAATAATGGATTTTGGAAATAGCCTTTGCTATCCTGATCCATCAACTTGCTCCATTTTTCCAATTCAGGAGGCGAAATCGCAACAAGCGGTTTTTCGTCGACATACGTAGCGAAGGCCAGTAATCCAGTCCCCACTGCGGACTGCATGGCATGGAATGGATCCGCTTTGGATAAGTAGGCTTTCAGGACACTGTCCTGCACGACAGGATTCCCGTTCTCCAGCTTGTATTGCTCTCCTTCAATGCCGTAGTTGGTTACCTTTACGCCGTCATCGCTGTACATCCAATCCATAAACTTGATGACTTCCTTAGGATCCTTCACCTTGGAGCTCACCGCATACAGGTGCCACCAGTCTTTCGCGTACTCGTAATTGCGGGTTTGGCCTTTCGAGTTTTTCATAATGCGAAGCTGCTCGAATTTAGCCTGTGGATCTTTGGCCTGAAGCGTCTTGGTAAACCCAAGCGCAAACGTATTGTTGTCGTAATAAAAGAGTGATTTGCCGGTACTCAGCTTCTCCTGCCAAGTCTGCTGCGTATTGATGGCATAATCTGGATCTAGCAGCTTCTCGCTATATAGCTTGTTGAAATAAGTGAGCACCGGCTTGAAGTCCTCCGAATGCGCTGGGCCATACACATATTGTCCGCCGTTGATATCCGGGTCGAAGTAAATCGTATATCCGGAGCCCAGTGCATAAGCCATATACGGAAGGAAATTCTTGATACCGTTGCGGAAAGTTAGCGGATACGAATCCGGATAAGCTTCCTTGAATTTCTTCAAAACCTGGTACAGCTCGTCAAATGTAGTCGGTGCCTGCAAATTTAGTTTTTTCATAATATCGTCCCGTACCAGCGGGAGCTGCCCGTACCGAACCTTCCATTTTCCCATTACCGGGAACCCATACAGCTTTCCATCCACCATCAATTTCTTGATTTCAGGGTTTTGGTCCATCACCTTCTTGAAATTGGGAGCACTGTCCAGATAGTCGGTTACGGCAAGGAACATTCCAGCCTTCTGCATCGGAACGGCGTCAGGCAAGTTAGCTTTAGCGATTCTTACAATGTCCGGGATATTGTTTGTGGCCAGCATCGTTTTCAATTTCTCCGAATAGTTCGTGTCGGGCGTACCTTGCAGTTCAATCTTGACATTGGTCTTTTTGTTAATTTCCTGAATAGCAGGCGAATCCAGAACAAGGGGCTGGCTTGCAGCATCCGGTAGCGCAACCTTTAACGTCATCGGTTTGTCCAGCAGCTTGCCTCCTGTGCTCTTCGAATCAGCACTCGGCTGGCTTGTAGCGTCCGGTTGTTTCGTCTCAGCTGCGGGTTGTGAAGTACTGCAACCGAGCAATGCTGCGGATGTCAGTGCCAAGGTGGAAATCAAAGAAATAACCTGTTTCTTTTTATTTGCCATTTCATTCGCTCCATTTCATTATTTAAATTAAGTTGCTGCGTCTATCCCTTTAATGCCCCCACCATAACTCCCTTGACAAAATACTTCTGAATGAACGGATAGATGGCCAAAATCGGCGTAATTGTAATGATGATGACAGCGTACTTAATCGTTTCCGCAGTAACCATTCCCCCAACCTCCGAGCCGCTGGCTGCCATACTCTGGTTCCCCATCTGCCCAGCGACAACAATTTTACGCATGATGATTTGTATGGGGAACAGCTTCTGATTATCCAAATAAATCATAGAAGGGAAAAAACTGTTCCAATGCCACACCGCATAAAACATGGTCATCGTTGCCAAGACCGGAACAGAAAGCGGAAGAACAATGCGTAAAAAAATAGTCAAATCGTTCGCGCCATCCATGAGAGCGGATTCATTTATTTCCTTGGGAATACCCGAAAAAAAGGTCCGCATCATAATCATGTACCATACGTTAATGGCCGGTGGCAGCAGAATGGCCCAGATCGAGTCGAGCAGCCCCAAATTGTGAACTACCAAATAATTTGGGATAATCCCACCGTGAAAAAACATAGTTAACACGATAAGCACCGTAAACAATGTTTTTCCAGGAACATTACTACGAGATAACGGATAGGCACATAAAGCCGTCATTGCAAGATTAATAGCTGTACCTAATGTGGTATACAAAAAGGTATTGCCATAGGAGCGGACGATCGTCGGGTCTTCCAAAATGGTTTTATAGGCTTCCCAGTTGAAGCCGGACGGAAAAAACCTCACCTCCCCCCTAGCCACACTAAACCCGTCGCTTACTGAGATGATCGCCATGTAATAAATGGGATACAACGTCACCAGCATGAGTATGAGCATAAAGAACACATTGACTCCGTCAAACAGCAAGGGTGCGATCCCTTTGTTTCTCCTCATAGGGGTCACTCTCATTTCTACCATAGGCTAGTTTCGCTTACTTTTCTCGAAATGTAATTCGCTGTAACTACAAAGCACAATACAATGATGGATTGAAAAAATTCGACTGCCGTCGCGAAGCTGAAATCGCTTCCAAGAAGACCTCTGCGATAAACAAATGTAGAGATAACATCCGCTGTCTCATACGTCGGTCCGGTATAAAGCAACAGTATTTTTTCATAACCGATGCTCATGATGTTACCTAGATTAAGTAAAAACATAATCGTAATGACCGGTGCTATCCCCGGAATCGTCACATGGAATACTTGCTTCCAGCGGTTGGCTCCGTCCATCGTAGCAGCCTCGTACAACTGAGGGTCAATCGCAGTGAGCGCCGCCAAGTAGATGATGGCTCCCCAACCGAGCCCCTGCCAAATTTCCGAGCTGACATAAATCGTTCTAAACCACTCAGGCTTGAGCAGGAATTGAATTTTCTCAAATCCGAGTCCCCCCAGAATACGGTTGATCAATCCGTCGTTGGTCAGAAAGTTGACGAGCATTCCGCAAATAACGACGGTGGAAAGAAAGTGCGGCAAATAACTAACCGTTTGTACAATTTTTTTGAATTTCAGTAGTTTGAGTTCATTTAACAGAAGTGCCAACACAATGGGAGCTGGAAAATAGAAAATAATCAAATATAAATTCATCAAAAGGGTGTTGCGCACTAGCTTCCAGAAATAAGGGTCCGACAAAAACTCCCGGAAGTATTTGGTTCCCACCCAATCGCTTTTCCAGACGCCTTGAAATACGTTGTAATCCTTAAAGGCGATCAGGAGTCCGAATAGAGGACCATATTTAAAAAGCGCAAAGTACAGCATGGGCAGGATCATCATTAGATACAGATATTTGTTTTGACGAATCAGCCTGATACGAATACCTCCTTTCGGTTTGAGTTGACTTAGTTGTATCACGCTTGCATCCGATTCAAAACGTCCAATCTTTGCACTTTTGTTTCATTTAGCCGTCTAAAACACCATGTATCACTATTCCAACACACTGTATCAGTTTTCCGCATGAATCCTTATGTTCTACTTGCTTTTCTGAACTCATTCGGCGTAATACCTTCATATTTCTTGAACAAACGAATGAAGGTTGTCCTGCTGTAGATTCCGACCCGCTCCGAAATTTCACTGATATTCAAATTCGTACTCCCGAGTATTTCTTTAGCCTTATTGATACGCGTAATACTGATGTAATCCGTAAGGTTCGTGTCCGTCTTTTCCTTAAATACCTTGGAAATGTATTTCGAGGATACCCCCATATGTTCGGCAATTTTCTCAAGATAGAGATCTTGATGATAATGGCTTTGGATATACTGAACGATCGTACTAACCAGCTGATCGGATTTATTCGAAGTAGTGTTCTTTACTTTGGCCGGATCAGGGAGCTCGACGATTAGAAAATCTGGCCTTCGATCAGCGGCTTCCAGCGCAGCTACCGAATCAGCGTATGATTTAGGAATGCCCTCCAGTCCAAAATAACCACTGCCAAGGCCGATATGAATGCTGCAATATCTAGCATCATGCTGGAATGCTCCGATAATGGCGCGCAGCGCTCTCTTGAAGTCATTCATTCCTTCCGTCTCATCCGCATTGACTAGGCACACATAAACGTTTTGTTTCGATTCAAAAACGTATACCGGCAAATATTTCCCAATTAGACTTTCAATAATTTTTTTGATCTTGTTCATGATCAACAGCCGCTCGACATCTTGAATTTCATCATAAAATTCGGTCTTATAGGAAAAGTTTACAGTACAGCAAATGAAGTAATCCTTCTTGAAAGACAGATCGCACCTTACGATTTTGTCGAGCTCCTGATCGCTTACTGGCTTGCTTCCCGTCATGACATGCAGCAGCATATGGTCGATATATTCCAAGGACATGCTGTCGAGCTTTTTTTTGAAAGAATTGTTTTTTTCAATGATTTGATGGATCCCCATTCCAATCCGATCCAGTTCGGTCTCCCGTTTGCCGTTTGACGACATCCATGAGGTCGACGGCTCATTCCCCTCGTTAAGCACAATATCTTGAAGCTTTTTAATTGGATTAAAGAGGTTGAAGGCGAAAACAAAGGACAGAATGCATCCGCCAATGATTAGAAGCAAGCAAACCGCCACAAACATCGTGAATAGATTCGTAGTCTGTGCCGTGAATTCAACGGTCGGAGTGAGCGAATAATAATTCCACCCATATACACCAGATACGATATGCGAGACAAAATATGGCTTTCCCTTGATTGTCACTTCCCCGCTATTTAGCTGCTCTTTCGTGAATAAGGGGGGCGTCTCTTCGTTACCGATTCCGATGCCGTTCCAAACGAGATGATCCTTGCTGTCCAAAAGTAGAAAACGTGTCGTGGAAAACATGGCATTTTCTCGAATCGCCCTGGAAATCCTCTCCACAGAAATCGTCAATACCAGATTAGCCTGATGGCCGTTAACGATATTTGAATACACAAATGGAATCGCGTTTTTTTCAAACGATTGATTAAAGACTACCTTAGAGGGATTAAGCAGCTCCAAATAGGTATCCTTATTTGATCGGCTTCTCCAAAAGCTGGTGTCATACGAATCAAATCGATAGATGCCGTTGAAAAAATAATTAAAATCCTCCACGCCGTCCTTCGTATATACTTTTTGATCATCCACATAAACAAACAAGTTATCGATTAGGTCTCCGATATCGCCAGAAATCCGTGATATCGTGTAAGAGATATTAGGCAGTTTTACTCTGTCGGACGTACTGTACAAATCGAACGGAAGCAAAAGCGATATAATATTTTTATCGTAAAAAAAGCTTACACTCGACCGCTGGGCCGTCTGCAAATAAATATCGATAAAGTCCGCGGACGATTGTAAATTCGCCTCTATTTTATGCTTGAAATCGTCCTTCGCCTTATTGCTGAAATTGATGAATACAAATGAGCCAATGACCAGAATCGGTAATAGCAGGGACAAGAAGTAGAGCAAAATCCTCAGAAACAATTTGTTTCTTAGAGGAAAGTACGTGCTGAAATTCATCCTGTTCATACCTGGTAAGCCCCTCTCTATTTCGATGGCGTAATCTCAGTATAAACGCCTCGCGAAAGTGATGAATATCACCAAATGGCTAGATCATGAACCATTAACTCCTAGCGGGTATGTTCCATTTTTCCGCCTATGTTTCATATTTCTCCCACCATTTCATCGTGGAACACCAAAAAGCCATTCCTAGGAATGGCTTAGTACATGCATGTATCGGATTCTGCTGCCATGATTCGTCTACCATCTCAGCCACATCGACCAAAGACTAAGATCCGAATAATCACCTGCAATATGATTCGCTCCCGCTTTCAATAGCCGTTCTTCTTTCATCGAATCGATTCCTTCACGGTTAACCTCATCGCTGGCCAATCCAATGGTCAGTGCATTGTTCTCTTTGCCTAGTCGAATCTCCACCTTCCCATCGCCGATGACAGCCAACTCGCCTCCAGTAAAACCTTTCTCTTCCAGAAGATCCTTGATCACTTTTTCTTTGGAGCAGTCCGCTCGACCGACAGGGGCACCCGCTATTTCTTTAAAAAATTGCCGTACACCCAGCACTTCCGCTTCATGGAGGACGTCTGGATGGTCAGTCCCACTTGCAACGTACATCTCAATGTGTCGGTTCTGAAGCTCATCTAGAAACTGGACGGCCCCTTTCATCAAGAAATCTTCTGGACTTTGCTCACCTTGTTGCAGCTTGCGAATACGATCATTCACCTGCTCGAGCAGACGACGGTTGTATTCGGCTTTGTAATCCCAAGCATCCAAAACGACTGGATTCCAGCCTTTTTTATGGACTTGCTCAGCAAGCCACCCCATTTGAAACACAGTTTGGATGCCAGCAGATTGCACAATATACGCAGCAATTTCTGCTTCTAATCTTTTCTCGTCTTCCTCATTCAGCTCATGAGCTCCAAGAATACTTTCTTTCATAAATGGAGCCATGATCTCTTCCCAACCCGCTCGCAACGTGGACAGTGTTCCGTCGAAGTCAAACAAAACAGCCCGAATGGTAGATCTTGTCGTCGTGTTCATCTAATCTCTCCTATCCCAATCTATACTGTTTGCATCGTACCTGTGACGAATTTCTTCGGGATTGGCCGTTCCGGTCATCCCCAGCTTTTTCAAAACAACCGCTGTACTGAGATGCGCAAAGGCAATCGCAGTAGGTCCCTGTAAACCCATAGCGAGCACACAGAGCAGAGAAGCAGCGAAACAATCCCCTGCCCCAACGATATCAATAGGTGAATCGACAGGTTTGGTCGGCACATGAATATACGCTTCCTTGTCAAACCAAATCGCCCCTTGTTCTCCGAGCGTCATACAGCAGGGCGCACCATTCTTGAGGGAAAGCCTCTTACCAGCTTCAATCCAATCGTCCCACGTAGAAGTAGGCAAATCGCCATCCGGACGATGCCACTTTATACTTTCCACCTCATTCGGTTTGACAATCACCTCTTCAAAAAGTCCGATGCGATCACGGCTGTCAACGACAATTAATTTGCCACGTCGTGCCCATTCGGTTAACCTCTTGCGAACTTCTGCAGCAATGATGCCGCACTTAAATTGATCAGTCACTACGACTGCATCGGATGATTCCATAATGAGGTCGATTTTCTCTAGAAGATTTTCCATTTGCTTATCATCCAAAGACTTCATATTAATGAAATCAATCCTGGCATCCTCTTGCTTCGCGTTCTGGAGTCCCCATCGAATAGGTTTGCAATAAGCAGGCGTGATCCAGTTGTCTTCGACCAGCAGAAAAGTGTCCTTTATTCCAGCCTTTAGAAACAAATCACGCAAAATATTTCCTCGCCAATCGGGCCCAATGACTGAACAGATCGAAACCTCCTCACAGCCCAGCGCCTTCAGATTGAGGGCCACATTACCTGCCGCGCCAGGCGAAAAGCTTTCCTGTATAATGGGCAAGGGATGATGTGGCGTCTCTCTGGAGAGCTCACTTTTGGTCATATCAGCATGCCAATAGATATCTACACATGCGTCTCCAATGACGCCGATTTTCAATTTCGAGATGTCGGATAAAATGGAGTTCAGCGTTTCGCAAGAGAGCGGCTCATCCATACATCTGTAATCCTCATCATTCACAGCTTGCACTCAGTCAGCCCCCTCCTAAGAATTAATATCAGTTATTTTCTTCCAAATATTTGGAAGCGTTACTTGATGAAGCCCTTCAAAATGATACCCCTTGCCTCCCAAGCTGGTCGGTCGGTGTATGATATTTTTTCGTGGCCGATAGTAATAATCCCAGTCCTCATAACCAACCTTTTTGTGATAATTGCCTAAGCGAACGATATCAAAATTAGCCGTGGTTATCTGATGGACAGGATTTCCTAGATTTCTTGCAATAGATAAAGCCTTCAAGAACACCTCAGGTCCTGTTACGGTCGAACCGAAATTAACAAACAAACCTCCTTCGAGATTCGCTACACTGTGGCAATACGCCTGGAAATCTAGTCCACTCGCACGCCCTTGATCCGCAAAGTTTCCGTCAGGATGAAGCTGGATATCATCTGTTCCGATTGTGATATGGCATGTATAGGGGATTTCTGCTTCCATACACGCTCCCATTAGGCTTTGAGACAAATAAGGGAAATCATCCAAATGCTTCGATGCATACCGAATGACACTTTCTCCATAACCCAACCCCAATTTGCTGCCTTCCGATAAGGCCCTGTGAATCATCTGTCCTGGCTCCTGCCACATCCCTCTTCGGCCAGTCACTAGCGAGCCATCCTCTATTTCTTCGGTATGCCCGAACGCAGCTAACTCTAGATCCTGAAACATTGCTGCCCCATTGACGGCGAGGTGAGTAATCGCTCCCTTGCAGATCAAATCGTTCAAGTAGGATGTGACACCGCTGCCGACGACATTTCCCCCAAGTGATACTAAAACATGCTTTTTCAGACTTGTCGCATGCATCCACCTCGACACGAATTCTTCGAACCCTTCCGACGTCCATTCAGGAATTTCCGTCTTCCCTGGAAGCTGAATCGCTTCCACACTCAGCTTGCTCCTTCTTTCCTGAATTGGAAACAGCCGAGCGCTTAGTAAATTAAAATCACTTACATTATTTAACATTAGCGTTGGAGACAAATCCATGCCCATTTCCCGTTTTCTCTTAAGTATTTCCTGAAAAAAATGCGGGATCGTTGCCTGATGAAGTCCATGAAACAAGTAACCGTTGCCGCCAATCTCACTCAATTGATCCATGAAAATACGCCGCGGTCGGTAAAAATAATCCGGGTCTGAATCCGCCGGAATTACACTGCCGGATACGGGTACGATGTCAAAGTTGGCAGCCGTAATGTTATCCATTTTTAATCCAACATTCCTAGACAGGCTTAACGCTTTAAGAAAGATTTCAGGACCGGAGATGGCGGAGCCGAAATTGAGAAAAACGCCGCCTTCGTTCATCTGGCTAACCGATCGGCACATGGTTTCAAAATCTCTGCCACTCGCGATACCGAGCGCTTCGAAATCCACGATCGGATGTTGATGAATAATATCAGTTCCTATGGATATATGACATGTGTACGGCACCCCATAGCGCTGGCATTGTACAAAAACACAATCGTCATAATGTGGGAACCTTTCTGGATGTGCGGATAAGTAGTCGAATAAACTTTCACCATATCCGAGTCCTTTGGCGACGCCTTGCCCAATCGCCTCATTCATATAGCGTCCCGTTTCCTCCCACATTCCGAAGGAGCCGTCTTCGATTGATTTGGCGACATCCTCTGAGGTTTCACCCATGAAAGCTAGCTCAAAATCATGAATGCTTGTCGCCCCGTTTCCCGAAACGTGGGTAATAATCCCTTCCTTCACCAGCTCAATGATATAGCGAGACAACCCGTTTTTGATGACATGTGCGCCCATCGACCAAATGACAGGCTTTCCTTGCTTTCTCATCAGAAGCACCTGATCCACCAGATCATTAAAGACTTCAGGTGCTTTCCAATGATCAGGCTGACCTTCATTCGGCCTCGCCATGTTTTTGATTGTGACAAGGTTAGTTCTAATCTTTACCGTATTCGTCTTAATTCTCTCAAATGTGAGTTTAGGCGTCCGGTAATCCATAGGTTGAGCCTCCTTTCTCATGAATGAATGACAGTAGCTCAATGTCGATTTCAAGCCAGGACGCCAAGCTTCCAAGCGGGGGCACACTTAGAGCCAATCCTGCCTCAACTGCTTGCTGAACCGTAAGCTTTGGCGGGACGTTAAACATTTCCAAGCCCATATTGTAGTCACACCCAAAAAAAGGATGATTGAGGTCGCTTTGATAATTTTGCCAATACCATAAATAAGGCCACACTGTATTATCCCAACGAATCTTAACGGCAATCCCGCGATCTGAGGATACGATCTTATATTCACCATCAGGAGTCGTTACATATAAAAGTTCACGTTCCGTTCCTATTGGCGGAAATCTGGACAGATTGATGGGATATTTGTCCTCATACATCGTAGGCCATTTCCAACTTTGCCCAGTCACGGGATGATGGATAACCGCCTCTTTTCCTAGCTCCACGATGGCGTTTTCCGTAAAAAAAGGAGGTCCGAATGCCAAATGCTGCCCCCAATTCGCCTCTAGCTGTGTCATAGGAGATTCATTATAGATCTTCTCGTCTATCCGAACCTTCGAGCTTAAAGACTTCAGACAAATGGTTTTCTCAATCCGAAACGGCATAGATTGCATCCGCGTCGTCAATAAAATGATGACCTCATCTGGATCATCCTTCACAATGTCATAATCCCACGGCACAAGGGTTGACTCTCCACGGTGCAGCGTCGCCCCTCGATAAACATGCGTTTCACTGACCTCTGGAAACATTTCCTGCCAACCGCCGAAATAGGACATTTGATAATCTGAAAATAGGGGCTGTTGCGGCAATAGGTTTCTGCTCGCAAACCAAATGAGATCGCTGTCGGTTGGCTTATGCAACCAACGGATTGGCTCTGCTCCCCTATCCAAAAGTAGAGTAATCTGCAACACTTCATTCTCAAGCGTAATCGCCCGAAGACCATTAACCCTGAGGTCGTCCTGAATCCGGCATTTGAAATTCCTGATTTTCCGATACATGGAGCTTCCCAACTCAGCGCCTCTTTTCTTCAAGTTCATCTGTCAAATGAGTGACATAGGCAATTAATTCATCGGCAATCCGCTCATGGCATGGATCAAACGGTAAGATCGGTTCTCTCACGCGTGGGGTATCATAAGTCCCTTGCCTGTATAGGAGTCGTTTGAAAAAGTGGATCGACACGTCCAGATGCTGGTTTGCAAACGCCAAAACGGGCAGCAGCCGATAAAATAACCTAACAGCCTCCGCTCTCTTCCCTTCCGCGTACAATCTGTATATCGCGGTGTACACTTCATGCATGCCAGTAGGCATAAAGGCATGAATCCCACGGTCCAAACCCTCAATAAACTGTGTCACAGCCCATCCTCCAGCAACATGCAGACCGCCGCCCGTCGCTTCCAAGATCTGACTGTACTTTACACCTGCTGGAACCACCTCAATTTTATAGCTGCGGAACGCCTCGATCTCGCGGAACAGCTTAGCGATCAGCGGTACAGGCACACCGAAACCGGAAGGATCCCAGTCCTGCAGCATCAAAAAGCCAGGATTAACACCGGCAATCTCCCGCACATCCCGCTCGTATTGCCGGTCATCCTGATACGGAATATTCACAAGGATTCCAGCACACCCAAGGGATGTGAATTGTTCTGCATACTTCAACCTTTCAACGGGAGAAGCGGCTGTTGCTCCTCCGATAACAGGAACGCGTCCGTCTGCTTCCTCCACCACAACCTGTGTCATGCGCAGCCTTTCTTCTGGCGTCAAGTGATACAATTCCGCAGCTAGACCAGGCACGAGAAAGCCCACGACTCCCGCGTCCATCGCCAACCGGACATTCCGCCGCAGCGAAGCCTCGTCAAGCTCGTTATGTATGGTGAACGGGGTGTTTAAAACCGTAATAATACCTCGCATAGTTAACGGATCCATAATTGCCTCACTCCTTGCTTTCACGATGTTCTGTTCAAAGATTATTTGGATGGTGCAATCTCAGTATAAGCGCCTCTTCAAAGTGATGAACATCACCAAATTGCCCTATCATGAACCATTTCAGCCCACCAAGGTATGTGCCATTTTTCCGCCTATGTTTCATTTTTCTCCTATGACTGGATGAAAAAAAAGAGAACCATGATGTACAATGGCTCTCCATTTCAATTATTTTACCCCCGTATACACAAATGCCTGAATGATATGCCTTTGTGCAAAAAAGAAAGCGATCAGAATTGGTGTTACCAGCATCATGTTGCCAGCCATTAATACATTCCAATTGGCTACTCCTTCTTCTTCCCGGATCTTAGCAATTCCCAAAGGCAACGTTCTCGCGACATCATCTGTCGTCATGACAAGTGGCCAGAAGTAATCATTCCAATGTGCAATAAAGCTAAAGAGGGCAAAGGTCGCCAATACTGGTTTTGCCATAGGCACCATTAGTTTAATAATAATCTGCCACTCTTTTGCACTATCCAACCGAGCTGCTTCTATCAGTTCTTCCTGAACTTGTTTAAATGACTGCCTCAAGAGAAAAATGCCAAAGGCGCTGGACGCAAATGGAAGAATCAGGGCTAGATGTGTATTCAGCAGCTTCCATGCACTCAACTGTAAATATACGGGCAAGAAAATCAATTGAGATGGAATCATTAACGTCACCATAACCATGCCGAACAAGATACCTGACCCCTTAAACTTATAGCGAGCAAAAGCATAAGCCGCAGGAATAATCGTGAGCATCTGCGCAGCGAGAATGCTTATTGAAATAATGAAACTGTTCGTAATATAGTGTAAAAACGGACCTGAGCTCCAGGCTTTTGTATAATTGCTCCACATGAAATGTTTAGGAATCCAATTAGGCGGGAATATCATGGTTTCAGGCAGCGTCTTCAGAGAGGTCGAAAGCATCCATACAAATGGCATTGCAAAAACAAGTACTAAAGCAATCATGCAAATCACACTTACGAATTTGATTATGTAATGTAAGGTTTTTGAAATGATTTCTTCTTTGCTTCTTACATATATCACGGTACGATCAGAATTAATTGTCTGCTCGGCTTTCAATGCATTCCCTTCTTTCTATTGATAATGAACGCGCTTTGACATCATTTTAAAGTAGATAATGGTTAATATCCCGACAATAAACAGTAAAATGACACCCGCTGCAGAAGCGCTGCCGATTTTAAAGAATCGGAAACCATATTCATAGATATAATATACGAGCGTATTCGTTGAGTTAACGGGTCCTCCCTGAGTCATAATCGCGATGGTTTCGAATACCTGAAACGAACCGATCATGTTGATGATCACCAGGAAAAAGATGGTTGGCGAGAGCATAGGGAGAATTAATCTATAAAAGGTAGTCCAAGGCTTGGAACGATCCAGGGCTGCCGCTTCATAGATATCCTTAGGAATGCTTTGTAAACCGGCGATAAAAACCAGGGTGTTATAGCCAAGTCCTTTCCAGACAGCGACGATGACTAAAGAAATCAGAGATGTATTCGGAGAGGACAGCCAAGCCAGCTTTCCGAAGCCAAACAAACCAATGAACCAATTTAATAAGCCATACTGAGGATCCATCACCCAGACCCAGATCATGGAAATGGAGACCCATGAAACAATATGCGGACTGAAGATCGCACCTTGGACAAAACTTTGAAATACACTCGTTTTATTCAACCAGAGGGCTAGGAATAAGGAGAGGACAATGATAAATGTAACGGTTAAAACCGTGTAGATCGTTGAGTTTGTTATTACTTGTATAAATTCTTTTTCAGTAAGTAGATCCGTAAAGTTTTGTAAACCAACAAAGTTCTTCGTAGGGCTAATAAAATTCCAATCATACATACTTAGGTAGATCATATAAATGATCGGATAAATAAAAAACAATGAAAACACAGTAATCGCAGGCGCAACCATGGCGTACGGACGCAGTTTTTCCCACATAGTCATCTTATACACCGCCGCCAGTCACAAGCATTTTTTCTTGTCGTGCTGCTTCTTTTGGTGTTGCCTTTATCTCTAACACGTCCAGCTTCCGAGCTTCTATTGAACGAATTCTTTCGCCGTCCAGATCAAAATAGTAAAGCTTATCATAGGGAATCACTGTTCTGATATGATTCTCCGTTTGCAAAGCAGAAAGAAAGGTCTTTACGAAGAATATGCCCATTTCGGATTTGATCTGATAAATATTTTCCGAGCCTAGGCTCTCTCTGGTTATGATCTCTCCTTCAACCACAAACCCATCTACAACATCATTTGGGGACATCATCACGTGCTCAGCCCGGAAGCCAATATAACCAATCTTCGAAGCCGTCGCGAATTTTAACCCTTGTACATCAGCAAAAGGAAAGATATTCATAGCCGGGGTCCCGATAAACTGTGCTGTAAACACATTAACCGGATCGTTATAAAGTTTCAAAGGTGAATCCGACTGCTGAATAATCCCTTTATTCATAAGAACAATCTCATCGCCCATTGACATGGCTTCTACTTGATCATGGGTGACATAGACAAAGGTCGTGCCTAGCCTTTTATGAAGCTGAATCAACTCCGTTCTCATTTGATTGCGCAGCTTTGCATCCAAATTGGAGAGCGGCTCATCCAAAATAAATACCTTCGGATTTTTGACCATCGCTCGAGCTAGCGCGACCCTTTGGCGCTGTCCTCCCGATAAGTTTTGCGGTTTCTTATCCAGATATGCCGTTAAAGCGACGATTTCACAAATATCATGGATGAGCGCTTCTCGCTCTCTTTTGGGTACTTTTCTGTTTTTGAGACCAAATTCAATATTTTCACGTACGGTCATTGTTGGATATAACGCATAGTTTTGGAATACCATGGCTACATCTCGAAGCCCTGGCTGCGTTTCATTTACACATTTATCACCAATCCATATTTGTCCTTCACTCTGCTTTTCAAGACCTGCAATCATGCGCAAGGTAGTTGATTTGCCGCAGCCGGACGGGCCGACGAGAACAGTAAATGACCCATCTTTAATGGTAAGATTTAAACCGCTGATAATCGTTTCCTCTTTATACTTTTTACCAATATTGATTAATTGGATCCTTGCCATACGTTCATCTCCTTTGCTTTTATGCTTCTGTTATTCTGAATAGCATGCATCAACTCAGTCAACTCATCCAAAGCATACAAACGTAAATCCCATTGCTGCTCGTCCCCGCTCTGGTAAGGCGAAATAAAACATGTTCTGCCTCCAGCTTGTTGGACAGGGTATAAATCATTCCAAGGATTATCTCCAATCGATAAGATTTCATGAGCATGAAATCCCTGTTCAAGTAACGTCGCCATGTACTTTTTTATGCCAAACGGTTTATCAGCACCACAGTAGATTTCGTCAAACATGTGGTGTATTTGCATATAGTGCAAAAAATCGATACCGGATTTTTCGTAGGTATTTGTCATTAATATTTTTCTATCTACAGCAGTTACGCTCTGAATGGTTAGAAACATTTCTTTATGCAGTCCAATTTGATACGGCTCAAGGATCATTTCTTCACGAACTTGTTCAAAAGCAACTTTCATTTTCTCATCAGGAATCTTGTACTTATGACGGGTTGCCATTACAATTCCCCATGGATCCCCCATATAGATGAGATTGGAATCATACATAGATAGGGATGAATACTTCTCAGCAAACTCTCGCCCTTCGAGCTCAACGCCCTTCTCTGAAAATCCATGAACAAATCTCCCGGATTTATGGACAAGCGCCACCCCATCTTGCTTATGATAGAAATGACCTAATTTTATCGTGTGATTACCAGACAAGATCTTCCTTGATGCATCTATTGAGGTTTCCACCTCATTTTCCCATTCCGTACCTTCTAATAAATAGCGGATATAACGATCCATGAAGGTGTCTTCTTGATAGAGAGTTCCATCCATATCAAAAATAATTACTTTAATCTTAGATAACCATTCCACAGGTATGATCAGCCTTTCTTGATGAAGTGATAGCAGGCCAGCTTCCGCTTCCGTGTACGGAAGCCGGCTCTTCTCTAATGGACTAACAGTGATTCCTTTTCCCCATTCAGGGTTTACTTGCTCAACAATTTGTTAGCTTTTTCCGCAGCTTCGTTCATCGCATCCTGCGGCTTTACATCCTTTTCGAGTATAGCTTTGGTCATGGCATCGATAATCGTTTTGGAAATTTCTGTATAGGCATTGGCGTTCGGGCGAAGTACGGCATACTGTAGTTGATCCGAAGCAACCTTGTATTGCGGAAACTCTTTATAATAGTTTTGTAGCTCTTCACTTTGCAAAGCAGATAGTCGGTTCGGCAAGTAGCCGACATACTTATGCTGATAGATCGTATTTTCCTTAGATGTCATAAACTTAATAAATTCCCAAGTTGCTTCTTTTTCTGCGTTAGTTAGCTTTGATGTGATTGCCAAATGACATCCTCCGGTTGGCACACCAAACGATTTATTAGCAGGCATAAAGCTGGTCATCATCTCAAAATTATTACCCTTAGCAACCTCAATGCTCGCAGAGACGCCCGCGGTTGATCCGATTTTAAATGCGGAAATCTGATTGGTCCAATCCTTGTCTGCATCAGCACCTGCTGTCTTTCCAACTACAAACTTGATTAGACCTTCATCGGACATTTTCTTCCAAAACTCCACCGGCGCAACGCCTTCAGGAGAGTTAAAGGTTGCTTTTTTTCCATCCTCGCTCAGCACCTTACCACCGCTTTGTGCAACGAGTGCCTCGTATTCCCAGACGCCGACTGCCATCGTCAATGGTGTCTTACCCTTCGCTTTCAATACTCGACCATATTGCTCCAATTCCTCCCAGCTTTTTGGACCGGCAGGATCCAAGCCAGCATCTTTTAACATCGTGACATTTTTATAAAAGATCGGCGTACTTCGCATAAAAGGAATACCATATAGCTTGCCATCTACATAGGCGTTCCCCATAAGACCTGGATTAAAGTCCTTAATATTGACTTGTGCCTCATCCCTTGCTGCAAGTGGGGTTAGATCTACGAGCATGCCTGAGCGGGAAAATATCCCTGTAGAAGAAATTTCGAGATCGAATACGGCAGGCGCGTTCCCTGCAGCAAATGCAGCTTGCACTTTCGCATGAAGATCGTCGTAAGTCCCTTGGTTTGCTTGCTGCACTTCAATTTTGCTCTGCGATTCATTAAATTTTTTCACAAGGTTTTGTTTCGCTTCCTCAATCTTCCCACCGTTAGCTGTCCAGTATTTAATGACAACTTTGCCTTCTGAAGAGGCGGAATTACTTGCTGCACCCGTGGCGGTCTTGTTGTCTGTGCCACCCGTCCCACATGCTGCTAGCATGAATACTGAACTAAGCGTAAGAATGGATACCAATTTTTTCTTAATCATTTTAATTTTCCTCCTCGTTTTTCATATCAACCCAAAAAGAAAGAAGCCTAAATCAACCGCCGACTTCAAGTCGACCGTTAATCAGGCTTCTCCATTACTCCAACCTACTGCTATTTACTTGTCATGTTCATCATAATCGCCCAGTATCAACAGAGTGTTAAATGGCTATTAATATTTTGAAAATTCACAGATCATATGTTTCATGCTTTTACACAATATGTCGAAGCTTCTGTTCTTCCTCTGAATACGTTTCACGCCATAATTCCGATTTAGAGGAAGATACTGCAGTTGCTCCATACTTAAAAGCTTCCATTACATGACTTCGTTCAAACAACAAGCCACCGGTAATGATTGGAATGGCAGTAAACTTTTTGATCTCCCCGATCATTTCTGGATTTCTCGCTGGCATGACCTCAATGATGTCAGGTTCGATTTGAGTAAGACTTTTGGATATGTTCTCCATCCCTTCGGTATCCACCAGGAAAAAGCGTTGAATGGTGAATAGCCCCATTTTTTTCGCTGTTTTTACGACATTCGTTTTCGTGGTAATGATCCCTGTTGGTTTAATCACTTTAGCCAAGTAATCCATCCCATAAAAATCGGTACTTAATCCGCCTATCTTTTCCATGTGCAAAAATACCGGTAACTGGTGATTTTTGAATACATCCACATAGCCTTTAATTACCCCAATATGTCCTGTTAGCAGAAATACGCCGCTTAACTGGTTTCTGAGCGACAAGGCAATTTCAATTTGTTTCGGTTCCTTGATTGAAGCCACCATCCGGTGAGAGCTTAATCTTTCAAAGAATACTGCACCTTCATCATGCTTAAGCTTCTTCATCCATCAGCACCTCCTAATTAGCCTGTTATTCAGAACAAAAATTAACTATTTTTGCTCTGCCGCTATCCGTAAAGAAACGCTGCATTCGCGATCCGAATCTTTACCACGCGCGTTAGGATTGTGTCTAAAATGCTTCATATTGTTGTACAACATCTCTACATTCTCTGTTAGAGCTGGGTCCAATAGGTCAACAGCTGAAATACGTATTTCTTCTTGTTCAATCTCCACAATCCGCAAACCCTGCTGATCAAGGCACGCTGATAGTTGAACAAATGTCCAGTTATTCTGCTTAACAATCGAGTCAATGTGCGTATGACCGTTGAAATATAGGCCTACTCCTTCTTTCTTGCTTAAAATCTTCCACATATCAATATTAGGATGTATGGATCCTTTATCTTTATCCGAATTAGTTGTCGTATTATGTACCGGATGATGAGCAAACACGAGTACAGGTTTTGTCCCAGATGCCTTAATGATATCTTCAAACCATGTCATTTGCTCTTCGTCAACCCATCCTCCCCAATCCTCAAAATCCATCTCTTTCGCTGTGTCTAAAAATACCAGTATGGCTTGCTCCGTTGTAACTGCGTGATAGCGAGCTTGACCGCTTATTTCAAGTACTTCTCTCCTAGTTTGCGCATAAAGATCATGATTTCCCAAAGCATGATAAAACGTTCTTTCACCTTTTCGTAAAATTGCGTAGACGTCCTGCAGCTCCGAGGAATACCCATAATTAGTAAGATCCCCTAATGAAATATGAACATCCGCTTCTAATTCTAAAAATCGTCCCAAAAACGTTTGATAGAAATCATTACGAGCTTCTAACCATCCTGGAATTGCTTCATCAACCTGGTGATAATGTAGATCTCCCATCAGTACTAGTTTCATAATTTCTCTCCTACTCTCTATCAAAATTTGGTGTGATGTCATCACTTATTTAATGATAGTTAACGAGTATTAAATCTAGTTACAATTTTATTTGTTAATTTTGTAAATATTTAACTCTCTCGATGCCTTAATTCATGCAAAAAAGGCCACCCAACGGGTGGCAGGATAGGTTTGTTGTTATCCCCGGAGAAAACTTCTATTGACGTTTCTTTCAGCTTCACTAAAACGTGGCGGGTTTGTCCAGGCTCTCCGTTTCTAAAATGGAGAGACAGCCCAATATCATAGGACTGCCTCTTATGGAACTCACCATCCGTAATAAATTATTTTTTTACTTTGGAATACCACTCCCTTGCTCGCTTGGTCACTTCTTCCCCTCCGGACTTATTCCACTTCTCGACGAATTCGTCAAACTTGCTAATCGGATATTGCCCAAGAATAATCTTGGTTGCATACTCGACATACAGTGTACGGTTATTAATATCCGCAAAGCCATCATAGATGCTAGCAGGTAAACCGTCTCCAGCAATCGTTTTCACATATTTCTGATTGTCCGCCATGTTTCTTGTGTTTTGCCCCAACGCCCATACACGCTCAGGAGAAGTAGCTGTTTTCAACAAATTGGTTTTGTATTCCAGTGTATCTAAATCGTTGAATGGCTGAAACAGCTTATTCTCTTGCGTGCTCTTATCTGGGGCGATGGACACTTTTTTGCCGTCCTTCACTTCATGGTGCATGCCTTCAGCACCATAGAACAGATTCTCCCATTTGCTTTTGTCATACAGATTATTCAGAAGCTTCATGGTAGCCATCAGTTTTTTCTGATCCTTATTGTTCTTCACGACCCAGATAGGGCTTTGCATCTTTTTCAAGGTATAGAACCCTTTGAAGCCCGGAACTTCCGGAATAGGTAGAACGGAGTAGTCACCCTTCATGTTGGTGTTTTTGAAGATTTTCTCCACATGTCCACCAGCATCCTCAGCCCAGTGATAATAAATGCCTACTTTATCTGAGTCGATTTTGCCGTCCCATTGAGCCTTGTTATTCAAAAGGGTCTCTTTGTCCAGTAAACCGTCTTTATACAGCTTGGCAATAAACTCCAACGATGCCTTCATATTTGGGGTCACAGCTGAGTAAGTCAACTTCCCGTCGTAGATGTCCCAGTCAGGTTTACCTTCATTCATTGCAACGCCATACATGGCGAACAATTCATCCATCCATGCCGCCTGCTCACGGCCGCCTGTCGGAAGTTCATCTTTCTTGCCGTTACCGTTCGGATCCTTGTCCCGGAACGCTTCCAGCACTTTTACAAACTCATCTTGCGTCTTTGGCATCGGCAGGCCGACTTTATCCAGCCAGTCTTTGCGGATCAGTCCACCCATTCTTCCATAATCCAGCACACCAGGTACATAATAAATGCGACCTTGACCTGTAGGATCGTTAGCCTTCACAATATCCCACACATCCTTGGGAATAGCATTCCATAGATTGGGTGCATATTTGGGAAGGAGTTCCGTCAAATCCGCAATGGCGCCATTCTTTGCTAGGCTTGCTTCCATGCCTTGCTGTGGAAAGAACATATCCGGCATTTCATTCGCTGCAATTTTCAAATTCAACTGATTCAGATAGGATGTCCCGCCGTTCCATTCCACATAAGGGTGGATGACTCCTACACCGAGCTCTTTTTTGTAAAACTCATATAGCTTGCTGCCTTTTTCAATCGGCTTAAATCCGAGATTCGAGTACCAGACTTCAAGATCCACCAATTCCTCGTTTGCAGCTGTTGCAGATGGGTTATGGGATTGACCTTGGCTGCCCGCCTCTTCCTTCTTAGCACAGCCGCTAAATACGGATACCGCCATTGCCGCAGTTAACGTAATTACACTAAGCTTCTTCCATGACATTCGTGTATTCCCCCTATATTGGTATTCATATTTAATAGCCCTTGGGGCTTCTAAACCGAGATGGGTTACCCTTTCACAGAGCCGATCATGGCTCCTTTGACAAAGTATTTCTGTACGAAAGGATAGACGAGAACAACTGGGATAATGGCAAATACGACAGTAGCAGATTTCAATGTGCGTTCACTATAATTAATATCCATAATCGACTCAACAAAAGGCATTTCGTTCGGATCGGTAATAAACTGTCTGATCTTCAGCTGCAGTGGAAACCAATCCGGATTCTGGATGAAAAAGAGCGGATGCTGGAATTGGTTCCACACCACAACCCCATAGAATAACGCCAGTGTCGCCAGCACGGCCTTGGATAGCGGGAGCACGAAGTAGAACAACATTCGGAAGTAGCCGCAACCTTCCATAAAAGCCGCTTCCTCCAGTTCCTTCGGGAACTGTTTAAAGAATGTCCTCATAATGATTAAATTAAAAGGACTCAAAATATGGGGTATGACCAGCACCAACGGATTGTTATACAAGCCGATGCTTCGAACCGTAAGAAAATATGGAACGATTGGAGCCTTGAACACCATCGTAATGACCACCGCTACCATCAGAATACCTGCGGGCAGAAATTCTTTTTTAGATAAAGGATAAGCTAAGAGTGCAGTGACCAGCAAGGCGAGAAATGTGCTGATAACGGTTGTAAACACAGTCAAGATAAAGGATCTCCACAAGTCCCAGCGCGCCAGCAAATACGACCATGAGTCAAACGTGAATTCCTTGGGCCAGATCGTCACTATATTTAAATCGACGGCCCGGCTCGAGCTGAATGAGATGGAGATAACCGACAGGAGAGGAATCAAGGCAATGACCGAGAAGATGCAGAGACATATCAGAATTCCATATCCAAACGCCTTTTCACTTTTGGACAAATACATAGCTACCAGAGCCCCCCATCCGAAACTTTCCTGGACAATCGATTGAACGTGTAGACCAGGATAAATCCGATGATCGATTGAAATAAGCCAACGGCTGTCGCAAAGCTGTATTGTGCTTGCTGAATGCCCGTCCGAAACACATAGGTATCTAAGATGTCACCAGCGCTGTATGTCATTGGCGTCAAAAGATTGTATACATGATCGAAGCCTAGTTCCATAAAATTTCCGATTTCCAGTAGGAACAGAACAAGTATCGTTGGAAGCAGCAACGGGAATGTCACATATTTCATCTGTTTAAATCTCGATGCGCCATCCATCATAGCCGATTCATACAGCTGAGGATCAATTGAACTGATCGCTGCCATGTAGACGACCGTGCCCCAGCCAGCGTCCCTCCATAGTCCGGTAAGCACATAAATCGGCCGGAAATACGAACTCTCTTGCATGGCCAAAACAGGATCATAGCCGAACCAACCGATTACCATATTAAATAATCCACTCATCGCGAACAAATCAAAAGAGATTCCCGCTACGATGACCCACGACAGAAAATGCGGAATATATAAAGCGGTTTGAATCCCTTTCTTGAGTGCTGCCTTCCTGACCTCGTTGATCATCAGGGACAACAGGATCGGTACGGGGAATACGAACAGCGTCTTCAATATGCCTAAAATGAGCGTATTGGTAAACACTCGGTTGAAATCCGGGTAATCAAGCAAAGTCTTAAAGTGCTTGAGACCAACCCAAGGACTATCCATAAAACCTTTAAACACCGAATAATCCTGAAAAGCGATAAGCGATCCGGTTAGCGGAATGTACTTAAAAATAATAATAAAAGCAATACCAGGGATAGCCATCACATAAAGCGGCCAATAGGTTCTTATATTGTGCCAAAGCAATGAGACAGGACCTACTCCCGTTCGCTTTGCCAATTTCTCCTTACCAGCAACAGACATTGTGCTGTTCATTTGGTTCTCTCCACATCCTTCATGAATTTCTGTCTAATTGAATCCGTTTTCATGTTAAAAATATACCTTGATTCTGATAAAAGCTCAAAGGGGGGTTTTTAAGTTTACACTAGGGTACTTTTAAGTTTTCCGACAAAAAACACCCCTTCTCTCCTTGGTAGGGGGAGAAAGGGCGCTACTTAATTCGTTATATTTTACACTTTTTTCTATATTCGGTTGGTGTACAACCGTTCATCCTTTCGAACAGCTTGCTGAAATGAGTCGTATCCGCGTAACCGACCATTTGGCAAATTTCATATATCTTCAAGTCAGTCTCTTCCAACAACTCTTTCGCTTTCTTAATGCGAATTCCCATCACATAGCTTAAGTATGTGTCCCCAGTCTTTTCCTTGAACAGCTGGCTCAAATAATACGGATTAATAAAGAATCTGGCGGATAAGTCCGCCAAGGTGATGTTGCTATTATAATGGACAGCTACGTACTCCTTGATATCGGATATCACATCTTTTTTCTTCGGCGTACTTCGAATCAATTTGTGCTCAATGATGCGTTCAGTCGCTTGAATCAACCATAATTTTAATTCTTCCATTGTGTTAAAACGGGATATTTCATCCTGGGAGAGAATGTATTTGCCAAGGAAGTCGTTCATCTGTAGTTGCATAAAAGACATTCGTCTCATACTGGATAATAGAATAATCAAGATTTGATGCTGAAGGTCGGCAAGATTCAAACTATCCTCCGCTTCGATGGTCCGAAAGATCCGTTCGATGGCGACGCTACTACCTTCGGCGTCCATATCTTCAATGCATTTTTCCAACAGGGCCATATCCTCTTCCGATACGATTATGCTGCTGTCGGAAATCCGCTCTGTCTCCTTGTATGGAATGACTGCATTGATGCCCTTAATCAACTTATAACGCAGTGCCTGCTGTGCCTCTTCAAACGAAGTGCTCAATCCTACCGGCGCTAGGTAAGGCTGACCGATCCCCACCGATACCGATATCCCCCATAATTGGTTGAACCATTCTTGCAGTGTTTTCAGATCACGAAGCAGATTTGATTCATCGATACTCTTCACATTCACTACAATGACTGCAAACTGAGATCCTTCATAACGGAATGCTTGCACCTGGTCGTAGTGGCTTAAGTCGTCCCTCAATCTGCTTAGGATACGTTCCTCTTGCAGCCTGCCTGGCTCACACCCGAATTCCAATAGCGCGCATACGCATTGATGGCCAGAAACAGGCAAATGCAGCAAACTCAATATTTGACTCTCATGGGCAGCATGATTATATCCAGTCATCAGAATATCTTTTAGCATCAATTCATTCCCTTGCCGTGCTTGCACATTCTCCATGTTGATCTCTGCAATGACTTTGGTTACGCATTCTTCGAGTTCCTCTTCTTCGACAGGCTTGGTGATGTAAAACTTCACTCCCAGCTCGATCCCTTTTCTGGCATACTCAAATTCGGCATATCCACTCAAGATGATGAACTTGGTCTTACAGCCGGAAGATGTCAGATTGCGAATCATCTCTAACCCATCAGATTGCGGCATTCGGATATCCGTTATCACGATGTCCGGCTGCAACTCCTGAACAAGCCTACAACCCTCGATCCCATTGTGTGCCGTCCCGACCACCTCGCATGAAGGCAGATAGCGCCTCACAATGGTTTTCAAGCCATCTACAATCCCTTTCTCGTCATCTATAATGACCAACCTCATATTAACTCCCCTTCGCGTTTTTTTGGGGCCCCCGCAAAGTAATGTCTAAACTCTATTCGATGCTAATTCGAGGAAGCATGACCGCTTATATTGGTAAGTTTAGACGCCGATCGAGCTAAAGCTCGATGCGGACGGAATATGCTTCAGAGCTTGGCGTCACTTTGTGGGGAATTATAGGGATCTTTGAGCGGTGCTCAAAGTCTCTCCTTGTTACTGTCGTCTGGGTATACGAAATTCAACAACTGTTCCTTCTCCTTGTAAGGAATTCACCGTCATGTCATACCGATCTCCATATTGCAGCTTGATCCGCTCCGCAATATTTCTCAGGCCTATGCTCATCCCAGAAGCTTCTATTAAATCATCCAACTTCAACTTATTCGCTTCTGCCTCCGCCAGATTTTTGTTCAGTTCTTCTACTTGAGACGAATCCATGCCCACCCCGTCATCCGAAATTCGGATCCTGATATCGTTATCATTCGTAACGGTTCCTTCAAGGTAGATATTCATCACCTTGCTATAGTCGTGAAAACCATGGTTGATGCTATTTTCGACAATAGGCTGGAATACAAGCGGCAGAATGCGGCATTGCAAGACTTCTTTGCTCATTTGGACATGTAACTTGAATCGGTCGTCGAACCTAATATTTTGAAGTTTTAGATAGTTCACCGTATATTCCACTTCATTGCTGACCAAATGAAGACCTGCTTCTTTCCCCAATGACAATCTGAACATACGGGCGAGAATCTTGATCATGCCGGCGATTTCATCCTGCTCCTTTACAAGCGCTTTCATCCGAATGGATTCGAGCGTATTGTATAGCATGTGTGGATTGATCTGGTGCTGAAGCGCAAGGAACTTGGCATGCCTTTGCTTGATTTCCGCCAGATAGACTTCTTCAATAAGCGTCTTGATCGTGATGATCATCTTATTATAGCTATGTATCAGACTCCCGATTTCGTCATTAGAAATTTTTAGCTCAATCGGATGGTATAGCCCTGCTTCCGCTTGCTTCATGCTTCTGCGAAGATTCATAATAGGCCTCGTGATGTAAGAACTCATTGCAATCGAGATAACCATAATAAACAAAAAACTGATTGCAATGACCAGGATGGTCGATACTTTCATATTCCCGATTTTCAGCAACAATTTATCACGAGGAATCTCCGTTCTTACCACTAACTGGTTAGATGCCATGCTGCCGGTTAGTACAATCATCTTCTCCTCATTCTTATCCATTGCAGGGTTGCTCTGTCTGGCAGAGAGCTGTTTCCAGTTCGTCTTGCCGCTGGTCAGATCGGAGTGGTAAACCATCTCTCCCTTTTTGTTACTGACGATAACACGCATATCGTAACGGTCTCGAGCCACGATAAAATTCTCATTCAGCTTCAGCAGATGGGAAGGATCCATATCAAGCAATAGGACACCGGCGTAGGAACCGTTAGAGTTAAGCAACACTCTGCCGACCGTTAGAACCGCGCCCTCACCTTTATCCTCGTAGTAGGAACGATCGTGCAAGGCTGTGATGAACAACGTCTCCTCCGGATCAATATTTTTCTTATACCAATCCTGCTGCAGCAAGATACTTTCATTCACCACGCTGGAGGTATTGGAGTAATGATAGACATTATTCCCTTTCGTGATAAGCGTCAAGTAGCTGATTTCCGGCTTGAGCAATGCGATCCTCATTAGAATTCGGTTGATCATATTATTATTGACAATCAGTTCTGCCATCGGAAGCTTTTCTTCGCCTAAACGAGAGAGTATATCGTTGTCAATCAGGACAGTCTTGGTCACCCTGTCATACTCCTGAAGAAAGTCATTCATCGACGATTCGATCTGCGACGTATATAGCGCAGCAAACTCTTGCGAAGCTTCTTCCAAACTGTTAGCAGATTGGTAATAAATAATCGTGCTTACAATTAATAGCGGAATAATACAAACAAAGAGATAGCTAGCCAAAAACCTCTGATTCAACTTCATATTCGGCACAGCGGCAATCAGCCGTTGGATCCATTGCGTAAGGGCCATACGTATTCCCCTTCGGTAAGTAATGGTAGTCTCCCCAATAGTAACATACTCTCTCTTTTAGCAACAATACAGGAAAAGGAGAACATATTCGTTACAACAGCTGCAAGAATATCTCTAATGACCGGTTGTATTTGGTTATTCTATATGGAATCACTATCATAGATAGCGGAAAGAGCAGCCGATCTCTCGGCTGCTTTTTTCCTTCGTTTTTACCTATTTCTTTATAAAAAATTATATAACGCTTCAGCCGTTTCCATTCGTAAGGCTGTGGAAGAAGGAGAGAAGCGCTCGTTCGAGATGTCTGAAAGAATGCCTAGTTCGATCGCCTTGTTCACTGATCGAAAGTCTCATACTTCGCCCCCATTTTTATATTTTCATCTGCAAAACAAACTCTCGTGGCATTGCATCCTTACACGCAATTTCGATTACTGTTGTATGATCGTCTCCATTTCCTGCGAGTCGACAACCCAAATAGTCTTCTTTCATGATCCAATTTCCTCTCAAGGTGAGCCTCATCGTGGACGGAATGCTTTCAGCGTTGATCCACTCTCTAGAGTACACGCTAACTTCTACTTGGTTGCCATCCTCATCATACTGATCGGCTTCCAAGCCTTCATATAAGCGTAAATCAGGATCGACGGCGCTTACGATGAGTTCAGCACCTGCTTCCCGAATCATGATCATCGCAGGTGAGTCGACAGCGAGAACCCAGCCTGTATTAATGCCTGTATTCGCTTCGAACAACGCATAGGCCGTGGTTCGGTTAGCATTATCCTTCACGATGTGTGCGCTGCGATCTTTGCGAAGCACGATATATGCCGCCGTGTCCAAGCTTTTCATGTTGTTGCAAAATGCTTCAATACCACCAAGATCTGTTTTTACCAGTATCGTATATTCGTAACTGTCATGTTGAGGTGCGCATCCATGCCCAAGCACGGCAGTCGCAAAATCGCCCTGAGTATCCGCATCCGTTGCTTGATGCTTGGAATACTGAACATTTCTGGATAAGGACAACATTTGTCCTGCTGGGACATAATAGCCATTCTCCAAATGGTCAAGCAGCCACATTGGCTCATCCAATAGACGCTGAAACGCATATGGAAACTCGCAAATTGAGGTGTTGTTATTCACGTAGATTGGACTTCCCTGCTCAGCGAGGTGATTCTGAAACAGTGTCGTTTCGGTTGGATAGGCCGTGTTCGTATTCTCAATATCTGAGCCCAGACAAATGATGCGATTATCGAAAAAGAAGACAGATTTGCGTGCACGGTGGCTGCCTTCATATTTCGGATGTTCGTGCAGCTTCATCGCGAACATACCGTTCCTACCTTCCAAGTTCAATCCTCCGGCATACGTTTCATCTGAAAGCAGCATCTCTTCGAAGCCACTAAACGTATCCACGTTCCGAACATTCGAGCGAAGCTCTGGTATCGGTTTATGCACAGTGGTTGTCCCTGGCCAGCGGTTCCAATCCCAGCCATCGTGATGATAACCGCTAGCCTCATTATTGATGGGCTCGCCCTGGCTCATGATTTGCAGATGACCATGCGAAATGTACCGACCATAGAGGTTGGCGCTGACATACGATTCGTTCGCCCACAAATAACGACTATGACCTCTTGCGCCGACTAACCAAGAATCTCTGCGATGGATGGCCAGCGCTGCAAAATTCATCGTCCAATGCCCACTCGGATCCTCTTCCGGTGTAATACCCATCGCTGCAAATCGTTCAGCTGCTTCGGATTTCTCCTCTTGCTGGAGCAGCCGCAAATAGGCAGACGCCACCTCTTCGTCAACCGACTTCGATCCATCCGTGGTACCCGATAACGCCATATATTTAAACGGTTCTACTTCCAATGCGCCTTTCCCCGTAGGATGGCGCGCCGACAGGCTTAGCAGCCATTCGTATTTATTGGTGTACAATCGCATAGCTAGCAGTGCCTTACGAACAGACGCGTGAGCTCGTTCATCAATTCGGTATACGGTACCGCTTAGAAGATAGATGACTGGCGTAACCCCAAGGAAGCCGCCTATTGCATACGCTGGGTAATGGTTAACATGATGGTAGGCAGAACCATCTGATTTGTAGGCGGACCTTAGGCCTGGTGCGGGTAATAGAGATTGGCTGAGCCATTCTCTGAACGAAGACAGCTCACGCACTTTCATTGGTGAATCGGGCATGATCAGCAGACTTGCCAATATGCCATGCAGTGTCGTGTTGAAAATATCGATATTTCCTTCAATTTCTTCCAGTGGGGTATGAATGCGTCCTGCGCCGCTGAACCAGTACATCGTTTGCTGTGTTCGTTCAAGTCGACCCTCTTGCTCCAGCACATCTCGCATCAGAAAAACTGCCGGATAATAACTCCTGAAATTGTAACCGAAATGATGAACAGTCCCTTGGGAGCTGTCATAGGTCCACCCTTGCTCGTCCATATGATCCAGTAAATCAATAAACATGACTTGCAGATCTTGTTTCCAACTTGAATGTTTTGTGGAACGATAGCAGACGGCAATTTCCAATATGAAATCCGAGTAAGCAGATAGCTGTACACTGTTCGCCAGCTCCTTCAATCGTTCTTTCTCCAACTTTGGAAAATGGTCAAAGAAAGGAAGGTCGATCGGCCGTCCCGAGATCACATCCCCCTTTCGTGCAATTCCGAAGGTGGAGAAATTCTCCTTTATTCGCATCATGTCTTCATGGGTGACTGATCGTTCTTGTAAAAAAAGCTTCTCGAAGCGCTCATTCATAACTGCATGCGCCCATAACTGCTCGGATGAAACAACTTCAGGCACCGAATGCGTCCGCTCCAGCTCCTCAAAAGCATACAAGCTGAGCCAATGTGCGTTAGCTTTCTGATCGGCCTCCTGGTTTACGAACGGTACTTGCCTATCCCGCGTATGAAATCGAGGATCAATTCGTGTGTTCAGCATAAGCTGATTGATGTACAGCTTCCCTGTACCGATTGTCTTCGGTGCGCGAATGATCAAGGTGTCCATTTCAGGATGCGGTTCCCCTTGCATATCTCGCTCATAAGCAACCCAAGCCGTCCGCCACCCGCGGAAATTGAGGTGAAACTCAAATTGGCAATTCACCTCATCGTTCTTCCCAAATTGAAAGGTAAGCACATCTGATACTGGTTCTATGTTATAAATCCAAATAACGAACGAATCACGTTCCTGACTGATCGATCCCTCATGAAAAGGACGATAAAGACTAGGCTCATTAATTTTCAAATAGGAATCTGAGGCATATGCCCATAACAGACTACGTGTACCATATTTGTAATGCTGGTCGCTTATCGATAATTGTGAGCCGTTATCACTTGAGAATTGCGGTGGGATTTCATTTTCAAAAGTAAATATTTTCATATTCTAATCTCCTATTCACGTACGATTACATGCATTTTCTAACTAAAAAAAAAGAAAGACTATCCCTTCGTCCTTCGACTATGGGACAGTCCTTCCCTCAAGTTGTTAGTGAGAATCGACCGTCGTTATTTTGTTGCCTGATAGCGGTCATACACCGTTTGATAGATCTTCATCATTTTATCGAGACCCATTTCGTTCAACTTCTTCACGTAGTCGTCCCATTCTTTATCAATGCCGCCAGTCATCATCCACTTCGCATACATTTTACTAACGTACGCATCCACATCCGTCAAATAACGGGAAATTTGATCATTTTCTTCCGAAGTGAAATAGGCTTTTGGAAATGAATCATCGACAAGAAATGGTGCATAAACGTTATCAATATCGATTTTGGTCCGTTTACCTGAAGATGCAGCTACGGCCATGTCAGCAACTGCCTTCGTGGTTGCCCAAACGGAGTAAGCAGTAGGAGGTACTTGTTTGAAATCGTCCTCATTCGCCCCTTGTGGAAGTGCCACGACATCATACTTGCCGTCAGAGCGTTCTTTCAGGCTCTGCCCACCAATCACGCCTTTGCTTAGCTGCATGGAATTTTTCGGATCATACATATTATCAATCCAACGAATGGTTGCTTCTGGATTTTTGTTCACATTCGTGATCGCGAACGAACCCCTCAGCAGAATTCCCGCAGGATACTCCGCCCACACTTGCTTCTGTCCATTCGGTCCTTTCAGCGGTGGAAGCGAAACGTAATCCTGATTAGCCGGATTCCAGTCAAAAGCAACGCCTACACTCCCTTTTGCCGTTTTGGCATTGAATACCTTGGCATCCTGCGTGAAGCTTTCCTGATCGATCAAGCCTTCGGAAATCAGCTTGTTGACATATTGGATCGCTGCCTTGTATTCAGGTTGAACAGCCGTATATATCACTTTGTTATTCTCAACGGACAGGTGATTGTTACCTGCTTTGTGAACATCACGATCAATACGACCAAAAGCACCGAATAAGGAATTCACGTCGTTATTCCAATTTTGCAGAAATGACATCGGGATCTGATCCTTCTTGTTTTCCTTGAAAGCCTTCAACGTTGCATACAATTCGTCAGTCGTCGTCGGCATTGGAAGCTTCAGCTCATCCAACCATTTCTTGTTGATGAACATCGTTGATTTCGTTCTAGAATACGTTTCGTCAATGGTCGGTAGGGCATATATGTGTCCGTCCGGAGCCGTCAACTGTTTCTTGTAGACAGGATTGTCCTGTAACAACTTCTTTAAGTTCGGCGCGTACGTATCGATATAGCCTTCCAGCGGAATGAGAATACCTTGCGAACCATATTTAACAATATCCGTATCTTCGTTCAATATACCATGTGCATAGAAGGCATCAGGCAGCTCACCGCCAGCAAAAAGCAGATTTTTCTTTTCTTGCCAGCTGCTTCCCGGTGTCAGGTTCCAATTGATATGGATGTTCGTTTTCGTTTCGATATCCTGGAAAAACTTATAATCATTCAAATCTTTACCTGACGGTGGTTTGAAAGCAGCAATGTTTAATGTCAGCTTTTCTTTGGCAATTGGAAAATCGGTTACGTTTAGATTGCTTGGTACTTGAACTGTCGTCGTTTTTTTGTCGTCAACCGATACAGCCTGCTTATCTCCACAGCCTGCAAGTCCAACAGCCATACTTAATGTGAGTGCAACTGTACCTAATCCCCATTTATGATTCATATGCCAGCACCATACCTTCCGAATAGATAATATCTTACATGATCAAATATGAAATCCGTGACTATCCTTTTAATGAACCAACTAACGCGCCTTTAACAAAGTATCTTTGAAGAAACGGGTACAAGATCAGCATCGGTAAACTGGAAACGATAATAATCGCGTATTTCATCAACTCTAGCTTTTTCTGTTGCTCTTGTGAGCCGTCCATTAAATTTTGTAAGTCAGAGCCTTCATTCATAATCAAAATGTTCCGCAAAATAATTTGCAGGGGCTGCAAGCCATTGCTTTTCAAATAAATCAATGCTTGGAAATAGGAATTCCAATGTCCTACGGCGTAAAAGAGCACCATCACCGCGACAATCGGCATTGCCAAAGGAATAGCGATTTTCACAAAAAACTTCACATTCGAGCAGCCGTCAATCATGGCCGATTCGAGTACCTCACTTGGCACGTTGGATTGGAAAAATGTACGGACAATGATGACATTGAATACGGAAACCGCATTCGGAAGAATCATCGCCCATGTCGTATTCAGCAAGCCAAGGTCTTTGACCAGCAGGTAGGTTGGGATAAGCCCGCCACCAAAAAACATCGTAAATACAAGCAGGAACATGAATATATTTCTTCCAACCAAATCCGTTCTGGAAAGCGCATAGCCGGCCATAACCGTCAGCACAACATTAAGTGTCGTTCCGGTAACCGTATACCATAACGAATTTTTGAAACCAACCCAAATGGTCGCATCGGAAAACAGCCTTTTATAGCCATCCCATGTCACTTGTTGAGGAAAAAACAACAGCTTCCCAGAGTAAACCAAATCCGGATTTGTCACAGAAGCTGTAACAACAAAATAAAGCGGATAGAGAACAAGTAGGAGTAGAATCACAATCAACGAATAGTTGATTACGTCGAAGGTAATATCCGTCCTATTTTTAGCCAGCTTCATAGATCCCCCTCCACCCTTTTACCATAAGCTCGTTTGTTTTAACGATTTAGCTATTTGGTTCACACTGATTAATAAGATGAAATTAATGACAGTATTAAACAAACCAATCGCAGAAGAATAGCTATACTGCGCTTGTACAAGTCCTGCTTTATACACGTAGGTTTGAATCGTCTCTGATGAATCGATATTCAGTTGATTTTGCATCAAATACACCTTCTCGAAGCCAACACTCATCATATGACCCATGTTCATGATCAGCATGATGATGACAGTCGGCATGATCGCTGGGATATCAATGTGGACGACGCGCTGCAGCTTTGTTGCTCCGTCGACAACCGCTGCCTCATGATATTCAGGATTAACAGACGTCAGTGCTGCCAGATAGATGATGGTTCCCCAACCTATATTTTGCCAAATACCGGAGAAGACGAAAACGGTCTTGAACCAGTCGGCACTGCCCATAAAAAAGATGGGCTCGATCTTGAAAACAGCCAGCAGGCTGTTCACTGCACCTGTTTTGGGAGACAGAAGCAAGTACACAATTCCGACGACAACAACTGTGGAGATGAAATGCGGCGCGTATGTAACCGTTTGCACAAGACGTTTAAATCGCTCGTTTGTCAATTGGTTAATCATTAACGCTAATAGAATTGGAGCTGGGAATGCCACGAGAAGTTCATATAAACTAATCCCCAGCGTATTACTAATAATTGTGCCCAATTGATACGATTGAAAGAACCGTTCGAAGTTATCGAAGCCAACCCATGGACTGCCCATGATCCCTTTTATGGGATTGAAATTTTTAAATGCGATCTGCACACCATACATCGGGATATAATGAAAAATAATAAAGTAGGCAAGCGTCGGCAGCAGAAGCAAATATAAATCGTAGTTGCGAACAATTCTTTTTACCATTTTCGGAAGTGCGATTTTGGACGTTTGCTGATTGTTACCGTTGCCTACCATTTTGACATCCACCACATTCGACTTTAAAGTCATTTTGTTTTCACCTCCGCTGGATCTTATTTGTTGTTGAAGCAATTCCTAGTATTAAATCCGCCTTCATAGTTGTAATCTAACCATCTACACGACATCCGGTAAATAAGTGAGATCGCCAATCCACCTATGCGAAATTTATGATCTGCACGAATTTCAACCCGATATGCCAAATTTGAACCTTATATATGCTGTTTTCAACGTTGTCTACCTACTTAACTTGTTTTCGGTATTCGCCAGGTGTTAAACCAACTTGCTGTTTGAACGTACGGATAAAGCTAGACACATCGTAGTAGCCTATTTGTTGTACAATTTCCTTAACGGAACTGTTATTGTCTCGAAGCAACCGTTTGGCCTGTTCGATCCGTACCTCTTTCAAATATTCCATGACAGTTCGACCTGTCTGCTCTTTGTAATAACGGCTCAAATAGGACAGGGAGAGTGAAAAATGCTCGGCAATCTTTTGTACAGAAAAATCATATTCACTATAGTTTTGCAACATATATTGGTTGATTTGGTCGATCATTACGGCAGGGGATGCCGACTTTGGCAGATCAAGGGACTGACATAATGTTGTGCAAGCGGTTGTGAGTAAGTCAGCAATTTCATCTAATGTCGTATAGTCGGTCAAAGCTAAAATGTCCGGCAAGTTATCCATTGAGCTTCCTGGTCTTCGCTTTTCCAGGCATGTAATAAATTTATGAATCATGTCATAACAAAGCTCTTTGGCGATAAACAGTGTCATTCCGCTTTGTTTCATTTTTATGGCGATTTGCTGGACACCCATGGTAATCCGAAATGCTTCACCACTCTGCAGCACGATTTCCAACTCGTCCAGAACACGTCTGGGGTTTAATAAATCAGCATGGTCGTGTGCCATGAGGTCATCGAAGAAGATCACTCGCTGATTGCCTTTGATCATCTTATAATCAATCGCCGTTGAGGCTTCCAAATACGAACGCCCCACTTGCGAAAGTTCCCGATATCCGTTTCCGATCCCCAGTGTAATCGGTATGTCAAACGTCATACTCAAATGGTCATGTAAACGATTTAACCAAAGCTTTTGATCCGCTGGACTGCCTCCCCAGGACACAATAAAAATCGCTCTTCGTTCTTCTAAGCTGATCTTTACATGTCCCACGGCATCTCCCCCGAACTGCTGCTCCACTTCTGCAATCAATTGCGCCCTGTAGAATAACTGGGAAACGGGGAGCTCTAGGATCATCACCGTGATATCTGGAAAAGGGAACGTAACGCCAACCTCTTCGCCCCGTTCATTCACATCGTCCAGTGTTTGAAATTCTCCCTTCAGTAAGCTACCTAGAAAATGGTCTCTTACAGCTGCACGATTTTCTTCCAACTTGTGGCCTAAGGTTCGATTCGAATCGGCAATATCGTTGATCATACTGCCAATTGCTTCGAATACGTTTGATTTGTGGATCGATTGACCTCGAATTGTTTCTACGAGAGCAGCTAGCTTTTTAACCGGATTGTAATTAAATACCATAACAACATAAACGAACGCGCAGCCAATGATCAAAATGAACAGCAAGTAACTAATCCACTTCAGGATGGCTTGATTTACGGGTGCAACGACGGAAGCATAAGGCAGCATGATGACATAGGTCAGACCGCTTTGCGTTGATTTCTGAAAGGAAACAACAAACTTTTGATGTTGAAATTCTTGAATATGTCGTTTGTCCACCCCATTCATGATTTGCTTGTAAAAGTCGACGGATTTCAAGAAATCCTCTTGTTTATAGGCGGAAATTAGTCTGCCTGACTGATCGAAAACGATTGCGTTCCCATTCTGCAGCAGCTGATCTGCATTAAGTCCTTTGAGCAATGTGTCTTCTTTTAACTCAAACAAAACCGTACCATACGGTTTTTGGTTCCTTATCGGAATCGGCACGAGATAAGTAATCAAACGTTGTGGGGGTAACCCCTCCATCCTAACTTCCTCTGCTGGCCGAAGCATGGTGGTGTTCACATGAGTCAAATCATTATTAAATTGTTCTTCGGTCCATTCGGCAAAGTGGTAAAATTTGCTCACAAAGTCATTGACCTTATAGGTACTTAACGAAGTATATAACTTCTCAGATCCGCGGATATGGAGGACAATTTCACGAATACTGTCATCGACAACCTTACTTTCCAATATCTTTTTTCCCTGATAGGTACTGAACATATCCTCTGCCAGTATATAAGGTGACAGCTCCGGGGCTTCCGTAATCTGATTAGCAATTTTATTCATCAAAATTAGTTTGTTATCCACTTCGCGCTGGAGGCTATTCAGAAGCGATTGATTGTTTCTCTCAACTTCGTCCCCCACAATCGTTGATAATTGATAGTACCCTGTAATTCCCAAAAAAAGCATTGGCAATAAAAGAAGCAATGTAAATGAAAATAAATAACGGTTAAAAACCGTCAAAACCCTGTGTCTATAAATCGTAGACTTCATCATATTTGCTTACGTTCATCCTTTGGGCTGTGACATGAACTTATGCCTTTCATTATGCATAGTTTCACCATAATCCAATAGGTGAATGTTTTATACCCCCTAAACGTGGAAGAAGAGCGCACATTCTAGCATCTGTGCGCCCTTCTATTCAATCTAAATGCCTCTCGCAAAACTTGGCCATTTACTTCGTCTTCCGCTCATACCAATAACCTGGAATCCCGCGTTCCATACGCATTAATGCTTCCAAGTAGTAATAATCGCCCCAAATCATATAATCATCCAAGCCGCTATTGCCTCTAACATGATAGGAGCCGTGCTTCAGCAAGCCTTCCGCTTGTTCGCCAATGGTTGCATACTTGCTAACAAGGGAATGCATCGTTTGATCCAGTCCTTGCTGGATCCAGCTGCGATCTTCATCCTCTTCCGGCAGCAGCTCCAACAGCTCCAGCATCCCGCAGGCCGTAATGGCCGATGCCGAGCTGTCGCGACTTGTATTCGCTTCAATCGGCACGTTGAAATCCCAATAAGCAACATGATCTTCTGGTAAATGATCAAGGAAATAAGATAACAACCGTTTAGCCGTTTGAAGGAAAGCTGGATCCTTCGTGTATCGGTAAGAAAGTGCGAAGCCGTAGATGCCCCACGCCTGACCGCGCGTCCAAGTCGAGCCATCCGTATATCCTTGATGGGTGCCTCCGCCAAGCGGGTCACCTGTCTCCGGATTAAAATAAAACGTATGATAAGAAGAGTCATCACCACGCACCAGATACCGTCTGGACAGCTCGGCCTGTTTGTACGCAATTTCGGCATATTTCGGTTGCCCTGTTATTTCGGAAGCCCAATATAGCAAAGGCAAATTCAGTAAACAATCAATAATGATCCGACCGCCATTTTTCTCATCGTTTTCCGGACCCCATGCTTGCAAAAAGCCGCCTTGCTCACGCCATCTGCCTAACAAATGATCCGCCGCCTGCAAAGCAAGATCACGGGCGCTCTCGTCCTTCTCCACGATCCATCCGGCTAATGCGGATAGCCCGTACAGGAAGCCGATATCGTGATGCTCTAAGCATACTTTCGCTTCCAGCCGCTTTTTAAAATCTGCAATTTGCTGCTTCGCTTGTACTTGAAAAAAAGCATCTTGACTATATTCATAGCTCAGCCAAGTTAGGCCTGTATGAAACCCTTCAATCCAATCCTCATTCGCAGACCATGCATAACGCTTATCATTGGTGATATGCGGAAAAGTGCCTGAATGTTGTTCCAAGTTCCGGCGAATTTTGCCGATTGCATCTTCAATTGCTTCACGCCACATTGCTGTCATCCTCTCTGTTTGCCCGTTTCCTTTTCGTTATTTCAACCCTCATACCAGTTCAAACTTATCCTCCGTACGATCTAACCAGCTTTGCAGTTCTTCCTCTAATGACATCAGAAGCTCTGTCCGTGGCCGCTCACTGAACACAACAGGATTGAGCTGATACGGGTCCTTCTCATGCTCATAGAATAAGCGCTGCACTTCCGCGCCGGGCACATACCCTTTATGCACGACATAGGTGTACTGGCTTGTGCGGATTCCCCGCCAGCCAAATCTCCGATTGTCTAAACCAGCGGAGGCGAAGAGCTCAATTGCATCCTTTCTTCCAGGAAAGGCGCAAATAAAAGCAGAAGAAATGTCGGTATGGCTCGTACCAAGAAGATCTCCGGACAGATCAAGTCCTTCTACAGACGCAGGAACAGGGACCCCGGCGAGACCTAGCAGCGTAGGCATAATATCCACACTATTAAAAAGCAGATTCGTGCTGCCCTTCCCAACCGTGCCGCTCCAGCTCATCAAACAAGGGATCGCAATGGATTCCTCATGCCAAGAATGCTTCGCCATGAAGCCGTGCGAGCCCATAAGCTCACCGTGATCCGACGAGAGCACGATCAGCGTGTTTTCCGCGATTCCGAGCTCCTGAACCTCACGCCAAATTCGGCCGAACTGCTCGTCCATGCCGGATACCGCTGCGAAGTAGTCTCGCGTATACCGGAGCAATGCCTCTTCCCCGCTCTCAAAAGGCTCGCCTGTATGCGCTGCCAGCTGCTCCGAGCTCACGTTCGGACGCAAGCTGAGCTCTCTTCCGCTATAGAGTTCCTTGTAACGTTCAGGTACAAGCTCAAAGGGGCTGTGAGGCGGATTCCAAGAGACAAATAACGCAAACGGATCCGTTTGCTCTTTCCCTTTTGCCCGGATAAAGTCCAGCGCAACATCGGTCTCATGCTCCAATGACCATTGGTCCACTTGAATCATCTCCGGCGTGTCTTTCCAATAATGCGGCTTTAGATGATGATCGTACGCACCGTAGGAATACCAGAAATCGAAGCCATGCCGTTTCGAACCTGGCGGTGTATACGCATCCCACTCGCGCGCGCCAGATTGAGGCTCCGGGCACCCATTCTGCTCAGGTAAATCCAGATGCCATTTGCCAATATACCCCGTCTGATACCTCGCTGCCTTAAGGAGATCCCCGATACATACCTCTTCAGGACTCAGCATAACGTCTGCACCGTTTTTACAGTTCGTATAGACCCCCGTCGATTGCGGATACTTGCCTGTCATGAGCGCTGCCCGGTGCGGCGAGCATAGCGGTGTACAAGAGAGCGCATGGTTAAACACTAGACTCTCCTCTGCGAAATTGTCGATATTCGGGGTGATGACTGGATCTTCCCCCATAAAACCTACAGCTTGCTTACGCCATTGATCTGCAAAAATATAAATGATATTTGGTTTCATAATCGACTCACCCTTTAACCGCTCCTGCGGAAATCCCTTCAACGAAATGGTCTTGGGCCATAAAGTAAATTAGAATGGTTGGAATAATAGCGCAAACCGCAGCTGCCATTAACGGGCCGTACTCCGTAGCATGCTCCGATTGGAAATGCTGCATGCCGAGCTGGAGCGTAAACAACTTATCCGAATTCAGGTAAATTAAAGGACCGAGGAAATCGTTCCACGCATGCATGAAGGTAAAAATCGTCAAGCTGGCAATTGCCGGTCGAATCAACGGTAGAATGACCCGCGAATAAATGCCGAATTCACTCAGTCCGTCGATTCTGGCCGCTTCTGAGAGTTCCTCCGGAATGGCCATAAAGAACTGTCTGAACAAGAACACACCGAATGGACTAAAAGCCCCTAGAAGAATCAACGCCCAATGCGAATCGATTAGCCCAATTTTCTTCATTAACATGAACTGTGGAATCATCATGACCTGGTATGGCACCATCATCGTCGCCACATATAAGAAGAACAGTTTATCCCGTTCGGGAAATTTCACTTTGGCAAATGCGTACGCCGCCGTGGAACATGTAATAATTTGCAGCAGCGTAGTAAGTACGGCAATTTTGATCGTATTCAAGTAATAAGTGAAGAAAGGAAGCTGCGTCCATACCTTGCTATAATTTGACCAGTAAAAGTGGCTCGGTATCCACTGAATGGGGAAGCTAAATATTTCCGCTTCGGACTTCACGGATGCTGAAAGCATCCAAAGGAAAGGAACAACCATGGACAAGGCAACAGCGGTAACGACCAGATATAACAACGTTTTTCTGACTACTGCGCCAAGATGTGGGCGCCTCGACAGCCTCATTGTTATCTGACTTGATTCTATTTGCATACTCATGCTGGCTTCTCCCTTCTCTAACCCGATAAGCTCGTTAGGAATAGTTCACCCAACGTTTTTGTCCTCTAAATTGAATCAGCGTAATAACTAGAATAATCGTAAATAGCACGTAAGCCATCGCAGAGGCATAGCCATATTCAAAGCGTTGGAAGGCTGTGTAATAAATATCGTAAACCAACATGTGCGTTGAACGACCTGGCCCTCCTTTGGTCAAGACGAACACCAAATCAAACACTTTGAACGAATTGATGATGCCCATAATCACCGTGAAGAAAATAACAGGCGACAGCATCGGCACCGTAATTTTACGAAATTGTGAGACTTTGCCTGCACCATCGATTTCAGCTGCCTCATACAGATCCTTAGGAATCCCCTGCAAGCCTGCTAGATAAAGTACCATGTAATAACCGATGGAATGCCAGATACTGACGATGATCACCGAAGCGAGCGCCCATTGTGTTGAAGCAAGCCACATAGGCGGATTATCGATCCCGATGCTTCTGAGAACCCCGTTAATGGGACCCATGGTCGGGTTATAAAGCAGCTGCCACACGACGGCTACGGCAATCGTTGCTGTAATGTGCGGCAGAAAAATCGCCGTTCGGAATATTTTAACGCCTCTCAAACCTTTATTGAGGGCGACTGCTGCCAAAATTGCAAGGAACAATGTCACCGGTACGGAAACAGCTGTCATAATTAAACTGTTGAGCAGGGAGATACGGAACGTTTCATCATGCCATAAGTGCGTATAATTCGAAATTCCAGCCCATTTAATTTCGCCAAACCCATTCCATTCTGTAAAGCTCATGAGGAAGGAAGCACAAACTGGCAAGCAAATGAAAATTAAAAATCCAAGTATATTGGGAAGCAAAAATGTATACCCTGTCAATCGATTACGTCGTAATGCTTTGCTTGAAACCTTCATCTGCCTCACCCCTATTGAAACAATCGAGCTTCACTTTCATTCAGTGAAACCCGACTGTTTCTGTTCTATTCCTTATTTCTTGCCTGCTTTGAAATCCTTGGCATATTTATCTGCCCATTCGGAAGCAACGCGCTGACCGATCTTCTGAATCGCTTGATCGACGGTTTGAGCGCCTGTTAAAGCCATTTCGCCTTCTTGCTTGTAGACGCTGTTCACCAATATGTTTTTCACACCAGGAAGAAGCGGATATTCCGGATATTCCTTTTGTTCCACGAAATAATGGATGTTTTTAGGCTTCAAGCTGCCGTCGCCAATATAGGTTTTGCGAATATCGTCATTGATAAAGCCTGTGAGGAAGCCTTTTGCCGCAAATTGCTTAGCGCCTTTCACACCGGTCATGAATTGAACCACTTTGAACGCTTCTTCTTTATGTTTGGAGTTTTTGCTGACCATCAACGATACAGGAGTCGCCAAGCTTGTGTTAGCAGCTACGCCATCTGGATGCGGAACCGGTACAACGTCCCAATCAAAGCTAATTTTCTTCTCCGTTTCTGCTTGTCTAAGTTGAGCCACATGCCAATCCCCGATCAAATTCATCGCTACATTTCCTTTTTGGAAAGCGGAGTTGTAATGAGCGGACGTGGTAATTTGCTCTGCCCAGCCCATGATCGAGCCGTCTTTTTCCATGTCCATTCGGAATTGAAGCCCCTTCTTAAATGCGGATAAGTCTTTATCGATGATCGAAGCGCCAGCTTGAACGCCTTGCATGTACCACGTTTGTGCCCACGGATGTACGAATGCACCATACACTTTATTCGTGCCATCGCCTTTCGTCATCTTCTTCGCTAGCTCACGGAAATCGTTCCATGTCATATCCGCTTTCGGATAAGCAACGCCTGCTTGGTCGAACAACGTTTTGTTGTAAAATAGCATCCAATTGGATTTCCGATACGGAAGTCCGAACACTTTATCGTTCACTTTTAACGCATCGTACAACGGGCCATATCCGGATACATCGACATTCGCTTTTTTGACATAATCGTCTAAAGGCTCTAGTATGCCAGTATCCAAGAACACGTCCATCGTGCCGCCGAACAAATCCATATCCTCACCCGAGGACAGCTGCATACGTAGCTTCTCGTAATACTGTGCTTGTGGAATCGTTTCGAATTGCACTTGAATATTCGGATTCTCTTTGCTAAATTCGGCATAAGCCGTTTTAAACGTTTCCAAATCATCCGGAAGTACAGTTGCTTTCAAATTTACTTGTGCCGCTTTGGCGTCCGGGGAAGTTGTATTTTTATCTCCCGTCGTTGTCCCAGCGGAGCCGCATCCTGCCAGTAATCCCATCAGCAATGTGCCGGTCACACCAAGCTTCAAACTTTTTTTCATTGGACACTCACCCTTTTTTTGATATGATTTGTTTGCGTTTTCTTAATTTGAATTATACGTAGATGCCAAGGAGTCTGACAGATGAATGTTTTATTCCCCCTTTTGGCGGAAGAGAAGGAAGTGATCCGATGCTGTTCGTTACGCTTGTCCTGCTTATTTTCACCATATTGTTCACGTACAAAAAGCTAAATCATGCGTCAACCCGCTTCATGTACGGCATCATCATCGGCTGGGTGCTATCTTTCGTATCCTTCACGTTGTACCTGAGTAAATTCAATTACTACTACAATGTCATTCACGGCTTCTTTGATTTCAGTCCTGGCACCTGGAATTATTTGGTTTTAACCAAATTCAATCCCAATTGGCTCATTCGCATGCTGAACATCGGCGTAGGACTGTTCTATTGCTCGCTGCTTGGCTTTGCCATAGCCTTCACCCGCAGTCTTAGCCTTTCAAAGCAGCGGTTCGTTTATGGCAGCATCTCCATCTTTTTTATTATCGAGACGGCTTACTATGATCCCGCTTTTCATATCGCACTAAGCAATTGGATCGACAGCCTGCTTTTCTTGAACACGATCGAAATTGCCTTAATGAGCCTTCGCTACCTCATACTTTTTGTTGCTTTTGGCGTGCTCATCAACTATTATTTGAATTATCCGAAAATTAGGTTTATCAAAAATTTAACATTGTATCATGTTCTGCTCTTTATTCCGCTTGTCGTGATTCATCTATTTATTTTCTCATGGGCCCCGAAAGTATTGGTCAAGGAAACGTATTTGAAAGGGTATTTCAACTATCTGCAGCCTCCCCTTGGCTATCAGTCGATCTTACTTCCTGTGTTTCCATTTGCCATTTATTTAACCCTAATTTTGATGATATACCTGGTGTACAAATTTAACTCGATTGAGAATTACCGCAAAAACCGCGATATTCAAATCAATAAAAGCATCGACACGGCTACGCTCGGAACGCGCGCTTTTACCCATGCGCTCAAGAATCATTTGATCGGCATACAGTCCGAAGCGACCTATCTGAAAGAGCGCCATCAGGCGGACAGCGAGTCCCTCTATAGCCTTGACCTCATCTTACAATCGTCGCAGTCGGCGCTCACCAGTATTAACGATGCCGCAGATAAATTAAAAAATATGAACCTGAATCTCCAGCCGATGTCCATCGATCTTCCGGTTCAACAGGCTATTGCTCGGTTAAGCGAACAAGCCATCGGCTGCCAAATTGACTATTCCCCTGGCACGCTGCCGGCTAATAGCTATATTGATTCGGGCCATTTGACCGAGGCCATCTATAACTTGCTCCTCAATGCCAGCGAATCCTTGCAGTTCCGAGATAACGGCCGCATTGTGGTCGAACGGAGCCAGCAGAACGGCTGGGCGCTCATCCGGATTTCTGATAACGGTCCTGGCGTTCCCGAGGAGCATTTGGAGGCGATTTTCGATCCTTTCTTCACCACGAAAGCTTCGGTAAATAACTGGGGGATCGGCTTGTCCTACTGTCATAAGATCATCTTAGGCCATGATGGCAAGATTGTCGTAGAAAGTAAGAAAGACGTAGGAACGACCTTTACGGTGTTCCTGCCGATTATCTAAAGGATTGGACAGCTGACGAAAGGGGAGGACTGCACAATGACACAACAACCTATCCGTATTCTCATCGCCGATGACATGGAAGCCCACCTCAGAAGGCTGGAAAGGACATTTGCCAGACATGATGATTTTGCCTGTGTGGCTCGCGCTTCATCAGGTCACGATGCGGTTATTCAAGCAGCGCTGCACCAACCGGATGTGATTCTCATGGATATCGAGATGGAATCCCAGTTTGCAGGTATTCAAGCGGCGAAATTAATTAACGAAAAATACCCTCAAATGAAAATCATTGTACTCACCGTTCACAAGGATGAGAACTTCATTTTCGCGGCCTTCCAGACGGGCATCACCGACTATTTGCTTAAAAATGCTGCTGACGTCGAAATCATGGAAGCTGTACGATCAGCGTACATGAATGCATCGCCTATCCGCCCCATGATTGCCGAGAAGATACGCGAAGAATTTGCACGGGTGAAGCGAGCAGAAAGCTCCTTGCTGAATATTATTCAAATCATTTCGGAGCTTACGCCCAGCGAATTGCAGGTGCTAAGGCTGCTATGCGAAGGCAAGAAGCGGAAGCAAATTGCCGAAGAACGCTGCGTTGAGTATGAAACGATCAAGAAGCAAATCAATTCCATTCTCAAGAAATTCCAAATGCCCGATTCAGCTGTCGTTATCCACACGATTAATGATTTGCGTATTTTCGAAGTCATGAAGAAGCTTTAGTATAAGGAGCGGCTCGTGCGCTACCCAACTTGTATTAACTGGAAAAAGTACAACTATTTACTAGAATTCCCCTCAAAAAGTCGATTTACATGGAAAACATGTAGTTAATTCTGCCTCTTTTGTTCAGATAGGTTAATATGGTTAAAATTAACTGTAGGTTATCCATCTATCCTGCGTTTGCTCTGAAAATCGAAAGATTTAACTGTAGAAAATCCATCTATTTGCCGGAAGCATAGAAGATCGTCAAATAGCATAAAAAAGAAGACCTAGCAGCTAGGTCTTCTTCCATTTCTCTCTCAGTTCCCCCAAATCGAGTTCAAATACGTATCATCTGGCATAGGCGGCATGGTCGGATTGGTGGCGGACAACGTCGTATCGACTGTCCATGCACCGCTGGCCGGCTGCTGGGAAGCTTGATAGGTATAGCTGGTTTTCGTGTTGGTTGCCGATGACCAAGAAGCCGAGCCCATTCCACCGATGATGACCGAATCCAGTGCTACAAAATTCGTACCATTGCCATTAAACGCCGCTGTTCCCGCTTCCGTTGCTCCTCCAGCAAGGAAAGGATAGCGGCTTCGTGCTACGCTTCCCGCTGCAAGATAGCTATGATCGAGGACCAGCCCGTTCAAACTACCTGTTTGAATGGAGCAGTTGTTGCTGGAGAAGATGGCGGAATCGCGGATCGTCATATTGGAATAAGCTGCCGAGCCAGCGAATTGCATCGTATCCGTATGCGGCTTCGGTGTGGTAGCTGGATTAAAGAAATGAGGCGCAAGATAGATGCCGTCGAAGCGCCACCCGTCAATAGGGCCGGACGACACGGAATAGAAATCAGAGGCATCACCATCGACGACTTGAGATTCCGGCATGACAACTTCGCTGAATTCTACCATGGATGTTGTCTGGTTCGCGATACCGTACCCTGCCAACCAACGGGTCACTTTGGTCCAAGCCAAGGCTGAGCGGTCGCAGCCTTCAAGCTTGATTTGGTCAGCGATCAGTCCGGCGAAGGCCACACCTCGCACATTCTTGATCAAAGCTCCTCCTGTAATGACCACCGTACCATAACCGTCACGAGGAGCCACTGTAATTCGCTTCGTCCAGGATGAAGAGCCCAGATTTTGCAGCACCGGCGTATTTCCTGAACCGGCCCCGTTGCCTGTCAATGTGCCGGGAGCGACGCGGATCAGGACCCCTGCTGCTGCCTGTTCAGGCGTCACAGCCGCCATCGCCGTGCTGATTGCCGACCAAGAGTTGCTGACATCGATAATGTTCGTTACCGAGGTGTCATACATAAAAGGGGTGGGAATCAGAGATGGCCAGTGTGTACCGTTCGGTCCAAAAGAGGCATCGCGCTCTGGCTCATCGCCTGGGTCTGGACCAGGATCTGTCGTTCCCGACGGTGCATAAACCTCTAATTCATAGATGGAATAGCCATACGTCGTCGCAGGGGTGATCCCCTGTACGCGCACATATCTGGCTGTGGCTGCTGCTGCAAGCGTAATGGCGTCAACTCCACCATCACCGCTCGTAGTTGAATATACATCCGTCCAAGTGGAGGCATTACTGGAAAGCTGGATCTTATAAGCCGTTGCGTAGGCGCCCTCCCATTGGATAGTCACGCTGCCTACATTTTGCGATGAGCCCAGATCCACATACATCCATTCGCTGCTTGTATAGTTCGAGCCCCAGCGGGTTGTGGTGCTGTCACCATCCGTAGCTTTATTGGCGGCTAAGGCACTATTCTTTACTGAACTAGCGACAGCACTTTTGCCCAGAGCTAGATTCCCTGATGCATGAACAGGTGTTTCCCACCCTGGGAGTAAACAAGCGATTGTAAACAGAACAACCAGACAGAAAGCGAACATAGACATAGTCTTCTTCATCAAGTCATCTCCTCATACGCCGTCCTTCACGGACTAGCGTGTTATATCCTAATAGATGATTATGACATAGCTTTCAGTGCTCTTCAGTGCTTCGTTACTTTGACAATCATCGTATCACTGGATGTGGCACCCGCATAGTTTACAAGTTCACCACGATACTCATACGTACCTTTTTCTTTATTCGTTACGATTACCACAGCTGATTGAGCATTTGGCGTATTCACAGTCAACGCTTGCGAATAAATGAGGACGCCATTTTCATACAGGTTATATGTCGCACCATTGGTTCCCCACCACATGTTCATGTTAACGTTGAAGTTTCCGTCACCATCCCAATTATCGTTAGCAAGAACTGGTTTAGCAGGAGCTGCATGTTTAACTGTAACGGTTAAATCTCGGCTTTTGCTCATACTAAACTTATTCGTAAGCTCAGCGTAGTATTTGTAAGTACCATTCGGCTTGTTAGTTATGGAAGTTGCCGTAGATTGCGCATTAGGCGATTTGTCCGTAAGAACCTGTGTATCAATTAACACATCATTCTCATAGAGCTTGTAAAGTGTGCCATTATCGCCATACCACATATTCATTGAAATTTTATAATTACCATCCAGCAGACCCGTATCCTGCCCATTGTCGTCTGACAGTACGACAGTACCAGGTTTAGCAACGGCTAAGTCATTAAGTACAGGCTCTACATTCCGCACTGGAATCTGGGACGGCTGGCTAATCACATTCTCCCAAAGCTCTTTCAGCCAATAGTAGCCCACATTCGCGTCTGCGGTGAATTCATCCCGAATGCCAAGCGACTTACCTTTCGCATAACCTGAATACCCATTTACCGCTTTATAAATTAGATCTGTACTGCCAATTGCATATCGCGATTGGATCAATGCAAGATCCTCCGGAGAACCCGATGTCGCAACACCATAATAATAGGCCTCCAGCAAACTAAGAATGCTGTTATTCCAGCCCCTTGTCACATAATCGAGGTCGCTTCGAATGCCATTCGCATCCACCGAGTCGAATTCCTGTGCCATTCCCATCACACCTACATTAGGTAAGCCTTCCGGATTGTTTACAAAAGCCCGCAGCGTATCGTTGCTGTATAATTGTGCTTTCACCGTTTTGTTGTACATAATCAGCGCGCGTTCTTTCATCCATTCGAACGGCTGATCCAACGTGTGGCCTCTAAACGTAAATTCATTCTTCACAGCTGCCTCGAGCGCGGTCTTACCTGTTTGACGGAAGGTCCAGGCAATGCTGGAAAGCCCCGCTGCCTGAAGCTTGCTCATAAAGCTGTCATAATCAAAACTGAGCAGGAATTCGTTCGCATTGTCGGCCCCACCTAGATAGCGGACCGTAGCTAGTGCACTGGCAATAGCGCCTTCCACATAATTTGGATTCCAGCCTTTGTTGAAATTGCCCAACTGATCGATCCCCGTTGAGAAATTGTTGTCATCATCATGTCCCCAATGCGCCGATACCAAATGCGCTTGCATAATGAGGGTGATTTTGACTTTCTCCTCCGAAGTCAGATCATTCCAGACCGCAGGAATCGTCGAAGCGAGATCAAGCGCTTGAATCGCGAGAGATGTCGCCGATGTATCCAGTGAACCGGATGCGCCAGGCTCCCGCTTGCTTCCAGGTACAAGCATATTGCGAATATTCGCCAGAATCCGGTCTTTAATCATCGTACCGTCGCTGCCCTTATAGGAAGGATCATATAAAGCAGCTGTCGTCAGATACATCAGGGCGGTACCGCTTCGCAGGCTGTGCGACGTCCACTCCAGACTTAGCTGATATTGAAGCAGCGGCTCGCGGAGCGCGCTGTCGATCATTTTGTGACTGAACGGGAAGGCGTGCAGATCCTGTGCCAGGGTCGTCACAGACACACTCGCGCTTGGCTCTGACACTTTATTGGACATGTCAGTTGCTGTCACGTAATAGCTGTATGCGGTCTGCGGCGTCAATCCCTCATCCACATAAGCGGTCAGGTTCGTCGTACCCAGCAGCTCGCCGTCTCGATAAACGGAATAGAGCTTGATGCCCGAATCGTCCGTGGAAGCCGTCCACGCTAAACGAATGGCTTTCGAAGATTGTGCCCCCGCTGTAAACTGCCCTGGTGAGACTGGCGGCAGCAGATCAATCAGCTCTGTCCCGTATACGTTCATTTCGGAAAGCGTGACCCGATCGTTCGCACTGGCAAAACCTACTTGGCCGTTAACATACTGAGGCTCTTCCGCCTCTCCGATATAATCGCTGTCCAAATACACACGGATGATCGAGCCTAACCGGTCAATCCGCAGTTCCTGTGCCGTGCCAGGCTTCAGCAGGCCAAGGTTAAAATCCTTGAGTTGAACAAGCGAATTGTTCACCACGCGGAAAATGCCGTTCGTCGCGTCGTCATTGCTTTTATTCAAGGAGACAAAGCAGTAGTTCTTCTCATCAATATAGTTGAACACGACAGCTAGATCGTCCCAATCGCTTCGAGGTGTCACCATCACCTTGCCGGTCCATACAAAGTCACCTATAAACGGCGTCTTATGAACAATCACGTTGCGGAGCGGATCAGACCCTGCGCCCGCATATGTCGTTAAAGCGAGATTGCCGCTTGTCGCTTCCCATACCCCTTTGCCGTCGGAATTCACAGCAACAGCCCAAGCAGCCAGATCGAATGCGCCGCTCGCAATCGCAGTTACCTGCGGCAGCGCCGGCGGACTCAGTTCTGTCCATACGTCCAACTCCGGACCCGGCGTCCAATTCCCCTCGCTGTCCCCAGCTTCGATACGGAAGTGATGCATTGTCGAAGGTGTTAATCCTGTGAGCTGCAGCGACAGCGTATCACCGCTCAGTGTACGAATGATGTTCTCGCCGTCAAACAATCGATAGCCGGTTACATCCTCATTATCCAATGCCTGAGGCCAAGCCAGAATTGTTTTCGTCTTGGACGTGCCAGTTGCCGTCAGCATACTGCCGACCGGCCACGTAGGGACATTCACCCCAGATGGCGGGCGAACCTCCACGTGGAAAACGGTTGTATGATCTTCGAAGGTTACAGTAATCCACTGCTCTGCGGCTGGCGCGCTGCTGTCAAAGCCGCTCACTGTATAGCTGGTCAGTGGATACGTTGAGTCATCTTCATAAAGACCATTGACGACAAGACCCGTCAGATCCAGCTTATCACCCGGATAATAGACAGTTTTAATCGGCGGATTGGCGACTTGAATGCTTGTGAGAGGAGCTTGTGCAGTCCTCATGACAAGCCGCGGTTCTTTGCCCACTCCTGCCGCATTCTGCTCCTTGGAGGCAAAGGTGATCTGCTGACCATGCACCTGTCCTAAGAAAGCAAAGGACAAGGCCTCATCCTGCCAATGGGATTTCACATAGTCTGTCACATCGAATTCATAGAACTTGGTTGCCGGTCCTACCGTGACTACAGTTAGTGGATCGGCAACATTGGCAGGCGCATTATTCCAAGTAATCCCCAGTTCCTGCCAGGAATTATCATTAACCGGATACACGCCTACACCTCCGGTTGTCCCGGTAGTATCTGTTCGATAAACCTGGAGCGTGACGCTGACAACCTTCTGAGGATCGCGAATACCCAGGTCCGCAAGCGCGAACCTCGTATAAATTTTGCGCGTTGCCGCATTGCTGTTATCCTTCTTTAAGACAAGCAAATCCCAAGTGCCGTAGTTCGTATCCGCACGCGAGACTAAGGTATACGAATCTGCCGCAGGCAATAACTGTCGTTCTTGCAGCTTTAGTATGTGTACCTGAAACTGTGTCGCTTGACCTTGTGCCGTTACCGTAATGGTTTGATTCGCTACCGAAGCGCTGCTGTCAAAACCGGTCAACTGATACTGATCACTCGTCAATACGGCCGAAGTACCATTGATATAAATGCCCTTAACGACAAGCCCCGTCCAGTCCGGAGATTCTCCGACATTGTAGATTGTCTTCGCTGGCGGCGCCTCAATCGCAATAGAGCTCAGCGACAGCGGCTGGATGCGCACGGAGAAGCTAGCCGATTTACCTTCCGACGTAACGGTGACCGTCTGATTCTCGGCAGGCGTGCTGCTGTCAAATCCAGAGACAACGTAGGAAGATACCGGGGCTGTTACACCGTCTGCATACGTCCCCGTAAGGGCCAAACCACTCAAATCCAGCGTCTCGCCTGCATAATAACTCGTTTTGACAGGCGGATTGGCGATGGTCAGCGCTGTTAATTCGGGTCCATACAAACGAAGGGCCAATTCAGCGGCATTCGCATTCTCCTTGGAGCCGAACTTTGCCGTAAAGCCATCAATGGCGGATAACTCCAATGAAAAAACGGACTTATTCAAGGCGAGCTGGCTATTCACATAATCGGTCAACCCCAGTTCGATCCATTGTCCTGCCGTTGCTGGCAGCGTTGACGTGAACAGCGAGCTGCCGCCAGCCACATTAACAGCTAGTGTGCCTCCTTCATCAGGAATCGTGCTATTCCAGGTAATCCCGCTTTCTGTCCAATTGCTATTTACAGCGCTGACTCGCATCCTATTGCTTCCTGCGGCAGTCATGCTGTCCACATACAGGCGTACTTTCGCTTCCGCTACAGAATGGGCATTCAGCCGATTTAACCGGGAAAGGTCAAATTGCAGATAAGCATTCTGATTGCTGGCTCCTTTCGAGTTCTGCCATCTGACTGACAAGAGCGATTCATTCCCGTAATTGATATCCCGTGTGCCTCTCTGGATGTAGGTATCGGCTGAAGGCTTCAGCCCCATCTCTTTGTACACGCTTTCATTTACACTAGTAGTGACACTGTTGTTTGGATTAGCATCGGCATCGCTTGCAGCATACGACATGAACCCGAACCCAGGTGAAAGCAATCCAAGAATCATAACCCATACAAGACCTATTGCAATTGTCCTTCTCATCCTCATTTTCCCCCCAATGCTCATTTTTGGTGGAGTTCATCGCACAGCCGGGCTGCCGCAAGACGCACAGCCCGGATACAAGTTGATTGATCAGCCTTTCTTATAGCGCGCGTACGCATCGTTCTTAATCTTCAATACTTCGTCAATTCCCAGTGTTTTCAGTTGTTTGACGAAATCGTCGTATTTGGCTTCAACGGATTCCGCACCTAACAACCACTTCTGCCCCGTCTCCACGCGGTAAGTTTCAATCTGACCTTCCAACTCTTTCAAGCGCTCTTGCTCTTTCACAGTAAAGTTCAGATTCGGCACGCTGACTTTCTTAATATACTTCGCGTTATACTCATCGATGGAAGCCAATACACCTTCTGGCGTAAATTGCTTCTCATAATCAAAATTCTGATAGAAGCCGATTTCTTGTTGCGCGCCCATCTTCTGCAGATTGAGCAGCACGTTACCAGTATCCAGCAGCGACTTCTTGAAAACCGGTTTGCCACTTACCATGTCATAGGTTTGACCTTCCAAACCGTAGTTCGCAAGTCGACGCCCTTCATCGCTGAACCAGAAATCCATGTACTTAATTGTTTCTACTTGATTCTTGTTGGAGCTGGCAATTCCCCAGCCAGATGGACTCACTGTCGCACGGTAATCGAACCAGGAGGTATCCCCGGTAATGCTGGCCACAGGCGGGATTGGCGCCAAATTCACATTCGGCACTTTATCCTTAGCTTTCACATTGTAGCCATACGTACTAGCGAACCAGTCATGCGTGGAGCCGCCGAGGTTATCCGATAGCATAACCAGCCTAGTGTCGCCTTTGCGGGTGAAAATTTCTTTGTCGATCAGCCCTTCCGCATACCACTTGGCTAGGTTCGTCATCCCCGTTTTGTAGGTAGGATTGATCGGATCATAGACAACGGAATCCGTTTTCGGGTCTACTTTATAACCCGTACCGGCATCCCATAGGTTAAGCAGCGAGTACACCCCAAAGGATTGACGGTTAAAATAAGGAATCTCATCTTTCTTGCCGTTTCCATTCGGATCGTTATCCCGGAAAGCCTTCAAGACACTGTAATACTCATCTGCGGTAGTCGGCTTTTTAAGCCCCAGTTTATCGAGCCAATCCTGGCGAATAAACCATCCCGTGGAGGCCGCTCCGTCTGGAACAAAGGAGACATAATAGATTTTGCCATCTGCGGAAGTCAAATATTTGCGTACGTCCGGGCGGCTATCCAAAAACTTCTTGATGTTGGGCGCATTTTTATCAATTAAATCATTAAGCGCAACGAGGCCTCCCTCGCCTCCAAGCTTGTTGGCATCTTCTTTCTTGCCGAAATGAATAATATCGGATAACGTACCTGACGCCAGCATCAGATTATATGCTTCAGCGCTGTTGGTCAGTGTTTTGGAAGCGGTACCCTTTAAGGTAACATTGGTTAGCTCCGCCGCCTTCTTGAAGACAGGCCACTCGTCATTGAAAACCTTATCCCCGCCACCGCCATTACCGTAGTGCATATGAATGCTTAAAGTAATCGGTTTGGAGCTGGCTTGTGAGGATTGAGGGCTTGCCGGAGCAGCCGAAGCGGATTGTGGTGATGCCTGTGCAGATGGAGAAGCTTGTGTCTGTTCCTTGTCCGATGAACAACCTGTGATCATACTGACGGATAATGCAGCTGCAGCTGCTGCGGTCTTCCATGCTTTGCGTTTCATTGACATGCAACCTCCCTAGGAATGTATAAAAAGATTATAATCAAATTTCTCTACGACTAGTGCCTTTCGAGGAGGCACCACCTCCCTTTCTGTTCATGAGTCCCTTCCACTTACCCCTTGACGGAGCCCACCATAGCGCCGGCGGTGAAATATTTTTGAATAAAAGGGTAGACAACAATAACTGGAAGGATGGCGATAACAATCGTTGCGTAAATAACGGTTTCTTGAGAGAACAGCACGGTTGTATCGGTCGTAGCCATCATGCCTTCCGTAGGATTCATAGATACGACTAGTCTGCGTAAAAGCACTTGCAACGGAATCTTGCTCTCATCTTGGATCAGCACCATGGCCCAGAAATAGGAATTCCAAGTGCCCACTGCATAGAACAGTGAAATGGTGGCCAAAGCAGGCTTGGATATCGGCAAATAGATGCGGGTCAAAATTTGAAAATCTGACGCTCCGTCCACCTTAGCGGCCTCTTCCATCTCTTCCGGTACGGACTGGAAGTTCGTGCGCAGCAGGATGACCAGAAAGGTGGTTACGGCAAAGGGAATCAGTAATGCCCATCTGGTGTTCAACAGGCCAAGCTCTTTGATTGTCAAATAGAAAGGAATCATCCCCGCATTGAATAGCATGGTAAATGCGATAAAGAAACTGATCGGGGTTCTGCCCATGAATCTTTTTTTGGATAATGGATACGCTCCCATAATGGTGAAGACGATCTGCAGACAGGTTGCAGCTACCGTATAGAATACCGTATTCCCATATGCCCGCCAAATGCCCGCTTCCGTCAAAACCTGCCGGAAAGCCTGCAGCGTCAATTCTTTGGGAAACAGCACCACGTCTCCAGATAAAACGGCAGTTGAGGAGCTTAAAGAGGCTGAGACGACATACAGGAATGGATACAAGGTAGCTGCAGCCAAAAGGGATAGAAATATATAGTTGCACAATGTAAAAACCTTTTCTCCAGGTGTCAGGAATTTCATAGGTCATCTCCTACCATAAACCGCTTTCGGTATATTTTTTGCTTAATTTGTTCGCACAGATCACCAACACAAGGCCGACAACCGAATTGAACAAGCCTACGGCGGTGCCGATATCATAACGGCCATCTTGCAATCCCGTCCGATACACATACGTGCTGATCACATCGGAAACCTCATACGTAGAGGGCTGATACAATAAAATGATGGCCTCATATCCGACATCCAACAAATTGCCGATTTTCAGAATCAGCATAATCATTATCGTAGGCATAATGCCTGGCAGGGTTACGTGCAGCACTCGCTTCCACTTGTTTGCCCCGTCAATGACAGCGGCTTCATGAAGTTCAGGATGAATAGCGGAGAGCGCAGCAATGTAAATGATGGAGCCGAACCCGACTTCCCGCCATATATTCATGGAGATGAAGATGGTCCGAAAATATTCCGGGACCACCAGAAAGTACAGCTTTTCCAGGCCCAGCTTCGCTAACAGCAGGTTTATAATCCCATTAGTCGGAGATAAAAAGTTAGTAACAAAACCCGCTACGATGACAATGGATATAAAATGCGGCAAGTAGGTGAGCGTCTGTACAGTACGTTTGAACAGCATGCTCTTCACTTCATTCAGCAGCAAAGCCAATATAATCGGCGCCGGAAAAGCGAAAATTAGGCTGTATACGCTGATCAAGATCGTATTTTTTAACGTTCTTAAGAAGTAGGGACCTTTGAAAAAAGTTACAAAATTATCAAAACCTACCCAAGGACTTCCAGATAGTCCCTTGTATATACTGTATTTTTTGAAAGCCATTTGCAACCCCAACATAGGATAATACTGAAAGACAATGTACCAGACGATAAAAGGAACAATAAGCAAGTAAAGAAAGCGGTCTCTTTTTAGATTGCGCAAAATCCTGTGCCGTGTGCTTGCCCTCGCATGTGCTCCTGGTTCCCATATTGCAGTTTTCATACTCATGGACACTTCCCACTCCTTCTCTTACTCATGCTGCTTGGTTCTCACGGTTGAAGTGTAGCATCGGCTTCCATTATCAGTAAATCCTTATTATTTTACTGTATCTCGATAATTTTGATTGGAGCACAATCATGATTATTTTGATCATCTCGACTTTATTGTTAGCGCTTACATTAAATTCGGCATTGCTATTTCTATACACAAAAGCCCACGGCATGTGCCGGGGCTTGGTTTCCATAACTTCTATTACATTAGGTTATTTCATTTCGCTTGGCATACTGGCCAGGAGATACACCCTCGTATTTTTTGAAAATGCGGATGAAGGTATTGACGTTGTTACAGCCTACTTTGCCTGCCACATCATTGATGCTGTATACTTCCTCGGCATTTAAATATTCCTTCGCCTTCGTTACTCGGTATTGGTTCAAGTATTCCTTGAAATTCTCCCCCGTGAACTTTTTGAACAACAGACTGATGTAGCCCAATGAGAGGTTGAATTGCTCAGCAATATCAGACAGCGAAATATCCTCATTGAAATGTGCATGAATGTGCGCCAGAAGCTGCTCTGCTACGGTATGGTCTTGCTTCTCACTGCGGTTGGCCATACTCGCCATAATGACGGCAAACACTTCATAGATTCTTTCCCGCACCCGTTTGCGGTTCCCAGCCTGCTTCAGCTCGTCATAGAGTGAGTCTTGGCCAAATAACTCCCTATAGCTCTTATTCATCTGATTCAGTATCCGATGCACCGTTACATCGACAGCAAGCACAAAGCGGGCCAGCTTCTCGCCGCCGGTGTACCTTTCCTCCATGTGCTCATCCAGAATACGAGACAGAATAGCCTGTACCTGGTCTGTCTTCCCTTGTAGGACAAAGGTAATCAGTTCACGCTCGAGCTCTAGTGGATAGGTGTACATATCTGAACTTTGCAGCACTACATCATTCACGGTGATGACTGTATTCTTTTCCAGCGAGAACCGTCGCTCCAGTAAATGTACTGCATCCTGGTAAGACTCGGCGCTGTTTCCTAAGGAAACCACCGGACGGCCGATGGCAGCGACCACTCGAATCTCCGTGTCGGCTTCAATGCCGGACAGAATATGGGTGAAAATCCGTTTCATCCGATCAATCTGCTGCTCTTTGACGATGAGAACATGCCGCTTGTGCTCCAGCTCTACCTGTTCGTAGTCAAATTCTTTCTTCACAGCCTCCAGAATCATCCGGAATATCCCGGCTTTGATCTCTAGCACCGTCTCAACTGGGAACTGCGCCTCCAAGTCTTGTGCGTCCACGAGCTCCATCACGACAACGGTAACGTCATGCTGCACGTGCTCCAGCCCGTATTTATCCGCATTGTTCCTGACCTCCGCCTCCCCGGTAATCCCATAAAGCATGTTGCGTAAAAAATGATCACGCAGGGACAACCGATTGTTCTGGATGGTTTCCTTCAGGCTATCGTTCATGCGGGAGATGTTCACAGCGGTTGCCGTAATAAAGGACATATCATCGGTGCTCTCCAGCGCTTCCTCGCCGACACCTCTCCTGCCCTGATCCAATCCCTTGAAAATCGTCAGCACATTATGAATAGGCTGGTAAATATTTCGTGAAGCCAGGAAAGCTACCCCGGCACCGATCACAAGCAGCAGCCCGAACAACAATAACGAATGAAACAACAGGCCGGACAATTGCGGCTGCCAAGCATACCCCGACAGCATAAACAGATATCTGACATTCGGCAGCACAGAAGAACTCACGAGATGCGCCTGATCATCGCCGTATTGTTCGACATAAGGAGCTCTCCGCTCCTTCACCTGAGCCAGCACCTCATCTGGAATCCCGCCGTTAGCCTCATTTTCTTTGACATCCACCAATTGATCACCAGATAGTACGCCGATACGGTTCACCTGGGTATCTAATTTGAGTAAGTCCGGGTAAAACCCACCCTGGAAAAAGGAAATAACAAACATGAGATCGTTCCTGCCGGTAAGCTCTTTTTTCACAAATGAGATCGTATCGTACCCGTAGTTCTCCGTTTCGGACAATCGTTGTTGTACCAGCACGACATTGGAGTACTTCGAATCTTTGATGTACCCATCGATCTGCTCAATGTCTGTGCCTTTCAACGCCATTTCTTTATAGTACTTGTCCTTATCGATGGTTCCAAACGTCGTAATAACCAAATTGTCATCAGGTTTCATCACATCGATACGATAGCCATAGTTCTCAAAAGCTTCCCTATTTTTCTTTAGCTGTTCCAGCACCAACGTAATGTTGGCGTAATTGCGCGTTGCATCGTTGCTGTAATTCAGAAAATGCTCCGTTCGCTTCAATTGGTACACCAAATTAAAGGCCACCTGCAGCCGAATATCCATCTGTTCCCGCATCTGTTCCACGGATCTTGTGGCATTAGCATCCCACTTCTGGTTGAGGGACTCCATATTCTTATAGATCAGGAAGCCAACAGCAATACTGGCGTATAAAAACACAATCAAGATGCATATGAGATACACTTTGGTGAAAAACTTCTTTTTTTGCACATCCGCCGTTCTTAACATCCCCTGAATCCCTCCCCACTGGATGTTACTTCCAAGTAACCGCTATCATTTCACTATTCTCTACATCCTAAGCTAACTCTGAGCGGCTGTAAAGAGTATCCTCCTATTTCACTTCATATTTGGAATAAATAGGTCTTCCTCCTTAGACACACCACTAGTTCCTCCATAAGGGGAGGAACTATACACAAAAATGACCCAGCCAATAAGGCCAGGTCCACAGTTTCGGTTAGTCTAATGCCCCGTAAATCGCAGCCCGCATTCGCGGATGTATGAAGGGCTCCTGGCACTCTTACTTGGATAGCAACATAATCTCCTCGTCTGTTAAAGCTTTCTTAAATACAGCCAATCCACCCAACAGACCAGCAAAGAAATTGCCCATCTCTCCGGACCGATGCACAGCGCCAACCGTAAAGTCAGCACCTGTGGATCCACCATCAAATAAGCCCTTGTCGTATATGTATGGGTTGTACACATCTCGTCTGTCGAGTACGCCATCGATATATACTTTCGCATAAGTGCCATCGTACGTGAACGCAAGTGCATACCACTTTTCTTTCAAAAGAGGCGTAGCTCCAATTGCGGTTGACATACACCAGGGATGTCCCGGTGTCGGTCCTCCTTCTGCGGAGACATGTCCACCTACTTGATTGGCACTTTGCCAAATCCTCAAGTCAAGGAACATTGCATATTGGCGCTTCTTCTCTGTTTCATTCCACATGCCGGCAATGGCTTGGCATTGTTGATTGTCGCGATTGTCTCGTTTGAGCCAGGCCAAGGTCGTTAGTTCTGCATCCGGTCCATAGAAATCAAGAGCAGAACATTCTTTTCTCACCAAATTGAACCATTGACCAAATGCTAACTTAGCCGCATATTCCCCGAACACTCCCTCTTCTACCCGCTCGATTGGCCCTTCCATTTCCTGCAGCGCATAGGGAAAAGACCCTTTAGCTACTCGCGCCTCACCAGCCGCTTCTTGAAAATCCCAGAAACTAACCAAGGATTCTTGTTGCAGAATCTGCTCAGATTTATCGGACATTCGTTGCACTGCATCCACCCCAATTCGATTATCAATAATTACCATATTTTTCATTCTAGCTTCTTTTGGGTATTGCTACAATTCTAAGTTTTAAGCGAAACTCTCTCGCAAACAAAAGGCACTCACCTGCCGTTCATCCGCTTTGAGAAGTATCGCGGCAATTCATACACATCATTCGTCACCGTTGCGTTCACCACACTATCAGTGATATGCGGATAGAGAAAGCGAAGCAACAGCTTAACGCCTCAGGAATTTAGAGAGATGAGCGCTAATTCACACTCCCCCTCACTACAACAGGAACTCGAAATTCGAATAGTTTAATAATAAGGAATTCATTTTCAACTATAGCAATATAATTTGGAGAGACAACCATTATGAAGAGATAAATGGCTTTGGTTTGTACAAAAAAGTCGTTGATTTTTGCCCCAATTGTATTATATATTTATTTATAATAATTATTATTTAAAAATTAATTTAATTTGATTGGAGAGGTAGAAATGAATTCTATGGATACTGCTAACTCAGGAAAATGCCCGTTCTCGCATGGAAGCGCTACAAGTCACAAATCTAGTGGTACGACGAATAGAAACTGGTGGCCAAATCAGTTGAACTTGAACATTCTTCACCAACATGATCGTAAATCGAACCCTCTTGGCGACGACTTTGATTATGCCGAGGAATTCGGAAAATTAGACTACCAAGCACTTAAACAGGATCTTCGTAATCTCATGACGGACAGTCAAGATTGGTGGCCTGCTGACTACGGACATTATGGTCCCTTCTTTATTCGTATGGCTTGGCACTCCGCAGGGACTTATCGTACAGGTGACGGTCGCGGAGGGGCTGGAACCGGCACACAGCGTTTTGCTCCACTAAACAGCTGGCCTGATAACGGCAATCTAGATAAAGCTCGTCGACTACTATGGCCGATTAAGCAAAAGTACGGCAATAAAATCTCTTGGGCAGATTTGTTCATTCTAACTGGTAATGTCGCTATTGAATCGATGGGCGGCAAAACATTTGGTTTCGGCGGCGGACGTGCGGACGTGTGGCACCCCGAAGAAGATATCTACTGGGGAGTAGAAACAGAATGGCTGGGAGATAAGCGTTACACAGGCGATCGCGAGCTTGAGAATCCGCTTGCTGCCGTTCAGATGGGACTTATCTATGTGAATCCAGAAGGTCCGAACGGCAAACCAGATCCGCTTGCAAGTGCTAGCGACATCCGCGATACATTTAAACGGATGGGTATGAACGATGAAGAGACTGTTGCCCTCGTAGCCGGTGGACATACATTCGGCAAAGCACACGGTGCGGGTGATGCTGCGCATGTAGGTGCAGAGCCGGAAGCAGCTGCTATCGAAGCACTAGGCTTAGGCTGGCTCAGCACGCACGGCTCAGGCAAAGGTCGCGACACCATCACCAGTGGTATTGAAGGGGCTTGGACTGCGAATCCGACACAGTGGGATAATGGTTATTTTGAACTTCTATTCGGATACGAATGGACGCTTACGAAGAGCCCTGCAGGCGCACATCAGTGGACGCCAGTTAATCCAGCTGAAGAGCATCTCGCACCAGACGCAGAAGATGCATCTATTCGTGTTTCGACAATCATGACTACCGCGGATATGGCATTGCGTGTGGATCCAGCATACGAGGAAATTTCTCGTCGTTTTTATGAGAATCCAGAAGAATTTGCAGATGCATTTGCACGTGCATGGTTTAAGCTCACACACCGTGACATGGGTCCCCTTGCAAGATATCTTGGGCCGGAAGTTCCTGAAGAAATTCTGATCTGGCAAGATGCTGTGCCTGCAGTTACATATTCATTGACTGACTCTGAAGTAGAAGATCTTAAAACAAAGATTCTTGACTCTGGCCTTACAGTCAGTGAACTGGTAACTACGGCTTGGGCTTCGGCTAGCACCTTCCGCGGTACTGACATGCGTGGCGGCGCGAACGGTGCTCGCATTCGGCTTGAACCACAGAATGATTGGGAAGTGAATCAACCAGATCAACTTATTAAAGTACTTACGATCCTAGAAGGCATTCAAGAAGACCTGGATGTTGAAGTGAGCCTCGCTGATTTGATCGTGCTTGGTGGCAGCGCCGCAGTGGAAAAAGCTGCACGTGATGCAGGCTTTCCTATAACAGTTCCATTTACTTCTGGTCGCGGTGATGCATCAGAAGAGCAAACCGATGCAGAAAGCTTCGCCGTTCTAGAGCCTATTGCCGATGGGTTCCGTAATTATCAGAAGAAGCAATATCGTGTAAGCTCAGCAGAGCTTCTTGTAGACAAGGCACACCTGCTGAACTTGACTGCACCAGAAATGACAGCTCTCGTTGGCGGCATGCGTGTTCTAGGCACAAACTTCGGAGGCACTAAACACGGTGTATTCACGGATCGTGCAGGCACTCTCACGAACGACTTCTTTATTAACTTGCTCGATATGGGCGTACAGTGGAACCCTATAGGCGGAGATGTATTTGAAGGACGCGATCGCAATACTGGTAAAGTCGTTCGTACAGCGACTACGGTTGACCTCGTGTTCGGTTCAAACTCCATTCTGCGTGCCATTGCAGAAGTTTATGCGCAAGATGATAACAAAGAAAAGTTTGTTCGCGACTTTGTAGCTGCCTGGGTAAAAGTAATGAATGCGGATCGTTTCGACCTGAATTAATAACTTAATCTCTTCCATGTATAGCAAAGAGCAGTATTTCTCGTTATATACTGTTCTTTGTTTTATTTACTAAAAAAACGGAACCCACTGCACTTGGGTGCAACGGCTCCGTTTTTTTCACTAATGAAACGTCGGAAACTGCGTTTGATAATTCGTAAATTGCGTTTTCGTTTGCTGAATTTCCTGTTGATCCGCGACTTTCATTTTGTACCAGCCCTTTTGAAACATCTGGTTGAACAACTGGTACTGTGTATTATGCGTATCGCTCAAAATGCCTTGCACCGTTTCATGTAACTTTGGATTTTGCATTTCCAGAAGTCCCGTATTGTACCCGGAGGACAAGTATTTCTCATTTGTTAAAATCTCATTTAAAAAATCGCGATCGTTTAATTCCGGCCCCTTTACTTGCGGAAGTTGTCCCGATTGGGGCATGGCGAGCTCTTGACTCATAGCTTTACCTCCTGTAGATGTCGCAAATTACTAATGAAGCAGTGTAAGCAGCGAATTGTAGTGGTCGAGATGTTTTTGTCCAGTTTGGTTGATAAGAGCTTTAATTTGCGGATCTGTGCACCGATTAGCGGTATCATTGCATTTTTTCATCGCAAGCAGCTCCCAAGACAAAAAGTCTTTCACGTAGGAGAGTTCCTTGTCTGTAAGTACATTGCGATCGGATGTTGTTTGAGTCATCTGTGACTGAATATCTGGCATGTTAACTTCGTCCTCTCTCAATTCCAATAAAGTTTACCTCACCCCATTTACTTTCTCCCGCTGTCTGCCATTTTATCCATCTCTCTCCTTAAACACCCTTGACCCCAAGGTACACATCGAGTCGCTTTGTATTACAATAAATTCTGCAATATCGTCTCCAATTGCATACCCCTCGATCCCTTCAACAGGATTACATCGTCTTGCTTTACCATGTTCTTTAATTTCTTAGTTAACTCTTCTTTGTCCAAAAATGCCTGGACACTGCCGTTGTGAAACCTTTTTTCTGCTTCTAATGCGATATGCTTCCCGAGCGTGCCGACCGTATAAATAAAATCAATTTTTGTCGAATTAATATTCCTCCCTATGTCCCGATGAAATTCTTGCTCTTGTTCACCTAGCTCAAGCATATCTCCTATGACTAAAAATTTTCTTGCGTAACCGGTTAATTCTTCAAAGGTTTTTATTGCAGCGGTCATGGAATTGGGGCTAGCATTCCATGCATCATTTATTATGGTAAATCCAAATGGTGAGACTACTTTCTCCATTCTCATACCGGTTATTTTCAAATTTCTAAAACCCGCATCCATTTCGGTAGAACCTATACCTGTTATTGATGCGACAGCAATTGTCGCTAGAGCATTTGAGACATTATGTGTACCAAGAAGAGGTATGTAAAACTTATCGTCACCGACTGTAAAGAAGGACCCTTCTGAGTTTGTTTGCGTGGTTCCGACGTAATAGTCATTAGTATCGCCTTCCCCAAAGCAAATAGCAGAGAGCGGTTTCTTGGCACTAATTTCTTTAAGACCATTGGTTAACAGCGGTTCATCCCCGTTGTAGACTAGAACACCATTATCTTGCAAACCATTTACAATCTCTAATTTCGCGGCAGCAATTTCTTCCCTTGATCCAAGACTAGATAAGTGAGACACACCAATCATTGTTATGACAGCAACGTCTGGCTGAGCTATACGGGAGAGTCGATCTATTTGACCACGCTCACTCATCCCCATTTCAATCACAGCAACTTCTGAGTTCCTATCTATCTCTAGTATGGTCAAGGGAACTCCAATTTGGCTGTTTAAATTCCCTACTGTTTTATGAACTCGGTATTTGGTCTGCAACACAGCATTTATCATATCTTTTGTAGTTGTCTTACCATTGCTACCCGTAACACCAATTACTTTTATTGATAATTCCCTTCGATAATTAGCAGCCAGAATTTGAAGTGCTTTCAAGCAATCATCAACATAAATTAGCGGTAAATGAATAGGAGGATTAGGATGATCGTTTTGCCATAAAGAAGCTATCGCTCCTTTGGATATTGCTTCTTCCACGTAATCATGACCGTCCAATTTTCTTATGATTGGGATATATAAATTTCGTGTCTGTACTGTTCTAGAGTCAATGGAAACCCCTTGAATCATGAGGTCATCAAATACATTACATAGTCCATTTCCTTCAGTCATCGTTTCAATAACTTTTAATTTATGGAAAATCACAGTAACACCGCCAATCCCATTTATATTAACCGAATTATTAAGTTCCCTTACAATAAGGATATTCCTTCCAAGGTCGTACTAAACAAATAAATTGTATTATTGTTCAAATATACTGGCCATTAGTGATTAGCAAAAGGAGACCCCCAGCACCGGGCTGAGGGTCTTCCGTTAGTTATGGCTTTATCCCTAAAAATCTACCCCGCGATAAAACTCGTTATAATAAGCAATTGGACTTGCCCCAAATTGAAAAACGATTTGGAAGCCTGTCTTCGTAATTTGAACAGCGCGAAATGCTTTCGAGTTCACTTTGCTTCTAACTAATCGCAACAATAGCTCATGATTTCCAGTCTTATTCGCTTTAACCACACTTCTAGCAAAAGCTTGATTAGCAGCAATTTTATGGTATAAAGGGAGAATGGCACCCGCAATTATCTGATGATGGCTGGTTTTGAATGATGTTCTCGGAGCATTACGGCTCATTGAAATGCCAGTGGAGAAGGCAACGATCGGATAAGGTGCTTCGAAATCAACGGAATAGGAATTATAGGTACCACCAAAGGAGAAAATGTCCTTATCGTTAAGACTTATGCCAATTTTATCTAACAAGCGTTGGGGTATGTCTCCTTTCCGTAAGGCTGCTGTCCAGGCTTCCGCATATTTTCGATTACGCGCAATTCGAATATACAAGGGAATCATTCGTGCAGCTGCTTGACGTAATATAGCAATTGTTATATACCGATTCGTTACAGGGCGTTGGTCCTTTTTCATCATCGGTCTGAACCTCCTAGCTAAATAACTATTTGGTTTCAGCTTATGATGTTTTTCCCAGATCGTGTGGACGCCGATTCAGCCATCGTTATGTCTTACCACTTTCTATATCAACTAGCTTGGCGCTCATTTTATAATCTTTTTAACCAATCCATGATTGTATCTACCGATTCCATATATCTCTGCCCTACGAGCACACCGGTATGGGTTGTGTTCCAAAGGCCTTTATACTCAGCACGGAGGTGCTCCGCTGTCACGCTACCCCGACGATCGTCATCGGAACAGTTTACTGCTTTGACAACCAAGCATGGGCAAGTAATCGAACTGCTGTCTATGGATATACCCTTTGCTTCTTTTGAGAAAACAAAAGCACTAAATGCCTTCGATGACTCCATTGTCAGATACTTTCTTTGAAATTCAATGTCATCTGCGTTTTCATCCATGCTTGAACGCTCTACACGGACTGGTGCAGGCAATATAAGACTAGGTATCATCTGGTTTAATTCTTTATATGGTACTACTTCAAAAACTTCTCTGCTTATGACTGAATCGATTAACACCAACCCGGCAATCTCTACGCTTTCAGCCAGCTTCTCGCACAAGATCCCCCCCATGCTAAATCCGATAAGAATCGGCGGAACACTACACTCAGCAATAACCTCTTTAATATCCTCCAAATAATCCTCGAAAGTTATCTTAGTCATATCCTGCAATCTGCTTTTGTAATGACTTCTCAAGTTCATGACATAGCATTCCCATCCTTCACTGATGAAGTGAGGAATGTATTTGCTCCACATCCAACTTCCTGTGTAGGCACCGTGTACAAAAAGCAAAGGGGGTCTTTGTTTCGTTGATTTCGGGAGGTTTTCCCCCTCGAATATCTCTAAAAACAAATCATTTTCTCCGATGTATTTCACCGCATGTTCGGGCAATTCTTTCGTATAATCTCTCACTATTATTTCCTCCTCATAATTTAATTTGATATCAAACTATTTAGTTAAAAAAATTTATAAGTTGCTATATATCTTTTTTAAAACGTTAACCAGATCTTCTTTTTCTTTCTCAGATATGTTTAAGTAAAACACATCTAACAATTCATTAGATATGGATTCAAAGATCGGTTTAAGTTCACTCCCCTTATAGGTTAAAGCAACATAAACAACCCGCGTGTCCTCTGTGTCCCTTTCCTTTTTCACATATCCAAGCCGGACCAACTTGTCAACAAGTGCTGTGACTGTAGATTTATCCTTATTAATCTTTTTAGAAATGTCCGCCATAGTGAGTCTTGGATTCTTAAATAACGCATAGAAGATATCACCATGCGAAGTGCCAATACCCTCTATTCCATACTTCATCATCTCAGTTACAATAAGCCGATTTACCTTTTCCCTAACTTTGGATATTAATGAAATTGCATCTTTAGTGTCCATAGCAACATTATAGTTTGATATCAAACAAATGTCAAATCTAATGCTCGCTGCGCATTTTGTCGGTGACTTCCAGGTAGAGGACTTGGAGAAATTTTTTAACATTAACCTTACACTTCTCCGGCTTCCAATTCTCATCGATTTCTTTCATCTTCATACGCACATCCTGGAAATCAAAATAAAGAGGTGCATAATGCTCAAACTTGGGGTTGCCGTAATCGGTCAAGCCGATACTCGCTATATGGGTTAACGCAGCCATGACGGTTCGACGAATTCGCTGTTCGACAGCTTTGCCTTCTTTCTCAACGTCCGCTTCATTTACCTTGTGACAGCGGGCCACAGTTTCATAAAGTTCCTTCAGCGGTGGGATTCCATCCCCTTTATGATGACGAATGAGATGCTCCATAATGTCCATCACATCGCGACTGCCGCTGTCACCTACTATCCCTATATCCATGAGAATCGGCTGTAGGATTTCACGGACGCCTCGTTTTTTACGCGTACTCTCAGAACCTGTGTGCAGTAGACTTAGCTTGGTTAAAGATTCCTGAATTTCCTTTAAGGAGCGGCTAATCTTCCACTGCTCGTTAACCTTGGACAGCACTGCTTCGACTTCAATCTTATTGATCGGCTTCTGAATATAGAATTCAACACCAGCTTGATAAGCCTTACCAATCATTTCTTTATTTTCAATTTGCGAAATCATTACGTACTTCCCTTGATAACCGCGCTCCTTCAATCGAATAATGGTCTCAATTCCATCTTGATCCGGCATTAGTAAATCAATGAGCACGACATCCGGCGTCGTTTCCAGAAGAACTTTTTCTCCTTCGCTGCCGCTATCTGCTGTCCCTACGACTTCGCCTAGACCACCTTTTTCAATGATCTTTTGCAGCATCCGTCTGCTTACCGCATCATCATCTACTATTCCGAATGACAGCATGATCTCTATGCTCCTTTTTTCAACGTATTGGTCAATAAGGTAATCACAAAAGAGGTCTGAGAACCCAGCTCGTCAGAGCGCAAAAGAATGTCCCCACCTAAAGAATGAACAATATCTCGAACGTGAGAGAGGCCAATCCCTGTCGCTGCAAAGCCTTCTTGATTGAATTTCGTTGTGAAACCAGGTGCAAAAATCATCTCTTTATCCTGCTCAGAAATGCCAACACCCGTGTCGGATACGGTCAAGATGGTCTCAAAACCCTGCTCATAAGCCCCTACACGGATTGATCCTTGATCTTCAATGGCTTCCACAGCATTAGATACGAGATTATTGAGTACGGTTAAAAGCGGGATATATTGATCCGAGTAGTAGTCCGTTTGAATGTCGCTTGTAATTTGAATCTTTTTTCCGATCATGGTACTGTATCCAAGGTTGGACTTGATGGCGAATTCCACAACTTCAGCCAACCTCATTTCGGCAGCGAAATCCCGATCAAACAGCTTTAACAAACCAGCTAGGATGCGTTGAGAGTCCTTCTTTACTTCGTGAATTTGCTGGGTAATTCCCAAGATGGTGCGAGCATAGCTTTTTAACCCCGTACCATTAACTTTTTCATATAAGTTATGGCTCTTCGCCGTTATTTGCTCGATGGTTTCCATTGACTTTCGTAAGTAAAATACCTCGCCATACAAACCGCTATTCGTATTTAGCATTTGCTCAATTCGCTTCTGCTGCTCACTATGCAGGACACGCATCTGATTAATGGTTACACTGCTGTAGATGCCGACCACAAAGTAACTTCGTACGACAGCGGTCACGGTAATGAACACTAATTGCTCCGAAAACATGTAAGGTGAATGAAAAATGAAGCTGCGCGCCAGTAATTCCAGCTCATTTGACATGAGGTCAATAACAGATAAGAATAATCCCAATATAAAGGGATGGAAGTGTTCCCATTTGTGCTTAATCAAGCTCATGGCAACCGCATAGGCTATATAATAGAACGTGGCTGATAAATGCATTTGCGCGCTCGCGCTGAAAGATAGGGCTCCATGCGAAATAATGCCATCCTCTATCATCCGAAATAGCAGAACAGTGATGCCAGTAATGATACCTGTATACACATAAGGCAGATGCCTCATCAACAACAAGCAGAGAAGAAAGGCACTGCTGCCAAGTCCGATGCGAAACACTTCACCACTGAAAGGTGTTATTTTAAACTCCCCGGCAATTGCCGTCACAATAGCGATGAGAATCATTTGTAGCCCTTCATTCTTCAATCGTCCCAGGCGCTCACCCCCTACAGTAAATCCCATACATCTTATACCATTCTTGATTCCATCCTGCGAGCTGCTAACGATAGTGCATAATTCACAGTAAAATACAGAAGAGCCACTAAAAATAGAATGGGCATGGTATAACTATAGTTTTGTCCAATTACTATTTTCGCATGATGCATCAATTCAGGCAAGGAAATAACAATCGCAAGAGAAGTATCTTTCAACAAGGAAATAAATTGACTCACCAGTGGTGGCACCATACGGCGCAGTCCCTGCGGGAGGACGATATGCCAGAGTGTTTGTACATAGCCTAGTCCTGAAGAACGCGCCGCTTCAATCTGCCCTTTATCGATGGAATTTAGGCCGCTTCGCACAATCTCTGCGATCATTGCGCCTTCAAATAACGTTAAAGCAACAATAGTTGCATTCATGGCTCCAAGCTTGATACCGATATCCGGTAAGGCGAATCGCGCGAAAAATATGATTAACAGTAAAGGTAAATTGCGTATGAGCTCGACCACGATGGCTAGAATTGGGGATACCACCGTCAGCTTCGTATACCGAATTGTGCCGACGACACATCCCACGATAAAGCTCAAAACAATAGAGATCGCAGCGACTTTAAGCGTCATGTAGAAGCCTTCAAATACAAATCTTACATTATCTGCTGAAAAAGCATGCATAATATCCATTCGTTCACCCCCTCTTAAAGTCAGTCCGTACGAGCTAATTTACGTTCCAGTCGCAAAGCCATGTAACTTAAAGGCAGCGTCAATATCAGATAAAGCACAGCAACAAAGATATAGGTATCGAACGTAGCAAAAGTCTCACTTGCAACCTGATCGCCGAAATACATGAGATCAAAGCCTGCGAATACGCCTAGTACGGACGAGTTCTTAACTAGGTTAATGAATTGGTTGCTGAGCGGGGGGATCACAATTTTGATTGCTTGCGGAAGGACGATATGCCACATCGTTTGAAGATACGTTAGTCCAGAGGATTGTGCAGCCTCAGACTGACCTTTAGGCACTGACATAATACCTGCTCGGATCGCTTCCGCGATAAAAGATGCCGTATATACCGTAAGACCTAAAGTTCCGCATACGAATCCACTAAGGGTAATGCCCATAGAGGGCAACCCATAGAAGAACACAAAAACAACAAGCAAGAGTGGAATGTTTCGAATGAACTCCACATAGGCCGTACCTAACCATTGCAGCGGTTTCACCGATCCGATACGAAAAATTGCAATGATCGTACCCAGCACAAAGCTGCCAATTAAAGCTATAACGCTGGCAATGATCGTGTTAAAGAAGCCCTTCATATAGATATCAAAATAGTCGGTAAAAATCGAGAAATCCAGCATGCGCTCCCCCCTCATAGACAGAAGATGGGCAGCGGCAGCCACCCATCTCTCCTCTTATTCCTGTTATTTGGATGGCGCTTTGCCGATCCATTTCTCGTAAATTTTCGCGTATTGACCGCTTGACTCCAGCTTCTTCAGTCCTTCATTCACTGCGGCTTGAAGCGTTGTTTCACCTTTTTTTATCGCGATACCGTAAGGTTCATCTGTGAACGGTTCACCCACTACTTCGAAGTTCTTATCCTGTTCCATCATGCCATAGAGGATGGCGTTATCCGTGGTCAATGTATCGCCTTGACCTGCTTTCAGAGCGCTGAATGCATCTTGATAATTATCAAACTCCAGTATGGTGGCATCCGGAGATTTCGCTTTAATATTGGCAACGGATGTGGCACCTTTTACAGCCAGTACCTTCGTTCCTTTTTTAACATCGTCGACACTCTTAATAGGGCTGCCCTTTTTGACGAGCAATGACTGTCCCGCTTTGAAATACACCTGAGAAAACTCAACTTGCTTCATACGCTCTTCGGTAATCGTCATTGTCGCAACAATCATGTCAATTTCTTTGTTATCGAGCATCGGAATGCGTGTCTTGGACGTTACTTCTTTTAACTCAATTTTCTTCTCATCGCCGAGAATTTCTTTGGCTAGTGCTTTTGCGATGTCGATGTCGAAGCCTTCAACCTCGCCTCCGGTCGGGTTTTTCAAACCGAACAGCTTTGTATCATATTTCACACCAACGACGACTTTGCCTCTACTTTTGATCTCATCCAGAACAGTTGTCCCACCAGCTGGCTTCGTAGTGCTTGGAGCAGTGCTTGCTGCCGGAGTGCTCGATTCGCCCCCTGTTTTACTCGTTGTAGAGGCACACCCTGCCAATGCGAATATGGTTACCAACATAAACATGAAATTCCACTTTTTTGACATCATAGTTTCGTTCATCTCCTTATTTAATGGTTAAGTACGCGATTCAGAAATAGTTTCGCTCTTTCTTCACGCGGGTTAACGAAAAATTCATCTGGAGGCGATTCTTCGACAATCTGACCTTTATCCATAAATACGACGCGATCGGCTACTTCTCGGGCAAAACCCATCTCGTGTGTGACCACAACCATCGTCATCCCTTCATGGGCGAGCGTTTTCATTACATCCAAAACTTCACCAACCATTTCCGGATCCAAGGCTGAAGTCGGCTCATCGAACAACATGATCTGCGGTTTCATCGCAAGCCCCCTTGCAATGGCAACACGCTGCTGCTGACCACCGGACAACTGCGAAGGAAAGCTGTGCGCCTTATCCTGAATACCTACCTTATCCAGATAGTACATCGCGACCTCTTCGGCTTCTTTCTTAGTCATACCTCGCACCTTCATCGGCGCAAGCGTAATGTTATCGATCACTTTCTTATGCGGATATAAATTGAAATGCTGGAATACCATGCCGATATCTCGACGCAGCTTGTTCATATCTATCTTCTTGTCGCTGACCTTGTACTCATTCACGACAAGTTCCCCACTTGTGATAGTCTCAAGACGATTAATGCACCTTAGCAGTGTACTTTTGCCTGAACCGGATGGACCAACGACAACAACGACTTCGCCCTGCTGAATCTGAAGATTAATTCCTTTGAGTACATGAAAATCGCCGTAATGCTTCTCTACTTGACGAAATGAGATCAATGGAACCCCCCCTTCGATGAATCTCTATTAATGTAAATTTCTTGTTATGTAAACTTCTTGTTATGTAAACTGACAATTGATCTACTTAAATAATAAGGTGAACCTATAGAATCTTATGTAATCCGACATTTGCCCAGAAAAAAAAGGAACCGGCATAGGCCTATCCCCCATTACGTGGTAGCCAACGATAAAATCTTTCCCCGAATGGTCTCCTCAATCCATGTCAGATTTAACGACACGAAGTTACCTAAGTGCTATATGGGACGGTCAGACTTTGCGCCAAATTAAAATGGGATGTCAAACTCGTTCTTCCAAAATATGCATAGTCCAAAGTTGTTTGTGGAAGAATAAAAAAATATTTCTAATAATCACCAGTTCATTTGTATCGCATACGTTCTAATGGAGGAGGAATGCCATGCCTACTGCACATAATTCAAGTTCTAACAGTACATCTCCTGAAAACGCACTCTGTGAACCAATAAGCGAATCTTTAGAGAAAAATGAACTCATTATCAGAAATACATTTACTAATTGTTATGATATTGCCTATCGACGTGTACAAATTTTCGGTCAAATCCATGTTTTATTGGTTTATTTGGATGGTTTGGTGGATACCAAGGCATTAGATAACATTTTGCTAAAACCTTGGATGCTAGAAACTCCCCGACCAGGATTGGTGGAGCTAAACTCTGTACATTTGATGTTAGAACAACAGCTGGTTTCCATCGCAAAAACAAAAACAACAGAGATAATGGATGAAGTTGTACAAAGTATTTTGACTGGAAATGTAGTTATCTTATCAGATGGAGTAAACCAAGCAGTTATCGCTGAATTGAAGGGCTTCGAGCAGCGAGCCATTGAAGAGCCCTCAGGTGAGACTACTATTAGGGGTCCAAGAGAGGGCTTTACTGAGAACATTTCTGTGAATACAAGCCTAGTTCGCAGGAAAATTCATAGCCCTAAGCTTAAAATGGAGTCCTTGACCGCTGGCACTCTATCGAAAACTACTATTGTCATCGCCTACATAGAAGGCATTGCAAAAGATTCGATCATCGAAGAAGTTCGAAAACGTATCAGTCAAATTCAAATCGATACCGTGCTTGGCGGGAATTATATTGAGGAGTTCATAGAAGATCACCCGTTCACATTATTCCCACAAGTGCAGAACACCGAACGCCCGGATATTGTGGCCTCAAGCCTCGCAGAAAGAAAAGTAGCGATTTTCATCGATGGCACACCTTTTGTGCTAATCGTCCCCTGTTCCTTATGGACCGCATTTCAGTCGGCTGATGATTATTATGAGCGATTTATATACGCAACCCTTATCCGCTGGTTGAGAATGCTATTGATTATAACTTCGCTATTCTTACCTTCTATTTATGTTGCAATCACGACGTTTCATCCACAATTGTTACCCACTAATTTTTTGCTCAGCATTACGTCTGCTCGTGAAGGGGTTCCCTTTCCGGCGGTCATTGAAGCTTTAATGATGGAATTTTTATTTGAGGGCTTACGCGAGGCTGGAATACGAATGCCGAGGCCCGGTGGCTCAGCAGTTAGTATTGTGGGGGCTCTAGTTATTGGCCAAGCAGCCGTTCAAGCAGGGATCGTATCTGCTCCGATGGTCATTGTTGTTTCTCTGACAGGAGTTGCTTCTCTCATCACCCCCAGATACAGTATGGGAATGGCTTTTCGAATGCTCCGTTTTCCAATGCTCATTTTTTCAGGGATGTTCGGATTATATGGAGTTACTATGGCACTATTATTCCTTCTCATTCACCTTACGAATCTGGAGTCATTTGGCGTCCCTTATTTAAGTCCGATAGCTCCACTGACAAGAACTGAATTAAAGGATGTATTAATCCGCGCGCCAAGGTGGGGTATGCATACAATCCCGTTATCCGGCTCTACCCGAAAAAAAATGCGAATTCCCAAAGGTCAAAAGCCAAGTACGAAGCAAGGAGACGAAGCAGAATGAACCATCGCCCGACAGCATTGATTTTATTGCTTCTCTGTTTAGCTTTTACTACAGGTTGTTGGGATCGTGTAGAACTTTCAGACCGAGCATTTAATCTTGCCGCCTCGGCAGATCTGAACAAAGATGGAACGTATTTAACGGCCGGTCAATTTATAGTCCCCTCCAAAGTAGACTCAAAAGGAGAAGCCGGTGGCGACAAACCTTACTTTATTGAGACAGGCAGCGGTAAAAGCACTCTTGAATCCATTCAAAAAGCTCGACAAAAGCTTTCTCGAATCATAACCCGTGGTCATAGACGCAATTATTACATAGGAGAGGATCTAGCTAAAAATGGAATTAAAGATATGCTGGATGCATTCTCTCGAGATCCGGGCAATCGAATTCGAATGGACATGTGGGTAGTCAAGGGAAATACAGGTCTGGAAGCTTTGCAAGTACCCTACCCTCTGGAGAAAATTCCTTCTGTTGCACCAGTCAAAATATATAATGCTATTGGAGGTACTACCGGCACTTCCTATCTCGACTTTATGATGGCCTCTAGTGCCGAAGGAAGCTGCCCAACTTTACCTGTAATAGACATCGTAAAGGGGATCTCTTCGCAAAAAACGATCCTATTTTATGGTCGCGCTATATTTAACCACGATTATAAATTAGTTGGTTATTTAAATTTTGTTGAAGGCGCTTATAGGCAGTGGATTCTCAAAGGAATATCTTACTTTGACTTAGAGGAACGTATTCCGGAAGCAGGTGGGAGTGTTGGCGTCATTGTTACAAAGTTTGGAAGCAAACTTAAGAGCAGCATATCACCTGACAATAAGGTAAAGATGGAGATAGAGTTAAGTGGACTGGGACAAGTTGGAGAGAACAATACGAATTGGGATCTTAGCCAGCAGAAAAATTTGAAACTTGTACAGAACAAAATCAACAAGGAAACTAGCAAGCATGTTCTTGAAATGGTTACTAAAGTTCAAAAACAATATGGCACTGATGTATTAGGTTTCAATCAAACCTTGAATCGTCAGCATCCAAGTGAATGGAACAAATTAAAGGGACAGTGGGATACTATTTTTCCAGACATAGAAGTCACGGTCAATGTGAATATGAATTTAAAATATATTGGCTTAGTCGGGCCACCGCTCCAATTTAAGGAAAGTGAGATTAAATAATGAAAATATCCGGATACCAGCTATTTTGGCTGATTTTCACGATGGAATTCGGGATGACGGCAATTTTCACCCTAACGGGCACTGTATTAATTGCCAAACAAGACACTTGGATTTCAATGATCCTCGCAACCCTGATAAGCTTATTCACTACATTTGTTGCAGTTAAATTAAGCCTCCTTTACCCGGAGCAAACCTTTATTCAATACAGTCAGTCGATTCTCGGAAAGTGGCTAGGAAAAATCATGCTAATTCCTTACTTTTTGATGTGGCTTTCCGTAACCGGAATCATTTTAAGGGAATTTGCGGATTTTGTCTACCTTACCTTATTTACTTCGACGCCACTATGGATTATTATTCTCATAATGTTAGGTGCTATCGTATATGTCACCTATAATGGAGGCCTTAGAAGTATCGGTCGTTGCAGCGAAATCATCGGTCCTATTACCGTGGTAGGCACTATTCTCATCATTATTTTTAGTGTGAAGGATTGGGACTGGTTAAGAATACTTCCGGTTTATTCCAACACGGGAATTTTACCCATTATTAAAGGAAGCGTAGGTCCTGCCTCCTTCCTGGGAGAATCCTTTATGGTGGTCATGTTAATACCCTTTATGTCTAAACCCCAGCGAGCTCTGATCTCTTCCTTATTCGGGGTTGCAGCCGCTTCAGTCGCCGTTTTGGCGATGACAATGATAGTAATTATGATCTTTGGTCCGAATTTACCGGCTAAACTTATTTATCCTCTTTATTCCGCTGTAACCTATATTTCGGTAATGGAATTTATCCAGAACGTCGATGTTTTGGCTGTCTCACTTTGGATCCTCGGTATTTTTATCAAACTATCCCTTTATTTATTCATAACCAGTTATGGTACCGCACAATTCTTTCACATAAAGAAATGGAAACATACCATTTGGTGGATAGCGCCTATTGTCTTTGTAATTTCTCTGCTTCCGCGAAACACTAACGACTCCATGAATTACGCGAAGTTTTGGCTTTCCGTGATATTTCCTATAAATATCATAGTCATACCGTTATTATTGTGGATTGTTGGCACCATTCGCAAAAAAAAAATTTTACATTAGCAATTTTATCGTAACGGTAAGCGGTGGGATATCGGATCGGCTACAGCTGCTTGTTGGAAGGAATAGTGAAATGGGTATCGAAATGGGGTATTGACCTAATGCAGAACTATCCACTTGAACATATATTGTATATTACCAGTACACTCGTCTCTGTCAGCCTCTCATTTAAAACATCTCTCTCTTTACGAGAAGGTGTTTTTTAGTTTCCAACAACGAGAAAAAACGGTTCCTATGGCGCATCTATTCGCGATAGGAACCGTTTTTGTTTTTCTCGATATTCGTGTTGGATTAAAGAATTTTAGAACACACAAGTTACTGATAAGATGATTACCAAAAGAATAAAAAGAACCAAAACAGCTGCTGCGCTAGTACCTACTCCGCTCATATTTACTCATTCCCCTCAGTGAATTTTCATTACGATATACACATATGCTCCCTACATAGTGATTGCTTGGACATATGTCATTGCTGCTTGATGGAAGGAATAAAAAAAACCGTTCCTCCTAAATAGAGAATGCAGTTTTCTGTTATTCCTAACTTCAACCTCACCATTGAACCCCATGATGTCATATACGCAATAGCTAAGTCTGAAGCGTTTTGGGGGGTGATATTGGAATTAGGCGCGGTTGCAGTTACATGTTCAAAAAAAAGAAGCCCTATAGCGAGCTTTTTTAAACATTCTCTTATTAATTTTTCACTTGTCTATTTATGCTCTTTTTTGCTTTGTTAACTCTTCTTTTAGTTGTTTTCATTCGCTTTCTTACACTTCTTTTAGTTGTTTTCATTCGCTTTCTTACACTTCGTTTAGCTGATATCCTTTTCTTTAAGATGTATCTTTTTCTTCTTAGCAGTTTTATATTTTTTCTTCTTCGTAGTTTTAAATTTTTTCTTCTTCTTAGCAATTTTAAATTTTTTCTTCCTCTTAACAATTTAAATTTTCTTCTTCTTAGCAGTTTAAGTTTTACTCGTCTTTTCATAAATTCATTAATTTTCTGTTCATACAACGTGATATATTGGTCCACCATTGTAGAAGTCGTGAACTTGTTAAGCACATATTCTCTTAGGGCATGTGAAGGCGGGAATGACTCATTTAAAGCTTTGTGGGCAAGTTCATCTATGCTATTGCAAACTAACTGAGGAAAGCCTTCAAGTACCTCTAAAGCGGCACCATTGTTCAAGGCTAATACAGGGGTGCCTGAAATCATAGCCTCAATCAAAACAAGTCCAAAAGGCTCCTTCCAAATAGACGGAAAGAGGACACATCGAGCTCTCTTAAGGAGCTCCTGCTTTTGTTTGCTTGCAACAGCGCCAATATATTGAATGTTTTCATTACGATCAATACGAGGCTGTAAAATGTTCCGGAAATATTCTTCATCTTTAATGGGTCCGGCTATTATGAGCTTTTGGTGATTGCGTTCAGCCACTTCAATTGCATGAATGACACCTTTGTCGGGGAGTATCCTCCCGATAAACAATAAATAGTCATCTTTTCCTTCGCTGTACTCGTATTCATCCGGATTAATTCCGTTGTGAACGACTTGCCCCTTGGCGCTGGCAATTTCCCGAGCAGCGTGACTGACATAAACGGAATCACGGAATGCTTTATTGGAAGGTAAATGATGAGTGGGTAACACGGGAATTCCCATTCTTCTTAATCTGACAATAGATGAAAAAGTGTGGTCATGAATCAGATCTACTCTCGAAGGTCTTGTTTTACGAATAAATGCGGGTACGTGGCGATCTTCGAAATATTTGGGGAAGGGTACTAACTTTGCTGAAACTTTACTTCCCTTAGGTGCATATAAAACAACCTTATGTCCACGTTTTACCAATTCTTGCGTAATTTCGTAAACCATTTTCTCTGTTCCAGCTGTGTCAACAGCTGATACAGGCTCACAGATTGGTGAAATGACTTGTATGATTCTCAAAGTTCGCTTTTTTTGAGGTGCATATTTTGTTGCATATTTCGTTTCATACTTTGTTGCATGCATTGGCGTACTCTTATTAAATAAACCAAATAAGTCACGAATCTCTTTAGTTTCAACTGCTTTGCGATTGTATTCTCCACCGCTTAATAGTTCTCGATGCTTCCTTGCATAATCCCAGAAATGCTCAGCATACTCCGGTTTGAAATCAATATAATAATTAATACATTTGGTTACAAAAAAGAGAATTTCCTCTTTAAAACTATCATTCAAGTGTGCATGTTCGATTAAACGGTCCCAGGCTCGTAAAATATCTAACACTTTGGGTCCGCTGCTATTTGCGATAGAACCTGGTCTAGACCTTTTATAATAATATAAGGGAATATTTAAATAAGCTGGTATATTCGCTAGACTGATCAAAATTGGAGTTGATGCAACATCCTCATACCAAATATTCAAATACTGAATTTTTTGTAGTAATTCCTTTTTGTAGAGCTTATTCCAAGGAACCACTTGAGCGTAAAGAATAGCCTGTTTTTGCGTAAAGATGTCTTGTGAGTATCCCTTCTCTGGAATAGTCAGATCTTCATCTTCATACCTACTAAAATAATCACAAATCACCATGTCATGCCCATCTAAAGCTTTCGTATACAATATCTCAAACATATTGTTAGCAATCCAATCATCCGAATCAACGAAACCGATATAGTCACCTCTAGACTGAGCAATCCCTACATTCCGAGAGTTACCTACACCTTGGTTTTCAGCATAGTGTATACTTATTATCCGTTCAGGCTCCTGTCTCACGAACTCTTTAATAATTTCGGAAGAATGGTCTGATGAACCATCATTGATAATAACTAACTCCATGACACTCCATAATGTTTGGTTAATTATTGATTGCAAACACTTACTGAGGAATTCCCCAGTATTGTATACAGTTACGATAACTGAAATTTTGGGGCGAGCTGGTTCTGCTTCTTTTGAAATGACCTCTGTCGAGCCAAGAATAGCTTCCCCCTCCTCTTCTGATGAATTTTATACATTCATATTCCGTATAGTCTATTATGGCTTGTGTATTTGCTGACTTCTTATAAATACGTAGTATTACCTCCGGTAAAAGTGATTTGATTTCGGGATCATCAAGAATTTTGAATAACCGGTATATCAGTCCTTTACCATTAGAATTGATCTATCGGGAATTCTGAATTTGTGACAACAAAAAATCACTCCCCTGTTTATAGAGAAGCAACCGTTATACTGCATTCTTTTAACTGTTATAAAACGAAAAAACCTTATACATCATTTAACATAACTGCCCGTTTACTTAAATGAAAAAGGAGCTGCTGCCGGCCGCGGCGAGCTGCTCCCTTAATATTTTACCATTGTTACTACGGTCGAATTTATAACGTGACGGAGGCTTGCTTCAGAAGCCCGGACAACGTGAGGAGATCTGGAGTGCTCCCTTCCTTTAATTTAATCCACTTTCGTTCAGCAGGACCTTCGAATTCTTTCGGAAAGTCAATTCCGTTTGCATTCATGATCATAAAGGCAATCGCGTCTTTGGAAGGCGAAATGACGGCTGCATAATGTCCATTCTTCAGAAAGTGTGGTTTCTTGTACTGAATGCGTTCTACGGCTTCCGGAATCGTCTCATGAACCATGTTCCGCAGGGTCGAACTGATATCTGCTTGCCATTTCGGCAGATTGTCTATGTAGGCCGTAACTTCCTGACTCATACTTCAAATCCCTCCAATTGGTATTATTTTACTTACGCTAAAAGTATACTGTTGCTTGAATATTCCGTCAATGCGGTAAATTACCTGTTACTTCTGCAAAATAGGGAACGTCTAACTGAATTGCCGTTAGCGATCAGTTTTCTACCCATAGTTGAAACTTGGTCCGCACTATTTCTATTCTCCTCCAGTACTTTTAAACTAGGCTATCTATGATGTTGGCAGCATGTGTCATGGAACTATCGTTTCCGCTAGTCAAACACGGTTAACTCTACTTCAAGCATCATTAGAGTTTACTCACTGTGCCCTTAAGGCTGTTCTGTCTCTTTTAGCAAACGGTCCAATGCATAAGCCGCTATAGCGCCTACAATATATCGGACCAAATCTGCATATAGGAATCCTTTTCCAAGTATTAGCCCGCCAAATAGAGTGTTTCGTAAGTTGATTATCCATTCTGCTTGGTACAATTGGCTGCATTCAATGACAAAACAGAACCCAAGACTAAGCACCAGGGCTTTCATAGATAACATACGGATGAATAGTGCACGAACGCCGAAATAAATCATAGCCGCCCAGAGAGCATCACCGAAATGTTTCACCACAAAATCGGGCAGCGCGGAGGTATTCATCCTCGAACCGATCCCAAGCATTATGCATACCAATACTGCTAGAAGGTACTTCCCTCTTGTTCTCACAAATTCCCTTCCAATCAAAAAGATTTTTATCCAACTCTGAAATGACATTTATAATGGAAGTTACTGTCTCCAAAAAACAACAAGATATATTATTAATACCATCATACACCAATCAAATTCCTCTTTGTACCACTCCGTTATACTGAACCTTAGCTGAGAAAGCTGCTTCTGTCATTCAGCACCCAGTGTTCAGATCGTTACCTTTTAGCTCTCGTACTTCATTGATTCTTACTGAATTTACATTCACACAAAGCTTATTGGTGAATGTCATTTCCAATATATTTCGTGCTGAATAAATCAGTGAAATTTTGGAAAAATTAAGATTGCACAAATAATCAAGAAATAGAGGTGTATATATGTCTGACCAACAATCCGAACAGCAAGATGCAGTAACAGCGGCTCATAATGCCGTAGCTGATGCATTAAGCGAATTGAATCAAGCACAATCGGTAAGTAATAATCGACGACAGTCTATACAAAATGCGAACGAGCAACTTGACCAAGCCCATGCACAATTAGCAGAAGCGCGGACTGCACAATCTGATATCGCTGATGAAGATAGCCTCAAGTAAATAAGGGGTAAGGCTCCGATACATAATTAAAATGCAAAAAGCCCTAAACTGGGGCTTTTCTTATTTCCCAATGACCCTTGCAATAATCTGTCTATAAGCCTTCCAAGTTTACCTTCTCCCCAAAGAGCCGCAACGCTAGTCATGTTTGCGGCATGTGTGGCTTGTATATCTGTCGGCTGGTCTCCAACATACAAACACTGCTTTGGCTGTATATTAAGTTTTTCAGCTAATTGTAATAAAGGAACAGGACTTCTGTACCCAGTCCCTCACTATTAATTAAAGTACCGTCACAAATCAAAAAAAACACCTTTAAATCGGCTCATCTCAGCTCCCTCTCTCATCTCAACTCAACTTTTCTCAAACTTATTGAACAGGGAGCAGCTGCCCTTGGCGATCTGCTCCCTGCATATCCTTCTATTTGAAAGCACTGATGTACTCAACTTCATCTGTGTTGATCTATTAGAATGGGATTACCATCAGGATCTTCGATTGTAAAACTTGTTGGGCCTTCGCTTGTTTCATCTGCTTCAGTTTGTAATTTAATTCCGTTTGCTCTCAGCTGTCTTTGAATATCTCGAATGTCCGTAAACGAGTTAAGATTTTCGGCATTTTCATTCCATCCTGGATTAAAGGTCAGAATATTCTTTTCAAACATTCCTTGGAATAAACCAATTATACAGCTTTCATTCTTCATAATGAGCCAATTTTGGGTAATATCGCCTCCTAAGATTAGAAATCCAAGATTTTCGTAAAATAATTTTGATTTGTAAATGTCCTTTACACTTAAACTTACAGAGAATGCGCCCAGTTTCATATTTCCTCCAATAAAAAATTATTTATAGATGATTTATTGCATAAAGTATACAACATTACTTTGATTAACACATGTTTCGCCCAGTATTGTATTGTAACCACGGAAGTAATTATTATTATACAGACAATGACTCTCAAAAGTTATTGCACTATCGTTTCGCGATAGCTTAGTAAATGATCTTTTCGTTTAGCCTTTCATTGAAAACCTGGTAAGTTATGGAACACATCAGCAATATTGTTTATTTCAATCATATTAATTTTAGCTTGGATCCAAGATGCAGGTTACAATCACAGTTTTCGTTACTGCCATGTGGACATATGTTTATCTGCCCATTAGTTGAGAAAAGGCAACCGAACACTAGGTCGGCTGCCTTTTTCTTGTTCTTTTACATATTCATTTACTTTTCTTACTTGCAACCCAGAACGCCAGAATAATGAGTGGAATGAAAATAAACCAAGGTATATTTATTGTGCTACTTGTAATGAAGGCAAGAATAGTAATAATGACTATACCTACAATAATGTATAAACATCCTCTTCCAAATGTCCCCGTATGAATCACTCCATTCGAACGCTATATATATATTATATAACTGAATTAAATGGAAAACGTTTCTATTTTTGTTCGATCGCTGATTCGGAACACTTGCGCAACCAATGTTTTTGAATTCCCTTTAGTTTAAACAAACGTTTTCCGTTAGCGTAACACATGAACATGCTTTTTTGTTACTTTCCTCCACCATGAAACACACCAATTACGGTTTCTCCATCAACGTCATACCAGCGGAATATCACGACCACCTGGCGATCTACTGTTCTGTATCGAAATGGCTTCCTCCGCTCTTGTTGAGAAAGTTGAAGTATATCAGATTATCCAATCGATTCCCGTTATTGGCGGGGAAATCCATCGGTTTTAGTTTCCTAATGATGGATTATTTACGGCGTTCCTCGAATAACATTCTCTTAAGGGAATGGATATCAAATCCGATATAGGAGATCCTATCCCCTAATATCAGGAAGGGGTGGACAGAGTGGAGGATGAGACAACAATTTCACAAGAGCAAGAGACTGTACGCATAGCAGAAGTTGAGATTAATCACGATTACGATCTGATACGTGCCTATGCCGAACAATTGAATGGCCTAGTTGAATCTGGAGAAAACTAACCACTTGATGAGAGCCGCAGGTTATTGCGGCATTTTAATTGTTTACAACAATAATTTTCCGCACAGTTTACGTCGCTAACTTCTTTTTAACCAAAATTAGTTCGCTATTCTGCCCAATAATTTGAGAAGATGTAAGAAGGATCCGCCACGGCGGATCCTTCTGCTGTTTTATTCAGCTATCGTTCTTTGTTAGTTTATTGGTTTTTCACCAATTTACAACGTATTGTTGTCCACAAAACTCCTTATTTTAGAAATTGGTAACTTTTTATATATTTGTGCGTCAAAAATAATGTACTATCTCATTGAAAGGGGGAGTTTCATTGAACAAGTATGTATTTGTAGCATTAACAATCATTGTACTTGTGGTAGTAGGCTTAATCTTTCTACTACCTACAACAAATAAAAACCCACTCCATATTTACCTCTTACCCGAAAATATTGTTGGAGAAGTAGAAGTTACTTTTGACCAATCGGATTACCCACCACTTCCCAAAGAAAGAAATACATTTATTTATAACATACCTAAGTCAGGTAAGTTGAAAACCTCAAACACCATGGAAAGTGGAGCTGTTAAGGTATACTATGTTGACAATCAGGGTCAGCGTAAGAAAGTAAGCAATGAACAATTTCACGGGGTGTCTTCGCATAGTGGAAGCGAAGATAATCAAACAGTTGCAACATTATTTATTGGTTCAAAAGAACAATACGAAGATTATGTGAAACAACAATAATGTTGCTAGTAGTTATACCTTTTATTAAACATTTTCGCTACAACAAGATTGTATTCCGGAATAACTAAAATTGTTAGTCCTGTTATTAGTAATCCCCAACTAGCGAATTCTCTTGCGGAAACATAAAGATTTGACTCCATAATATAAGGTAAGGTTCTCCTTAACAGGTTTACCGGCGAAAAAATGAAAGGAGTGCCTCGGCAGCTCCTTTCGTAGAATTTTACTATACAGCTCTTTTTAATTAGTGATTCTATAGATGTCTTAACTTTTCCGGATTTGCGACAGTATAAATCGCTTCGATCTTATGATCTCGATAAGCAAAAGAATAAACATATTGAATCCCTTCATCCAAACGAATGCGGATTCCGGGGAGCCCATTCACCATGAGGAACGAGTACGTAAATTTACCCGCATGCATGTTGATCACATTTTGATGAAGCTTCAGCACTTGCTCAAACCCGACAACAGGCACTTGTGCCGCGCTTACTTTGCCTCCGCCGTCCGAGTAGAGCACAACATTCTCACTAACCAGTTCAAGAAGCTTCGTCGTATTTCCTTGCAACAGCGAATTCACAAACTCTTTAATCTTATCCTCCGCAATGGAAACCGACGGTTGTTGGTCCGGGTCGAAATGGATGCTTTTTTTGGCGCGGTGGAAAATTTGCCGGCAATTCGCACTGCTTTTCCCGACTATATCTGCAATCTCTTCAAACGAATAATGAAAAATCTCTCGAAGAAGAAAAACCGCCCTTTCCGTTGCACTCAATTGCTGCAGAAGCAGAAGATAAGCCGTGGAAATCGACTCCGACCGCAAATACCTATTAGATGGATCGTTGTCCGAAGCCCCTTTTTCAATCAGGGGCTCTGGAAGCCATGGACCGACGTACATTTCCCGTTTTTTGGCTGACGAGCGAAGAAGATCAAGACAACGATTCGTTACGATTTTGTATAGGAATGCCCTTTCGTTACGGATTGTCCCGACGTCGTACATTCCGTCATAACTCAAAAAAGCATCTTGTACGATATCTTCCGCATCCATGACGCTGCCGAGCATTCGATAGGCTAACGAAAACAGCTCCGTTTTATGACGTTTATATAATTCCTCTGTGCTCATTAAAGGCATTCCTCTCCTTACTCTCAAGGGAGAGCATGTGTTGTATGGCTCTTTTGGCGCTTGCCGTCGCGGCATCAACCAATGCTTCACCGTGCGACGCCCATTCTCCTGCTACATATAATCCTTGTATTTCCGGGACAGCTGGTCCGGGATTCTCATGACGTTTCATATGCATAAAGTCGTGACAAACCGTCATTTTAGGAAGGTATTGCTTGACAATCAATTCTTCCCGCCATCCCGGCTGCATCAAATCCAGCACGCCTTCCAGTTCTTGCAAATCTTTATCCGGGTCCGGTTCTTTCCCTTGGTACTTAATGAGCGATATGACTTGGGCGCCATCGTCGCTTAGATAAGCTGCACGCGAATAATTGCTAAGAAGCACGGTCTGATCAATCCCGTAAGCAAATTGTTGTTTAGGCTTGGGAAGTCGTTTCAAGGCCACATCCAGGCAAGCCGCGGTGACCTCAATCGCTTGTTCTTTCCAGGTATGAAGGGCGGTTTTTTCTGCAAAGGGCACCAACTCATTGGCAATAGAAGGCGATGTGGCAAGGATAACATGGTGCGTATCGATTGTCGTTCCGTCTTCAAAGAGAACCTGCCGCACGATCCCGCCACGGGTATCGATGGACGAGACTTTGGTATTTGTTAATAACCGCACTCCCAGGTCGGATGCTTTTTTCCGCAATTCCTCGATCAATTCGCCCCAGCCACGATCAAGGTACAACGCGCCTTTAAGGGCATTCTGCAGCTGTTTCAATACAGGACCCGCGGCTGGCAAATCCGGCCCGACCACATAACTGGCGGCACGAAGTAACGAATAAAAGATATTGCGCACCATGGGATCTTGCAAATTCCCTTCTACCCATTCGCGGATACTGATCCGGTCAAATTGACGAGTATCCGCTTTTTTAACTTTCATAAGACAGGAAGCAAATTCCATCTTTCCTTTCCAAGACAACAACGGGGTCGTAAACAAGGATTTCATATCCGAAGGCAAGGTGTTCAATTTCCCTTTCCAAACGCCATAAGCAAACGATGAAGGCCGCTTTCCTTGCAAGGTCAGCCCCAATTCCCGGAAAGTCGCGTACGCATCTCCCTTATACAAGGAATGCGCGCCCAAATTAAGGTAAGCTCCTTTATTCTTATTGGAAATGGCTCGGCCGCCTAAGCGATTCTGTTTTTCAATGACCACCGTTTGTTTCCCGGCTATGGCTGCGTAAATTGCTGCGGTTAAACCCGCAATCCCTCCACCAACAACGACCACATCAACCTTTTGCATCGTTCATCATCCCCTTCAAATTTTACCTGTATGACGGGTAAGGGATGTGAAGTGTGACAGAAAAGCAAAAAAAATTAAGCGAAATCTCCTCGGTTAACCGGAATTAATATAGAGTTTTAACAGAGCCTAACAAAAAAAGCCCCGCGGGAGCTTTCCCAGCGAGGCTTCTTGTTATCGAGCTGCTAAGGTACTTAACATCCGATACTCCTCTCGTCTCCAACAGACATAACCACGTATTGTCTGTGGTTATACTAACTTTAGCCTTAGGAGGCGATTGACTATGATACGAGTACTCAATGTGGATGGCCAAATACTAACCCCATGTTTACTTCACCGGGCTTGGAGGGAAGTTAATCGAGCCCGTGCAGTCTGGATCGACGAGCAGACAATCCAATTACTTTACAACCCATTTTTATTTCGAGACTATCGAAAAGCTGCATTAAAACGGGATCATTACACTTGTTTGTGGTGTGGACGTCACGCAACGACTGTAGATCATATTGTCCCTTCAAGCAAAGGAGGCTCAGATCTTCCCCAAAACTTACTCGCTTCTTGCATTGAATGCAACACGAAACGTGGAAACCGTTCAGCGTTCTCATATCTTTTAGAAAAAGTATTTTCCGTGCCGAATTCTATCAAGCTCTGTTACCGCATCATTAAAGCTAAACATAACCATCGTCGAGCGAACTGATGTAAGTACTCATTATAAATCACCATATTCGCTATTGGATCGAACATTAACGCATTATAATATCTTCAACATCTATGTCATCATAGATTTTTATACTTAGAACAAAGCCTATCGATACCATGTTAATCAACAGCGAGGTGCCTCCATAGCTGATAAAAGGAAGGGTGATTCCCGTAATCGGCATAATACCGATCAGCATCCCGATGTTTTCGAAAACTTGAAACAAAAACATAGCGGAAATTCCACCAATGATATAAATGCCTGTTTGGCTGCGAATGCTAAGTGCGATAGTGATCATTCGATAAATGAGAAGAAAATAAAGGAAGAGTAACGCAGATGCTCCTAAAAATCCAAATTCTTCTCCCACTACAACGAATATGGAATCTGCATAGGTATATGGAACCTGACCACTCTGGACTGAAGTTCCATGAAGATAGCCATCTCCTTCTAACGAGCCTGATCCGATTGCTTTTACCGATTGTTTCATGTGATAAGTTGCTTTTTCAGAAGCTTGCTCTGGCAAAAGGACGGCATCCACTCTATCCAACCAGTACTCTTTATGTTTGGATGCCATGAATTGCTTTACTTCCATATGGTATTCGACATAGCTCCAGAGAGAGCTTCCGCTTACGATTATCATAATTACAAGGCCTATCCAAGCATGCTTGTAGTTAATGTGCCCGAACCAACAGACCACAATAAAAATAACCAAATACGCAATGGAATTACCGAGATCTGGTTGCATTAGAACCAAGAGAAAAGGAACTAATGTTATAAAACCCATTGGCAGTATTTCCTTGAACAGGCTAAGCGTCTCGACTTCTCTTTTGGATAGAAAATACGATAAAAACAAGATTAAAATGAGCTTACAAAGCTCTGCCGGTTGAAAGCCAATCCCACCAGGAAGAATGAACCACCCCTGAGCATTGTTGAGCGTATCCCCTTTAAAAAATAATAAGACCAGCAGTCCCACCCCAATGAAATAGTACATCGGCGAAAAGCGCAATAAGAGTTTATAGTTAAAAAATAGCATTATAAATAAGACCATAAACCCTAAACCGTAAAAATACATCATTTTAATATATGATTGGGAATAATCTGGATCAGTCCGTGTTGCGCTGTAGATGCAGAATATACTAATGATCATTAAGATGAGCAGCAACAACAAAATAATGACATCCAGCCCTTTAATTATTCTTTTCAACATGAAAGCTAATTGCGTTCCTCCGAGGATATTCTCAATAATGAATCACCTATTTCTGGATATGTTAAGAAAGCTACATAAGTATAAGAAAAACTGTTTAATAAAAAGTGGGGTATTTATAAAATTTTTCTTAAATTCCATTCTTCTGAATCAAGATTGTACCCACCTTTCATTTGGAAAAATGACAATCCTCATGTCCCGGCACGAATAATGTGAGAATTGTCATATCATTTTCGTGAAAAAGGTCACTTATCCGTGAAGATACGATCTGGTAAGATCAATACATAAGAAAAAACGAGGGAGTGTTCAGAATGATCGGAAAAGCAGGTATGATTTGTGGATTATGTATTATTGCAGGTGGAGTAATCGGAGGTTTATTAGGAGCAAAAGAACAAGGTTACGAATTAGGCTCTGCCGCATGTGTTGTCATTATGGGCGTTGCAGTCCTATTGAACAAAAAGCAGCGTGAGGGCAATCGCAACCGCTTTTAAAAATGATTCATTCCAGGCCCGCCAACTTTTCAATGCTTAACGAATGATAGGCCGATTCTGCAAATTGATGGATATTGTGATTAGAAACGGGGAGAAAATTGGTCCAGTGTGATTGCATCCCCCGTAATTTGATTTTTTGTATGCATTAGTATTTCCTTTCTAAGCGAATAAATAATACATTAGTCTCATATGCCCTTATTTGTCCCAAGTTAATCGACGATGTCGTATCACCGTCGATATTCAATACGCACATAAATTAATAGTTGTTAAAAGAAAGGGCAATAATATTGTCCATGATATCTCTCATGTTCTTAGATTGATCAATGCCAAACTGTTTCTCGAATTCAGCTTGGGCCTTGACCCAACCAGGTCTTCCAATCGCTAGCCGTTTTAACCCTTCATCGGTTAATGAAACGATTCGTGCGCGCCGATCAGACTCGCTGACCTCAATACGAACTAATTGGCTGCGTTCAAGCGGACGGAGATTATGTCCAATGGTTGCACGGTCCATCGTCATTAGTTCAGCAAGCTCCAGCATCGTCTTCGGACCTTCATGCTTGAGATAGCCTAGAATCGAAAATTGAGTCGCTTTAAGCCCAACTCCTGTTTCTGCTAGACAGGTATCGTACAGACGTGAAACATGACGTTGAGCTCGTCTTAGCTTCGTACAGTTACATATGGCAGGTATATTGATCGTTGTTGACATGTATTCACCTCCATCTTTCGTTCCTTGTAGCTGGCTACAAACACATTATGCCCATAAATGCAAGCGGGTAATTTTTCTAACTACTGAGGATAATTTATACGTGGAGTGATAGTGACAAGTAAAAATAGAAAGGTTACCCTAGGCCGTATACAGCAAAGGATAACCTTTTTTTGTAAGATTTGATTACTTCATCGGTTGAATTGGATTGCTCTTCAAGATGTCTTCTACTTCTTGGTAGCCATCAGAGTAGGCAAAGTTATAGCGTGCCGGAAGTGCGAACACGTATTTGTCATTGCGCGTCAGTTCGCTTGGGCCGATAGGCGCTGCGCCGATATGGAACTTATCCTGCTGAAGCTCGTTCCATTGGTCGACAGTAAAGATGAAAATAGGGATATCCTGTCTAGGCTGTTCAGCGGTCCATTTGGGATGGCGGATGCTGAGGCTCGCGCCGCTGACCTTATCGCCTTGCGCATCCCCTACAGAGTGACCCTCCCATTTGTCCGTTACGGTCGTGTACCCTTTCCAACTGTCCGGCAGCGTGAAACGGAAGCCATATTGGGTATTCTCATAGACGGTTTGGCCTACTTGACCCGTTTGTCCCGTAATACTAATCTCCCGTTTGTCCCCATCCCACTTTACATCAGCTCCAAGTGACTCAGAAACAACCCTCAAAGGAACATAACTGGATCCATCTACGATCTGCAAATCAGCATTGATTATTTTCCCGTTAATAAATAATTTAATATCCGATGCCGCATAAGCCCCGACAGTAATAGATGCTGCTATAATACCAGTAAGTCCAAGCGCAATTAATAATTTCTTCTTCAAGTAAATTCCTCCTCATTTTGTATAGATGTTAAAAGAAAGGGCAATACTATTGTCCATGATATCTTCATGTTCTTTGATTGATCAATGCCTTTTGAATTCGGCTTCCAGCATCGTCTTGGCAGTTTTTCACCTCCATCTCTCGTTCCTTGTAGCCCTTTACAAACAGATTTTAGTCTCATATGCCCGTAAATTCAAGTGGATATTTCTTCTAACTGTTAAAAAAATCCCCGCATTACGGGGATCTCTAGAAGCGCTAATTTTTCACCAACTTTATATAATCAAAAGCTAACATATATCCGCTGCTGCTTGCATTACTGCCAGACACCTTAAACCGGAACTGTTTGTTCCCAGTAGTACTAAATGTCACTGTACCTAGATTTGATTCCCTGAATCCACTCGCGCTCGCATATTGATCTATTGTCGTCCCCAGGTTCACTCCATCAATGGCCAACTGGTAAATGCCTTTATTGGCTACAGTCCGATCCATCGGATACACCGTGTATGTCCCTGTTTGTGCAATGTTGACGGTATACTCGACGTAGTCATTTACCGCATTTAATGTTGCACTGTTGTAAACGCCGGCGCTTGCAGCGTATTATTGAATAGACTTGTACCTTGTATTACGGCTGCCTGCGTCATAATTTTCAATCGTTTATAGGATGCCGTAATGTCCGCAGGGTCTGTTGTACTATTGAAGCATTTTTATCCATATTCGTCCAGTAGGTTTGCGCTTCCGTTACGATGGACGCCGTCCTACTCGCAATATCTGTATCTAACGTGTTGAATGAATTCCCTCCCGTCAATGTATCTCTCCATTTTAGCAGCATCGAATCGTACTCATCGGCATGAACAACTGTAGGCAGTGTGAAAAATAATGAGGATAAAAGCAATACTGCTGCCAACAATATGCAGCCTAATCGGTTTACACGCATAGTAACCAATTGTTATCCCTCCATCATTTCAATGTTAGAATTCAACTCCTAGCCCTTTCATCGAAAATGTACGCGCTTTCAATACTTCAATTAGCCTCCTCTCTTTTGCTCAAAATAGGATTACCTAAAAATTTTAGCATGAAAAGTGAAGCCATCGAATGACTGTATCTTTACAGAGTACGTCTTATTCTTGAAAGTTTATGATAGGAACAAAAAGACGGCTCCATATGGAACCGTCTTGACTCGATCAACGGAAAGTGGCAGGTCCGTCATCAGAATTGCTCTTCGTCGTTCCTTCTTACACTAACCTGCCCGTTAGTTCAATAATCAAAAATAGAATCTGCCGTGAAGCAGACAGGTTTATTCACTTTTTTCTGATGTTATCAGCGTTGCTAAATATGGTTAGTCCCTATATCCCCCCTACTTGGTCGCTCCCGCTTGCTTGAGCTCTACTTTCGGTGTGATCGTTACTTTCGACTTGGCAAAAGCCGCAGCCCACTCGTTTTGCACTTTTTTCCACGCTGAATATTGATAAGCCCTGACATACAGCCCAAAGCCGAAAGGATCAACCTCGTTTTCCTGGCATTTCGCGACTAAATCCGAAAACTCTTGCTGGAGCTCAGAAGTGATCGCCTTCTCCAATTGCTTCTGTTGTTTGGCGATGTCGAGTTCAAAGTCGCGAGAGGTTAGATCGACAGCCATCTTTAAATCAACGTCAAATGCAAATCCACTTTGATCATCTAATCTCGACTTGATTTTCATTTTAATTTTCTTAACGTTTATGGTAATAATGTGATCGGGAGGATCGTTCGGCTCAAACGTTTCGGCGACAGGGATGGAGAGCGAGATGTCTCCCTTGGCTTCCTTTTGCAGGATCAACAATAAGGAGCTCTCTTGCAAACCGACTGAGGTGGCGTACGATCCATCGTCATGCAGTAACCCCGTACCTGTCACTCGAATCTGCTCTTTATCCATCTTCACGTTGGAAATCGAAGGCGTTGTGCCCTTCTCTTCCATTTGCCAAGATAAATTCTGCAGTGTGGTCGATGTGGTAATAATACGATGACTGGCGGTATCGATTAACTTTCTCATATGCAGGGAAAGTCGAGGTTTATCTCTCGGTTTACTATCGAAGATCTCACCGATCGGCCCATCCACGAGGATCATTCGCGAGGTTACGGTTGATTTGGGATCACGAATAAGTACATCGAGTAACTGAAACCAATCCTCCCTTTGTTGAAGAAGACGCTTACCAAGAAGAATCGTTTGAATTTTGCCTCCTATGGTCAGCCCTGTCGCAATCGAGTCGAATTTCGTACGCGATTCACGTATGGAGGTTACCTTGACTCCGAGGGACTCTGATTTTTCCTTCGCTTCCTTATAAAATACAGGACTTTGCTGAAAGATGATTAGATTATTTTTCTCATCCAAATCCAAGCCCAACATCAGGGTCAGCGAAGAATCCTCTAAAGCCATTTGGTCGTAGCACCCCGTAGTAGTCAAAAGACATGCAACGATGACTAGCCCCGTAACTACGCGTTTCATAGCGAAGCCCCCTTTCGCAGCCTTCTGAATAGGGTTGTGTACAGCCACAAAAACCAAGGAAATATAAAAGCAAATAGGATCCCTGCATTTCCTGACCACTCTTGGAACTTCTGGCCATTGCTATATCCCGGAGCGTAGAAAAAGGAAGCAATCAGCAAACATAGCACATAGAACCTTACATAGGGACGATGATCTTGTTTGCCTAGAATCCGGCTAGACCCCAGTGAGGCGAAATACAAAGCAAAGATCCACACTCTTGAAAGAATAAAAAGATAGCCCACAATCCATATCACTTCAAATCGCTCCATAAAACGAAATTCAATCGTTTTTAATAACCGAAGCGGAGGCCAGTTGTAATGTGTGATGCCATCCGGCGGAAAATAAACAAAACAAACGAGCACCGCCATGACATAAATGAACAACGTCAACGTATTGGCAATAAAGACTCCCTTCATCGCTTGTTCTTTGTGTTTCAAAAAGGGATATAGGATAAAAAGAGTTTCGAAGCCCTGAAAGGAAAGAGAGGTTGCTTTCCCCCCTTGAAGGATAGGCATCCAACCCTCTTTTAAAATAGGCAACAAATTTAGCCACACACTCTCTCTCAAGGCATACATAAACAATGGAAGCAACCATAAAGATCCCCAGAACGTTAATTCAGCATATCTAGCTAAGATACGGAGATGGTTTTTGGCAATCGTATATATCGGAATGCATACTACAAGCGCGAGTAAGTAATTGGGTGTCTTCGGTAGTAACGTTTGCTTGACTACGGCAAGTGCTGCGAAGGTACTCGAGAAAAAAGCCAATAGAAAATAACCGACCACCAAGAGGTTTAACAGTCGCCCGAGCCACTTTCCAAAGTACCTCGGAAGCAAGTCATACAGCGTGTCCTTCGGATGGTGCTTCATGATTTGAATGATAACGACACTTAAGATGACCGTAATCGCCCAGCCGATAAAAAGCGAAATCCACCCATCCGTTCCAGCGACCTTGGCCAAATCCGCAGGTAGGGTAAGGATACCAACGCCTAATTGCGCACCATGAATCATGAAAATAAACTGCATCAGCGTAATATCATTCAATGCATACCTTTTCATTCACCATCACCTTTGGGCGGATTTGACGCTTGTCGTTTTAACTGCGTAGGCCTTGCGGTAAGAGGACGTTTATCCATTTTCCAGAGCGGGAGACGAATGAACGTATCTTTCCAATCTGCAAAACGGACAGGACTAATGGGACTAAAATAAGGTGTTCCCAACGATTCCAATGCGATTAAGTGCCCGATGAGCACCATCGTGCCAATCCCAACGCCCATAAGCCCGAAGAATGAGGCTAGCAGCATCATCGGAAAACGAATTAAGCGAACGGTGGCGGACATATCACTGTTTGGAATAATATAGGATGATAGACCCGTCAGAGAAACGACGATAACCATAATATTACTAACAATTCCTGCCTGAACCGTCGCCTGACCGATAACAATGGCTCCTAATATACCAACGGTTTGACCTATAGGAGATGGCAGACGAATGCCCGCTTCTTTCAACATTTCCAATGTGAACTCCATGATCAGAGCCTCCAGAAGTGGAGAAAAGGGAACGTTAGCCCTAGATTCCCCAACAGACAGCAACAACTGCAAGGGAATGACTTCGATATTAAAGGAAATAACGGAGATGTAAATGGCAGGTAATAGAATGGCGACAAAGAAGGCGCTGTAGCGCATCAACCGCATGAACGATGCGACTTGCCATCCCATCGAATAATCATCGATGTTTTGAAAAAAGTTCACGAAAGAAGCTGGGCCCATCAGGACACCTGGTGACCCATCAAGTACGACAGCGACTCTTCCCTCGAGGATATGCATAGCGACGACATCAGGCCTCTCCGATGTAAGAAACTGCGGAAAAGGTGAATAGGGATTATCCTCAATCAACTCCTCTAATTCCCCCACGCCGATAACAGAATCAATATGTAATTGTCGAATCCGATCTTCGAATTCTTGAAGAATTTCTGGCTCAGTGACATCTTCCAAATAGATCAGGCTAGCTTTTACCTTTCCCCTGTGACCTACCTCGATTTCTTTCACTTTCAATTCCGGGTTCGGAATGAGCGTTCTAATTAAAGCAACATTGGTGCTTCCTGTTTCAATAAAGCCTTGACGCGCGCCTTTGATCGACATTTCTGATTTGGGATCTTGGATATCCCTTTGTGGCAATTTGCTCGTATTCAGTACTTCTACGGCCACTTTGCCTTCCTCGAACAACACACTTTGACCTTGTAGAATCGCTTGTTTAACTGCGGACCAATCATCTGCCTGAGAAACGTTGCCAATCGTGATGAGCTGTCGAATCGGCGTATTCCCTACTCCCTCATGCATCAGCGGATGGAGGACATTGTTATGAATCATATCCCTATCAGATAGCAGATCCAAATAGACGAGGATAGCTAATGTACCAGAGGACTTGATCTGAAACTCACGAACGATGAGCTCAGGGATTTCATCTTGCATGTTCTGAAGCATTGTGCGCGTATCTGCGACATCAGCTTGAATTGGCATCTTATCTTGCAAATTGGAACCCATTGTGATCCCTACTTTTTCACTATTACTCAATAGCATGCGAAATAAATTGAATTTTATTCCAAAAATGCCTAATTAGTTTCAACAAAAACGTGTTCCTCCTCTAAGGAAGCCATTGACAGACAATGGTTTTTTGTCATATTATTTAATTGACTGATTCAGTCAATCAAAAAAGGAGGTCGAAAAAAATGTCAACCTCAAAGGATTTTCCCAATAAACAAGGCTTGTTTCAGCAGCGCGAGGTCCTATCGAGTGACCGAACACGAATTGGATACAGATCGATCGGCGAGGGCCCTGGGATTATACTTGTTCATGCTGCATTAAGGGATTCTAATGATTATACTCGCTTAGCCATTGCCCTCTCTCACTCCTTTAGCGTTCACCTCATGGATCGAAGAGGCAGGGGCTTGAGTGGACCTCAGGGTCCAGAGTATGCTATGAATAAAGAGTGCGAAGACGTTCAGGCCATCCGGGAAGCGACAGGCGCCGACTATTTGATTGGACACAGTTATGGTGGGCTTGTCTCGCTGGAGCTGGCCAGAATGGATGCTTCTATCACCAAAGTAGCTTTGTATGAACCTGGCGTGCTGATTAATCCGATGGACGACGCGTGGATGCACCGTTACGAGCAGGCGATGCTAAAGAATGATCGACTTGGCGCATTTGCACATTTCGTGAGAGGGATGGGCCATACCCCCTTAACTCGGCTCCCCTATTGGTATGCCAAACTCATCTTGAGCAGAACCCATGCAGATGTGCTGTTGATTCAAGGCGGCAAGAGCTCAGATTCTACGCAAGAAATGATGAAAGAATTAAACCGAACAATTGCCCAATCGACAATGGAAACCGTAAACAATCTGGACCATTTTGGTCCAGAGAATGACGGCGGGCCTGACCAGATAGTGAACCTGCTCACCAACTTTTTTCTTATTCCCGAAGGAGTTTGAATACATGCCGCGCTTAAAAGAAGACCAACTTCAGAAAATTTACGAAGAACGCAAACAGCAGATTACGTCGGCTGCAGTCAAAATTTTTGCCCAGCGCGGCCTTTCAGGTACGAAAATTAGCATGATAACCGCAGAAGCAGGCGTGAGCCATGGGCTATTCTACCATTATTTTAAAACGAAGGAAGATCTTTTTACCTCCCTGGTCCGGGAAGCGGTTGAAACATCGATTACGGAAATCGATAATTTGAGCCAATTGATGGGATCTCCGATCGAAAAAATTAAAATCCTAACTCAAGGCATGCTCGATGAGAGCGGAGCTCCATATTTTATGCTGCTCCATCGGGCACGGAATTTTGAAGAGGTACCTGAAGAAGTCAGTCAGCTGATTCAAAAATACCCGGTAGATGTCTACGTCAAACGTTTGCTGCCCTTGTTTGAGGAAGGACAGCAAAGAGGAGAAGTCGCGGATGGGGATCCGGAGGAATTAATTGCAAGCTACCTTACAATCCTTTCCGGTGTGATGGTTTTAGGCAAAGGATATGTGACTCCCCAAGTGGATTGGCTGTTGAGATTTGTTGCAAAGAGATGATTGAAAATGGATCAGGTCATCCTCGTGGGGATGACCTGAAAGACTTGACGACCCTCTTTCAAGCAAAGTTGCCGTCATCATCGATTGCGGATCCTACTACATTTTCACTCCACTGGCAAAGCCGGAATATTCATCTAAAAAGCGCTCTGCAAACTTTTTCATTACAATTGTAACGGTATCGTTTTTAAAACAAAGCGTAATTCTGACATGTACAAAAACCTCATCTATCATCATTGGATTTATATATAAGGTATGTTCATCTTTCCATGCAGCTGCTGTTATACAATCATAATCGTAGACAGGAAACTTTTGGGCAATTGCTTTTCCAAAGCCGAAAGCGATCTGATGCTTGCCCTCAGGATTCTCAAATTCCAAGACCCCCTCTTCTTCATGGAAAACTATTCGTAATTTCGTTATGTTCATTGGATTAACCGCTAATTGATACGTATTTCCGTTAATGCTTTTTGTAACTGGAGAAGATAACTGTCCTTCCGGAAGCAAAATAGAAAGATTGCTTGTTTTCTCGCACAATTCCCTATATGATTTTTCGTCTGGCTTCAATGGGTTGTCAGAAAGATGCGGATATAGGTCATCCCAGATCGTATTAAAAATGGTTTGTATGCCATCTGGATTCGGTTGCGTGTCTGCCGTAGTAACAATGAGCAGATCCTTGTCCGGCAAACAGACAGCAAGCTGCCCCCCCATCCCCTGGAAAGAAAATCCATTATTGCGAGTTCTCCAAAACTGATAACCATAACCCTGCTGATTATCAATAAAATTGAAAATTGAATTTGTGCTATCGATTTGGTAAGAGGTTGCAGCTTTCATATAGTCCGCAGGAATTAACTGTTTGCCGTCAAATTTTCCCTCCTGCATGCAAGTTAATGCAAATTTAGCTAGATCACGCGAGGTACAAAAAATGGCTGACCCACCGTTGGAGACCCCCAAAGGGGTTTTTAAACAGTAAGCATCTTCCGAAAAACCGATTGGCGTAAGCACGCGAGGATGCATATATGCTAACAAAGACATCCCGCTAACTTTCTCTACAATTGCTGTAAGCGTAACTGTCGCGGATGTATCGTACGAAAAAACGGTGCCTGGCAGATGCGTCGGTGGAACCGTAAAAAATGTCCTCACCCAGTCATCATCATTAACTTGCTTGAAAGTCGTCTTGTCATGGGCTGATGCCATCATCAGCAGATCGCGAATCGTCATCTTTTCTATATAAGGATGTACGCCCTCAGGGGGAAGCTTTTCAGGGAAAAATGTACTAACACGATCATCCAGAGACAGAAGTCCTTCTCCTTCCATTAAACCGATTGCAACTGAAACAAAGCTCTTACTTGTAGAATACATACGATGTTTTTTGTCAGCGGTAAAAGGTTTCCAGTAGCCTTCCGCTACTATTTTTCCCGAACGTAATACGATAAAGCTGTGCATACACAAATGGTTCACTTCTAAGCGTTTAATAAAATGAAGTATGGAAGATGATGGAATGCCCTCTTCTTCCGGGATACCAGTCGGCAATACATTCTTTTCTGTCATGAATTACACACCTTTCTTATCCGATTCTATCGATAATAAAATAACCCCCCTGATAGGCAGGGGGATATATCTTTATCTACTTGCTCGGTTTTATCTCAACTGTGTCGCTTCTTATTGTAACTGTTTTATCTGTATATTCGATATACGCATAATAGGTCTCTCCGTTTGTAAGTCCCTTGATGTGTGCGCCTTTGGCGTTGAAATTTACATTGCTGTATGCGGTGAAAGGTCCCATTTTGCTGTTTGCTATAAACACCTTATACCCCTTGCCGTTCGCTGAAACAATGTCAAAATTCACATCGCTTTGCCCATTGCCCGGCGACACACTTGTAATAGCTAGTTTCCATTTTGCGTAAAGAACGGTATCTGCTTCGACTGCTTTGCTGAAATCAAACTTGCGCGCAAACGTTTCGTCGTACCAACCTACAAAGATATAATTTTCTCTTGTCGGCGCCGGAGGAGGGGTAACCGTTTCGCCGAGCGACGATCCGTTTGCATGAACCGTCACCGTTTCATCAGATGTAACACCGTCATTGTAGTTATAGGTTAGACTATAGCTCGCATCATAGGCACCTTCCGTTACATAAACCGAAATCGGCAGCGAAAGACCACCATTCAATTTAACAAAGAAAGCTCCTTTTCCTTTTGCTGGTTGACCTGTTAATACACTAGCTTTTGAATTAGCAAAGTCAGCAAGACCTTTTGTTATTGTTGTTCCAAATTGACCGCCTAAGAAATTTTTACCGATTTTCTTAGGGGCGCCTGTTATATTGAGTACCAAGTCGACACCCTCAGTAATAACGCCCTTGGTTTTCCCTTCTGAATTAGTAACGGTAAACCAATCATAATCTCTGTTCTTCACCAAATCATACGCTGTTCCGGTCGGAATACCGGCCGTTTTTATAATGACTTGTTGAGTCGTATTCCCTGTAAGGTTAAGCTGATACTTGCTACCAACTGACCTTAAAGCGATTGGTCTGGTAGGAAGGATCACATCTTTACCGCTTTCTATAGCGCCAATATCAGGTGCAGCGCCTGTGTAGTCGGCCGCGGTTACAAAATTAGGAATCGTTGTGCCCTTATCAAAGCCAAGACTGCTGCTTGTTTGGCTAAAATCACCTTCATCTCTGTTAGTGAATGTTGCCTTTTTGCTGTTATCAGCAGCTATTGCTGTGACAGGGTTTCCGGTTTTGGCCCCGGTTATCCCATGAGGCTCAACAATAGGCGGAGGTCCACCCGTAGTACTGTAGACATTAGGGGTTACCCCGGTTCCGTTAAACAAGTCATAATCGTAACTGGCTCCCGGATAATTAAACATATGTTTAATCGTAATTTCGTATTGGCCACTAAGTACCGGACTATCTATGGATTCCATGATATTATTCCTTTGATACACTCTGTATATTTGAGCGTCTTTTCGGGTGATATGACCCATTGAACTAAGGATAGTATTGTTAAACAGATAGTTAACACCCATACCCTTAGAAACCGCTTCATTAAGAGTTGTTCCGTACTTGGTTACTCCTGCAATCAATCCCCATTCGTCACCCAAGTTTTCTATAAGATTTCTATAGATATACACGGGACCAACATAATTCGAATCCATGCCGATGCCGCCAGAAACCCCTTCTATTTTGTTGTTGTAAAACCTTAAGTTCATATCCGCGCCTTCTAATTCCATGCTGTCAGCTTGCGCATACGCCAAATAATTGCCGTATACGTCGGAGTCTGTCCCAATACCGCCGTTTTTATCGCCATTTACAAAAGTTTCAATGCCAGCGTTAAACCGGTGATCGTCGCTTCCGACAATGTCATTGTATCGAATAACGTTGCCTTGTCCACCTCTTGCATACATGCCGCTTACACCTTGCGGATGCTTTTCGTTCCAGTTAGGCCAAAAATCTCTGCCTCCGCCCCCGTTCCAGGCATTGCTACTTGTTTTTGGGTCATGAATATAGTTTTTTTCAATGACAAGATTGCTTACGTCGCTTATAAAAATACCGGAGTCATTGTTAACAGGCGTGGCGTTGGCAGTATAAAGTTGCCCTGTACGCAAGTCAACAGCCAGGTTTGGATCAGCATTTGCGACGATCTTTTGCAGACCTAAGTATTGGGTTGTTGGTCTTCCGAAATTGGAAATATCATTATTGATAATTCGGATGTGGTGACTTGAACTGAGAATAGCTAGCCCGCTTCTCTTGCCTCCACGGATAATCAAGTTTTCCAAAATCACATATTCGGACTGCGCGATCACTACCGCTGACCAAAATTCATCGGTTACATCGATAACGGTTTTTCCGTCTCCAATGATACGGATATATCCGTTTTCTGTCCCTCTTAACCCTTGAACCGAAAGCGGTTTTCCTGGCTCATATATGGACGCGATAGGTATATCTCTAGCAATGGGGACGTCTTCTTTCCATGTTCTTATTGTTTTAGTGTAGGTTGAATTGTCCTTAAGAACTTTAACTTGCACTTCATATACGGTGTCGGATTCAAGACCGACGATAGAGCCTCTGAACTGCTTGTTAGGCGAATCCCATGCCAGTGTAAGGCCATCTTCCCATGTCGCAGCTCCTACTTTTCTGAAATGCACCTCATTTGCAGGGTCAGAGACAACCTGTATTGTGGTGGCGGCAGGTGTTGTCGCAATCTTATATGGAATCGTATCTCCGGAAGTGTATCTATCATAATTGAGATACATGCTTATATTATTGAACGTAGTTCTTAACAGCAAATCATTTCCTGTATTGGGTATGGGTGTTCCAGAACCAACTTGGGCTTTCGAGGTAATTGTGGTTTTAAATTCCTTATCCGGCCTGCCGTCTGAGTAGTGAATTCTCACTCTAATGATTTCGTCAGTGCCTTGTCCGCCGGCCAAATAATTAATACCACCTTCAAAGGCACCTGTTGCCGCGTTATAACCAGGCTTAGGCTGTATAACCCAAGCGTATCCGGTATTTCTCGGTTCTGGCACATTACCATTTACATAGTTTTCCGGACCCGCTGACTTCCGCCATACGGTTACTTCAGCGTTCGGATCACCGCTCGGAATACTATAATATCCGTCTCTCGAAACTCCCACGGCTGTGATATCACCTGGTCCTGCTACCGGCAAAGCGGCATCAGCGGCAATATGCCGGTTTTCATCATATACAACTTTTGCCGTATTACTCAAGGCATCCCATGTGTAGGTTGCTCCAAACGCATACATTAGCGTATCCAAGGGGATGAAACTTCTAACGCTCTCTTTAAAGGGCATTTCGGTCGTAACCGTTGAGCCGTCTTTTAATGTTACTTTATCGCTACCGTATCTAGCTGTCATTTCGTAATAATCATTTCTTAAAACAAATTCTTTACCATCGATAGACTCATAGAATACCGAATACAGATAATGAGCTATTGCCTCAGCAGACACCCATATTTTACCGTCAATAAACTTAGGAGGCACATCGGATTTCAAGTTTTTACCGTTCACCGTTATCTGGATAGGCGATGTCGGTTCTTGAATCTCAACAGGCTCATGCGCATATGCCGTCATTATTGAATAAGGAAAAACAAGTGAAATTAATAATGCAACAATTAGTGAAAATCTCATACTTGGTTTTATTTTGAATGCCATTTTAGTAAAAACCTCCTTTTGTGATTTGCTAATTAAAATCATAAAAAGAATACGCTTTCGTAATTGAATTCGTAAAATTACCAGTCATCTCACCGTTACAAAATTTGCAACTCTAACTCTATACCCCCTCCCATGTACATGTACTTGGATGTGTGTGTTCGATTCCATTTTAGCGTCATACTAACCTGTTGTCTTTGCCCTGCGTTGTGTTTTAATGTTGTTGTATTGCGATACGTTTAGAGGAGGTCGTCCTACTGACACTCAATAAGGATTTTCGACTTCATACCGAAACGGTCCAAATTTTAGAAGGTTTAAACTATCCTCCCGGTAACGCAACAAAGGACTGCAACGTTGCAGCCCTTGTGATATTTAACTATCGTTTTCATGGATGAATTTCGTCCTTTACATGTTGCGATGTCTTTGTCTTCTCATCCACTGGGTCGCTACCCATTTTTCCCCGATTGCGACGGGATTTCCTGCATGTAATGTTAGTTCATTTAAGTGGTTATCGTCATAAAAGTATTCAAAATAGACGGCACTGCCTTTTTTCGGCGTTACTGCAAAACGAAGCGAAGGGAAATACGTTTCTCCGCCTTCTTCCACGTCATTTAAATACATCACCAGTGTGCTGATGCGATTGTTTACAACATTTTCGGATGTAAAATAGTCGAAATGAGGTTGATACTGTTCCCCAGCTTTATAATGTAAAATTTGCAGCGGTTCAGCATGTGCGATCGGTATATTCATCAGTTCAGAAACTCTGGTCTCAATTTTTTGAATCAATTCATTTTCGCTTTCCTCAAAAAACATGTTGCTGCTTGTTCTAATATTGCTTACTAGGCGAGATTTGCCGATTTTAGCTCGCTGCATTCTGGTATTAGCTAAGTCAATCAAAGCATCACATTCTGTGTAGCTTAATACATTGTCCAAAATTAAAATAAGCGGTTCATCCATTTTGCCGACAATATGAATCTCTTTATCCTTAGTAATAATTTTGTTTCCAAATGAATTGAAAATCGTCTGCTCTATAATGGCCATCGTTGTATCCTCCATTATTGATTACTGAGGAAGTAATCTACATTATATCAGTCGATTTAAACGGTTCTTCGTGGAATCAGATGTTCCTCATATAATATATGAATTATTCAATTGCATTTTTTTTAGAACAAACAAGCTTATTCTATTAAATATTCTATTAAATATATCATTTCCCCATCATACAGTACTCCGACAATAGGATTTATCCATGGCAAGGTAAGAAACCCAAAAATCCCCTTACAGCAGGAAGTATATAAGCTCATGAACTTAAATACTCTCCGCCGTAAGGGGATGATTTTTTCTAGGCTGTTGCTTCGACTTCCTCATGCACGTTTTTGATTTGAATCATAACTGTATTCGCATCCGTCAACACTTCAATGCCATCCTTGAAGATCAGGTCGGAAACGAGAAGCTTGTCGCCAGTATCAAGGCCACTGATATCCACTTCCATGGAAGTCGGCAAATCACCAGGCATACAACGCACTTCTACTTCATAGATTTCGATCTGCAGAACCCCACCGGATTTAACTCCGATTGCCTCTCCAGAGAATTGGATAGTAACTTTGCTGTCCATAATTTCAGTCATGTTCACATGATGAAAGTCGATATGCAGCAGATTGCCCGACATCGCATCCTTTTGGACGCTCTGAACAATGATCGGAATTACTTTCTCATCGAATGTATTGCCTTGCAGAATAGCTCGTGGATTTTTTTTCAAAATATCCAGCATTTCTTTTTCATTTACTTCTACAGACAAAGTATCTTTACCAATCCCATACAACACAGCTGGGATGCGCCCCTGTTTTCTTGCTTGATTCATGTGGGACTTTGTTTCACCAGTGCGCTTGTTCAATTGAATAAATTTACTCATTTGTTTGTTTCCTGCTCTCTTTGACCATAAATTCTTGTCACACAAATTATAACATGACCATAAAATCTAGTCAAACTTAATTAAGTACCAACTTGTTCCTATTCATACTCCATAAATGGATCAGGGATCTCAATTTGATAAGCCTCAGCATCACTAACGCCAACAGAAAGGACTGCTCGGCCATTGCCAGACCTTATAAGCCCACCGCTAAAAATTACATCCTCTAGATCTGGCCGCTTGCCAGGACCTCTTGGAAAATCACTTCTTGTCGCAATAATTTTCATGGGTGTTTTCTCACAAGTCTCAGGGTTTATCGAAAAGACCATGGAATAATAATGCTTGTTTCCTACGGTATCAAAGCAGGCTATATGTCCCAGAACGCCCACATGGCCATTCCCCAGTAAATGTGCCTCGTTCGCACCGCCCCATTCTTCGGAAACGAATTGCTCTCTAAGAATTTCTGCATTGATGAAGGTTTGCTCATTGAGCTCCTCCAGCGAGTTGATGATCGTAAATCCAATTTGCCCTCTTCCGCCTCTTGCTCCTTGCGGTCTAGTAAATACACCTACTCTACCGTCGGTAAGCTCAACTAGTCGAATATCCTTCATCGTACCGGGTCCAGATGAGAAGTGACATAATGCATCTATTTGAAACCCACGATAAAATTGAGTAACCCACGACACAATCTTACTTGGATTATCGACAGCCGTAATGACTTCAACCCCGCCAACTATTAGCTCACCTTTGATGATGGTCATACATGGATCCTGTAAGTTATAAGTGTGTGTATGTATTCGGGGACTCCAAATCTGATTCTTGCATGTAAAAAAGAAGACTTGAGAGAACTCACTATCCCGTTCCTCAACTCTTCCTAAGATGACTTCCTCCCCGTCGTACTGAAACGGAGCAGTTATATTGTATACATCGCGATTTCCAACCCCGGAGAACACTAGTTTCTGCACCTTTGTTACTCGAGGGTTTTCATAAAACGTTTCCAAAAGCTGTTTACAGCTCTCCGTTTTAATCGATTTCCTTGTCATTGACGTCCTCCTGATAATCCATCGATGCATCTATCGTCCAACCACTTTCCTCATCCATTTCGATGCCAATGAGCTGCCCAGGCTGGACATTAAAATACAGACAAAGCTTTAGTAATAAATCCCTAGGATACTGTACCATCTCATCCTTATACATACGACGAACGGAGTCAAAGTGGTAGTTAATCTCTTTAGCGAGCCTACGTATCGATAATTTAGGATCGTGATTTTCCATCACTTCTTTTAGTTTACTGCGTATGACTGACACACATACACCTCCCCCATAAATATACAGGGGATGCATTGGAGAGTCAATAAATTGACAAGAAAAAATGGTCATGTTATAGTGGAAACAGGAAATAATTTGGAATTTTCTGAAAATAAAATACCCCTTACCCCAAAAGAATTAAAGACTTATCTTTAGATTCTTTTTTTTGTGTTCCAAAAATCGCGAACCAACCTGGAGGCTCATTATATGAAGTATTCAAGCAGCAATCGGAATATCGTTTTTCTAGGCACTAGCTTGCCGAGAGAATGCGGTATAGCTACATTTACACAAGATTTATTAGATGAACTCAAGCACATAAATGGTTTTAATAAGCCTCGTATCATTGCTATTAATAACAACAAAACTTACGACTATCAAGAGCAAGTGTTGAGGGAAATTGACCAACATAAGCTATCCGATTATATAGAAACGGCCGATTATCTTAACTCGTCAGTCGTTGATCTTCTTGTTATCCAGCATGAATTTGGTATATACGGCGGAGAAAGCGGTGAATACTTGATTCCATTCGTCGAGAGACTGAATATACCGTTTGTCGTCATTTTTCATACCGTGTTAACGAAACCCTCTGCCAAACAGCGTCACATCATGAATCGAGTTGCAGAGCTAAGTGTTAAAGTTGTCACGATGGCGCAATCTACAGTAACGGATTTGATCTCCATTTATGGCGTTGAAGCCACCAAAATCGCATTCATTCACCATGGAGTACCCCATGTCCAAACCGGATCAAGATCAGAGCTTAAAGAGCAATACGGCTTTGCAGATCGGAAAATTTTATCCACCTTTGGCTTTTTAAGCCCTGGTAAAGGGATTGAGTACAGCATAGAAGCCATGCGGGGAGTGGTCAAACAACATCCCGATTCTCTCTATATTGTTTGGGGGAAAACACATCCGGTCGTTAAGCAAGAAACAGGCGAAGTATACAGACAAAAGCTGATGGATCTTGTGGAAGAATATAATTTAACGCGTAACGTTCATTTCGTCGACAAGCTTTTGACGCAGGATGAAGTCATTCATTCGCTAGTCATGTCAGACATTTATATGACTCCTTATTTAGGCAAGGATCAGGCCGTTAGCGGTACCTTAGCATACGGAGTCGGCTATGGCAGGGTTATTGTCTCCACACCCTACCGATATGCCGAAGAAATGCTGGCAGAGGGCAGGGGCTTATTGGCAAACTTCCGCGATTCGGCCTCTTTGGAAGCTTGCATCCTTCAATTATTGAATGACCCTTCTAAAATAGCTGAAATGGAAAATCGTACACTGGAACTCGGAAGAACCATGCTGTGGAACGAAATAGCCAAAACCTATGCCGCCATCTTCCAAGAAAAAATAGTTGATTCAGAATCAACTAAAGTAAATGCTTACGATGCCAGTTTTGCTAAAGTAAAACACTTAGGAGTGATTTAATGCAAGTACAAACGATACTGCAGTTTAAGTCCAATTACCTGCGCAGGATAACGGATGATACAGGTATTTTTCAACATACCAAGTTTGGAGTACCCGACCGTTCGAAAGGTTATACGACGGATGATAACGCACGGGCTTTAATCGCAGCCGTTTTATTGTATAGCAGCCAAAAAGATTCCAGCACATTAGACCTCATTCATACTTACGTTTCCTTCATTCACCACGCTCAGAATACAGATGGAAATTTTAGAAACTTCATGAATTATAACCGCTCATTTACGGAGGCTAGCGGCTCCGAGGATTGTCAAGGACGCACACTATGGGCACTAGGATTCGCACTCACCTATTCCTCCTTGCTGCCCGATAATGTACTTAATACTTGTCGTTATTTAATCAATCAGGCATTACCACATATCGAAAATCTAGGATCTCCTCGTGCGGGAGCCTATGCAATCATCGGTCTAAGTTATTTAATAGAAACCCCTAATGCTTTAACTTACTCCTTCCCCTATCTCCACACGCCAAATACCGCAGAAGAAAAGGCTTTTCTACCAAGAGCATTCATCATCAATTTGATCGAAAAAATAGCGGTCCAACTTCACAATCAATATGTACGTAATAAGGGAAACGGTTGGAATTGGTTTGAAGACAGCCTTACCTACGGAAACTCCATGCTCCCATGGGCACTTTTAAAAGCATCACATATCTCAAATAACATTAGTTTCAAGGAAACCGCTAAAGAAAGTCTGGATTTTCTAGTATCCAAAACCTTTGCTAAAGAAGGATATTATAAACCGATTGGCAGCCATGGCTGGCAGTTGCGTGATGAAAAAGCGGCCCTCTACGATGAACAGCCGATTGAAGCCTGTGAAATGCTTCTTGCGTGTAAGGAAGCCGCGATCGTGCTCCAAGACCCAGCTTATCTGAAGATAGCATCCTTATGCTATGAGTGGTATTTAGGCAATAATTCATTAAAAACCTCTCTCATTGATCCTCAAACAGGAGCTTGTTATGATGGCATCCATGCCACTGGACTGAACCTTAATCAAGGCTCTGAGAGCATCATTTCCTTCTCCGTTGCCCATTTGGTGATGCATCATGAATAAATTTGCTACTATCCTTGCAGGCGGGGGCGGAACCCGCTTCTGGCCGCTGTCTAGACAAGAGATCCCAAAGCAGCTTCTAAATATTAGCGGGAATGATATCATGCTAAACGATACGATCGAACGATTCAAAGGCATTATTCCTCAAGAAAATACCGTTATTGTTACGAATCGTTCTCAAGCGGTACTGATGGAGAGCATCATGCATAGCAGTGTTTCGAAAAGCAACATTTTGATCGAGCCCGTTGCCAGAAACACGGCTGCAAGCATACTTTTCGCGGCGTTATCTATAGAAAAATCACACGGAGATTCCTTAATGGTCGTATTGCCTTCCGATCATTATATAACCGATGAAGAACAATTTCGGCTTACGTTAGACGAAGCCTGTACGGTCGCAATGAAGACGGACAAAATCGTTACCATCGGAATTAAGCCTACATTTCCATCGACCGGATACGGTTATATCGCCTTTGATAAAGAACCTATCACTTCAAATCCTGTTGCTGTATACGAAGTATCTGAATTTGTAGAAAAACCGAACTTCCAGAAAGCACAGGGCTATCTGTCATCCGGTAATTATTTATGGAATAGTGGTATTTTCATTTGGAAAACTTCCGTCATTATAGATAATTTCAAGCGTTACCTGCCTCGGCTTTATAAGACAATGCTTCCAATCAGCGACTATCTGGGCACGGATCAGGCAGATGAAATCATTAATAACATCTATCCGACACTTCAAAACATTTCAATTGATTACGGGATCCTTGAGCGCTCCGATGAAGTCGTTGTCCTGTCTGGACAATTTGGCTGGAATGATATCGGCAGTTGGGATGCGCTCGGCACGATCTTCCCTCCAGACCCATCGGGAAACATTATTAAAGCAAACCATATAGGTATAGATACACGAAATTCGATCATATACGGAAATGGAAGACTAATCACGACAATTGGCGTAGACGGCTTCATCATTGCGGATACTGGGGATGCACTTTTAATATGTCCCAAAGACAAAGCGCAATCTGTTAAAGATATCGTTGACCTGCTGAAGGAAAAAGGAATGACGCAGTATATTTAGTTCTGTGTGCCAATATAGGAATACATGAAATGACCGATCCTTACACCAAATTACTTACCGGAAGATAATTAGCTGTTAAAGAGGACATAATGAATAAAGAACCGAGAAACTCATCCAAGGAAATTTGCTGATTTAACTTTGCTACTTGTATTTTCATGATGCTCTCTTGCATATGCTGGAGGTAGAACAATGAACTCAGTCATATGAAGGAACACAGAACATTGCATAAAATGTATCAAAAAAACGTATAATGGATGAGGTAAATTGAATGTTATATCCTTCGATTGATAAACTACTTGAAATTGGTAGCAAGTATTCGCTAGTTGTTGCTTCGTCCATGAGAGCAAGATCTTTACGTGACGGTGCAAAATCAGATTTGAAAGGCCAAAAGTCTCACAAACATGTGGGTGTTGCGTTAGAAGAACTTTACGGCAACTTTATCGGTTTTGAGAAAACTGAGCCGGAGATAAAGAAGTAAACTGCTATACCTAACAACTGACGTCATCGGAGAAATTCGGTGGCGTTTTTGTTTGTATACCGTAACCGGCTCTGTATAGAAATTATTGTCTTGAACATACGACAAGAACTTCTATACAATCAATAAAAAAAGCCGCGTATTATGCGACTTTCGTTGTACAGATATTCTTGTCACCCGACAGCATCTTACTTCCAATCGTGGTAAATATCTCTTTTTTGCTAATTCGTTAATCATCTACTGGTTTATCACAAATAGAAAAATCTCAGATAAGACTCAAGAGAATCTTAAAGTGGATAAACGCTCTTGTAAAATCACACGCAGTTCATCAGGAATCCGCTCAAACTCGACCCCTTTCCCCAAAAACAAAAGCCAATCCGCATAATACGCCAGCGCCTCAACATCGGTCACATCCAACTGAACATTGAATATCCCACTCGACTGAAACATCCCAGTTAAGGACAAAATTATTCCAGGCGGGTGCATACGCTTAAAGCGCTGAATCCCAATCGTATCAAGTTTCACAACAAGATTGGATTCACGTGCACGAAGCAGTTTCTTGTTTAAAATCTCTTTTTCAGACCACTTCATCTCCTGCTCAGAAATTGCCGAATCCCGCAGCATCTCAACAGGCAAATAACGAAACTCATCCGTATCAAAATCATAAACCTCGACCAGCCACTGAGCGTTCGAGTTAAATATATGCAGCAAAAAAACGTCCAGCAACTGCGGCCAGCCAAGACTCAGCTCATAAGTCACGCGTAAATGTTTATCCCGCACAGCAAGCGAAATCAGCTGGTTTAGCTCCGCAGGCGCCGCATCATCGAGCTCCAAAAGATTCGGATTGGCGGGATTTGTATTTTCGAAAAGCAAAATATTATTCAGCTCGATCAGCTCGTCTTGCTGGGTTTGCGACGCGATGCCGATAAGTTTTTCAGTGATTGAGCGGCGATTTTGCAGATAAGGCAGCTGCGAATTTTTCGAGGCGATAAAGCTGATAAAAATCGCCTTCAGCTCTTCTGGCGTGAAGCGGGCGGCGGGTAGATATTGATTTTGCAGGACATAGTATCCGCCACCGCGCCCAAGCTCGGACGTCAGCGGAAAACCCATCGCCTGAATTTCGTTTATGTCGCGGATCGCCGTCGCGCGGGAAATCTTGAACTCTCGCTGAATCTCGGCAATCGTAAAATGCGCGCGGTTATTGATGTAACGCATGATCAGGTTCACTCGTTCTGTTTTCTTCATGATTTTATTATAACAAAAATGTAGCATATAATGTCAGCACTGACGGATTTACATTTTCAATTTTCAATAAAGAGTATCAATTTTTGATACATTTGGCTAATAGAATCAGTCTTGTAAAGAATAAATCCCACAAAGGAGAGAACAAAATGTCTAACTACTCCATCAAAACAATCTCAGAAGACTACAAAATGACTGCTTTCGGTGTTTCATTTGATGACTACAACGACTGGGCAGGTAATGCAGCAAAAACTGCAGCGAAGAAAGCTGAAATCACTGAAAACGGCAAGCTTGCTGAACTTCTCGCACTCGCTGACGGGCAAGAATATCAAATCAACTACAACCTCGACCGCAAGCCTTGGCGCGGCTTCGGCGTAATGGGTGAGTTCAACGTGGAAGGTGCAGTCGTCCTCGATTTCCTCGCTGGCGATTACCTCGTCGTGCCTGGGACAGGCGATGACAAAGACCGCCTTGTTGACGAAATCACAGGCAAAGTTTTCGGCGGCCTGATCCAAGAAATCACAGAGTACAAATATGTTGGTCCTGGTAACTCAACGTTCGTTAAAGCAAATGAAACAGGTGAATTCTACGGCGAAATGTGGCTTCGGGCAAATAAAGTCGAAAACTAATCCTTGTCAAATTTGACGAAATCAAAAAACAAGTTGAGCCTGACCACCCAGAAGTTATTCCGGATAAAAGGAGCACTCATATGGCAGATTACACACTTGAACACAAAAAATCATTTACATTGACCGCTTATGGTTTTTCAATTCGGTCGAATTTTCAAGACATGCCAGCTTTGCAAAAAGAAAAAAACGAGTTTTGGGACAGACTCAAGGCTGACGGGCGTTTTAATAAGCTCAAAGACGCCGCAAAAGATGATCGCGAATGGTCAGTCAATGAAGTTTATCAAGGAAAACCGTGGAATTATTTCGCGGTAGAAGCTGGCAAATCAGTAGCTGACGCAACGCGCATCATCGAGTTTCCAGAGAGCGAGTATATCGTGGTCGCAGGAAATGGCGACAAGGAAACTTTGTTTGATCAGCTGACTTACTCTGCTTTTGGCGAAGTCTTGGCCCAAATCACTGATTATGCTTACATCGGTGGTCCAAATGCAACTTATCGCAAAGATAACGGCGATGGCACTTTCTACGGCGAATTTTGGGTGCCTGTGGTTAAAAAATAAGGGTATTCGGATGACAAATAGCCCGGTGATCGAAATCAACAGCTGCCTCTCGCTCATCATAGAAGCCTGCCATCGAGGCAGGCTTTTGTGCGCTATTAGCGCTTGAAGAGCTTGAACATGAGCCAATAGAGAACGGCTGAAACGGCAGCCAATGCCGCCAAGAAGCCGAACGTCCAAGTGAAGCCGATCCATGCGCTTAGCGGAATCGCCAATGGAGCGATCGTGCGTCCGAGCGTAAAACGTATGCTGGACGCCGCGTAGTATTGTGCGCGCATATCTTCTGGCGCTATTCGGGAAACAAACGCTTGCTGGGGACCCGTCGAAGCAATCTCGGCAATGGTGAACATGGCGACTGCGAGTGAAAGCCCCCAGAACGTGGACATATGGCTGAACAGGACCATCCCGATCGCATACAACAAGGCTCCGCTTATAAAGACGTAGCGATCCTTGTAAGCCGTCATCCATTTGGTCACGATTACGGTGAAAAGCGCAACGAGCAAGCCGAACTCCGACACGATGAGGCCAAACAGCTGCTGCCCCGATACGACCCAGTGCCATCCGCCAAAACCGAGGATATCGGTGGAAGGAATTGATTCTTTGAAGAAAACGGGAAACAGGATGTCGAGTTGCATGAACGTGAGTGCCAGTAGGACGCCTGCGATGATGAATAGCAAAAACACCTGGTCCGAAGCGATAATACGATAACCTCGTAGCTGCTCGGCTAGGAACTTATACCACGGCGCTTCGTCTTTTTTGCGAGGGTTGACGGGAGTATACTGCGGAAGTGTTTCGCGCAAACCACGGTTCAGCACCGCGGATATGAGCAGGCAAAATACGGATGCGACCGCCAGCAAGATATAGGGATTGTCTTTGAACAGCACGGCGCCGAGCGCGGGGCCGAACACAACCGCCAAGTTCGTGGAAGTCCAAAATACTGCAAAAATGCTGGAGCGGTGTTTCTCCTCCGCAACGTCGGCGACCATCGCTTCGCTGGCCGGCGAGTACAACGAACCGGCAAAGCTGGCCAGGGTGAAGCCGAGATAGCTGATGAAAGGCCAGGAAACCCACGGCGAAGCGGAGATTGCGAATATGCCATAGCCGATGCCTTGCGTACAAGCTGCCAGTACCATCATTCGTTTGCGGCCCCACCGATCGGCTGCGTATCCGCCTAGCAAATTGCCTGCGACGGATAGCGCTTGGGACAGGACGAGCAGCACGCCTGCCCAGCCTTTCCCAAATGAGTTAGCAAAAAAGATGGCCAAAAAAGGCAAAAACGTCCAAAAGACGACGTTAAAAGCAAACTCCACGCCTAAGCGAAATTTTAAGTTGCGGTCCCAATCCCGAATTCTCATAGCAGTGTCTGACCTCCGGTGGTGCCACTATGCCACTGTATAGAGTGTCCCGTAAAAGTATTCGTATGTCTATCCCGACGATGATATTACTTCAAATTAGTTTTATTCTGATATTGGGTGAAAATCATTAGCGATAACTGCCCGTTAGTTGAGAAAAGGCAACCGATCCAATAGGGTCGGCTGCCTTCTCTTGTTGTTATTGAACTCTCGTTCTACATTAGTTAAGCGTTGGCTTACTATTGAGCTGACTGTGTTGAAACCTGCCATGTAACACCAAATTTATCTATTACTTGTCCGTATAAAGGACTCCAAAATGTTTCGTGTAATGATATGATCACTTTACCACCATCTTGTAATTTGCCGAATACTTCTTTCGTTGTTTCAACGTCATCAATTAAAATAGCTAAGGTCGTTTGATCACCAATTTGATAAGGTAGACCTGTAAATGTGTCAGATATCATTAAATCTGTTGAACCAACTTTGAGATGTGCATGTAAGATACGATTTTTTTCTTCATCAGATAGATTTGTATCTTCTTCCCCAGGCATGTCGCCAAATCTTTGAAGAATAAGGGTCTTTGTATTGAATGCATGTTCATAAAATGAAACAGCTTCCTGTCCATTTCCATTCAATATTAAATAAGGGTTGATACCTAAAATCATAAGTAACACCTCTTTTTAAAATTTTGATCTAATCTCAAATTATTATAACAAATTAATACAAATAAAAACGATTTCTTATTAAACCAATCTGCCCGTTACTTTAACGGACAACGGCAGCCGATCGTATACCGGCTGCCGTTGTTGTGCTTGAACTATAGTTATCCGTTAGCTTAAACATCTGCTGCTGCGGTGACTGACAGTCAGCTGATCTATGCCAGCTGCCACGTTAATTTGGATATTTAGCTTTCGTTTCAGTAGAGGTTGTTTGATTTCCAGAAGGGCACTACTACTTATCTCATAGCTCTGGAGGAGTTGGTACCTCCGTGATTGCGCATGTAAGGCTTCTGACTGTTCCAACAATTGAAGATCTAACGTAAATCTCAATTAACGACAGCTCTGTTATCTCGAAAAAAGACGACCATATTGTATTAGCACTAGGACCAATAAAATCATCTATTTGAGTCAAGAGTGGTGTATTATTAATACGAATTTGTAAACTCAAAGTGTAGGTTTTATCGGCTTGAGAAGGAACAAAAGAACTACTTGCAGACATGAAGCCTATTCCACTATGTGTTGCAATAATTGTTGATGACTCAAAAAGGGGCGGATCTAAGCTGAAATTTATTGATCCAAAGCTTCTGACAAATTGATCCGAATATATAATTTTAACCCATTCATCTGCCTCTACAGATTGTGATAAATGACGACCGGATGATAAACCCACTCCAAGAACATCTGGAGGCGGAAAAGTTTTACGATGCGGATCTCTTCCGCGATTTCCTCGCGAACCATGATGTGGCATAAAACACCTCCATTAAACTATTATTATATTCTATTCGCTTGTACATAAGCTGTATCAGCAGTTGCAGGCATATATTAGTGGATTTTAATACATTCCATCTAGAGGACGTATTCTTCAAGTAATCTGACCGTTACTTCAATAAAAAAGGCAGCTGAATGCTTAGCAGCTCGTTACTTGAATGAACTAAAAAGAAGCTGCCTCGATTTGAATAAATGGATAATGTAATCCAAAACAAGTCCTACAATAAGGAAAGAACAGAAATGGATTAAATATGCTGCGAAACGAAAGGTAACTAAAATACTGCTACCCCGAAATATACTTTTATCTATCATCCAGTCTCTGTATGGCTCAGCTCTTATTAACCAAGTAATTGGAGGAAATTGACTAAGAATAATATTGGCTAATCCACTCCCAAAATAGTCAATTAGACAAATTATTATGCTCATTGCTGAGAACCAAAAAGTGAATTTTTTCAGAAGAAACATAATGCCTCCCCCCTCCAACACATTCAGATAGTTTTAATTATTTGATTCTTTTTGTTATCCTTTCACTCTTTATGTTAGACGCTAATTTTTGGGATTAGTTTCCATGAAGACCCATGTAGTTGTTACTTTAATATCAAAAAATGAGCTGCCACGAAGCAAGCTTCTTTCTTATTTTCACGATAAAACAAACTAATTTTTCCACTTCAAAAGTTTGCCCTTCCCCAACATCTTCGTTAACTAATTGTCTTTCATTTTCTCGATAATTACGTCGTCTAATCCTAGCAATTGTTATATGCGGACGATACAAGTCAAGTTCAAAGCATTTTCGTATTTGCTCTTCATCAGGTCTCCGATAATGCACAAGATGCTTTTACTGTAATGTGAGGAAATGAGGAATGATAGTTATATTTTTTCTTACATCCAATATTTTGTAACATATATGTTCAGGTGGAACAATCCCTAAAAAGTATTCCATTTAAGCATCTCCTTTAAGTCTCTGACAAGCGGTCAGAACCTTACTTTGAATAACTTAAGTTCAACTAGTAAATGTACCCATTAAGAATATTGAACCACTCTGGAGGAACTGTAATGGAAATGCAAACGGATACAATCGATCCTTCAGTTGCACGGAATGTGACCAATCTTCGGCAAATATTTTCAAATAACGAACTAATTAGCTTCCATCATTTCGATAACGTCGAGGGCCCACGATTCGGATCAGTTGCCTATTTAAGCGTTCTAGTCGATGAACAAAGATTAAACCAATATATAATCCCGAAAATTCACGAGGATCTTCACCTACATACTAAACGTGCGGACGAAACAATTTTTGGGTCAATAAGCTCGTTGGGATTGGTGTGCACTTTGCCGAGTATGAGTTCAGCGGCGGATTTTATTGCCGGTGCTGGCATCGTTTTTTTTATTGAGGGGCGATCCGAAGCATACGGGATATCTTTACCTGGCTATGTAAAGCGTGCAATTGAAGAGCCTATACTGGAGCCGAACGTGCGTGGGCCTCGTGAAGGGTTCATCGAAGACCTTCAGGTTAACTTGGGATTGATTTATCGCCGGTTGAAGACCGCGAAGCTAAAATCGAAATCTTATATCATCGGACGACAAAGTCAGACCAAAGTCATGATTTTATATCTCGAGGATCAAGTGGACACAACCGTATTGAGTGAAGTTCAGCGAAGAATAGAATCCATCCGTCTTAATGTAGTTGTGGATAACGCTCAAATCGAAGAGTGGATTCAGGATAGCCCTTATTCCCCATTTTCTCAAATACAGAATACGGAGCGACCTGACCGAGTCGTTACCGCTATGAATCAGGGAAAAGTTGCGATCTTGACAGATGGGAGCCCCAATGCGCTTCTGGCGCCTGCAGTATTTACCGACTTTCTACATCCAAGCGAGGATCTCTATGAAAAGTTTTATTTTGCTAATTTCCTGCGCATATTAAGGTTGTTTACATTATTTGTTTCCTTATTTGGTCCCTCTTTATATATCGCTCTTACAACATTTCATTTAGAAATGATTCCGACGCCGTTGATGCAAGCTTTCCTCTCAACCAAAGCTGGTATACCGTTACCGACTTTTCTGGAAGCATTCATTATGGAGGTCGCCTTTGAAGTGCTACGTGAAGCCAGCGTGCGGCTCCCTCGTTCCGTTGGGCAATCCGTAAGCATCGTAGGGGCACTCATTATAGGAGAAGCTGCAGTTCAATCTGGAATTGTGTCCAGACCGATGGTTATTGTGGTCGCCATGACGGGAATCGCATCATTTACAATACCCTCGTTTAATACCGCAATTTCGTTGCGAATGCTTCGGTTCCCGCTCATTTTTTTCGCTGCTTGGACTGGCGTTTTAGGACTTGCCCTAGGTATGTTTATCATAATCCTTCATTTATGCTCTTTGAGATCATTCGGCAAGCTTTACTTACCTACGTTTGATACCAAACACTGGAAAGATATAGTCGAACATTATGTTCTCTTCCCGATTAAACACAGAAGAGTCTCCAAGAATGATACGTTGATTACATGGATGGAAGGGCAGGAACATGAAGAACATTAAAATGCATTTAGTGTTGAGCGTGCTATTGTGTCTTCTTACTGGCTGCTCGCCGGATGTTCGTGAAATTAGCGATATAGCGCTCGTAATGATAACGGGTATTGACTACGATGAGCAGAAAAATAAATATATTATCACCGTGTATTGCATCCAATCAACGACGAAAAACACGGATAAAAAGGATAGTACGGAATGGATTGCAAGCGCATCGGGGGATTCCATTATGGATGCTGCTCGGAATTTGGGAGGACGTTCCGGAAAAATCTTGATTGGGGAGCATGATAAATTTTTCGTAATTGGGGAGAGTGCTGCCCGTCATTCTTTTTATGAAATCGTGGATTATTTAACCCGCTCGCGTGAAGTTCGAATGTCCAGCTACGTGATTGTCAGCGAGGGAATGGCGGCGGACAAAATGATGTTAAAATCCGAAACAGGCGATCTGGTTTCGAACGAATTTCTCGGGAAAATCCTGAATGAAAATGTATGGGGCAAAAGTGTATCGTTAAAGCTTAAAGACATATGAAAGTCTGGCTTATTTCCAGCGCGAGTTAAAGGTTGATGTTGTCGGCTTTTCCGATTACTTTAGCCAGTATGACCCTCAAGAGTGGAAATCAATAAAAAACGATTGGAGCAACATATATCCCTCGGTTCCAATTAAAGTCAATGTTGTTGTAAATATCTTTACACTTGGAATGAGTGAAACTTTAGGAGGGAAGTGAAATGCTTATCCCTATAATTTGTGCTTTTTATATTTGTTACGAAATAAGGATAACGATACAACTTTGGAAACAACGAAAGCGACGCGATGCCGTTGTTCTTTCGTTCCTTTCTGCTTGTATCATCTGTTGGTTAATTCCAGTCAGCGGCGATATAATGCCAACGATGGAATCCATTAATACATTTGTTTTCAAATCATTTTCTGAATATGTACAAGAAGTTATGAATGTAAAGTCGGAGGTTCATTCATCGTGAATCAAGAAAAAATATCACATTTTCAGCTAGGATGCCTCTGTTTTACGTTTATGTCAGGATTTTCGACTTTATATTTATTGGAAGCGAAATTGATCTTACAGGATGTCTGGATCGCTAACCTTTCTGCCATGATCGCCGCAATCTTCGTATTGTGGATGACAACCTATGTACAAAAAAACTTTAAGAATTTAAACATGGCTGATATTATCGAAATCTTGCTTGGGAAGTGGCTGGGAAAACTCGTGCTTTCCGCCATCTTACTGAACATTGTTGGTTTGGGGGTAGTATCCCTCAGATCTCTGTCGTTTTTTTATACAACTGCTATTCTCCCAAAAACGTCCCCCTCCTTGATCATACTTATGATAATATTCACAACCACTTATGCGGTTTGGCTCGGCCTCGGATCGATCGTTCGGTCCGTCCTCGTGTTTCTCCCGTTTTTTGTAGGTTCAATCTTGGTGATCTGCGTATTAATCATCCAGGACGTGGACATCAATCCGTTACTTCCGCAATTTCAAAGCCGCTTTTCAGAAATTTTTTACGGATCTATGATATCCTTTGGATTTCCTTTCGGAAAAACGGCTGTATTGATTTTTCTCTACCGGTCATTTTCGTTAACCTGTTATTAGTGATGCTAACCTGGGTGAGGAAGCGCAAGTCGAGACCGACCTTACATACTACAAGCGAGTAAGGTTGTGCAATTCGATAAACAGAACATTCTGCAACTTACGGTAGTGGCTGAATGTTAGAAGATCTCGTGGAATGCCCATGATGATTACCGCGAAGCCATGAAAAATTGATGTCTGACTCTAGGTACGAAGATATTTAAATTCATGCTGTTTCAAGTTTAGCCATCTTCCCCATTATAAGAACATACATTCTTATAATGGTAACATATAAATCCATGTATGCAAGCGACTTAATAGGAATTCTGCCCATTATTTTTCTCCAACTATTTCCATTCTCCTGCCCGTTACATTAATAAACAAAAGAGGGGCTGCCGCGTGGCAAGCCCCTTAACTATCGTTACTTCGTTAGTTTAATCACCTACCTAATCAACTTCATGGATTTTGCCAGTTCTACCATCATCTCCTTAGACAAATCGCCACTGTCGATTTCTATAAAAGTATCATCTTGTATCCAGCGTAGATATCCTCCAGGTATGTGATTAACCCATGGTACGAATCGCCCTTCGATTCCGTTTATGTTAACCCTCTCTCCGTTTACATCAAATTTAAAATCCTCAACTATTGTTCTGGTGGTACTAGTGTGGTTACGTACATCGAAAGTAGTTTCAACTCGATTGAATTTGTAACCAACCGCCTTATGTTCTTCTATTCCAAACAAGTACGTTTGCCTTGATTTATCGAAATAATGAAGTCTAACTTTTGAAATTGATCGATCAAGATCAAAAGGGTAAGGTTCTTTAATTTCTAACTTATAACTCTTAAACCAGTCACGGGGGGTAAGTAATTTGAAATCCGTAGCATTGTTCAGCTTGTCCAATCTAACATTTGATGGAGCCGCTAAAGGATTCGCTGATGCAGCGATTAAATCATAATTAAATCCAATTGATAGTGTAAAGATAAACAGAAATAAAATAGTCGGTTTAAACAAGGATAATACCTCCAATCTTTGGTAATATTATGCCCGTTATTGATTCAACTATCCTGCCCTTTAGTTTAACGCCTCGGCAGCCATCACGATTAAATTCCAAACTATGCAACTTTTATTGGGGGAGTGGCCTATGTCCTTATGCGTTCCACCTTTTATCGACCATGAATTACAAAATAAGCAAGTAATAAAATTAATAAACAAATTGAAAAGTACTTTATCATTCGAATCTTTGTGTTAATCCCATCAAAATTGGAATCTCCAAATATAAAGAAACTCCCTGTGCCAACCAATATAGTCAATACTAATTGTATTATTGTTAGAAAGAATATATCTCTTTCACTCGAAGACAAATAAGCATACGCGGTTATCGCTGCACTTATAAGAAAAGCAATTACATAATATTTTAACCTTTCTAAAAATACAAACCGATTTCTGTTTCTTATAGCCTCATTAAAACTAACATAAGAACCAATAATAATGAGCAGACATACAACACTTATAATTAAATAAAAAATACAACATACCACCTTACAGCAAGTTTAATCATCTCACATAACCCATTATTCCCATACCTGCTTTTAAATAGTTTTGCTTAATGAAGCTACACATAGATGAAATCTTTCCGTTAACACAAAAGGCTGCACTCGGCAGCCTTTTTACGCTTATTCAATCGAGCCCTTTAGTATAATAAAGACAAGGGTCAGTTCAGTTATTGCGATTTATATCCAATCTTTGTTTTCTCAACAATCAATTACATTTTCCTTCCCAGTGTTTGGATAGGTACGTACTATCTCCACAATCACTTTCAAGCACTCGCTACTGGATAGATCAGCATCATATACATACCCTTCTATGTATTTGCGTAACTTTTTTATGAGAAACTCATCCGTCTCCTCGTATTTCATATGCCAACTCCAAATAAAACACTATTGTATGTCTTGCTTAGTCTCCCCAAAAAGTAATGGCAGTGAATGCCTAAAAGAATCGACGATAAAGTTCTCTTCTGCGCTCGCCGCGGAGCTGTGCATATATTTGAGTGGTCGATGCCTTCTCATGTCCCAACATGCCTTGAATGAAATCCAAAGGTGCTCCGTTGTCCAACAACTGGCATGCATAAGTATGGCGAAAACGATGTGGGTACACGTTGGTTTCAACCTCCCCCCTATCTGCAAGCCGTTTTAGTGACCATCTAATCGTGGGAATGGCCATTCTGCGTATTGGACACGTTCCGGTTACAAATAAGGCTTTACAAGAGTCCTGGCGACTTGCCAGATACTTTTTCAACCAAACCTTGCACTCGGTAGTGAAATAAACTTCTCGTTGCTTCGCTCCCTTTCCATTAACGATTGCAAGAGCAATTCTCCCAGTTCAAATCTTCAATGTTTATCTTTTGCACTTCTCCAACTCGGCAACCGGTAGTGTACAGGAACTCTAGAAGAGCTCGTTCCCGCATGGATAGACAAGAGATCTTCAAATGGATCACATCTTCCTCAATTAAAAACTTCGGGATTCGTTTTTCCATCTTAGGTTCTCTTAATTTTAGAGATGGGTTTGATGTTAGGTAGGTTTCTTCATAAGCAAAGCGAAACAAAGATCTAACAAAGCGGATACGATGCCCTAAACTACTTGGCTTCAATCGATCTGATTGTTTCGCTAAATATTCCTTTAACAACTGTAGGGTAACATCTGAAATGTGGATATCGCCAAGTTCATTCACTAGCATTTTTAGCTGCAAGGCGTATGCTTTTAGAGTGTTTATACTAAATCCCTGGATGCGTTTATCGTCCTCATACACTTTCCACAATTGACTTATATTCATAATAAAACCTCCCATTAGTCCTATTAAGTCTAGGTTTTCTTCTAATGAGAGGTTTTAATCTGTTTGTATTGAACTAGCGTGCCCCGTTAACGTAATCGAGCGTTTTCACTTGTTTTTGTTATTTCTAAAAATACCGACTGCTAATCCGACTACAATTCCAAATGAAGTTCCAAATACAAGTCCATCACCTACATTACCGAATACTGCTCCAAATGCGACACCAAAAGCGGAACCAAAAGCGGCACCTAAAGCAATTCCAACGCCTATGAAAGAACCATTTCCGTCATCTTTCATTTTCAAATAATCACTCCGCTTCTTAATTTCATTCCAAAGCTTTACTGCTGTGGCAGTTTCGCCTCATACAACGACTTTCCAAAAGATGTAGGTATAACTCAATACGTTGCCAACTACTTAAAGTTTCGCTACATTATTCTGCCCGTTAGCTGAGAAAACAAAAACGGCTGCCGAAGCAACCGCTATTTCACTAATGTTATCCGTTAGTTTAATGACAAAAGTATTGACTTCTCTACGATTTACCATATTATCCCGCCTTATAAGTTCCCGAATGCTCTAGGAACAAATGGAGATTCACCTTCAAGGCAGGTTTGACATTAGGTGAATGGTAAATTTCTCGCCATTGGCGAAGATCATATTTAAACATTTCTTTACCCAAATTCAGCAAGTCGGTGTTGGATTTTTTACCCAGTTGAAAGGTTTCCATGATTTCATTGCGTATCGTTTTGTCCACAGCCGCCCTCAGCTCTTCTTTGGAGAACTGACCATTCGCCATTTCCATACTGGCTTTTATTTTTAAGTCCAGAATATATTGAAGCTGTCCTTTCGCATAAGTCCACTTTACGCTCCGATGACTACTTCTCACCATACACGTCACTTGAAATTGCTCTCCATTTACCTGCAGCAGGACCTCATCTGAAGGTTTGTTCATCCAACGAATTCCTTCGACATCGGAAAGCAGAAATTTCTTTTTATACTCTTTTTGATAAAAAGCATAGAGTCCATCGATATAGGCTACGGGCATCGGTTTTTCTTTTGTCTCCCAATTGTTATGTAACGATAGAGAGGGAATAAACGCCGTTTCCCCGGGCTCTCTATAGGCCTTAAGGAATTGTCTCACAGAAACTGGCCGAGTTCGTGCTACTTTGGCGGCAGCGGGTCTAGGATTGTGGATGACGGTCAGCTCAGGCGAGAGCCCAAGTAGAGCATCTGAACCAAACAATGGCGTGATGGGCTCTTCGGTCCCAAATAACCAGACAGTATAACGAAGCTCCCGATAACGGTATAACGCTTCTAGGATGTCCTCTACATCTTGCTCAAGCGCGCGGCTGGTTAAGACAAGAGCTGTCACCTGTCCTAAATATAACTGCTGCTGGGATGTCATTTGATTTAAATTTTGAAAAGCGACAAACGGGTTACTACCGGATGATGTACCTATCCATGTGCTCTCTCCAGCATTTTTTCCCGAACCACGCTTGGCAACGTTACCGAAATTAATAAGTTGGGAAGATACGAGATATTGTCCGTCTTTATAATCAACGCCAATTGCGGCTACGAAGACGGTATCTTGAAGCTCTCTTCGATCCCAACAACCGGTGAGGAACAGGCTGCAGCTTAGAATCAATACAACGATACGTCCGAAGTTCAAGAAGCGTCATCTCCTTGACGGGTGGCATCTTTTGGTTGCAGAGAACCTGGTCTCTTCTTCATTTGAGAAAGAGGTTTTCTCACTAAAGCAGGTATCAATTCCTTCCAAAGCGGTGGAGATATTGGAGTCAAGTAAGGGATGCCGAAGGATTCCAAGCCGGACATATAAAAGACAATGCAGATAACGGAAAGGATAAACCCAAATATGCCAAAAAAGCAGGACATGAGAAGAACATAAAATCTAAAAATGGTCGCAGTCCCATTTAAATTTTGGTTGATCAGCATAAACGAAGCAACGGTAGATATCGATACGACCACGATCATGATTGGCGAGGTAAGACCGGCTTTTACAGACATGTCACCAATAATCAGCCCGCCGACAACGGCAACCGTCTGACCGACCGATTTGGGCAAACGAATGCCTGCTTCCCGGAACACTTCAAAAAGACTAACCACTAGAAACGCTTCGAGTGTGGACGGCATAGGAAGACCAGCCCTGTTTATTTTTGCTGAAGCCACCAGAGAGAAAGGGAGCTGGTCGATATTGAAGGCGGATAATGCGACCCAGAAGCCCGGCAATAGTGTACCAATAATAAATCCAAGTATTCTAAGGAGTCTTTCAAGGGTAACAAATTGAAAAGGTAAATAGAGATCCTCCGGTGTTTTGAGAATCTCGGTAAACGTGACTGGAGCAATAATGGCGTTAGGGGAACCATCAGCTAAAAAAACAAACCGACCGACCATTAAGCTTTCAGTCACATAATCCGGTCGCCCGATATAATCGATTAACGGAAATAAAGAAATCGAACTATCAGCAAGCATGACCTCCAATTGGCTGCTGTTATGCAGCACATCCACATCAATTTTACAAAGACGTTCTTTGGCTTCTTGGATCAAATCGGAATTTGCAATATCATTTACATACAATAATGCCACCTTGGTTTGACTTCTTCTGCCGACAGTGAAATATTCAACACACAATGTGGCTGATTTAATTCTGCGTCGAACCAAGGCGACGTTGGTTGTCAAGTCTTCGGTAAAACCGTCACGCGGCCCTTTTACTGAGACCTCTGATGCGGATTCCTCAGGATTGCGTTTCGGAGCATCGGCGATTTCCAGAGAATAAAAGGTTTGCGATTTTTCTAAATATATAATTAAGGTTCCAGTAAAAACATCAGCTGTCAGCGTATCAACGTTGTCATTCCCATTCAGCTTTTTCAATCGTAAAGGACCGAAGCACTCGAGAGATTGTTCGTCCGGATGAAGCTCTATCATGCTCTCCAAATGAAGCAGGACATAATTATTGATTTGCTTGGAATCGGCTATGCCGATGCAGTAGATTAAAATCACGCTATGCGTTGAATGACGAAAATTCATTAATACGTTATCGATTTGAACATCTTGGCTGTTTTTGAACAGCCGCCTGATGGAGTTCTCCTCTAAAGAACCGATGGTGATCTTGTCTGACTGCAGCATAGTTGTACCACCTTTTTAAACTACTTTGTTACATTCTTTTGCCCCCATAGAGCGATAAGAACGAGCAGGATCACGACGATCAGCAAATGGAATAGTAAAACCGCAGGAAAATACCAATGCCGTAAGAAGAACAAAAAATCATAATCGCTGATATGTAGTAGGTTAGCCAATATGAATCCTGCACCAATCAATGAAGCAGCTATTGCTCGAGTACGCCGCTTAGTCAAATTCGCAAGATCGAGGATTAGACAGATGCCAAGTGAAATTCGAACGGTTGCGCCTGTGATCCACTGATAAATGGATAAATAATCCATATGCTCGATAAAATGTCCAATACGTAGAAGCCGCCATTCTTCAAAAGAAGGATAACGTTGTTTGGCAGCCTCCGCAGGACCAAACTCACTAATCGAGCCTAAAGTCGGACCCAAAGCCAGGCAGACTAACATCAGAGCAAGTAAAAAATAAAAAAATAATGATTTTTTAGAAGCTTGCTGATTTAGAAATATGATGATGACCAACTCCGACAATCCACCGCCTATATAAATCAGCCCTTTCAGAATAGGACTCCAACCGTTTTCAAGGACGGGAAAGATACTGGAGTAATCCTTATTCGGAATGTTCGCAAAGGAAATGTAGAAACCGAGCAATGATACGGTCGGCAAAAAAATGCCACATGCAATCATAATCATGCGTACACCAAAAACGCTGACAATCGCGGATAAACCACATAAGAATAGGGCGATAACAAGCACGGGGGTATGTGGTAAATAGGAAACATGCGTCCACATAACTGTATCTTTGGCCGCGACAAAGACGAAAAAAATAAAATATACGATCCATGAACTCCGAAAAAGAAAGGACGGTATGAAGCCATAGTTGAACTTGATCCAGTCTTGAATGTTACGGCCGCTCGTTTTTTTACAGATATAGTAAACCGGAATCATGAATAAGCAGATGGGTACAATCAATATTACGATGCTGATCCAAGCGTCCCTTTGTACCGTTTCCAATAATAAAGGGACCATTTGCACGTGATTCATTAGACCGACAGACATCATTAAAGTCATCATGACGAGCGCAAAGGGCAAATTCTTTTGAATCATGCATGAATCCCCCTCTGAGATAAAATGAGCTTGATTTTTATATACTTACCCATTTTCGGGAAAATATCCCACACATTTTGTTCGCTGCGAATTTCAGGTGACTTAACTAACAAGCCCTAGTCTTCGGATAATTGCGAACATGGTTCTTAAAGTCAGCGACAGGGCTACTAACAACTTTACTTTATGCAATCAATCCGCAGAAAGCTCTTTTAATACCCGGTATAGTGTAACAACCTTCGTCACGCCGGTAGCTTCGGTTATTTAAGCCCCAGAATGTGTCTTATAATCGTGAACTTCAGCTCCCGTTCCAGTTGCCCCAGAACCGTCTTTGCTCAACTATCCTGCCCGATAGCTTAATGAGGCTGCCTCTCGTTTTCGCGGCGGCAGCCTCATTTTGTAGTTTATTGAAGTAACGTATCCCGTTAGCGTAATGAATCATGTTTAACAATCAGATATGTATATCATTGGATATGTGGAGAGATTATACACTTAACTAGAGATTATACACTTAACTACTAATTAGGAGTCATGATATGAAGGAAATGTTTTTTGCGTGGATCTTTGGTCTGGTTATGATGGTTGGCTGCGGCTTCTTTGTTTACAGGCCATTAAAGGACGCATTGAAACATGCGAAAAATTATAGAACCGAAAAAGAAGAGCGCAGGTTGCTCTGGTGGTATTTGGAATGGCCTATTGTGATACTGGATGTGCTTGGTAAGCCTGGACGACCTAATATGATATTTTTCTTAATTGGAACACTTATATTTGTAGTATTTACAATCAAAATTGTTGGACGATTATTAGGTTATCATTTGCTTGAATAATAGCAATACATCGCCTTTCAGAAGTAGGTTCACTTCATATCTTCTACAAACAGATTACGCTATCCTGCCCATTAGTTGAACAGGCTACCGAATTTATCGGTAGCCTGTTGGCTTTGAGCTATAGCATTTAGTAAGTCAAAACAGTCTTGTCGTAAAAGGTTTGGTAAGTGTTCTTATAATCTGTAATTTTCCAATTACCCACAAATTCAGTGCCTATATACAACGAAACTATATTGTTATTGATTAAACAAATACTGTTTGCATACGTAAGTGCTATTCCGTTTCTTCCTTGTTTTAACAAAAGCATAACCTTCGTACCTTTTTTAGGAAAATCAAAATCTACACCATCAGTACGCATTCTATCTGTTCGAGAATCGTGCTGTAATACAATTTCCTTTTGTGAAATATGGCCTTTCAGAACAGATTCAAGTGAAACAGTTACTTCGGTGTGAATCGCTGTATATTCAGTGTTTTGTTTTTTAGAAATAAGTTCTTTTTCAATCTTACCCACCACAACGTAATCTGACATATCAATCATTTGCTGTGGCGAGAAAATGGACATTTTCGCCCTTAACTGTGGCAGAAATGGATTTAAAAAGGCTAGACAAAACATTACCAAAAGACACAATCCAATCTTTCTCATAATTTTCTCCTGTAAAATATGGAATACTTTATAATAATTTCCTCGATTAAGCAACTTTTAATCATATTCAACATATCTGCCCGTTAGCCATACATGCAGCGCGAAACCAATTAAAGAAAAAAGAGCTGTATACAAGCAGCTCCATCGAAATCGTTATGCAACAACACAAACTTAATGATATTGGTTTTATTATTTGAAGCTTGAAGCAATCTGAACCAAACTCTGTTCATTGCTAAAAGAACTACGCTCATTTGTATAAATTCGACAAACAATGTTTCCATTCTGCCATAGTAAAGTCGGCTCAAATTGCAGTTCATTATTGTAATACTGTCCAAGCTTAGTATTTGTAACTTGCTTCTCGGTTGCATTTTGTAATTGCTCCATCTTTCCTTGTTGTTCGACTACTATGAAACCGGTGTTTCCATTTGTAAAACGTAAAATTACTGCACCACTTGTCGGTTCAGAAACGTAAGCTGTGCCATAACCAACATATGCATGGTCAAACACCAATTTTTCTGGTAAGTACGTGGGTACCAAAAGTTTAAATTGAACCTTCTTTTGCGCCTCTTCTAAAGTTAGATTTTCAGTCTCATGACCATGACTGATAGGGGTAATTTTCTTCTCCAAACTAACCGAGTCTTGAGTAGCATCCTTATTACTAAAACAAGCGGTTAAAAAAAGAAGCATGGTAAATAAAACAATAGAAGTTATTTTCAATCTCATTTACATTACCTCGTTGCCTGATTTATTTTTACATGTACCATAGAAGTTCTGACTTCATAGGCTTACCTTGCTTACTGACTTGGTTGATAAATGTCCAAGTTCCATTTACTTTCTTTAGAGTCAGTACAACGTTTGTTCCGTCTTTCTTTTTGTACACGATATATCCAAAATCATCTTTGATAAATGTAAAGGGGTTCACCACATTTTTATAACCCTTTGTTATTGTTCCTGATTGTTGGAGAACCTGCTCAACAATTTTGGTATTGATATCTACTAGTGGTTGGAGTTCTTTTTGTGTCTCCGAAGCGAAGAGCAACTGTCCGTACTCGTATTTCTTGTACGGAGCGAAATCAATACCGAATGTGTTTTGAACGTCTTGAATCACTGAATTTTTAAATGTACTGATTTTAGTTTCCCACTCGTCTCCCTTGTGGTTGTAATCTGTAACGGTTACCTTCCCGAGTGCAACCCTGAAGGTAATTAGGTCTTGACCAAAAGGGGGAGCATGTGAATGCTCAAATGTTTCCAACTGTACCTTAAACAAGAAGTGATACCTTCCTTGTTCCTTAATATCTATAATTTTTTCTTTCCAAAATTGGTTTCGTTCTCCATAGTAGCTTTCAACTGCTTCAGTCACATAAGGATATAACATTGCAAATAGCGAATCCTTAAGAACCTCTTCGCTAGGAGCCTGTTGTATCATTATGTTTGTCGATGTTGTTGCATTTGCGATGTTACCTTGTATTGGGGAAACAAGAAGCACAAAAGCTAATAGAAATAGTATTCGCATAACCTTACCGCCCATGTTTTCCCAATATTATTCCTTCAGAAACACTACATTATTCAACATTACTGCCCGTTACTTAAACGTACAACGGCAGCCGATCGAATACCGGCTGCCGTCGTATTGTACTTTAACTATCGTTCTCCGTTAGTTTAAACTGTTGTTCGTTCTACAACCCTATTTTGAGATTTTGAATAACTGTAATTATAAATAGGCATGTTGTTATAACCCAAGCAAATAAACAACTAAATAGTAATTTCAGAAAAGTTAAATTGAACTTCTTTCTTATAAATTTACTAACCAACGCTAATAAAAACTGAGCAAGAATGATTATGCCCAAGCATATTAATCCCCAAAAATATATAGTTTTCTCTATCTCGTCTAGTTCAACAAGTTGTTGGTCGGCAACACTGCGTAATCCAATCCATAAAAATCCAAAGATTAAAGCAACCAAAATAAACAAAGGTATTTTGGTTTGTAAAGAGTTTAAATATTTCATCGGAATACCACCTTCGTTCAACTCCTCTTAACAATTGGTATTCGTTGAATGGTTCCACAATCCTGCCCGTTACTTCAATGGAAAAGGCAGCCGACCGTATACCAGCTGCCGTCATGTCATGATTAAACTATCGTTCACCGTTAGTTTAATGACTTAATTATACAGCGCGATAAAGTCTATTACTCTTCCCCCCGTCGCAATCGGGTTGTCCTCTTATGAAATCCAATCGCTTCAGTCAGCCATCAAACATGTAAATTACACTTGACATTATGGTTAATTCTGGTAACATTATGTATACAATACTTTACTTTATGTAAAAAATACATTACAAGAGGAGTGTGCCACCGTGACCTATCAAGAAAAGAAGAGCATCGTATCTTTCATCAGCACCGTACTCATTTTCGGATCTTATTGCTTGTACATGTATCCGCAGTTCCCCGAAGGGGGACTGGAGTCGACGGAAACCTTTCGCTTTTGGGGTTCCTTCGTCCTGGTGCTGATGTTGGTTTCAATAGTCGCTCATATCATTATCAGCATTATTTTTAACATTGTCTTTCGAATAACGACCAGAGAAAAGGAACCGAAGTTTGCGGATGAACTGGATAAACTCATTGAATTGAAAGCGAACCGAATTTCTTTTTTCGTGTTTATCATCGGCTTTCTTCTTGCCATGGTATCACTGGTCATCGATCAGCCGTCGCAAACGATGTTCATGATCCTGATCGCCTCCGGATTTCTCTCCGATTTGACCGGCTCCATTACGAAACTTTATCACTATCGGAAAGGAGTCTAATATGGGCAAGAATCTTGTCAGCAATCACATCCGAAAATTACGATTCAACTATGATGAAATGACCCAGCAGCAGTTGGCTGACAAGGTGGGCGTAACCAGACAAACGATTGTGGCCCTGGAAAAGGGTAACTACTCCCCGTCTCTTGAACTGGCTTTTCGCATTGCTCACGCCTTCAACTTACCTTTGGAAGAGGTATTCTTTTACGGGGATAACACACAGGAGTAAGAACTAGGAATATCATTACTTTTACTGACGATGAATTATTAAAAAAGGAGATAAAAAAAATGAGTTCATACAAAAAAACTGCAAAAATTGTGGGAGTACTGTTTATACTTGCAGCGGTTACGTCGATGATAGCTGCTTTTATTTTATACAAACCTATCCTAAATGATCCCGATTACCTGATTCAAGGTTCTAAACATGCCAACCAGGTCATACTGGGAGCGCTTATGGAGTTAATACTTGTTGTTTCAGCGGTTGGTACTGCAACTACAATGTTTCCGCTTTTAAGAAAGTATAATGAAACGATAGCTCTTTGGCATCTTTGCTTCAGGTTTCTTGAAGCGGTTATCATTACTGTTGGTGTAATCAGCGTACTGTCCCTGGTGACGTTAAGCCGGGAATTTGTAGTAACAGGAGCCCCGGATACTGCCTCTTTTCAAGTTTCAGGCACTTTATTAAAAGCAATACATGACTGGACATTTATGCTTGGCCCCCTTTTCATGCTGGGCATCAACACGATGATGTACAGTTATATATTTTATAAATCCAGACTCGTACCCAGGTTTATATCCATCTTAGGTATTACAGGGGCAACTCTTGTTTTTATTTATGCCTTGTTAGTAATGTTCGGTGTAATTCAACAAGTTTCTGTTTGGGGTGCTATTTTGGCGCTACCAGTAGCAGCCAATGAAATGATTCTCGCGGTTTGGCTCATCATTAAAGGATTCAATGAGTCTGCACTTGCTTCCATGTCTGCAAATAAGAAAGCGGCAAGATATTAGCACGCACCTAAATAAGGCGGATTCTTAAATGAATACCACGCTAAACTGCCCGTTAGTTGACAAAAGGCAACCGATCACTAGGTCGGCTGCCTTCTTTGGTTGATATTGAACTAACGTTCTCCCGATAGTTGAATAAGTAGCCAATTATAACCTTTGCCACTAATCAATGTATCTTCAAATCAATAAGTTTGTTATTCTCATCCCATATAACTTGTCCACCGAAGGATTCAGTGATAAAACGCAATGGTACAAGCGTTAATTCATTCTTAATAAATGGAGCTTGATCTAGGTGCACTTTTTCATCGTTGATAAATGCCGTTTCTGAATTGACTGAAAGCTTCACCCTTACATTTCCTCTTGTAGCTGAAATAGTCTGTGTAGTGCTCTCCCATTGGATGGTTGCTCCAAGCGACTCAAATATTTTTCGAAGAGTTACCATTGTTGTTCCATTAATTATGTCTGGATATTGCTGAAAAGATAATATTTCCCCATTTAATCTCACTTTAAAAATTGAGGGTATGACCACTTTTATGGGTTCATCAAAACTCCATCCCCCTGGGCCTACTTGCCCCACCTGATTAAACCCCCAAGCCCAAGCGTTACCATTATTATCTAACGCAACTGTTTGTGTACCGTCATAATAATAACGGTTTCCACTGATTTGAATTATCGAATTTATATTTGAATTAAGGGTTAATTCCGGCACATCCTTGTAACTACCATTGCCGATTTGACCCAGATTATTCTTGCCAAGCCCCCAAATGGATCCATCTTTCTTCAAAATAATCATAGAATGATCCGCATAATTCATCTGAGAGGAAAGCAGTATCGTCTTTACGTCGGAAAGCGTGGGTACTAGTTCCGGAATAGAATGAATAAAGGATTGATTCTGACCATTCAATTTAAAGATATCAGGCCCCCACTGAAATACAGAGCCATCCTCTGTTATAGCAGCGCTCGAACCTCTTCCAAGAGTCATGATTTCTTTAACAGTTCTCGTTATTTTAACTTGTATAGGAATATAACTCCCTGTATCTAATACACCTGTCCCAAGGGAGCCATCTTCATTCAGCCCCCAAGCCCAAACCGTTCCATCTTTTTGAAGTGCTAAGCTGTGATTTATACCGGCTGCAACTTGAATGACATCACTTAGACCACTTACCTGAACTGCGGTCGAATGGATTGTACGAGAATCCCCACTTCCAATCTGTCCAACCATATTACTCCCCCATGCCCATACCGTTCCATCCTTTTTCAAGGCGAGAACATGAGATGCTCCTGCGGAAACAGCGACAACATCTTTTACATTTTTTACTTGTACCGGTTTGGTTTCATCATATTTTAACCATCTTTTTTGTAGGTCTATTGGAGATAATTCCATGTTTTCTTGATTGCCCAATTGTCCTGTATGACCATGTCCCCATGACCAAACGGTTCCATCTTTTTTTACAACAATTGCAAAGTCAGTCCCTGCCGAGATAGAATTGACATCTGTTAATTCTGATATCCTCTGTGGTTTTGCTCGATAGTTTTTTGAAAATTCACCGTCACCTGTTGTGCCATCTGCTAACTGACCATATGTATTATCACCCCAAGCCCAAACCGTTCCATCCGTAAGTAACGCTAGATTATAACAATAGCCCGAGGATATTTGGCGTATATCTCCTTTTTCTGTTTCTGCATAAGTTATATCTGTTAGAAAGTAACTTGCAAAAATAATAACGGACAAAGAAACAATAAAAAATTTTGCAGTTATTTTATTAACCTGAGCCACAATACTTCCTCCTATGATAAATAATCAAATAAATTACAAAATAAATACCTAGCTAACATCCAAGTATTTTATTCGTCAGGAAAAATAGATTTCCTTTTTCTGTAATAAGGTTCACCGCACTCCAGTTAGCGGAGCAACAAAAAGCGGCTGCCGAAGCAACCGCTATTGAACTAAAGTTATCCGTTAGTTGAATGGTTAACAGTGGTTAGACCCCATCAAAAATGATTTCGGGTATGTTTGGATTAGCCTTTATTAATTTGTATTTTTGTACTTTAGTCAACTCTGGTTGGTAAGGAACTTTCGATATACTAAAATAATTATTTATTAATTTGTTTAAAAGGTTACTTACGAATGCAACCCATTCTGTTTGTCCTGTTGTCATATCCTTATTAGTCTCTAAGAGTATGTAACCGTCAGCCCTGTAGAACAACAATAGTGCTGTTCCAAACTCGCAGTTTCCATTTTCCACTATCCAGTTAGGCACTTCAAAACCGTTATCCCAATTATAATTCAGTGCGATGGCATGCAATAATTCTGGGTTTTCAATGCGACTGATTGCTTGTTTTACGTATGAAAGATTCTCATTCTCCAAAAGCTCAGTAATCCATTCTGTACTAGACATTGTATCATCTCCCCGCAGAAGGATTATATCATACTCCGTTCAACTATCCTGCCCGTTACTTTAACGAGGCTGCCGATTCATGCCGGCAGCCTCGAACTGATTCTTATTGAACAAACGTTTTCTGTCCCTCAGTATTAAGGATTTATCTCACGTAAACTCTAGCGTAAAAACATCTAGTGTCCATATCCGTGTGATGCTTGAGAGAGATACGCTATGATAACAACAAAAACAAGGATAACACTCATTAATATAAGAGCGTAGCCTGTCAATCGTGCTGTCAAATTCCTTTTATACAATTTAGATTTCCGTATAAAGAAAAATCCAACTCCTAGCAACAATGCTATAATTATTCCAACGTAATCGTCCAAGCAATCATCCCTTATCTTGACTATCATTTTGCTTTGCCAATTGAGCTATCGTTCACCGTTAGCTTAGTTACGGAGAGAATAAACTATTGTACAGGAAGATCAAGTTCTAGACGGAGTTGATGTACGTTCTTTTCATTTTTTTGGTATTCTTCTCTTCCTTTTTTAAATCGTTCGATCATTTTTTCTGATTCTTCTGCCTTTTTGAGATACGTATCGTCGTTATATCTTTTCGCAGCATCCTTAAATTCATTGACACCCATTGAATAGTTTTCAATGGCTTCATCTAATCGCTTGGCGAAATTTTCAGTATCGTCAGGATCAGCTTCTAGTTCGAGCTTTCTTGTTTCATTACCGAGACTCTTAACTTTAATACCTTGTTGGTTTTTTGCATCTTTGTCCTCTCTTGTTTGGTCAGGCATCGCGTCCAATAAATTGTGCTCAATATGTTCCTTATCCTTAGCTACCTTAGCTAGAGCTTTCAGAGAGGCTACATCTTTATCAGCTAGTGCGGAAATAGAAAATATACTTGCCCCAACTAAACATGTAACTGTAATGGTAATTAGTTTTGTTTTTAATTTCACGAATTTCCCTCCTCTGTCGTCATACTTTATACGATTCCATTACTTGGAAGTTGCATTAATCTGCCCGTTAGCGCAATGACGGCTGCCTTGCGGCAGCCGTTTTGTGTTGAACTATCGTTCTGCGAATAAAGAATACCAACGAAGTTTCACCTTAATGATTACTAATATACCCTGCTTTTAACAGAGCTTGTAGATAGTATAAAATTTATTGATTTTCTAATGTACATTTTTATCCTCTAAAAGTTTTTAGAGTGGAGCTGCTGAATGCAACAACCTTCGTGCTTTGTGAGTGTTCAGTTGACTGGTTAAGACCTTAGCGTCGTGAAAGTTATGATTATCGTACATAACAGTAAAGCATTCGGGTAGTGATTATCCCGTTTCAATTGATTGAACTATCGTTCTGCACTAGTGTAATGGTTAACTTGGATCCAAGGGCGCCGAATAGCCCAATTGATTAAAAAAGTGCAATTCCTCAACTTCGAGAAACTGCACTTTTAAAATGTGTAAAGGTTCAATTCAATATTCAATCTAAGACTCGGTCAAATTGACGTAAGTTACCTTATACCAAAACTCGGTGTAGCCGATTTGATAGGAGTAGCGTTGCTTTGAGTACCATTATTATTCACTGTTGTGACCTTGTAGTAGTACGTTGTACCAATTGCGGCTGTTGTATCTGTGAAAGTCGTACCGCTAACTTTGGAACCGATGGTCTGGTACGTACCGTTCGCAGCGTCCGAGCGCATTACGTTATAGCCTGTTGCGCCTACAACCGCGTTCCAACTGAGGATAACTTTCCCGCTACCTACGTTTGTATCTGCATTGAAATTCCCAGGAACAGCCGGTTTGACCAATAGGTCTAAGGGTACTTTTGGTAGATTAACTCCTGGTGCTGGCTCTATTTCTACTATGTTACTCAAAAAAACATATACCGCATTGCTATCTTCGCTCTTTCCGCTACTATCCTCTGCTGTGACGATGTAGCTATATCCGTTAAGGAAAGAAGCCGATTTATCCGTGAACGTAGTAGCGTCAATATAATTTGCTATCGTCTTATAATCATTGCTGGAACCTTCAGCTCGCTTTACGTTATACCTAGGGAAGCCACTGAGTATGCTGCCAACTGAATCCCAGTTGAGAATGACATTTGAGCCGTCAAATACTGCGGTTAAATTCTGAGGCGGGGTAGGCACTACTTTAACCTTTAAAGTACTGGGAGGTGTGCTTTCACCATGATCATTCACTGCTGTAACTTGATAATAATACGTACTACCTTTATGAGCTGTTGTATCAGTAAATGTAGTACTTGGAAGGTTGGAGCGAATTGTCTTAGGCTGACCGCCAGAATCATCCAAACGCTTCACGTTATAGCTCGTTGCATCGTTAACGGTGTCCCAGCTCAGTTGAACATCGGTTCGATCCACAAAGAGTTGATTAATCTGACCAGATGAACCGTAAGCACCGTACACTCTAATTAATTTGGCACTTAAGTTACTAGGCGACGGCGGTGGTGGACAATGGATATCTATCTGATATAGCGGATAATTCAAGCCATCCTTGCCAAACAAATCCTTTTCGAATTCATCCTCTGCAAAGTACAGATCATAGCCTGCGTATGCACGCAATTTGAGAAAAGCATCAACATCGATAGAATCACATCGCCCCTGTTCGTAATACCGATTATAGCTTGCTTTAATCCCAGGATTAAGTCCAATTCCAGCATATGCAATATCTGATAAAGTCAGTTCCAACTGAAATTCTGGACCAACAGCAAGACTGGCATCAAACAAGGAGTTCACATCTAACGTTGCTGTATTCGTTGTTTTATCTATAGGTTGGAAACCATTACTAAGCGAATAACTCATACCTTCTTCAAGATGGAATCGATCCTCGAATTTGATTTCTAATGAAGCTCTAAAATCAGGATCGATTCTCAAGAATAGCTGTACTTTTATAAATACGAAAGGGATAGGAGTGGTCTGATAATATGCTTCCGTCAACGGAATGAATATGGGCTCGTTTAATGCTTTATTAGCACTCACTGTCACATTCGTTGTGATGTCTCCAATCAGCACCAATTTGGCATAGAAATCAGAATCAAACCAATCAAAATCAAGACCAAGATCTGCATTTACCCCTAAGTTACAGAAATTCATGTGCGCATCGAGAACAATTCCTTCGTAATTTAGATTATTCATATCAATCGGGAAACATGGCAAGGTAAAGGACGTATCCAGTTTGGCTACATCGTTCGTCTTAATTTGGATAGAAGGATCGGCGGGGATGAGCATCTTTGGATTTATGGGCTCTATGGTATGCATGTCAAGCTTAGAAAAAACTTCCTTAACCTTGGGGACTGATGTTTTCACAACAAGGGAACCATTCTCCTCACTAACGGATACCACTTTTTTTGCAATACCGCCAAAATATGTGTCGTTCGGAGGCATTATAAACACATCGCCAACATCTAATTTCAAATCCGGATCGTTAATGACCCATGTAACGTCGTCTCGTTTCGAATAACTCGTACTCTCGCTTTGCTTCACTTCTGATTTGAATTCAAAAATTGTGCGAGTAGCGTCTTGCGGCAATTGCTCCGGTGAATAATGAAGGGCGCGTACTAACATAACCGCTGCTTCCGCTCGGGTAGAATTATTTCCGCCCTTGAATGTACCATCTGGATATCCTTGAATAATCTCCGTTCCTAACGCTGCTTCAATCAAGTCACGATTCCTCGTAATATCCGCTTGATCCTTCACATTTCCAAGTAATTTCTCTTCCTGTTGCGGCGGAAGCTGCAGCGCTCTTACAATCCAAACCGCCATTTCATAACGTGTAATGGGCTGGCTCGGCTTAAAGCCGTCTGGAAAATCGGTGAGAAGCAAAATGCCGTTCATTACTCCTGCAGCTATATAGGGTACAGACCAACGCCCCTGTTCAACGTCTTTGAAAGGAACATAGCTGGAATTTTGCGGATATTTCCTTAGCTCTACAAGCATTTTCAGAAACTGCTCCCGTGTTACATTGCCAGTAGGTTGAAACGATCCGTCTTCGAATCCAGCCACGATATTTGTTGCGGAAAGTTCCATAATTTCGTTGTAAGCCCAATGCGACTGAATGTCGCTGAATGTAACAGATTTCCTCCCTCCATTGTTATCGCTTTCAGCAACAGCAAGATACGGAGTGATTATGCTGAACAGCATCAGAAAAATGGATGTCAAGATCAATGATTTATAGTTTCTTCTAAAAATAATAACACCTCCCCATTTTATTAGAAAAAGCAAACCTCGGTTGCATAGGCGAACAGGATACAGCACGGCAATTTTCAAAAATTTGGCGCTAATCGTATCACTTCTACTATTGATTTATGATTCCAGTTAAGGAACCACAGGATTGCTTGGTTTCGTATCCGTTTACGGAGATTTCTGCAGCTGGGGCCGCGGAGCAGAAGAAATGGGGTCATTCGTAACATAGCTGTCCTTCAGTACATAGATGAGCGGATAATGCCCCCCCTGGAACGTTGGCGTATATCCATATACCTTAGCATATCGGCTGCCCTGCAAATCTACGGCTACATCCTTGACTTCACCCTTGATCAGATTGATTTCACTGGTCAGCTCCTGATTATCGCCGTTATATACTTTGAGACTCATATTTTCTTTGGCTACGACGTTCAGATGCAGCGTATTAAACTTTTCCCCGAAATCAAATTGCAGATACAGACTATCTCCTAGATTGCGGCCGCCGGCAAAAGCATAAGCGCCGTTGTATTGTTGACCCGAGAATACAAGCTGTTGTTTATCAATGATATCGTAAAATTCCAGACTATGATCCTCGGCTCTGATTCGATTATCGTAGAAGGTTACACCCTTGCCCGTCTTGCCAAGCAGGATGGTGTTCGTTGCTGCGTCGAAAGACACAGGCACGTTGAATGTATTCGCGACAACCCGAAGCGGCAAATACGTCGTGCCTTCATAGGTGATCGGAAGCACCTCGTTTCCCGCTTCATCTATCGGTCGCCAAGCCGCCCCGTCTTTCAGAAATTTGACTTCTCCGTTCAAGTAGGCGCTAATCTGTTGCAGCGAACTCGCTGCGTAGGCTCCTGTCGATAGAGACAGCAGCGAAGCGCCTAGCACCATTGAGACGACCTTCCATTTCTTCATCCACATATCCTCCCCATAACAAACGGTTTATGATTGTAACTTATTATGCTTTGCTAGACACCTTGCGAATGAACGACCCTTCAATAACGGCACATCCTTTCAAAATCCAATTTCGTTTGCAACCGTCAACGATTAAAGAATATCATGCGTACAAATGGAAAAATAGTATACGAAAGTTGTATTTGAGTAGTACGCCTTCTGTGAACCTAGCGCCCCTCTCCCTAGCGCAAACCAATGATCGGCACTCTCCCCTTGCAAGCCAAAGAGCCGCCATAACGGCGGCTCCTCTGCCATACATCAAGTTGACGACTGTTCAGATTGCCGTCTTCTTGTCGCTGACGACATTTTACTAAACAAATGGGTCAATTGCGTCCGGTTTTTAACTTCCATCTTTCGGAAAATATTCGACAAATGCTTCTTCACCGTAGTTTCGCTAAGATGCAATTGGTCGGCGAGTTCTTTGTTGGAATAGCCCTCCGAGATCTGCTCTACAATTTCTCTTTCCCGCTTCGTCAAACACTTAAGCGCTTCAGCTTCCTGATTCTCCGCTTGCTCATCTTCCGACGGCACTCCGAACGAAGTCAACATTTTATTCAAATAATCCTGAATTCGCCCCCCTCGCGTGTCCAGAATGTAGTAAGGGGCCTGTGTAATGCCGTCATAATCGCAGTGGAACACGTCCGTCGTCTCCTCGAAGCCGAGACTGGTCATGATGGCGCGAGAGATTGGGCTTGGAATAGGAGCCGCAACGACGTATCCATTGGCCAGACTATGGCTAACCAGAGTGAACAAAGAAGATTGCATCATCAGCTCATCGGCAAAGTCATAGACGTCAAGCGTCTTTATAAAGTACCCGGAGTTCGTATGAACCGGCACCATCAGCTCCTTCAGAACGTGCTCCGGCAAATGGTTGAAGTAAGCCGACGAGAGCGGCCTTGATTGCAAATAAGGTATCGTACCTTGATGGATAGGAATAATCTCCATGACACCGCAGATCACCCCCTGGTGATCCCTGATTAGCTTGACGCAGCCGTAGCCTAGATCGTACAGCTCCTGCAGGCGGATTTGCTTCAGTACATTGAGGCTGTCTTTCTTGGAGATGACAAAATGCTGCTGTTCCTTCGTCTCCCGGTTCATGAAGACGAGCACCGCATCTTTTGCCGTACGCTTCCTATGTTCAATATACTGCTCCGCTTCCTGCCAGTTATAGGGGTTCAGCAGCTCTACACTGTAGGAGATCGACTTGCGGAACAGTAGAAATTGAAGAAATTGATTGCCGATATAGTAGATGAATTCCGCAATAGCCGGGTCTGCTGATTTTTTTCGCGATGTCTGTTTCAATTTGTTGCTGTAATAGCGAATACAACGATTCCAAAGCTCCCCGTAGTAATCGGGCCTCCTTAAGCGCAATTCGCTTCCGATAGCGTCGCGCAGCAGATCGTGCAGCATCCAGCCGCTACCCCGTCTCTGGATGAAAGAGAAATCGACGAGTTCCTGGAAATTTTTAGTCAGAATTGGCTTGGCTGCCACATAACTGAGCAGCTCCTGATTAAAATGCCTGAGCAGCGCGGCAATCTCGACCAATTCACGCATTTGTGGATCGGGCACTTCTTTCAGCCAGACGTTTACGACATGCTTGAAAACTTCTTCCTCCTGCAGCAAACCTTTATGCAACGTATGGGTCATTGAGGTGGAGACGAACAACACCATCGTCAACGGGTGGCCATTCGTTCTCTCCCACACGCGACGAACCTGATCTTCCTCGCCCATACCTCTGCGCTGTAGAAACAGTCTGACTGCCTCGTAATCAAGTTCGGCAATCGGTACACGATGTATGGTTGGACTTCCCGGCAAAGGCAGCAGCCATGCTCCCTGCAAGGCGTATCTGCCGGAAATGACGACCAGAATAGCCGCGTCCAAGCGCCCCAGGAATTGCTCTCGCAGCCAGTGGTGAATATCTCCGGCTTCTTCAAACGTATCCAGAGCAAGCACGACTTTCCTTTCCTTCGCCAGCTCTTGAAGCGAATTCAAAGATGCGTCCGTCAATTCGGATATATCCGCGGCTCTCTCCGCCTCGGACAAGGAAATGCACAGCGCGCGCAACAGCTGCAAGCAAAAATCACGCGGTCCCAGCAACAGCTCATGGCAGTCCATGACGACACATTGAACATCCGCCATCGCGGAGAGACGGAAATATTCATTCAGCAAGTAGCTCTTGCCCACTCCTCCGGTTCCGTACACATTCATAATTCGTCTGGTACCGTCGCTGACGGTAAGCTGCTCCAGGAAAAATTCAACTTCCCGCTCTCTCCCGACCATATAGTTCCGATCTACATGTTCGATTCCGCTCCCCATCCTCAGCTCCCCCTCAACTCTCCTTTTCAACCAATAGCCCTCTTTAGTTCCATCCTTTAGCGACGACCGGTTTTTTTGGCTACCAAATATCAACTTCCATACATCCATCTCCTTCTTTTGTTTTAAAGGGGCCTTCATAAATTTTGTAAAGTCGGCATAATATACCACTTAAATTATAGCCGAGATCCGGAGATTTGATTGTCACATTATAGATGATTCCATCAGATGTTTTGTCAAGTTCGGGCGAATTAATAAAAACCCCCCCAATCATTGAGATTAGCGGTACTTAACCCTATCGTCGAATCCCCAAGAAAGACGCTTGTCCGATATAGCGTTATATACGGAGACGATTTCGAAGTGGCCGCGTTAGCCCCGGTGCTCTCCTGTGCTTGAGAATGACCACTATGTATACTCATTTTTTGCACTAATACCTCTCAAAAAAAGGGATTTTACGCACTCGATATCACCATTCGCAACTGCTCTACAGATATTATCATCCAAGACTATCCCCCCTTTTAAGCGGATTTTACCATGAATGACCATTTACGTAATCTGCCCGTTAATTGAATGAAAACAAGGAGCAGCTGCCGTGGCAATCTGCTCCCTGTTATTGTGCTATCGTTATCCGTTAGCTTAATGACTGTTTTGTTCCTTCGTCTTTACTTCGTCTTTACTTTCTCTTCATCTTGCCTTTGGACCATATCAGCATGGATCTTTCTAAGCTCTTCTAGGCTTTCGCCTACGTCCTTGGCTACCTCTTCCACCTGCTTTGCAGCCTTGATCTGATTGAAGGCTAAGCCGGATACATTTTCACGATCAATATACTTGATCTCCCTATACATCAAAAACCCGATAGTACCGAATATGATGAACATAACAAGGGCTGCATATATTCCAATCATCATCATTCACCCCATACACGAAACATGCTCATATAATGCCTCATATAATGCCCTATACATACACTTAGGATACGTGGTGCAGGGTTATGTGTTGTTGCTTGCATAACTGCCCTTTAGCTTAATGGCAATATGATCTAAATGCGCCCGTTCTTCAGTAGCCTTATGATGGTCAAGGATTTTTCGTTTTTAAAGCGTATTTCCTCCCAGTGCATGAATTCCTAAATTCTGGTCACTATAAGCCAAGAAGGAGGGGGAAATATTGCCAACCGTTGATATCGCTTCGATTCAAGAAGCCCTCTGTCATACCGACGATTTTATCATTCGAGAACTGAATATAGGCGAAGACAAAGCCACGCTTCTGTATTTGGAAACGATGTGCGACAAGGCAAAAATTGAACTTAGCCTTCTTAAGCAGTTACAGCGTGAGTCCAATGATGGGCAAGTAGCGATGCGCATGGAAGAACTGCTGACCGCCACCAAAGTAAAGCCCTGCCTCTCGGTGCAAGATGCTGTTGACGCTCTGCTCGAAGGCAGTGCCATAATCTGCAGCGAAGCAGTCGGTCTCTGCTACAGCTTCGATGTCAGTCAGCAAAACAGTCGCTCTCCAGAGGAGCCAGTGAATGAGCGCTCCTTAGCCGGCAATCGAGACGGTTTCGTTGAGCATTTGCAGACAAATCTGAATCTGGTTCGCAAACATCTGTCCACTGGTGAACTCAGAGTGCGTTATTTCAAGCTGGGCATGAACGCCAAGCGTCTAATCGCTATGGTATGGTTGGATGGAACAGCCGATTCGGGTATCGTAAATATTGCAGCTAACCGTATATCATCAATGTCATCATCACACGACTTGCACCCCGGCCTAATTCGGAAGCAGCTGCGGGAAAGCAAGTATTCCGTCTTTCCACAAACCCTCAGCACGGAACGCGTTGATTTCGCGGCCGCTCTGCTGGCCCGCGGAAGAATCTGCGTGCTTTGCGACCGAAGCAGTTCATGCCTTATTCTGCCCGTTTCTTTTTATACGTTCATGTTGACGCCAGACGACCTCATACAAGGCACTTTTCCCTCGTTATTGATGAGGATGGTCAGAATAATTGGATTGCTGTTCGGCATATTTCTGCCAAGTCTTTATATCACAATTTCCGGCTTCAATTATGAAGTCCTTCCGTTCTCGATGGTTAACACCATCAAGGCCTCCCTGGAAAACGTACCCTACCCGCCGATATTTGAAGTGTTACTCATGATAATGATTTTCCAGCTCATTGCTGAGGCCACTCTCCGTCTGCCCTCGACGCTTGCCCAGATGACGGGTATCGTCGGCGGTATCACCATCAGTGAGTCACTCGTTCAAATTGGTTTCGTGTCCAACATCATCATTGTTATCATCGCGCTTACGACGATCGGGAAGTTTGTGATTCCATCGACAGAATTACGCTCCTCAACGACGATGATGCAGTTCACACTTATTATCGGGGCAACAATCTTGGGCTTTTACGGTATTGTATTCGTTTTTGTTATCATGCTCATCCACTTCCTTGCCCTGGAACCATACGGCGTCCCGTACTGTTTGCCGGTCAGGAGCATCAAACGATGAAGACCGTGAATATGCCCATCGGTCCCATTCAGTTGTTCTGCCTGCTGTTCCAAACGCAATTCGGTCTTGGGGTCTTATCTCTCCCGCATGCGGTTAACGCCGATGCTGGGTCGGACGGCTGGATTGCCTGCTTGTTGGGTGGCCTATTGAATACCATTCTATTGATCCTGGTCTGGATGCTTAGCGAGCACGACAGGAGCAAAACCGTGTTCCAGATGCTATTACAGCGGCTCGGCCCGTACTTAGGACGCTTATTCATTCTGGCGTTTGCCGTCTATTCGTTTACCATATGCTATGAAGCCCTTGCGAGTTGGATTTTTATAACGCATTTATGGGCTTACGAGAATACTCCTTCTTGGATGCTGGCGCTGCTGCTCGTAGGCGGATGCACTTATCTCGTTTCCAATCCGCCACGTGTTTTTGCCCGCTTCGCCGTGTTCGCCACGGCGTTCGTTCCATTGTTCATCGCACTGATCTGCTATACGCTTAAGGATGCCGAGTTGCACTTTGTGATGCCTCTATTTTCTTCCGGCTTATTAAAAATCGGCTACAGCACTTGGCAAAGTATGATGTCGTTTATAGGCTTAGAAATTCTTATGGTTCTTTCGCCTTGTTTTCAAATGCCGTCTAAATCCGTCTTGCGCACTGCGATTTTCTGCAATATCACAATCACAGCCATCTATATGCTCTGCGTGTTCTCTTCGACGGTCATCTTCAACTCCGAAATGATCAGTTTCATCCGACATCCGCTGCTGTTTCAGTTCAAAACGATATCGTTTAAGCTCATCGAGCGAACGGATATCATCGTGCTGGCTGTTTGGATCCTGTTTATTATCACTACATTATCTACTTATCTGTTACTGTTTGTATCCTCGGTGACTGCCATCGCAAGTTCCAAGAAAGGAATCAAACTTCCGGCCCTGCTCGTGAGCGCGCTTGTCTTGATCGTGCTTGGCCAACGGGAGCTGGATATCTCGCAATTATCCCGCTTCCAAAGCTTCGTCTCCCTTTATGGGCCAGCAGCGGCATTCGGGATCCCGGCAATGATGTTGATGATGATCTACCTTAAAAGATGGCTATCAGGGGGGAAAGGAGTTCGAACATGAAGCCGCACATAGGAATCTTGCTCCTGGTTCTCCTCCTTCCAGGGTTGACCGGGTGCTGGGACCAACGCGAATTGAAGGAAATACGGATCGAGGATGCAGAAGCCTACGACTTGCTCGAAAACGGCAAGATTCTGTTTTCTATATCCGTTCCGACCATTAAGTTAAAGAAACAAGCTCAATCCGAAGTCGCTGTGCCAATCATCAGCGCTGAAGGAAGGACGATTAACGAGGCTTACGTGGAAATTAAGAAAACGGCTTCCCAAAATCTAGATTTCGGGAAAACACGCATCTTACTCATCAACAAACGATTGGCACGAAAAAGCTTGTATCCCGCGCTGGAGTCGTATTATCGAGAAGCCCATAGTCCGATCAATGTCAAAATGGCCATCGTGGATGATTCCGCAAGCAAGTTGCTGCAATTGAAAGCGGAAGATCGCTTGATGGTCAGTGAGTATCTTTACGAATTGCTACAGAGCGGCGAAGATAACGGTCTGATTCCGAAAGCCTCTCCTTATTTAATTTATTCGATGTTAATGGAAACCGGTACCGACGCTACGATTCCGATTGTCAATCCAAAGGGTGAAGATCGGGCTAAAATAACGGGACTCGCGCTATTCCACAACAAGCAGATGTCCGGCGAGCTCGACAGCAAAGCATCCATGGTCTTCATCATGCTCTCGAAATTCAACCCTGATTACTTCACCATCACCGAGAAGGACATTTCTCAAAACATGTATGTTTCGCTGTTCATGGACCGAGACGGCAAACGTAACATTGCCGTCACAAACGACAAGGACTCCGTCAAGGCGGTTATAAGTGCCGACTTCACTTGTAACCTAGTAGAAGTGCCAGATACTATTCACGTCGATGATGATATGCTGAAGAAGCTCGGCTCGCAATTGGAGCAAAAGTTGAACGAAAGGGCGAAGGAAGTCATTAAGGAGCTGCAACAAGCCAATTGCGATGCCTTAGGTATTGGGTTGGAAGTAAAAGCGCATCATTATCGTTATTGGAAAACAATTCAATGGGACAAGGTATATCCCGAAATGTCCATCGAACCCAAAATCACCATAAACATCGTCAAAAGAGGCCTTTTGGAGTAAGGCAAAACCGCATAATGATAAAATCTGTGTTTAAAGAATCGCTCTCAGATACTCGCTTCGGGCTAGCTACCCAATGCATGTTGAGACCTGCGATATCACTAAACTCCCTCGGAGAACAATAGCTCATAACAATAGGCTAGGCTACCGAGATGCTCGGATGTGGCTCGTGCACAAGACTTTCGAGGAGTCGAACACGGGAAACCAATTTCATTTAAGAATAACCGTGAAGGATTTGAATTATTCGTTATCCCGTACCAAGTCGAGTCTCAGCGGCTTGAATGTCATTTACTGGGGAATTGTCTGTCCGCTCATAGTAAAGAATGTTGGTTACATGTAGATTGGGAATGTTAGTCAAAGGAGCGGAGCCTGAGGATTTATCATCTAAACATTCAATCAAAAGGAGTGGATCCGATGCGTATCAAACCGAAAATAGCTGCTATCAGTGTCAACTTTGATCTTGGAGCAGGCCGCCGGGGCGCAAGTCATGGACCTAATACCATTTTTGAAGCAGGGTTACTTCAGTCGTTACACCAAATGGATTATACCGTTGATCACGTTGCTGATCTTCGTCTGGATAATGAACCAGCAGTTCCCTTAGATGCTCAAGTGGAAACGACGAATTTGAAACATTTCGCTGAGGTTATTGAGATCAATACCCAACTAGCTGAACAGATTTCTAAAGTCGTGAGCCAAGATTATTTCCCACTCATTATCGGCGGAGATCATAGTATTGCCATTGGCACAATTGCGGGATTATCTAATCATTATAAGCAGTTAGGGGTCATTTGGATTGATGCACACTCCGACTTAAATTCAGCAGATACAAGCCCATCTGGAAACATACACGGCATGTCACTTGCTGTCAGCCTTGGCATCGGGCATCCCTTATTGACCAACATGAAAGGTATAAATCCGAAGGTGAAACCAGAAAATATTGTGCTTATCGGAGCTCGATCTCTGGATGAGGGTGAGAAGAAACTAATTCGCTCCCTTGGTATCAAATGCTTTACCATGTACGATATTGACCGCAAAGGCATGGCACATGTGATGCAAGAAGCAATTGATTATATTAAATTAAGAACAGATGGCGTTCATCTCAGCTATGATGTTGATTCTGTGGATCCTGATGAGGCACCTGGCACAGGGACTGCCGTCAAAGGTGGACTTCACTTTCGCGAAGCTCATCTCGCGGTCGAAATGCTGCATGAAGCAGGTATTGTGACGTCTGCTGAATTTGTTGAGGTGAACCCGCTACTCGACGATAGCAACAAAACCTCCGAGTTAGCGGTAAGCCTTATCAGTTCCTTCTTCGGTGATCAAATTCTATAATCGACTACGCAGGACTCCTTTCAGTTGTTTATTTATGTAATAATTAAACAGTTCAAAAGGTTCATTTTTAGCGTTTCTAATTCGCATCAGATATTTTTCAATGAGTCTCATTCAACCAAAATAAGTGTTACGTGATAACTTTAATTGCATTATACTGCCCGTTAGTTGAGAAAAGGCAACCGATCCAAAAGGGTCGGCTGCCTTTTCTTGTTGTTATTGAACTCTCGTTCACCGTTAGTTCAGCGATCTATGATTAAATAATACAATATTTGTCTAGATCATAAGCCAATAAGATCCGTTAAAAGGTCCATATTTCTCACCAATCTCTTTAAAATGCACATCATATCCACCATCCCCACTAATATAGAAACTTGTATTTTTTCCAATGATGACCCAACCGCCCCATAAAGTAGTATTTTTATTAAATATCCCTCTTCCCGAGTAATGTTTTGGTGGAGTCAACGCAATGGTTAAACCTTGGTACTCCATTTCATCCCACCAATAAAGCTCTGTGATTTTTTCTTTTGCAACTCCCCAGCGTATCAAGCGATTACTTACACCATAAGGAACAAAGAAATGATCTACCTTACTTTTATAGCTTCCTTTTTAATGTCGGTTGCCAAGAACTTGATGTGTTTCCTTTGATAGGGCGCTTAAAATGGTTGACTTACATTGTCGTTCCTGGTGACTGAGTTGTTTTATTTGTTTTAATAATCACTTCAATTCCTGGTTTTGGATAATTTTCCTGTTCGAAATTCTCCGGATCCTTTATTGACCACGTAACGTAAGTTAAATATTCGTCATTTGGCGCACGAACTTCCTCAAATTCCGTTACAAGCTCTTCCCCAGAAGCTATAATTCTATATATGAGAGAAAGATTTGCTATATTTGCAGCTACTTTTCTGTCAACAATATTTACAGTACTGATATTGCCTGGCTGAAGCTCAACACCTAAAGCAACGTTACCTGTATTAAGATTCCTGCCAGGTTCGGCATCATTAGTGTTAGCTCCTTGCGCCAATCCGATCTTGCAAACGTAAATTGTTGATTTATTGTTTAGCGCAAACTCATGAGTACACTGTGCTTCCATATATGCCTTGTACTCCTTTTCAAAATCTTCTCTTTTTAGTTCCTCCGGTTTTAATTGCGCTAATTCTGTCATTATCTTTAATCGCTCCTTACATATTTTTGTTTGAATTTTATATGCTCATTTTTAAACCGTATGTGCAGCCTATGGCTGATCACATCGGATCAAACACACTTTCCTTAATCTGACGATATAGTGAATAATAGGAGCTTGTCCCAATTTCACAGTAATATTAAGGCTAAACAGATCACCAAAAGGAAATGCGTTAATAATTTGCCCCATATACACCATTTACTTGTATAGTATCATTCGAATGGTCACATTGGCTTTCCAGTTTCATTTATTTACTCCCTTGTTTAATTCCATGTATTCTTGTTTGCTGACCTATCCACGGTCGTTCACTTTGATAGTCACCTTTTGCTCTTGCACCACTTTGTTATTGAAAGCAAGCATTTAATGGTAATCTGTGCGGATTACTTCATTTCTATCCCAAGCACCGAATCCAAGAGTAATGAAAAAGTGAGCAGAAGCCCTTCAAAGTAATAGGGTTCTGCTCACTTTTTTCTAGTTTATCTTATATAAATGGAAAAACAATGTATATACGAAAGAACTTTAAGGTAAAAGTTAATACCGAAAGCAACCAGCTATTGAGAAAATGATGTTATTATGAAGCCATCGTCTTCGCCGGCGACCTGAAGTTTATAAGAAACAGCTCACGCCTGGAGCACGATTTGGAATGAAACTGTATGCAATTGTTCCGCTCTTCTGCCCGTTAGCTCAATGAAATTCAGATTGTTTTTTATTTACTGTGTTCTATATATTTATTCGCAAAAAAAGTAACATCATCCGTAAATTCTAAGTGTTCATTTAGTCTAGTTTCACTTACAGTAACTCTCCAAAGTAAACCATATTCATAAAACACCAATCTTGAGTTTATAATTTCATATTTCCCAGCTCCCAAATGAGAGTAAACTTTCTGCTTTGCTTCTCTTTGTAAGATAAGAACACCTATCAAGCAAACAACCATGAGGATAAGCAAAAAACATATATTTTTTTTCATCATCACATCTACACAGCTCCTATTGAATAACTATTACCTCCAACCCTTTAATAAATTAGACATTATATCAATAGCAATAGTTGCATTATGAATTGTTCCGATTAGTATCATTACAAATCCAACCAGCCCAATCAGTAATGCCCAAATGCGGGGATTTGTTTTTTTCTAGTTTTTTGGACATCCTAAATAATTATTTGAACCCCCTTGTTGGAGGTGGTGACATGAAGTCAAATAGAACTCTCCACATGTGTTTTTCAATATTTTTGGTTCACTATCATAAGTACAATCTTGTTATGAATACTACTGGTTTAATTTCGTGTTTAATTATCGTTTGTTATTCAATTTATAAGACAATTAGAGTGTCGTGAATGCGTTTCTCTTAAGATGTTATCTTGGAGGTAAGATATGTCGAGTTTCGAACTTGTATTTAAACCTGAAGCAGAGTGTAACCTTGTGAACTGCTTCAAAGAAGGCGATGTTGATTATTCCTATTGGGGCAGGTTAGACATTTTAATTGATGGGGAATCATTTTTCAGGAATTACACTAATAAAGTATTGTCAACTCCTTTAATGCCCATGATTGAAGCTATTACAGAAGCCCTTTCGATATTGAAGAATGAACGAATGGCGATTATTGAGGAAAGTACGGGTCAAATCAATAAAACAATTGTTTGTGTACTTGACGATAAAGGAGAAAATGTTATTATCGCACTTTGTCTGGAGTGGGATGAATCTCCTACTTGGTATGATGGGGAAAAAATTACTTCTTCCAAAGAAATGCCTCTATCCCCTTTTAACCTTATTAACAAAGAGGACTTCGTTATTGGATGTATTGAAAGCATTAGAACTTTCCTTCAATCCCTTGTTGAAATAAATCCACAGCTAAAAGATTTACCGCAGTATAATACATGGCATAAAATGCTTTTGACTACATTTATTGCAGGTTAAAAACATCATCATTGGATGGTGCTTTTTTATGTAAGGTGTTATAATCAACAACCCCAAGTCAACTGCTGTCTCTAGATAGTACATGCATAGAGACAATGAATTAGTCTGTCCAAATCATGGGTATGCTATAACTGAGCTAGCATAACCTTACGATGGACAAGCGAGGGTATTATGAATCCTATCAATCAGGTGCGTTTATTTGTTGCTGTGCCGATCCCATCCGAAATTAAGTCTGTGGTCGCCGGCTGGATCGATGAAATCAAACCTCATCTGCCTTTTCGCAAATGGGTTCATCATGAGGATCTGCATATTACGTTGCAGTTTCTCGGAGAGACACCGTCAGAACGTGTACCACACATTACTCAAGCTCTTCAAGAAATATCGGACGTATCTAGTCCTATCTCGCTGCGTGTGGAATCCCTTGGCTTATTCGGCCGACCGACCCAGCCTTCTGTAATGTGGGCCGGTGTCGGAGGCGACTTAGAAGGGCTTAACAGCCTAAATCAACGGGTAGCCTGCGCACTTACGCCGCTTGGCTTTACGCCTGAAGAGCGCCGCTTTCATCCGCATCTGACGCTTGCACGCAATTATTCTGGTACGATTCCATTTGATCGAAATAAGCTGAGTGATTTTCCGGTGCCTCCTTCTCCCCAAGGAAACATCCTCGAGTGGAAATCAAAAGAAGTTACACTTTATCGGAGCCAGTTGAACAAGCGGCCAATGTATGAAGCAATCACGATCGAGCAAATTCCCATGTATCTTCTCCATCGTGAAAATCAAGTTTAGTATTAAATAAACAAAAAGAAATCTCACTTTGTTAAAATGTAGGTTTCACCCAGCCATTTATTTTGAACAATTGGTGCATCCTAATCTTGAAAATTGAACTAAAATCAGGAGGCAACAATGAGAACGATACTAAATTTTTGTATTTGTTTTTTGTTATTTCAGTCTGTTGGTTACGCCGCTCCCCAAAAAGACCGGTCTTATTATGAAACGAGAGGAGAAGTCGTCTGGGAAATATCTACCGATGAGAAAGTGATCGCCTTAACATTCGATGACGGTCCTCATCCGAGTTATACACCTCAGATCTTGGACTTGCTCAAGCAGTATCATGCTAAAGCCACTTTTTTTGTGGTTGGGAATAAAATAAAACTTTTTCCTGACGTGCTCAAACGAGAAGTAAACGAAGGACATGAGATAGCCAATCATACATATAGCCATGCTTTTCTTTCTAAACGGACAAACATGAAAAATGAAATTAATAAAGCAGAGGAAACCATTTTCTCCGTCGCCGGGATTCGATGTCATTTATTTCGTCCCCCTGGAGGCTTTTATAATGAGGGGCTAGTCAGTATTGTCAAGCAAGAAGGATATAAAATGATAATGTGGTCTTGGCATTTAGATACGAAGGATTGGAGTAGGCCAGGGGTCAATAAAATTGTAAATAAAGTTTTAACCAATTCGAGCAGCGGGGATATCGTACTGTTCCACGATTACGTGGAAGGTCATACACAGACCATCGAGGCTCTAAAAAAAATCTTGCCCGAATTGGAAAAGAGGGGGTATAGGTTTGTTACCGTCTCCGAGTTATTAACCTATCGAAAGGCAGTCCCTGCTAAGAATCCGTAGACGATCAAGAGACTTGCTGCTACGGCATGCCATTATGCCATTGAACTAGTGCTTGTAGCCAAGTTAAGGGACTGTCAGTTCGTTAGGATATTGGGTCAAGTATCGTCCCTTATATCCGTAAAATAATAAACCGCGCTGCGCGCGGTTTATTATTATCTATAATTTTTTCTATATTGGCAAAATAAGATCAACAGTTGTTCCCGCATCGATCTGACTTTTTATAAGGAGAGTCCCACGATGCGCTTCAATGATTTTATGACATACCATTAATCCTAATCCGGTCCCTTTTTCTTTTGTCGTGTAAAAGGGTTCGCCTAACATCGGTAATCTTTCTTCCGAGATTCCACAGCCTTCGTCAATAAAACGAATAATAATTTTATTGTCGACTACCCTCATTTGAATAATGATATCCCCCCCACCTGTCATCGCCTCAATCGCATTTTTAAGAATATTAATGAATACCTGTTTTAATTGATTTTCCTCACAATTGATTAAAGGAATGTCGTCCTCAATAATCTCAGTATGAATTTGTACTTTACTAAGAATTGCTTGTGTGTCTAGCAGCGATATCACATCATGAAGAGTTTTTCTAAGATCCTTCATCTCAAAATTGACTACTTGCGGTTTGGCAATAACCATAAATTCGCTCACAATATCATTGATTCGATCCAATTCAGTTAACATGATTTGAAAAAACTCTTTATATCCATCAACCCTCGTTTGTAATAATTGAACAAATCCTCTAAGTGAGGTCAACGGATTTCGAATTTCATGAGCAACACCAGCCGCAAGCTGCCCCACTACCGAAAGCTTCTCTGATTTAAGCAATAGTTCTTCTGTTTGCTTACGTTCTGTGATATCTTTTGCAATACCGTAAACACCATCAATTTTATCGTTGACAATAATAGGAACCAGTTTCAAGTTTACTTCCACGTTTGTCCCATCTTTATGTGTGATCGCAATTTCAATGTTATTTGATTCACCTTTTACCGCCTTTTCAAACTGATGCGATGTTTTCTCTTGATCTGGAGCGACAATGAAGTGAACGAAGGATTGATTATGAAGCTCTTCCTTCTGATAGCCCATTATCTTCTCAGTAACAGGATTACTATGAAGCATACACCCGTTTAAATCTAACGAAAAAATGGCATCAGGATTATTATCTACAAGCGATTTATAACTTTGTTCTCTTTCTTCCAGCATACGCTGGGCTTGTTTACGCTCAGATATATCCCTACATAAAAGCTGTACAGCCGGTTTACCAAGGAAGACAATAGGAACTCCTCTAACTTCTACATCAAAAACTTGACCATCCAAGCGAAAAAATTTCTGATCAATGGGATCCGTTGGTTTTCCTTCCTCTGAGACTTGCCTAATACGTTTCTTCGCAATGTCTATAAAGTCTGGATGAACGAAATTAATGACTGGTTGACCCATAAGTTGATCTGGTCTAGTTGCCCCAAATATTTTAACTCCAGCAGGGTTAATATAGACAATATTTCCTTGACTGTGAACAAGTACCGGTTCTGGCGAATGTTCCACAAGTATTCGATAACGTTCTTCGCTTTCGGTAAGCGCCTTTTTCAAACGTTTGACCCAAAAATAAAGAATCAAGGCCGTACTTAGAACATAAAATAGCCCCTTCGAGGAATGTATAGTAATTGCCGCTGACATGTTCAGTGTGTCCATTAATCTATCAGATAGGAGTACCCATAAACAACCAATAAACACATAGACAAAAGTGATTTTAAAAGGAGTATTGAACCTTGCTGCCTTTGATATATTATGCATATGTAACTTCCTTAATTTTTCATTTTTTTTTGAACATGCGTTGAAACATAAATGAGTAGCTAGTTGATTATACCAGTTTTTAGCCAAAATACTTATTGGATCTTTCACCCATAATTTTTATGAGATTTTTAAATCCTGGCTTTTAACGGCAAGTTTGAAAATAATATTCCTTTTGTCCATTCTCTTCAATTATTTTTGAGTATTGTAATGTTAAATGCTATCAAAAAGGGGTTGCGGAGCAATGACATCTTTAGAACCGATAACATATTTGGAGACGTTGTCTGGAAAAGCCGCACATTTGTTGTCATTTAATGATGGAAACCGTTATGCGGTAAAATGTAAAAACAATTTCCACGGAACAAGGGAACTGGTAAATGAATTCATAATTGCCAGATTAGGGCAACACCTTTCTTTGCCTGTAGTGCCATTTAAATTGGTGAATATGACAGAACAGCAGATTCAATATATACCAAAAAAGTTTTCATCCAAATACAATCCGGGCACACAATTTGCGAGCCTATTTATAGACAATTGCAGAGGGCTATCGAAGGAACCTCCTCATCCGACTAAAACGGAAATCAAAAACAATCAGGTTTTGGCCGGGATTTTCGTATTCGACCATTGGGTGCATAACTCTGACCGTACAAAAAGCAACATTCTTCTGGAGCGGCTGCCTGAGGGCAAATATGATATTCATATGATCGATCACGGAAAATGTTTTCCGGGAGGATACAAATGGAACAAAGCAACATTGCAAAAGCACGATAAGTTTAAAAAGGATTCTATCGTTCATATCTGGACTGTGGGCATGCTTGAAGATTCATCGATACTCTCTTCTTATATTGAACAGATTCTTGCTTTACCTGACGCCATTATTGAAGATGTGATTCGTGAAATACCTGGGGATTGGGGTGTGTCGAATCAAGACAGAGAGGCCCTTGTTACTTATCTCATCGTACAGAAAAAAACATTTGCCGATTCGGTGTATCAATTTGCGAAAAAATATGGAAGGGGCTTAATTTCTTGACGGTGCCCACACACAAAAAAATCATAAAAACGAAGCACATTTATTCGTGCTTCGTTTTTATATCTTTATTTCGAAGAGAATTTAATTAGTCTGTTTCTAACCCGTTTATCACTCAGCGTTTGAATGATGTCGTACAGATCCGGAGTATTCGCTCGACCTGTAAGAGTTATCCTTAGTATTGTTGCAACATCTCCGACGTGACCTTGATAATCTTCAGGGTCTTTCTTAAAGAGTTTCATGTCTCTCGCGAAACCATGCTTTTCCGATATATCCTTTACTTTTCCAAACCATTGTTCCCGGTCGTCATCTGAATCATAAACCTCTAAGTAATCAGTAACGAGCTGTTTTGCTATGCCGCAAGGAATTGTTTTAGGGAGATTTTCTGTGGATCTACTTGGAGAGTCGAACATTTCGTCAAAAAAGTAAGCGAAAAATGATTTTACCTCGGACCATTTAGCTATGTCTTTACGCGGTTTATCTGATGAACGTCCTATATTAAATATCCTTTTTGAATAGTCTTTATCTTTAGTCAATAAATTATATAGCTGAATATCGTATTTCTGGGCCCAGTTGAGTACCCGATCTAACACTTCTTCTACACTTAAACGCGAGATAAAGTCCTTGCTAATGTCGTTTAGCTTTTTTATGTCAAACAAAGCACCGCTGACATTCATTTTACGGATGTCTACAATATAATTTGTATACGGTTGATCAGAGTGTTTCATTTTCCACTCTTCAAAACCGGAACTAATTAAAGTCATGAAATATTCGCAAATTGCTTCACTAGGAAACCCTTCTTCTTGATAATATTTAGCTGCTGCATCAGGATCCTTTCTTTTGCTGAATTTCCTTTTGGAATCTCCATCCATTTTCATAATTGGAGCAATGTGTCCATACTCAGGCTTCTTAAAAGAAAATACTTCAAACAATTGCAGATGAATAGGAATTGATGAAAGCCATTCGTCTCCTCTTATCACATGCGTCGTTCCCATGAGAAAATCATCAATAACGTGGGCTAAATGATATGTTGGAATACCATCAGATTTCATTATAACTACATCTTGTTCGTTTTCAGGCATACTAATATCACCTTTAACTAGATCTCTGTAAGTGACCCTTCCCGTTATCTTGCCTGGCGATTTTAGTCTTATTACGTATTGTTTCCCGTTATTAATTTCTTCCTTGACTTGATCCAAAGTAAAGTTTCTATGCGCGGCCCACGGCCCATAATAACCCGTGGTTACTTTTTGAGTTTGTTGAATATCCCTAATGTTCTGCAGCTGGTTTGAATTGCAAAAGCATGGATACGCAAGACCCCGTTTAATCAATTCCTTGATGAAAATATGATAGATATGGATCCGTGAACTTTGAATGTACGGTCCATATTCCCCTGACTCATATTTCAATGTTGTTGGTCCTTCGTCAATAACAATACCAAAGTGATTTAAGGATTCGATCAAATCCGCTACGCTTCCATCTACCTCACGTTTTTTGTCAGTATCCTCTACTCGTAAATAAAAAACTCCATTACTTTGATGTGCTAATCTTTCAGAAATAAATGTAGCGTATAATGAGCCAATAGTGATAAAGCCTGTTGGGCTTGGAGCAAATCTGGTAACCATAGCTGATTTATCTAAATTTCTTGGCGGGTAACTGTTTAAAATTTCATTTAGCGATATTGTTACTTCCGGAAATAAAAGATCGGCAAGTTCTGTATTGTTACTCATTTTTCATCATCCCTTTCGTAAAGTTGTCATTATAAAAAAACAAAAAAACCTTTCATCCGCTAAGGACGAAAGGTTTAACTTCCGTGGTACCACCTAATTTGGTTGAGTAAATACAACCCACTTTTACACGCAAAAAGCGCATTTTTCAGTAACGGGAAATCCCGACAGACTTATTCCCTTTTTCGGTCTGTTACTCAAAGGCTTCTTTCATCAAGTTCGAATACTCATGTTCCACCTATCATGAGCTCTCTGCAAATTCGAGGTCTTAATTACTCTTCCTTCTCATCGCTTTTACAATATATAGAAATTATAATGATGTTACCACGTAACGTTTTTCTAGTCAATCTTGCTCAAGCAGTTGGCTTTCCGCCACGTTCTACTGCCCGTTAGCGTTCTTATTAATTACCCCAATTGGAGTACAACAAAGAGATATGTCTCGTGATTCAGTGGCGCTTTCGAATACTGAGTCTTCTTTCGTATAAAAAATCTCCCACGCATTGCCATCAGGGTCATGCACCCAGACTTTATCCTGAACTGCATAACAGCAAGTTGTGTTCATTTCATCAATTAAAAGGAGCCCAGCATGGCGTAGGCGATCACCTATTGCCAGTACTTCTTCAGTGCCATTCACTTGGAATCCTAGATGATTAAGCACTCCCTTTTTCTCAAAAGGGCGAACGTTTAATGAAAAATGAAGCGCTGGGTCAATCAGCTCAAACTTGGCATAATTTTCTTTCACTTTGGTAGGTTCTTCTCCGAAAAAGGCTTTATAAAAATCGAGTGATTTTTGGAGGTTGCTGCAGTTTACCGCTACATGCATTCTATTAATCATGTCATTTACCTTCTTTCACAAACCGCTCAACACGGTTTTTTATTGAATCCCTAACCTCACAAAATTTAGCCATAATTTCTGTTTCTGTCCCCGTTGCTTTTGCTGGATCATCAAAACCCCAGTGCCAACGCTCTGCTTTATCATTACGCACGACAGGACAGTTATCGTTTGCATGACCGCACAGCGTAATGATGTAATCAGCTCTCTGTAGGATCTCTGGATCGATTACATCCGAGGTGTGCTCAGAAATGTCGACGCCAGCCTCTTTCATGACAACCACGGCGTGAGGGTTAAGTCCATGTGCTTCCAGTCCAGCACTTTTGACCTCAAATTTATCACTACCTAACGCTCTTAGAAATCCATCTGCCATTTGGCTTCTGCATGAGTTACCTGTACAAAGAAAATACACAAGCTTCTTATCCATTTTTCTTAATCTCCTTGTTCATCTAAAAGTTTATATGCCAATGTGGCAGTTGTAGCTCCAAGGATGGATGCCACTAGATATAACCATAAATGCTGCGTTGCACCCGAAACGATTGCGGGTCCAAACGATCTCGCTGGGTTCATGGAAGCGCCGCTTATAGGGCCTGCAAACATTGCCATGAGACCAACCGTACCCCCGATAGCGATTCCTGCAAAACTTTTAATGGCTTTACCATGTACCGCGGATCCTAAAATCACTATCATAAGGACAAACGTTAAGATAAATTCAAGCACAAATGATTGCCCTTCCGTTGAGATTGGCATAGTTGCACCTAGATCTGCAATATTCCCAAATAGTAAATACAGAGTGCAACTCGCGGCAGTTGCTGCAACAAACTGTATTACGATATAGTAAAGGCTTTCTCTTGAAGTCATGTCGCCACGCAACCAAAAGCCGATGGTAACCGCAGGATTGAAATGTGCACCGGAAATATGTCCAAAAGTATAGATGAGAGCCATAACTACGAGCCCGAAGGTGAGAGCAACACCCACATGCGTAATACTTTTGGTGATTTCGTCAATTATCATCGCGCCTGGGCCAGCAAAGACCAAAAAATAAGTACCAATAAATTCAGCAATTAACCTCTTCTTCATTGTTTCTCCTTGCGTATTAATCAAAAAAAATTGATTTAATGTTCAAAAAAAATTTAACAACAATCACTGCCTTCATTCCGAGCAGGTTTAAAAATACAGCACAATTGCTCAGAAAGGATTCGACTTACCTCAGTTTGATTTATTTCGTAGTAACTCCAAGTACCACGTGTTTCCTTTGTAATCATCCCCGCATCCAACAGAATCTTTAAATGATAAGATAGTTTAGATTGAGGCATATCTACAATATCAGTAAGATCACACACACAGGTGTTACCGCGCTGAGTAAGTTCATACATGATTTGTAATCGCTTCTCATCGGCAAGTGCTTTGAATTTTGATTCATACTCTTTTAAGGATACAATTGGCTCATTTACTGATGTAATCGGTATTTCTTTGATCATTGTCTACACCTTCTTTAGAAATTAGCAGCAGTTGCAACATGCTGTTTGAGTTTGAGGTTGTGTACGAGTTCTGATAGTCAAAGCTTTAAGTCCAGAAATTGCATCTTTCAACAATTGGCGATCTTTTCTCTCATTGCTTATTTGCCATGCTGTAGCGGCAGCTTTTTCAATTTCTGTTTTGCGTTGAAGCATCTGGCTCTCAATAGAATAATAATTCATATTCATTTTAACACCTCCACAATAATTAATCAATTTTTTTTGATTTAACTTAATAATCTCAATTTACCATCTTTTTCATAATAGGTCAATCACTTAATCAAAAAAAATTGATTTATCAACCATTTTAATTGTCATCTCCGATGATCCCTTAAAAACTATCAAAAAAATCCACTTATCTACTAGTATCTATGTACAAGCAATTGCAAAAAATTTCCTTATACTATATAGAATTAATTCCATATTTTAGGAGGTGTTCATTATGTCAAAGCGTTCCTTAGTCGAAGGTGTGTTGTCGCTACTTGATATCGAAGATATTGAGAAGATCAAAGCGGAGTATTTGAATGGTGAAGAAGAAAAATTATCATTTGATGAAGCCGCGAATGAAGAAGAAAGAGAAGAATTGCTAGAGGAGTGGTTAGACACCATCAAATGGAAATTTCTAGAGGAGTTTAACATTGCTCTCTACAACGGAACTATATATAAAATCAAGTTTTGGGATTAAACACCGACAAAAATTAGTAACGAAATCACTTTTTAGTGAAAAATCACTTTTGACAGTTGCTTTGACCAGCAAATTGACTCCATATTATTCGAGTTATTGATTACAGAGATGACATAATTGTCATCTCTTTTGGTTTTTTATGTTGCTGAATATTTCGCTGCCAATGAACCGCCATTGGATAAATGATCAAGTCCACCATCTTATTCAAATGGATCCAATTTGCAAAGCGACATTTTCTTTATACTCTACATCAATATTTTCCGCTCCTAATATTTTAATCAACTCTGATTCGAAAGCTTCTGAAACTTCCCCTTTAATTACAACTTTATTTGTAAAAACATCGATATAGAGTTCAAATTCTTGTGGTTTAAGATGATTGTCAAGCATTTTTTGTAGTGCGCGTTCTTGAATCTTTAGAAGATCATTCATGCTATTCTTCACTCTTTTGAAACTAACACCATCACCCATCAACTGTTTTAAGTTCTTTTCAAGTAATAATGTTTTATCATTTTCTACTTTAAAAACATAAACATATTGAATGGTGTCTACCTTATTCCCATGATCTAAATAATAATATCCAATTTCATTGAGATCGTTATTCGTAAATAATCTCCATCTGATTTCATCCATTTGTGTCGTATATTTCTTCTGAAAATCATAAACAAGCTTAAAATCATCAGATATTAAATCTCTAACCCAGTCATATTTTTCTTCGGTCAAAGGACTTACTTGAAGTAAATTCAATTGTGTTTTCAAGCGCTGAATAAACGTAATCGCTTCCGTGCGAGTTACTTCATCGCTCTTTTGAAAACCGCTAATGCTTTTATCGGTCTTGCCATCGGAGAGCCCAAGATCAAGCAGGTATTGGATGGAATCATCCATATTGTAGTTTTTACCGGTAGCGTTCGCAAGATATTGCGCAACCATTCCCCTATTTAAATATACAGAACTTGAATGCCCTCCTAAAGATGAGGGAGTTACAACTTTCCATCCCATTTTATTGGCATATCGAATATAGGGTACCGACCATTCTCCCGTTTCTGACGTAGGATCAAAATCAGTTGGCTGGTATGCGCGGTTAAGCATAGCAATAAATTCTGCCTGTTCCACATTTTGATTCGGCTTAAATGAACGATCAGGATATCCATCTACAACGTTATTTTCGACAGCCCATTGAATATTCGAATATCCCCAAAAACTGGTCGATACATCATTAAAATTAATGGCGGATGCTTGTATTGTATTCAAGTTTGCGCAGAATAACGTGGCAGACAGTATCACTGTTGCCATGAATTTCAAACAAGTTTTCATTTGGGAATTCCCTTCTTAGATGCTAAACTAATATCGTATAGGTTAACGTTCTGTTGCAAAAACACATCAACCAATCTTATGTTAACATTCAAGCGAGATCAAAGTACATTGTTAATGATTAGTAAAAAAGGATCATCGACTGCGATGCAGCCATGATCCTTTTTATGTCTCGTTTTACAATAGTTGAATCTGAGTAGCGATTGATGTGATCTACCTTTCTAAAATGCCGCTGGATGTAACTCATTATTTTTGAACTTCAATTTTAATATCCGTATTGTTCCTTATAGAGAATAAGTAAACATTTATTTCTGTTGCCATATCACGAAGATATTTGGGTTTATATCTTGATTTCTTAAAAACTACTTTTTTTCTGAATTTATCTTCAAGCTCTTTGCGAATGTTATTTTCATCTTCATCGTCGTAATAAATCACTGCCTGCTCAGCAAACGTATCCCCATTATCATTATTCGGAAATTGTTTGTTTATAGCAGCTTCCAATATTGGCCTAATCTCTCTTTGGAATGCTCCCATTGGACTCTCTTGATACACGGAAGATTCTGTACCAATTTCTCCCTTACAAGCGAGGCCCTTTAAAGTTTAGGGAGGGTCCGTTTCTCAACAAACTGCCTCGGCGAGCAGCCGAAATGTCTCTTAAATAATTGATAAAACTGGGCTGGACTAGTAAACCCTACTTTGCCGCTAATTTCAGTTACAGACCACGCCTCTGTTAGCAAGAGCTGCTCTGCTCGTTTCATTCGGCGCATCTGGACGTAGGACGTAAACGTCATCCCCATTCCTTTTTTGAACAGCTTGGCAAAATAACTGCTATTATAGTTCAGCTTGCTGCTTATATCCGAAATTTGGAAATAATTTTCCAACTGTTGTTCAATATAGACAAGTGCAGGACGCAATTTCTCCGCTAACTGTGGATCCATCGGTTTTATGATGTGGGCATCGTCAATCTGAATTAACGTGTACATGAGCTTTTTCAAGCTAGCATTGACAGAGAGCTCGTAGCCCCGCTGTTGTCTCGTCATATCGAGCAGCATCTCATGGATAAGTTTGTGAATGACCTGTACGCTTGCTGGATATTCGCGCAGCGTTTCATTGAACTGTGTTAAATTGGCCGAGCGGCCGGTAAAAGCGGCGAGATACGGAAGCAAGGATGGATCCATAAAAGCTGCCATATCCACATGGCAGACGATATACAGCAGATCGTCATGCCCATCTTTATGGGATCTGTGCAGCTCATTGGAGCCAAATATCACCACATTACCAGCTTGCAGATTATAGCTGAGATGTGGTGTTTCCATCGTCAGGGTGCCTTGCAGCACAGCGATCAACTCCACCTCTTCATGATAGTGCCAGGGACCATATTGCTCGGATGGTTGGCTAGGATAATCTATGGTCCATATTTTAATCCGGAAATGTGGATCTGCATAATCCACATGCTCTTTATCGTAAGCTGTCAGATTCACTGGCACGGGGATCCTCCTGCACTTCAATTGTTATTCCCATCATATCATGAATGTCCGTTTTCAAGATAATTGAAGCTTATATCAAGAGGCATTTTGGTAGGTAATATTTTAAAATAAAGAGAAAGCCTACATTTCGAAGGAGCGATAGACAATGCATGAGATCGAGACACTCCTGGGTGACCATGATCTTAGACTGCCTGCTTGGGGACCTTATACCAAACAATACATGGGTATCTCCCATATCAGCGATCAAGCGCGAGGCTTGCGTTTTGATCTTAGTTTAATGCCTGGCTTCTACAGGAGAAAAATGGATATTCCCAGCGTGCTGTGGGAATCTGGCTATCATCCATGGGAGGCAACGGCGGATTACAGCTTCTTCTCCCACCGCCATGAGCTTGAATGGAAAGATCAAGTCTATACCGACATTTCCTTCAGCCATATCGCCGATCAGTGCCGTCTGATTCGAGTATCCTTCGTGAACCAATCCGAGCATCCGCAAAACTTGGTACTGCACTGGATGGCTTCGCTTCAGCCGCCTCGCCTTCTCGGGCACGGCGACGTACAGATATGTGCGGATGCGCAGCTGCCCGAGGGCGCAGTGTGGGTAGATGCGCTAGATTATAGCGAATTGAACTTCGCACGCCAACGACCGTCGGACGGCTTGGTCTATGACGGTTTTCTTAGGGGTGAAATTCGAGGCCAGCATTATACGGGGGGGTCCGCAATAGGATGCAACTTCGGTGCCGACGAAGGGGACTTGCTGCGTTATGAGATAAACCTCGCAGAGCCTTTGAAAAACGGCGTGTTTTTGCTGCGCTACCAAACGGAGAAAAGCGGGGAGCTTGAGCTTCAAATTGGACATCAGACATACCGATTCGATGTAGTGACTTCCAACTCCCTGAGGGTTGCCCGTCTACCGATCGGGATGCTTGCAGCAGGAGACTTCACACTCTCCTTATCTGCTTGCGGCTCCGGCCCCTTGGTGCTGGACGGCTTTACACTGTTCGAGCACGACGCTTGCGAGGAAGTTGTCTTTGTCGACCGCCCCTGGCACATCGAGCCTGAATTACTGGAAGGGCCTGTTCCTGGCAGCCTGATCCTCCGATATAAAGATTGCCCGTATCATTACGGCCTTTTGTGGAACTACCCCAATGTAGAGATACGAGAATACAAAAACGACGAACTGGATCGGTATGCCCGCCATACGGTGCACAATCACGTTGATGCCGTCTTGCAAGGTAATGGCAAGGGTCACTTTACGAATGTGTTCATGCGTCCCATTCATGTCGAACCCGCTTCTTCGAAGATCCTTCATGGCATGGTCTGCTCTGGGACGTACGAAGAAGTGCTTGCCTCCCTAACAGCGGTTTCGCTAGACTATGACAATTGCGAAGCCATTTATCAAGCTGAACGTGCGAAGTTAATTCCGCCTCCCTCCTATGGTACCGGTGACACCTATGCGTTTAGCCAGCAACTTATGCGAGCTACGCTGCTAACCAATACAGTCTTCCCTGTCTACACCAAACGCAGGTATATTCGCCACAGTACGCCAGGGCGCTGGTGGGATTCCCTATATACATGGGATTCAGGGTTTATCGCACTCGGGTTCTCCGATTTGCATGCAGGTCGCGCAATAGATTGCTTGAACGCGTATATGACAGAACCTGGTGACCGCCAGGCTGCCTTCATTCATCATGGCAGCCCAGTGCCCGTGCAGCATTATGTGTTTCTTGAGCTGTGGAACCAAGGGCAGTCTCTCGCCTTCTTGCATCATTTTTATCCGCGATTACGTCAATATTACTTGTTCCTAGCCGGGAAAATTAGCGGGTCTACTACTGGCACACTGCGCTCCGGACTACTTAAGACATGGGATTACTTCTATAATTCCGGGGGGTGGGACGACTATCCGCCGCAAAAATATGTGCATGCGCAAACGCTGGAAGCAACCGTTGCCCCTATTGTGACAACGAGCCAGGCCATTCGTATTGCTAAAATTCTGAAAATGGCTGCCGCAATGTCGGAGAATTGGCAGGAAGACATAATGGAATACGAGCAGGATATAGAACGATGGAGTCATGCTTTGGAGAAGCATGCGTGGGATGAAGAAGCCGGTTATTACGGCTATGTCGTGCATAGCGAGCAGGGTGAGCCAGAAGGCCCTCTACGGCACAGCTCCGGGGCCAATTACAACATGGGGATGGATGGGCTTTACCCGCTAGTAGCCGGCATCTGTACCAAATCGCGTGCGGATCGCCTAGTTGCTGCGCTGTTTGACGAAAAACGTTTATGGACGCCAATCGGCCTGTCCACCGTTGATCAAAGCGCGCCTTATTATCAGGCGGATGGCTATTGGAACGGTGCGGTTTGGATGCCGCATCAATGGTTTTTCTGGAAAACCATGCTCGATTTGGGTTACTCCGATCTTGCTTTCCGAATTGCGGAAACCGCTTTAGAGTTATGGAAGCGTGAGACCGAGGCCACCTACAACTGTTATGAGCACTTTATCGTGCAAACAGGTCGAGGCGCAGGATGGCATCAATTCGGCGGTTTGTCGGCTCCAGTCATCAATTGGTTTGCTGCTTATTACCAACTTGGCAAAGTTTCCACTGGTTTTAATGTTTGGATGCTACAGCAGTCCTTTAACGTAAGCTATACGGCGTATCAGGCGGAATTTCGCTATGCAAGTAGAGCCGAACAAGCCTTCAGCATCGTGGTCAACATGGCAGACGGCGTGCACTATGAAGTTGAGGGAACAGGGTGTAGAGTGCACTGGACGATTAACAACTGTGGTGGTGTAGAAATGCGCATTACCGATTGCATGCCGCAGGCCGCTGTGCGGATCCGGGCGTGTTAAATGATTTACGCAACAGAACCCGCCTATCTTTGGCGGGTTCTGTTTGTGCTATTTTACCTTCAATTCATTATAGATGGAATCTTAACAATCACAGTCGTTCCTTTCCCAACCTGACTCTCGATCTCTACCCCATAACTTTCCCCAAATAGCAGCTTTATCCTATTATTGATATTGGAAAGACCGATACTTTTCCCTTCCAAACTGTTTTGCACTCTCTCCGCATAGGCCTTATTCAGCTTCGCTTTCATGCGTTCCAGCTCATCTTGACCTATCCCTTTCCCCGTATCCGCTATTTGAAAACATATATCTCCATTCTCGTCGATATGGCCGCTTACACAAAGTTGTCCTCCTTCGTCCATACTTTCGAGTCCATGATAGACGGAATTTTCCACAATAGGCTGCAAAATCATTTTAGGTGTTTTCATACCTAATAGCTTATCATCAACTTTAACTTCCAATGAGTACTTGTTCTCATATCGAATGGAAATAATATTGAGATAGGCTTTAATACATTGAATTTCTTCGCTTATGTGGACGAGTTCGCTTTTTTCAATACTATATCGAAAAATCTTGGACATACTTGACGTAATCATCGCGATTTCCTTACTACCGTATTCTAGACCAATACTACTAATGCAATTTAAAGTATTATAAAGGAAATGCGGGTTAATTTGACTTTGTAAGGCAGCAAACTCCGCTTGTTTTTTGCTCAATTCAGCCTCATATAATCTTGCTTGGGTATCCATAACATTACTCGTCATCACTTCCATATTGTCAATCATCCTATTAATATCATAGGCCAGAACGCCAACTTCATTGGTTGAACGTACCTTCACCCGAAATCCCCTCTCGCGATTACCCATTTTTTTCATATCTGAGATAAGCCCCATCACGGGTCGAGTCAGATTGTTCAAGAAAAAGTACCCCAGAATCATCATACTTACAATGATACCAATTCCTGCGATAATGCTAATATTTTTAATCGCATTCATGTCCGTTGTCAGTTCATGCACCGGAATCATACTGACGATCCGCCACTCGTCCGCCTGCCTTAAGCCTTTTGCCTGAACGATGACATCTTCTCCATTGATTTGGGTTTTTACCCCATTGGTTAAGCTTTGGCTATCTACGGAAAGAATATCCTTAAATAAATCACCTTGAAATTTTGCATTATTTGACGCAACAACCTCATTTCGATTGTTTAGGATATACAAAGCTGAGTTAGGCGTCAATTCGGTATTTTCCACAAGTTCTTGGATCTTTTCCATATTCACCATTACGGAACAATAACCTGTCTTTTTAGAAAATTGAACCCCGCCAATCGCCTCAACGATGGGTGCTATATAAAAGAAATATTCATTTCCTGTTTTTTCGTCCTTTAATAGGTTTGTAAATTTCCCTTTACCAATGGTCTCACTCTCATTTTTAAAAGAATTAATAAAATAATTGTACTGATTTGAAAACGTAATATCACCGTTGGCAGTCGCTAAACTGGAAATTTTTCTTCCTTGATTATCCGTAATCACAATGCCATTCAAATACGAATTAAACAACCTCATATATTCAATGAGGTCAATGACATAAGTACCAATTTCAAAACTCCTTTTATAATCATCATCTACAATGGTAAATTCCTGTACCCATTTATTATCAACAGCTATGTTTGTACTGACTTTAATATCGTTAAAAACGGAATCGATCTTTTGGGAAGTTTGTTCTATGATCGTATCCCCATAATTGACAGCTCTCTTTTGGGTTAAATTATAAAAGCTATAGTAGGAATAGAATTCCATGACGGTAAATATGAAAATCGAAAATAATAAGATCAGTAAGATCTGATGTTTAAGCTTGAGTCTACTAATCTGCAAAGTCCCCACTCCAGTCAACTCTTTCTGAATTTCGTAGGTGTTATCCCACATTGCTTCTTAAACACTTTATTGAAATAATAGTAATCCAAATATCCTACTTTTGTTGCAACTTCTTCAATGGATAACTCTGATCTTTTCAATAGTTCACAAGCTTTTTTGATTCTCAAATCGGTTACATATTCTGAAAAGGTTTTGCCTAAAACCTTTTTGAACAGTTGGCAGCAGTATACTTGGTTGATCAGAAATTTGACAGATAAATCTTTCAGATATAACTCGTCCTGATAATGATTGTCGATGTATTTCACCATTTGGGTAAAATAAGCGTTCTTATCATTTTCATGCATGGACTGGCCGTTTAGTTGCTTTAAGTAGTTGAAAATGTCATTTAAAAAGCTGCCTAAGGACTCAAAGTTTTCGAATCGCTCTTTCAGTTCAGAGTAATTGAGGAAATCAAGCTCCATGTCCTTCAACTCTTCGTAATAGGTGCCAACCAAGCTGCTCACCACTTGATTCCATAAATAAACGACTTCTCCCATACCTAAATGATGAAAGGTGAAGACAACCTTCATTTTCTGAATGATGTCATCCATGTCTCCAAAATTTTTCTCTTTCATACTAGAAGCAATGCTATCTATAAATGGATTGACCAAACTAAGCTTTGGTTCGTATTCAAATATCCCTTTTTCTTCATTCAAAAATGTTTGTGAAGCTGCAAGATCGGCTTCCTTGATTAACTTGGCCATTTGATCGTAATTCGTAGAAATGGAGCTGATTCCTATTGATTTTATATTCAAACCTGTGAATAGTGCAGCATCCAATTGTACATCCAACTCTGATCTCTTATCACTTTTGAGAATGTACAGTGTCTTTCTTGAGCCAAATTCAACTTCTAAGGTATGTCCAATATCGCCAAACTTAATGGCTTGACCTTCCTTTTTCTCACTATCGGCATACACGATAACGACACGCCAATAATCGTCTGATGTGCTTTCAAAAAATGGCATTAAACGTTTTAATTCACTTTTATCTGGTGCCGTAAGCGCTTCTAAAATAAGGTTATTTCGAATGCCTCGCTTCTTGGAGAAATGCAAGGCCAGCTTTTCAATTAAGGGATCTGCCAACTCAATATCTAAGGGCTTGAGAAAATAATCCAACGCACCATATCTGATGGCCTCCTGCGCATAAGCAAACTCAGCGAAACCGCTTACAACAACGAAATCAACATCCAATCCCATATCTTTCGTCATTCTCATAAGGTCAAGACCAGAAATATCAGGCATTCTAATATCTGTAAAGACTAGATCAGGCGATTCCTCGGATATGAACTCAATTGCCTTATGGGCACTTGTAAATTGACCTATGATTTCGAACCCGTATTGTTGCCAGTTAAAGGCATTGCGTATTCCTTTTATCGCCCAAGGCTCATCATCTACAATAATTACTCTATACATAAGTACCTCCATGATCGTTAATCATTGTAAAATTTTCTTGTTAATAATAATACGCTAAATTGAGATTAATAAAATGTATTTTTATAAATTAATTTTGTAATTATTCATGTTTTTTTATAAAAAGCAAAGAAACCTAGGCTAGTGCCTAGGTTTAAAGCTCTACTGCTGAACATTTTATCCTACTTATAAATCTTTACATTATCCACATAGGTAGTACCTGTGTTAGCATCTGCTGCATAGAATTCTATTTTGCTTATATCTGTAACAGCGCTTCTAAGTGCAACCTGACTTAGCTTCTGAACACCATTGATATACAAATCAAATTTATCTGTATCCGTATTTATTACTAATTTCAGAGCATACCATGTACCTGCTGTAAAAGTTTGTACCGTTTGCCATGTTCCATTGCTGTTCACCTTAATATTGCCATTATCAAATGCAAGCGTTTGTGCCGCAGTTCCATTACTGCTATAGATATAAGGCAAACTCCACCAATTTGTCGTAGCATCTCTTCTGACTCTTGCTTCTACTGAAACAGTACCACTTGCTGGACCAAACGTCTTATACATGGACGTCTTTTTTCCTAGGGTAGTGTCAGATTTACTAAGCAATACACTCTTATCAGAAGAATCTGGCACATTCTGTACAGTTACTGTACCTACCGTTGTGTCTAGGACCCATCCCGAAGGCGGATTACCTGTGGTCGTGCTGTTAAAGTCATCATCGACATATGAAGTTGTAACTTTATCAAGTTTGAAATAGTCGACAGCTGTCGCATAACTTGTAGAAGCTGCATTCTTATCCGTTGCTGTAAACCTAAAGCTATGCATACCAGCACTTAACGTCATTGTACCCAAATCAACCTCTTGATAGGACACTGCAGAAGCATACGCGTCAATAAGTGAACCTTTGTTGATGCCATCAATAGATAATTGGGTAATGGCTCGGTTAGGACCCTTTTTAACGCCAATCTTCATATTATAGGTACCCGCAGTCGCAATGTTCACGTTATTATATTGAACATATTCATTCACCGCTTGTAAATCAGCACTACTCCAGTGGTCATTACTTGGACCGGCAAGCTCGGATATAAGTGTTAATGCACGACCCGCCGTTATGTTAGCTCCACCGTTAAAGTTTTCTGTTTCATAGATCAGATCACCGTCAGAAGAAATCGTACCATGAACTCGAATCGTTGAGAAGGAATAAGCTTCTGATGAATAATTGATTTGATTACCACTTACGCTCGTCGTGGTTGTTCCTGTATCAACTTCATTTAAATCTGTACTCAGCCCATAATCATTCCCATTTAGGTATCTACTATCTCTGGCATCCTTATTCCCTGCAATTTTTGGTTTTAAGTACGTCACATTTGCAGTAGGGGAAATATTCGTCATGCCATTGATTGCAACCGTACTGTTGATAACATTCGCGCTATTATTAATAAGCTTTAGAATTAAATCACCGGTTTCTGTATCTTTGCCTGCTACAACCACAAGATTGGAATCTCCTGATTGTCTGAAATTAACATTATAGTCGGCCAAATTTGTGTTCCACATCTTCTCAGCGTGGTAATAATTCGTTTTAAACACATTCAGATTATCAAAATCCATTACTTTTCTTAACCCTGTAAAGGCGGACATGTTTAGAATATCCCCATTTTTCTCGAATACGGCTTTATCTTTAGCTGCATCAAGCGCATCAATAATTTTACCATCCCTGATATTGGAGCCATATTCGCCTAACATGACCTGTGGTCTGGAACGATCATAGCCATTAATGAACTCGATCCATCCAAGACTACCTTGGTTAAAATAATAGTGGTCATCCACGCCAAACGCACCCAAATTCGTGCTAAAGTTATAGAGGGAGTGTGAGTCACTTGCGGTTACAATCAGTTTGAGCGCAGGATATGCAGCGTGAACAGCATTATATATTTTGGTAATATCTGCTCTTGCATTCGTGCTGTCATGCTCCTCATTCCCGAGATTGAGGTACTGAATGTTAAACGGTGCTGGATGTCCCATAGCGGCACGTTTGGCCCCCCATGTTGAAGTAGCACTGCCGTTGGCAAACTCTACGAAGTCCAGTGCATCTTGTGTAAGTTGAGCCATTTCCGGACTATTAGGGTCTAGAGCACCGGCAAGGTGTGTGACACCAACTGGAAGGACGGGTACGGCAACCATTCCGATGTCTTCACTTAACTGTAGATACTCATACATGCCAAAACCATTTGTTATATGGTCTGTCGTCTCATACATATTCCATTGCGAGTTGTTGTACTCCTTACGCCCTTCAATAGGACCTATTTGATCCTTCCAATTATATTGGTAATAAGAACTATGGATGATGCACCCACCTGGAAAGCGCAGAAAACTAGGATGCAATTCCTCAAGGGCAGCTCCTAGGTCTGCTCTAACGCCATTCGGACGATTTTTATAGGTTACACTAGGAAATACCGAAATAAAGTCCAGATATACATCGCCCGTTCCTTTCGCCAATACAACCAATTTGGCATTGGCATCCGTGGTATTGATAGTAATGCTACCTGTATATTTAACCCAATCCGTCGTTATAGAATTAATGGTAGCGGTACCATAATTAGTGCCTGATTGACTAGCTACTCCTATCGTTATGGATGAGTTGTAATTTGATCCTCTTTTGGCATAAAGTGAATAGTTATAGGTAGTTCCGGATGTTACAGCAAATCCATACCACCCGCCATTGGATAATCCGACGCCATTTCCTGCTGTAGTAACATTAAAATGCACATAATGCGTATTTACAAAGTTCAGAGGGCTGGCGTTTTCCACTGTAATGGTTCCTGCTCCGCCATCACGGTAAAGCTGTATCCATCCTCCTAAGGGATGATTATATGTCCCCCCGTCACCGGAATTAAATTCAAATGAGCGGTTAATAACCTTCTCTGCGTATAATCCCCCATCCACTTCATTATGAAGGTCTTCAACGAATGCACCTATTAAAAGTGGCGAGACTTTGTTACCCGTAACATTAGCATTTACGTCAACACTTGCTGTTGCTGTTGTTGTGGCCGCGTACGCAGGCTGGCTTACTCCTGTTGCCCCGACACCAATTACACTAAGCATCATTGAAACCATTAAGATTATTGAAATATAATTTCTGACCCCCGTTTTTACATGCATGCCATTTTCAGTCATCATATTACCTTCTTTTCCACATTTATTTTGTATTAAACAGTATGTCCTCCAATCAGATCCAACTCTTTTCTAGTTTACTTTCCATGCATATAAGCCGTTGATTAGACAACGGCTTATATGCATGGTAAATGTTCTTTTAATTACTTCTTATTTGCTTTCATGGCTCTGTAGATTTTCACATTTTCATCCGTTACAGCCTGCCCGCCTGCTGCCTGGAATTCTGCAACCAACTTATCATACAAGGCATCAAATTCTGAAGGCTTACAGACAATCAGTTTATCCGTCATTAGTTTATTCATATCCCCGAGTGTTTTGCCGAATTTAATATTGGCCTCATTTGGCGTATCAAAGAAGAAATTGGTGTACGTATCCGTCGTATTGATTTTGTATGATTTTTCTGCAAGATCTTCAAATCCAGGCGCCGTTGCAGCTAATGCTTTTATATTCTTCTGCTGATCACCAAGCTCCACACCATTTACAACGAGTGTATAATCAAGATTTAGATAACTCGTTTGCATATTATCCCCTGTTTGATTAATAACCTGCGGAATCCCATTCACCATCTTGTGGTTAACGCCTTCTACACCATATTGAAGGAAGAATAAATTTTTCGGGTCGGACATCCAGTTTAAGTATTTAATAGCCAGCTCTGCATTTTTACTGGTCTTCGGAATAAAGACATTGACGCCATTTTCGTTATATGCGAGTTTTTTATATTTTCCATCTGAATCCTTAAAAGCGTCAATGGGTACAAAGTTTGCGGTAGGCACATTTGCTTTTAATGGCTGACTGATATTTTGCCTTAACGGATAATCCCAGTTTGCAACGACGAATCCTGCTTTACCGTTGGTAAGGTCAGCATCGGCTTGTTTGGCTGTTTTGTCTAAAGCAAAATCAGGGGAGATTAATTTTTCATTGTAAAGCTTGTTCAGGAACTTCATCGCATCTTTGTTTCCAGGTCTTAACCAGCTGTATGCAGCTCCCCCTGAGCTAGGAGCTGTAACAAATTCTTCCTCCGACTGTTTCCCCCAGAAAGATTCACCTAAATTTCCATAGGAATAATTCAAACCAGTTGCAGCAAATACCCAAGGGATAACGCCACTTACGCCTCCCGGATTTTTATCTCGGAATGCAACTAACGTATTATATAATTCATCCCTCGTCGTAGGAACAGGCATCCCTAATTTATCGAGCCAATCCTTTCTAATAAACATACCATTCCATGCTAGTGAAGTTCTTTTAGCAGGAATGGCCATCTGTTTACCATCAAACATTCCATATGAAAGAACCGTCTTACCCAAATAATTCGTTAATTCTTTGCCACTCTTAGCCAATAAATCATTCAATTGAACAATACCATTCGATTTAGCGTATCTAGATACGGTAGGACTGTCATACGTAAATGAGAGATCGGGTGCCTCACCTGCTGCCATCATTACATTAAGCTTGTCAATTTCTTGAGATCTAGGTACTGGAACAAATTTCACAATCGCGTTGTTCTGTTTGCCAAAATTATCATTAATATATCGAGTCCACGTATTATTGTTCAGATCTGGCTGCCCCTGTATACCTCTGTCAAATACCTCAACCGTTAGTGTAACCGGAGAACCTGAAGGAGTTGGAGCTGCCGTTGCGGCTGCAGTTGAAGCTGCTGGTGATGCTGATGAGCTTACTTTATTACTATCGCTTCCACAACCTGTTAAAGCACTTATTAATAGAGTCGAAACCGGTAGTACAGCCAACATTTTTTTGATTTTCATTTTTGTGACCTCTCCTTATATCTTTTTTAACAAAGTAGTTAACTTTTCCGTAGTGCCCCTAAAATCGAAATTATTATTATCCATCCTACCTCATTGCTCCCATAACCACCACCCTTCAAACTGCCTGATTATCCCTTAATTGCCCCCGTCATGACACCATCCACAAAATATTTCTGAAGTTTCGGGTAAACGACTAAAATTGGAATGGTTGCAAACATCACGCTTGCCGCTTTCAATGCCTCAGGAACAATATAAGCCCCCATACTGCCTTCACCTTGCTGGCTATCGAGCTGTTGGTTCGCAGTGATGATTTGGTACAGCTTTAATTGCATCGGGTACAGGTTCTTATCAGTTATATAGAATAGCGCATCCTGAAAACCGTTCCATCTGTCCACTGCGTAAAAGAGACTTAACGTTGCGATAGAAGGCAAAGATAGCGGAAGAACAATTCGTATTAGGATCCCAAGATCACTACAACCGTCAATCGAGGCCGATTCTTCCAAACTTTCCGGAAGTGATGCAAAAAAGGTTTTTAGGATAATTAAATTGAAAACACTCATAGCGCCTGGCAAAATTAAGCTCCACATCGTATTCATCAAATGCAGATTTTTTACAAGCAGATAGCTAGGTATTAAACCTCCACTAAAATACATGGTGAATACTAGAATGGTTAAAATAAAGCTTCTTCCCTTTAACCTTTGCTTTGTAAGCGGATACGCTGCACAGATCGTTAAAAACATACAAACAAGTGTGTAGACAATGGTCAGCACAATCGTGTACCCCATTGTATAAAGCATTTCAACATCGCTTAGAATTGTTTTGTAGGTTTCAAGTGTGAAGCCTACCGGCCAAAGTCCGACCTTCTGAGAGATAATGGCATCATTTGAGCTAAGGGAAAGCGCAATCATATACAAAAATGGAACTAAACAAGTAATTGATACAGCAGTTATGAACAAAATAATACTTATCTCCGTGAAACTGATTCTTTTTTTTCTACGCAACAAACTCACACTCCTTACCAAATTCCCTGCTCACCAATTCTTTTGGCAATGTAATTGGCTGCCACTAAAAAGATTAACCCCACAACCGATTGAAATAGTCCAACCGCTGTTGCCTGCGAAAAATCGCCAGATGCCACTCCAATCCGATATACATAGGTACTGATGACATCGGAGTACTCATTTACCAGTGAATTCCCCATCACAAAGGGCCGATCAAACCCGATCGAGATCATCTTGCCGATTTGTAAAATTAGCAAAATAACAATGGTAGGCTTAATCCCAGGCAAAGTAATATGCCATATTTTACGAGCCCTGCTGCAGCCATCGATATCTGCCGCCTCATATAACTCCTTATTGATGCCAATGATGGAAGCCAAATAGATAATGGTACCCCAGCCAACACTTTGCCATACTCCAATAGCTACATACATGATCAACCAATTCGTTTTTTGAGAAAGGAACTCAATTTTTCCAATCCCGATGCTAGATAAAACTGTATTCGCCATCCCACCTGAGGAAAATAGCAGGTAGGCCATACCGCCAATAATGATCCAGGATAAGAAGTGCGGTAAATATAGAATGGTTTGGGTCACTTTTTTAAATCGGACATACCGGATTTCACTCAACAAAATGGCCAGGATGATGGGTGCAGGGAACCCCGCTACCAAATCCAGAAGATTCAACACGAGCGTATTGGTAAGCGCACGGTAAAAACTATTTTGTTCAAAAATGAATTTGAAGACATCAAGCCCAACCCACTCACTCCCGCTAATTCCCTCAAAAATGTTATAATCCTGAAAGGCCATCAACACGCCATAGATCGGTGCATATCGAAATATGAAGATATACGCCATTGGCAACAGTAAGAGTAGATATAAAAGTGAATCTCTTTTTACGCTATGTAGGATACTGTTCTTTTTCTTTATTTGGATATTCTCTCTAGTGGTTTCTACAACCGCTTTCATTTGTATCGTCCCTCTCCTGCCTAATTTTTAACAAGATAACCTCCTACGAAATAGTTTGAGCAAAAATCTTATAACGCGATCTCATGTAACGAATTATACGCTGATGAATTTTTATTAAAATGTAATTTTATAAATTGTTTTTTGTAATAATTTTATATTTTGGTATGCAAAGCAGCTTTATATTCCCTTTGATTTTATTGGGAAGAAGAAACTGAGATGATGATAAATATTCATTCCATTACGCTCTACTGCCCGTTACATGAATGAAAACAGGGAGCGGCTGCCACGGCAGTCTACTCCCTGTTTATTGTGCTATCGTTTCTCGTTAGATAAATGAAGCAGTTACATATTAACTAATTTCACATATTGTTCTAGCAGTTAGGTCATCTGGATTAATTGTTTCAGATTTTACATTTATCATTATTTTAACTTCAATTGTATATTTCCCCCGTGGTACTAAATTGCCTTTATTATCTTTTAAGTTCCATTCCTCATTAAAATTAAGCTTATCATCTTTTATAAAATTCCTTACAATTAGAGCCTGGGTAAACGCTTTATTAATAGACCATTTATAAATCTCTTCATTCTGCTCATTGTAAATAAAAATATCGTACTTTTGTCCTGACGCATATGAAATTTGTTGTTCTTTACCTGAAACATTCTGAAGATAAAAATTAAGTTTTATTGTCCCATCCACTTTTAGCACTTCTAATGATGGTTTAAAGAGTCCTGAAACTGATTTTAATTGTTCATCTTTCATTTTTTGTAATTCATTTTCTATTTTCGGGTTGATAGTCACTGCTCGTTCGATTTGCACTGGTTCCAAATTTTCATGTGGTTTACTTTCTTTATTTGTGCTAGTTGAACAACCCAAAATGAATGTACTTAAAATGATTCTCCATAATAATTGTCCTATTCCCATCGTCCTCCACCTCATAAACTTAGACGGAATTAAGTTGAAAAATGTTCCAATTTTTAGGTGACTGTATTATGTATGTATGCTTGTTTCGTGGCCTCGCGACACAAACATAGGTGCTTTGAAATAGAAAATCCCCGATTAACGGGGATTTGTAAGTACTAATGTTTGTGTCGTCGTGCAGCTTATATCTCTTCTCCCTAAATCAATCTCTTCATGCCCCGCAACCACTCATAAAAACCATCATCGAAGAAGAGATCGGGGATGTACGTCTGAGTGTAATTGCAATTAGGGCAAAGAAGAACCAACCCTTGTTCAAGAACCTTAGGGTATAATTTCTCGTGTTTACTATTGAGTCCGCAAATAAGAGGGTGCACTCCATCTGCCTGCTGGAAATCTTTAATACGTTGCTTGACATCCTCTTGGTTCATTTTTATCCCCTTTATTTGTTCAGTTCAGAATTATTCCAAGATATCTTACGTTTCAACTCTATCAACCTTGAAAATTTTCAAATGATATTTTCACATCATTATGCTAATTATTATACAAGATGTACTGATCTACAACACCAAAAATAATCTAAGCGCCCATTTAATTTCTACCAGTAACTTCCGTCCTGCCCGTTACTTCAGCAAAATAGGGATCGTCTGACTGCGCTGCAGCCGGCGATCCCTATTTAAGTAACGTTTACTCGTTCTCCATCATAAGTAAGACAAAAATCACAGCGTTTTCTGTAGAAATTCCGTAATATACTTTTCTTTAAAGCCAAGGCTATCATACAGGCTTCTGGCATAATTCTCGGAAACACACCAAAGATCAACTTTTTCACTGCCCCGTCGATAGATTTCATTGCATAAAAAGATAACAAATCTTCTTCCGATCCCAAGCCCCTGCAAGTCAGTACGGACGGAAATACTACTTAGTACATGATCAGAAAGATGGCTATAAGCGACGATTTCCCCTTTTAATTCATAGACAAATCGGTCTCCCGCATCCTCTTTCCATGCTCTTCGCTCTTTTTCACTGGGCTGGGCAATCACAGAATCGGGAAAGCACCTGACACGGACGCGCATTTCATGAAAAGCTGTGGCATACAGCGACTGACTGATAAGATAGTCTTCGTCAGAGTACTGCCTCACCGGAAGCTCCTCCAGGGGAAAGGAATCGCCGGTTCGCTGCATAAAAGTCGATGAAAAATAATTGTCATAACCGAGCTTGCGCGCAAACGCAAGAGATGATTGATGACCAGCCCGATAAGAGCTTCTTACTTTTTGGGTTCCACCCGCCCGTAATTTGGTTTCAGCATACTTTACCGCTGCAGAACCGATTCCTTGCCTACGAAACTGAGGAGCAACAAACACAGTTAAGTAGGACTGCGTTGAAGGCTCGTTCACTTGTGCTAGTGCAACAAGCTTATCCTCAATATATACGTTAATAAATAATTCCGGTTTTTTAGCAAGCAACAGAAGAATTTCTTCACCCGCGTCGATGTCATAGCTTAATAATTCTCTTGCGACATTATAATCTTTTCCAGTGTAGCGTTCATATCGGATACCTGTTATATTCAAGCTCAATCATGCACCTCCATGTTAGAGCGGATTATAGTCCCCGCTGAAATGATATTGATAACTGTTGTCAATACGGATATAGCCAAGAATACGATGACTTCTCTCTCTGTAAAAAATGCTAGAGTAATTTTTATTATCCCTGTTGCCCTCTGCTACCAAAATTTCTTTCTCGTTGCTAGAAAGAACAATACCAATATGATCATGCGAGTGATCAGATAGAAGCTTATCGTAGATGACGATGTCCCCGCGTTGAGGCGTAAACCCATTCTGCTCGTCATGATGGAAGAACCCGGTCTCGGGTAACTGAGCCCACTCCAACCACGCACCAACGCCGGCGAACCGATGAATCCCATTCGGATACCGAATCGGCAAAAGAAATCCTGCTTGTCTGCAGCTGTGGTACACGAACGCAGCACACCAACTGTTCTTTAGCACTTTGTAGATACTGGCATCCGGCCAATATTTACAGATTTCCCGAAAGCGTTCATCTCCTGGTACGCCGATTATGTCTTGCCCCGCAAGCACTTCTGCAATATCAGCCAACTTGCGGCGTTTGTCTTCATTGAGTTGGGGTTTCGTTTCCTTCTCTATGTTGATTTCTTCTTTACACTCACCCACAATTCCCAGTTCTCCGAGCACATTTCGTAATCGATTTACATCTAATCCAGGTATCCTATAGCTAGTATTTTGAAAGTATAACTGTAGCACATTTGCATCCTTTACGATCTCTTCGTAGGGACCATGGCTTCGACTGCCATCCCCCTGGTAAAATATAGAACGGAGAACAGTAAGCTGTTCTTCTTCGGTAAACATGCCTATATCCCGTATTATAGGTCTCACTGCCTCAGCACTATTAGGACCGGGAAACTCATTGATTCCAGTCTTAAAAACATAATAATCATGAAGCATTCCAGCGATCGCCGCAAGTTCTGGATTTTGTCCTCGCTTCATGGCGAGCATTGAAGCAAATGTAGATACCCCGTACAAGTGAACAGCTGCTTCCTGCCTGTTAACCATACACTCTATTGACAACAACATTTCATGAACAATAACTTTAATACTTTCAAGTCGCTTATTCGTCGTCCGTTCACCGATCAAACAATCTCCTCCTTTCTCTATGTACGAACCGCATGGCGGTGGTGACTTGCCTTGATAAAAATGATACTGGAATTTCCTAGAATATTGTAGACTTATGTTTTCCTGTGATTTATAATAATATTGTAAGGGTATTGGAAACAGCCCCCTTGCTTAAATTATGTCAAAAACGGAATCGCCACAATATGTGGCGTTTTTTTATTGCATTTCTGCCAGATACACTGATTCTAAAGCTTGACTATGTAATTTTTATTTGATAAAACGAAGCTACGACTGAAGAAGGCGGTGTAAGTGATGGGGAAACCAATAACATTCAGCATTATAGGCGGTGGAGGCTTTCGCGCACAGTATTTTCTAAGAATTGCAAAGGCTCTTCCAGAACAATTTTGTGTTAGCGGAATGGTAATTCGTGATGAATCCAAGGGAAGGGCGATGGAAGACCTATGGCAAGTGACGACTTATCGGACACTGGATCAGCTCTTGGTAAATGAACAACCTGACTTTGTTGTACTATCTATCAATGCATCAGCCGCTATCGATTATATGCTGCAGCTGGCGGAACGAGGAATTCCTGTACTTGCAGAAACACCTCCTGCACCTAATCTGGATGGTTTGCTGCTGCTGCACAACAAGCTTACCCGTCAAGGCGCGCGCATTCAAATAGCTGAACAATACCAATTTCATCCTATTCAAGAAGCCCGACATAAGTTTATTATGTCAGGACAATTAGGTAATGTTAATCAAGTGACAGTATCCATATCTCAGTTATATCATGCAGTAAGCTTAATGCGGAAAATGTTAGGAGTGCGCTTTGAAGAAGTCAGTATTAAGGGAATGAGATTTGAATCCGATTGGGTTGCTGGGCCGAACCGAGGTGGTCCACCTACAGAAGATAAATTAATTAAGTCAGAGAGAGATTTAGCTTGGTTGGATTTTGGTGGAAAGCTAGGGATTTACGATTTCACCAAGGATCAACATCGTTCATGGACCCGTTCAAACCATTTATGTATTAGGGGGGAACGAGGGGAAATATTCGATAATCGGATTAGCATACAAGATCCTTTCTGTAGACAGATTCAAATGGAATTAAAGCGCATCAATAAAGGTGAGTATGAGAACGCGGAAGGCTATTTCCTTAAAGGAATTATGGCGGGAGAACAATGGGTATATGAAAACCCCTACATACCTGCTAGGTTATATGACGATGAAATTGCTATTGCAGTCTGTTTGAAGAAGATGGCGGTTTATGCCGAGGGAGGACCCGGATTTTATGGTCTTCCGGAAGCTTCTCAGGACCACTATATCGGCATGCTGATTGAGCAGGCTATTAGATCCGGGGAGACAGTAGTGTCGATTCGACAACCATGGGCTGATAACGAATAATAAATAATGGCACCCCATTCGGGTGCCATTAAATTTCTCTGTCAGAGTGATACCGTACCCCCCCATAAAGGAGAGCATCCTCTTCGTTGTGTTCCCAAGCTTACTTCATAAATCGAAGCCAGCCAATGTCGATGTTGCAGCCGGGAAGAAAAATGAGCGACACGGTGTTTTTGCCTGTGATTGATTCGTCTAGACTGAACACGGCACTGGCGTACTCATCCATGCTTGCCACTTCTATCATTTTTCTGATTTCACGCTGGCCATCGGTAAACACGAGCTGTATCGAATTTTGTTCTATTTTTGAACGCCAGCAAATTTCAATTTGTCCTGCGCCTAATTCACCGAAGTCCATATTTTCATATACGAGAGATACGTTATTCCCTATATTTTCAATCGTATCCTCACGAATGGTAAAGCAATCGCCATAAACCGTTGTGACTTCAGTGGCCTTCAATTTTTGGAAAGCCTTTTGATACTGGGAAAAGGTAAAGCCTTGGATGTGTACCTTTTGTCTAAACACAAGGCATAAGGTGGTCACACCGATCAGCCTACGCGGGAGCTTATAGACCACTTCCTGGTAAGTATTCCAAATTGAACCTTTGTCGTAGTGAATGGTGCTGAGATGCTCGCCGCCCTCCAAAGGCATTCCCTCCCAAATTTCAAAAGTAAAAGGGTCCTTACTCAAAGGGAATAGAGGCAAAGTAATTTCATCCGACCCGTAATCTCCAAAGTCCAAGTCTTTAAACCCGACATGACTTTCGCCATCTCTTAACGTAGCTACGCCACGCTCATTGCCATTGGTCAGCTCTACGTTGCTCGTGTACAGTCCGCCGGATACGAACTCATAAGGATTAATAAAGGGCTTTCCTAAGCCTTGAATTTGCAGTGTAATCATCGAGATAAAAGCAAAATGATTTCCGCCGTTTCTAGGGGAACAACGGACATAAATTTCGCCGTCTCCTCTAGGCTTGATGGTTGCGCTTTGTCCATCTTCAGATACCACAATCGTGGCCAACTGGCTATCAATACCAGCGGAATCTGTGACCCGCCAATATAAGTCGCTATAGGTTGCATGTTCTGGAAAAGTCTTTGCCTTCACATGGTAACCGTCCGCTGTCAATTCGATTTTGCGAATAGGCACTTCACTCTGCTCTAATTTTGCACGAATGACAGGAACGCTATTACCCACCCGCTTTACGATGGCCAACAGCTTCCCGCTAAAGAGCCTCCTGGAGTCCGTCTGATACTGGTCATAGTCCGTAGCATCGCCGTTATCCAGTGCGAGCAATGTTCCGCTCTCAACGGATACCTGGACACGACAGTTGGCATTTTCAACGGGATTGCCTTGGAAATCCACGGCTGTAATCGTTGTAAAAAGTAGCTCGCCTATGATTTCGTTCTCTAGCTGCAGCTTTACAGCATCACCAAAAGATGTTCTGCTCTGCTCTGCAATCTGTTTGCCATTTTCATCGTAAGCCACTGCACGAATCGTTCCAGTGCGATATTTGATTTGCCAATCTGCAACGATTTTATCGTGATCCAGCGACACAATACCTTGACTCTCCTCATTTACAAACAATTCTACTTGAGCAGCGTTGGAGCAGACTCTGACGTCGATAACCTGACCTTCCGAAAAATCCCAGTACGGATACAGATGGACAAAGGGCTCTTTTCGATAGTCGGTCCATGCAGCTTTAAACAAGTAATACGAATCTTTGGGAAAGCCTGCCGTATCTACATGTCCAAGATAGGTGTTCTTCGTGTGGTAAGGTGTTGGCTCGCCAAGGTAGTCCTGACCTGCCCAAATAAACTGTCCTAGTGAGAAAGGAGTGTCTGCATCTGCTTTGATACACCATTCCACGCTTTTGGCTCCCCAGCTTGTGGCACTGTTGCCAAGAGCCGAACATTGCAGGTCATCGTCCGCCAAAATTGATTTGGAGAGTGGAAAATGGTAAATGCCTCGGCTTTGCACCGTGGAACAAGTCTCGCTGCCATAGATGATCCAATCCGGATGTTCAGAATGATGCTTCACGTATAAGGGCTCAGCGTAGTTATAGCCGATTAGTTTAATAACGTCAGCGCATTTTTGCGTATTTTCCCATGGCATGTAATTGGAGCATAATGTAACAGGCGCATGAACATGGGGATCATGCTTTTTAACCAATTCCATGAGGTAAGTCATCGTTGCTTTTCCAGACTCTGCATCTGCATGCGTATCATAAACTTCGTTGCCAACGCTCCACATGATAATCGAAGGATGGTTGCGATCCCGGCGAATCCAAGAGGCCACATCCTTTTCCGCCCATTCATCAAAGAAACGCGCATAGTCATGTTTCGTTTTTGGACGCTTCCAAACGTCGAATATTTCGCTCATGACGAGAAAACCCATTTCATCTGCAATATCGTTAAAAATGCTAGCGGGCGGGTTGTGAGCTGTACGGATTGCGTTGACACCCATTTTACGGAATATCTCAAGCTGCCTGCGAATGGCGTCCGGGTACACTGCCGCACCCAATCCGCCGAGATCGTGATGGAGGCAGACGCCATTTAACTTTACATGCCTGCCATTGAGGAAAAATCCCCGATCTGTCGTATACTCGATCGTCCTAAAGCCAAAGCGGGTATCCACAGTATCTGTAATCTCACCGTCTACAAATAGTTCGCTTCGCAGGGTGTAGAGCTGGGGATTCTCAACGTCCCACTCTACGATTTCGTCATTCTTTTCTAAAAGCGTATGGCGAACCTGATAAGGCATTCCTTCGGTTTCTACTTCCACATCTACTTCGTAACTCCACTGACCGTCCACTTTATGGGTTGTAATATAGATTCCGTCAGATACGAAGTGACAAGCGTTTTTTACAATCAGAAACACATCCCGATATATGCCCGCCCCTGTATACCATCGGGAGTTTGGCGCTTGATGAACGACCTTGAGCAAAATGGTGTTTGTGCTGTCTTTGCTTATAAAACCTGTAATATCAAATTCAAAAGCTGTGTATCCATACTTCCACTGACCCACTTCTTTGTCGTTTACAAACAAGGTACTGTCCATATACACGCCATCAAAGCGGATAAAAAGACGCTGTCCGTCCTTTACATTACTTGCATCTAGATCACGCTTGTACCAACCAATGTCATCTTTGTACAAATTTTTTGTATCTGCAATCAACCAGTCATGAGGAACACTGACGGGTACAAACTCGTTTGGCTCCCCTTTTGCAAACTGCCAACCATCATTCAAAATCTGCATACGAATTCCTACCTCCATAAAAGCCTAGAGGCTTGCATGTGCAAGCCTCTAGGCATTATCAATCTTTTGCTCGTAGAATGCTATTTCAGCTTTGTTTCTTTTCCGAAAGCTTTCTCCCATGCAGCTGTTCGCTCGTCGATAATCGCTTGACCGCCTGAACCGAGGTAATCCTTCATACCTGCGTCATATACAGCGTCAAATTTGTCAACAGGTGCCACAACAGCCTTGTTCAAGAGCGTATCACGTTTCTCTTTAAGTGCTTGACCTTGGCCGTTTTCTGCCTTGATAGCACCCACATTGGCATTTTTGCCTACACGTCCGTCATGAGTTGTATTTTCATTCGCTTTCTCAATATATTTGGCGTCAATACCAGCATAACCGTTGGCAATTGACTTGACTGTCTTAGCAGGATCGCCAAGGTCAAGACCATTACTTGTGATCGTGTAATCGATGTTTGCTGGAGAGTTCATAATTTTTTCGCCTGTTGCTGCAATCGTCTTCACGGAACCGTCTGGCAACGTTTGACGAGTAACGCCTTCTTCTCCAAATTGCAGGAATACGCGATTGTCAAGCTTGGAAATCCAATCTAAATAGAGCAGAGAAGCAATCGGTTCTTTGTTTGTAGCTGGGAAAAATATTTTACGGTCAACAGGACCTGATAAAAATTTCTTATAAACACCAGCATCGTTGGCAAATGGTTCAACAGCAATATAAGCTGCATCTGGGCCAACAAGCTTCTGAATGCCTGCCTGAATGCTGTCGGCGCCGTTACGATACGGGTAATCCCAGTTGTGCATGAATGCGCCCACATAGCCCGCTTTCATGAGATTATCTTCCGTTTTATCTCCGGCAGGATAAAGTGCGAAATCCTTCCAAACCAGACCTTGATTATACCACTTATTCAACGTTTTTATGCCTTCTTTGTAATTTGGATAGAGGAAACGTCTATCGTCAAAGTCGTGCGTGTAGATGTCCTTGTCTGTTATATTATTGGGTACGTAGGCCGCAGTCAAATGATCTGTACGCCAGCCGACGTCAAAGCTCGTTGAAAAAGGAATCATCTTGCTGGCATCTTTTCCCAAAAGTGTGGAAGCGTTGTCTTTAAATGCCTTTAGCATGTTTTCAAATTCTGTTAACGTTTTTGGCGCTTGAAGATTGAGCTTCTTTAACCAATCCTCGCGCACAAAGGTATTCGTGCGGTTAAGGGTGTTCAAACGAGATTCTATTGCCCACAAGGTTCCTGTGCTAGGATCTTTGTCCCAATTGATGTTTGCTTCGGTTAAATACTTATACATGTCTGGCAGAAGGTCTTTGTTATCTTTGAGAAGAGGGCCTAGGTCAAGGACACCACCCATATTGGCGTACGTTTGGATTGTTGGATAAGAGTAGGTGAGACTGATATCCGGCGCTTGATTCCCTGCCAAAAGGTTGTTAATCGCCTCGCCCTCTGTCCAACGTGGAACAGGAACAAAAGAAACGTCTACATTGTGGTCGCGAAGCATTCCGTCTTTGATATATTTTGTATAGACGTTGTTCTCTGGTTTGGTTCCCCCGGGATTACCACGGTCATAAATCTCTACTTTGATTTTACGAGTCTCCTTGAATTTGAGATTGGCATCGAGACCTAGCTTTTCTAGTCCTGCAGATTTGTTGTTAGGAGCATTAGATGCAGGCGCTGAAGCTGATGGATCTGATGAAGCTGATGGAGTTGGTTTGTCGCTAGTGGTACATCCTGAAAGTGCTCCAGCAAAAACGGTACTAACCGCTAGAACGGACAATGCTTTGCGAAATTTCATGTTTGTTCCTCCCTTATTCTTGTTTACTATTTGGCATTGATTTATAAAAATTGACGTAGCCAATTCCTATCATGAGTTAAAATTAACCTTTTACCGCTCCGATTGTAACGCCGGAGATAAAGTATCTCTGCAGCCACGGATAAATGAGCAAAATCGGTATGGTTGCAAACATAACGGTTGCTGATTTAATTGTTTCAGACAGGCCTGGGCTTGAAAAGCCTTCCTGCGTAGCCACCTCAATACTGCTGACACTATTAAGAATGTTATAAAGCAGCAATTGTATGGGGAAGTAGGTTCTATTGGACATAAACATCAATGCATCAGAAAACCCGTTCCATCGGCCTACTGCATAGAAAAGAGCCAGCGTTGCAAGCACAGGAGCGGAAAGCGGTAGATAGATGTTGATGAGTACCCTAAGAGGTCCTGCTCCATCGAGTTCAGCTGATTCCCTAAGACTCTCCGGAATCCCGTAGAAGAAGCTGCGCATGATGATGACATTAAATACACTAATGCAGTTTGGCAGAATCAGTACCAACGGATTATTGAGCAAGTGCAGCTCTTTCAAAAGCAAATAGGTCGGGATTGTGCCTGCACTAAAGTACATCGTAAAGATAATGAGTGCTGTGATAATCTTTTTCCCTTTCAGGTTGTCATATGTAAGCGGGTATGCACACATAATTGTCATTAACATTGACCAAAGCGTGGTAATCACGGTTAGTATGGCTGTCCACAACAACGCCCATGTATATTTAGAATCTCCAAGTACCGTTGAGTAAGCATCGAAATTCAGTCCTACAGGCAGAAGAAAAACTTCATTTTTCACCAATGAACCCGCAGAGCTTAAAGATCGTGCCAATATATTTAACAACGGCAGGAGACAGACTAAAATACACAAGAAACACATGAAAGCGATAATCCAGTCCCCGATTCTAGTACCTTTTGATTTAATCATGTTATAGCCTCCTACCAGATGCCACGTTCGCCAAATTTTTTGGCCAGAGCGTTTGCTGCAAACAAAAATATGACGCACACGACAGATTGAAATAGACCGACGGCAGTGGTGAGAGAGAATTGCAATCCACGAATACCGTTGTTATATACGAATATGGAAATAACGTTAGAAACTTCTGTGACAAGCTTATTACTGAGTGCGTAAGGTCTGTCAAATTCACTGCCCAAAATGCGCCCAAGGCTTAGAATCAGCATAACAATGATCGTAGGACGAAGTCCTGGCAGCGTAATGTGCCAAATATTGCGTATACGACTTGCTCCATCCACCGATGAGGCCTCGTACAGTTCTGGGTTGATCCCTGTAATGGCTGCCAGATAGATGATGGTATTCCAACCGCAGCTTTGCCATATGCCCAGTAAAATGTAGGTGACCACCCAATGCCCAGGTTCATTCAGAAACGGAATGGATGCAAAGCCCATCTTGTTTAGCATGATGTTGACAAGCCCTGTAGTCGGCGCAAAAAGCTGAAGTGCCATACCTGAAATGATAATCCATGATAAAAAGTGCGGCATATAGACGATCGTTTGGGTGAATCGCTTAAAACGTTTGAAAGCGAGCTCATTTAAGAGAATGGCCAGAATAATAGGTGCAGGGAAGCCAAATAGCAAGTCAAGAAAGTTAAGCACGATGGTGTTTCTAAGGGAATAAAGAAAGTCGCGATTGGAAAAGGCCTTAATAAAATATTCGAACCCATTATTTCCTGCCCACGCCATCTCCGTTGGGCTTTTTACAATGCTATAGTTTTTGAATGCAATTTGAATGTAGCCCATGGGTATGTAACGGAAAACGATAAAGAAGGCCATCGGGAGAAGCAACATCACATAGAGTATCCAGTAACGTTGAAAATACCTAATCGATTGCTTTTTATTTGTAATTACCATATTTGCACCGCCTTACCTATAAATTTGTCTTCCCTTTTCATCGTCAATTCCTGTTTTGCGATAGAAATACGTATTCACTTGATCTCGCCACTCACGAGCATTGAGAAGTTGAAGTTGAAGTCGCTCTTTCACCGAGTTAAAGGCTTCCTGTGGAACTCGGTTCTCCAGAGTCTCCCAGGATTGTAACAATGCTTCTGTTTGCTGAGCACCCTCAAAGTGACTGTCATATATGTATTGAAGCAATGTTCGTCCGTCTTTCATTTTGTAGTCGTACCGAACGCGATGGAAAAACAGCAATAGTTCCTCCGGACAACTTTCTATGTCGTCATACATCCTTTGTAGTGACTCTGGATACTGAAGTGTAAATCCCGTTCCTTTGGAAGTTCGATCGACACCAATCGCATCAAAGCTTGCTCTGTGATAAGTCCCCCATTTTGAAAACTCATAGCCGTCAACATTAGGCCCGTAGTGAGAATTTGGATTTACCATAAAGCCAATACCAAGAGGAGCTGTATAGCTCTCGTAAATCCCTCTTGATTTAAGCAGCATCTCCTCCATAGTTTGGCGTCCATGCTCATCTGTTTCAAACGTGATCCGAATCCACTCACGGATCAGTTCTTTAGCAGTAAGCTCCGGATTCCACGCCATTCGCCCAAAGGCGTACAGATTGGACTGTGCAAGGGTGTTGCCTGTCCAGTTCATGTTATTGCCTGTGTTTGTAACCGCTGTCACAGCAACGATTTCTTGGCCAAACAAACTTTTCAACTGCTTCCTTTTATCAACTTCTGTTGTCAAAATTTCTTCCCACTGAACAGCTAGGCCGAACAGGTCGACTTGCTGGCCTGTGTACTCCTGAGCAATTTGAAACTCAATGGCCTCACGGGTGTTTTTAAGGCTTGAAAAAAGAGGCGATACTGGCTCTCTCGTCTGAAAATCTACTGGGCCATTTTTGATTTGAAGAATGACGTTCTGATCAAATGTACCATCCAGTGGCTGAAAGTGCTTATAAGCCGCCATTGGACGGTCGGTTTGCGCATCTCTCCAGTCCTGCTGGCAGTTATACACGAAGCAGCGCCAAAAGACCAACCCTCCAAATGGAGCGACCGCTGCAGCAATCGTATTGGCACCGTCTGCCTGAGTTCGTCCAAAGGCCTCCGGGCCGCCTCTAAACTCTGAGTCCGCTTTCACCAAATAACCTAAAAAGTCCGGGATTTTATCGTATACAACCGCGGATTGAGCTTTCCAAAATTCCTTTACTCCCTCATCCAACGGATCAGAGGTTGTAAGCCCGCCGACGATCATCGGTGCATCAAAATGGACGGATACCAATAATCGGATACCAAAAGGTCTAAACAGTGCAGCTAGTTCTGCCATGTCAGAAAGCAGCGGTTCAGCAATCAGACCAGCGCTTACTTTGTTCACGTTCACATTGTTAATGCAAATTCCGTTAATTCCGATAGAAGCCATCAGTCGGGCATAATTTTTAATTCTTTCTTCATCGTAGTCAAACTTATTATTAAGGAAGAAGAAAGAATTACCGGCATATCCGCGTTCAATGTGCCCATCCATGTTGTCCCAATGATTAATAATGCGATAGTCGACTTTGGGTGCGGAGCGTTCATGAATCTTTTCCATGCTCTCTCCAGTGGCCAGACGGTTTAGGAAGCGATAAACACCATATAAGAGACCATTCTTACTGCCACCTGCGATCTCGAATCCATTGTCCAGTGGGGTAAGTGAAAACTCCTCAGGCCTCAAGTCATCAACTTTTAATTGCAGCGTGTACTCAGCGCATTCTTGAATTTCTCCCCATAGGCGAATTAGACCTAGATGACATTCTTGATGGATAAAATCTAAATCGAAGCCTGCACTGATTCGCAAAGCTTTAGGCTCTAGACTCGATTTTGGCTGCAGCCAAGCATTGTATTCGGAATATATACGTCCCGCGTGATCCATGATGCACCTCTATCAAATAAATTAAAGCGTTTTCATTAACTACAAAATATAGGGTATGAATTTAACATTTTATTCATATTAAGTTCATCGTGCGGCACCTATAACGATAGCCAAAACACTTTTGTTCCTTAATATAAAACTTAGCATTGAAGATACCTTTCGACAATAGTCTGAATATAGTTAACAATGCCTAATTAAAGATATTTTTTTGCAAAAAAAAGACTAGCGTAAGCTAGTCTGGTTGATTTCTGAGACATTGTGATGGTGAATATCCTTTGATCATTTTAAATTGCTTTCGAAAGTGCGACAGATCGCTGTACCCGCAACGCTCTGCGGCTTCGCTTACGTTGCATTCGCCATTTTGCAGCATGTCCTCTGCATGGTTAATTCTCGTTTGCGTCAAGTATTGATTGACCAGTATTCCCGTTTCATTTTTAAATAGTGCCCCAAAGTATACCGTATTGAGCCCTACCAGATTTGCAATCTCTTTTACAGTAACATTGCTCGCGTAGTTTTCAGATATATAGTTGATAGCCTTTTTCACCCGATAGTCTGTGCTTGTGGGGTCTTTTTTTAAGAGAATCAGCTCAAATAATCTGTGAATAATGACAAGCAGCAAACCTCTGGTTTTTGTATGATACGCGGTTTCCTTACGAACCCAGGCATTGGATAGCTCGCGAAAGAGCCCGATGAGGTCGCTTTTAATCCCAATGTGCGTCAGCAAAGGAAGAGGCAGGTCGGCTAATTGTCCGTTCATTTCATAGAGTTTGAAGTTAGCGGAGTACAAGATCATAAGGTCATCGACGATGCATTTGGCCATACGAATGCTCCCTCGTGGAATGCAAAGAAGATCACCTCGCTTCACCTCGTATTGTACGCCATCAATTGTATAGATTCCTTTCCCTTCTATAACATAAGTGATGTCACAAAATGAGATTTCATTTTTTGCGATTTCCCATGTTGGTGTGCACTTTCTATATATTAAATAGCCGATATCAGGAACTAAGAAGTCATTAATTACCACTGACAAATTGATCTCCCTCCCAATTAATATCTTTAATTTATACCCTATAACTTTAGTTCAACCATTGTCAACAAAAAATGTCGAAGTTTGATACAATTGGAAAAAGTTCCTTCAGGTTCACACATAGGGTTAGTTGGATATTCCGTCACTCGTGCCAAATATAACTGTTTGTTACGCCCGTAAGTTGAGAAAACGGCAGCCCTTATGCCGGCTGCCGTTTCTTCATTTTATTAAGCTATCGTTTAACGTTAATTGAGCATTTACATTTACTTTAAACCAACCGCCATATTATGGCATGTTAAAGCTTATATGAGCTGCCGCTGTATTTGTGCGAGTAGCTTGCGCTGCTCCTCCTCCGGAATGCTTTCACCTAGGCGTGCAGCCATCAGCGGAAGCTCCCACTTCGTGAGCTCTTCCCTATTGAAACCGGTCAGTTCGAGATATGTATCTTCGTAACTTTGCAGTAATACAGTTCGAATCTGAGCAAACGTCTGGCTGACGACATCTGGAAGCTCTGCCGGCAAAACCGCGTGACGAAGTATCATGATCGTCCTGGCTGCATCGGCTTGTGCTGCTCCATATACTGCGGTCATCCAGTCGATTACGACTGGTCCCTGCTGATTTAAGAGTACATTGCCAGGATGGAAATCACCGTGGCAAAGATGATCCCCTTCAGGAAGATCGAACAGACGATTTTCGACCGCTTCTCGAAACGGCTCAAATCCGACGTGACGAATGCGATTAATTGTACTAGCCAGTCGGCTTTTGTAAGATTGCAAACGGCCGTTAACCTTGACGCTGTGCAACTTGACGTGAATCTGAGCCAGCTGACGACCACATTCTGCAGCTTGTTCCGGCTTTCCTATCAGAATCTCCAACATTGAAGGTCCCATGATTCTCTCATAAGCAAGTCCAGTAAATCCGTCAATTTCTACTGTACCATAAAATGTCGGAGCGCCTACTGCCAACTCCTCAATAATATGGCTGATCCCCCGCTCCAGGTCCAGCAATTTCGGGTCGCGGAATACTTTAAGTACCTGGTCTGACCCTATGATATAAATATCCGCAGTGTTGCCTCTGCCAATCCGTTCTCCCAGTCCCATGAGACGCACCCCATTTATATGTAGAGTAATAATCCTATGAACTACTATAATCGAATGAGTTAAACTAGAGCCTCGGTAAATCAAATTTACTACCGATACTCCTTTAAATACTTTGAACCCATCCCCCAATAATCATAATTATAAGAATTAGGGTTATCTAGTAGAAATAGAGATCTTTCGGCCCAATCTCTAACCTCTTTGCAAGATTTTTGCACTTTAAATCCCATTAATTTCATATATAAGGTATTTTTATAATTTCTAAGGTCTGGTCTAGAATTGACGGTATCTCCTGTTAATACATATAAACAATCAAGAAAAAAGATTCTATGATTCCAGGGATCTATGAACATGTTTACCTCCTATTTTCTAATTAAATAATTAGTGCGATTTCCGTTAGCGTAATTCAGAGTTTCAATGTTACCATGAATACTAAATATAAAATAACAGGTAATCCTATAGCAGATATTATTATGATTACGGTACGCACTTTTTTCTCATCTCGTAATATAAACGCTAAAAACTTATACCCTAAAATACCAATTAATCCACCCGAACAATTTAAAATGATGTCATCAATGTCTGATGTTCCGATACCTAAAAGCCCCTGAGTGATTTCAACAGATAAACTCACAAAGAATATAAACAATAGATTGGTTATGACTCTTTTGTCCTTTTTGAATAATGACAGATAAGTACCAAGAGGAATAAGAATAACTATATTACCAACCACATTACTAAAAGCGAATTTTTTTATAGTCGCAGAACCGCCAAGTATATATTCCTTTATACTATAAAAAGGAATAAGATTGATCGACCTATTTAAAGTCCTTTGACTATTAAACATCTCCAAAAGTGAAATTCTTGATAAGAACAATAATTTAATTAAAAAAACGATGTAACAAATGAAAACACCATATAAAAAGATTGTTTTAAATCGTTCTCGTTTATTCATAATACCTCCATTTTTCATTTCATTCCTACTTATTCTCTGACGTTCAGTTTATAATTTAAAGTTCACTGAGTGAATTTGTTTCTCTACAAACTGAAAGCTCCAAGGATTATTCCTTGGAGCTTTTTTCATGCTTATGTTTGGCTTGGGACTTTGATCGCTTTGATCATCTGTCGTATCGAACCGAGATGGTAGGCGGAGTGAGCGATCGCTCCCAACAGACCATTCGATGTCTGTTCATCTAAGGAGTCAAGTGAATCAATCTTTTTAAGTAGTGTTGTGTATTCTTGTTGAAGTTCGTCATTAAATTGTGCCCATGTGATTTTATCAACCTTTGTGATTTTCCATGATGCTTCCCAGTCCTTCTTGGGTTCTTCTCCATTTAAGTAGAAATTCACAACCCATAAGTAGTAGCGGGTATGATCCATTTGTGCGGCGATTGTCGTACCATTGACAGGTATCGAAGCGTCTTCTGCCGATAATTTTTCAAGCGTTCCGAATAAACCACTACCAGGCGTCGCTTCTGTATACCAGCTTGCGTTTTCTTCAGGTCCATCAAATGTTTCCTTCAACAATGTTCTAACAGCTACCAACATCGGATTGTCCATCTCAGTACCTCCTGAATTTGTTTATAACCATCAAAACTACATTAGATGGTTATAGTTTAACCGAGTTGTTTCTAACTGTCAATATGTATTATGATGGTTATAGTAAAGGAGTTATGATTATGTCGGAAACGAACCCTTATATGATGGTCGGAGAACGTTTGTGTATGGATTTCATCAATACCGTCAGTTGGCGGGAAAGTGCTGAGCTAAGGCGGGATTGGTTTACGAGTTACGCCAAATTGGTCGACTGGTGCTTCAATGCTAAAGTCTTGACCGAACAACAAGCAAAAGCTCTACTTTTAAAAGCGGAGGAGAAACCGTCTGAAGCAGGAGATGTTCTGAAACAGGCAATCGAAATGCGGGAAGTCATGTATCGAATTTTCAAGTCCATTTCAAAGGAAACATCGCCCCACCCGCCAGACCTGGAACGTTTCAATGAATCTGTGAGCCACTTTTATCAAACTTTGCAAGTAATCCATGAAAAGGATCATTACACTTTGAAGTTCAAGCAAACCGAGATAAACTTGGACACTATGCTCCCTCCGATTTTGCAATCTGCTGTAGATTTACTTGTTTCCAAAAACGACCTGGAACGAGTCAAACAATGTGAGGGAGACCCTTGTGGATGGTTATTCTTCGATACGAGCCGGAACCGGAGCCGCCGCTGGTGTTCAATGGCCGATTGCGGCAATCGTGCCAAAGCACGACGATTTTACCAAAAAGAAAAGTGACCATACTCCGTCACTTCCCCTCGAAAACGTCCTCGTGATATTCTTTCGGGATGATGCTTTTGACTAAATCGATGTATGGCTGCACTGGAAGCAAAAAGAGACCCTCAGCAACGGGCTGAGGGTCAAAGTTTATATTTAAAGGGGGGTCGACCTTTGTTATAATCTTGAATGATTAATACCAGATGAAAAAAAGATTTCAATCGTGTAACAAATATTTAACTCTCGTTTACCGTTAGTTAAACGATCCATCTTCTTTTAGTATCTCAATAAATTCATCTTTCGTTAAACCAAACAAAATACTATCTAAATATTGCCCATTTGTGTATATGACTTTTCGCTGAACACCTTCTTGGAGGCAGCCTAGTTTCTTCATCATTTTAATAGATGCTACGTTTCCTTCAAGTACATTATCATTGAATTTATTAAGTCTTCGTTCGAAGAAAGCATACTTCAGAAGTATTTTAACAGCTCTTGTACCATACCCCTTACCTCGGTGGTCCCTGTCGATTTGAATACCTATACTGAACGTGCCATTTTTTTCGTCGATGCTGTTTAAATTAATACCCCCAACATTATCTCGATCAGAATTTTCGATAGTAAACATAAGTCGACCTGATGAGAAATCAGCGTATGTTTCAGAGAATTTTTTTGCTTCTGCAATAGTAGGTGGTAATTCAACAGCACACTCTAACAGACGCCGTGCATGAGAATCGAAACGGTTGATGTAGTGACTCTCCCAATCTTCAGGCTCTATTGCACGCAATTTTATTTCCTCATCCTGCCAAAAATAATTACTGAAATCAATTTCTCTCATAGGTAACCTCCCAAATATTTTTCTTCGATTTCTTAACGTTCGTAAAAATTCATGGTCCAGTCCCGTCAGCAATCACACGATAACCTAACCAATTTTTCTTCACCTTGTGACAAGAACTTGATCCCATAAAATAAAAAGACCGCGTTTTACGCGGCAATTAATGGGACTATGTTCTTGTCACCCGACACTGGTCTAGGCTTTCCAAGACATAGTTGTTATTTACAATAAGCTTATCAAGCATCATTCTGACAGTACTAGGTCAAGCCAGGAATTCGCCTCACGGTATAGAACTGGATTGTTTTCAGGTGTGTAGTACGCCAGTATTGCCACCGCCTGTGATACGACCCATCCGCGGGCTCTTGCCCAAGTAGCGTCGTCCGTCGATAGATATTTGCGGAACTCATCACGAGCCTCCGGTGAGTGTAACTTCCATGCGACCATGATATCGCATGCAGGATCGCCAATGCCCATTTCACCCCAATCGATCACACCGGTGATGCGTTTATTTCGCACAAGCCAGTTACGCACGTCAAGGTCGCCATGATGCCAAACTGGCGGGCCGTTCCATGGAGGCGCAGCAAGCGCCGACTCCCAAATATCAGAAACCGCAGAATCGCCATCGAATCGATCCAGCCAGTGTCGGAACTCCTTATCCCGTTGAGCCAAAGGAACGCCGCGCCCCTGCGGCCCACCCGTTGGATCGAGTTGTTGTAGCACTGCAACGAACGCCGCAAGATCACGCGCTGCCTGAATCGCGTCAATCTGCCCTATTGGCACCGACTCGCCTTCAATCCACGAATGTATCTCCCAAAACCACGGATATTCGCTATTCGGATGCCCTTGCGCAATAGGTACAGGGGTTTCAAGCGGAACCAATGGTGAGAGCTTTGGCAGCCATATAAACTCTCGACTTTCTGGTGTCGTTGGCCCCATCCGCCGTGCAAGCCGAACGGAATATTCTTCGCCTAGCCTGAAGATAGCGTTCACTGTGCCAGCCGGCTCGACCCGTCTCAAGGAAAGCTCTGCCCAGTGGGGGAACTGGGTGACAAGCAGACGGCGTACGAGTGCCTCGTTAATTTCCATTTCGTCGACGTGCATTTTCACACCCATTAGTCGCCACCACCTCGTTCGCTATAATTAGCGTAGTTCGAGTCCAGCCTCATGTTATCATTTGTTGTTTCCATTTTAACACCTCTATAGTTTTACTTTTTTTAATCTACATACTCTCGTATAATCTACCTTCACTTCACTTGTTCCATAGACAGAACTTAACTTCCTATCTAACAAGGTATCAAATAAATATAGATTTTAGTTGATAATACTCATTTATAGTTAAACTATCCTGCCCGTTACTTTAACGGACAACGGCAGCCGATCGTATACCGGCTGCCATTGTGTTGTGCTTGAACTATAGTTCCTCGTTAGCACAGTAACTGCTATGACTTCTTTTTTCTGACTAGTTTGAAAATTAATAAAACAATTAAAATAGCGATAGCCACTGATATTAGTTGGGTAATTGCTGTACTCAATTCGAAATGCAATACATTCCCTCATTTCATAATTTGGATACCGTTACTCACCTCTTAAGATCAGGGAAATCGGGAATTTTTATGAGTTCACTTCCATTTGGAGTTTAACTTTGGTTTGATGAAAATAAAGGTTTTATTATTTTATATTTCTTACATCTATATTAGTATTAGGAAGGAGGTGTAAGTAATCGAACTGCACTACACATCCATCACCAACTGGACTCTGGGCAACTACACCGACTTTTAAACTATGGATATTACTCATTCCAAAATACCGCACTAATGCCCATTCATTACCATCAAGAGAGTAATGAAAAGCTAAACAAGTATCATATCGAGATACTCTTAAGAAAGGGTTTGTATTCCCGACATAGTCGCCAATACAATCATCAGAAATATCTTTAGTTACAACACTAATAATGGAAGGTCGACCTCTAAAATCCTCATAACATAACTTGGCCCAGTTATTCTCGTCTGCCATTACCATAAGGCATCCGGAGTCATTCTGGTCACGTATGTCTACGCTAACCCGTGTGGTTAAGATAAAATTTGCATTTGTTGTCGTATATAGGAATGGAGCAGAATTTTTTCTACTTTCCTGTGTTGGGTTATGGAAGAAGTCTGCACGAGGTGGCGCGGTAATCATAAGTGAATTTTGTTCAGAAAATCCCCATTCAAGTGGTTCATTAATCCATTTAAGAGAAGAATTTAGACTCTTCCCCACGCAGTTATAAAAAAGACTCATACCTAACCATCGTCCCCCATCCATATAGTATATATAACATAGTGTATATCTAGTGTGATTATAACAGAGGGGAACACTATTTTGTATCGTTATCCGTTAGCTAATCCTCTGAGCGAATTTTCACTTCATATAGTCGTGGTTGAGTAGAGACCGACTAAGATTATTCACTTTATTATTTACTTCCCCTTTGAAATGAACAAAGATTTAAAAACAACGTCCTTCCGTCCATCTACTTGATTATAATCAATAACTTTATAACTAAAACCTAAATAAGTTGATGTACCCCCATCCTTGTACAAATTTGTTCGAATGGCAAATATCGGTGGCATATCCTTTATTGCTCTTTTGTAATCAATAATAAAAATGGATATTGGAATGAGAGCTACAAGCGATATTAACAACATCTTCTTTTTAGGCATAATTACTCCTTTGTCATAACTAGGGGTTAGTATGTATTAGACTTATCAAAGCCTAGTAGATTTCACTATCTTGCCCGTTACTTGAATAGGCCGCCAGCATACCCGCAGCCTGTTCAGTATTGTGCTATCATTTCTCGTTAGCTTAACGCATCCTGCTGCGATAAAAGGTTACGCTAATCCGCCTTTTTAGTTTAATCTCGTGAGCTTCGCTAGTACAAAAAAACGTTCACCCAAGTGAGTGAACGCCTAAGGATTATAGTAAACAACGGATTATCAGAACAGTCTCTGAATTAAAAAAGCATTGAACAAGTCCCGTATCATCATTTTTCAAGGACCTGTCCCTGATTTATCGACAATCCATCCTAATTTTGTTTGTTTAACATAAATATAACTCGAACTTAGATCACTTGCATAGAACAAGTATCCTTCGGATCCCCTTTTTCCTTGATTGATCAATTCAGTTGTAACAGCAAGTAATGGATGTCCAGTAAGTAAGATGTGTTTTCTTACTTCAATATTTGCTGAAGGAGAAGGAAAAAAGCAAAATAGTATAACTAGTCCTAAAATTGTTATGTAAATTACTCGCCCTTTTTTGCTCACCACTATCAACTCCATATTTTAGTATTAAAAATACCCTCCCAAGTATAATTTCTCTCTAGCTTTGCTAGAATTGGAAGGGTTTAATCTTATTGCTTATTGTTGTGCTAGTGTTTCTCATTACTTCAATGATATAGGGTTTCCATTTATGTCATCAATTCTACGGACATGATCTAATTGTCAAAAGGGCTTCACCGCTGAAAAGTGTTAAACCGCGTCCCCTGATTCGTCAGCTTTCCCCTGTCTCCTTCTGCGATCAGACCGTACTCCGAGCCGCTCAGCTGCAGCTCCAGGCGCGAACGATCGTCGAACTCGAATGTTACGAAGTAAGAAGTACTCGCGCTTGAATCTTCGGATCCGCCCCACACTTTCGTCCGTTTCGTGACAACTGTCGCATCCCTTCTCAGTACAGGAGACGCATTATTTCGCGCCCAGGTAGTGATCCCGCTTATCATGGCAAAGACAATCATTCCAATTATCAGTAATGGAATCAACACAAACATCGCTTTAAAAATAAACGGCGGTCCATCAAACCCCATCGGCATAACAGCAGCGCTCCTCTTACTGTCCATTTTTTTATGTTCTGTATCCTACGATGTCCACGCCGCAAAGTTTCAACCTGTGGCTGAAGCCACCAATTCGCACGTCATCCATTTTTCTATGACGCCAATGACATATATTTACTACTAGTAACACAATTGCAAGTTGATGCAGCTTTTATTCAACTGGGGCTTGATGCAAAAATGCTCCTTCTTGTTGCTGCATGGCTTTCCGATTGACATAGAATGCAGCTGAAGCGGCTGAGCTATAGGTAACGACAGGCAGCATGAATACGGCTATAATGACACTACTCCAATAAGGGTCCTCCATATCTACCCCTGGGAGCAATCCAATAGTAATAAACCCACCAATAATCGCGAGCAGATACCAACCTATGAAGCTCAAGTGAAGCTTGAAAAAGTCCCATTTATGCCCTCTCATCATTTCCGAGCTGCGTTTAATGGCTTGAATCGGTTTTAAATCTGGTTCATCGTTCAAAATGTAGAAGGTCATGGCATAACGAAGGGCTGCAATAATACCTGGTATTATGAGTAAGAGTGTCCAAAGCAGAATGAAAAGTAAGAACAGGAGGTAAGTCAGAAATGAAGAAACAAATTGTTTGAATCCGTAAAATAGATCGGTGAACTGTGCACTTTCATCTCGATTCAGTTTTAGAAAATAATGCACAGAGCCCAGCAGGAGAGCACCACCTACTAGAAAGCCTGCAAGATCTAAAAGCCAGTGCGCCTCAGGGCCCGTCAATGGACCGAACAAAGTCGTAACCGCCGTAACAAACAGAGCAGAAGCCCAGTTCTCTCTCAGACTCCTCCTTGCTAATTCCCTTAGGTCCGATGAATTCTTGTAATAATAAATTTCTTGGTTCATGTTCATGTTGTTCCTCACTTTGTCTGGAATATTTTACATTTACTCTCAATAATAAGGAATCTGGTCCCCTCAGTAAAGAACCAATTTTACAAGTAGGTATTCACACCCACACATGGAGAAAGTTAAGAGTTAAATTATACTGCACGATACTCAGTAAAAAATAGGGATCGTCGACTGTACAACAGCCGGCGATCCCTATTTAAGTAACGTTCTCCGTTAGTTCAACAATGTTTTCCGGATTCAGACCTCGTTAAAGTCAAATGCTCACTAGAAGAATACATCTTTCAGTTCCATTAATTCACTATACTTCAACAAGAAATCCTCCTTCCCACAAATCAATGTTCTTTCTACTACCATGATATATTGCGCTTATGCTCTGATAATCTCCCGTTACTTGAACGAACAAAAAAGAAGCTGCCGCGTGGCAACCTCTTTCACTATCGTTTTCCGTTAGCGTAACGATGATCTTGTTGTGGATAAATTATCTTGCATGATATAATTATAAAAAATGGAAAGAAGGGATAAACGATGAACGCAAAAACAAACCTTCGCCACCAACCTTTCAACACATTTCATAATAAACATAATCAACGAGTAACAGAGTTTCATAAACGTCACGCTACTCAAATCGCGAACGGGGATAATGGAAATAGTTTATTAGCGAGATGGGAAAGATTTGTTTATAACAAAACACTGGATATTTTGAAGATATTTAAAAAATAATTTATTTGAGGCTGTTCCTAAGCGGAGCAGCCTCTTTCATTTTCTTTTCAAGTTAACCTACCCGTTAGTGACATAAGGGATAGATTAAATGCAAAGTTCAATGATTTCGTCGCATCCATATTTTAGCATTAACGTTTATTGTATAATTTGCTATTCTCCCAAAACAAAGCACCATCCTTTTCTAGTCTCATGTAACCTATATCCTTGTCTGTGGGGTATAATCGCAAACGATCGAAATTTATTTTATTTTCATCCATGCCTGCAATACGATAAACTATCACTTCATTACTTTCAATTTTTAATATCAAATCATCCATACTAAATACCGTTCTTTCAGGCATATCTTCAACATGATGCTCAGTAAAACTCTTGATATCTATCCACGATATAACAGAGCGATGGATACCTGAACCGAATGAATAGGAATAAACGATATCTACTATCCCGTCTTTATTGACATCGTATGGCACAGCGCTTGTTACACCGAACCCGCCAAACCCATTGCCTATATGAACAGCCTTTTGATTCGTTACGATAAACGTTTCCGAGTTCTTATACTCATCTACAATCTTATAAAGCTGACATTTTGTTTGATCCCAAATATTAGAAGGTGTAATCTCCATCAGTTCTATATCCGTTTTGTTCGATTGAGAAATATCTGGAGTTGCTAAAATCAGTTTTTCCGCTTCTTCAATCGATATCTTTTCTTTGGCTTCTTCGATCGTTGTCTTTTTGGAATCACAAGCCGAAAAAAGGAAGCAACAAGCCAACATAGTAATAATTGCCATTAGCAGCTTGTTTTTCATTTTAATTTTTCCCTCCAAAACAAGTAATCTTCGATAATTATCCCACTAATTCTCAGGTTAAAAATAGAACTTCCATAAAATTGGAAGTTCTATTTTTATTAATTTGCTTATTAAATTAACCTATCCTTTAGTTATACATCTAACTATTTATAGATGATTTTTAAAACTGAATATTTTAAAAAAGTAAAATGCTCAGAACTATCGTTGATAAGGTACATGCGGACATTAAAGTTATTATTTTTCCTTTGTTTTTCTCTTCTGAAGATTTTACAAGTTCTCGGGATACCGCAATCCATGTAACAATAGATACGATGGCTACTATTAAAAGCAACATATTATCTCCCCCTGTTTAAAATTTTCACATACGTTATTTCATTAAATGCTCATTAGTTGAGTAAGAAGCAAAAATTATATCGTGAACTTAGATGATTGTAGTAACGTCTTGTTTGGGTTGTCTTTATTACTTCTAAACATTTCTAATTGTGGTGAATTATTATTGAAAAATATATTCCCACAATTTTTGCATTGATACACTCTTTTATATAATTTCGATGATAACGAACGAATTTTCATACATGCAATTTCTTTATCTTTTGGTGCCGGTCCAGATTTTTCAATCGCTTCATCAATTTCTTCTAAAAAACCAAACCAATCTTGGTCTGATATTAAGTGTGCCTTATAGGACAAGTAATCTGTTTGGTCATATATTATATGACCACATTCACACGTGAATTTCATCCTATAACCGTCCTTCCATTGTGGGCAATTAACTTCAGCTTTTTTCTCTGCATTATCGTTCTAATTCGATGTCTGACCGTAGTATCCTGCCCGTTACTTAAATGAAAACAGGGAGCAGCTGCCGCGTGCAAACTGCTCTCTGTTTATTGTGCTATCGTTTCCCGTTAAGGTTCAAATAACGATTGGGGACAAAAAAAGGTAAACAAACATATAAAAATTTTTTTACCTTATGATGCCTCAAATGTGCCTACATTAATGACACAAATCTATCTACATTTTTTAGCGGGTCCGGAGCTTTAGGCAAGGTCTATAAAGCTTATGATTCGAAAGGACGCCAGCTAGCAATCAAAGAGACTTCCAACCGTGAGGCGGCAAGACGCGAAGCGCGGATTATGCAGAATTACCGGATCGGTGAGTTTTTGCCACGCTATTATGATTATTTTGAGATCGGGGAAAAAGGCTATTTGGTTACTGAGTATATCCGGGGGTCGACTTAGGTAATGACTTTCATAATACCTTCACCAATAAGCGGGATCAGGACTTAAGTGTAGAGATTACAATCAACATCCTCAAGGGTCTTAGACAACTCCACAAAACGGGGTATGTCCATAATGATGTGCTGCCCAAAAACGTTATGATACTTCACAATAAGCCAGAGACGGTCAAAGTAATAGATTTCAACATTGCCAAAGAGATTGTGAGTCCTGCTGTCATGAAAAAGGAGCTACAGGATGTGTGCAAAATATGCGCTTTCCTCATGAACGGGACGGTAGCGGATATCCATAAGGCGGAAATTCGCGATAGAGAACTTAGGCGTGTGTTATTAAATCCCTTTGACGTAAACAATAAGGACAGGTATGTATCGACTGACGCACTCATTGCCGCATTGCGGCCTTTTTGCTAAGGCACCTGACTGGACTATAAACTATCGTTTCCCGTTAATTTATTCAACTTTTCTATGTTGAGAATTGAGATATAACACGAACAATACAAGCCCCGCGATACAGAGAACTATACTAATAATCCTCAGTTCCCATAATACTTTCATATTCACAGTCTAATAATACCATTAATTGGAATACTTCCTACGTAAATTCTTGCCAGCAAGCTCAGTTATTACGTGGAAAAGCTCAGACTGTTGTTAAAGTCTGAGCTCTTCCACGTAGCTGCTATAGAATGGTTTAATGATCTCCTGATTGATCATGAGGTACTCTGACAGTTGATGTGGCAACCGCTTGGTTGCCTGCTTGATCAGTTATCGTATACGTTATAGTATATATGCGCCCCGATCCATCACCCAACCTTGCAGCACGTAAACTAAAGGAAGTAGCCGCTGTACCAAAATCGGCTGCAATGTCGCTTTGACTGCTACCAGGTTCGTTGCTCGTAATCGAAGTTAACACAACAGATGCAACGCCTGATGCAGCATCGCTCGAATTAAGCGTGGCACTTACGATTACCATTTTATTATTCGGGGGCCAAATAGACGTTTTATCTAACTGAACGGTTAGCATTGGTGCCGTTTTGTCAACCTTAAACTCCACTGTTTGGTGTCGTTTTACATCGCCTGCTTGATCCACAGCGCGATAATTGATTGTATAAACCCCATCACCAAAGGCAGGCAGGGTGTCCGTATAGGCAGTCCATGCCCCGTTATTCACTTGATATTCTGACGTTTCCACACCCGATACATTGTCACTTGCTGATAAGCTTACCGTTACATCCGACGTATACCATCCATTGCTGCCGTCAGGTACAGCAGGACTTAAATCTAGAATGGGAGGCGCCGTTTGAATCGTGATATCGTCCATGTAAGCCGTAAAAGCACCATCTGCAGCGTTATCATACGCAGCAATAACAGCAACTATCGTCTTATCTTTAAAAGACGAATTTAAATAATAAGAGATTTTCCCCCATTCTCCTACCCTGCCTTTTGCGTCTTTGCCGGTAAAACCAGACGTATCGCTTAAATAAGTACCGTCGTCAAACAACAGATCAATGAAAGCATGCTGACCTAAGTCATTTTCTGCTTTCATAAAATAAGAAAGCTCTAAGTCTTTATGAACTTTTATTTTCGTTGGCGCAATTCGCGCATAAAGCTGAGAATTGTCGGAACCGCCTTCCGACTGGCCATTAAATCGGAAAGAATACGCTCCTTGATTATGGGTACCTTTCTCGATGGCAAAGGAGTCTGCCGCAGGATTCGTATGCTGACGTTTCAAGATTGCCGGATTTCCGCGTTTATTTTCATCATCTGGATTGTAAATACCCACGTCAACGTCAGTTAGCTCACCGCCCATAGCTACGCGTTTTTCAAACCCATTCCGCCAATACACCGGGCCAAGCGAATCCTCAATCGGCACTTCATCGCTTACAGGGTTATTCTCAGTAATGTCACGTTTAGACAAATCGGCAATCGCTCCTGCCAGTCGCAAATAAAAATCTGATGAAAGCCATGTACCTTCTGAAGCTTGTGTATAAAAATACTGCTCCCCCTTTGGTATCTCAAAGGAATCTTCAGCGCCTTTCATAATTGCCGTGCCTTCATCGTACTCGTCAAACATGGCTATATAGGTTGTCTTTAGGCCTCGTTCTCTTAAAAGCGCTGCTTGTGTCCACATGAAATCTCCGCTTTCTCTAGCTATCTCATTTGCCGGAGAGTTTACCCCACTCCTCAGATTCGACCATGCAAAACCTGGGAAAATAACTGGCTGGAAATCTACTCCATACCTTTCGCAATAGGCCTGTTCGGTATTCAAACGATTATTGGCTAGCTCCCACCAGTCTTTAGCGCCGTCGGTGCCTTTAAACCGTCCTACCGTCCAAGGTGATGCCATATCAATGGACTGATATACCTCAGCATACTCATTTGTTACCGACGCCCATGTATTATCAGGCAAACCTCCAATCACATAATAACCTCTATCTTGGAACCAGTGAATAAGAGTGAGCGCAACATTGGCACTTGGATATCTATCTGGGTTGTCCCCAGCAAGGCCCCATAAGCAGACTACCGGCTTACCATCCGCATGAGCATAACTCGTTGAGCTTGCTATGCCTTTTCGTTCTATATTATAAACCCAATCTTTTTTGATTCTTTCTATAGCAGCATCCCTTACACTGCCTGATCCTGACATGTCATACATGACATAAAATAGTTTATTATACTTTTCAGCAGCCTCTTGAACCAAGTTAATATTATTTTTCACAGGACTTTCAATGACTTCTGTTGTACCATAAAATCGTTGAACGGCTAACCCGTCTATGCCATAATCACGCAACCAGGAAACATGCAGGTCAACCACGTCTTTATTCTTAGATGTAAATAACTTTGCTCCTTCTCCACTTTCCAAATTATCAAAATTGGTATTGAAAAGAGCATTGTCGGGATAGTCCCTTACATCCGGCCAATTTTCAAATTTAAGGGCTCCGACTCCAGGTCTTGACCCCGAGTTCCAATGAACCCATCCCGTGTTGGTGGCATTGGCAGTAAACCACATCTGATAACCGGAAACAGTCTTTCCGATCATGTTGTTACTTGCCGTTTGCTCGGCAAACGCGGGTGGAACGGTCTCGTCAATTGGAGGTTCCTTACCGGTCTCAATTCGTATACTTTTTACGTAAAAGTCTCCACCGGCAGCTAGTATTCTGAAATCAGCGCCGCCATTTTGCTTTTTGTTCATTTGAGCATCGCTTACAAATATTTTTAGCGTTGCCAGTTCTCCGGTATTATACAGCTGTATAAAATGCCTGTTATTGTAAGCATGTCCAGTTGATTTTTGGCCAAGTTCCAAATAGGGCTTAGTTGACCCAACATCATAATACTGAATTGTAAAAATTACGTTTTCAGAACCTCTAAGGGAAGAGTCCGCTGGCAATGTACCATACAGATATTTTTGGGTGGCAATATGCCCAACGATATCTCCTTTATACCCTTCTACAAAAGTCTGAGGTTCAGAGGAAGGATTGCCATTATATTTGGTATAAGTTACACCTTTTTCCGTTACAGTTTCATCGAATTCTAGCAAGGCGTAATAGGGTAAGGACGATACCGATACGGAATATGTCCCTTTTATCGTGGGGTCGGCTTGAGATGACGCAGTTACTATTAATGATGTGGCGGTTTCATTTTGAGCAACCGTTAAAAGGCCAGTATCGCTAACCTTTGTTCCGCTGGATACTGCTTCGTTATCCTGATTCACAACAGACCATATCACGGATTGCGGTGTTGCATTTGATGGCGTTATTTCTGTAGTAAATTGAAGTGTTTCGCCTTTTTTAACTTCTGAGGCCACAGCGGTTACATGAATATCCGTGATAGCCAAATCCGGCATTACGGTTACGGATGCTGCTTTTAAATCAACAATCGTATCGGCGGTTGCACCATTGTTCGGATTGTCTCCCAGACTTGCTTCAAGCGCGATGCTGACTTCGTCCACAGATGCTATTGCTTTGTTCGGATAGATTTGTACTGAAGTCACAAGCAAGAATAAGACTAAGATACTAGCAAAGGCGGATTGTAAGCTGTATTTATTTACACGACTATACATGACTTTCACTTTCTTCTCCTCCTTATATTCTTCTATAAATCTTCCTTTCAGCGGCAATCAGATTAACGCTCCATGGACGTATCCTCCCCCTTACCAATTAAAGAAATCGCTTGCATTTCATTTCTCTATTTACTGTAGCGCTTTCATGCATGTAATTGAATGATTTATCTTTACAAAATTTGATGTATTTTAACTGTTATCAAAAAATGTTTTACCACCCAAAGATTTCCTCCCGCATCAAATCAAACCGTTTCTTCCAGAGCTCCATGCCGCACTCCTTTAACTTGAAATACGTACAAAAAGCAGCTGCCCTTTAGTGGAAGTGCAGCTGCTTTTTGTACGTTCAGGTTTGTTGAGGTTCTGTGATACGAACAGCATTAAATTAGCCAGGACGTCGTGCCGGCATCGTGGTCGATTGACAAACGGTTATGACTCCACTGTCATCGGAGACCACCTTTGCACAACCCATGGCCGTTGAGCGCTGCGGCATAATGGCAGGTCGTATCTCTGCACGAATGTAAGGCTGACCTTGCAATGAGACAGAAACTTCCTTTTGGCTCAGCTCCAAACAGGCCGTTGCTCTCGACATAGAAGCAAACAACGTGTGCCCGCTATGACGAAGTACGCTTCCGTACCCAATAAAGCAACGTTCAACGTTTCTCCAATCCTCCTCGCTAGCATCTTCAGGTCTGGTTACTGCTACAAGATAGGCATCCGTCTCCCATCCATTCAAGTTGCGGATGCAATTAAGGTGCATCACCCGGCCATCTGCCCGGAGATTTAAATAAACATCCGTTTGTTTACCGCCTGATCGTATTCGCACACCTTGCATTTCATGTCCTTCTAAGACAGTCACCTCTGGAATCCGCTGCTCCGGTTCGTGCGGTATCACAGCAGTTATAAATTTGGCTTCGTTAACTGGTTCGCTCGTTTCTATGGAATAGTACGCCACCTTATTATCTGGAGAATGATCGGCCAAGCCTTGCTTTTGCTTAATAACTAGATTCTGCGGGAAAAGGTGCTTAACGGTCACACTGGCATCACCGTTCGTAACGCGCAATGAGCCATTCTCCTCTATGAACGATTTTCCCTCGTAATGAAGCAGCCACTGAAGGTTGCCCTCCTCATGTGCACGAACATCATCAATAATTAGAATGACGCCGTCGATCCAAAGAAAATGACGAAAATTTCTTGAATAATGCATCGACATAGGGCCGGTTGCATCTGCATAAACATAACGAATGCCAGCATGATCCACCAAATGATGCACGTGTCCAGGCTCCTTCACACCCCGCAGTACATCCGATCTCAGCTGTCCCTTCCCATTAAACAGCAACACATTATGCGCTTCGCTCTGCAAATAGTAATTGATATATTCAGGTCTGTCGTAAGAGCAATTGCCTGCGTCAACTAAGAGCGGCTGCCCTTTATGATAGAGAACAAAGGAACCGGCATCCGCATGAGCATGATTCCAAGTAAAACCAGACTTTACCGCCAGCAGCGTTCGATCCTTCTCCCAACCATCGCGCATCGTCGCCCAACCGATATCCGAATAGATCGCCGATGTCTCGGATGAAGACGGAGGGTTCGTATCCCCCTGCCAAATACGCTCCTGTTGGATAAAATCATAAAATCCGTAATCCGCTTTCCATTCCTTCAGATACCAGCGCAACCGCGGATCGTCAAGACCGTTCGCCAGCAGCATTTTCGCCGACTGAATGGCACCTGTATAGATATAGCCATCGCCAAAATTTACGGTTAGCGCTCGTTCGGAAGCCGGATACGTCGTGTGCAGGAAGAAATCACCAGCCTTCGCAAGCACAGGGATGTCGGAAAAATCCGTATAACCGAACGATGCTTGGTACGCCAGTCTGAAGACCAAGTATTCATACAATCCGTAATCAGCATAGTTTAAACTTTCATAGAAGGCGCCCGCTTCATCGTAATTCAAACTTTTATTGCCTAGCACACTGCCTTTATACATGAAGTATTCCGGGAAAATGCGAACGATTTCATCCAGCCACTCCCTCGCCTTAGGCTCCTCGTCGATGACCGAGATCACGCCGACTCCCGCCAGTCCGATCATAACTGCCCACCAATTATGGCCCATGGAATCAAGGGTGTGCGTACGTGTATCGGCGAATACCCAATCCTTCAGTGTCGGTATAACGCCAAGCTCTAGCAGTGCCCGGCGAACAGTCATACGCTCTTCTGTACAGAGCAAATCGTATATGCAGTCGTAGCCAACAGCAAAACCATGGCAGAAACGGGATGTATTTAACTCCGAATGCCAAGGAGGATCGTTCCGCAGCAGACCTTTTCCATACCATTTTTGGTACGTACTATAGTGAAGCAGAGCATCCTTAAGCTTCTCACCATATTTGGCCTGCCCTGTTACCTGATACACAAGCCCAAGAACTGTCCCCATCTTAGCAACTTGCTCGCTAGGCGGTCCGTATCTGCCGTGCTGGGAATCCTCGCCATCCGCGTACGCCTCATCCGTAAAGGAATCCTCCAGCATGCGATCCGCCGTTGCCAAGTATGTGTGCCATTCACCTTGGAGGCTCTCATCCTTTAACAGTTGAACTCGAAACCGCTCTACCCATGCTTGATCAAAATACAAATAAGGATGCTGCTTCTTGCTAATCTCCGCTAATATTGCCATCTCTTCCTCCTATGGTGACGATTTCTGCAGGTCGAATCGAAATCAAGCGCTGCGCCCCGATTGCTTCCCCTTTTTCTTCCAAAACATTGCTTAGATAAAGCGGTCCATGCGATCCGTGGATATGTTCTATTTGTAGCTTCACTGGTTTATCCGTCATATTAAACCATCGCATCATGAAGGCATCGGTGGAATCATTCATCTTGATGGCAGAGAAAGCGAGCCCCTCGCCTGACCAACGGATAAATTGATGATCCACCGGGAGAACACCTGATTGCATCGGCGTCTGCATCGCTGTCCATGGCACTTGCGTCTGGTAGGCAGCGACAAACGAACGCTCTGCTTCGTGCTTCCCGCCGTGCGGAATTAGCGCGTATTCGAACTCATGCTCCCCCAAACACTGCGCCTCCGGTGTTGGGAAGACCCCCCAGTCACCAAGCTCTTGCACTGCTCTCAATAAGGTAACGGCTATCGTACCTCGGTCGTCACGTAATACTTCGTATTCGTTTAATCCAAGATTGCAGACAGTGAGACCATAAGTATCATTCCTTACATTGACAAAAGCTTGCTGATGCTGACAGTTACTAGGATTCGTCCATTCCGGCGCAGGTATCGTAGCTCTTTCGGCTATTTCGAATATAGAGTCAGCATGATGCGTTATCGAGGTAATATCCGTTGGAAACAGTACACGAATACGATGATCTTTGGCGTCATTTCTCAAACTCGTCTTTACTTTAAGTATGGGAACCCCTCGTTCCAGCGTAAGGCGAGTCGTGACCGTTAAGGGCACCATCTGCTTGCTACGCTGTGCTTTCCGCTCAAGGAACGGCACGAATTCCTGAATCTCTTGACTCAGTCTTTCATCAGCGCTGGCGGGAATCTCCCATTGATGAACAATGGCTACCACGGTATGATAGGAGGTTTGCTCTTCTACATAAATGTGAGCTGACAGGCCGCGAGTGGTGAGCGAAATGTCCCCGTCAGGCGATCTGAAAATGTACTCATTTCCGATGTCGCCTACATTTTCGTAAGCCCCTAGGCCTGTAAAGGCACTTCCATTTTTCTTATCGAAAATTTCGTAGGTTCCATCATTGGCTATATGCACCGCCAGGAATTCATTGTCCATCCTAGACGCATCTGCCGATACTATCGGATGAATCGGGACAATAGGCGACAGAGCCCGGCTCAGCGCGTAGGTTCTATATCCCAGCGCCGGAACCCCTTGGGCCAAGAAGTGAACGCGTATGGAACGTGCCATATACGGCTGACGAAATTTATCCTTGGGCAGTTCATACCCGAATGTGACTCCTAGATCTTCAAACTTGGCGTCGAGCGGCTCTCCACTGGCATTTACAATGGTGTAATCTTCCAAAGCAAGCGCCTTTAATTCCTCCACAATCTTCTTGCGGTTACCGCCTCCAAGTGCGATTCGTTTCACGTCCACATCGATGCTGACTACCCCTGAACGCTCCCAGCCGGATGTATTAAACAGCGTAAATGGAATCGCCGTAGCATCATAAGCCGCTTGGGTATCAATCTGCTTGATAATCGCCTGCATACTATCTGCCGCAATATGTTCGGCTACCTGATAGCTTTTATCGAATCTCGTCATCATTTCACGATGCACCTCATCCACACTGCAACCGCAAATGCTGTCATGCGGGTGGTTTTGCATCAGCGTTTTCCAAGCATAGGTGAACAGATGGCCGGGATATGTGTGTCCCAGAAACTTTGCAAATGTAGCTAGGGGCTCTGCCACCTTTTCCAGATAGGTTTGCACACTCTGATTTTTTTGTTTAATGTACACTCTGGCGGAGGCCGTATTCACGAGTGTCCACCAGCCGTCCGTTTGTTGGCTTCTCAATTCTCCTTGAATGACCGATAGATGCTCAGGCAGATTCTCTTTCACGCTAGCTATGTAGTCATTGAAATTGGAATGAATAAAATCAACGTCCGGATATAAGTTTCTTGCGGTTTCAAGCGCTTCCGACAGATTCGACTGAACCGGCTGATGATCACAACCATTCATGAACAGCAGATGCGGCGTCGAGGCAAAACTCTCCGCTTCCTTCATCTTCCGATCCCAGTAGCAGACAGCCTCGTCCGGATTCGTAGGGATCTCCATGCCATTGTGATACCAATTCGCAAACAGGATACCGAGTACGGTCGAGCCGTCCGGCGATTGCCATTTCATTTCCGAAAAGGCAGATTCATAGTCCCCTTGTGCCTCGTTGTTGAATCCTACGGGTTTCACTCCTCTGCCGAAGACCGCCGTATCCATGCCGGCCTGAAGTAGGATTTGCGGTGCTTGCCCCATATTGCCAAAGGAATCTGGGAAGTATCCTAGCTTGCACAAGCTCCCATATTCCCGTGCATCCTGATGACCAATTAATAAATTCCGGATATTCGCTTCACTGCTGGTCAAGAACTCATCCTGCAAAATGTACCAGGGGCCGATGAGGAGTTTCCCCTCTTGCACCATGCGGGCAATAACAGGTTTCTTCTCAGGTCTTATTTGTAAATAATCTTCCAAAACAATGGTCTGTCCATCTAGATGGAAACTCTGAAAGCTGGCATCCTTCTCGAACAGCTCGATCAAGGTATCCATCAACTCGATGAGAAGCACCCGATGCTTCTCGTAGGGCATATACCATTCCCGGTCCCAGTGCGAATGTGAAATGACATGTACATATTTTTGTACCATGATTTGTAATCCCCTTCCTAACTATGGTGTATTTCAAGCAGACTTTACGAATATAGAATTAAGTTGTATATTTGTTATAAACAAAATACAAGGAGTAATGAATCGTATGTCCAGCACGCCAGCAAGGATTCCCATGTACATTCAATTAAAAACATACATTATGAACCAGATCCATCAGGGCATCTGGAAACCTGGGGATAAGCTCCCCTCGGAAAATGAACTCGCTGAGCAGTTTGACGTCAGCCGCATTACGGTAAAAAATGCGATGGCCGATATCGTGAAACAAGGACTTATTTATCGAATTCAAGGAAGAGGCTCCTATATATCCGATAACGCATCGACACCGTTAATGTCGTATGAGCCTAGAGAAGCCATGGGATCATGCGTCGCCTTCCTTATTCCTCGCCTTGACAATCTGTTTACCGCTAACTTAATGACCGGTATTGAACAGGAACTGGCTGATCATGGTTATCACCTCGTATTCAGACTCACACACGATATGCAGGAATTAGAAAACAAATTATTGAAAGAATTCACTCAACTCGGAATGAAAGGTATCATCATCTATCCGGTGGAGGGGGAGACTTTCAATAATGAAATACTGAAATTGACCTTAGATCACTATCCGCTTGTCATCGTAGACCGGTATTTGCGCGGACTCGATGCCAACTGTGTAAGCTCCGATAACTTTGCTGGATCGTATGAAGCAACCAAATACTTAACAAGTCTCGGTCATACCAAGATTTGCTTTCTCAGTACAGCTATCACGGGTACAACGAGCATCGAGGATCGGTTGCACGGTTACGAGCAGGCCTTGAGTGATTCCGACCTATTCATCGAGTATCGGCTAAGATTGAATCTAAGCAGCAATTTGCCTATCTACGAACAAATCAAGAACTATATCATGGAAAATCGTGATGTTACAGCCATCGTAACGAGTACTTCGACATTAGGCCTGTTCGCCATGAAAGCAGCCCGAGATTTGAGCCTCCTCGTTCCGCGTGATCTTTCTATTGTTTGTTTCGACGACTATGAGAAGTCTGAACTTTCGGAAGTCCCGCTTACGTTTATCAATCAAAACGAGAAGAATATGGGCCGAGAAGCCGCTAAGCTTATCCTTTCCCTTATCCAGAACCCCGAGCAAGAACCGCGTAACCTCACGCTTCCCAGCCAGCTTGTTGTCCGAGGTTCGACGATGAGTCCAGCTCGATCTTAAGGAGCGCGATTGCCGGATAAAGGGCTTCTTCAACGCATCCTCTTGCAATTATAACATTCAAGATAGATACGGTAAATATGTTGTATATTCATTTATAACATTAATACTTATCAATTGGGGGGATTCCAATTAAAACAAAAATTCAATACCAATTTTTCTTATACTATCTTTTTTTTTCCGTCATACCACTTTTGGCGCTTTCCTATTATTCTTACTACAACATCAAAACCAACGCTCAAAAAGAGTTAGTCAATACGATTTCGTTCGATATACGGCAAAGCCAGGCTTCCCTCGATGATCTGTATACAAGGTTTCAAAAGTATATGGACATCCTTTCAAATTCGACCACTTTCTATAATTTCGTTCTCCCTGCTTTAAGTGACATCAAACATGGAGATTTCCAACATGCCAAATATATCGGTACGATGAGCCTTGACCCGCAAATAAAGAGTTTGTTTGCTACCGATGATGTCATTTCAGCCGCCATGGTCGTGATCGATGGACGTGTCGTGTACAGCTACAAAGCTTTTGTATCCGTTACGAATGACTTCAAGAATAATCCCATCATTGCCAGCACGGAAGCCAGCCCCAATATGCGCTGGTTTAGCAATCAGCTCACTCCTTTCGGTGTGTTCGAGGGAAAATATTCAATTATCACCAAAAACATCTATAATATTATGGGCAACAATCCGTCAGAGAGCCTTTGCCAAATTATCCTCTTGGTTAATCAGCAAACGATGAATGATCTCTTAAACAACCAACTTCGATTCCCAGACAGTATCATTCGTGTATTAGATACCGACAATACGAACATTGCCGGAAACGACCATACTCTCCCGATTAGCGACTATCGCATTGCTTCAATGACACAAAAGCTTCCGCTCGATCAGAGCCCTGACAACCTTTCGTATATCGACAACTATTTTGTTTTACAGAATAAATCCAACGTGACGAATTGGCGCATAGCCCAGCTGTCCTCTTCGAAGCATGTAACCGAGGCTTCTTCGGCCATCATTCTCTTTTCCATCATTCTTGTATTCGCCTTGCTGATGCTGATGATTCTGTTTTCATTTATTATTTCGAAAGAGATTCTGCTCCCCATTAAGCGTCTGGCCAATGCCATGAAAAAGGTCGGAGAAATGAATATAAAAATGACGGTCATCTCAAATTCAAAAAACGAAGTTAGCGAAATCACAAGCGGATTCAATCAAATGATAGAACGCATCGACAACTTATTTAGACAGACGATTGAAATCGAACGCCAGAAACGCAAATCCGAGATTGATATGCTGAAATATCAAATCAATCCGCATTTCTTATACAATACGATTAATTCAATCCGTTTTTCCGCCATGAAGCATAAGGATGACATCACGGCCCATATGCTGGTCACGTTAAGCCGTCTGCTTCGAAATACCCTCAGTCATCCAAGCAATGTGATTGCCTTGAGGGAGGAAATGCAGAACATACAAGACTATATTCTTTTGCAGCAGCTGAGATATGATAATCTGTTGAACGTCGAGTACCAGACCGAAGACCATACTTCTCATTTACTCGTGCCGCATATGATTTTACAGCCCATCGTTGAGAACTCTATCTTGCATGGCTTGAATCACAATTTGAACACGGGCGCGAAAGCAAACATCATCCTATCCTCTTTTTTAAAAAATAATACGACCCTTGTCCTTTCGGTTTATGATAACGGGATTGGTATCGCAAGCCATATCATGGACAATCTACTGAATCATCAATCGACAATTACTTCAGACTCTCTGCGAATTGGTTTCGTCAATATTCATAAAAGAATCAGACTCCAGTATGGGGAGCCCTATGGCATTGAAATCGAGAGTGAAGCAGGGGCCTACACCAATGTAAAAATCATTCTGCCCGTATTGGACACTTTGGAAGATGCCAATTTCATTAGCGAAGGAGGTACAAGCTAACGATGAATGCGATTATTGTTGACGACGAACCCTACGTAAGACAAATGTTAAAGAACATGATTCATTGGAACCACCTGTCTCTTGACTTGGTAGGCGAGTTCTTCAATGGGCAAGACGCCTTTCATCGAATTCAGGAAGACAACTGCATAGACTTAGTTATTACGGATCTGAGAATGCCGGTCATGGATGGACTGCAATTGATCAAAGAAACGTTGGCCATTAGGAGAGATATCATCTTTATTGTAATTAGTGCCTTCAACGATTTTCATTTAGTCAAGGAAGCCTTCATGCTTGGCGCCAATGATTATTTATTGAAGTCCGAAATGACGGAAGATCATATCAATCATACCCTCTCCAATTTACGATTAAACGATCACCCAAAATTGGGGGCCATCTCCAGTAAGGAACTGATGAAGGAAACCCTGTTAAGCCGGCTTGTAGCGGAAAATATAACGGCAAGCGATCTCGACATATTGAAGGAATTGCTGTGCAACAACGAAAAAAGGCGATTAACTTTACTTTTATTGAAAATGAATAAGCTTGATGCTCACGCCGCCATTCCCGAAGTGTCCATGAAGCAGGCTATTTCGGAATGCCTCGTTCCTGACGATGATATCCTGACCTATAGCAGTCAAGCTCATATCGAACTGATTCAGATGTCGCCTAGCGAGTACTTGATCCTTACGCTCTATGCCCAGCAGGAATCCGAGTCTAGTATCATGCAACATGTAAGGCATGCCTTTGACAAATTCCGTCCCAACGGGTTCCGTGTCAATCTCGGTTTAAGCTGTGTTTCATCTGATTTCGCCAAGCTCCCTCAGCTCCTTCATGAAGCGAGGCTGTCCCTTGATTACTGTTTTGTTGCAGGCAACGGCTCTATCATTCGATATACGGCCCAGTTTGAGAAAACGCCGCCTCTAGCGATCGATAGCCGGCAACAAATTTCCAACTTGAAGGATCAGCTGAATGCCATTCTCTTTGACAAGCGCAAACCAGATATTCATAATTTGATCATTATTCCCCAATCCGTGAGTGCCAACCATATTCGGGCGATCAAAGAACTGTACATGAAGTATCATTTTATCCTTACAGATTTTGCACAGCAAAACGGGCTTTATGGCGAATTACGCGTGTTAAGTAAAGCGTATGAAGAGCATTTGAAATTTTACGGCGATCTTGACTCTTTAAACAAATGGCTGTCTTCCGCGATTGCCATCGTCAAGGCTCACAATGGCGAGAATTCAATGATTAACCAGGTAAAACACTATGTAGAAGAAAATTATATGCATGATATTAATCTGCAGTCCGCTGCCAACAAGTTCAATATCAACAGCAGCTATCTCAGTCGTCTTTTTTCTGAAAAGGGAGATACTACGTTCACCGATTATTTGGCTCATACGCGAATTTGCAAAGCGATTGAATTCATCAAGTCGACCAACCTGAAGATATACGAAATCTGTGAAAAAGTAGGCTATACTTCCCCAGAACATTTCAGCAGAACGTTCAAAAAAATGACGGGTAAAAGCCCAAAGCAATTTATGGATGGCCGAGAATAAAAAAAATAAACCTGCCGAGCAATTTTCGGCAGATTTATTTTTCATGACTGCTTCACATTGAATAGCTGATCTTGATTGTTTTAATTTCAAATGGCTTGAAACTAAGTTCTATCTCGTTCTTCGCTTCCAACCTCTCGATCTCTTCTTCTAACATATTGGTTACGGCAGCCTGGGCCACATCTTTCGCAAACGTCAGCGTAGAATTCGTGTAAGTTCCTTCCGCTTCGTACATTCTAAGGATATAGGCTTTCTCGTTATCTTCGCACGGTTTGATCGCTTCAAGGATAATATTAGGCTCACTTACGCGAATAAACGATTCGAAGCTGCATTCGCCTGGAACGATAACTGGCTTATAATTAAACGCGTATGCAGGCTTGATGACGGAATCAGCATCAAATCCGCTATGATGAGGCAAGAAAGCATAGGAGCAGGTATGTTCGCCCTTGTCTCCTCTAAAATCCGGCCGACAGCCTCCTTTATGGAGCGTCAGCCCAAGCTGGGATTGATGTACGGATATGCCGTATTTGCAGTCATTTAGAATAGCGACGCCATACTTATTCTCCGACAAATCGGTATATTTATGATTGCAAACTTCAAACTTGGCTTTCTCAATATCTGTATTTCGAGTTGTTGAACGCTTGATGTAGCCAAACTGAAGCTCCTGCCTCGCAAAATCTGCAAAAACACTCGTATCAAAGACGGTCTTTAGTAATCTGTGATCGTCTTGCCAATTCATCAACGTCTCGAATTTCACTTGCTTACTGTCGCTGTAGAAAATAATGTCCTGCAGCAAGCTCGATTTTGCGGTCAGCTTGTAATGATTACGGATTCTAAATTCAACGAGCCCATCCGATACAATTTCGCTCGTGAGCAGCTCAGCGCTATCCTTGAACTTCAGCTCAATATCCGCATCAATGTCCCAGCTGTCCCAAGCTGTCGGCACATCCTCCGCTATTAGCAGCGTATTAAGGGCATAGCCTCCCCCTCTAAGCTCTCTGTTCAGGCTTTTATCAATCATCGAACTAATATAGTTCTTCCCGTCGAAAACCAACTTAAAGAATGGCGTATCCAGCGTATTGTTTTCAAAATGGAAGCAAGAGCCTTTGTCGGGTTCGCCCTCCACGCGTTCCAGCACGGCAGATGACAAAGCCTTCACCGTTACACCTGCAACGGCCAACTGCCTGTGCCCCCAAAGATCGGTTACACGTTGTTGATGATAATTCCCTTGAATTACGCAGCCATCTACAGCATCCAAATAGATTGTATCGCTGCGATCGAACGATAACGTATTAATCACCGAAATCTTGTTGTCCGCAGATTGGGCAGGTACGACTTGTCGAATGAATTGATCTGCTTGTTGAATAATGTGCGTCGTCTCCGAGATGCTCCGGTCATGCACTGCCGGAATCGACGTCCCCGGCAAAATATCATGAAATTGATTGATCAGCAGCGTCTCCACAAGTGGCCTGATCTCGGTATCGCGACATATCGCGTCACGACTCACCGCATCCCTAACTGTGAGATATTCCAGGTCATGCAGACGAATTTCGGCTAATCGATTATTGCGTTTAATCGTATGTTGATTCGTCAGCGTTCCCCGATGGAGCTCGAGATACAGCTCACCCGCATAAACGGGAGGGCTCGTAAGCGACTGCTCTAGTCTTTGCATAAAATCGCCGACCAGCATCGTCTCCACTCTCGGGCACCCTTCCAAGTCACTGCATCTCCGCGCCATCTCAATCATTTCAAATTGCGGCCCGCCCCCGCCATCGCCATACCCATAAGCAAGCAGACGCATATTGGAAACCGTTTTGTCCGTTATGGCATCTTTGGAGCGATGGCCGTCCATCACAGAGTCAATGCAGGTTTCCGGATCCGGCCACAAGTGAGTTTTATTCAAGTGCGTCAACACTCTTGTCCCATCTAACCCTTGCCAATAAAAAGTGTCGTACGGAAATTTGTTCGTATCGTTCCACGACATCTTGGTCGTCAGGAAATAATCAACTCCACACCCCTTCATAATCTGAGGAATGGAGGGACTGTACCCAAACGTATCCGGCAGCCAGAAGCAGTTCGACGTATAGTCGAAATGCTCCCGCGTGAATCTCTGCCCCCATACGAACTGCCGCAGCATCATTTCTCCGCCAACCAAATTACCGTCGCATTCGATCCAGACCGCTCCATTGGGTTCATATCGGCCAGCTTTTACCGCAGCTTTGATTCTTGCAAATAACTCCGGATAATGCTCCAGTATCATTTTCCCGTGATAGGCAGAGCTTTGTACAAACAAGTACTCCGGATACTGCTCCATCAAGCTGATTTGATTCGCGTAGGTGCGCGCACACTTTTTAACGGTTTCTTCAATCGTCCAGCGCCATGCTGTATCCATATGGGAGTGTCCGATGACCGCTGCAATCGGCGCCAGGGATGTATTTTTGTATTGATATAACGTTTTAATTAACTTACTGGCTTGCTCTACGGCCTCTTCAAACCGATTGGCCTCAATATTGTCCGGCGAATAATAGAGGATCTCATGGATTTGCGTGAGAGTCCTAATGATATTGGCCCTGACAAAACTGTTTTTATCCAATGCGCCAGCCATTTGGTTAAAGGTTTTCAAGTCGAAGTAAAAATCGGCCATTTTATTGTTTTTCAAACAAATGTCTATCGACTCGTACTTGTGCATAAAATCGGAACGCTGAGACTCGGCCAAAGGCTGGCTTGCTGCTGAAAAATGACCCGCATAAGACTCCAGCGCAATCTCAATGATCTCTCCGCCTTTAACATTCGACTTGAGCAAGTCGCAGTAGTGATTGCCATGGCTTAATGTAAACGTCCCGTAAGGCGCTCCATTTACCCATAGCAGCGTCTCATGTCCCCCGACATGCGGTTTGAGGAACAAGGTTTGATTGTCCAACTCTTGCTTGACCCTATAGGTTCCCTTCAACCAGCAATAATTCCCTTCGCCGCCCCATGCCTCTCCCGGACTCGCCTGAACGAATAAATGCCTCTCCGGTATGCGATGTAGCCTTTCCGGTGTTCTATAAATGTCGACATCCAACGTATCTACTTTTGTGAAAATGTAAGGCTCTATCGTTTTTTCAAATCGTTTGAGTTTACCCAGCATTCGTTCTGTCTGTTTGTCATTCAGCATGGCTTTCTCCTTACTTTTTGTTATACAATCGGTTGGCGTTCTTGACTAATTCATCCCCGAGTTGTTTTTTCCAATCTGCAATAAAGGCATCGAAATCTTTCATCGTCTTCTCGCCAACGATGACGGATGTGAACATCGTGTTCCATTGTGTCGCGTACGTTTGGTTTTTACCATCCAGATTCTCGCCTGATTCAGAAGTAATCGGGCCTTCTACCGTAGGTTTATCTGTGGTAACCAAATAATCGACGTTTTTCTTGCTGTACAATCCGTTGTCATCGAACAACAACTTCTGTCTATTCTCTTTCACAAAGGAAGGAAGAATTTTGGCATTGACGTCATCCGTAGCATCAAAACCACCATTAAATGGCCAACCGAAGCCTTCTTTGGCTTTGGCATCATTCGTTGATAATTCCTGTTTAGTAACAGGAGCGCCATTAACAAGCGAGTAATGCGTATCTTTCAAGCCATACTTGGCAAGTGTAAACGTATCCGGATTGCTGAAAACTTTATCCCATGCCGTCATGATCGTATGCAGCTTATCCCGATCTTTTTCCAGCTTTTTGTTGAAGAAGACGATATTAGTGAACATAGGCGCGTTAGCAACGATGGCCTTACTTCCATCTCCAAGCGTCGGGAATGGTGCCCACTCCAGCTTGGCATTCGGATATTTCGCTGTTAGCTTTGCACCGATGCTTCCTTCATCAAAAGGCGGATTAATCTGGAGCGTGGTATTGTAATACTGGTAAAAGAGCGCATTATTATTGACAAATTCGTCGACAGGCGCCGATGTATTCTGATACATTGTGTAGTACTCCGGATTGATGTAGCCTGCCTTATACCATTTGTTAAGCTGAATAAGAGCCTCCCTCATACCAGGCATGAATGGAGCATATTGAATCTGGTTATCTTTATAGATCCATGCGTCACGCCGCACACCATAAGCGGACAAGAAGTAATACATCGCTTGAGCCTCTCCGCCATTCTGAACCGTGATCGGATAATTGTTTGGATATTTTTCTTTATACTTTTTCAGCAAAACATCCCAATCGGCAATTGTTTTCGGCATAGTGACCCCAAGCTCTTTCAAGATGTCTGAACGGAGGGCGACGCCGTAAGGCAAAGAGTTGCCCAACGCTCCATTGTTAAACCCCTTGAGCTTTCCATCTCTGGTCCATAGATCGAGGATGTGGCTTTTTTGACTGCCCGCTCTGCTAACGAATGACGCATAGATATTGGGAGCGTATTGCTTGACTTCCTCTTCCGTCAGCGATGCAGCCGAGTCGAAAAGCGCTTTGCTGCTTGTAATATAGCCGCCGTATACATCCGGCATCTCGCCGGATGCAACGAACAAGTTCAGCTTCGTATCATAATCCGCATCGGGCACTGCCGTGATCTTCAGATCAACGCCCAGCTTTTCATTCATCTGCTTGATCACTTCCGAATTGGGATTAGGCTGAATTCTTGTGGTAAAGATATTGACTGTCGTATTTTCCTTTTTCGCCTCAGGTTTCGATGATGACGAACACCCCGCAAGAACAGAAACAGCAGCCGTGGTCAAAGCAAGCGATACTGAAACACTTTTGACAAATTTCATCGACAATTTCCCCTTTACATTCATATCATGTATTTTGACTAGCCTTTGAAACCTATATTAACCTTTCACAGCGCCGATCATAATTCCCTTAACGAAATATTTTTGCAGGAAGGGATACACCATAATGATCGGGATCGTTGTTACAAGAAGGATGGCTGCCTTCACGGATTCAGCTGTATATTTCTGACCTGACATATCAACATTCTCAATCCCCATGACGTTAGCCAGCGCTGCATCCTGCGCGTTATTTAGCACATCTCTCAAAATGATTTGTAAAACTTTAATTTCCCCATTGGAGATATAAATCATAGCGTCAAACCAGGAATTCCATTGACCAACCATAGACCACAACGTCACTGTTGCAATAATTGGCGTAGAAAGCGGCAATACGATGGTAAAGAAGATTGAAAAGTCATTCGCACCATCCATGTATGCGCTCTCCTCGACTTCAACAGGCAGAGACGTAAAGAAATTTCTAATAATGACTATGGTATACGCGCTGCATAAGCCCGGGATGACCAAAGACCAGATCGTATTGAGCATATGCAGCTCTTTGACCAGCAAATAGGTTGGGATTAATCCACCTCCAAAAAACATCGTAAATATGATGATACCCATCCACATTTTTCTGCCTAGCAAATATCGTTTGGATAGCGGATAGGCAAGCATAGCCGACACAACAACCGTAAGAACCGTTCCCAAGACAGTTCGCAGAATCGTCCAGTAGTAGGATTCAAGTAAAGAGCCGGTGGCAAAAATCTGCTTATAGGCATCAAAGGTTGGATTGCTCGTAAACAGATGAAAGCCGATTTTGCTGGACTCATTAGGCGGGCTAATTGAAATAACAACCTGCTGAACAAACGGGAAAGCAATCGTTAAGCATATAAATAACATGAGCCATATATTGAATACATTAAATATCCTTTCACCAATACCTTTTTTCAATTGCATGATCTCTCCTTTCTGTTGTTAGAAGACTGTATAGTTTGAAAGCTTGCCCACAAGCCAATTGGAAAACAATACAAGGATGAGCGCAATCACGCTTTTTGCGATTCCAACGGCTGTTGAAAAACTATATTGCATGTCGACCAAGCCTACTCGATAAACAAAGGTATCGATGATATCCGCAGTTGGCATGACCATGGAATTGTAAAGGTTAAAGATTTGGTCGAATCCACCGTCGAGAATTCCACCAAGCCCTAAGACAAAGAGCATACCTATGGTAGGCAAAATACTTGGAATCGTTATATACAGACACTGTTTGAACCGGCCAGCGCCATCAATGACAGCCGATTCGTACATGTCCGAATTGATCCCGGCAATTGCAGCTAAATAAATGATGCTGCCATATCCGATTTCTTTCCACACGTTAGAAATTAATAATATTTGAAGGAACGAGTCACCATTACCTAATAAAATACGAGGCTGCCAACCTAAGATTTCGCAGATTAAACCATACAAACCATAGCTAGGCGATACGAGTTGAAAGATTAGGCCGGCTACAATGATCCACGAAAGAAAATGCGGCAGATATGAAATCGTTTGCACAATTCGTCTGAATTTATTGCTAATGAGTTCATTCAGCAATATTGCAAAAATGATGGGAGCAGGAAAACCTATGGCAATCTTCAATATGCTGATTTTCAATGTATTCGCCGTAACAGTCCAAAAATATTTCATTTCGAACATCTCGCGGAAATACTTGAAGCCTACCCAAGGACTGCCAAATACTCCATCTTGCACGCTATAATCTTTGAAAGCAATAAGAATCCCGTACATTGGACCATATTTAAAAACTAAAAAGTATATCATTCCAGGCATTAACAACAAAAATAGAAACTTCTGCTTCATCAATTTTGGAAGTAGGCCTACTTTCTTTCGCTGACCAACGATGCTTACTCCTACTTTTCCATTAACTACACTCATACTTATCTCCTGCTTTCTCCTTTTTTCTGTGACAACGCATCGAGAATGCGCTTTCTTTTTCTTCGCTTGTAGGATTCCTTGCATTCATTGTAGCGCTTATACAAAATAATATTAATGATTTATCTTTACAAATCATGATGTATTTTTACTGTCGGCAAACAAGATCACTCTATGAGATAATCTGCTAGGCAATAGTCTCACAATTGTCGTGCCCTTCATGATTGATAATTCTCGTTTGATATCCGAATTGCTCAAGATAGGGTTCATTCATTATAAAAATACACACCGCTGTTAGTTGAAAATATAGTTGTAGACTGGGGGGGCTGATCCCACGCGGTTTTTATAATTACAAAATCGACATCCTTAGTAAAATAAGTTTTAGACTAACCCCAATAAAAGAAACAGAGCAGCCTTGGACGTGAAGATAAAGTCCTAGACTGCCCCTGTTTTACTGAACTATCGTTCTGCGTTAGTTTAGTGTCTACCATGTTATTCCCTCATATAGTTTCGTCTAGTTGAAATTTTATTTATTTAATTGTAGTTTTTGCAAGATCTAATTCCCATTTTTTATCGTTCTGTTTATTGACTAAAGTAACAACTTCTTCGGAGAGCCATACGATTTCTCCAAGATGTTTGGCATATGCAAATTCATGAGGTTGCTCGGAAATTAATAAACTTTTCCTAAGAACCTCACCTTTCTTATTTTTTATTATGATAAATACATTCATGCTCTTTACTTCATGCTGACAAAGAATTTCCGCATTGTACTGTCTACTGGGGCTTTTTACTGGTTTACTCCACACCCATTCATTAACATAATTTAGTTCAATTATTTTTGTGAATACAGATTCAAAAGGGGTAAAATCCCACCCTTTTATTGCAGCTATTTTCTCTACACCTTCTTTTAGCATACGTAATGAAGTACACTTTTTCTCAGAATCCGTGAGCGAGATAAAGTCTAGAAAATTAAACTTCATTTGCACCACAAGAATGCCAGAGAAATTTAGCACTCTTTCATCTTTTATTATGTCCACACATTCAACAAGGATTTTACGACATCCATCTGTTTTATATTTGCAAAATAGCCTGTCAAACATAGCTGATATACATCTTGTTTCAAGTACAAATTCACGCCTAACCCATTTCCATTCAATTGGAGTATCTTTATCCTTCCCAACAAAGGCAATGCCTTTCTCTTCCATTATCTTTATGATTTTCTCGTTATCTGAAGCATAGGGTAGATCTAATTCAAATTCTTTTAAATACATTGAAATCACTCCTAGTTCCCCACAATGTATAGATAGGACGACCTTTGCACTGTTTTAATAATAAATTAAACACCTTTGTCACGTAATCTGCCCGTTAGCGGAGTGAAGGGCTGCCACGACGGCAGCCCTTCAGATGTTTAACTATCGTTTCCCGTTAGCTTAATGCTCAAGTGCCTAAAACTACCCATTAATTCAATGCCATTTATTAAACGGAACTCACGTGAGTTTAATAAGACCTGTTGGCTTAGCCTTAGGTTTTTCTTCGTTACGACTTTACGACTGAACATACGTACATCTAAAAATAATAAACATTACTTTTATCCTGAGCATATAGTATAGGATTCTTAATATATGGAGGTATTAGAAGAAATATGAGGACTAAGCGTTCCATTACTCGATTATCATTGAGGAATCGTGTCATCAGGACTATACCAGTTGAAAGAAACCCCTCCAAAATCTATCTTAATGAGCCCCTTAACCGAATTTATGTACTTAACACCGGAAGTAATACCGTCACTGTAATAAATGGTGATACGAATAGAATAATTCGCACCATAAGTGTTGGCAACAACCCGTTTCACGCTGCGGTAAATCCTCGTACCAACCGATTTTATGTATCCAATACAATAAGTGGAACCGTTTCCGTCATTAACAGTATCACAAATAGGATCGTAAAGACGATCAAGCTTTCATCCAGTGTGGGAAATATAGCTGTAAATCCGTCCACCAACCGAATCTATGTAATCAATCGTAGTAGTAACACATTAGTTGTTATCGACGGCGAAACCAACAAAATTATGTCTAAAATACCATTGGTCGGAATTCAACCGATAAGTGTTGCTGTGAATCCTTTAACGAATCGGATTTATGTCGTGTTTGCGAATACAGGGAACTTGGCCGTCATAGATGGAAAGAGCAATCTGATAATCGCAAATCCTCAAACGGGGCCAGCTTTCGTAGTTTTAATCAATACTAGGACAAATCGAATTTATGTCGTTAAAGACGCTGATATTATTGTAGTTAATGGAAACACCAACAGACTCATAACCGTAATATCCCCCCCTACTCTCCATGAAATCATTGATCCCGCTTTAAATGAGCGAACAAATCGACTGTATTCTGCAGATCCTGATGGTGGCACGGTAAGTGCAGTAAATTTGCGAACAAATCGGATAATCCAGACGGTACGCACTGGCGAATCTCCAGCTGTTATCAATGTTGACCCTATAAGAAACCTTGTATATGTTCCGGAATTTGGCGGCAATGTTATCGTGATAAATGGGGCGGATAACACGATTCTTACACGTATACGTACGGGAGTCGAACCTTTTAACGGTGTTTTGAATGCCCGAACCAATCGTTTGTACGTCCTGAGTAACAGGGATCGTAAGGTTGTCGTAATAGTAGGTTTATGATAATTAATAATAATCTGTAGCTGTAGTGGGGCTACCATACACCGTCGTTCGAACTGATGGAACTTCTCAAAAGACACACGAAATCACACTCATGTGTTCACCAGATTACAACTTTATTTTAACCAAATGGCGGATGTTCTCTTACTTTCCAGATTGATCTGCAGCTGCAACATTGCATCTGACAGTAAGAATTTGTTCAATACATTCCCCACCTACTCTCTCTCAAGCTCGACATTGACAATCGTATTTCTTCTCCTCATTGTTACTGGTCCGGAAGAAATAGCTAATGGAGGTAACGGACAACCGCCACAGTCAGTTAACAGATTCATAATATTGTTGCCGTTGCGGCTTACACTTACATCCAATATCCCCTTCACGATCATCGTGATGACATCCTTCTCATCCTCCTCTTCGGCTAGACTAATCTACTATGGAAATATATTGTTGGTATGGACAGTTGCCCACAGAGTCATTGAGAATCAAATGTTAAAACTGTGGTGCGTCAGATAAGGGAAGAAAATAGGGATTAAATATTCCGCGGAACTGCCCGTTAGTTGAGAAAAGGCAACCGACCCCTAGGTCGGCTGCCTTCTCTTGTTGTTATTGAACTAACGTTATCCGATAGCATAATGTACCACAATGTGTTCCTTAACAATCACTTCGCATGTAATAAGACTATAACAAACTATATAAAATAAGTGTTTTTTTGTCCATAGTTATCGCCTTTTCAATCGTAAGCATTCGAGGCTTACAATTTGACTTATTGGGATAATGTGATTAAAAATGGTAATTACTTGTTGTGGATGCTCAGCTATTATTTGAACAAATTCAACATAGTCTTTCCCCTTTTTTACATTAAAAGCAACAAAACTTGCTTGGATCGCATGAATAACAGCGACATTTTTTATCGGCGGAACTCCTGTTGTTATTTCAAATCTGTAATCAGCCAATCTTGTGAACGGAATTATCCTTAGCCGATTAGTATCCAGTTCCCTTAGTACAAAGGCTTTGTTTCCCACTTTTCGAATGACTCCGTTAATTGACCTTCCATTTGTAGTTGTAAAAACAGGATCTGAACCAAATCCGATTTGCTGGGTGAGACGTTGTTTTAATGTCAGATTAACGGGAATGGGGCATTTTCCACAAATTTTTCGAGTGATTTTCATTTCGTGACACTCTCCTTAAACTCTTATGATTCATGGTATGAGCATGGTTTTTATCCGATTGGGTATTCTGTCAACAACTTTTACCTCTCTCGTTGAAAGTGTTTAAGTTCATTCGTTACTGCACGTTTAGTTGAGAAGGCACTGAAATCTTGGTGTCAGCAGCCTTTTTTGATATTTATTCAGCTATTCTGCCCTATAGCTTAATGAGGATGCCACTCATTTTGCGGTGGCATCCTCATTTTTCAGTTTATTGAAGTAACGTTCTTCGCTAGCGCAATGATTTATATATGATATGGTTCACCTCCACCATGTAAATTCACAACCGCTTGAGGTTGTGGATTTTTTTCTAAATCTATTCACAAGGACAAATCCTTGGTGGTACTATGAGTTTGTAAGAATCGGGATAAAAAGGAGAATCTGCAGCATGTTGCTCATCACTCTCAACTAAGCCGAAGTAACTTGTATAGCGTTCGTACACGGTATGAGAAAATTTGCCCGTAACGGCAGGTTTTTTTGGTGTGCTTTTGTCTATACGACGTCGGTTAGAAGAGACGACAGCAAGAAGCAGATGAATTTTTATCCGGAGGATTCCCATTGAAACCTATAAATAAGAGCGGATTGAGCATTCTTTATTTGTTGATGATCATGGAGGGCTTATCTCTACTCGGCACTCGAATGACCTCCATGTCGATTGGTATTTGGCTCTATCATTCGACGCATCAAACAACGCCGATTTTATGGATTGCATTATTTAACGAACTTCCGGCAATGCTCGCCGGAAGTATTGCAGGAATATGGGTAGACCGGTTCCTGAAACGTATCGTGTTATTACTAAGCGATGCAGGGCAAGCAATAGGCAGCGCATTGTTAGTGATGAGCTTTGGGTTTGGCTTTTTTAGTCTGCCGCTATTGTTTGTGATTGTCTTCCTTCAGGGGACATGTACCATGTTCCAGAGTCCTGCCTTGCAAACGGTCACCACCATGCTGACAAATGAGAACCAGCGGGATCGGGTTAACGGCATAAGAGAAATGATATTTCCGCTTGCGGGAATCATTGCCCCTGCATGCATAAGCCTTCTCTATGAACCGCTAGGAATAACAGGCATTGTAATCGTGGACGGAATTACTTTTGTCGCGTCGGCGATCTTCTTGCTGTCGGTGTGTTTGCCAGATGAGGCGAAGATAGAGCGAATCCTACATCAAGAACAAGGGGCTTCTCGTGACATCTTAGGCGGAATTAGGTTTATGTTTCGGTATCGATTAATAGGCCTAGCCGTATATGTTGGCATAATCAATTTCCTGTTGAACGGCACGCTTGAAATGGTTGTTCCTTACGTGTCCGCCGGGTCTTCGGAGGAAGTGGGTTGGGGAACTCCATTTGTGCTCCTATGTATGAATGCCGGCGCATTTCTAGGAGCTCTAATCGTAGCATGGATAGGACACTTCCGAGACCGGATTAAGGTAATGTCAGTAGGTTACATTTTGACAGGACTTATGTTTATCGTAATCGCAACGGTCAGGGGCCCAATTTGGCTTGGAATCGCGTTATTGTTGCTAATGATACCGCTGCCGGTTGGCAACGCTATGTTAAGCTCCCACTTTCAAACGTTTGTGCCCGCTGCAATACAAGGAAGAGTATTCGCCTTCCTGAACCAAATTAACATGACTTCCTCGGTGTTATCATTCTTTGCTTTGGGTCCGCTAGTCGACCGGGTCCTGCAGCCTGCCGCCGTAAGAGGAGAGTCTCCATGGTTGTTCTCACTCATCAGTGGTCAAGCGGTTGCAGGAATAGCAATCCTATACTTCGCTGCGGGTACTGCAATAACTGCGGTTGCGTTAATAGCTATCCTTCGCCCGAAGAAATGAAGCGATTGGGGTAAAAATGGTGATACCTCAGGGGTATACCATCAGCAATATGTGAAAAGGAGCAGTTTCCGCGCAGAATGCTCCTTTTATTGATATCTTTTTTATTTAATTGTTGCGTTAACCTGCCCGTTAGCTTAATAAATTGTAAAAGTACAGGATAGAACAAAAAATCCACCAGGGGTCCAGGGCTGGTTTCTTTTCCGCGCCATTTCTTGTAATAAAGCAATCATTGTAAAGATGGCTCCGGGTTCGGAATAAACGAGCATGCAAATAAGCGAATCAAACGCTACGTTTGAGTTCGCTTATTTTAACGTTTGCACTGTTTTATGTATGCATAGCCATCCATCGAGCCCAATAGGAGTATGTTCTGGAGGTGCTCCAAGAAATTAGAGCGCAATGAACAACAAGAGAAGGCAGCCAGATTAGATCGGCTGCCTTCTCTGAGGGACGGGCAGGATAACACAATCAAAGTTATCAATTTATGAGACGAATCATCGTAATGTTTATGTCACTTGAGTTCCAATTCACGATCTTGGTGCTTGAGCTTTTTTTCTTTTATAAATTTTTCAAGAAGCATAATTATCATCTGTCATCCATGCTCAGAACTGTAGAGGATCGTTCCTTCATCATTCCATACTGATCCCTGGCTTTCCATGCCTAAATGAATATACACATGAATTAGGGAAAGGATTATCTTCTTGAACTGACCCTTCCACTTCCAGCTTCATCTAGAGGTGATCATAAAACATATCAAACACCACGCTAAACTCCCTCTATGGAGAAACGCTTTGCTCTTAAATACTCTCGTTTTTAAGAAAGCATTCAGTCAATCCCCCCGAACGTACCGCAAGCTGAAATTAATCGGTTCTGAGAACTTCTGATGCTCCGCTACCTACACCTTTGGGTATACTAATCTTCCACATTTTAACATAACCCGTTGAAGTAATCTGCCCGTTAGCTGAGAAGGCTACCGATCCATTGCTGTCGGTAGCCTTCTCCTGATGTTTATTGAGCTATAGTTCCTCATTAGCTAAATATACAACGAGTTATCTATCCATTCATCGCTGTAATTAGGAAACAAATTGCAGCGAGAAAAGATAATGGTGTCATAACGAGCTTTTCCTTTTTACTTTTGGACAAAGCATTCATTATGGTATTTACTATTAAATAAAATGAAAAAAAATAACATACTCCTTTTGCAATGGTTGTTAAAGCATCTATCGAGATTACATTCCCTGCTTGAAGTATGAAGATGATTGCAACCAACTGAATTAATACCGAAATTGCACATGCAACTCTCATTTGTTTTGGCATTACTTTATACTTACCGCCCATGGCAAACTCTCCGTAAGGTAAACCCATAGCTAACATTATGTACAAAATAGCAACTGATAAAAATACAACACTTCCAATTAATGCCATTATCACTTGGACACCCCGATTAAATTTACTTAGAATCCTGCCCGTTAGTTGAACAAATTAAAGGTCATCTTTGCTTTCTGAATTTATGTACTTCTATTATCAATTCTATCGAGCAAAAAGCCACCGTTAAAATACCAATAAAAGATAAAATATTGAGTATGCATCTAACTGTAATATAAGCGATTGGCATGCTATCGAAAAGGTTTTGTATTGTATGAAATGCAATCGAATTATTTAAAAATAGAAGAATTACACCAGCTAATACTCCGTAAAGTAAATTTTTTTTATGATCCATAATCCATAAAAACCTCCTTTTTATGCAGTTACTTACAGTTCTTTTTATTCGCTGTTGTGTTTCCATATTCCTTCCAATCTATAACAGGGAAGGCTTCCACGGTTTTTATTATTCAACCTTACTGCCCTTTAGCTTAATGGGGCTATATGAACCGTTGTGATTGGGACAATGTTCTTGACCTCCACCATTTGTAGTTGTCATGTTTAATAAGGTAATTGGGAGAACTTATTATTACAAAACAACGTCACCACATCTCGTGGTGACGTTGTTATAAAACGAATACGTTTCTATCCCTGATTGCCCTCGACAGCGATCAGCAGCACCGCGGAGGCGAGGCCCAAACGGCGATCAAGCTTGTCGTTGTGGTCAGCGGAGAAATCGAGGTTTAACTTTTGAACGAACGGGTTGAAGTTTTGTTTGAACTCCGCAACCTTGGTACCGTTCATCTCTACGATGTAATGCTGAGGAATCAAATTCGTCAGGAATCTTCGCAAAAGAGCAAGCAGCGCGTTATCTTCCTTAATCAATCCGATCTCCGAATCACTTGGGCTCAAAATCACCCATTCATCCTTGAAGAGCGACTTCATCCCTTTGCGCCGCAAAGAACCTACCTTGTGCCCGGTTTCGACATCAACTACGTCGAAGATTGAGGAAAAATCAATGACGCTTCGCGCTTGAATGCTTAACAACTCATCTTGCATTGTTTCATCCCCGTATATGCGGATGTCTTCCTTCAGCTTGAAGGCTTTCATCTTCGAGAACAGAATTGCCTTTTCATCAATGTCGAAAATATCGATTTTTGCACCAACTAGAGAAAGGATCTGTTTTCTAACAACGAATTTTTGATGATTGAATTTCCGATTCAAGTCTTCGCCCCCTGCATGATTCCTTTTTGTATTGAATTCAACTAACATTATCTTCATGACTTGCTGCTAACCACTCCATATAGCTTAGAATACTTACATCATAACTCATCCGATGACCTTAAGTTAATCTTTTTAATTACTCAACATTTCTGCCCGTTACTTCTAAGTTTACTAGACTGTATATCTATGTCATCCACAAATGTTCAATATAAAGTATATACGACATAAACGGAAAAACCACTAATACACATAGAAGGAGTAAGGAATTTTAAGCGGAGGTGTCAGAGAATGCTTGAAAATCAGGCGGTCAAGACTTTTTCAGTCATCAGTGCGATTACAATGGTTTTATCTTTTCTGGGTCAGCTTGCTTACTTTTTTGTTGAGAAATCAAGAGTCTTGGATGTTGTTAATACTTCGTTCGCCTCGCTATGGATCATTAGTCTTATCTCCATTTACTTAACCCAGTCGAAAAGCCTGGGTCGCTTCGGTACATTCAGTTTTATGATCACAGCAGTCGGCCTTGTTTGGTCTACCAGCTATGCTTGGGCTCATCAATTCGCAGGCCCGGTTCTTGAACGATTCCAATCGGGAATCATGGATTATCATAATTTGCCACAACCTCTTCTTAATGGAGCATATGCCGCCTTCAGTATAGTCGGACTCGGATTTTTTCTGTACGGCCTTTCGATGATCGTCGGCAAAGTATCACGATGGCAAGCCGTGTTTTTCATTATTAGCGCAATTACCTTACCTACCGGATACTTTGCTCACATTCTCCCGCTCGCCCTTATTTATTCCTTCTTTATGCCTATCGCTTTTTTTGCAATTAACTTGAAGGACTTGAAAGCGGTTAAAGCAGCTGCTAATTAATCCTTTCATACTATAATGAGTCCGGAATACTTCCAAACAACGGAGGCGTTCCGGACCCATTTTTGTCTGTCCCATTAGATTCTATTTATTTAAAAGAACTGCATCAGTCACGATGTCCCACTCGTGAATTTCGTACCCTCTTGCCTGATGAATTATGTATGGATCTTGCTTTACGATCCCGAGCACTTCCTGCTCAGTTTCGGCCATATAGATGACGAGCCCCCCTGCACCATCAACAAATCGTCCGTTGGCAAAAATCTTTCCTTCACTGCGACGTTGTGCCAAATAATCGAGATGCTGCTGACGGAAGTCCTGACTTTTCTGCACATCGAGCATAGGTAGAAATACTGCAAAATGTTTCATCTTTACACTCCATCCTTCTCTAATAAGTTATAGTTAGTCCATGCGAACTTGTTCAGCAGTTGCAATTAAGTCATTTTGTTACATAATGCAGCTGCACAAATTGCCCGAAGCGCGTAACTTCTTTTAAGCTCAGTATTGTCTCGGGGTTGCCAGTTTTAAAGAGAGGAATTCCTTTACCCAATACAATTGGAACGATTGAAACGATCCATTCGTCGATGAGTTTTGACTTGATCAGCTCGTCCGCCAATCCCGCGCCTCCGACAAGCCAGATGTCCGAACCTTCACAATTCTTCAGTCGCTGTACAAAAGTCGTCGGATCTTCTTGTACGAACGTGACGATTGAATCTTCACGACTCTCAGTTCTCGAAAACACATAACTTTTCCTGTCCGCATGGGGATACTTTTCTACCATTGTCAGTAAATGATCGTATGTAGCTTTGCCCATCAGAAGCGTGTCCGTAGTATCGTAAAACGCCGAAAATCCATTGTCGCCTTCGCCTTCTACAGCGAACATCCAGTCTAGATTTCCATCTTCTCTGGCTATAAATCCGTCTAGGCTCATGGCGATAAAGAAGACTAATTTTCTTGATGTCGACACCTTAATCCCTCAGATCCGTAAGTTTTAATTGTCACACTCTTATGCTTTTTAAGTATACCGTAAAGCAAGTATGATTAAACTATCCTGCCTATTCGATCCCAATTCGGTGTATAGCAGGTCTAAAATATTTCCCTACCTTTTCTAGCTCATTCATTACGTGCTTTATTTTCTCTTCATCTTTAAACCAGTTATCCTTTGAAGTCCCTGTTTTGTCTATCACTGGGCTTACATAAAAAACAGTCTCTCTTGGAAAAACAAATTGATAGGTTAAAAGTGCTCTTCGAGCGTGATAATTTTTACAGACTAGAACAACCCTTCTTGCGTGAATTCCTTGTTGTTGTAATACTTCCAGTGATAAACGAGCATTTTCAAAGGTATTAGTTGCTCTATCTTCCTTAAATATTGATTCCGAAGGTACTCCTAATGACATCCCAACATTTCTCAGATATTCCCATTCAGTTGTTTCTACATGCGGGGTGGCACCACCAGAAGGTAGTATAAATGGAGCGATGCCTTGATGATATAACGTTGAAGCCCTTTCCATTAGTTGAGGATGGCTAGCGCCTGGTATTAAAATAACATCTGATTGACCCAGTTCCGTTTCGAAAAACATAAAATCGCTAATACAGTCGAATGGAAAAGGCATAAGAACCCCCTAAGCATCCTACCGATATTTCGGTAGCCTGTTATCGTGGAGCAATATTGTAATTCCGCTATAGTAAAAATCAAAATTAATGTTTCTGGCAAATCGTAATAACATTAAAATCGGGGTCTCTCATATTGAAAAACGACACTTGATTTGACTTATGTATTCCACCATAAATAATTTCAAATCCAAGCTCTTGTACAAATTTTGCAGCTTCATCAATATCATCAGAAGGCATAAAAAACAAAGGAGGAGCCGACTGTGGAATTGGAATTTTATCCATTCCGTTTGAATCAATCATTATTTCCATTCCGTTTGGTAAATGGAATAGATGCAAATGCCCGAAATTATCCTTTTCTTCAATTGGAAAATTTATCAATTTACTATACAACTCTACTGATTTCTTTAAATCTCTAGACCATAAAATAACAGAGGTAATTTCACTTCTTACTGGACTCTTTACTTCTTCAACCATTTATCCACCTCTATTTGAAGTATTTTCAATCAATTTATATGTACTTCAATGACGCTAATCATATTTCCGTTATTATCAGTAAGATCAAACCGTTTAGGTTCACCGTTCCTTACCTCTGAAACCGTCACTCCATTTTTCTCGAGTCTAGCCCTCACTTGTTCTACATCCTTCACAACAAAATTGAATGGAGTGTATTTATTAATTGGTACAAAGTCTGAGATTTGCACTAAATGAAATCCACAGTTTGGGGCTATTGCTAGTCCGGCCATTCTTTCATTGCTCCAACGCAAACCGAACCCAAACATGTTTTGGTACCACACTAACGATTCCTGAAGATTCTTCACAGGTAGAAAGACTGCATCAATTCGGTCAACAAACTGTTCAACAACTTGTTCACTCACTGAAAAACCACCTTTTATAGAAGTACATTCCCTCATCATAATACAGCACATTTGTTCTCATGTAAATATTTTCCTTTTGTAATTTACCTACCCGTTACTTGAACAGGCTGCCAGCATGCCGGCATTGTGCTATCGTTTCTCGTTAGTTTAGCGAAGCCACATTGGAGCTACTAATCATGGGTTACCTCATGGCTCTCTAATTTTCCATTTTGATCGAATTGCAGTTTAAGTAAACTGTCATCAACCCCTAGACCAGCTCTCCCCAAGTAGTAAACATACTGAAGAACAGGTTCATCAACCTTTTGCTCAGGTCTACCTAATAAACTAATAATTTCGTTTTCCGTTTTTCCTTTGAGTTCGTATTTATCTAACAAATTATACACCATACTATTTCTTTTCTCGGGATCATCTAACCAACGGTCTGTATTAAATTGATTTTGACACGCACAAAGTAATAGTAATAACAACAAGGAGAGGAATATCTTCTTCACAGTTTACACTCCTATCTACGGATCTCTCTTATATCAGAAGAAAATGGGGTGGAAATCGTTGCGTTATCCTCCCGTTACTTTGATAAACAAAAGAGGAACTGCCGCGAAGCAAGCCCCTCAACGATAGTTATCCGTTAGTTTTATGATGAAACGTAATCAAGGTGTATCGGTCCAATTCATCTATTTCTTCTTTAATGTTAAATAACTTATTTGTCCCTCTTTTGAATCAGCAATAAAGAAAACCTGATATTCACCAGCTTGATACACATAAGCCCATCCGCCGTCAACATCTTCACCTTCTGAGAGCGGTTTCCCGATAATATCTCTAACTTCATTTAAACGATATGGTATTACATTTCCGCTAACTCTAATCGCACCAGCATTTTCATCAGGTTTCCAAAAAAAGAAATAGTAACTATGCCATCTATAAAATTGGGTTTGCCAGGAACCAATTTGATGTGGTTCTCCCCAGTTTTGAATAACATCATTTTTATTTGCCCCTATTCCGAACTCAATACCTTTGATTTTACCTTCGGAAGCACAGGTAAGAAATTCTTTATCTAACGTCAACTTTTCACTTAAATTAGTATCTTCGATTAAAATGGTTTTCGTTTCATCTTCGTATTTAACGATTTTCCCCATATTTTCAGCCACGAAACGAACAGGTACATATGCATGACCGTTATGATTTAACACAACATATTCAGTCGTATCCAACTCTTTGGTTTCACCATTAAATACAAACTTGGCAGGAAACAAGTACGCTTGAATTGTGTCTGAGGCATACACGGCAGTTGTCGCTGTTAAACCAATTCCGCAAATTAGACCTAAAACAAACTTTTTCAAAACTCATCACTCCCATTGTTTATTCTAACGAATTAGACGAATCGAAAAAGTAAAAAGTTACCATTTTCATTGATTTTTCACAAAGCTTTTATTAGTACAATATTCCACTAAACTGCCCGTTACTTGAGAAAAGGCAGCAGATCCATTTGGTTCCGCTGCCTTCACATGTTCTAATTGAAATCACGTTCTTCGTTAGCTTAATAAGGTCCTTAGAGGAAAGGCTGCTACTTGATCGCACAACTGGAGGAAGCGCTTGATACCCTCGTCAAACCTTTGTGGCCTGCAGCGAGAAGGTGAGTGGAATATCGTTGGCAGAGTCGTTCCATCGCCACCGTCCGTCCTCGCTCTGCGTCATGAACGGGAATCGTCGATTGCCACCATGGGAGAACTCATGGAGATAGTCTAAGCGCAGGCCAGCAGCGATCAAAGCGTTCAGGATATCGCTGAAACTGTAGCTCCAGGCATACTCGACGCTCCGCTGATTGGCCGCTGGATCAGAATATGGCAGGAGACCCTCGATCCGAAGTGGTTGCTCCGTGTGAAAGTAAGGGTAGCGTGTGTGCAAATCCGTCACATCGGCAGTATCATCAAAGACATTGAGAAACGGATGCTCCTCCTGTAGGTACAAGATGCCGCCTGGTTTGAGGAAATGCGCGATGATCTTCGCCCACCGACCAAGATCGGAGAGCCAACACAAGACACCGCCTGACGTAAAGATGATATCGAACGTATCGTCGAGTACCTGGGGCAGCTCGTAGATGTCCGTGCAGAGAAAACGCGCATCTAGCCCTGTTTCCTGGCTCAAACGCTCGGCGAGCGCAATCGCATCCTCGGAAAAATCTACCCCAGTAACGTGCGCACCGAGACGAGCCCAGGAGAGCGTATCCAAACCAAAGTGACACTGGAGGTGCAGCAACGACTTACCCGCCACATCGCGCAGTTCCTCATGATCAATCGGTGTCAGGTTGGATTTGCCTGCCTTGAACCCCGCGATATCGTATCTGGCGGCATTGACGGCGGTGCGAGCGTTCCAATGCATGCGGTTACTTTCCGTATAATCAGTCATGGATGAATCGCTCCTTCGGATGATCTGTTTATTAAAAAAAGACGCTGGCCGTAGTGAAAGATGATTACGCTTATATTTCTACCGAATTCAATGAATGGTGCCCAATTATATCCATAATATGGCGGTAGTCGAACTTTATTAAGGGATAATATTATTGTATTTGTTTTGTACTGAGATTCGAACTATCCTGCCTGTTAGCTAAGAAAGCTGCCGCCAATAGTCTGCTTGTAGTAGCATCTTATTGCTGTTTGCTACAATGATTTTCTTATTATGTATCTCTAAGAACTCATATATCTTCTTCTTATTTTCATTATCAAATTTGTGATTCCATTTCAACATTTCAACTAACCCTTTTAATGTTTGTTTGTAATTTGAATTTTCAAATCCCGTTCTCTGTTTAATAAATCTGGTTATAATTCTTATAGCTCTTTTTAATGGATTTGGAGTTAAAAAAATAATGATATCTGCCTCTTCAAAACTTCGAGCTAACCACTTGTAATAAATACCCTCTACAATCCACTGTTCTTGAGTTATAATTTCTTCCAGTAATTTATCTCTTATTTCAGGCGGATTCTTCCCGCTAAACTCGACAGAGCCACTCCACATCACACTATCTAATTCATAGTAAGGAATATTTAATCTATTCGAAAGTTCTCTAGCTAAATATGTTTTTCCACTTCCAGTTGATCCAATTATATGGATTTTTTTATTGTTTATCATGTTCCGTCCTTTTTCATATTGTGCTATCGTCCTCGTTAGTTTAGTCACCTATCATTTATGTTGTTTGAATGAATAAACTTTCGTATTTCCTCAGTAAGAGGTACTATCGTGCCTCCCTGAGATCCCGTAATACTACCATCTGAATTTAGACCTATCCCATTTGTAAGATGGATTTCATTCATATTTACGAGTTTAATTGTTGCAATCTCGAACTGAGTCCCTTTACCAGTTATATCGATTGCCACTTCATCACCAGTCTTTAGCGATTGTGCCCAAGAGAGTTTTTCTTGATTAAATTTGCTACCCAGTCTAAGTAGATTTGTAAGCTGTTGATTCCTCATACACATCTCCCTTTCATAAAATTTCACTTACAATTACTAAACTATAGTTTCCTGTTCGTTAAGGTCTATAAGAATAGAGAGAAATGCTAATCTTTAGATTTTAAATAAACAATTAGACTAATGAATGCTAATACAATACATGGTAAATAAAAATATTCCGCACTATCCTTAGATAATCCCCACCAAATTCGATCTCCACTAGTTATTTGGGCAGTGAGACCAATAAAGTAAATTGCCATAAGTATGCTGGAGACCATTATGAAAACGCTGAGTTTGCGCATTATCCATTCCACCTATTTCCATTTATTGTTATCCTAATGTAGACGCTTTGGGAATACGAATTGTTGCGAAACCTCCCCGTTAATTCCATGAAAAAAAGAAGCTGCATTGCGGCAAGCTCCTTCACTATCGTTCTCCGATGCCACGCCAGCCGTTTACATCGCATTGGCCATATTCATTATCACCCACAGCAACCACCGTGCCGTCCGATTTAAGGCCGAGAGTATGAGTGCAACCCGCCGCTACCGCCACAATATCGCGCCAGCCACTTACATTGCATTGTCCATGCTCATTCCTACCTACAGCTGCCACCGTTCCGTTCGATTTAAGACCGATTGTATGATTACTACCCGTCGCTATCGCCACAATACCGCGCCAGCCGCTTACATCGCATTGGTCATGCTTATTCAAACCCACAGCCGCCACCGTTCCGTCCGATTTAAGACCGACGGTATGAAGGTACCCCGCCGCTATCGCCACTAAGTCGCGCCAGTCGCTTACATTACATTGGCCATACCGATTATTACCCACAATCGTCACCGTTCCGTCTGATTTAAGCCCGACGGAATGCCAGTCACCCGCCGCTACCGCCACCATATCACGCCAGCCGCTCACATTGCATTGGCCTTCATTATTTCGACCCACAGCCACCACCGTGCCATCCGATTTAAGACCGACGGTACGACGCCAACCCGCCGCTACAGCTACAATATCGCGCCAGTCGTTTACATCACACTGGTCATGCTTATTCCAACCCACTGCCGCGACCGTTCCGTCCGATTTAAGACCGATTGTATGAGCATTACCCGTGTTCGTCGCCATATGAACATTACCAACCGCAACCGCCACAATATCGTGCCAGCCGCTTATATCACATTGGCCATATTTATTATCACCCACAGCCGTCACCGTTCCGTCCAATTTAAGACCAACGGAATGACGACGACCCGCCGCTATGGTATCTTTTGGCCACCGTTTCACCTTTAACGCCGCTTCAATCGGTGAAGTGTAATCCATGTTTTTACCTCCTTGAAAACAAGACATCTTATATGATTTTCCATTCATCCGCTAGGATGCCGAACACCAGTGAGTCTCGCCAACCGTCTTTTATTAACAGTGCATCCCTCAATCTTCCCTCTTGTGTCATCCCTATTTTGGCAAGTACTTTAGAGGATCCTATATTTCTTGGGTCACAAGTTGCATAAATTCGATGGAGTTGAAACTCCTTAAAGCCAAAATCCACTAATAATTTAGCAACTTCCGTAGCGATTCCTTTGCCCCAATAATCAGGATGCACTATATAGCCTATCTCGCCATTTTTATGTGTAAAACATCTGATATTAAATTCTCCTGCACCGATCATTTTTTCTGTACTTTTCTCAACTATCGCAAACACAAAACGTGTTCTAGTTGTTTCATTAGTGTCAACTAAGATTTGATTTACAAATGCTTCTGATTGATCTTCAGTGTTAGGTCCCCAAGGTTGGAAACGGCAAACAATTTCCTGCGAAGCATACGCATGAACATCAAGCCAGTCAGAAGACATAAATTCGCGTAAATATATTCGATCCCCAATAAGATTGTTCATTTGCACCACTCTCCCCCTGATTCTCAATACTGTGCACAAGTATTCGCTATTAATTAACTAATTACCTTTTAATCAAATTATTCTGCTGTTTCCCCTACATAGAACTCTGTTTAAACGAATGTATCTAGTCTTAGCTCACTCTTCCTCTTTGAGGCAATTTTTAATATACTATCTACTAACAATATCTTTATTTATGGAGGAAAGTAATATGAGAGAATCTGTTGTACAAAGACAATTACAAGCATATAACGATAAAAATATTGACTTATTCATGGGATGTTATAGTGAAGATGTTAAAATATATAATTTTCCTAATACACTTACCATGGAAGGCCAAGCGGCCATGAGAGAGCGCTATCAAAAACTGTTCGAATCATACCCTAATATGATAGCAACTGTTGATAAAAGAATATTTCACGGGAAATATGTAATTGACCATGAAGAAATAACTGGAAGATTAGAAGGTGCTATTCTAGAAGCAGTTGCAATGTATGAAATAAAGGATGATCTAATTACAACGGTTTGGTTTCTTAAAGGTGATTAAATGAATTCAATAAATTGGGCTCACCTACTCGGATTGATATCCTAAATAACTGAAAGAAAGGTACAGCATCCTCATTTTTTTTGAGTGGGCTGTACCTTTTGATGTGGTTAAGGAACTTTTTCAGTGACAATTTTTGACTTAGCGTCTGCTCGTTTCCTCTCGCAATGCGTTTTCTAGTCGGGCAACCGTTTCTAACTCAGACTCGGCTATATTGGTCGTTTCCCAAGGATCCGTGGTCACATTGAAAAGCCATTTCCCGTTATCCTCCGTCCTAATGAGCTTATATTGTCCATCCGAGATGGTGGTCCAACCGCTTGTATTATGCTTGATTTTACTCAACGCAGAAATTTGATACTGCCTATGCACGAACGTTTCCCCACGCAAAATCGGCAGCAGAGAAGCTGAATCTTTCGCTTCTTCCATCGTACCACCTGCCAATCCAACGATTGTGCTAGTTAGATCCTGCAGCTCAACAAGGGCAGCTGATTGTGCCGACACCGGAATTCCCGGCCCTGTGATTACGAGTGGAATATTAACAGATGCCCGTTCTGGGCGTGTTTTGCCGAATTTATTGTAATCGCCAAGCATTTCACCATGATCCGAAGCATAAATGATAACCGTACGATCAAGCTCCCCACGCTTTTCCACTTCATCTAACAGCAAACCGACGTTGCGGTCGATGTTTTCCAGCATCGCTGCATAATTTTGGCGGATGGCCGTTATTTCATCGGAATCGAGCTCGCAGCCAATCGCCGAAGGGAACGGGACATCCCTCCAGCGTTCATTCATGCTGTGAGTAATATCCCATGGATTGTGAGGTCCCGTAAAATTCACCTGTAAGAACCACGGCTGGTCGTGCTGAAACTCCTGCAGCAGCCGAATGCCATTTTGCGTCAGCCAATTATCGCAATACGCATCGTCTGGCAAATTCGTCGGCACTGTGCTATTGCCTCTTCCGGTCATATCCTTGAGATGGATATCCGCCAATCCGCGTTCATACATGAATTGCATATACGGATCTTTCGGTTCCTCACGTCCAGAAACAATCGCATCGATTTTGCCAGCATTATCTACGCCATGCGTAAATCCTAACTCGCCGAGCTCGTCGATCCATCCGTCAAGCCCCCACCAATGCGTCGCTTTATGCAGGTCGAATTTCCCTACACCCCCGACGTTATACCCTTGTTCCTTTAATTCGGAATAAAATGTCCTCTGCTTCAGCGGATAATCGTTATGGTTTCCCTCAACACCGCAGCGGTGATAGCGCAAGCCGGATGCCAGACTCGCCCGGGCCGGCGCGCAAAGCGGTGATGGCGTGATCGCATTGGTAAAGTGAATACCACTTTCCATCAACTTTTTTAGATTGGGCATGCGCAGTGGCAACGATTCTAAGCCAAGCCGCTGCCATTCCTCCTGCTCAAACGGCAGCCAGTCAGCTCGGTGTTGGTCAGGAAATAACAATAAAATATTAGGCTTATTCATGGTTCCCCTCCAGCTTATTTCTTTTTCGCTTTGGCATCATACGCTTCTTGATAAATTTGCACATAGCGTTCAATCTTCATGGCTTTTAACTTTTGCAAATACGGTTCCCATTCCTTATCCAAATTAACGTCACCCGTTATAAACCGAGCTGTCATTTCTTTTAAATAGTCATTGATCGTTTTCGACAAATCGTTCAGTTCACCAAGCTGATCACTTGTAAAATAAAGCGGCGGAACAATGGTTGCTGCATTTTGTTTGTAGGCCTCATATTTATTCTTCGTTTCATTAAATAGCGTAATTTCGTTATTTGGCGGCGTGAGTGCTCGCAAGTCTCTTAGATCACTGGTACGGAAATGAGGCCCAGTCGTTGCCCAGGCTACATTTTGCAGGCTGCCAATATCAAACGTTGTAAACCATTTTGCCGGCTTTCCGTTGATGCCAATTTCTCCCTCTTTCGCTGCTCTCCACTCCTGATCAGGTCGACCGTAGCCTTTACGCATCGTAACTTCTTCGCTGTACATCGCATCAGCCCAACGGAATGCAACATCCGGATGCTTGCTGGCACTCGTAATCACATAGCTTCCACTTCGTGCCACATCATACGGATTGTAAGGTGTCTGGCGCTGTCCTTGCGGCCCCTTCAAAGGTGGAACTGCTGAGTACTCCAGCCATCTAGTGACTTTACCGGCAATGTTAGTGAAGTTACCAAGGGAAGTTGCTGGGACAACACCGACAATGGCTTTGTCAGGATTTTCGCCAAGCTTTTTCAATTGAGCGAGATCTTGGGTGAAGGACTCGGGAGCGATCAGCCCCTCCGCATACAGTTTATGTAAATATGCAAGCCCTTCCTTCCACTCTGGCTTATTAAAAGCTGTATCGATTTTGCCATTCGTCATCATCATCGAAACCGCATTGTTAAAAGGACTGTTAATAATAAAACTATTCATTAGGAATCCATCAATATTGGTATTCTGACCTCCGATGGAGCCCACTAGCGGTATTTCATCTGCTTTGCCATTTCCATTCGGATCTTGCTCCTTAAATGCTTTCAACACCTTATAGAAATCGTCGGTTGTCTCGGGCATTTTTAAGCCCAGCTTATCCAGCCAAGTCTGGTTGATCCACATCTTTTGACTCAAAACACAATGCGAGCATTCCGCTACTTGCGGCAGCGCATAAATATTGCCATCCGGAGCAGTGATACTGTCTTTTACCTGGGGAATCGCCGCAAAAACCTTATTCGTTTCCACGCCATACTTCTCAATTAACTTATTCAAAGAAAGAAACGTACCTTCGCTGCCGTACATCATTTGCTGCGCTGGCGTCACACCTAAGTCCATAATGACATCCGGATAGTCCTTGCTGGCGAGCATCAGACTCAACTTCTCCTGAGCCGATTTTTCCGGGACAATTTCCCAATTGATATGCACATTCGTTTTCTCTTCGTACCATTTCGTAAATTCATTGGTCGTAAAATCTTCTACTGCCGCATTTGACTTAACCATGACCTTAAGCGTTGTTTTTTCCTTCGTAATTGGGAAGGCACCTTGTGGCTCTGCGATGTACGACTGATCTGCACCTGTCGTCGCTGTGGTTTCGGCAACGTTATCGTTACTCGAGCAACCGGCCATAGCGACCATGACGATCGCCCCGCTCAACCACAATTTCTTAGCATTCTTTAATGTACGCATTGTTTTTTCCCCTATCATCTTTTATTTATGGTTTGTAAATCTGTATCGTTACCCCTTAAGGGAGCCAACCATAACACCTTTAACAAAATGCTTCTGAACAAACGGGTAAATCACCAGCATCGGAACGGTCGATATGACAATTAAGGAGTATTTGAGCAGTTCCCTTAGCCCCTCCCTCCTAGCGGCGTCATCTGTGTCAAGAAGCATCGACACGTCAACCTCGTTTTGGACTAAAATATCTCGCAAGACAATCTGCAAGGGAAACAAGCTTTGCTGCTTAATATAGATGAGCGCATTGAAATACTGATTCCAATGGCCGACTGCATAAAATAACGAAATCACCGCAATGATTGGTCCAGATAATGGCAGCACGATTTTCCATAGAAAACGAAAGTCACTGCATCCGTCCATTTTCGCGGCCTCCAGCATTTCTTCCGGTATGGCCGTTTGAAAGAAGGTCCGCGTGACGACCATATTCCAAATATTGATGGCCCCTGGCAGCATTAACGCCCACGGCGTATTCAAGATTCCCAGATCTTTGACCAGCAAATAAGTGGGAATTAAACCACCGGAGAACATCGTCGTGAACACGAACAGGAACATCAGTACACTGCGACCGTCCAAATCCCTCCTGGAGAGCGGATAGGCGGCTAATAACGTAAACGCAACATTAATTAAAGTTCCAATGACCATGTAGAACAAGGAATTACGGAAACCCGTCCAAACCATTTTATATTTGAAAACGGCCTTATACCCTTCCAAAGTCGGGTCAATCGGCCACAACCACACTTTCCCCGATACTAAGGCTGCGTAGCTGCTAAATGAGGCGCTAACGATATAAATCAATGGATATAGAATCGTGATGATCAGCAATCCTACGCAAATGTGATTTAACAAAGTAAATCTCGCATCGCCTTTGGATTCTCTTATGGCTGTTTCCTTCATGAGCTGTTCCTCCTTACCATAAGCTTGACTGTTTCGTTTTACGGGCAATTTGATTGATCGTGATGAGTAAAACCAAGTTAATGACTGATTTGAAAAGACCGATTGCTGTAGAATATGAATAATTGACCGACTGAGAGGCAAGACCAACCTTATACACATACGTATCAATCACTTCGGAAGTCCGTAAATTGAGCGGGTTTTGCAGCAGCAGCACCTTCTCGAAACCTACATCCAGAACATGCCCCGTATTCAAGATCAGCATGATGATGGCCACGGGCATTATCCCCGGCAAATCAATATGCCATATTCTTCGCAGCTTACTGGCGCCATCCATCACCCCTGCTTCATGGAGCGAAGGATCAATGCCAGATAGCGCCGCCAAATAGACGATGCAGGAGAAGCCGACATTTTGCCAAACACCCGACCAGACATAGATGGATTTAAACCATTCTGGTTTGCCCATGATGTTCACGGTTTCTCCAGTTGCCCAGCGGATGCCGTGTCCGATCAGCCCATTTCTGGGATCCAGCAGGGTTACGATTAATCCCACCATAACGACGACGGATATAAAATGCGGTGCATAAGTCACCATTTGCGCGAAGCTTTTAAATCTTTTGGACTTCACATAATTCAAGCTTAACGCCAATAAGATCGGAAACGGGAAGCCCGCAATCAGTGAATACAAGCTGAGTAGGAGCGTATTCGCTAGTAAACGTGTGAACTCGTAGGAATGGAAAAACCGAATGAAGTGTTTGAAGCCTACCCAATCACTGCCTGAAATTCCTTTGGTCGCGGTGAAATTTTTGAAAGCGATCTGAACACCATACATGGGAATGTACTTGAACAGAATCAAGTAAAGAATTGGTAAGGCTAACAGTACATATAACTGCCAGTTTCGGATCAGACGGCCCCACAGGTGGGATACCGATGTTGGCTTTGCAGCCATCGTCTGTGCGGGTAATCTTGGCTTCGCCTCCAAGAGCAACGACCTCCTTTTGTCATCATCATCAACGTTATTTTGGTAATTCCGATATGTTTAATATGAATTAGTAAAACAATAACCGATGAGCCGCCGATTTGGATAGTGGAAATCGCATGCTGAGTATGCATTTGCTTAGAATCCGCATTATTCATTTGCTTTTTGGTATGCATTAGCTTGGAAGAAACCCTTGATTCGGAAAGTGACAATTTAATCCAGCTCATGATGTTGCTGTTACACCATGTACCGGCCATTCGAATGGGAAATCGACAGTAGCAACAACCTAAGCTGGAACTCTTTTGCGTTCCCAGGCTAGGAAGCTTTCGGGGATTAACTGGATTTCCTACATCTATTTTCGGGGAAAACTAGCTTTTGGGGAGTTTAACTGGATTTTCTACATCTATTTTTGCTCACAATGACCCATTTGGCGAAATCGGCCTGAAATAACTGGAGGAAATCCAGTTATTTTGTGAAATACCATGATTTCGTTTGAATTACCTGCAGAAAATCCAGTTATTCGCTTGGCCACGATGCCAAGTTCCTACTGCCGATGCCTGTGTCAGCGCTTTGCCTCACGCCAAAACCCACGCTGATCGCAATTAAATAAGGGTAAGCTTCGCTTACCCCCCAAAAAACATTTAAATTCTTTTCGCCGCTTCTACAAGTGCATGATCTATGAAAGTGGAATCATCGTCTCCTTCACTGATTTACGATACGAGGTGGCGCTTAACCCATGGATTCGTTTGAAAGCTCGACAAAATGTATTGAAGGAAGCATACCCTGTTTGTGCAGCAATATCATTGATCGACTGGGTTGTGCTGGTTAACAGTCTTCGAGTCTCTTCCATCCGTTTGGCCTCCAAATAATCGGAAAAATGGTGGCCAGATTGTTCTTTGAATAATAACGAAACATTCATTTCAGACAGTTCAAAGGCATCCGCGACCACGGCCAGACACATATCTGGACTATTATAATGCTTATTCACATAGGTCAAAATATCCTGTTTCAGCTTGTTGTTACGGCCCTTTTTGCGCTGGTCAACAAAGGTGCACAAATCAATAAACAATTCCCGCAGCACACCAAACATGTTCTCGTACTCGTCATAATTGTCCGGGGGCCCGGAGTCAAGCAGCGAAACCCATTGCTGCCGAACCCCAGATTCCGCAAGTAAATCTGTTTCACTTAACTTAGCGACTGTCCCCAACATGTCATAGTAGAGGACTCTCAGCATCACTTGAGACAATTGCCTATCCACGAAATTCGCTTGATACATTTGATCCAAAATACGTCTGGCATCATCGGCACTTCCGGATTGCGTCACATGAATTAGCCTGACTTCCCATTCTCCTGGATAAAAAGGCATATTGGATTCCTGAGGCAGCTCGGCGTACCAAGCAGCCATTCGCTCCTTGGTAAAAGTCGCGTGCTGTAAAGCAAATTTGGCTTCTTCATTAGAACGGGAGATATCCGTAAGAACCGCATAACTGCCACCTATTCCCCAGTAGAGACTCCGGGAAAAGTTCCTGTCTATGACCTCATTTATTGTCTGAATGATAGACGTAATTTTTTTTGCGATCCTAGATGGGGCATCCTCTGGTACAACAAAAAGCACGGCAATACGCTTGTCAGTTGTTGCATGCACAAAACCGTTGCTGCCTATCAGATTTTCCAATGTTTCTTGAAGATCAGCTCTACTACCGTTTCCATGGCTTGAATCCATACTTGGTATCGTATCAAACAGTTCACCTAACTGAATCAAACCAACCGTGTACGTATTCCCTTTCGTTGCCAATCCTTTTTCAGAAAATAGCATTTCCACGTCTTTCTCATGGCTGATCTCACCTTGGAGCAATCGGTTTAGATAGACGGATCGTAGCACGGGCAACTGCTTATTCACTTCATTTTTCAATTCATGATTCGTGAGGGATTGTTGAATAAAAGCCGCTTGAATCAGCTTAAACACATCTTTTGAGCGTATCTCAACATCCAGCCTTTGCAGCGTACCGATCAACGCCTTAATAGGACGACTGCTTTTGTAAGCCAACAAATAGGCAAATAAGATGCCCAACAACAGGATCACCGCGGTCACATATCCCGTCCACTTTCGAATATAGTTGACCTTCCCGAGTACAATATCCGAAGGCTGTGCCACAACATAGGACCACCCATTATTCCTAGAAGTTGTATGTGTAACCATCATCTGTTTGGAATCTATTTTTTCTTCCGATATGCCTCTCTGGCCCTGAGTAGAAATGGTCTGCAACTTCCCGTCTTCTTGGGAGACAGCATTGTAGGAGCTAATTACATGGCCTTTTTCATCGGCAATATAAGCCCATCCTCCCTGCGAAAAGTCGAATTCCTTTAGAAGTTCTTGAATTTTCCTGTTATCGATGAAACCAATGACAACCCCTTGCGAGAAACCAGGGTACCCCATGCTTTGCGCAAACGTCACAAACGAATATGACTTCCCTTGATATTTCGCTTCCTGAGCGGGAAAGAAAGTAGATTCGTGATAAGATCCAAGCATCTGATCCAGCCATTGTTCGTACGAAACTTGATTGAACGACATCATATCCTCGTAAAAGGCATTCGACGTGTAGGTGAAATCCTTGGACAATACGAGATCGCTATTTTTGTACAAGACAAAGTATGTAAATAAAAAATCACTGTTTAACTGATAATTGCTCAGTTCATTGCGCGTATCCACGATGCGGTTGACATTTGCCCCACTAAACGGGTTGACCATTTGTTGAAAGTGAGCGATCTTGGGATTGGAGACAATTTGATGGCTGATCAACTTCATTTCCGATAATCTGCCCTCAATTATACGCATACTCTGGTCTAGTAATTTCAAGTTAGCAGAAGTAACTTCTTGCTCGGACACACGTACTGACTTCGTAAAGATAATGCCACCTAAACTAATCGGAATAGCTAATATGAGCAAATATGGGATCAAAAAGCGCAAAATAATACGATTCATCTAACTCCCCCTATATGACGGCAAATAAAGAGAGACAAACATGAGTTTCGTATCCGGTGATCCGGTCAACTTTTTTCATTTTATCCCCATAAGTTTACTTGGTTTTATTGAAAAATTTTAACATCCGTTTTGCTTGCATGTCAACAATAAAAGGATTCTTGAATTATGCTCATTTAGCCAAAGCTTACATGGATATGATTCTAACCCACTGACCGTTACTTGTCAGTGGGTATTCTGATTTTCAACGGATGGCGAACAATACCAATGTGGATGCATTACATCAGCGGTCACGCCAAACTGAAACCGTCGCATTATCTCAAGAATTCCGACTTGAAATAATTCGGCTCTCTAGCGTAACTTTCTTCGGAATATTATCTTGTGTATTCAAAATTTTCATGGCATATTGAATAGCATCTTTTCCACCTGTCGGATAAGTAAAAGTCCCTGCTAAGATCCCGTTATTCACTAGTTGGATACCTCCCTCAGAGCCCGGAAGCCCATCAATCCCCACATATTTAACATTATTAATTCTTAATTTTGATGCTGCAAGATAGGCACCAAATGCCATATCATCATTATGAGCAAAGATGACATCTATTTGCGGATAAGTCACGAATCGCTGTTTGAGTTGATCCTCCGCTTTATCCCGCAGCAGCCATAGAGCTGAAACAACCGCACCTCTTATTTACGGACATTCACATGCCTCACTGGAATTAATTCGCGAAACTGCCAAACTCTCACCGGATACATTTATTGTCATGATTAGTGGGTATAATGAATTTGATTATGTGAAAACAGCTATCCAGTGTGGAGCCAAGGATTATTTGCTCAAACCCGTTAATAGTGGAAATATACAGGAAATTTTAGAACGCATTGCGATCGATTTGGATAAGAAATACGAATCTCACTTAAGGACTTACATACAGCAACAACTATTTGAACAACCCAAAACCTATGTATCAAGAATATCTAGTGAAGATAGGACACAGTCGATAGACAGCACTATTAATTTTCATATTCAACAGTATTATCCCATCTACATTCATCTTGGACAGCTTTCTATTCATTCCCACTCCTTAGAAGAAATATCACTCTACCAAGAACTTTGGGAAAGAGCCAGTATCAATGACCCAAATGATAACGAGGCTTGGAACATTGAAGTTGACTGGTACTTCGAACCCAAACATACATTCGGTAAATTTCTAGTCATCCCGAAAGGTGCAGTTCTGAATCAAGACATTTCTTCAATCGTTCAGTATCTTCAACAAACTATGCAAGAAAGTTTGTCCCCTTTCCCTGTTAACATGGTATATGTGAAGGATGCTATCCATTTGCATGAGCTAGGAGACTGGAGCCGTGAGCTTATCAATCATTTGAATAAAATATACGTAACGGAACTACTAAACATTTATTTCAGGCACTTTCCGAATGGTTCTTTCAGAAAGACCAATACCGCTATCCGCAAAGAACCGTAGAGCGACATCTACTAAAGCTCATTGCTTTGTTTCATGAAAATAATGCATTAACCTCCGACCAGGAACCATCCCACATTGAATTTGAGATTATAAGCAAAATTCCATTCGCTATCAATTGGTCAGCCTATTGGCATAACATCTGGCCACTTCTGGAAAGCATGCTGACCAATACTGAGCAAGAAATCGATGGTGGACAAGAACTTACTAACCGAATCGAATTATATCTCAAAGACCATTACACAGCTACATTAAACCTTGAAGATATTTCTGCAAAATTCAACTTTAGTGCCTCTTGTTTAACGAAAATATATAAAAAATATAAAGGGACAGCTCCATTGAAATATTTAATCTCTCTTCGCATTGAAGAAGCCAAACGATTAATTGCCGAGCATCCTGAGCTGAGTTTCAAGGAAATTGGTATGCAGGTTGGGTATGCAGACCAGAATTATTTCAGTCGCATATTTAAAAATACAACAGGAAATAATCCTTCCTACTATCGAGGAAATTAGAGTGAATAAACAATGAAAGAAACAAGAAACCCGACTTTGTCCAGTTGGAAAAAGTCGGATTTCCCCTAAGGCATAGCCATTATTCAACTACTGAACCAATACTTTCTTTCTTCTCAAAATTAGGAATTATCCGTGAGGAAATAAAAGCGACAATTGGTACAGTAAGGACAACCCCAAAACATCCGGTTATTCCTTGAATTACTTCGATGGTTATCATATTCATGTTCATTAATTGATTACTGGATACCTGTGAAACATAAATTATCATTAGAGAAGCTAGTGTAGTTCCTGTAAAGGCAAGAATCAGGGTATTAGCCATTGTTCCCATCATATCGCGTCCGACATTAATCCCGGAAATAAACAGTTCCTTCTTGCTAAGATTAGGATTTGTTACATACACTTCATAAACGGATGAAGCAATGGCAATGCCTACGTCAATAATGGCACCAAGCGAAGAAAGTAAAATCCCGGCAAACAGCAGCCCCTTAAGCTGCATACCGGTTTGATCGGCAACAACAATTAAAACTTCGACTTCTGGTGTACTATACCCTGAAATATGAGCTAAATTACCGGCTATGTAAGCAACGAGTCCCGCGATGATCATCCCAACTGTCGTTCCGATTATGGCAGCGACAGATTTCGAGCTCCAACCGTTCAATAATAGCAAGGTAACACAAGTTGTCAGGATAACAATCAGTACAGATGCAAGTATTGGAGAATACCCCCTATATAGCATGGGGATAAACAAGTAAACAATACAAGCAAAAGTAAATACGATACCTGCCACCGACATCAAGCCTCTTTTTCCGCCAAGCCACCACAAAGTAGCAAAAAAAAGTAGAGTTAATGTTAATAAGAGTGGAGCTCGATAATAGCTGTACACGCTAACTAGATAGTTTTGAGCATCTGCTGTGTCGACACTCACGATAAGCGTTTGTCCAGCTTTTGCAATAACGTTTAAATATATACTCACATTGTTAGTAATGGTATGAACGGTACCTTTATGCTCTCCGGAAAGAATTTTAACCTCGAGCTCCTGCGACCCAGAATATAAATCTCCTCTTGTTGAATCCTTTACTAACTCCTCATTTAGTACCTTCAATACCTTTGCTTTTTCATATTTTGTATAGGATGTATCACCATGCTCATTATACTTAGCTTCAGGACTGAGATGAAAGAAGTACATAAATAGACTTACGAGCAACAAAAATAGTACGAAAAGAACAACTCTTACTTTCTTTGATTTAAGCATTTGAATCCTCCAAATTAGTAGATCTGTAGTAGTACGCCGATTCTATAAAATGCTTGTTTCAGAGGTTTTCCTTCCTTAAATAGTCATTACCCGTTCCAGCAGCCAAATGGCTCCTAAAACAAGTGCTGCACTTGAACAGGCGACTACGATACGTCTTGCATATTTATAACGGTGCATGAAATAGAGCAGCGGCACAAGCAATCCGACGATTAAGATCTGGACCGTTTCAATTCCCAAGTTAAAGCTGATCAAATCAACGGCCAGCTCACTTCTTGGAATATTCATTTCCTTCAATATGTCGGCAAATCCCATGCCGTGAATAAGCCCGAACACAAAGGTCAGCACCCAGCGATGGCTAACCGAGGGACGCCTGATATTATCAATTGCGACATAACAAATACTAAGCGCGATGGCAGGCTCAACAATCATAGGGGATACATTTATTACTCCCAGAACCGTTAAAGTTAGGGTGCAGCTGTGAGCAATTGTAAAAGCAGTAATCATAGTCGCATACTGTTTAAGTGTTTGGCGTGCTATCAGCAGTGAAAACAAGAAGAGCAAATGGTCATAACCACCCAATATATGGCTCATACCAAGTTTAAAAAAGGAAAACCAACCGTCTATCGAATTTGTATGCTCGTATTCAACATCCTTGTCCGTCACTGCCATGTTCCATGTACGGAAATTACCGGATAGAGCTTCTGTGCTTTTCTGGTCTCCGTGTTTGATCGTTAACAGGTTGACGTAATTCGTTTTCGCATCATTCGTGTAAAGATTATCGATTAAGGATACAGTCATCGAAGGCGATGCCGGAGGATATACGGCTTTCAAGACCAGCTTTGTTACGTCTCCTTGCTGTTCAAGCCCTAAGCTTTCCACCTGGGTCCAAGCCTTCGGTTCCCCGTTGATTGTAAAGGTTAGATTCTCTTGTAATGTGGCTTCCATCCGTTCTTTCACAGCGCTGAACTCATCTTGATCCAGCTTGTTATCTGAATTGACATCACCTTTCATTAGCTCTATGACAGATAATTCGTCCAGCGAGTAGATCATCTCGGTTTGTGATGGGGTCAGAGTCAGCGTAGTGTACCCAGCACTATAAGCATGTGCATAAGCTGCTTGCGTGAAAGGAAACACCATCGCAGATGTCAGAGCCAATAAGCACAATATCGCACGTATAACAGGAGCATTCATCTTGATCATATTTTTTCCTCCCGAATTTTCATATTAAAGACAAAAACCCTCCCCTATCTGCAATTAGAGGAGGATTCTGCCATTCCGTTTCTGCTTATTTATTTAGAAGTCGCTCAATGACAACGGCTGCTTGAGCACGTGTAGATGAATCATTTGGTTCAAAGTTATCATTGTAACCAACTACGATGTCTTGACTTGCGGCCAATGCAACGCCAGCTGCAAGAGATGAATTTATCGATGCACTGTCTTTAAATTTACTTAATAGTGTGTTAATGTCTGTCTCATTCTTGTAGCCTTTGACAGCCACGAGCGCATTCGAAGCAATTGTCGCCATTTCCGCTCTGCTAATTTTTTCATTTGGTGCAAATTGTTCAGCTGAACGCCCATGGATGATTCCTGCCTTTGCAGCAGAAGCAACTACGAGCTTAAACCAATCCCCGTCGTTTACATCACTGAAGGATTCGGTAGCTGTATCATCTTCTAAATGAAAAGCTTTTACAATCATCGCAGCAAATTCTGCGCGTGTCACTTCAGCATTTGGCACAAATTCGCCCTCGCTGCGGCCCTGTACGATTCCTTGGGCAGCTGCGATGCCAATCGATTTACCTGCCCAATCTTGAACGTCTGCGATATCTTTAAAATTCACTTTGTTCTCAAAAATGGCATAAGTAGAAAATGATTTGCGTTGGCCTTCGGAGTAATTGCCTTCTGCGTCATAACGACCGCCATAAAACTCCAATTTACCGTCGATTATTTTGGCTAGAGAGAATAGATCTGAATTTAATCCTTGCACCGTAATCGGCAATTTGATGATGACAGGTTTCGTAAAGGTCGCGTTTGTGCCTGAGCTATTGATAAACTCAAAATTGTATACATCTGATGCTATTTTTAAGTTTGTAACTAAGTTTACTGCTGGTTGTTTTTTAATAGTTAGCGTAGTAATTCCGGTAAATTGATCTACATCAACTGCTAAGGAAACGCCATTTATTTTAAACGAGATCGCATCAATTCCGGCTTCTTGGGCTTTAGTTATTAGATCAGCAATAATTGAGATCTTTGCATTATTCACAGTTTGTGCGCCTAGATCAAGTGTTGCGGTTACTTTAGCTTGTGCATTTGGATCGAGTGCTTTTAATTTATCATTCATGATCGCTGCTTGATCCTTAATTGTTTGGAACAAATCTGTGAATGCATTGGCATTTAATTCAACCTTGGCTGTATCGCCATCAATTTTAACCGAACCGGAAATATCCAATGTCGATTGTTGTTCTATAGCCTTCTCAACCACATTGATTGCATTTTTAAGGGCTGTTTGGGCATTACCCCCATTGTTTTTGTTGGCTACTAGCTCATTTAGTTTTTGGTCGGCATTTTTAGCAATTAAAGCGAGCTCTTGTGGGTCAATTGCTGTTACAGGGGGAGTAGATGGTGCTGATGTCCAAGGACCTCCTGAGGAGCTAGGTGGCGTGTTAGGCTGGTTTCCCGCACCTTCCCTGTTTACATTTAGAACAAGATTAGGATGTATACTTTCTTTTGTTGCCCCACCATTTTCGGTAGACGTTGTTATATTGGTTTCTTTCATCGTTACTTTTGCAGGATCATTTCCAGTATAATTAAATGTCACATTGCAGATGGTGACTTTTCCATTGTAACTATTTTTGTTATCGAAAAAGCCAAAATAATGTACTCCGTCTTTTTCTTTGTCCACTTTATTATTGCTGGTAATGACACTTGTGTACGCAACCGATTTAATTTGTATATTACCTTCAAGCCCTAAACCAAATTCCGCACCGCTAAACATCGCGTTGTTCGTAACAATGATACCCACTGAAAACTCATTTGAATTGGTACCGACAGTAACACTTGGCTGCGAAAATTCTACACTTTGAAGGTTAGTAGCTGCGAATGCAGTTATTTGCAAGGATAGTATAGATATAAGAACGAAGATCGCCATAAATTTCATTTTCATTTCTAAAAGGCACCTCTCTAGTTTAAAATCCAGGAAAAGGCCATGAAGCCTTTTCCTGTAAAGGTATATCAATGAAATATTCAGGGTATCAATGGTTATTCAAGAATCTGCCTTAAGATTGAAGTGAAGTCAGTAATATCTACAACATTATCTAAATTGATATCTGCAAACTTAGCAACATTCCAGTTTGCATCTTGTGAAGTAGCTCTGTAATACTCTAGAGCTTTTGACAAGTCGGATGGCGTTAATAGACCGTCCTTATTAAAATCGTAATAGCTGATAACGGAGCCTGTCTTTCCAGTGATCGTAGATTTAGTATCCTTATTTAACCCAATTGAAGAAGTAAATGAGCTAACGAGATTTAAATCTGCTGACGCCACTTTCTGCGGTCCTGGAACTAGCTCAAAGGTAAGTTTAACAACATCTGTGGTTGCAATTGTCGAGATAGCTGTTGTTAAGCCTGCCACAACCCTAACTGTGTTACCTTCTAATTTGCTGTCAATTACTCCAGCATTAGGAGATACTAGCTCAGCTTTCTTAAATTTGATTCTTGTGCTGTCAAAGCCGAAAGTTGCATCTACTGTGTTTACGTTATTGCCATTAGTGAGTGCATAGTAGTATTCAAAGGTCGATGGATGAACATCTTGCGTTTGTTTAGAATATACTTTTGCTTCTGTATCTTTAACCAATCCATAGGAATCCACCACTTCCATTGTATCGGTTCTAAACGTTTTGACCGTAACACTGGTAGGAGTTACATCAATAGTAGAGAAGGTTGGAACACGAAGTTGGCTTCTAACAGCTGAATATACTTCCGGCGTTGTCTGTAGGGAATAATACTTACTACCGCTTGATGAGTTGGCTGTGATGTAAGTAGAGCCTGTAGGGTTAACATCTCTTCCTTGACTGTCAACAAGCTGGTTTTTTTGCGGTTTGTCGCCTTTCATAACAAACGTTCTGACATAAGAGTGGTCATGTCCCATGAAGATCATGTCGATATTCAGTTCATCAAACGTTGGGAAAAGGCCTGCTCGCAAATTTGTAATAGAAGACTCTATAGAATGAGTGCCCGCTCCATAAATATCATGGTGAAAAGAGACAAACTTCCATTTGGCATTTGGAACTGCAGCAACTGTTTCTTTCATAAATTGCACATGTGCCGCTGCGCTGCTGTTATTTGTATTCAGTACCATAAACAAAGAATCACCTTTGGTGTAATAATAGTCGCCGGGGCTAACCGTCGTGGCACCTAAAGTAGACTGATTCGGCTGATTAAAATGATAAGAATAATTCGCACTGCCATCGTGGTTGCCAACAACAGTTGCTACAGGCAAGCTTCTAAGCACACTTGGACTTAGGAAAGCATCATACTGGGCTTCACTGTTATTCGTTTCCACCTGATCACCTGCAGACATAATAAAACTCATCTTAGGGAACATAGCGATTGCTTTATTCAGCGTGTTAGTCCAACCGTATGTATCATTGGTTACACTCCCTGATGAGCCGATTTGCGGATCCCCAACAAACATAACGCTGTAGTTGTATGGATCTTGTGTTGAATAGTAGTAAACCGGACTCCAGTTGGTGCCGTCTCCTACTCGGTAAGCATATTCCTGATTAGGTGTAAGATTTGTAATCGTTACTTTGTTAGAATAATAAACATTCGATGAAACTGTCGCTGCTTCGGAAGACGTTCCTGTGAAGGTAACTGAGTTAGAAGTGCTAGTAGGGAAATTACCGCCCACCACGAGCGCTTTATAAGTTACTTGGACTTTGGCAGCGACCGGATTTACGTTCGTATAATACGTTACATTCAATTCGGAATCATTCTTCCCCGGATTGAGCAAGATGTCTGAAATAGCAAAAGTACTTGCATCTGCACTGACGACTGAATTTAGTTTGAACTTATCTGCAAATCCAGAAGGCAGAAGAGAAATGACTAATAGAAGAGCTATGACTAGTACAGTAATTGTGGTAAAGCGCCTTTTAGGATTAAATAAAATAAACATAAATAAAATTACCACTCCTCTATCGTGTTGGTCCCCTCACCGCGCGGTTTAATATGAGAAGGTACTTAACCAAGCTTAATCTAGAATTGTAAAAAAAATTGGATCTTCACGTGTTTTAATTGTAAACAAAAAGTATACAGTTCAAGTTAACACCTGATAGCTACGCTAGATAGGCCCTAATAAAGCCTATCAATCCGAGTAATGAGAGTACCAACAAAATCGCAGGAATCGCCCATTTTATCCTGCGGAAATAATAGATGAGCGGATACAGAATCAGCACAGTCAACGCTAAACTGACATCAATACCCACATTATAAGCAATGAATGAGGGTACAGCGTGTTCTCCTTTGTTGCTCATTCCACTCAATACCTCAGCAAAACCAAAACCATGAATCAAGCTAAAACAGGATACTAACCATAAATTTGGTTCCTTGTTCTTGTTTAACAGACCGTTCAAGGCGACATATAGGATACTAAGTGCAATGACAGATTCTACAAATTTGTCCGGAAGCGCCAGGATATGCAGGCTGTCCAAAATCAACATCAGCGACTGAGCAGCAGCAAAAATTCCTACAAATACAAGGAGCTGCTTCATAGATTTCACGCCTAAAAGTAGACCCAATAGAAACAAAATATGCTCAAATCCAAGCAACAAACTTTCATAACCAAGCTGGAAAAATTCACTGATTGCATGCCCAAAGCTCATTTGACCTACTTGAACCTCACGGAGATTATTAACCAACACGGCATTTTGCTTTAGCTCACCAAGCGCTAAGGTTACATAATTGACATGCCATTCATCCATATCAAAAACCAATTCGTAGTCCAATTCAAAATGCTGAGGATTATTTCTAACGGGATACTCCAAAATCGCTTCAGCAAACGGCTGATTGTCCTTTTCAATATAGGTAAGCTGTGTCAGCTTTCCATTAAGCTGTAAATTATCAGCAAACAATTTGATTTGGGAGAGCAAATAGGCTTCCACTTCATCTTGAGAATTTCTAACAAATTGATTTAACACTTCAGGGGTTGAGAATTGTCTGTCCGGATCATCTTGTGTTGCCCCTGCACGCATGTCATACATATCGAGCTGCAATTTGTATGTAATGACGCCATCTTTCATTGAAATATCCGAGTAGGCTAGACTGTCACCGTCATGAGCAAATGTAACAGGAACCCATAAGACGAATAAAACTAACGATAATGCAAATAAACCAAACCATTTTTTAACCATTTCTATACCCTCCTGATCTGCTGCTACAAATACCTCTGCTAACGTCTGCTTAACACTATAAGCTCAATATGTTAGAGGAGAGTCGTAATCATATATATTTATTGTGAAGGAGTATATTTGTAAGTTCCCACAAGTAGACTTTCACCACCCTATTAGCCGCCATGCGTGACAAAAGCAAATAGCCCTACGATTTCTCGCAAGGCCAAAATCTTCCGTTTTTTATTCAGCTCCCACTTTATTTAAGAGCTTCTGCAGACTTCAAGCCAACTTCCATCACTTGGGATAGACAACTCTATGATACTCCCGTTATTTTGGTATCGAAGAACCCCTCCTCCACGTGTTGATCTAACCTTAATGTGATTTGCGTTCATGTATACTTCTACTTCCTCGTTGCTAATCGGAAGTTTACCCTTCATCCAAACAAACAAGTATTCCGCGCTAGTCACGGAGTCAGGATCGTCACCGACTTGCAGGGAGGCGTCAAAGCCATCATCGGCATCGTTCCGGAACCGGTTGCCATTCAACTGACCATAAAAGCTCAAAGCTATGATTTTACGGTCAAGCCCAATGAAGTTTATGGCATCGAGAACCATTGTGTAATTCGAATAAAACAAGTGGCATTTGACTATACTCCGGCTGGATCAACAACTTAAGCGATTGACAATTCTGGGATAGTAAACCAACTCAAAAAAAAGTCGATACTCCTTCGTAAAGGAATATCGACTTACTGATGCTATATGCAACAAGGAAAACCCTTGTTAAGAAGAAATGTTGGTCTTTCTGCTTACTTGCTGTGAATTCCCCCACTTTTCCACCCATTTATTCATTTCGTTCAGCGCAGTATGGAATTCGCATCCCTTTTCTGTTAATGAATATTCCACAGTTACAGGTACAGTAGGAAAGACTTGGCGTAGGACAAGACCATGATGTTCCAAATGGCGGAGTGTATCCGTAAGGGACTGCGTCTTAATCACAGCTACATTCCTTTGGAGAAGATTAAATCTCTGTGGCCCGCGAAGCAGTTCGTTCAGTACAAGAAACGCCCACTTGGCTCCAAGAATTTGCAATACTTCGCAGATGTCAGAACTACCCTTTTCCAAACTTGATTCGGAATTATTTTGCTCAGTCATCTGGCTTCCCCCTAACAAAAAGTAAGTTAGTCAAAATAGATGGATTATATCCCAATACTTTGCCTTCTTACAATATTATCGCAACCCTTCTATAATGACAATAACTCAAATGGAAGGGACTGACAGGAATGAATAAATGGACAATATACCTTCTAGCTCTAGGGGTATTTTTAACGGCTACTTCGGAGTTGGTTATCGCCGGAATCCTGCGTGTACTCGCAAATGACTTAAACGTTTCCATCGCCTTTGCGGGGCAATTGATCACGGCCTACTCGCTAGCCTTTGCCATTGGAACGCCTCTCCTGGTATCACTGACATCCCGCATGGGACGCAGAAAAGTGCTGTTAGGTGCGTTGGCAGCATTCATCATGGGATGCTTGCTCTCCTTCTGGAGTTCGGATATCTCCACCTTGATTGTGTCCCGCATTATTCTAGGTGTAAGTTCAGGCGTTTATATTGTCGCAGCATTCGGTGCGGCTGCCAAAATCGTTCCTCCCGAGAAGATAGGCAGTGCGATCAGCACGATCGTTCTCGGCTTCAGCAGCGCGATGATTTTGGGTGTGCCCATCGGCATAGCCATCACGAACTGGTTGAACTGGCAAGCTATTTTCTTGATTTTAGGACTGATAAGCCTGTTGATTACCTTCGTCATTTTCCGCTTGCTACCAGAGATCGAAGGGGACGCACCGATGTCATTCCGACAACAATTCAAAGTGCTGGGAAGTGCCGTAATCGTGAGCGGTTTGTTTCTTACCTTCTTTAGGGAATCAGGAAATTCGGTGTTGTTTACGTATTTAACCCCTTTTATGCAAGACATCCTTCACCTTAAAGCGTCCAACATCAGCATCGTCATGCTTGTTTTTGGTATATTTGGCGCAGTTGGTACCCGCTTGGGCGGTTACGGAATCGATCGATGGGGAGCTGCGCGCATCATAGCTTTCAGCACCATCGTGCTCGTTGTTGTTCTGGCCCTTCTGCCTCTGATTGCCGGGTCGACTCTCGTCGGTTTACTATTGATTTCAATCATGATGCTCTCTCTGTTCATGGCCGGTCCAGCGACTCAAACGTATTTCATTCAACAAGCGCCCCAATCTTCCAGTCTCGTTCTTAGCTTGAATACATCAATCATTCATTTAGGATTAGCGACAGGCGCCGGGGCGGGCGGAGCGATGATAAGCGCCAATTCCACCGTTCTCTACAATCCATGGATGGCAAGTTTTATTGTAGTGTTAGCACTAGTGTCTGCATTCATCAGTTTTTCAATGGGGAAAAAAAGGCTGAGCCATCTACAAAAATGCCAGACTTCGTAAAATAAAGTATTAGAATTTCCCCAAACAGCGTCAGCCATGGACGAAATAAGTCCTAGACTGACGCTGTTTTATTGAAAGCTCAACTAAAGTGATAGTACTTTAACTTCAATACCAGAGGATTTCGTTATCTACTTAACGATAGATCTGGAATTGGAACCTTGGACCAGTTCATATCTGTGCCCATATAGAAACTGGTGTAGCAGGGCTGGTTATACACCACATTCTGCCAGGCCACCCCTGTTCGGTACTGGGGATCTTGCATCAGGGTGTACAACTTCCGGTCCGTCACCTCCGTGCTCATGTAGATGCGGATGGCCGCGCTGTCCGCCGTGCGCACCACCAGTTCCTCCCGCCAGTCTCCGAACAGGTCCGCCACAAGGCACGGATTACCCTTAGTTCCGTTATTGGAGCGAGTGCCTTCGGCCGTTACCATCCGGCCCCGCTTCCAGTCCTCGATAGCCACTGGTTCGTCAAAGGTGCCGCTGATGTACTGGGTGGTCATGTCTGCTGCCCACTTGATGCTCATATTGGTGCCAGGGGACCTCTCATCCAGCATCTCGCCCTTGGCCGAGCGTAACCCCCGGGACGGCTCATGAGCCAGATGGCTTTCACTGCACCAGGTTTGCAGACCCGGCACCTCCGGCTCCACTTTGCCGATCATACCCCGGCCTACATCTTCCGTAGCAAAGGCACCGTACAGCACCTCTCCAGTAGCCGCATCCCGCAGGGTATATCCATACGGGCCATGAATGCCAGCCTCATGGACCATATAGATCTGGAGACCGTCCCGATCGGGATCAATGACCGCCACATGCAAGGCATCCCCGTGGCCTAGCTTGGCATATTCCCCAGGAGCCCCACTCTCCTCCGGCAGAATCCCCCCAGAGCTGTACAGGATGCTGCCGTCCTGGTCAATGGTTGCCGACCCATAGATGATTTCCTGGCAGCCATCCCCGTCCACGTCAGCGGTGGACATTGCATGTGCGCCCTGCTTAGCCAACCCTCCGAAGTCGGGGTCCCGGCCGTCCTGTAGATGGAGCGTATCCCGGAAGGGATTGTTCATGGTGACCCAGCCACTGTCGGTGTACCATATCTCCTTTAGCTCCTGCCCGTCCCAGCTGTACGCGACCATGGTCGCCCGGGTATAATACCCACGGGCAAACAACGCATAAGGCTTGCAGCCGTCTAGGTAGGCGACACCAGCCAGGAAGCGGTCCACCCGGTTCCCAGGCTCGATGCGGTTCCAGGAATAGTCCCCCCACATGAGTCCGTCGTCATGGCGTCCCGGCTTGTAGCGGACCGTCGTAAGCTCTTCCCCCGTTTCTCCATTGAAGACGCTGAGGTACTCAGGTCCTTTCAGAATAAACCCCTCGAATTGGCGCAGCTTATTGCGTTCGCTTCTTCCAGGTGCATACACATCTAGGAAATAATCCGCCAATCGCACCGCATCCTCCCGGGAGAGAGGATAGGCATACTTAGGAGCAATGCCGAAGCACTCTTCCAGCGTAGACGGCCAGTGCCCTGCCACCACCTCCTCATGCCTGTGCCAGCCCTGGAACATATCCACCACATGATTCGCATAATCGACACTGCTCATGCGGTAATCATCATTATGGCTGTATCCGGCCTCCACATCCTCTGACAGCAGTGTGATGAAGGCTTCGGAGAAGGGAGCGCCGTCCCGATACCGGATCACACGGGTGCCCGGCGCTGTCTTAAACATCAGCTCCGCCTTGCCGTCCCCGTCAAAATCATAGACCAGGAACTGGGTGTAATGGGCCCCAGCCCGAATATTGACCCCTAGATCGATACGGTACAAGAGGGTGCCGTTTTGCTTGTAACAGTCCAAATACACATTCCCCGTATAGCCTATATGGGAAACATCCTTGGAGTTGGACGGATCCCATTTGACGATATATTCATATTCCCCATCGCCGTCCACGTCGCCTACACTCATGTCATTGGCACTGTAGGTATAGGACTGACCCTTAGGCGTGATCCCGTCCGCCGGCTTCTGCAGCGGAATTTCCAGATAGGGGGTTTCCCACGGAAGAATTTCGGCGCTCCTGTCCTGTTCCTCCCCGTTAATCACTGCTGCTACCGAATAAGCCGATTCCCGTGTGCCGGCTTTATCTAGATAATTGGTGCTGTCGTCGATCTCCGCAACAAGCAAGCCGTTGCGGTACAAGCGGAAATCCGCACCAGTTAGGCCGCGGTCCGAAACACCTGTCACCTCCTGCCCTAAAAGCCGCCAGCTGATAAATATTCCCTCGCATGTACAGACTGCCGCCAGCCCCCGGTCCAAATACTCCATTTGCACGCTCATTCTAGATCCTCCTGTTAATCATTCATATTCATAATGACCCACACTGGTAACCATTTCCCACCCAAACCCTGAGGATGTCAAAGCTTCAAAAAGTCAGCATCTGTAGCGTACTTCCTCGGGTAACTTCCGGCAATGGGACATTTTTGATCGGACGGCTTCACGGAGTTATACATTTTTGAGCGGATAGCATAATCTTGCACGCGCTAGGCTAGAAAATAAAGACGAGGTATTTACTTTCGTCATACGATAAAAAAAGGAAAAGCCAACCAAAAAATCTGGTCGGCTAATTCGCCGGGTTGGCACCGATATATTGATTAAATTTCGTTAATAATTGAAACAGAAATAAAGATGATGACCGTAATCGTAATGAAAAAAATAGGAACATAAGAGATCAATAACCGATTAAACCAAGTTTTTTTCAGCGGAGTCACTACCTTTTTGCGCATGGTATGTTAACTACATTCATGAGGGCAAGAATATCCTTTGGATGTTATTCCCAGTTTATCATAGAACATTAATGAAATGACCTCAAAATTTAAACTGCGCTTCGGCTACGGTGACAAAATAAGTCGAACTCCCCCAGTCATCTCAGGGGAGTTCGACTTTGCCTCAAAAACGCGATTTCGGTACGATCTTATACATGGATCCCACAATCGTTGCGAACGTAATGCAACCTGAGTTTTCCGCTGAAGTAAATGCAATCTGCCTGCCGGCCTCATCTAACACCTGCACCGGTATTTGAGCATATATTGCACACAGTTCGCCGTTGTGAGATTCGATTCCCACTTCACTCAGACTGCCATTGTCCCAGCGCAGACTAACCGTGAACCCTCCGCGCGCACGCAACCCGCTTACAAAACCAGAAGCCCACGTTTCGGGAAGCGCTGGCAGCAAGTGCAGAAAACCTTTATGAGACTGCAGCAGCAATTCCGAAATGCCGGCTGTAGCGGCAAAATTGCCGTCGATTTGGAATGGCGGGTGTGCACCAAATAGATTGGCATAAACGCCGCCCCTCTGCGGTTTCCAGTTGTCCGTCTTTACGAGCTGCAACATGTTAGAGATGAGCCGCAGCGCGCGATCACCGTCTTGGAAACGGGCCCATAAGCCTATTTTCCAGCCGAGACTCCAGCCCGTCCCCTCGTCTCCGCGTCGCTCTAAAGACGTTCGTGCAGCCGCAAACAAATCGGGCGTTACCTCCTCGTTCATTTGGCGTCCCGGGTACACGCCGAACAAATGAGAGACGTGACGGTGATGCATGTCCTCATCCTTGAAATCCCGATACCATTCCTGAAGCTGGCCATGCCGTCCAGTTTGCAGTGGGAATAGCTTACTTCTTGCCAACTTGAGTTCCGATCTGAAATCCTCATCGACATGTAATACTTCAGCAGCCTCGAGGCAGTTCGTAAACAAATCCCAGATCAAAGATAAGTCCATCGTCGATGCTGTGCTTACAGCAGCTTTCTTACCGTCACTAGTCACAAATTTATGTTCGGGCGACGTGGAAGGGGCTGTGATCAGATGTCCATCCTGATCCTCAATGAGCCAATCCAAACAAAACAGAGCGGCCTCCTTCATGATGGGATAAGCCTTCTTGCTAAGATACGCTTTGTCTCTGCCAAACGCGTAATGTTCCCAGAGATGCTGGCAAAGCCAGACACCGCCCATTGGCCAATATGCCCAGACTGGGTCGCCATGTCCGTAATCGCCTACGGGTGCGCTTTGAGCCCAAATATCTGAGTTATGATGAGCCGTCCATCCACGGGCACCGTAATTAATCTCCGCGGTAGTCTTTCCGTTCACCGATAAATTGCCAATAAATTCGAGCAGTGGCCGATGGCATTCCGATAGATTGCTAGTTTCAGCGAGCCAATAGTTCATCTCCGTATTGATGTTCAAGGTATAATTGCTGCTCCACGGCGGTCTTGTCTCTTTATTCCATATGCCCTGCAGGTTAGCTGGCTGCGTTCCCTCGCGTGAGCTCGCGATCAGCAAATACCGGCCATATTGGAATAATAACTCAACTAAACCTGGATCCTTAGCCCCAAACTCGGTAATGCGTTGGTCGGTCGGCTGATCAATAGGACTTAGTGTCTCCCCTAAATGTATGCTGACTCGATCGAACAAGTTGCGATAATCGTCCACATGAGCGTCACGGAGCTCGTGATAAGTATGCTGTATAGCATCATCCAAGTAACCTTTCGCGATCGCTACTGGATCCTTGCCCTCTCTGCCGGGTGAACGCTGAAAGCCATTAAAGCTCGTCGCTGCACTAAAGTAAACCGTCACGCTAGTAGCTCCGCGAACATGCAGACCGGCCTGATCTGCATACATGGAACCGTCATCCAGAACAATAGCGAGTCGACCTTCAAAAGACATCGCCTCTCCATCCTCTTGCTCTTCGTATACGATAGGATGATCGACCCGATAATAGTTTGGCGCCACTTGCACCGGCGCTTTTCCACGAATGATCCATTGATCGTTCTCATGGACCATGCGAACACGCAGCTGGCTATCCAGACGCGCAGTAAAATTTAGCGCCCCAGCCTGGCTGGACTGCAAACGGACCGCAATAATCTGGTTGGGATGGGACGCGAATATCTCCCGTGTGTATTGAACATTGCCGACCTTATACGCGATGCGAGATACCCCTTCCTGCAAATCCAACTCCCGGCGATACGCATGCGCGACGTCCCCGTGATCAAATACAAGGGAGAGATCGCCTAATGGCAAATACGATTGTGTGTACGGGCCCATCATCTCCTTACACATTTGGTCGGCCTCCTCATACTTCTCTTCCGCTAAGAGACGACGCACCTCCGGCAACACTTCTTTGGAACGAGGGTTATTCCCATTCGTCGGTCCCCCCGACCATAGCGTATCTTCATTTAATTGTATTTTTTCTTTTTCGATTCCTCCGAAAATCATAGCGCCCATTCGACCGTTACCAATGGGCAGCGCGTCAGTCCATTCCTTTGCAGGACTTTGATATAACAACTTCATTTCAAATCATCCCTTCGATTTACTGATTCACCTTTATTGTAAGATGCGGGAACTGGAATATGAATGTATAAAAATATGAAGTATTTGCACAATAGTAAGCTATTTTCATGTTATGATTCCATTCATTCAACGATCCATGGTACAGCAACCTCAAAAGAATAGAGGCCGCGTGATCCGGCCTCTTTTTACATATAAACTATTAAACAACATTGATAACAAGATCAGCAGCATACATTCCTTCAGAGTACGCTGATAATACGACACGTCCCTTATCTCCAGTTAACCTGATAACTGTGCTGACACAGCCTCGATACATATGCATCCGATGATTGTCATAACTCTCACTTGAGCATAGATCACCATTGTCTACACCAACAATTTCGGCCGGTCCGGTTACCTTGAAAGTGACTTTTGAACTTTCACGAAAGACAGGGATTCCTTCCTTATCTTTTGCTCGAACCGTGAATAGCTTCTGATAACCTTCCTTTGCTTCCAAGCAGAAATTATCCGTTTCAAATGAAAGTCTCACAGCTGGGCCAGCTGTTGTTAATGTATATTGACACGTTTCTTCCCCATTACTAAATCCCCTCACAGTAATTGTCCCAGGTAAATAAGGCAGATAGCCTGTGATCATTCTGTTTGGATAAGCAGCTGGTTTTTGTACATAAAACTGTTTGCCGTTCAATTCTAAGGTCACTTCATCACAATTCGATGCAATCATATAAGGAATGACGGTTTTGTTAAACTGAGGGAAATTCCAATGGCTTGCATATCGTGGCGTATCCCAATGTTCTTTAACCCCTTCATCCTGCAACGAATAATCCAAGACGGCCAAATATACCATCGGTTTCTCTGACCAGTAGCTTTCGTAAAGATAAGAAAGCGGCTTACGCTCATTGTTCGTTGAGAATAGAGAGCCCGCCCACCCTTTGGCAGGATACCCCATCGATTCGCCAAGATAATCAATGCCTGTCCATAGCATACCGCCTATGACATAATCGTGCTTTTCCACATCCATCCAAGGGACTTCATCACTAAAGTTTTGCATTTGATCAGAATGGCCTCTAAAAAACTGGTATGTCTCCGATCCCAAAATTAATTTATCGGGCATGGCCTCATGAATTGCAGGGTACCATTGCTCCTGATAATTGCAGCTAAGCACATCTACATGCTCGGCAATCCTTCCGATACGCTCGATTCGATCTTCTAAATTATAGATTTCCGTATCACTTACTTCATCTACAAATTGTTGAATATCCTTCACTTGAGATAGATCGACATTGCTATCATATTTAAAATGCGGGTTCATGGCATAAGAAATCGGTCTGGTATCGTCGAGGGTTAGCAGATGATCTTTCAACATTTTTAAAATCTTAATCATGGATGCCTGCCCTTGATTTTCAACTTCGTTCCCAACACCCCATATAAAAATGCACGGATGGTTTCGATCTCTTTTCACCATACATGCTAGGTCATTCTGCCATTCCGTCTCAAAATATCTTCTATATGAACCTCCGGTCCACTTGTCGAATGGCTCTTCATAAACGAGCAGTCCCAGTTCATCACATAGATCCAGAATTTCAGATGCAGGCATGTGGTGAGCCGTACGAATGGCATTGCATCCCATCGCTTTGAATTTGACAAACCTCTCTCTCCAAATTTCCGGAGGTGCAGCAATTCCTAGACAGCTTGCATCTTGGTGAATACATAATCCCTTGATCTTCGTCAATTCACCGTTGATAAACATCCCTTTACCGGCAATCATCTCGATTTCTCGAACGCCAATTCGCAATCCATATGTATCAACGAGTTGCTCATCATCAAAAAGAGATAACTCCAAATGGTACAAATGCGGCTGCTCAGGGCTCCACAGCTTTACATTTGGTATCTCAATACGGATTATTCCGTTGTCTGATTCGGCAGCGATGAGCATATTTTCATCAGAAATACATGCTTTTACTAAGGAAGAAACTCCTGTTGCAATGGTAACGATGCCCGCATCCCCATGAATGGCTGTTTTCACCTGAATTTCTTCCGGTTTAAAATAATTCTCATTTAATTCAAGCAACTTAACGGTTCTGTAAATACCTGCCCCTGAATACCATCTGTCGGCCGGAAAGGAAGTGTTATCCACCTTAACCTGGATCAGATTACTCCCTTCATGAATGTAGTCCGTTATATCCAGAGTAAACCTGGAATATCCATACTTTTGCCCGCCGACTTCTTTACCGTTGACCCATACCGTACTATTTTCATAAACGCCGTCAAACTGTAGCTGGTATACATATCCAACTTTGATCTCTTTTATAGCAATATTTCTTCTATACCAACCAATCCCCCATCGGTCTCTAAATCCTTGAGCTTCAGCCTGTTTCATTGTTCGATTTATAGGGGCATTAATGGCCCAGTCATGAGGCAAATTAATCGGCTTGAAGTTTTGATCTTCGGGATCTTTTAAAGTAAATTCCCAACCAGTCATCAGGTTTGTTTCCACTCGGGTCATGTTCTTTACATCCTCTCATTGACTACATAGTTCGTTTAATGAATCCCGATAATGTTGCTGCGCGAGTTAGCCCTTCGACATTATCTTCCTTCTAAGAAGTCGTACAGGACCGATGAGCCCTGACTGAAACGATTTGCCATCATACTGGTTAGCCAAGCTATTCGTTACAGATACTCGCAAGACGTTTGTACCAGGTTGTAGATGCTTTCCTATGTCGAATAAATACGGCTTCCAAAATTGAGTGCCAACTTCCATACCATTTAGCATCACATGTGCAACTTCGTGAACATCACCTAGATCAAGCTTCCATTCTGTAACATCGAGATTATCTCCCAACTCGAACGTTTTCTCGTAAATAAACGTGCCAGAGTAATGATGCAAACCGTCCCATTCCGTCCATGAAGATAACTCCACAAGTTCTCCATTCCATGGTCCCTCGACCAAGCGCCAGCCTAGCGATACATCTGTCTGTGCCTCAGCAATCTCACCAGCTTCATCTGATTGTTCGTGACGGCTGTTAGGATCGACGGCAACAATTAAGCTTTCTCTACGCTCTATGCTTATTGATATGCTCTGTCCACCTGTTGATCCTTCGATTTTTGCCGAAGAGCACACGCCTGTCCAAGGATACCAATATTCCGTTAGTCCCGTAAGATTCATCCGCATCTTACCTTCGAATCGGGTTTCCCCCTCATTCACAATGACGAAAAACAACTTGCCATCCTTTTCGATTCGGCTGATTCGTATGGATGCCTCCGCAGGTTCGAGTGTAAAGTCTCTGCCAAGCCTCTTGGACAGAAGCTCAGGAATTTGTAATTCCGAATTTACCAACAGTTGCCCAATATCATTCAAGCTCGTGCCTTCTTCAACTAGTTCGATGATCAAACCACCTTGCTCTGCAAACTTTTCGAGGTAATACCAACTGCTTTGCGACAGAAGGTGACTATTCTCAAGCAAAACCGCTTGATAGCGATAGCCCGCTATTTGAATGGTACCGTTTGTGATTTCGCAGGAATTGGATAGCAGCTTTTCTTCCAAATAATTAAATTCAAATTGAGACTCATATAATGGCTTTACAATTCTCCATGGTAAAAAGGACTCCCCAGCTAATACAGCAACCTGTGCGCTATTCAAAGAGTCGGTCATTAGCCATGACATACGTTTAATGTACCGAGAAAACTGATTGAACTCCGGCCACCAAATATTATTCGGCCCGACATCGGGAGGCCGCTCGTCTCTTCGTTCTCCTCGGATGGAATAATAAAAAGCATGCGGGCTAATGAGATTGACACCTCTGATAAACAGCCAGTCCAGATACCATTTGACATTGTCGGCGCTTAGTGACCAACCGCCTTCAATGCCGCATACGCCGAAACATTCGTTTAAGTTCCTTCGTTTGCCTCGATGTCTTGCGGAATCGGATGAGCATTTCCCCATCGTGCTGTGAACACCTGTCAATCCCTTCTCTCCCTCAGGAGAAATATATCGCCATACGACATCCTGTCCAGGAATATGAAAATGTTCCAACAGCCCAATATCGTCACTGCCCCCCGGATGACCAGTCAGAGCAATGCCATGGTCTTCACACCACACGGACAATGGTTTGTAATATGTTTCATTTAACCGGCTTCGAATAGCCGAATCAAAACGCGACCTTATGGTTTCGCTTCTCTTCGCACCAGATTCCAGCCATAGCGCCGGTAAATCCCGCTCGTGGCCCCCGCCTGCGACGTATTCTGTTAAGAACGCTCGCGTCCATGGCTTTAAGCCCTTCACATGTCCTCGACCAAGCAAATCAGGTTCGTCAGTGAACATCGCAAGCACCGTTCCGCCGAAAAAGCGCTCTAGCTTCTGATAATACCTTTCATGCGTAATAGTTATAAAAGCCTGCACGGCATCTGGATTTAGCAAATCCGCAGCTAGCGGAGCGTCGGGTTCTCCGTCGTCTTGCCCTAGATGAACGCCTCGAATAGTTCCGTGCGATGGCACATCCACGAATACAAGCACAGACCATCGCCCTTCCTTAGGGGAAAAATCCACAAACCCTTCCGTGCAAGTCAGAACGATGCTACTATCTGGTTCCATTTCGCTAGACGATAGCTTGCGTACCGCTTGTACCGATACAAGCGATTCTCCAGGAAGCATTGAAATCGAAATGCGAACTGGCCCCACCTCACAAGGATACTCCCTTAACTGAAGTCCTCTGCTGGCATAATTCGGATTCTGCTTGACAACCATTCCGCAAGCAGAGCCAGAAGGATACATCCCTTCATCATAAAGAATAACTTTCATGCCCAGTTTCTCGGCTTCAGATACAGCTACTTCAACCATTTCCATAAAAGAATCTGATAAATATGGCATCTCTTGGGGCAGTCCCATTCGGGGATGAAGCACAAAACCGTCTACTTCCTTCGAGTGAAAGTCATGAATTTGCCGGATAATTTCTTCTTTGGATAACTCATCATTCCAAAACCAAAAAGGAATCGGTGTGAATTCCGCCGACGGTTCAATGAATTGTTGTTTTAAACTTTCAAAATTGCTCAAGCTTCCCACCTCTTCCTCTAATCGCAATAGTAAAATGTTGCAGATCGATCATTTATTTGTCCTATACTTTCATAAGGTGAACGAGTGCCCAGTTCATGCTGTTCTTACGGCACAAAAATATTTTTGAAGTAGAATTGCAACTCCATCTTCCTATACTGCTGATAAGTGTTTACAACGATATCGTAGTTTCTAAATTTCTTTACGACAATAGTACATTTTTGATGAAGGATATTGCGAAATAACACTTTCTTATAGATATAGTACTTTTCTTATAAATTGGGGTAATCAGCCTAGTCTGATGATTTTTTTCTAAATGATGGAAATTAAAAAAAGAGATACTGAATAGAGCTTCAGTGTCTCTTTTTAACTTAATTATTTATTGACCGAAACCATAGCAGATTGCACAGTTTTGTTGCCAGCTAAATCTGTAGCGAAATAAGTAATGGTATATGTGCGCCCAGGTCCATTGCCAGATCGTTCAGCACGAAGCATAAATTCCGTGTCTAAGGTGCCGATCTGCGAAGCTTGGATGTCATCTGATGTATTTCCATCTCCTGATCCATTATCTGCTTCATTACTTGTGACGGATGTTAGAATGATCGTTGAGTTGCCAGAAAGACTATCATTTGCACTAACAGTTGCTTTTATCGTGATCATTTTGTGATTGGCTGGCCACAATTGCGTTTTATCCAGAACCAGATTTAAAGTAGGTGCGGTCTTGTCAATTTTTACGAGTATGGTATGTGGAAGTTCTGTGTTGCCATTTTGATCAATGCTCCAGTAAGTTAGCGTGTGGATCCCTTCTTCTGCAAAAGCAACTGAAGTCCCTTGCCGTTCTAGACCTCCGTCTACTTTGTAATAGGTACCACTCACACCGGATCCGTTATCAATGGCCATTAATGTTACGGTAACATCTTTATTCATCCAGCCTGCTGGAGCGTTATCTGTCGTAGTAGGCGGAGTGCTGTCTGGACTGTACGGCGTACCATTCACGACGACAGCCTCCGATTCCATACCATAGGTATCGACGACAATGAGCTTCACCTCATAGGTAACGCCATTCGTCAAGCCGGTAAGTGTCGCTTGCTTCGCGCCCGGTTCAGCATATACGCTCGCCGTTACCGTATCACCCTTTTTGGCTGCTACATAAATATGCTGCAATCCACTTCCTACTTCTGTTGGGTCTTGCCAACGAAGGACGAGTTGGCCGTCGCCTTCCACGACTTGCACTTCACTTACTTGACCAGGTGCTGTCGGCGGTTCATTTGGCTCTACCGGACCTTGAGTTGTGTATCTGTAATTGTAAGTAGGCAGATCATAATTCAAAACTCTATTTCTGCCAATCTCGTCCTCACCTAGATAAAAGCTGGTGTGATTAGGCTGATTGTAGGAGGTATTCTGGTTTGCCACCGAATTGCGGTAGACAGAATCGTGCATCAGCGTGTAAATCATGTATTCTGTAGGTATGCCTGTCATGTAAATACGTAGCTCTTCATTGTTGGTAGAACGCGCAAAAATTTCTTCTCTCCAATCGCCCAGAACGTCCGCCATGAGGTTAGGGTTGTTCTTCGTGCTATTGTTTGTGAGCGTGCCGCTAAAAGAAGCGATTGCTTCTGTTTCTCCAGTTACCCAGTTATACTTGTGCACGCCCTGCGGGAGCCCGCTCTTGTCGGCGCCGCCGGCAGGGTTGGAGTCAGGCAACTCTGACAGCAAATCGCCGTCCCAGAGCCCACTCCAGGTCTGAACCGCAGGCCTTTTGAGCGGATTTCCATTATTGGTCTCAATTTCTCCATAAGCATTGAAAAGCACATCAGCCTTTCTGCCGTTCACGATTCCGGACGGGGTGCTAGCCCAAATATCATACCCTGCATTAGGGGTGACGTTAGCCAGCATAGCTCTTCCTGTGTCCGCTCTGCCGAAGGTGGTTCCTACTACACGCCCGCCATTTGCGCCGTTCGTAAGCGCAAAATTTAGCATTGTTGATACCGATCCGTCTTCTACAGGCGTTAAAACATACAGCTGATCGCTGTCGGGGAATACAGCAGTCATATGAATCATGTCTCCATGCTTCATGAAGTCTCTATTATATTCGCCATCCTTCGCCCATAAAATGGTACCATCATGGTCAATGGCCGTACCGCCAAGATATAACTCATCAAATCCGTCATTGTCTATGTCACCGGTAACCATGTTGTGATTGCCGCCGCCATTAATCTCATTGACTGTATCTATATCCCAGGCAAGCTTTATCTTACCGTTAACGAGTGTATATGCTGCTACCGTAGCCCTTGCATAATATCCCCTGTTGGCTAATACAGCTGGGATTGTGTCAGTGCAATTTGGATCTTCCAGATCAGTTGGGATATAAGCGATAGCAATGTTAAACCGGTGTGCAGTGTGTGGACCATCCGTTCTTAACATTTCAGCAGTTGTGTATTTATAGTTAACTGTATCAATGATTTCGCCGGTCTTACCTTTGAAAACTGTAAAATATTCATGAACATCTGTACTCTTGAAACCGTCAGTTTGCATATTTACGCCTTCAAGAGCGATGTCGCCTACGGTGTCAACCAAATAGTTGTCATCCAGCATTGGGCTGCCATAGTCGCCAACATACGCAAAGTCATAGCCTGGCGCATTGCTCAGCACATATCCTTTTCCATCTGCACTCAATACATACTGACCTGCGCTTTCGGAATTACTAGGATCAGTCGGCTGGAAAACATATCCGTTACTCTCAGTTGTTATATACCTAAACTGTCCGTTCTCGTCTGGCTTGTAGGTTCTGGTTCCGTCCTGGGTCAAGATAGAGAACTCCGCTTTACCGTCTTGATCCAAGTCATAGAACATGAAGTTATCGAAGTGCTGACCGGAAGGTGAAGAGTACCCCATGAATAAGCGCCACAATGCGGTTCCGTCTAATTTGTAGATGTCGATAATGTGCGGTGACGACATTCGGTTAGCCGTAGTTGTACCAGGGTCAAAACCGTTACTCGGATACCATTTTACTGCAATCTCATACTCGCCGTCGCCGTCAACATCCGCTACCTCTGTGTCATTTAGCCTGTACATACCGAAATTGCCGGTTTGGCTGTATGAAGGAAGTGGCCGCTGCAATTTAATCGAGATGTAGTTGTCTGCGAGCACTTCTACCTCTTTACTTAATGAAACAACACCATCCTGAGTGGTTTTAATTAAATATTTATCTCCAACATTACCGGCTACATCAAGATAGTTCGTTATATTTTCCACAGTGGTAATCTTAAAGCCGTTGCGGTAAATATCAAACGTAATGTCTTTGCCATTGTTCACCTTGGCATATTCATCCACTAATGTTCTCCATGAAAGGAAAATACCGCCTTGCGCGCTGTCGATGTAAGTTTTTGACACTGTGTCGTACACCTTATTTTTGATTGCGTATAGACCTCTGTCTAAAAATTCGATAGAACGTTCAAATCCATTCAAATTATTGTTGGATGAGTAATAGTTAATACGGCACTCCACCCAGATGTCACTATTCACTGTATAATTATCAGTTGGCTTTATCTTTGCCTTGTAAACATAGATACCTTCTTGATTCGGGTTGAATTCAGGCGAGGCGAATTTCGCCCGTGGCGGAATGCTGGTCCCTAAATCTTGAACAGTGGTATATGTTGCTGTCCATGTTGCAGAATCGATGTCCAGCTTAACGATTTTCCCGTTGCTGAGTACTCCATATGTCTGTGTCGGGAGGAGGCTTTTTAACTCGTCAACGCTTGATACAGAGCCATAGCTGAGCTCCAGCGTTGTGGGATCGTAAGCTCCCGTAGCATTATAGTTGCTTATATAATTCACTTTATAGGTTAGAGCCAGGTTTTTAGGGTTTTGAATACCAGCAGGGATTATTAAAGGAGCTGTCCATGTATAATTCGTATACACGCCCGCATCGAAAACCGGACTGCTGGTCCATGCTCCAATCGCTAATTCCCGTTTTGTACCGTCACCCATCGTTGCTACGGCAATAGTTGGACGGGCATTCACATGCTGTTGCCAATCAGGCGCTGTAACCATGACATCCGCCGGTTGTGCAATGGATGCTATGCTGTTGGATGTGGAAAGTTTATTCCTAATACCGAAGTTATCCAGACCCATTGACATCGTACCCTTCCAACCACCTACAGCTATAATGCCTGTATTGGTCGCTGAGGCATAAATCGGGATGTCAGCTCTTTCATAAAGTACAGTTGTCGGATTATTTTTTTCGACGATTTTCAAATCAGCATGATGATGGTCATAGTCAAAAGAAAGCTTTACATTGTACCAAGTCGTACCGTTGGCTGTTATGCCCGTTGGTACTGCCGTGGATGATGTGTAAACGGAATTTCGCACGGATGCGCCTTGAAGGTCTTCCGTCGAGTAGGTTAAACCGTAACCGGCAGCGACATTTTCACCTTTTGTATAATAGAGTATTTCCCTGTTTTTATTAAATTGCAGACCAAAATAGGGATAGGTGCTGCCTGAAGCTATGAAGGCTACGTCACCGAATCGGCTATCACTTGCTTGAGCACTAATCGGCAACCAATCAAACGTCACATCGGAGCTTGCAAACGCTTGATTAGGCAGATTCAGCTTTGAAACACGGTATGCCCCACTGCTGCCAGCGCTCACTTGCATGTATTTGTTTGCAGAACTACTCTCTTGCACCTGTGACAGCGTAGCACCGCTTGATCCGCCCTCGGCAATGATACCAGTTCCGATCGGTTTATTTTCCCAAATGCCAGCTTCAAAGTCATTCCAGTAGGACGTATAGTATCTTGAAGGGGATATCTCACTCAAATACTTGACGCCAAAGTTGTCGATCCCGTATTGAGGTATTCCTTTGAACGCAGTTAATAAAACTTTGTTTAAATTACCCGCCGCTGCGCGAATCGATATTCCGTTTTGCGTAAATGTTTTCGTCGGATCGCTCTTATCGGTAATCGTTAAGTCTGCTAAGTGATTGACATAGTCAAACAAGATGCTAACTGAATACCAGTTCAAACCGTTTCCTTGTAAACCGGTGCTTTGTAGAGCAGCGACCCTAGTATCATTGGTGCCGGTTGGCAGCACATTCCCATTGAGATCAACACCCTTATACAGGTCTGCCGTGTAATTCACACCCGGTGTATTGTAATAGAAGAGCTGTAAATTTTGATTAAAGGTGATATTAAAATATGAATAATTGTCCGCCGAGCTTAAGAACATGATGTCACCATAACGAGTTTCTCCGTTCGTGGTGATCGGCTTCAAGTCAAAGACAACCTCAGCGCCGCTTGTCCTTTCGCTGGATAGTGGCAAATAGGTAGCGCGCCAAGCGGAGGCATTGTTTCCTGCCGCTTTCATAAATTTATTGCCGTTTGTCTCGGTTTCATTGGTAAGCGTCATCGATGCATTGGCGCCGCCAGAAATTTGCGCACCCGCCGCTGCTTGAGGCCAAGTATTACCCTGTTCAAAATCCCACCATACGTCATAATAGTTTGATGGCTCTGCGACTGCTGCTGCAACTGTTCCTGCTTGCCCAAGATTGAAACTGCTTACAAAATTCAATACCGATAGCAGTGCTGCAAAAACTTTTCTATTGTATGCCATTATTATTTTTCCCTCCATTCTTACAATGAAGCCTCTCGGCAATTTAACCGCTTACATTTCACCATGCATTTCTCTAAGCATTCATTTCCATCACTCCTTCAGAAGTTCTTACTTAAAGGCTAATAGCTTGGGAAGTTAGCGACAATAGTACATTTTTTATTTTGAACACGAAGAAGATAGTAATTATTTATTTTACTAGCACTTTATTAGCAGTTCTTGATTGAAAAAAGAGACAAGGCTTCTCCTTGTCTCTTCAACATAAATAATGCCTAACTACCTTACTGGAATTTGGGCTGTCGCAGTAGCAATGCCTTCTATACCAACGGTTAAAATCGAGAGACCCGGCTCATAGCCTGCACGGACGACGGCAAGCAACCTCCCTTTATACGATGTAAACTCCCCTTTGGTATAGTTTTCGACAGTCTGTGGCTTACCCGTACCGAAAGCCGCTAACGTTGCCGCTCCTTCCACCTTCGCTGTTGCCTTCATTTCGGCATTGGGAACAATATTCCCGTCTTTATCAATGATTTCGACAACCGCGAAGCATAAGGATTGTCCGTCCGCCGCAAGCTCACTTCTCTCTAGGTGAATACGAATCTCAGCAGGAGTTCCTGCAGAAATAAGCAGGTCGGACGATACTCTTTTACCTTCTGTATAGCTTACTGCTTCCAACGTACCTTGTTCATACGTAATATCAAACGTCGCCGTGTATCGGTTCTCCTTACCAGCCGGTTTTCTTCCCAGTCTCTTGCCATTTAGAATCAATTCAACTTCCTCTGCAGCTGAGTAGACATCAACCTGTACAGGCTTTCCTTCAGACCCGGTCCAACTCCAAGCGTTATCGCATTCCGGCCAACCCCATTTTCCCAAGATCTCTTTCTTAGCATAATGATTAGGATTACGAGAGGCGATGAAGGTTTGGCTAGACCCCCACACGATTCTTCGGTAAGCATGTTGAGGCCGTTGGAAGCCACAAAGATCAAAATCTGCATCATTGGAAAGACGCCATGGAAATTTGACTTTTTTTAAATTCATCATATCGATTGTGTCATCAGGATCTAAATATTCCGCTCTGCCGATCCCGGCTTCACCGATATAATCGTGACTCGTCCAATTGAAATCACCGATCACATGCGCATGTCGCTCTACGGCATCCCAGTATTCGGCCATTTCCATAGCTTTACTTTCTGTACCGCAGATGACCCTATTCGGAAAATTCTCCCCATCTTCTTCATAACGGTGAGCTAAATAGTTATAGCCCACAACGTCTAACGGTGCACAATACGCTTCGGTAAGATTTCCCCAAATTGCCTTAGCATGTTTCGATTCGAAATTTTGTATGCTTCCGCTTCTTTGATATTCCTGCAGCATCTCTTCCTGACAAGCCGCCAGATCCTCGTCATCGAGCCCATTAAAAAAACCACAAACGGCATTCATTATTGGGCGTGTAGGATCAAGTTGCCGTACCCAATCAGCTAACTTGGCAGCCCACGTATTTCCATCAGACAGACCACCCCGTTCTGTAATCTCATTGCCCGTTGACCACATGATTACGCACGGGTGATTGCGATCCCGAAGAATAAAGGCTTCCATATCATCTTTCCAATGTACCTCAAAATACTGGCTATAATCGTGAGGGCTTTTTCCCATCGTCCAAACATCGAATGCTTCATTAATGACAAGCAGTCCTAGACGGTCGCATGCTTCTAACATATCCCTTGAAGGCGGGTAATGGGAGGAACGAATAGCATTATATCCGTTGTCCTTATGGATCTTCATCTTCCGGTACTCACTATCCATAAAAGATGCCGCACCAAGGATTCCATTATCGTGATGAACACAGCCGCCTTTCATCTTAATCGTACGTCCGTTTAACATAAAGCCATTTTTCGTATCTACAGAAATCGTCCTGATTCCGAACAGGGTACTGTCACTGTCAAGAATAGCCTCCGTACCAGACAGTTGAGCCGTGATTTTATAAAGATGGGGAGAATCAATATCCCAAAGTTCAGCATGCTCAACCGCAATCATAACTCGGCCAACGGATTTCTTCCCTGGGTGTGCATGGACCTTGACTCTTCCTGTAGCATATAGAGCGCCGCTGTACTCCTTCTCAAGGATGACCTCTACCCAAAGATTTTCGAGTTCTGCCGTATGATTTTCTACTGTGGTTTCTACAATAATAAACGCAGTTCCGTTTACAATATGGGAAGTTCGAGCATAAATTCCCCATGGGGCGATATGGAGCCGCGGTGCGGTGAGCATGTCCACATGCCGGTATAAACCTGATCCGGTATACCATCGTTCATTCGGTTCAGCTGAGTTGTTGACGGTGACGGTAAGCCGGTTAGGTTTATCAGGTTTTAAGTAAGGAGTAAGATCGGCATGAAACGGCGTGTATCCGTAATGATGTTTCTTCACTTGATGTCCATTTAAAGCAACAATCGTGTTCATATATGCCCCATCAAACTCAAATAAGACACGTTTTCCTATATATGATTCAGGGATGTTCAGTATCTTTGTATAGGTGCCAATCCCTCCGCCGTAATACCCGGATCTAGTTCCGCTTGGAGCTTCTGGAAAAGGATCTGTTTCTATGGTAAAGTCGTGGGGCAAATGTACCGTCTTTCCCGGCTTTTCTTCCTGCAATGCCGCATATATGCTTCCACCTGCAGCTTGCCCCAGTGAAAACTCCCATGCTCTATCCATATTTTCTCTAATCATAAATCTCAACACTCCTTCAGAAGTTCTTCCTTATAAACTAATAGCTCGAGGAGTTAGCCACAATAGTACTTTTTTATCTAGAACAGGAAGGAGATAGTATTAATTTATTAGAGTAGCACTTTATTATTAGTTCCTAATTGACAAAAAAAAGAGACAAGGCTTCTCCTTGTCCCAAACTACATATTTTATTTTCTATTCATATCTCTAAACTCCCTAGGAGTAATTCCGACTTCTTTCTTAAAAATTCGATTGAAATAGCTATGTTGATTATAACCAACGTTTTCAGCAACATCCTTTATAAGTGTATCGGTCTCGATTAGTAATTCTTTCGCTTTCGTTAAACGTATGTTCGTCAAGTAATCAATAAAATTCCAACCTGATAAATCCTTAAATATTTTACTCAAGAACGATGAATTTAAGTTCACTTCATTGGCGCAAGCTTCCAACGAAATATCATACATATAATTCGTTTCTAACATCTGCATAACCTTTTGAACGATCAAATGAAGACGCTGGTCCTGCTTTTGAGATAATTCCTCGATCATCTGTAGAATGACATGTTTCTCAAACCAGTCGCTGATCTCAGCGGGATCCTTTAATTTATACAGTTTTTCATAGAGGTTTGCGCTGCCGTTTACAACATTCTCGATCAGACCGGATTGAAGTACAATATGCAAGATCGCGCCTAATAGCTTGAAGGCCCTCTGCCTTATCATGACTTCGTTGACATTTTGGTCTGCAGGCGTCTTGAAAAATTGGTGAACAAGTCGTATGGCTTCTTCTTGATCCCTTTGTCGGATCGCTTGGATCATTTCTTTTTCAAGGTCGAACGGATATTCGAAATGGTCCTGGTTATTTAGAAGGGCATCTATCTTTTTGATTTCAATAATTTGATTGTCTTCTTGCAGGTTCCGGTAGCTCAAAGCGATTTTTGTTTCCTCGTAATTGCTATGAATGGCTTTTAACGTATCTGCAATTCTGCTTACACCAACCGAAGCGTTTAACTTACAAATGTTATTAATGGTTTCGATTAAATGCTCGCAAAATCCCCGCACTTTCGAATCCATCAATGGCACCTGCACATCCCCAGGGAAAGAAATCAAAATCCCTAACGATAGGTCATGAAAGTTAATGATGTCGGCCTCCAAATCGGACGTTTGGAGCAATTCTTCTGCGATATTGACCGCCAAGAATGTAACTAAGCCTTCATCGCCTTCGAGAAATCTATCCATTAGTTTCCTGAAACCTGACATCCGTACAAACGCAATCACATACTTCTTATCCGTAGGGTCCGAACCGAATTGTAGCATGCGATCCTTCAGATCTTCATCTCGATATGCATATAAATACCCTTGCACCAACTGGAGAATAAACCCTTCGCGCAGATGCGGCATTTCATCCTTCAAGCGCTTTTGTAGATCCTCGCTTTCAGATGATAAGTGATTCAGATGCGTTTCGATCATCGTAAATTCGTTCGATAATGCGCGGTTATTCCCGCTTATCCTGTGAGTAAGCTTTTCAATGGGCGCATACAACTTCTTTGATGCGAACAAGGATAAGAAAATCGCGATAAAAAAGACTAGCAAATTTAAGTAAATAAACACTTTTGAAATAAAAACAACTGGAGCCGTAATATTGGTCATCGGGGCAATTGAAACGTAATACCATTTTTCTCCTAATCTAGAAAATAAATCATAACTAACTGTATATTTAATCTTGTCATAATGGAACACAAACGGCTCCGCAAACTGACGATTCTGGATCTCATTCATAGCTGCCGTCTGAATCGGTTCCGGTCCAACTTGATTATTCTCGCCGAATAGCCACTGTTTATCATTTCGCAATATAAAGACAGATCCGTCTTCATAAGGGGATTTCAAAATCTGCTGTAGATTCTCCTTATCCAGAAAAATAATCAAAGAACCGAATGGGGAAAGCGTATTGTTATCCAAATTATGAATCATGACCAGTGGTGCATACCGATCCTTATTCCCATCTTCAATACTCGTGATTGAATGATCCCAAAATAACTTCGGGTTGTTTGTCAAAAGCCTTTTATAGCGATCTATTTGTTTTTCATCTTTTAACATGATATAACCCGTTTCAGTGTAGACCATTGGTTCAGGTCGATTTAAGAATAACTCCACTCGCCCGATAAAAGGATTATAGCCTCTCATCATACTTAACTGATTATAAATATCTTTAATCTTCAGATGGTCATTGACTCGATCTAAATTGCTGTAGTCTTGTTTATTAGCATTAAAAGCCATGTTAGCAGTTAATAACTCTAGATTCGAAAACTGTTTTTGAATAGATTCAATTGTATTGGATAAATGGTTTTGATGTATCGTTTGCAGCTCTTTCTCCATTTGAACTTTACTCACAAAAAATAACAAAAAACTAAATATAATACCGGGGAAGCTGGATAAAAGAAGAAATATAACCAATGATTTTCTATATTTTCCATTAATACGTAGCAACCAAACCACCCCTGATGCAAATAAATGAATACATTCAGTTTACTATACGAATAACAACTGTCAAATTCCTAAAATACCAAACACCCTCAAGAACAATTCAATTGTCTTGAGAGTGTGTCGTCATTTACTACTTTCTAGATTTATAGGAATCGTTTATTTCTTTGATGTACTGCTGCATCTTCGGTTCCTTTTTAATCTTTTCAATTAATGTATCCCATGCCGTAATCGGTTCATGCCCTAGGATAATCTTCATTTTCATATCACTCAAATCCTTAGCTAGCTCTGGTGCATAAGTTTTTCCTATTTCGGAGGTCAGACCCACAATCGGTGCAACACTTGTTTTCGCACGCTCATCCTGGATGTCTTTAAAAACTTTCTTGGTTTCTTCCGGATAGTTAGCCTTATAAGCATTTGCATATGGATCAGCGACAAACACGATTTGATTATATTCAATAAGCGCGTCCTGAGTAACCTTCTCTGTATTAATTACAACTTTGCCACTCGCATCAACGGTATGATGTACATCTTTGACCCCTTGTGAATGGAGTTTAAACATAGCATCATCATTCCAACGATCCAGCATAGCAAGTATCTTTTTCATTTTTTCTTCCGATACCTTTTTCGGAATCGCAAGGCCTCCGTTGAAGCCCACACCTTTTGGATTGAAACCATTAATACTCGTAGCTGGCATAAGGTCAGTTAACTTTAAACCTGGCTTATTTTTCACAAGGACATCATAGTAGGACTGAAGAGCTCCCGAAGCATCGATTTTCACCCCAGCTTTGCCGGCAGCGAATGAATCTCCGCTTTGCTTTGTCGTCATGGATGGGAAGTCTTTCTCGATCAAACCTTCCTTATATGCCTTCGCCAAAAACTCCAGTGCCTTCCGTTCGCCCGGCTCGAAAGCATAATAGGACAATTGACCGTTTACATCTTTCCAATCACCATGAACGCCAGTAAAGATATTCTCAAATCTTTTGAAATCTCCGAAATCAGTTGGTCCCCAGAAAACTCCCGTAAAGCCAGTCGTATCATTTTTACCGTTTTTATCAGGATCATTAAATGTAAAAGCTTTCATAACTTCATAAAGTTCCTGATCCGTTGTCGGCATCTTTAAACCGAGGTTATCCAACCAGTCCTTCCGGAAAAGGAAGAAAAAGTCACTTTCAGATGCTCGTGGTCGTGGAATAAAATAAGTCTTCCCACCGATTAGGTTTGACTGCCAAGCAATTGGAGCAACGTTCTTTTTCAAATTCGGGTAGTTTTGAAGGTAAGGAGTCAAGTCCCAAAACGCCCCATTTTGCACGGCCTGCACAAACACATTATTCGTTAGCGGAACACCATTCGGAATCAATACTAGATCCGTAAGGTCATTGGATGCAAATGCAACATTCAGTTTATCCAGATAATTTGTAGAAGCGTTCCATTGGAAACTTAACTTTGTGTTGGTTGCCTTTTCAATTTCTAGCTCGACTGGACCGTCTTCCTTTGGTGGCGTTGCACCAAAGAAATGAGACATAACGGTTATTTCGGTAGGCTTCTCAGCAGCTCCCGTATTCTTTGGACTCTCACTTGAACTTACATTTCCACCATTATTGCTACAAGCGGTCACTACCATTGAAATTCCTAACATAGTTGTAATCAACGTTTTTTTCATTTTGGTAAGTCCTCCCCTTTGAATTAAATTGAAATCCTTGCTGCCAATCCTTACCCTTTTACGGAGCCGATCATCACCCCCTTAGCGAAATGCTTTTGTAGGAAGGGGTAAACACAGATGATTGGCGTAATGGCAATGACGACAGCAGCCATCTTTAACTGTTGACTAGCTGGAGGTGTAATGGCAGTATCGACTTCTCCAAGACTACTGCCCGACGAATCGATAAGCATATTCTGAAGCAGCACTTGAATAGGCCACTTATTATGATCATTCAAATAAATTAAGGCATTAAAAAATTGATTCCAATTCCCAACGGCGAAAAATAAACCGAATGCCGCAATGGATGGCAGGGACAAGGGTAAAATAATCTTAAACCAAGCTGTGATGTCTGTACATCCGTCAATCGCCGCAGCTTCAACTAAAGCATCGGGTATGCTGTCATAAAAACCTTTCATCAAAATGACAGACCAACCACTCGTGAGCGATACCAATATAACGGCCCACAGACTATTAATCAACCCTAAATCTTTCACTAACAAGTAGTTCGGGATGATTCCCGGTCCAAACAAAATCGTAAATACAACAAACATCAGAACTATTTTCCTGCCTTTGAACTTCTTTCGAGACAATGCATAGGCAAACGATGCGGTTACTAATAAGCTGAAGAAGGTACCAACTACAGCCAAATATGTGCTGACTCCGATCGCTTTTATAAAGCTTGGAGCAGATAACAAATATTTATAAGCCGTTATTGACCACTCTTCCGGCCAAAGCACGACCGTTTTTCGCGCGAATTCAGCTGGATCTGTGAACGATACGATGTAAACCCAATAGATCGGAAACAGGGTAATAAGAGCTAATACGCCAAGAAAAATGACATTGAATACGTTAAATACTTTCTCTCCAAAGCTAAGCTTCATTGCACTTCACGCCCTTCTTAAAATAAACCTTCTTCGCCGAATCGCTTCGTGATCCGATTGGCTATGATGACCAGGACTAATCCTACGAACGACTTAAACAAACCAACTGCTGTACTATAACTGAACTGAGCCTGCTGGAGACCAACGCGGTACACATAGGTATCAAATATTTCAGCTACATCGGATACTGCGCCGTTATACATAAGGAACACTTGTTCGAATCCTACCTCTAATACATCACCTAACCGCAGGATCAATAGAATAATGATAACGTTACGAATGGCCGGCAGAGTGACATGCCAGGCTTGTCTCAACTTGTTCGCACCATCTATTCGAGCTGCCTCATAGAGCTCTGTGTTTACGCCCGCAATCGCTGCCAAGAAGATGATGGTACCCCAGCCTACTTCTTTCCAGATCGACTGCCCGGTTAATAGTAACCAAAATACATTCGGGTTCGTTAAAAAATCGAATGTTTCAAACCCAAGTAGATTCAGAACATAGTTTATAACGCCTTCCGATTTACCAAACAACATAAGGGAAAGACTTGCAATGATGACCCAAGATAAGAAGTGTGGCAAATATACGAGAGATTGCACCGTTCTTTTATAAATCTGACTTCTGAGTTCATTTAACAAGAGGGATAGAATAATGGGCACTGGAAAGAAAAAGACGATATTCAGAAAGCTGATAGCTAGCGTATTGCGGAGAAGCATCCAGAAATCTTCTTCCGCAAACAATCGCGTAAAATGCTTGAATCCTACCCATGGGCTTCCTGAAACCCCCTGATACACGTTATAATCCTGAAATGCAATGAGAATCCCGTACATAGGCAGATATTTGAAAATGAGAAAATATGCAATCCCTGGTAAGGCAAGGAGGTAAATATATTTATCCCGCATCACTTCTTTAATGAACCTCTGCAGTTTACCTTCTCTCCTATTCAGGATTTCAAAACTCTCCGTATGCTCTCGGGCACTTATTTTATTGTCGAGCATAGCACTAACCACTTCCTCACAAATTGTTTTTTCTCGTTGGATTGCTTTCCACACCCTAACATTATTCGAGTTCAAAATTGCCGACAATAACATTCTTTTTAAAAGCTGGTTTAACATGCCTAGCATTTTTTTATAGAAGTAAGATAATTTTAATTCACTGTAAAAACCTTGTTGTGACAACGTTTTATTAGAAATTAAAAAGCGGAGCCAAGTGTTCACTCGGCTCCGTCCAACAAAAATTATTTTAAACAACTTCTTATATTTTACTGACAACTTCCTTATTTTGTAGCAGAGCTACCAGATATGCTAAGGTCAATCCTTGGCCCCATCCTTGTACTCTCTTCTTGGAGATAACCTTGTAATCTTCCACAGAATACATCACCGCCGTACCTGCGGATACATTTCGTACGGAGCCGTCTTCGTCAATGTTTGCCAAAATGCCTTCATACGCTTTGGCCATATAGTTTTGATGCATCGGATGTCCATAAGATACCAGAGCTGCGGCAATACCGGCGGAGGCTGAGGTTTCCTCATAGGATGTTTCATCATTCAATACCGTACGCCACAGCCCATTCGGTGATTGCAGCCTGACCAGAGCGCTTAATTGATCACCGAGAGCCCCTCCGATCTGCATCCACATCGGCATAAAGGGATTCAACATTTTGTAGGATTGTGCCATCGTGTACGCGGCCCAGGCATTCGCTCTGCCCCAGTAAATGGAAGATAGATGATCTTGTCTGACATTGTCCCATGCGTGATAGAACAAATTCGTCTTCGTGTCCTGCAAATACTCTTCATGCCAGTAAAATTGTTTAAGCGCATCGTCAATGTATTCCTTGTTGTCCAGTTTAAATCCAAGCCGCAGCAGGAAATAAGCTGCCATGAACAACGTATCTGCCCACGCCTGCTCGGGAAAATCATTTTTGGAGGAGACCGTATGCTGGAAGACACCTTCTCCGAAACGGATGGCGTCCTTTCGTAAATATTCGGATTTCAACAGAGCCAAATCAAGGTACTTGGAATCGCCTGTGGCTTCATGCAGAGTCAGCATGGTATGCCCCATGGCACAGCTATTTACCATCAAAGTCGGCAGCCCGAGCTCCAGATATTCGTCCACCCATTTGACCAGAAAATCAATGTACTCTTGATTCCCCGTTACTTCCCAGGCTTTGCAAATCCCATAATAAGCCACCCCGCAAGACCAGTTCCAAGTGAAATCCATATTCATCGTTCTACGGACGATCCGGTCTATGAGTTCTTTAACTTCATTTTCGTTGCATTCAAATTTTCGCATATGATCTATTCCTCCGTATATTCTGCAGAATGAAACTTATAATCTAATTCCAGCAGCTCCCTCGCTGATCGTAGTCCTCTCTCCGCATCAAGAGCAGGCATATACTCCAAACCTATGTAGTGCGAATATCCTGCACGGCGCAAGGCTTGAAACACATTTCCGTAATGGATTTCACCAAATTGCAGCTCATGGCGCCCCGGACAGCCAGCGGCGTGAAGATGGCCGATGTAGGGGAGATGACTAGTCATCGTGTCGATCAAATTACCTTCCGTTATTTGTTGGTGATAGATATCAAACAACACCCTCAAATAATCGCTTCCGACTTGATCTATAAGATCAAATGCCTCATTGGAATGGGACAAGAGATGCCCCGGATGGTCGACTGCCGTGTTGAGCGGCTCCAAAAGAAGTGTTATGCCCGCATCTTCCACAATTGGAGCCGCCAAGCGGAGTCCAGTCGTGACATGTTCGATTTGACGTTCTCTTGGCACTCCATGCTGCTCCATACCCACAGTCGTAATCAATTTGTGGCATCCTAATTTTTTTGCAACACTTACCGCTTCCTTGAGCCCGATCATATAATCCTTGTGCCCTTCCAAATCGACAAGGGTACCGCCAACAGTACAAAAGGCTGCGAGCTTAAGATCAAGCCTTTTCATTTCGATGGCCAACTGATCGATGTCTTTGTTTTTCCAATTCCAAAATTCAAATGTATCAAAGCCTAATGATTTTAAGAGTGATAGTGTCCCCGGCAGATCACATCCCCTAAAAACTGCATCTATGCATACGGATAATTTCATATGTCCCCCATGCTTCGGTATCGAAATCCGGAAAATTCAGCTTCCCCGTTTCCTACCGCATAAATTCCAAGCCGCAAGCTTATAAACTCGCCAAAATTATTATGATGATAGCCGGATACTTCTATCGCTGCCGGAAACCGATTCCAATGTATTCCATCAACACTGTAAAACATCGTCACCGTATGGTGCTCATTTCTTATTTTCAAATGAAGCTGAGCGCCTTCACCCTTTACAGGAAAGCCTTTGGTGCCTCGCCGCAACCGAAAAATTTCCCGTTCAGTGAAACCAATCCCTGCGTAACAACGTTCATTGTAGAAAAGTAATAACCCAGCCTCCACTTCAACTCCAACCTTAATCTGTACTTCTGCTTCATAGGCACGGTTCGGAGGAATGATAACGAGAGGTGCAGAATCCGAAGGCGACGAACCTTTGGCTTTCAGCTTCAGGACACCTCCACCTATTTGAAACCGTTCAGGGTCCAGTTCCTTGTAAAATCTCCACTGCCAGCCGAGTACGGTTCCTTCGAAATCATCGGAAAGATCCAAAGAACCTCCTCCCGCTTTCTCCAATTCCTTTTCTGTGTATGGAGATATTGACGGCCAGCCGTCCTCCGTCCACTCAATAGGATCTAACAAGGTTTGCCTTCCAAGCGTGTAATAGTCTTTTTCATAAGCATGATATACGAAATACCATTTTCCATCAGGCGTATCAACCAGCGTACCGTGACCCTTAGACCACCAACGTTCCTCTTTCGACCAAGTATGTACGAGAGGATTATATGGAGAGTTCTCCCACGGACCTAAAGGGCTTTTGCCTCTAGCTACGACAGCCATATGGCTTGTTGCAGGGCCAGCCGTTCCTCCTTGTGCACTAACCATATAATAATACTCGCCACGTACTACAAGTTTAGGGGATTCGAGAGCGTGCCCTTCCGTAGCCCATTCCTCCGGAATAGGCCAACCTTTATAAATTCCGACTACATCACCAGTAACGGAAAGGCCGTCCGGTGATAGCGGAGTAGCTCTACCAAAGTTTAGAAACAGATACCGTTGTCCATCTGCCCCTATCAGGTGTCCTGGATCAATCCCATCTACCTTCAGATCAATCGGATCGCTCCACGGTCCCTCCGGCTTATTGGCATATACGACATAATTCGTTCCGTTTGCAGGAAAGTAAATGTAAAAGCGACCGTTGACATAAACAAGATCTGGTGCCCAGATATCCCCCATATAAGTCTGAATGGCATGGCAAAGAGGAACCCAATCGATCAGGTTGCGGGAATGCCATACTAAAAGTCCAGGCGCATACATGAAAGACGAGTGTGTCATGTAATAATCCTGACCTACGCGGACAATGGAAGGATCGGGGTAATCGCCCCTAAGAACATCTATAGGATCTCTACTCATTTACAATTTCCTTTCATCCTTCATTTGAAAATGATCCATCATTTCTCTGAGCTTTGCCGTTTCAATATAATTTAGGCTCCACTGCGAAATGCCATTCGTATTTGCGAATTCTACCTCAACGGATGGCAAACCTTAGACCTCCCCATGACTGTTCTTTTCACTAACCATTGCAAACCTACTTGTGACATATCACATTTTCCTTTCTACTATTCATTCCATGTGCCATTCTTTCTTGTCACTCTACTATCTGAGGGAGTAACCGACAATAGCACATTATTAATTGGAGTTATTATGGGATAGTACTATTTCGAGGCATTAGTACTTCTTTGCAAAATTCAAGAAAAAAAAAACAAGGCACCTTTCCCTTGTTCAGATTTTCGAACAACTGGAGAACCTGCTCTACTTTCAGCTGTGTTTGCTGTAAAAGCTGCATATTGCTGTCATGTACTTTTTCCTGCGAATAAAAAGCCAGCCGTTCATAAAGAACGGTTGGCCCTTCCTTCTACATTATTTCTTTGTCACCGATACAAGCTCACGTTGCACATCAATTTCTAACTCTATATCCCCTGTAGAAATGAGAAGCGTATCTTCATCGAGTTTCGTTACATTCAAGCTCTTCTGACCTCTTTCTTTTGGATGCAAAATCGTTAAGAAGCCCTCTTGCGCATCAGAAGTGGCTCGAACATAATCCATCAAACATATCTGTTTTTGCTCACTCTCAAAAAATACGGTGGAGCGCCCCTTTTCTAACTCTATTCGTTTCACGTTACTTACGAAAACCGTCTCCAAATCCACATTGTAAATCCCTTCAGAATAAACACTATTGCCATCCATGTAGGAATACTTTGCCGCCACTGGTAAATTGAACAACAACTCACCTTCAAAATCCTGAACGGTATCACGAATAATATAGAGATCATGTTCCTTTACATAGATAACCTTTCGAGTGTGAATACCTTTACCTTCAGGATTGGCAATCTGAATGGTAATCGTATCTAGATCGCTGCCAAGCCTACTGTCTACCACCGTGCTTGTCTTGGGAACATCAACCCACCCGCGCTCCAAACTATACGTCCCTGCAGACAAATTAATCATTCCGTTACCAGACTTCTCCTGAATTGTCTTCTGGGTAGCAAACTGCACACAAGCATGCGAATAAGAACTGATATGCCAACTGGTGCTGGTGTCGAAGTACCCTTCAATGCCGGAATCCATCACGAGCGGAATACTATTTTTATATAGAATAAACGAGCCTTGATCCAGATGTCCGTGAGCGATCGGCTCAGGACTAGACATGATCGCAAAATAACTTTGATTTAAGCTCCCAAAATTTTTCCTGAATACATAAATTCCTGCATTCTTATAATGCAAGGTTGAATCTAAGGAAATGGATCCAGAAGTCTGGTAAGAATCACCTTTACCGAGAATATTATCGAGGGCAATGCCTTCACCCCAGAACTTCTTAAACGGTTTACCTGCCATGTGCCATGTATAATACATACGATCCGCTAATGCTTTATCAACCTTTTCGACGTCTGCCAAATAGGTTCCGTAGCTCCCGAATTCTGTCCCCCCGCTTAAGGCATGATCTCCGAACGGCGGTGTTCCAATCCGACCTTCAAAAAAAGAGTACCCCGGTGTCTGTACATGGATGCTGAAGTCAAACATGCTAGCAAGCGATGTCGTCTCGAACCAATTCTCTCCGATGGCATGATCCAGCACTCTCGCAAAACCGGCAAAGCGCTCCAAGGCCGCATGATGGTAACGAATAGACTCCGGCCAGGAAGAATCTGGATTGACGTTTAGCTCCAGTTGAGATTTCAACACCATATAGGCATTATAGAACCATGCTTTTCGATTCGGGAAATCGTCCAGCACCATCATCATATAGGCTGTCCCCGCACACATATCCGTTTGCCAATTGCCGCTGCCATGCTGAGCTTCTAGGGGAGAAAGCTCAGTACGATCCCTTAAATCGAGCATATAAGGCAGCAAATATTCAATCATCGCATAGAAGCGTTCCTTCTCTTCACGGGAAAAGACATCTGCTTCTTTAATGAAAGAATACGTTACAGCCACACTGCATAGGACTCTTCCGCCTTGAACTGCACCATAAGAATCACTGCCATCAGGGCGTGAATTACAAGCCAACCAATGCTCTGCCCCCTGGCAGAAATCGTTCAATGTATATAAGATTTCATTTTTTGCTTTGAAGGCATACGTCATGTCTTGTGTAAATGCGAACTGAATAGCATCACACTGCATCGTTAGCAGAAAGCAGGAATTAGGCAACGATGATTTCCGATTAAAATCATAATCAAACACGTCGAGTACCTGATCCGTCTCGTCTTTGAACGTAATAACCGTTTTTAACCCCTGTTTCAGCTTCCCATCAATCTTGGCAGCGAAGGTCAACGTGTACGCTAAGCCCCCAGTTATCGGAATATCCTTGTCGTACGACCATCCCCCCTCATCCTCAGGTGTAGGATTACAGATATAAATGGAATGCTTGGTGGTATCTTCTTTATAGGTGAATTGCGTTTGCGAAGACGGATTAGCCATAACTACTTCCCCTTTGGCTCCTCCGCCGCAGAATGGATACTCTCCTTCCCACTTGAATATCGGGGTGCCACGAAGTACATCAGCATGCCAGTGAAACGGCATGTCATCACCTTCATCGAATCCGCCATTCTCTATCGTCAAGCTGCCGCCTTGCGCGGTGAGGATGTTCACATTGTCAATCCAGACATGACCTAGTCCCTCCTGTTCATTCTCTTGAGCTGGAAGAATGAAAGATAGCGCCGCTTTCACCGCTCCCTCCGGCGCTCGGAAGTTAACGATTTTATCCGTGGAGCTCCACACATAAAAGTACTTATTCATTTCCTTATAATTGGTTTCTTCCTTCATGACTAAATCAAGTGCTCTTTCGATGTAATCTAAGCTGTAAGTGTTTGGGATCTGAACGATTTGCTCGTACTGTTTTTGAATCAGTGAATCGGATTGGGCCATTTCCTTTACTTGCTTCAAACCTTCTGGCGTCAGGTATAGTGTGGAAGCCGTATCAACATCCGTGCGTAATACTCGCGAGAAACGAACGTCTCTATTCGCATTGAAAACATGCACAACGGCCTTTGCTAAATGCTCAACCGAGCCAGCATTATCCACTTTGGCTGCGATCAATTGCTGGATTGAAGCTCGTAGTTTAGCTGCCGAATCGGCGTCGAATTGTCCAATTTCTGTGCCAATCGTCGAACAGGCTAACAACTCCTCCGCTTTGCTAATGGCAAAGTCAGCCAAGTCCTGCAACGTTTCTAGATCTTTGTTCAACATGTCTTGCTCTTTAAACCACGTTAGAGCAGGCTCCAACCCATATTCATGATAAACTTTCCCGTCCATATTGTAGGTAGGTGCCATCGTAAAACGTTTTGTCGCAAATATAACAGCTTCCTCTTCTCTAGGTTTGTAGAATTCACGGTTTCTGATGAAAGGAACACGGTACTTTCCATCCAAAGCTAGACCTGCATCCTTAACCATTGTGGTTAACGCCAGTTTGGCCCCCTCCGTAAAATACTCACCCTTTGTTTTCAATAAGGTTTGTGCATTATCGACGAGCGATTGTAAGCGAGCCGTATGTTCTGTTTTTTCTCCCATTGTCCTTCATCTCCTGTCTATACATAATACGTATTGTCCTGACCTATCTGCCTGAAGCGATTTCTTCACGAATGATTCGACCATCTTTGGATTCCACGATTCGGACGGATACATCTTCAGCCTCGATATGGTCAACTGTGAGTACCTGTGTTCTGCCATCCTTCAGCTGTACCTCCACTGTACTGTCATCAACAGCTTTCACAGATACAACCATCGCCTGCGACTCAAATGCCTCTACAACTGTAATAAACCGGCCAATCTGCCCTTCTGTTCGGACTGCATATGTGATTCGGCGTTGAGTCTCGTCGCCGGGAAACGCGTCAGCGCCGATAAGTCCTACAAAACGCACAGCTCCCATCCCAGACACATCCAAACTAATGATCCCTTCCCTGTCATGATCGATAGGACTCGTCGGAATCGCATTCGCATATTCATTGCCAACAATCGTTACCCGTCCGCCTTCGTAATCTTTGCCAATGCCGAAGCCAAGATCGATATTCTCATAGTCCAGGGTTAGCTCAGGTAAAGGCTTTTTGCTTCCGTCTGCCAGGACTAGATAAGCATCGCCCCAGAAAAGTCCTTGTTTGGTTCGCTGTGGATACTTCTGCTCGTTATAGATGGGGTGATTGTTCACTTTTAACTTTATCGTCTTCGCTCCTTGCAGCGCGATATCGCATTTCCCTTCACCCAGCAACCATGCCCCGAACTCTCCACGTGCTTGAACCTCACCGTCAACCTCTACCTGATAATCAAATGGAATTGTAATACCATGATGCTCCGCTGCTCTACCAGTAATTTGAACTGATTGTCGTGGCCAAGCGGTATGAACGTCCATTTTCAATACGCCAGGTGTATTGTGTGCCGTGCGATTCCCGCGCATATCTTCCCCTTCGCCAAACACCGTCTCGAAACTGGCGACGCTTGAGCCAGAGACATCATACCAATGGCAATCGGTAATGAACTGGGCATCCGACAAGGGATTATCCGTCCATTGACTCGTATGCTTTCTATAACATATTTCCTCACCTTGGATCCCTTTAAACCCTTTTATTTGGAATAAGCTATCGTACTGATGCTCCCTCTCTCCTTTTACATAATCAAACAAAACCAAATAGTCATCCGTAACCGCCATCACTCTTCGCTGTAAAATCGGTTCTGTGAAATCTGATAAAACGCCATATGGCGGTGCATCCTTCACTTCTGGCAGCCAGCTTGCATTCATTTGGCATCTATCTGCTAGCGTTTCATTGTCGTTATAAATCATGCCGCCATACGGTGGATAGGACCAACGTGAGACGGTTTCGATTGCCGAAGCCTGAATCGCTTCGCCACTGTAAAACATCAGGCGTTTGGAGTCGCTTGGCACTTGCATTTTCCCATCGACAACCACCATGTTTTTGGTCATTGAATTTTGCACATAAAACTTATACATAAAATGCCCGTAGCCCCACCAGACATGCTCGGGATTAAAGAAGCTGCGTCCGTGACGCATAATGGACAGCACTTCCGTACGGTCAAAATGCCCGTGTGCATAACCATGTGAACCATATCGTAGTACCGCTTGGATTTGATCTTTTTGCTCGCGGTTCTCCGTCTGACTTCTTAACATGGCAATACCTACGTTATCTGAAAATGCGTTTTTCTTCGTATATGTGGAAACATACTCCGGTAGATCGGTATGCCCGAATATAGGATCAGCTTGTTCAAAACGCTGAATAACCGCGATATATTCCGGATCCTTATAATAGTGATAGGCCAAATCAAATGTAGAACCAAAATGGACGCCACCCAGCTTCTTCTCATCGGAATCGCTGATGCCAAACAACACGCCACGATTATCGAGGAATGGAATGACTGCATCAAACAAATCTTTGATACAGACATAGCTCTTACGATTACCGCCCCACTTCTTGTTGTACATGCCGAATCTTACTTCCGCTTCTTGGCCGTCATATGTACTGTTAACTTCATCATTAAATGGAATCCTGAAATGCGTGTGCAGCAAGTTGTATCCGAACGGAAGTAACGCATGCGCAGTATGGATGTACATGGACGAGACCCACGTGTTGTACCCTACGGAACATTCATGCCACCATCCATCGTTAAACAAACCGTATTTCAATTGATCGATCGAGCCTCCAGCGCCGTATACAAAGCGAAGCGCTCTTTCCATATCTTGAATCGCTAGTGCACAATACAAGGCACCTGTGATTTCGGATAATAGCCAATTGGAAATATGACCTCTCTGGAGATGGTGATCCAGGATGTCCATGTAGATCCGGAATGATTTTTCAATGCCTCGATGATCTTCGGCAGTTAGCACACCAGAATCATGGATGATATCGTAAGGAATCGCTAGATGCTGGAAAAAGTGCCCCTCCTGCACATAGCTTTGGCTGCAGCCCTTCTTCTTCTTTGGATATCCGTTATCCTCATCAATGAAATAACGCAAAAATTTCGCTACTTTTTCTGCGTACTTCAATTCCTTGGTCAATGCGTAGGCATATGCGGCCGACATGATCCCATATTCTTCACTTGTGTTATAACAGTAGTCTCTCTCATCAACAGGTAGCGGCGGAGTCACCTCCCACCGATCTGCAACTGCAATGATATTGTCATACCCTGGTTTAAAGGTTGCATGGGTATCAATCTTCGACTTAACCGCTTTCCATTGTTCTTCATTATGATAAATGTAGGGATGTTGCAAACTACGCATTGTTTTAAATGCTACTTGAACGGCACTTCCACTGTCTCCGCCTGCGATAAAACGGAGTACCGTCGTTTCATGCCCCCCAGGCACCATGCGCTCATGCACGTTAACTGTCGCTGTAACTTCCTGTTTCGCATTAGGCTCCAGTATGAATCGCGAAGGTGTGACGATCGGCAACAGAGACTCCCAGCCTTCAAACATCTGTTTGACGGTAACGCTTTGCTTATTCTCCGCACAATTATGAATCGTCATCGTATAAACGACATCATCACTTATCTCGCCGGATTTGCCCCGTATGTCGCTTTCCACATAAATCTTCTGGCCTCTTCGAAGTTCCGCTCGAATGAGTTCAGCTTCTCCTCGCAGCTCAAAACTTTTGAGAAAGCGCCATATATTCGCTTTACACGTCTCCATATCAAAATCAGAAAGCTTCAGACTTACTCTATGCTCTCCCGCTCCTGCCAGCCAGATTGCTGCAGTAACTGTCCGCTCATCGATGAACCCAGCTATTACGTTTACTTCCGTTTCTTCATCTGCTGTATAAATGACAAGCTCTAAGCCATGCCAGTCCATGACATCCAGCGCTGCATCATTCCCTCTTTCGAAACCGATCGGATACCATCCAACGGCTCCATCCGAGGTTGGAAACTCTAATTTAAAGGCCTCTTTCAGCTGATACCCATAATCGCCTTTGGCGCCTGCCTGATACCAGTCTTCCAACATATTAATTCGAGTTACCATCATATTCACTCCTATCCTAAACTGACAATTGTTTTCTAAGTCATTAATGCTTGTAAAAGCATGACAAAAGAAAGCGACAATTGAGCACGTACTCAACTGTCGCTCTTTCCTATTACTTGCCGCCTTTATCCAAATAAGCTTGGATTTGCTTTTGCAGCTCAGCGCGGACTTTGTCCATACCAAGTGCTTTCAATTCACCGCTCAACTTGGCAGTCTGAGCTTCCCAGTCTTTGATCTGACCAGCTTTCAATAGTTGAATAAATGGATCCGTTTTGGAGGTAATACTTGCAACTTCCGCTTTCACATTTGTACTATCAAAAGTAAACATGGCTAGCGGTGCTGAATAGTACGTATCTGCTTTAGCTGAGTACTCAAAATATTTGCGTGATGTTTCATCCAAATCGCTGCTAAGTCGGATCATGTTGGGATTCCAAGACATTTCGTATCCAGGAAAATTGTAGTTTTTCGACTCATCCAGCAATTTGATTTGATTGCTGCCTACAGCTTCCCAATGTTTACCTGGAATACCGTATTCAATTAAATCATGGTTTTCTTGACTGCTGAACAACCAATCGAAATACTTCATTGTTCTATCTATGTTTTTAGAAGTCGTAGGAATTGCAACCGAGTTGTTTGATCGGTAGTTCGTGCTGATGGCTTGCGGTTTCATTTCACGAATATCTTTTCTCAGCACGAAAAACTCCAGATCTGCCGTAGAGATCGTTTCCTTCAGCTTCTTTCTATCTGCAGCAAAGGAGCTAATTGTGCCATAATAAGAAGCTGCTTTTCCTGACATGAAATAAGCTTTATTATCCTTTTGGCTTACAACGTCTTTCTCTAAATACTTGCTCCATTCAGCCCATTTATCGTACTGTGGGTAAGCCGTCTTAGCCGTATTGAAGGGAGCTGGCAGCTTCGCAAACGCTGCAGCGTCGTCACCTAGCGCTGCCATATTTTGAACTTTCTTCCCGTCATCCGATAATTGAACAAGGATAGGAATGCCCGCAATGCCAACTGTACCAACATTTGGAACCTTCGTATTACTTTCACCTGACCATATTTCTTGAAAGCCGCCATTCCCTTTAACCGCAAGCGGAGTTAGCGTTTTATCGGTCTCTTGTACCTTTTTATAGAAATTTTCAAGATCCTCATAATTGTTAATCTTACCTAGCCCGTACTTCTCACGTAAATCTTTGCGAATGTACACGACAGGCAGATCAAAGAAATACTGCGTGAACGGAATCGTGTAGAGATGACCATCGAAACGTTTATTCGACTCAACAAATTCAGGAGTAAACGCCTTCTTTAGACCCGGGTAGGCATCATTATTGAAATATTTATCGAGCTGCGCATAGGCGCCTTGCGGAACAAGCTCTTTCAGGTTCATGAAATCGGCGTCAAACACGAAGTCAACCTCTTCACCGGCTGTCATCATCAGCTTCACTTTTTGCTTATGATCTGCACTGGGATTCCATTGAATATTCAACTTCGTATTCAGACTATCTTTGGTCCGTTTTTCGAATTCATCCATGACGAGCTGCATATCTTTCGGCGGATCTCCGAAAAGCATACCTTTTAGTGTAACAGGCGTAAGTTTCGCAGGGGCTGCGGAAGCAGCGGCAGAAGCTGCTGGACTTGCTTCTGGTTGTTTGGAATCGCTACAAGCCGTAGCCGTGGTAATCACTGCTACTGCCAATAACGAAGTAGAAAGCGTTCTCGTTTTCATGTCTTTATCCTCCCTATTTTTCCTCATCTATACTAAACCGCTGAGAGCGGAACTAGCCTTTCACTGCGCCAACCATTAGGCCTTTGACGAAATATTTCTGCAAAAACGGATACAAGAATATGATCGGGCCGATCGTTACGATCGTCGTAGCCAGTCGAACTGTAATCGCTGGAGGGACAAAGTTCGGGATATTCACATCAGCTGAAACCTGATTAATATAGTCCAAATTATTCATAATACGCTGAATCAAATATTGCAGAGGAAACTTATGCGGATCGTTGATATATAACAGTGCGCTGAACCAGTTGTTCCAATAACTTAGGGCGTAGAACAACCCAATCGTAGCGAGCGCGGGCAGCGAAACTGGAAGAATAATGCGAAATAAAATATAGGCATCGTTCGCGCCATCCATCTTTGCGGACTCCGCAAGCGATTCATCAATCGTTGCAAAGAAATTTCGCAGCAGAAACATGTTCCATGCGCTAATCATGCTCGGGATGATGAGCACCCAAATCGAGTCTTTCATCCCTAAGTATTTGGAAATCAACAAGTAGGAAGCGACCAAACCGCCATGGAACAACATCGTAAAATAAACGAAAAAAGCAATTTTATTGCGATATTTAACGGATTTAACGGAAATGGCATAAGCCATAGCGCTGGTGAAAATCATCGATAACGTCGTGCCGGCAAGAGTAACAAAAGTAGTTACGCCATATGCCCGGAAGATCGTATTATCTTCAAATATCAATTTATACGCCTGCAGCGAGAATTCTTTGGGAAAGAATGTATAGCCTTTCTTCAATATCTCTCCTTCTGTAGCAAACGAGCTTGCCAGAACCGAAATAAAAGGAATCAAACAGTAAATCGAGAACAAAGCAAGAATGAGATAAAATACGAATTTCAACAATTTATCTGATAAGCTCTCTTGAATCATATACAGCCTCCATTTCTTAAAAGATAGCCGAATCTGGTGATGTTTTCTTAGCCACATAGTTTACTGTGATTACTAAAATAAATCCGATAATCGATTGTAAGAAGCCAACAGCTGCCGACATCCCCATATCCCCAAGATCCATCAACGCACGGAAAACGTAAGTGTCAATGACATCTGTCGATGGGTAAAGAAGCGGATTTCTGCCAATAATCGCATAAATCATGCCGAAATCTCCGTTAAAGATGCCCCCAACTGCAAGTATGGTCAATAGGATAACTGTCGGTTTCAAGAGCGGCAGCGTGATGTAGCGAATTTTTTGGAGACGGCTCGCGCCATCCATGGCAGCAGATTCGTAAATCTCCGGATTTATACCCGAAATCGTGGCCATGTAGACGATGGAACCGAAACCCGCCCCATGCCAAATTTTCAACATCACGAGAATGGCTGGCCAGTAGTGTGGAGAAGACAAGTATTGTATGGGTTCGATCCCGAAAATACCTATGAATTGGTTTAAGAATCCTCCGTCTGTCGCCACGAAAGCCGTCATGAACATGGCAACAACCGTCCAAGAGAGAAAATGCGGGAAAATCATAACGGATTGGGAAATCTTCTTAAACCATTTGCCTCCAATCTCCGTCACCATAATCGCAATAGCCACAGCGGCAATCGTTCCGAATGTAATAAACAGTACGTTCAGAAATACCGTATTGCTCACGACTTTAATCCAATCGCTGGAGTTGAAGAAAAATTGGAAGTTTTTTAATCCGACGAATTTACTGCCCGTAATGCCCTTCACCGCTTTGAAGTCTTGGAAGGCGACAACGATCCCCCCCATTGGCAGATAAGCAAAGACTAAAAACCAGACAACACCGGGAAGTGCCAAAAAGTACATGAATTTATTAATTTTCAGCTCATGAAAAAAAGCACTAACCGCACCGCGTTGTTTCTTAGCCTCCGATGCTTTCATCGTTGTTTGTGTGGATGTAATTATGTTGCGCATCTTGTTTCCTCCTTTCACCAGGTCGATGACTCTACTTTACGTTTGATCGTTTCTTCTTAAAAGTTTAATATCTAGTCAAAATCACTAATTTCCACCGAAATCCATATGTGAAATTACACCACTTTCATTCATTTGTGCTTTTATCATTTAAAAAAGCGAACATATGAACTTATTAAATTAAAGTTCATACGCGCGCCATTGGAATTTTAAACATAACTCATTTTGTTGGAATACTCCTTATCACGCTTCTTGTACGCTGAACTTATGATGCTTCCTATAGTGATCCGGCGTCTTGCCGCAATGCTTTTTGAAAGAAACATAAAAATAATTCGTATTTTCCATCCCCACCATCTCACCAATTTTGTTTGCCGGAAGTTCGGTTTCAATGAGCAGTTCTTTGGCTTTGGCAAAACGGTAATCACTCAAATATGAGGTAATCGATTGTCCTGCAATTTCTTTAAACACTTTGCGCATGTAATTCATGGAGAGGCCGCCGACTTCCACCAATGACTCCACGGTTAAGTTAGGATCTGCATAGTGGTCATGAATATGCTGAATCATTTTATCCACAATCCACTTGTTCTTCTGTTGCGATTGTAAGTCTCTAGAGCCTATGGCTTGCTCACATACATCTAAATACCAGGCCTCGATTTCCTCTAGCGTCTCCCACTGATTAAGCGTAGACATGAGGCCGCCGATATCCATAATTGAACCCGTTCTGCTCTGCATGGTCATTGCTTTAGCTGTTCGCGCTGTAGAAATGAGCAACTGAGTCAAGCTGAGCATCATCTCATCATGCGTAGATTGGCGGGTATAGGCAAGGAAGGAAGCAAAGGCTTCTCTGATGCTCCCCATATCCCCAAGCTTTAACTGATCCGTGATCTGTTTCTCCATGGCAGACACTTGGTTGTCTTGCAGCGGCTCTCTTGACTTTTCAATGCCTGAATGAATAATGGCTCCGTTCCCAAAAATGATGCGATAAGCGGAAGCAAGCTTGGCTGCCTCCCTTGAAGATTCGATTTCCGATAAACGTAAGCTCTCCGATCCCACTGCAATCGAAACGGATAGTTGTAGAAAGCGAGCCACATTGTTTTGTATATCCTGTAGCATATCCGTGAGTTGCGGCTCTAGCTCAGCATTCTCCTGCACGTTCACGATCATTGCGATCCCATCATCGCCAGAGTCAAAACAAACAGCAGGCATTCGGCTAGAACTGACCTCAACGGCTATATTCGAAATTGCATATCTTAGCAATGCAATATCTGACTGCTTATACGTGGCTAGCAGTTGACGGTAAGCATCGAGTCGAAGCAAGCATACGACATATCTAGAATAAGTGAATTCGATCCCAACGCGGGCCAGTTTTCTAGCCATCTCCTCTTCGTTCGACCAGCCTCCGGATGTCAGCAGACGAAGCACCTCATGCCTTTTGGCCGAACGATAATCCTGTACACTCAGCTGAAGATCCTGAATTTGATGATCCAAGTAAAAAAATGTCCTTCCTAGCACATCCAATTCGGATTCTCCTTGAGGCTTATTGGTGCCTCCGGAGGAGTGATTCACTTTTGCTAGAAGACGATGAATAGGACCGTAAATCCACTTCGTAAAGAATCCGCCTACAAGCAAAACAATCACAAGTAAACAGCCCGTCACCGTTAATATAAACCTTTGTGTTTCTCTGACTTCACTCAGGAGATTCTCATAATCGATTAATCCGATGAACGTCCATCCTAAGCTTTCAGATTTGATATAGGAAACCCGGTATTTCCGACCTTCTTTTTTAAATTCAAAAGAGCCTTTGGGCGTAGGAGAGTTGTTGATCGACTGAACATACGACTCCTCTGTTAAATTTGTATTGATCATCTCATTCGTGGAGTGGGTAATGACGGTGCCCTGTTTATTCAAAATCATGGATTCGAACAAATTGCTTTGTGCGCCATTCATGACCATACTTTGCAGTGTATGCTGGTCCAAATTAAGCACCATCGCGCCATTCGTCACTTTGCCAACAGCGTTTGGAAATACGAGAGAAATCACATTCATCTCATATTTCCTATCATAAATAGCATAATTGATATGACGGGGATAAAAGATGTTCGAGCGATTTGGCTGAATACTAGCCAATAGATTAAGCACATCCGGATCATAGAAGTCATCAAACATTTTGACGGTGCTAAGTGATGAAAAAGCCAGCTTCTTCTGATCATTCAGTAAGTAGATCGAATGGATTAAGGGATTCGTACTGCTTAATTCATAGAGCTTGTTGCCAATTCGACCAAGTTCACTCGTATTGAAATCCATATTATAAAAGCTCATTTGAATTTCTGGACCGTTAAACAGACTACCGAAATTAGTGAATGTCGATGTCAATAAAATGTTCGCTGTATTGAAGGACTGCACAATTGCCGTATCGGTTGATCGATTAATTTGTTCGGTTAAATTCCTGGACACTTTGGACGCGATAACAAACGTCAGCACGGCAATGACTAAAAGCCCTACCAACAGATAGGACAAAATGATTCGAATCAACATATTTTTATTTTTCAGGAAGGCCTGTAAGCTTTTCATCACGTTCCTCCTCTGGTTTATGGCAAAAGAAAAAAGAGACAGCCGTTAGATAGGTCGCCTCTTTTTACTGTATCAGAAGGGTAAAGGAACTTGGATGCAGTTTTTTAACAGATGTATGCGCTTTTTTAAGGGTTTTGCCGTGTTAGGCTAATTAATTGGTTAAGAAAAAGAGCCGGTAGACCTTAAATGAAAGGTTTACCGGCCGAATATAGTTTCGCGTTCGTCATTTAGACATCCAGTGCCTCATAGTCAAAGAAGTCAAAGTCCGCATGCAAGCGAGTTCCTCGCAAATCCTGTACGCAAAGCCCAACGAAAGCGCCAGTAAAGGATAATTTGCGCTGGTAGCTGTCGGCCAGATTGCCGGAGTACAACGTTGGACCAATATGCTGCCACGACTGACCATCAGTACTGTAAGAGAATTGAATCTTATCGAAATTCATTGCTGCTTTGAGATAAATACGCTCCCCTTCAGGAATCGGCACATAAGCGTCCAGCTCATCATACTGCCCCTGATCACTTACGATAATTGCTAGATGCTTGCCGAGCTGGTCATCGTGGGAGATGCGCAGATAGTAATGATCGGACTCATCATAATAGAGTACAAGACCTGCCATTTGGGTAAAAGCTACCGGCTCAAACGTTACGCATGTCACCATCTCGCACCGGAAGCTTTGAATGCGTCTTGCCACGAGGCTTTGGTTGTGCAAAGAGCTCAGCGACTCTCTTCCCTTCAGTCTTAAGAAACCGGGACGCTCGGTTAAGCTTAACCATGACTCGTCAGCCGGGACGCGAAGTGTGTGCCAATGCACACTGAGACTCGTTGCGTCGAAATCATCCCGAACCGGGTCCGGCGCAAACGAATGCGGCGTGAGTTCCGTTTCCGGAATATGCAGCTGCGGCTGCTTACCGCCTGAGGCGAGCTTCAACCATCCATCCGTCGTCCATACGACTTTCTGCAAGGAAGTCTCACGACCTAACGGACTAAGCTTGTTCCCGTCCTTCAGGGGACGAGAACAAATGAACACCATGTACCAATCTCCGAGCTGCGTTTCTACCAAGGAGCCATGTCCTGCATTTTGCAGCGGATGTTCTGGGGTATTCCTTGTTGTGATAATCGGGTAATCCGGATCAACTTCATAAGGACCATCGACGGAAGTCGCTCGCATGAGAGTGGCTGCGTGCATCGGCCCTGTTCCCCCTTCGGCAACCAGCAAATAGTAGTAGCCATCCTTCTTATACACCATCGGGCCTTCCGTAACACCCAAATCTGTCCCTTTCGTAATCAGCTTGATCTCGCCGATCAACTTGCCTTCAGCCGGGCAGAATTCCTGCATGATAATACCTGCGAAACGATTTTGGTTTTTCCGAAAATCCCACTGCATATTAAACAGATATTTGCGGCCATCGGTATCGTGGAACAAAAAGTGATCAAAACCGCTGGAGTTCAGATAGATCGGTTCAGACCATGGCCCTTTAATCGAAGGCGCTGTCACAATATAATTGTGCAGATCTTTATACACACCTTTTCGACCAACCACATTCGTAAAACATAGATAGAAAATACCATCAGAGTAGCTTAAAGAAGGCGCCCAAATGCCGCCTGAACTTGGTACACCTCGCAGATCAAGCTGACTCACGCGATCCAACGGACGCGTGAGTGGTCTCCAGTTCATCAAATCTTTGGAGTGATGAATGAGCACACCTGGGAACCATTCAAAAGTAGACGTTGCAATATAATAATCATCTTCAACCCGAATAATCGATGCATCCGGATTGAAGCCGCGTAGAATTGGATTTTGAATCATGCTTTCGTACTCCCCACTACCAAAGGTATAAGTCGTTCCCTTTTAACTTGAAAATCGCTTCCATGAAATAGTAATCACCATAAATAATCGCATGATGATGGTTCGCCGAATGATAGGCAGCTGAACCGTATTGAACCAAGCTGTCACTATCTGTTGTCCAATTGATTCGGGAGCTATCCAACGTTTGGAGCAGCTTCAACGCAGCACCCAGATACAGATCCTTTTCATGCTCGCCTACGACTTTCGCAATTTCAATTAATCCACACGCCGCAATCGCTGCTGCCGTATCATCTTCACGCTTCGGATCTTTCGGCTGCCGGAAATCAACGGGAATCACACCATCCGCTGGGATGTTCGCGATAAAATAGTTCGCAATCCGTTTCGCGGTTTGCAAGTACTCATCCTTTTGCGTATGAATATAGCTCATCATGTACCCGTACAACGCCCAGGTCTGCCCTCTCGTCCAGGAAGAGCCTTCTTCATAACCTTGGCCTCCATACGATCGGATCACACCGCCTTCAAACGGATCAAATTCTACGATGTGGTTTACAGATCCGTCTGGTCTGACAAACGCCGTCATCGCCGTATCGGCATGCTTCATCGCAATTTGCTTAAAGCGCGGATCACCGGTTTCTTCCGAAGCCCAGTACAGAAGCGGAATATTGAACATGCAGTCGATAATCGCCCAGCCTCGTGTATCGGAGCCCTCTAAATCGTTCCATGCGCGTATAAAGCCGCCTGCTAAGTTGAAGCGACCTGCGAGCAGTACAGCGGCATGCAGCGCTCTTTTGCGAGATTCGGGATTCTGCGTCACTTTATAGTTCGCCACACTCGTCGGCAACCACATAAATCCGACATCATGATGCAAGCCGTAAAATTCATCAAAACAGCGATCTAACTCTTTTTCGGAGATTTGTGCGATTTCTTTATATTTCTCGTTGCCGGTTTCGTGATGCATAAGCCACATCATGCCGCCCCAGAAACCATTGGTCCACCAGTTAATTTCGTCCGTTTCTGTACCCGTAGGGTTGTCTACGATGCGATTATCATGTGTGCCGTTAATGGTCGTGTACGGTATTTTATGCTTGGACTTCTCGCTAACCCAGTCCATTTTCAATTTTATTTTGCCAATCACATTCTCTAGCCAAATTTGATCTTGTGCCTCAAGCATGCTCATTTCTCCTACCCCTTAAAATTTATTTATTTTGATATGATTTAATCATACCACTAGGTCATGTACAGTTTTTTATGCAAAATATGCGGTTTTTTTAGCAATATCCAAGACTTATTCTGTTAGCTTTCCATACATCCAATCGTAAGACAGTCTCCCGCTAATCTCATGAGCACCAGGAAAAAGATCTGTTGCCAAATGATCCGGCTTTCCAACACTCGTATAAGTAGCTTGAATCGCTTCGACTGCTTGTATAAACCCTTCTTTGGGAAAAATGGGATCATCCAACCCCGACTCCAGAAACAGTGGTCTAGGCGCAATTAAGCTAATCAGCTCCGGTAACTCGGCATGATTCAGAATGCCTGGTGTATAGTTACACAGACAATGGTGAACCGCAAGAATACTTTCCTTGAATGTATTCGGGAAGCCTGCCAGCACGGTTGCTCGTAACCGTTCGTCTAAGACAGAGGCAATGAAAGCTATCAAACTGCCTCCTGAGAAACCCATGATTCCGATATGTTCTCGATCTACTTCCTCCAAATCACTAAAGTAATCTAGTGTACATAAAGCCTCTTGAATACGGAGCCCTGTCAACGTCTTACCAACCATTAACAATTGTGCAGCCATCGTATAACAAGAGCTAGGAGCGTTAGGATCTTCCTTTAAGTCCGACTGTAACCTTCTCTCACCGAATCCAACGACATCTGGTGCAATTACGACCATGCCACGATGAACCAATTCGAGGGCAAAGTTATGATAAATGCCAGGCTGACCTTCATCCCACGAGCCGTCTGGATGCATCCCCAGAATTTGTCTACTTCCATATCCGTGACCGTGAACGGCCATTACACCTGGCAGTTTGGTCTTCCCAAATCCTTTAGGTACTAATACATAAGCAGGAAAAGTTAATCCTGGCGTGGCAGATAGTTCTACCCGCTTTCTTATATAAGTGCCACAGTCCGTTTCCTCCAAAAGCTGTGGCGTATGATTTCCCTTCTTCTCGAAAGTACCGATGGACTGCACTAATACTTCTTTTAAATGTGCTTTCCGATCGGCCGGTTGCCTATTACGATTTTGCTCTTGGTTCATCCTTGATTTTTCATATTCGGATGCAAGAAAATGATCTGGATACCACAAAAGCACATCCTCCTCACAAAACTCTATAATCTTTAATAGTCAAACACTCAAGTAAACTTAATGATAAAAAAGCAGTCATTGAGGCATATCCTCTTGACTGCTTTTTTAGTTATCAGGAGCTAATTGAACGGTATGAAAACACAATTAACCCTTGGTTGCACCTGCTGCAATCCCTTTGACAAAATACTTTTGCAACGCGATGAATGCGATCAAAACAGGGATAATTGAAATTGCGGTACCTGCGAATACCATATCCCACTGGGAAGCATATTCACCGACGAAGCCGAAAATTTCGACGATCATCGTTTTAGGTTTATCCGAAGGCAGTACCAAACTTGGCATTAAGAAGTCGTTCCAAATGCCGAGACCGTTCAGCACAACCAAGCTCGCTGTACACGGCCCAAGCAACGGGAATACGATCCGCCAGAAAATGCCGTATTTGGAGCAGCCGTCGATTTCAGCTGCTTCCTCAATTTCACGCGGCACCCCTTTGAGAAAGCTTGTATAAAGCAGCACGCCGAATCCTACCGAACCGGAGATGTAGATAAGAATCGGCCCACTCAAGCTGCCGTAGAAGCCCATCATTTTCATCTCTTTGAACAGCGGAATCATATAGACTTGAAATGGGATCATCATGCCGGCTAGGAAGTAGACATACACCAAATTTGTCCATCTCTTATTCGTCCGCTCTATTGCGTAAGCGGCCATTGGGATGATGGCAATCATCAAGATAATCGAGCTAACCGTTAAAATGATCGAGTTGACCATAGCTCTTGGGAAATCCGTTTTGGTCCACAGATAGACGAAGCTGTCCACGTACCAACTAGTTGGGAATGAGATCGCATCCCGCATAATCGCACCGTTACTTTTAAAAGCGGAAATTAAGCTGAAGTAAATCGGGAAGAAGAAGATAATGGCAAGGACAAGCGTCAGGACAAAGAGGAGAATCTCCAGTATGCTTTTCTGTTTTCTCATCTTATAACTGCACCTCCCTGCTGCGAAGCAGCTTAATTTGAATCAGTGATACGATTAGGATCAGGATAAAGAGGACAAGCGATAGCGCCGTACCAAAGCCTTGCCGCAGCTCGCCAAACCCGACTTTATAAATAATGTAAGTCAGTGTTTCTGTAGCAAAACCAGGCCCACCGTCCGTCATGACGGCAATCTGATCGAATATTTTGAGGGACGCAATCATCGACAACATCATGCACACCGTAAAGGCTCCTGCCAGCAAAGGGAACGTGATGTGGCGAAATTGCTGCCAGCGGTTCGCTCCATCAATACTTGCGGCTTCCGACAATTCTGGCGGAATGCCTTGCAGACCAGCCAAATAAATAATCATATAATAGCCGGCACCTTTCCATACAGTTGCAAAAATGATAGCAATCAATGCGTAATCCGGATTTCCAAGCCAATCGACGCTCAAGAAAGTAAGATGCAACTTATCAAGCAATTGCGTAACAACACCGAAGTTGTAATTCAGAATAATCGTCCATACAAATCCCATAACAATCCCGCTGAGAAGCGTCGGGAAGTAAAAAATGCTGCGAAACAAGTTGCGGAACCATTTCACCTGATCTACCAGCATCGCCAGTAGCAGGGCAACGGCATTTTCAATAATAACTAAGACTACGGATAAAATTAACGTATTTTTCAACGCATTATGCACGCGCTCGCTGTGCCACATCTCTACGAAGTTATCAAAGCCAATAAAGCGAATATCTGGACTAACGCCATCCCAGGAAGTAAAGCTGAGGTAGATACTGCTCGCTGTCGGTACCATGACGAACAAGGTGTAGAGAATCAGAGCAGGAATAAGAAACACGACGGAAAAGGTTAGCCATTTTCTTTTTCTCTTAATAGGCTGTATGGTGTTCATTCTCTTATGCCTCCTATTGGATTTTGAAGGCAGTAGCAGGAAAACCTCCGCAAGTGACGCAGAGGTTCTCCGTTTGCAGCCCTTTTATTTCTTATTTTTTCATTGCCTTCACTTCAGTGTCCCACTCTGCATCCGCTTTTTTCAAGTAATCAGCACTGAAATCACCTTTTACTAGCCAATCTTGAACGGATTTGTAGAACCAGTTACGGAATTGCGGCGGGATTTGGTTAGCTCCCCAGAAGTTGTTGATTTGAAGCGATTTTTTAACATTCGGATCCGCCATCATTGTTAGAACTTCTTGCAATTGTGGTGAAGCTTCATATGTCATTTTTTCTTTCGTAGATGGAATTGCACTTGCCACTTTCAAGTATTTCGGATATTGCTCTTTGCTGAAGAAGAATTTGATGAAATCCGAGATCGCAGCTGTTTTGTCGGCATCTTTCGCTGCATTAGCTGATAAAGCCCAGCCTGCTGGTTGAGCAAGACCTACAACGTTTACTACACCTTTTTGATCCGGGACTGGATACCAGCCGAAATCAAATTTCGGATCCGCTTGTGCGATCGTTGGGAACATCCAAGGACCGGAGTATAAGCTTGCTGCTTTACCTGTTACGAGCATGGAAGCCGTTTGATTATCAGCCGTACTCATGTAACCTTTATCCACGTAACCTTTGGTAAACAGATCTGTCATCAGTTGCATCGCTTTCGCAGGACCAGCATCTGTAAAGCTGACTTTGCCTTCGGAACGCTTGGAGTTCCAATCTGCATCACCCACGAATACTTCGTCGATCAAGAATTTATTGACCCAGAAACCCCAGTGGAAGATATCTTTACCGCCGACTACGATAGGTGAAATGCCTTTTGCTTTCAGTTTTTCTTGAGCTGCGATGAAATCTGCATATGTTTTAGGTTCTTCTGTTATGCCTGCATCTGCGTAAGCTTTCTTGCTGTAAATAATCCCTTGCGGTGCAGGTAGCGAGATTGGTGCATTGTATACTTTGCCATTAACTTGTGGCACGCTTTCAAACAATCCCTGTAGATCTTTTGGAAGTTCAGCCAACTTGCCAGCGTCTGCGAATAATTGTGTATCACGCATTTCAACAAGATCAGGGAATTCACCGACAGCATCTTTGGTTTTCAAAAAGTCTAGGTAAGCAGCTGTCGTTGTTTCACTCAAATCTTTGATTTTAACGTTCGGGTTCGCTTTCGTGTAAGCAGCAATGGAATCTACAACCGCTTGTTTGGTCGCTGGGTCACCTGTTGCATAAATGACGCTAAATGTTATGTCTTTCTTCGGAGCCGTAGTCGCTGCAGCTGTACCTGCCGGAGCAGCGCTTGAAGTTGTAGTTGCGGAATCACTGTTGTTACCGCAGCCTGCCAAAATGAGTGCTAATGCTGTCGATCCTACGAGTACTTTGGAAAAAGTTTTAACCATGGTTGAAAGTAACCTCCCTTTAGTATGTAGCTTCTTGTGAACGACTCGAGCTGTGTGCTTTTGGGCTTTATCTCATCAGCTGCTGTTCTGTTCCTTGATTTAAGACTAACATACGCCCAAATCGTTTAGAATGAAGTTTTTTAAGCTCGATATGCATGAATTTAAGAAAGTGAAAACGGATGCTATGGTGATAATCCAACTGAAAAACAGCTTCCGCCAACGCTTCGAATCGAAGCTAAGCAGAAGCTGTCCCCAGAAAAACAGAATTTCCGACGATTTACCCTTTGATTTGACTCTTATATTCTTGCGGAAGCTTGCCATAGCTTTTCTTAAACATATCGCTGAATTGCCGTGGATTATGATAGCCAACCTGCTCAGCAATTTCGTAAACGAGCAAATCCGTTTGCAAGAGCAGTCGGACTGCATTTTTCATTCGGATGTTCGTGACGTACTGCTTAAAGTTCTCGTGCGTGTGCTTCTTAAAGAAACTGCTAAAATAATACGGATTCATAAACACTTGGGAAGCCATGCTTTCCAGCGTTATATTTTCGCTATAGTGCTCCTCAATGTATTCCTTAATAATCTTCATTTGCTGCGCTTCGCGGCTGCCGCCTGCGGTGCTTACTTGTTCCAGTATGTCCAAAATACGAACCGTTATGAAATCAGTAAGATCACTAAAACGGTAAAATTGATGCATCCGCTGTTGCCAGTCTTTCCGCTGCTCCGCCGACACCTGAAGGTCAATCCCAACAGCCGACATCTCCTCCATTAAGTCCGTCAGCATGGTATATACGATTAAAACCGCCGATTCTTTGCGACCATTGGCGTTGTTTGCTGCATGCTCAAAGAAGCTTCCCAACAGCTCCTGCACCAGCTGCTTATCCTTGGCAATGACCGCTTTAATCACGGACTGTTTGGCATCTGCCAAGAGATGATCTGAACTGCCACGCCGTTCAGTCTGTGACCAGGACAGAATCGTCCCTTCCTTTTCAAAATAGCTATAGTTCATCGTCTCAACAGCCGAGTTATAGGACAGCTTAATGTCCTGAAGGCTAAGTGCCGGCATACCGATACAGATCGTCACATGTATTTTAAGATAAAATAAAATCTTATCCCGCATTTCGCTCGCGAGACGCTGCAAATCATCCTCTACACGCATGTGGGTCACGATGACGCATAAATTTTCGCCTTTTCGAATGACAAGACCACTGCCATAAAGATGGATCAGCTCGTCCGCCAGATTGGAGACCGCAAACACTAACAGACGCTTCTCATGCTCCCCCCACCTGCCGTCCTGAAGCTGCAAATGTTCCAACTCCACATACAGCACGCTGAAACACGAGCCTGTAAACTGCATCTTCAACCCCTGAAGCTTACGCTCCGCTTCCTCCCACCGAATATCCCCTTGGGTGAGCCTATCGAATAGCTCCTCGAGCTGCGTCTTCTTATCCTTTTGTTCATAAACGGCCAGCTTACCTTTGGAGGATTGATCTTCATTCGCTTCCTGCAGCTGTGTCATAGCTTTGCTCACCGCCTCGAGCAGCAGCCTTTTCTCAATCGGCTTCACTAAATAATCGACCGCACCGAACGCTAGCGCGTCCTTCGCATAAGAGAACTCCTGATACGCGCTGATGAAAATAATTTTCGTCCGCAGCTGCCGCCGTTGTACTTCTTTAATGACATCGATGCCTGAGCCATCCGGCATACTAATATCCGTGATGACGAGATCTGGCTGCTTGAGTTCAATTTGCTCCATCAAACCTCTACCTGTCATCGCCTCACCAACGATTTCAATGCCGAGCTCTTCCCACGGAATGAGCTTTTTTAACCCTTTGATAATGATCGGTTCATCATCAGCTAGAATGGTGTTCAACACGGACGCTCACCTCTTTCGTTAAAGGAATGACAAGACGGACGGTAGTTCCAATATGTTGACTGCTATTAATCTCTACACCAAAACCTTGCCCATACAGCGCCACAATGCGCTCATGGACATTAATAAGCCCGATACTGCTGCCCGTATCCAGCGAGCTGCCCTTAGCCAACTTCTGACGAACAAGTTCAAGCGTATCCTCGCTCATTCCTACACCGTCGTCGTCCACCGTGACACTAAGCCGTTTATCCGGCAGCTTTTCAATCGAAATGCGAATTGTGCCTTTCCCTGGCTTCGGCATAATGCCATGATAAATGGCGTTTTCGACGATCGGCTGCAACGACAGCTTCGGAATTTCACAGTCCATTAAGTCCGCATCGAACCGGAAGTCAAGGCCTAGCCTATGCTCGCCGTACCTGATGACCATCAATTGAAAATATTGCTCCACATTCGCTTTCTCAGCCCGGATTGCAACGGTTTCTTCGCCGTAATCGAGGACATACTTGAGCTGATGCGATAACGACAAAATCATGTCGCCCACCTCATTCGCATCTTCCGCAACGGCGCTCATCCGAATCACTTCAAGCGTATTGTACAAATAATGCGGTCTGATCTGACTTTTCAGAGCGTTCAGCTCAGCTTGCTTTAGTTTAATCTGAGCAACATACACAACGTCAATGTATTCCTTTAGCCGCCCCACCATTTTATTAAAACCATGCGACAAAAGCCCCAGCTCATCCGCTGTCCTGACGGTCACCTGCGTATCGAAATTGCCAGACTCCACTTTCGCCATTTCTCTCGTAATGCTGCGAATCGGGTTGGAGAAGCGATTGGAGAACCAGACCGCTACCACAATCAACGAAAGCATACACATGCCAATGACGATCGTAATCGTCCTAATGAGTTGCTCGACTTTGAGAAACAGTTCTTTTTTATAAAACTCACCGACAATTTGGATGCTATTCTCAGCTGTTTCCTGTTGTAGATGCAAGAAATCATCCGATGTATTGGCGTGAAAAACAGTTCCGATTAGCTCTATCTGATTGCTATACAAAATAATCCCCTGTTTATCAACGACATAGACGGTATCCTGCTTATTCAGAATCATTTGCTTAAAAATCTCATTAAACACGTCAAGCCCTACGTCCATATAAAAGCTCCCGACAGTCTCGCCTTCGACCTTAGATGATCCTAAGACATCAGTTAGATTGCGGCCAAACGTCATTACTTGATCCGTTGCCCCAAGAAAATAATCCTGCTTATGTGTCGGAAAAAAGCTAAGACCGTTACGATTGAGCTTCATCTGCTCTTTCCATTCAACCCTTGGATATTGATACTGGTAATCCAATGCAACGTTGTTCTTCGATAAGCTTTGAAAAGTTCCGTCTGGCAATACAAAAAAGACACTTTGCAGGTTACGTTCTGTATATAACACCGTTTGCAAGAAATCGTTGATCGTCATCATCAAACGGATGTCTTTTTCCTTGCTTTGCGCTGCAATCGCTTGTCCCAACTGACCATAGAGACCGCCAACTCCGTAGGAGTACATGAGTTTAGAAATATTGTTGTATTTGACGAACATATCGTCCACATTTCGGCTCGCAAACAGCAGCATTTGCTCATAGTTGTTCGTCGCATAACGCTCCATAAAGCCACTGAACGTCTGCAGTGATATATAACTGAGAATGAGCAGCGGGATAAGACCTACCGAAATGAAAGAGAGTGTAAATTTGGCAAAAATGCTTTTGTGCAGCCGAAAAGGGTTCGATGCCATCTGTGAACCGCCTCATGCTTTCGTTTTAGAATAAGTCTATTTTAACAGAATTCCAAGCGATACTACCGATGAAATTTAATGTGGAAGTGCACTTTTTTAAGACATATACAAAAAACGCCACCCGAGTGGGTGGCGCTATCGGACGAAACCGTTATTCAAACATGACACACCTTTAAAATAACCGATAAATCAAAGTCGCTGCCTGCGCTCTGGTCGTTGATGCTCCAGGAGCAAACTTGCCGTTCTCCATGCCTTGAATGAGACCAGATTGCTGCATAGCGGCAACGGCTTCCTGCGCATAGGCACGGATCTCCGCTTGATCGGTAAAAGCGGCAGGTTGGATGCTTGTTGCAGGCATTTGATCTAACACTTGGAGCGCACGATACACCATGACCGCCATATCTTGGCGGGAAATGCGCTCATTTGCTCCGAACATCGTTTCGGATTGGCCTTGCACAATACCCAGCTTAGAAGCGCTGGCGATCGCACTATAATACCAATCCCCAGGATGAACATCCGTGCTAGTGATAGATGCGGTTGTATCGCTCAAATTAAAAGCGTTAACCAGCATGGCAATAAATTCGGCCCGTGTCACGTTTCCTTCGGGATTGAAGCGGTTCTCGCCTACGCCCTGCACAACCCCTCTGGCTGCGAGCCCTTGAATGGCATCCTGCGCCCAGGCAACGCTCGTTAAATCAAGGAAGGTAACGCTGGTATAGGCCGCCATATATTTGCTGAAATGCTTCGGATAAAATTCGACCATGCCGGTGTCGCTATTAAATTTTACCATTTTTCACGATTTCCAGTTTTCCGTCATCCGTAAGGTAATATAAGACGACTTGATTCGGCTTCTCGCCTGGCTTCAGTGTATAAGGAATTTCAACCTTTACTTCATGACCTGAGAAGTTGCTGACCCGCTGTCCATCTACGAATAAGTTAAAATCGTATATCTTCGTGTCCTGTCCCACTTGTTGCTGTTGTGCCCCGGACAGCGAACCTTTATCCACTTGAACGACCGATAGCTGAATTTTTGAAGCGTCTTCTTTATCCAACAATTTGGTAGCCACGGTAATAGAGGCCAATCCAGTATCCACTTTAAGCTCGTCGACTTTCTTGTTACCTGCGGCAAGTAATTGGTCTACTTGAATTTCGACTTGGACACCCTTCGCATCACCTTGCGGATTAACATCGATGATAACTTGACTGTTAGTCGTGTTTTGGATGGCTTTGGCCAAATCATCTGTTTTAATGGTAACCGAAGCTTTACCTTGCTCATCTAGCTTTGCTTCTAATGTTACTTTGTTTTGAATGACCGTAGCCGTTGGATCTTCAGGGGGCGGTGTGTCACCTGTGCCTGGATTTGTGTCATTTGAGACATTAATAGTTGCACTAGCCGCCTTATCGCCATACACAGTTGTTGCTGTAATTGATGCATTTCCCGCTGCAACTGCCGTTACTTTTCCCGTTGCATCCACTGTGGCTACCGTTGAAGCGCTAGAGGACCAAGTTACTGCTTTATTCGTTGCATTAGCAGGCAACACGGTGGCTGTTAGTTGCTGCTGACCCTGCTTGTAGAGTCGCGCAATTGCCGTGCATGTAGACATATGCACAAAACTCGAATTTTATACATATGTCTGAATATTAGAATAACCCCTTATTGTATAAGGTTAATAATAATTGTCGGATGACAAGAACATTGTCCGATTAACCCCATTTCTCTGGAGCGCCGATGCATATTCATGCGGCGACTTTGCTCGCTCGCTCACTGTTAGTAGTGCAAGTATTTTGTTGGACATGCTTATCAATTTCCATGGTTTCACTTTTGTGATTTTCTGGATATTCCAAACCATATAAGCGGATAGTTTTACATTCATTATCTTCCAGTTCCTTCCTTGATTGTGATGTCATCTCACTTTGTTTACGCTTTCATTGTAACATGCCTATTTTCCAAAGATGTGCACGGAGAAACTGAGAATGTACACAGATTAACTTTTTTAGGCACTTCTTTGGTCAAAAATGACATCAAAAACATCCAGATTTGTCCAAGTGCCCGACAGATCTTCATGTTTAAAATTTTCCGTAAAAATACCGGTATGACACCTAAGCAATATCGACAAGAGCGGGTATGAGGCTTGGCCTGCTTGGCCCTAATCGGCACAGCAATCGACCGATTAGGGATACCTAAATTAATGTGTAAAACTAAAATTATCAAAGTGAGTATACGTATAATGTGCTCAAAGTCCAACTTTTCCATTAGTGAATGGGTGTTGGCTTTATAAGCACATATAACCTATCTCCATTGAAAATGATTGTTTCCCTTACAGAGCTTCTTCTTCCACATACCCGTAGACGGGTCGTATATGGCTTCGGGATCTGTACATCCGTCATGCTGGAAATTGGCCCAAAAATCAGCGCCTGCATGTCCGTGAAATTCCAAACCCTTGGAGTAATCCAGAACCGCATCTCCCTTAAGCAGCGTACTATACAAGCTTTTCCCGTCGTGCTTAAGATAGCTTCCATGGTGCATACCCGCCCTAAGCACTTGACCGTCATCAGACAAAGTCACAACGGTTAGCAAGGCATCGGTTTCAATGTTATTGAAGCTCGCATTCGAATTCTTGTGCATGAGCCTGCCATCTGCCAGCAGGTTGCAGTACAGTTCCATAACCGCACCGCTTTGACGAATGCGCATACCCAGCACATGGGCTTCTCCGGTTTCGATCCGTGTGATCTCGGTACGTTCGTCTCCTTGCTGCCGGTCAACCTCGAATACCGTCATATACTTTATCCTGCGGTCACCCTCCGGCGATGCAGCGCAGATTTTCCAATACTGTCCTTCAGGAAACGTATCCTCTTCGCCGGGTTTATCCTTCTTGGCGTGCAAGTATCCCCGTTCCCTCACATAGGACTTCTGCTCTGGATACAGGGTATGCACCGTCAATTCCCGTCCTTCGTTGCTGACAACTAGACGCTCTGCCTCCAAGCGAGAATCTCCTTGAATGTGCAGCAGCCATTCGAACGTTCCCTCTTCGCCTGCGAAGACATCGTCTACCATCACAATGAGGCCGCCGACAAACAGTACATGGCGATAGAAGCGCTGATACACATCGGCGTAAGGTCCCGTGCAATCTGCTAATACATACGTATAATCTCGAGCGCTTATATGAACTGGAATGGTACCCATAAATTTGCTGCCGTACTCCATCATTTCACTACGTTGACCACGGCCATCCAGCAGAATAACATTATGTCCCACAGATGCCCGATAATACTCGTTATACAACGGCTTGGAATACGGACACATACCCGAATCAGAGACGAACTCGGTACCGCCTGAGCTGAGAATAAACGTCCCCACATCCAGGTGGTTATGATTCCAACTTTCTCCTGTTTTTATAGCAAAGACCGTCTGTTCCGGACCATTGCCTGTACGGATGACAGCATACCCCGTATGACGGAAGATCATCTCCTGCTGCGGTTGCATAAAACCTTGCGGTGAGAGGTCCTCCGGATAGAATAACAGGTCCAGCGGATTTCCCCGTACCCCATCCATCGCTTGATAATAATCGATCATATCACGTCGCCCCGAAATCCCTGCCAAGTAGAGCCAGACAAATGATACGTTCTGTCGCATGCCGACATCCCCGAAGTTGAGGCCTTTGTGCCCTTCCTTTGTCGGATAGAGCGTTGACAGATACATATCTGGAATCTTCTGTATCACTGGAAGATCCATCAGCCTCGTATCCCCGTTCAACTTCCTATAGTACATTTCGAACAGGCTGAAATTGGCCAATGAGTAATCCAGATAGCCAATTGATTCGAGGTAATCGCCATCGTCTCCAAAGTTAGCATGTTTGTTCTGCAGCAAACTACCGGGATATGCAAACCATTCGACCATGCCTTCCACAATCGTATGCAAACATGGCTCGTAATCATTGCGATCTCTACCGAGGGAAAGCAGGATGAAGCCGGCTGCGCAAACACAGACGCTCCACCAGTTATGCCCCATCGTATCCAAAGCGTGAAGCTTCTTCACCGGGTGAAGCCAATCTTCATATATCGGCAGAAAAGCTTTCCTATACAAGGCATCCGACCACCGCATACGGTCATTTTCAGTGATCTCGTTCTGAATCAATTCGAGAGCAATCGCCAGGTTGAGGCCGATATCGGCTGTCCAAAGATCCGATTGTTGGGGTGCTGTATACTGATAAACCCAAGTCGGTTCCAGACAAATAGCCTCCATCAGTTCGGCCGCATAGCCTGCATATTCCTTCTTGTCATTCAATCGGCTGTAGAACGCCAGTTCTGCCACTAGCTTAGCCTGCTCTCTAACGAAATTCCCCAAAGAGAACCGTTTGTTCCCCCCGTATTGTTCGAAACGCTGGCGCAATTCCAGCATCTCGTCCTTGGTCGCTTGTATAGAACGGGCGTCGATCCCCTTCATTCTTTCAGCAAATTTATGCCAGCCATCCTGCACTAGCTGCTGGTCCCCCGTCACATTATGCTTCATTCTCGCTATTGCCTGATCATCAAAAAGCTTCATGCTGTTCCCTCCTCTGCGATAATGACCTCAAACAAAACAGCGGGAAATTCCGAATCCGAAATTTCCCGCTGTTTCCATTCGGTTTAGAACTTCATTTTGTACAACTCATCCATAAAGATCCACTTATCTTTGTTTTCCTTGTACCAGTTCTTGTACCATTCCTCCAGCTTCTTGCCGCCGGATTTATCCCATGAATCTTGAATATCCTTCACTGCTTGGTCAACTGTATAAGAGCTGCCGCTGACGATCGTTTTGTTTACCATGTCGTTCATGTAGTTCCATCCGTTGTCAAACGTCGTCTGCAAATCCTTCTCCAGTGCCGGTCTCAGCTTCGACTGCGTAAAGCCAGGATGCGGGTGAGTCGGATCTAGGTACAATTTATCCATCTCCTGTGCAATCTTGATCCACTCTTGATCAATTGGATTAGTCGAGCTTGTTGCACGTCCGTCGATGGCACCCGTATTCAGGAAGTACTTGGACATGACCATTTTGTAGTCACCGTTATAGTCTTTTTCCTTCGTATTCTTGTCGCGATCGATCGGCTGACGTACGCCATTAGCATCCAGCTTCGTATGAACGCCGTCTTCACCGAACTCAAAGTATTCCACAGTCGAAGGCTTGATCATAAAGTCGATGTATTTCGCCACTGCCGCCGGATCCTTCGCTTTGGCACTCACGACACCGATTGTCGAAATCGGTGGGTTAAAGTCTGGGCCGAACTGACCGAATTGGGATTTCGGGAACGCCATCGGAACAATAACTGCATTCGGATTGTTTTTCTTCAGCGTATCGAAATTTTTGTTTAATACCGTTTTATAGCCCAAATAGATGCCGAGCTTGCTGTTGACGAAATCCTGATCGGCTTTCTGTCCGTTCTTGTCAGTCAAGAAGTCCTTATCGACGATACCGTTTTCGAACAGCTTCTTCTTGAATTCCGCTGCCGGCTTAATCCGATCGAATTGACGAATGAGTTCGCCCTTATCAACGATCAACATTTCATTCTGGAACATCGCATCAATGTAGAAGGATGCAAATTGGCTCAAGTTGATACCGAACGTATCTTTCTTGCCGTTGCCGTCAGGGTCTTTATTGGCAAATGCATCTGCCACGGCATACAGTTCTTCCATCGTAGTCGGAACCTTCATCCCCAGCTTATCCAGCCAATCCTTACGGATTACCATGGTGCCAAGAACTTCTGTTTTCATCACAGTTCCCACTTCATAGATCTTGCCATCTGGCTTCATACCCAGCTTTTTGAGTGCCGGATACTTCTCTAGGAGCGCTTTATAATCCTTGCTGTATTTGTTAATGACGTCATCGAGCGGCATGAGCTGCTTTTGGGCCCATAGCTGGTTACGATACGCTCCGTCGAATTCGAGAATAAGGTCAGGTGCTTCGCCTGCCGCAAACAAGGTGCTCAGCTTTTGCTGGGATTCATTCCGTGGAATCGGCACATACTTCACGTCTACGGGACCATTCTTATTCACCCATTTTGTCCAGCGATTGTCCGCATACGTGCCTTCTTCTGCGGGAACTTTCCCCCGATCGTAGATGGTGACGGACAAGCTTCCGCGTTTTTCTGGCACCGGCTGTGCACTGCTCGTTTCTGCTGCCGGCTTCTTCTCGTCGCTTCCGCAACCTGCCAAGACGGTCCCTACTGTCAGCATTGCTACGGTTGTGGAAATGATCGCCTTGTTAAACTTCTTTTTGTTTGTCATGTATACCCCTCCAGAACAAAGTCAAATTTGATCGTCTTACCATCAAACAAAAGCGCAAGTCCTTACCCTTTGACCGATCCAATTAACGCCCCCTTAACAAAGTATCTCTGAAGGAACGGATACACAATCAGCATCGGCAGCGTCATGATCACGATACCAGCGGATTTGATCGATTCCGGGGTCAGCTTCGTGAATTCCTCGGGATTCAACTGGCTCATCTCAGCCATTAAGGATTGGCTGCGAATCATATTTTGAACCAGAACGGATAGGTTATGTTTCGTGCTGTCGTTAATATAGATCAGCACGTTGAAAAATGCATTCCAATGCGCAACTCCGTAAAATAGGCCTACTGTCGCAATGACCGGCAATGACAGCGGAATCACAATGCTGAGTATAAGCCGGTACTCCCCGCAGCCGTCAATTCTTGCCGAATCCTCCAGTTCTTCAGGCAGATTCTCGAAGAACGTCCGCATGAGCAGCAGGTTGTAGACACTTACTAATCCGGGAAGCCAGAGCGACCAATAATTGCCTACCAGACCAAGGGATTTGACGAGCAAATACGTGGGAATTAATCCTGCAGTAAACAGCATCGTAAATACAATAGCCAGTGTAAAAAAACGCCGAGCATAAAAGTATTTCTTCGACAACGGATATGCTGCAAATACAGTGAAGATTAAATTTAAGGCAGTGCCAACGATCGTAATAATAAAGCTATTTCGAATGGCCGTGCCGACATGAGTTCCTTTAAATAAGTTACTGTAGGCATCCCAGGTTCCGTCAACAGGCCAGAGTCCAACTTTCCCTGAGGTAATGGCATCGCCTCCGCTTCCTGACAGAGCAAAAATATGAATAATAGGAAGCAAACAGCTGCAACTAATAAGAGCTAGAATGACATAGTTAAAAGCATAAAACATTTTTTCTCCAAACGTTGCTTTCATGGCAGCCTCCTTACCACAATCCCTGATTATATTTACGGGCCACCGTATTCGCAATCAGCACAAGCACAAGCCCGATCAAAGATTCAAATAAGCCGAAGGCGGTCCCGTAGCTGAATTGGCCAGAACCAATACCCATTTTGTAATTCCATGTGCTGATGGTTTCCGCTATGTTGATGACAGCCGAATTTTGCAAGGTGTAGACTTGGTCGAAGCCGACTTCCATGACGTTCCCGATCGATAGAATGAACATTAGCACGATAACAGAACGAATACCGGGTAGCGTAATGTGCCATATTTGCTTCCACTTATTGGCGCCATCCATACATGCTGCTTCGTACAGTGACGGATCGATAGAGGTTAATGCAGCCAAATAGATGATGGCTGTCCAGCCTGTACTTTTCCAAATCGTGGATCCTACGAATATGCTGATCCAGGAGTTTTCCTTTAGGAGGAACGGAAAGGTGTCCCCAGTAAAGAAATAGAGAATCTTGTTAACGATGCCCGTTTCCTGAGAGAAGATCATAATAACGAAGCCGCTGACGATGACCCAGTTGAAGAAATGCGGCAAATAGACGAGCGTCTGTACCCCTTTCTTAAACCAGCTTCTCCTTACCTCATTCAGCATAATAGCCAAGATGATCGGGAATGGAAAGCCTACGAATACATTTAAACAACTTAATATAAATGTGTTCTTAATTATGTCCAACATCTTGGGATTTTGAAACAGATACGTGTAGTTATCAAACCCCACCCATGGACTTCCCCATATGCCATCCGTAAAGTTGTAATCCTTAAAGGCAATAATTAATCCCAGCATGGGGATATACTTAAAGAGTAAGAAGAAGACAACAATCGGGAAAAACATAATGATTAGTGGTTTGTTCATGTTAAAGCGGCGTCTGGAAGAGATCCCTAATGCTGCGTTCCCCTCAGACTTCTGCAGTCTAGCTGAGGATGTTCTGCCCGCCCCCGCCTCGGTTTGCGATGTATTCAAATGCTGTATCCTCCTTTCGCTATTTTCTAGGTGTGCTTCCGTATCCCCACTGTAACGGCACACAGTCCCACGAACAATAGACAGTTTTTGAATCAAGTTGCATTATTTCAGTGGGGCTTACTGCACGGTTATATGGGTGATCAGGTATCGTTTCTTGAGCAAGATTCATATTTTTACGAGCAAAAATAAAGCCGTTATCGGGATCATTTCTTCCGACAACGGCTTTGGACAACTATTTTCTATAATCGCCGGGTGTTAATCCCGTCAGTTTTTTGAAGGCGCGGTTGAATGAAATATAGTGCGAGTATCCGATTTTGGCCGCAATATCTTGAATCGGCTCTTGGCTTTCCTTCAGCATCAGCTTGGCTTGCTCGATTCGAATCTGAGCTAAAAAGTCGACGAAATTTTGTCCGAATTCCTCTTTGAACAACCGGCTCAGGTTGCTGGACTTCATCTGGAATTGATCACAGATCAGAGAGAGAGACATGTCAGGATTCGTATAATTGAGCTCGATATATTTCCGAACTTCCTGAATGACGGTATGCGTAAACCGACTTTCTCTGTACGTCTGAACGTGCTTGGCAAACTGCTCGAGTAATCGGAACATCGTTACTTGAAGTTCATCTAACGTTTCAAACCGATCGATCGCTACCTGAAGATTAGGCATCATCTGGTTTTTCCAAATGTTCTGAATATCCTCTGGCATTTCCATCAATTCTCGAAACATATGATAAGTGATATAGTTCAACAGGCCGCTGATGTCCTCCCTCGGCAACAGCTCCAGCTTGATATCAGCAAAGATAGCATCTAATTGATTCTTCCATTCATGTTCACCAATCCGGTAATTCTGTGCCATAGAACGCATTAATTGAAGCTGCTTGTTCACTTTGCCGGCTGATCGAATCTTGATATCACCATAACTGATTACACGGTTCATGCCGAGTACAGACTTGTATTTTAAAGCTTCCAAGGTGTGTTCGTACGAGGTATACACCTCATTAACCAGATCGACCGGCGTTCCAACTGCTGCTGTCACCGTAAAATCCAGATTTAGTTCAATCCATGCCAGCAGCTTGCTGCAGAGCGCCAATACGTCTGCCACGTGGTGCTCGGAATCTGATTTCAGATGAAACAAAATGCCCAATTGCTGACCATCCAGCCATTCCGTCCACACAATATAATCATGAAGCTGAGCGGTTTCATGAACAACGTTGCGAATAACGTACCGAAGCAAGTCCTGATCGCGGTGAGAATAGCTGCCGATAAAAACAGGGTATTTATCTAATTCCATTACCACAGTCAGAAGCTGGGCAAAATGATGGGGAAAGCCGTATGCGCCGACTTCCTCCTGCCATTCCTCCTGTGAAACTGGACGGCTGCCTTCCATAAGCTCCATGAAGAAATGTCTTTTTTTGTAGACCATATTCTCCTGATTCTGCTTCTGAAACTCATGGCTTTGGCTGATCAGCTGATTGAGTGCCGACTCGATCCGCGACATTTCATCTTTCTTACTACCCGGATCCGCCACCAGCCCTTTCGTGTCATCGATATGCCTAACGATAGCTTGGATGGGCTTATAATTTTGGCGCGTTACCCAAACCATCCACCCTAATCCCAAAAGGAGCACCAGAAGCCCGATCACGATCCAAGCGTAAGATAGAATCCCGGTAATCCCCAGCCATCCGTAATCTTGGATTCCACTTCGAATTTCCCACCCTGTATAGGGCGAAATCATGCTTGTAATGGCGCTTTTTCCGTACTTCTCCCAGTCTTCGAAATTTGTTGTGCCAAAGAGTGGCACTCCCTCTTTATCTATAAATTGCAAATAACTCAAATCTGAGCCGATCATATCCGTTACCAGATCAAGCAGAGATGCCAATTTCACATTGACGACCATAATTCCCTGATCACCTGAAAGAATAGGCATTTGACGAACCAAGGATACGACATTATGCGGCTGCTCATTGATTAGCTTGACTTGGCGAGGACTTGACCATCCTGTTTCCGTCGTTCCCTGAAGCTGACGCTCAATAAACGCCTGATCATAAAATTGCTCCAACGCAACCATAGATTGAGGACTTATGACTCTGCGGTCTGAATGCCTATAAATATAAATAGAGCTGATTAGAGGATTGGAGACCAGCGCATCATTTAAAACCTGCGACATCTCATTGGCCACGATATATGGATTTTTTCCGGAAGATGCTGAGATGAAATCATTCAACAGCTCATTGGACATAATTTCGTGAATCATATATTGGTTTAACGACCTCAGGGAATAATCCACCGATTTCATCACCTGTTCTGCAAACACCCGATTTGCCTTCATGGCATCCTTCTTGGACATTTCCGCAGCGGCGAAGAAAAATATGAAAACGATGGCGAACGTAACTGTAAAGAAAATTGGTAAATATGACAGCAGCATCCGATGGAACCAGTTTTTATTACTTGTCATGTGTTCTCCCCTGATCTTTCCTAATTCGGCATCATACATCTCTACTATAAAATCATATCCCTCATGGAACTGCAATACCTATCATCAATTCGTAGCGATGTGAAGACTGGAAAGGGCCATCCCTCAAGTAGTAATCTGCTTTTGGGACGGCACCTTTGGGATGATATTGAATTAGTTCATAAACTCCACATATTGGAGAAATCTTCTCAGCATAACAACAGCTTGAGCGCGTGTTGCATAAGCTTCAGGAACATAAGTATTGTCGGTCATGCCTCCCACGATTTTCGTGTACACAGCTTCAGCTGCTGCACGCTTCGCCCAAGGGCTGATTGCACTCCGGTCTGAAAACGACCTTAGCAGATCATCCTCTTTACCGGAAACATGAATCTGTTTGCCCGCCGTATGCAGTGCTCTGGAGATCATAACCACGATCTCCTCCCGACTGATCCGATCATTCGGCCTAAAGGATCCATCCTCATAGCCCTGCACTAAGCCGGCTTTGACTGCTGCGCCGACGGCCCCCTTATACCAGTCTTGAGCCTGAATATCCGTGAAGGTGGCGACAGCCTTATTTTCGACCAATCCCAGAGACCTGGTTATTATTGTGGCAAATTGTGCTCTAGTAATGCTTTGCTCCGGGCCGAAGTGATTAGCATCTAAACCGTTCACGATCAACTTAGACGCTAGCAACTCCACATCAGACTTGGCCCAATGACCATTCAAATCTTCAAACTTCTTGGCGGATTCTACAACTGTATAGATGCTGTTACCATTTCGTTCGATGGTGATAAACGTCTTGCCGTCCAACGTCTTGAAGACAGCGGGAACAAAACTGAAAGCACCACTTTCCGGATCATAGAGAGCGACCGTTGCTCGGGATGCATCGATAACACCCGGAACAGTTACGCTGCGCGTTACATAATTATCTCCGAAATCGGTAATAGCTTTCTTCTTGCCGCCAGCCTCCGCCACTACCGCAAAATCAATAGGCACGATCAGCTGGCGCAGGCCGTTCTCAGCCGTTTTCTTGGCAATTTGCATTGCCTCAGTACCCTCTACGTCTATAAGCGTTATGCTTAGTTTGATATCTTTGGCAGCTGCGCCTAATTCCTTTTCCAAGCCAGCTAGGTCCAGCACCTTGATCGGTAAATCGTAGGCAGCGCGCCCCGTCTGGAACGATACAGTCGTATTGGCTGCCGATGCTAAGACATCTAGTGGCATTTCCAGCTTCGACACCGATTCGCTGCTCAACAGAGAAACGATGATCACCTTTGAGCCATTGTCCCTGCTCAGAACGGATTCAATAGCTTCTTTCAAATCAGCTTTGTCTAATTTGACAACAGCTGTGGATCTGCCATTTTCCGTTATTTGAGTTACAGGTGCTTCCACTGTTACCGACCCGTTCGCTTGAACGCTTATTTTGGTTTCATTCGCATCAGGAAGGTAGCTATTGCCTTCTGGCGAACCGGGGTTGGTTGGTTCTTGAACAGGTGGGTCTTGCGTTACGGAATAGAGGATCAGATCGCCGAATAGATTCACATTTTTCCCTTGACCAATTCCACTCATATATTCGACGAATCCATCGCGCTTACCCGGTATGTCATCTGCGTCATTAATCAGGAAGGAAAAACCGATCCGCGGATTCGGAGCCGTTTCACCAGCTGGAAGCAATTCATTCCAAGGTATCGCAATTTCGTACATGGTTTCGTTCAAATTATCATTCCGTACGATGGCAGCCAAACTAGAAGTCAGCGCACCAGTCTGCTTGCCAGCTAGTGCAGTATGCCTCCACTTCGTAATTTCACCTGTGTTACTCATTGCAAATGATAACTCCGAATAACCTTGGCTGCCCGCACCAGCTGCACGACCCGGATCGACAGTAAATTGAATACTATCGCCTCCCCAGACACCTTCTCCAGTATTCGGCTGGGCGTGAAGAGCGTCTGTTACTCGTACGGCCAGATACAAATTCTGATCATCCCATTTCAGATACCCCGTGCCGCTGATATCATCGGAGCCATTTATTTCGGCATCCAGCTTCTTATATTGTGACGCACCTATCTCAAACGGAACGCCATGGTTCCACTCCTGCAAGTCCCCATCGATGGTTATGGGCTGCTCTGGCTGAAGAGCTGCAAGAAAATTCAAGCTGCGGTCCAGCTCGAGCGTCGTGCCGGAACCTATCTCCACCTTCACCTTCACAGGTACAGCTCCGTGATTGGAAGGAGTGGGGATGGGAATGTCAAAGCCTTTCACATCTCCACCTTGAAGATTGGTAAATGCAACTTGATCTGCAGAAGCCCACTCTACTGGCGCACTTAAGGAGATTTTCCCGGACAGCTCCGTTGCCGGAGTTAAATTAGTCAAATCAACATGCACCGCCCAAGTTCCTGATTGCATCAGCTTTGGAGAAGCTTGAATCTGAAGAAGATCGTCATTTCTGATTAGTGTACCAATTTTCTGAGCATTGTCGATCTGAATATTCGTTGTTCCAATTCCGCTAAACGCATTTTGGGACAGTTGCAGTTTCTGCAAGGTTGCTTTTCCGTCCACCCATATGCCAGCAAAAGACGTATCTTCAATGCGGTTTCCAGCAATCAGGAAATTGCCCCGGAAAGACTGATACACCGAAATGGCTCCGTAATGGTAAGTCAACTCCCCGGTGTTGGTGTGACTCAGCGTATTATTCAACACTTCGATCTGATTCGTATGGAAGGCCTCGCTCGTATAATACAGCAATACGCCTGCCAGATGAGTATTCGCTACCGTATTCTCTTCAACCTTGATTTGATCACCGCTAGCGATCCCAATCCCGCTCTGCTCCGTTACCCGATTGATCTCATTACGGGAAATTCGAATGTATTGCGGCTCACGCGCCGTAGCGCCCAGCTTATTGACATGGATGGCATTGTCCCTGCTGTCCGTAATCCGATTGTCTTCAATATAGACTTGGCGGCTAGCCAAAGCGGAGATTCCGTTCATATTAACCTTCTCGATCGTATTGTTCTTGATGGATACTCCTGTAGAGGAATCAATCTGGATGCCCGTACCTCCGGAATTCCGCACCGTTACTCCGCTAATCACGACATTACGGGAGCCAGCAATATCAATTAAAGCTCTGTTATGACGGAGAAGCGGTTGATTGACCAACTCCAGAGTCATATTCTGTATGGATGCGTCTGTAACGCCTAACAGTCGGATGCCATGATGGTCAGGGCTTGTAAACCGCAGAACGGTGCTGGCTCCTTCACCGATCAAATGTACTTGGCTCTTGCCTGTCAGAAGCAAATGATGCTTGAGCGCGCTGTACGGCAGTGAATCCTGACCTGCGACAGGCTCTAGAAGATAGGTCCCCGCTGGCACCATCAATCGCCCGCCGAATTCCGGAAGAGCCTCTACCGCATTCATAAACGCAGGAAGATCATTCACATTTCCGTCTCCGACTGCGCCGTAATCTTTTACATTAATCTCTTGATCCGGCAGTGTAACCTTCGGAGGCTCTGCCCAGCCCGTCTGTCCTGGCTCCCTCATTATGGGCTCGAATACATTCTGGTATTGGGGGGCCTCATCGGTAACTTGGAAACCCTCCATATTAGGCGTGGTCGGCTGCGCAACCGTATTCCCGCTGTAGCTGGTAACTCCAGTTACAGGCGTACTGGCGAAGTATACACTGCCATTGTCATTATTTAGCAATGTATTGTCTGCAATTGTAAGATTCTCAAGCTTCGACCGGCTATCATTAAAAGAAATGGCGTAGTGAGCAGAACCCACAATCTCGTTGTCTCGGATCGTCATGTTTTTCCCGCTGAACACCGGCCCCCAACCGCCAGTAATCATGCCGTTTCCTTCGGAGCCGTAGATTTTATTTCCTTCAAACAGCAAATTGTCACCTTGGTTGTTCAATGTGATTGCACCACCATATTGATTGCCTGGCACATTGTTATCCGCACGATAATTTAAATTCGTACGAATAATTGTATTATTCCTGACAGCAATGTCCTGATAACGGAACCCTGTATCCCCAGATGATTGACCGAGTGAATTCAGGAATATTCCAGGATGCACGGCACTTTCAATCCAATTCCCTTGAATCTGGTGCTGGATTCCTCCAACACTAATGCCTCTTCCCCAATTAACATTTAACAACGTGTTATTAAAAAAAATATTATTCTGAGACACCGGCCATTGCGGACTGGTATCTGAAACGATTGCAAGTCCGTCGTCATTTCCATTCTCAATCAAATTGTTAACTGCAGTAACATTTAAATTGTTGGCAAAATGGATGCTGTCCGCCGAAGTGTTCCTGACCTTGTTATCTACGGCCCATACACCATTCGTACTTTGCCAAAAAACAAGGCCAACAGCACCCTGATCTGTGGTCAGATTGATCACCTGAATATTGCTGCCAGTCACTGCAACATTGTACGGTGCCCCTTGTCCTCTGACATCCATCCGCGGACGCCATGTGGTACTAAAGTCGCGAAGAGATATATTATCGCCGCCGAAGCTCCAGCCGTAAGGCGCATTAGCATAAGCAAGCCAGCGCGTAGGCGTTTGCCCGGGAGCCAGCGCCGCAATGCCAGGCATGTTGAATCTAATGACCGTTGACTCGCCGTCGCCAACGAAATGGATGTTGTTCAAGCCCGCCTTCCGCCAGAAATGGCGCACATTTGGAGCCTCGCTCGGGCTAAAGTAATACATGCCAGCTGGCATATACAGTACCCCTCCGCCAATGGCGTTAAGAGCATTCACAGCTCGGTCGAATGCGTTCTTTTCATCGGCAATGCCGTCGCCTACAGCACCGAAATCCTTCACATTCGCCACAATCATCGACGCATAATTTATCCGAGGCATATTCTCCAGACCTTCTCGGTTATAAAAGCTGTCCGGTAAATTGCTTATCGTGTCATCCGAAGGTTCCACGATCGTGTACGTGTAAGCAGCAACCTCTGAGCTGAGCGCACCCGGAGCTTTGGCATACGCCTTTAAAGTAACTGGACCTGAAATGGCTATCGGTGCCGTATACCATTGACCGCTTAATCTTGGATCTGTTCCATCCAAAGAGTAATAGACGGATGAACCTACCGTATCCGAAGTTAAGGTAATTGTTGATCCGGAAAATAGTGATCCTGACGGTACGCTCGCTACTGCGGCTGCCGTCACCGCCACCGTATATGTGAACGTAGACACATCACTGTCGATCTTGCCTAGCTGTGACGCATAGGCCTTAACAACCATATTGCCTGTAATGGTTAATGGAGTAGTATACCGGATGCCGTTCGTTCTAGGATCTGAACCGTCTGTCGTATAGTAAACCGTCGAAGATACCGTCGGCCCATTTAATTCCACCGCGCTGCCGAGAAGCACACTTCCTGAAGGTACACTGGCTTGAACAGGAAGCAAGTAATTCGGGTCTGGCTCAATCTTCACATAGGCGGCATTCGCTGATGTTCGTGGTGCTAGCCGAAGGATGGAGCTTTTACCCGACTCGTCAAACAGTTTAAAGGTGGCAATCTTATCTGCTTGCTGACTATTAATGAAGGCCGTTACATCCACACTATACCAGCCTAGCGCTGACACGTTAGCCTCGCCAACGATGACCGCACCTGCTGTACTCGGATTGTTGTTCCACGTTAGCGCCGTCTCACTCCATGAGTCGTCCTGCAAACCATAAACCGTAATTGGCGTTTGCGGTGTCACTGCTGTTGTGCTATAGAAGTACAACACCGCAGATGCGGCGTGAACCGTTGGCAATCCGGTAAATTTGAAAAAGGCATGCCTTGTATTGGTAGCATTAACTGGATCATTCTTTACGTCGACAGTCGCAGCCCCACCGAAGTTGTTGCCTGCATCCGCTCCGCCTTTATCGTGGGTATCCTCAACGACCGGCAGACGGATGGCTTCCGGCGTTGCAATCATATATTCGAAGGTAGAGACTTCGCTGTCATTCATACCTTCCTGCTTGGCGTACGCTTTTAAAACCGTGTTCGCGGTTATCGTTAAAGATCCCGTATACCTGGCTCCACCTGACTTAGGATCGGATCCATCCAGTGTGTAGTAGACTGCAGCAGTTACCGTCGGAGCTAACAACTCCACCTGGGTCCCATCCGCTACATTGCCCGATGGAATGCTGGCTGTCACTTTTCCTAAAGTAGGCAAGGGTGAAGGTATAATACTCAGATAAGGAACTAAAGTCTGATTACCATGATTTTTCGAGGCAATTCGGACAATTTTATTTAAATCAGCCTCGTCGTAAATTTTAAACGTTGCGGTAGGGTCAGATTGACTGTTGATAAAATCCGTTACGTCCACACTGTTCAGCGTAGTTGCGCTTCCCACCGCACGGTTGATCGGAAATACGCCAATTTTAACTGAACCCGACATGCCCGGATTCGTCTGGCTATTCGTCCAGGTCAAGCTAGACTCGCTCCAGCCGTCATTCGGTAAACCATAGAACGAAAGATTGGTCACATCCTGGTCAGCCGAAGTTACATAAAAATTCAAAATGGCTGAATCCACATGCCCTTCTGGTAAACCCGAAAATTTCATATAGCTATGCCTAGTTGCACCATCGTTCCCTGAAACGCCTTTGACCAATAATTCCGTTGAGCTCCCGTAAGTTGTTCCGCTTGTCGCGCCCCCCTGAACATAAGTATCCTCACGAACCAAATATTGAATCGGCATTCCGCTTGTATCCGCTATGGCCGTAGTCGAAATGGCAGCATTCCATACTACCGATAAAATCATGACAACGATCATAAACACGGATACTGGTTTCCTATTTTTGTGCCAAGCCTTCATTACCTAGACCACCTCACTTTCAAGATGCCACTAACATTACAAAACAAATGTAAGCGTTTCAACTTACAAGTTTTTTGCAGCATCCTTTTTTTGAACCGGCGATAACAGTCAGTATCCTAGCGGAATGTAACATTTTTTGAAAGACATACATTATTTGCGATTGACCGAAAAAACGGCCTCCGTCCCATTCAGGACCAAGACCGCTTAAGCGTTTGTCTTTTACGATTTAAAATCCTGTATTCCCGGTCAGCACTGGCATGGTGAGGCTGCTGTTCTCATTATTGTAGTTAGTCAGCGCATTGCCTGATACCGTATTATAATTAAATTGCGTACGCCCGCCGCTGTCCCCGTTTGTCGAAGTAGCGATGTGGATGCCTTCCGTTTCCCCATTCTGAATCTGGTTCAGCTCAATTTTAACAAATTGCATTGGATTCTTTTCTGTCCAAAAATGAAGCCCAGCATGATTATGCCCGGTATGACCGGCACGATCAATTGTGTTCCGTTGGAATTTCAAGACGTCAATGACGCGGGAAGTCGAAGGTGTTAGCACCTCGGTAGATACAATCATGCCGGCAAGATAGGTGCTTTGGATCAAATTATCCCGCACTGTAAACGTCGAGCCGCCGATATCCGAGATGCCTCTGCCCCAATACAGCGCGCTTATCGTGTTGAATTGGGCAACATTGCGTTCTGCTAGTACAAAATCCGCTCGATTAACCTGGGCAATACCATCATCGCCAAGACCACGCAAATGGTTGTTTACAGCCAGATTATCGGTATTCCCCCCATCACCGAAATGGATTCCATCATAATACGTATTTCGGATACGAAGATTTTGCATCGTTGAGCTTTTCAAATCGACCCAACCGATAAAGCCTCCCACGTGTTCGATCCACATATTTTGCAGCAAAAGATTCTGCCCGGTGCCGACAACGGTCTGAATCGTCTTCGCAGCGGTACTGCGCTGCGTATCTACCCCGCTGATTCTTAAATCACTGAGGGTGTTATTATTGTTTAACTTGAAGCCAATATACGAGGTGCCTGATGTCGTACTATGCAAGTGCGAATACCAGATCCCCGCGCCTTTAATCGCAATTCCGGAAGGAACTGTAAACTTAGTATTATGATTATACGTTCCCTGCGGGAACCACACGCCTTTGCCTAACGAGGCCGCATCGTTCAAGGCCGCTTGAATTGCTGTAGTATCATTAGCTACTCCATCGCCGACAGCATTATAAGGGGCATCCTTCACCGAAAGGTAGTTAGCCGGAATGGCCAGAGGAACTGGTGCCGTTTCCAGATCAATGAGATCGACAGCATACCAGGCTAGGCTATTTCCCGCATCCTTCTGCAGCTTGATGGTATCCCCGGCATTGATATCCACGATAATATCAGTTTCGTCATACTTTCTCGAAAGATGTGTGGGATCATAATTATACGTAGAGATCAGATTGATATCCTGACTCTTGGTTCCGTTAATATAAAGACCTATCGTCCCGCTCGTTGCCTGCGGAATGCTATACCGCAGCACCAGGCGATTGGCATCTCGCACATTGCTCCATTGCACATATTCACCTGTAGCGTCCAAATGGGCATAGCTCTTGCCAGAGGACACTACCTTCACATCGGCATCGTTGTTTAATGTCGCCCCTCCACCAACAGTACCACTCTCTGCTTCATACGTCATGAATGGCATAGTCGCACCTCGAGGTTCATTGTTCGTGAGCCTGAACCAGTTCAGATTGGCTATTCCTGATCCTGTTTTACCAATGACATAGATTGAATGGGCTCCGACCGCATTGGCGGTTAAGGCCCAGGTCTGGGTTTCAAAATTCGTCACACTATCTGTGCTTGCCACCATAAACGTATTAATCAGAGTTCCCGTCAGGCTGTCCAGCCTAACTTCGAATTTAGCGCCGGTCGCGGTTGCAGCTAATCTTGCCTCCAATGTTTTGTACCCGCCGCTTAAATTGATATTATTAAAAACCAAATAATCACCGGCATCAAAGCTGCCAACTTGCTGGCCGCCTCCGTCAACCGTCAAGGTGCTTGCCGTCACACCCGAAAGCGTATCTGCGCTTTCCGCTTCGAATTTAAGGGCAGATGTCAGGGTAAGGACTGGCGCCCATCTCGTCTCATCTGACGTTCGATTCCCATTGCTGCCAACGACAAAGTAAATGGCATCCCCAGCCTCTACATGAATGTTCGACACACCGCTTGGCACCACATCGGCCGCTGAAGATACGGTCGTACTAAACAGCTCGGTTGTATTCTTGAATATTTTGGCGATGACGCCGTTACTTGCAGCATTGACCTTGAAAATCGTGCCTGTGATGTCGATATTGCCAGCTATCGGCGCAATCCATTTCTTCACCGCATCGACCGTAGTGTCCGGATGAAAATACTCGTCCCTGACATACGGATAGCCAGAAGCTTCCTTCCACTTGGCTGGAGCAGTGGCAACATACTGGCTTAAGTAAGAATACGTGCTGCCCGTCTTTTTCATAGCATACCAACTTCCGGTTCCTTGCGTGCTGTTGAATGAGGTTTTGGAACTATGTGTGTACGTCTCGGGTGTGGTCGCAGCTGCTTGAACGTCCCCCGCCTTAAGCAGTAATCCGCTTAAGAACAGCAGCAACGCTAGAACTGCATGAATTTGTTTGGAACTGAACCTTACTTTGTGCACAATGAATCCCTCCCACGATAAGGTTACAATGCTTAAATGTAAGCGGTTGCAATATATTCACTGTAAATGAAGTTCACCAAATCCATCAACTAACATTATTTGATCTCTGTTACATATTTTGAATTAAAAAAATCTCCCGCAGAATATAGCTATTCTTCTCGCACCAAATTTGAAATTATGTATGCCATCCTCTACATAACGATTCTATTGAAATTAACGCCTTCACTTTTGTTGGAGGGGAATTGAAAAAAAGCCCCTAAGTTCTTCTGAACAAAGGGGCCCTTATATAAAAATCTATCTAACCATTGAGATATCTTCTTCAATTTTTCCTCGAAGTATTACCGTTCCGTGTGTTGCTTTCGTAAGGGCCGGCTTATTCGAATGTTTGACCTTGTGAATCACTAAGACGCTGCTTCTTTTTTGTTTGCTACCAAAGATTCTATTAAACAAGCTTGCCATTTCGAATCGCCTCCTTTATCTATAGTTTACGACAAAATGTACCAGCTTGTCCATATGGCCGAGCATTGTGAACGGTCTGACTATTTGCTCCCATTCTTCGATATGGGACTCTACATCGATCGAATTTGCTATAGCTATTAGGCAGCCGAGTTGCAGAGTGCCATCGTTTCTAAAAAATAATAGTGTATCGGAGTCCGTATGGTCAAAGTGCTGCTTAACCTCTTCCCAGATCGGATACGTTTTTTCTGTCTCGAGGAACTTATCAATTGCTTTATGGTCCATTCTTTCTTGATCTGTCGAACAAGGACGTCCCCATCGCCAACCGGTGAGTTTATGGTTGCCACGATTATTGTTTACGACAAGTACTGCTCGAACATCAGATGGCTGGACTTGAAATAGGATACAGACATCATCAATAAGCGCTTGAATCAATCCATCAATTTTATCGGCTTTTAGTTCCTTTGGTGCCAGTCGATTGTTTACTGTTTCCTTGACCTCAGCAATCATCTTAGCGTAGTTATTGCGAGAGCGATAGGGCTCCGTATCTGGTGTTTCTAACTCCAGGCCCTTTTTATAAAAGAACGCAGAAATGACAGCTAGTGGTGAACCATACAGTATGAGAAGCACTACGAATTTGGCTCTTCCAGCAAGTGTACCTTCTGCCTTCCAATCAACCAAAAGATTAAAAGGTTTAGTGAGAAGATTGTTAAGGGCGAATAGCTCGAGGCAGGGGGGATGGATTTATTTATTTTCAAGTCCAATTCAACGATTTCGCGGCCATTGGAGCTGCGAATTACCTTTCTATCATTAACACTAAGATATGACTTGCTCTTTCTCTTTTTTCCAAACATGCTAATCACTCCTTATGATTAGCATGTCCGTTCATAGACTAATATAAACTTGATAGATGGGTAAACTGGAGGGGGAAAACTGTATTTCCAATTTATCTCCACAATCAGCTAGCTGATATAATATGTAAGTAAGGGAGTGTGAAATGATGAATCGGATCATTGATCAATATATCCGCAATGAGGAAGAACGGGTTTGGGCCAGAAAAGTAGAGGAACTGGCTACTCGTTTTGCTGCGAGGGCCGCACTGCATGACCAAGAGGGTTCATTTCCATTTGAGAATTTCACGGATTTGCACGAATCAGGATACTTAAAACTAACCGTTCCTCAAGAATTCGGCGGAGATGATCTCTCCCTCTATAACCTAGTCATGCTGCAGGAGCGGCTTGCTTATGGGGATGGATCAACTGCTTTGGGCGTTGGTTGGCACATAGGTCAGATCCTCCATCTCCGAACAACTCGCAAATGGCCTGAGGCTATTTTTACAGATTTATGCCGCTCTGTTGTGAATGACGGAACAATGATTAACACTTTTGCAAGCGAAGCAGCATCCGGAAGTCCCAGTCGAGGCGGAAAGCCTGAAACGACGGCTCTCCATACAAACGACGGATGGCTGATAACGGGGCGTAAAACGTTTAGCACGCTCTCACCGATCCTCGATCGTTTTGTCGTGTCGGCGTATATCCCGGATGAAGACTGTATTGCCGAATTCCTCATTCATAAGACTAATCAGGTAACCGTAGTGGAAACCTGGGATACACTCGGGATGCGAGCGACCGGAAGCCACGATGTGGTTTTAAATGGTGTTTTTGTGAGTGAAACCATGAGGCTCTCCGGAAAAGGCATGGATGACGGTGGAGGCTGGCTTTTACATATTCCGGCTTGTTACCTTGGGATTGCCTTGGCAGCAAGAGATTATGCGCTTGAATTCGCCAATACCTATCGCCCCAACCACATGGTTGAACCGATCGCAGTACTCCCTTCCGTCAAGCATGCGATCGGAGAAATGGAAATCGAATTACGCACTGCACGCGCACTACTTTATTCGACGGCGGATCGCTGGGATCGCGAGAAAGATAGCCGCGCCGCACTAAAAGCAGAGCTCGGTTTGGCCAAGTATGTGGCTACCAACAATGCCATCAAAGTCGTGGACTTGGCGATGAGAATTGTCGGGGCAGCTAGCTTGTCCCGTAAGCAGCCTTTAGAACGGTACTACCGGGATGTTCGTGCTGGCCTGCATAATCCACCTATGGATAGTACAGTGCTTCATAACTTGGCTGGTACAGCTTTAGCTGAGAAACCCTTGTGATTTAAGGGGAATGATAAACAAATCATCGAGAATCTTTGCTGAGGACCCCCTATCCGCTTTCAAAAAGTATTCATATTTACCGAAATTCGCTATTGCCTCTTGGTCGGGTAGCCATACCCATTCGTCGATTTCCGTTTGACATCTGTGGGCCCGAAACGCTGCGAGCTTTGCTTCCAAGTGAGCACGCACATCAATTTTGATAACGTCCTTACGGGAATACCCATAGCGTTCCGGACGCTCCATCGCGTCGCCAAACGTAATGAAATATAATGCGCCCCGATGTCCTGTTCTTTGAAAAGCTGCCGTCGTTGCCTTCCCAATTGCACAATGATCTGGGTGTCCACCAAGCATTTCGTGAAACGTAAGCACGACATCGGGATTTACTTCGTAGATAAGATCCGCAATGCGTGCTGTCAGGCTATTCTCATCGACAAACTCAACCGTCTTATCGCGGATATCCAAAAATAGGAGACGTTGGATTCCAAGGCTGTCGCAGGCATTCCGTAGTTCCATTTCACGGGCAGCTGCCATCGATTCACGGTTGAGATAGGGCGGATTGCCCATGCGTCGTCCCATTTCTCCTCGCGTTGCGCTCACTAGCGTTATGTCGACCCCTTCGCTTGCATATTTGGCAAGGCTACCTCCACAAATAAATGACTCATCGTCAGGATGTGCAAACACAGCGAGAAGCTTTTTTAATGGCGATTTATTTATATTGCTCATTCTGGAAACGGCTCCTTTCCTATATGCAGAGCAACATTCATCCGACCTCTGTCATCATAGCCGGCCAACAAAAGACGACTTCTCTCATCTATCTCATAATGCGTGAGCGCCTCCATTCGTAGCCAGCCATGCCCATCAAATCGAAGAGCGGCACGAAATGGACCTTCCCCCGCTAAAAAGGCATGGGTAACCTTGACCTTAAAATTGCGAACAAAGGCAAATGAAGTTGCTTCGCTGTGAATATAGGCATCAGTCCCGATGAAGGCCTGAAGCTCGGCTTCTACTTTCGACTTGATTATTTTGATCATCGCGTAGATTCTCTTTTCTGAAAGGATTTATATTGTATTGCTACGTAATCGTATCACAGCTCGTTATTCAAAAGAAATAACCGGCTACGCCAACTCTATAAATAAAAAAACACCCGAATATCAGGTGCTTGCTCGGTCGCGATTTACAAAAGCCCAGACGATCTTTCGTCAGAGCCTGGGCCTGAATCTTATCCCTAATTAATAAATTTAATAAATTTATTAAGATCGTTCGTTCTTATTGCGTAAAAAACTTGGGCGCTCTGAATTCATCTCCCACTTAATAATGTTGCGAGTTACGGCCAATTGAATCAAGTTAGCCTTCCAATACAAAGTGTAACTGGGTCCAATGACTTATACTCCATTTATCAAATCTTTTGTCAAACAGAATTCCGTCATAAATACATAGGCACGGACCATGTAGGATCCCTGCCTTATTCGTAGGTATTCATCACTTATCAATAATGGCCACGGTGCAGCGGGAGATACAGATCAGTTTATCCTGCTCGTCGGTAATCCTAATATCCCAAACCATTGTTTTGCGTCCTTTGTGAAAAGGGGTAGCTATCGCGGTCACGATACCGTTGCTTTTGCTCCGAAGGTGGTTAGCGTTGATCTCCAACCCTACTGCCGCATATTTTTGTATGTCGATATTGATGTAGGACGCGATGGAAGCAGCCGATTCGGCCAGCAATACCGAAGCGCCGCCGTGCAGTATGCCCGCTGGCTGATGGGTTTTCGGAGATATAGGCATAGTCAATACGACGTGATCCGGGTAGAGTTCTATATACTCTATATCCAGTGTCTCCATCGCCGAATTTCTTCTTCCTTCTTCCATGTGAAGGATAAAAGTTTCTTTGTCCATTCCAAATTTTATCAATATGTCATCTGCGACAATCATTTTAACCAACCTCTCCTTTATTTTTCTTATAGTGAAGCTCGAACTCCTCCCGTAAGCTGCGCTTCAAAAACTTCCCGACTGAGGTTTTCGGAATCGCCGGAAGAAATAGGATATCGTCCGGAAGCCACCATTTTACCACACGCTCGTTTAAAAATTGGAGAAGCTCGTCTTTTCCTGCCGGATGAGCGCCATCTTTAAGCACGACGCAGGCAAGCGGGCGTTCACCCCATTTGTCATGAGGAATCCCTATGACACACGCCTCAAATACGGCGGGATGCGCCATTAGCTCGTTCTCCAAATCGACAGAGGAGATCCACTCACCGCCGCTTTTGATCAGATCTTTGGTACGGTCAACGAGCTGGGACGGGCAGCCCTTGTGTAGAACGGATGTCCAGTAATTTATCTTTTGAGACGTCTGCCAAATTGCTTTTAATCCGAACGCAAGTGACCATTGGGCTGGCTTCTGTCATGCCGTAGGCGTGATAAAAAGGAATCCCGTAATGATATTCGAACTTTTCGATAATGCTCCGGGGCGCGGCCGAACCACCGCACACAAATGCTCTCACGTGCGAAAGGTCAAACGATTTCTGCTCCAGCACCTTGAGTGCGGCAATCCAAACAGTGGGAACACCTCCTGAAAACGTCACTTTTTCATCGGCGATCAAGTTCAGTAAGATTTCAGGCGTAGGAGCGGCTCCTGGAAGAACTTGCCTGCTACCGAACCAAACCGAAGCAAAAGGCAGCCCCCAAGCGTTGACGTGGAACATCGGAACAATAGGCATTACTGTATCACGCTCAGACAATCCGAACGTATCCGCAAGTCCGAGGGATATGCTATGAAGATAGATAGCGCGATGCGTATAAATAACGCCTTTCGGGTTGCCTGTTGTTGCGGAAGTATAACACATGCCGGCGGGAGCGCTTTCATGAATATCTGTCGGAAATTCGTACCCCGCGTTTACATCTGCAAGGAGCCGTTCATAAGAATAAACGGGCTGAAGAGAAGTGGCAGGAAGACTCTCTTGATTTGTCATCACGATAAATCCTCTAACGGTGCGCAGCTTGCTGCCGATCCTTTCGATAATGGGAAGCAAAGTTTCATCGACCAAAAGAAAGGTATCTTCCGCATGATTCAAAATGTAGACAATGTGCTCGTCGGACAGATGAATGTTTACAGTGTGAAGTACAGCACCCATACAGGGGATAGCAAAATAAGCTTCAAGATGCCGATGGTCGTTCCAGGCAAAGGTAGCGATACGGTCGCCGCGTTTAGCGCCAAGCGCCTGCAAAGCGGATGATAATCGTCTCGTCCGTTCAGCAAAGTCCTTGTATGTATAACGGAATAATTGCCCAGCGGCTCGGGAAACCACTTCTTTTTTCGGAAACAACGTCTCGGCTCTCACCAGCATGGAATGCAGTGTCAATGAATACCCTTCCATTTCTTTGCCCCCCTTAATTACAAATGTTAAATTAATGACCTCGGAAAACTGGCGCTCTCTTTTCCAGAAAAGCAGTTACACCCTCCTCGTGATCTTTGGATGCCCCCATCAGCCGCTGACCTTCTTCTTCCCAGCCTAATACAGTATTTAAATCACTATCAAAGCTCTTATACATAATTTCTTTCATCTTCCCGAATGCTAGCAGTGGCTTATGCGCAAGTTGCTGTGCAAACAAACGAACCTCTTCGTTAAATCGGTCTGCTGGAATCGCTTTATTGATTAATGCGATGTTTTCCGCTTCCTTTCCATTCAGAATGGAACCAAGCGAGGAAAGCTCTAACGCTTTTGCCAACCCCACGATTCTAGGCAAAAAGAAATGTGCCCCCGCATCCGGAATTAGTCCAATTTTAATAAAAGCTACTGTTAATTTCGCTTCTTCCGTTGCTAAACGGAAATCACAGGCTAGCGCAATACTTAGTCCCGCACCTGCAGCTCCCCCATGAATGGCAGCAATAATTGGCTTTTGTATGCCCATCATGTACCGTAGAAGCTTATTATAGGTTTGACTTAAAGCGTCACCGTAATCAAATCTGTCCTCAAAATTTATACTCGTTAAGTCAGCGCCGGAGGAGAAACCTTTTCCTTCACCAGTCAAGACAATACAACGGACATCCGGATTTTCATTAGCGGCTGTGAAAGCAGCATACAAGTCTCTGTGCATCTCCGAATTAAAAGCATTAATCGTTTTGGGATTATTCATCGAGATTGTGGCCACATGGTTTTCTATGGCATATTTCACGGTTTCAAACACAGTGTCAGCCCCCTACATGTTTTTCGATGCGCGTGCCAATAATGAGTTTTCCGCTTGCTTATACTCTTGACGCAGTTCTTCAACCAAACTGGCTATAGGCATGACCCGCTTAATTGCATTGACTCCCTGGCCTGCAGACCAGACGTCCTTCCACGCTTTATTTTCATGCTTGTTCAAGTGTGAGACGTCAACCGATTCTTTCTTCTCGAGCTTATCCGGGTCAAGATTGGCATTTCGTATGCTTTGAATTAGAAAATTTGCCTTCACTCCGCTAAAAGCATCGGTATAAATGATATCGTCTGACGTCGACTCTATTAGCATATTTTGGTATTCTTTGCTTGCAAATCCTTCGGCAGCTGCAATGAAACGTGTGCCCATATAGGCGAAATCGGCACCAAGCGCTGCAGTGGCGAAAACATCTTGCCCGCTGGTAATACAGCCTGCCAAAATGATGGCTCCATCCCAGAATTCGCGAACCGCTCCCAAAAAAGCAAAAGGATTGATCGCACCAGCGTGTCCTCCTGCTCCATGGCAGACAAGGATAAGTCCATCAACTCCTGTCTGAGAGGCTTTTCTTGCATGGGTTAAATTACTGACATCCGAGAACACAAGCCCTCCATATTGATGCACAAACTCAACTACAGGCCCCGGAGCTCCAAGTGAAGTAATGACAATCGGCGGCTGGTATTTCTTAATAAGCTCAACGTCCGAATCATACCGCGTATTGGTTTTATGAACGATAAGATTAACTGCCCAGGGAGCGATAAGGCGGTCAGGCTCCTCAGATTTAGCTGCTTCGAGCTCTTCCGTAATTTGTTTCATCCAATCGTCCAAAATATCAGCTGTTAGTGCATTCAATAAAGGGAACGAGCCGATAATCCCCGATTTACAACATTCAATAACCATCTCCGGACTAGAAATAAGAAACATCGGAGCCGCGATCACTGGTAATGTCATGTGTTCTGTTATACGCGATAGTGTATCGGTTAACAATTTACCCCATCCTCTCATCTAAAGATAAGTAATTCTGGGCAAACATAAAGCGCTTACAAATCTTTAACCAATGAATGAATACTCATTCACTATATTCTCTATTTTATCACCTTGAGTGATGTAATAACAAGAAAAATTAATGCTTTGTCACATCTAAATGGGTTACCTGGGACAGTCGTAAATAAGCAAGGCCTTCACTCGTGTGTATGAGTACAGACGGCTGGGCTCTCCTTCGCGAATTGGTTTCTTGGTGTAGGAGAATATTAATTCAGCATGCATTGTAATGAAATTCATATTCTATTGTATTTTATTAACAATCGAAATCACAAATAAAAAATGCAATAAAAAAACAGTCAGGGAAGGAATTTATAGTTCCTTCTCCGGCTGTTAATCCTGCTAATATATATTTTAATAACACAAATTAAATTCACTTTACCGCACCTATGTACTTTTGCAAACTATCCTCAACACACTCCGAAATTAATTGCACGAATGGCGTTAAATCATTTCCCATACTTGCTAACTCTAAAGACTCATAATATTTCAATCGGGCCTCATTTGCAGCTTTAACAATAGCAGGCGGAAATCCAGAATTCATTAAAATCAAATTCATTAAAAGTCGTGCTGTACGGCCATTACCATCAGAAAACGGATGTATGTAAACGAATCGAAAATGAAATTCCGCGGCAAGTTCAACTGGATGTAATTTATCTTTGTGTTCATCATACCATTGTATCAACTGTTCCATTTTTTCAGAGAGCACAGTAAAATGTGGAGGGGTATGTTGCGAACCTGAAATCATCACGTTAATCATCCGATATCGCCCTGCGTTCTCATCTTCAATGTTTTTTAGTACTAGATGATGAATTGATTTTATAACATACTCTGTCAATTCTATGTTTCTATTTACTACATCTTGTACGTAATAAATCGCTTCTGAATGGTTAACAACTTCAAAATGCTCTCGTAGCTTTTTACCACCTATTGTTAAACCTTCTTCTAAAACCAATTTTGTTTCTAAAAGTGTTAATGTGTTACCCTCAATTGCATTAGAGTTGTAGGTCCATTCTACCCGATATACTTGTTCCAAATTTCTTACAGCAGCCGCTGGCAAGGGACGTAATTTATCTAATTCACTTTTTAAAAGATCTACTTTTTCAAAGTTCATATTGCCCCTCCCTCCCTAATTCTTATTACCATTATATCACATTTCCTAATAAATAGACTCTGTCTAACTGCTCGCAAAATATGCAAATGTACTTTTCTCGCGTTCTTAAACTCACTAGTCAGCTTGTTGTTGTATGACTTTGTGTAATATCAAAAAAAATCTTTAAAGAAATTTCTTAAAGCACGTCTCAAACCGGTTTTTTTAGTTGTTGTTTTCCCTCTTCGCGTAGTCTGCTTTGGTTGCATCTTTTTTCTCGTCGGCTTATTCGTTTGATTTTTCTTCTTTTCTTCTACGGTTTTTACTATTGCTTCTTTTTTGATAATATTCTTTCTACTATTTAAATCCCAACTTACTTCTCCATTTTTAATCGTTTTTCGAATGATATAACCGCCTTTTTCAAGCTCGGTTAGGCCCATCTTAATTGAACGATCACTATCGATTTGATTCATATTCTTAAACATGCACATGGTTAGATCCTGTTCTTCATCTAAGAAAATCATATTGAAATAAAGCCCCTTGGCTTTAAGTGAAAGATGGTTGTCATTTATTATCGTAATAGTTAATAGAAGAATTTCAGTATTTTCGTTTTCACCCACATGTTTTCCCTCAATCTAATAAATCCTATTAATACTTTACCCTTGTCCTTTAATGATATATTTTTTAGACCCAAAGAAACCACTCTATCAATAGAAGTGGCTTTGGAGCTTATATGTACACTTGATATAAAGTTCATTCTACTGGAGCAGCAGTGAAATACTCTCGTTTTACGTTGGAAATCCCCAATCTCCACTGGCGGGTATGTCTGGTGAATCAGGAATTTGTCCTCCACCATAATTACCGCCGCTTCCATAACCGCTCTCATCAAGGAATATATCAGTTACATCCGCAGGTAAGGAATTGTAACCCGCGATGCTTGATAGTGTTGAGTCGTTTTCCCGTATAGCATCTCTTAAAATCGCAAAATCAGATCGTGTGTAGCTATAATTAAGAAGCATGCAGTTGAACGGAGCCGAAGACCATGACAATAGCCAGAATGATGCTAAGCCATCGATTACTTGTTCGATTCATTGCTTACCCTCCCGAAAATAAAAAATAAAATGACGACATTTGCGTTGAAACCGCATACATCAAAGTAATTTGAGCTTAGCAGAACGCTGATTTTTGCTGAATGCGTTTTTTATAGACATAACTGCATTTTTTTAAGAGAGATGATTTAAAATCGCGATATACAACACAAGTAGGCCAGAATAGCAGAGTGATTCTTTGTCCTGTATGCGCTTTTTTAAGAGGAAACTGAACTTATTTTAGAGAGTTGCGTGAAAAGCAAAAAATCGACACCCTTTAGATAGGGTATCGATTTTTACACTTATTCTTTTTTTTGATCCACAGGATAATAAACCGTATACGTCTCATCTTTGATTTCATAGAGAGGAATAAATCGTATTCCTATGTCTTGCCCCTTCGTTCGATAATAGCCCACATTCCACCAACTATGGTTTCTTTCACGGTCCGCAACGAGCATTGTTTCTGGCAAAGTAGGATTCCCAACCAATCTATGTTCACGCTCAATCAACCCCGCCAATACGATTGGCCCATCCATAAAAGCTACCATGTCTTCTGAGCCAGGAAGTGGCTCGGTTGTCAAAGACTTCGGAAACTCAATTTGTACGATATCGCCATTGCTCCATAATTTACGAATTCCAATAAATGATTGTGGTCTTACTGGATCAGTCAGTTGGATGCCACTCACGTAAATAATGGGCTCATCTTTCACCCATTTCGGTACTCTAAGTTTTAAAGTAAATTCAGTATCTTTGTCACAAGTTATCGTCAAACTGTACATAAAACGGTCCGGTCGATGTACAGGTATAGGTGGCATATCAATCTTCGTTATTGCTGTCATGCCTGTAACATTCCAATTATTCAAAGGATAGACGCCATATTGCCCGTCCTGCTTTAGACTAATGGTGACTGTACTATCCTTTATCTTCAGATTAACTTCAGCTGGAAGCCACTGGCTCACCGCCACTCCCTCTTTATCCTCCATGAAAATCTGCTGCTCATAAGAAGCATTCGCTTGCACCAGCGTTCCATGGCAGCACCAAAAGTGCTGAGTAGCTGATCCCCACTTTTTATGACTCCCTGCGCTGATGCCCAGAAAATACGAGATCATGCCTGTCTCTCCATGCTGATGAGCAAGAACTCCGTTATAGAACCTTCTCTCCCAATAGTCGGCATATTCGGGTTCTCCCGTCCATCTAAGCAGCACATGAGCAAGTCGCATCATGTTGTAATTAACACAATGTTCCTGCCCAACGCCCATCCTCTCAGCCATTTGGCCAGAAGGCACCCATAATTCACCATCATCCCCAGCACCCGTACAGTAGTAACCTCTATTTGTAACCGCGCACGTCCAGAACGCTTCTACGACCTCTCGAAAACGCACCTCTCCCGTTACTTCCCACGCTCTAGCTGCTCCCAAAATTTCAGGAATCTGTGTATTCGCATGCTTATTGGTCAATACATCTTGTCCCGTCAACAAGGCGTCAAAAAAACGACGGCGATCGTAACGATGAATTAATTCAAGATGTGCTTGATCGCTAGTTACACCATATAGATCTGCCCATACCTCCAACATCCCGCCTGTTTCCAAATCAAGGAGATCATCCATTTGTTCTCGGCTAAACTGCCCCGTCCACCGGTAAAACCAAGAAGCTAAACCGCGCATTAGATCGAGTGCTTGTTTATTTTTACCCAGCGTAAACATTTCGTATAAACCCATCAAAAGCTTGTGAATCGTGTAATGCGGTGCCCAGACATATTTTCCTTTTGCGATTCTATTCATGTAAGACTCTGGGAAAGCGGCAAGCCATTCCCCTCCATTCGCCTCCTGACAACGCGCCAATTCTTGGACGATGTAATCCGCTTTAGCTTTAACCAGCAAATCATCGGTTTGGGCATATATACGTGCAGCTGCAGATAGCCAATGCCCCATCATATGGCCCCTCAACTCGCATGTCGGTGATTCCCATCCCCAATGCCAATGTTCCGGTCCGTCCATACTCGTCGTAGTTGCGCTTGTCGTCCCCCCATTTCCACTGTAACTCCACAACCCGGCTTCCAAATAGAAATTACGAAGTAAATTGTCATTGGTTAAGCTCAAGACATACTTTTTATTCAGCTCGAAGCGAGCCGTAAGTGGTCCTACGGACAATCGAATTCGTCCTGCAGGAAATTCTTTTATTTTAGTTGAATTCAAAGGTATACCTCCATTTTTTTATATCTTAAGAACATTCTAAACCCCAATACTGATTGATAAGAATACACAAAACAATAGTTTACATATACTTTCTTTGGGTATATTCTAAAGGTGGTTTCTTTTAAGGAGGAATGAAAAATAGATTCGTTAGTATATCTTTTCGGTGATCGATTTCCTATGGTACGTGATATCGGCTGGAACCAGGTTGACGATCTATATACCCATCACGACCGCGTATTGGACTTCGACGTTTTTGTTTTTGTGACCAAAGGCAGTATGCAAGTCGTTGAAGGAACCACGGAATATATCATTAATGAGAAGGAACATTTGTTTCTGAAAAAAGGACTTCATCATTGGGGACGCCCTGAAACACTGCCAGGAACTTCATGGTTTTGGGTACACTTTAATTCACCTATATATAACTACTCTTCCTATAAAGAGCAATCCCCTTTACCCGAAATTGATTTCTTTTATCCTGATCACTATGCCTACCGATTCGCTATGCCAAAGCATGGAACTTCGCCTTTTCATCGAACATTAGAAAACAGATTACAAATGTTAGTTGATGACTTTGGTAAACCTTCTGAACATGGAATGGTTCAACTGAGCATTCATGTTTACGAGCTGTTTTTGGAGCTGCATAAAACTATGAAAGAACATAGCAAATCTACAAGGGGCACTGGCAAAGGGGAAACTGTTGCTGGGCGAGTTATGACTTTTCTTCAGCAACATACGGACGAGGACTTTAATTCTGCCAAATTAAGCAGCCATTTGAATTTAAATTATAGTTATGTATCGGCTACCTTTAAACATCAAACTGGACTTAGTATTATTGAGGCGCATACGAAGTTAAGAATAAACAAAGCGATCGATTGGATGCGAAACACTTCTCTCAATGTATCTGAGATAAGCGAGAGATTAGGCTATAAAAATCCTTATTATTTCAGCAGGGTCTTTAAGAAAACAATTGGGGAATCACCATCTGCTTATATGAGTTATTTTTATAAGCCATAGTAAAGGCAAATGTATTCCTTTCGCCTGCTCGAATAACAATAATAATCAATTACGCAGAAACAAAAAACTCAAAAACCCTACGGTTTACCGTAGGGTTAAATTATATTGATCATCATCTTCCAGCTTGACCACAGCAGCCTGTTATTCACCTACCTATTCAATTCAAAAACCCAACGAATTCCGTATACTCATTTCTAAAGGCGAATAATCCACTTCATGACTGCGATTCAGATTCATACGCTCTTTCAACGGTGTTGTCTTATTGCACATGAAGCGAGGAATTCCACTGTGGTTCTGAGATGCTGTGTGATAAAGAAAGGGATGACATAGTATGATATCACCTGTGGATGCTGTAGTCTCAACAACCCGCAATTCTATACCATTAGCATCTGTATGCCACGTGTTCATAAATTTTTCAATTCTGCTCCCCGTGCTTTCACCCGATGACTTCGTCAATCCTGTCAATTCCGATAAGTACGGGTGTTGACTATTTAAGAGATCAATTGCTGCTTGAGACTCCATCCCCTCTGGGTGTTGAGATAGAAACCGAGCTACTAACTTATGAGAGCCTTCTAGCACTAAAGTGCCACCACCACGAGGACCTATATCCGAAAAAATACATAGACACAGAAGTCCTTGTTCCGGGCTATCGACATAATGGCGGAAATGAGCTCCATCCCAATGCCAGCCATCTGTAGGAATATCCCACTCTTTGTCAGCCCCTAGAGCAAAATTGACCGGCCACCAGCCCCACGTCGATTGAACCTCATCGATCCCGTACACACCACGATCTTTCCAGCGATCCGGCCCGATCAAATCCTCAATCGCATCAGCCATTCGTGCTGTATTACACTGGTCAAACTCAGGACTTCGATAAGCTTCTTGCATATAAATAATAGGTTTTTTCCAAGTGGAAGGATCGTCTTGATTAACCCCTCTCTCGGAGAGCTTTCCCCATAGGAACTGTTGACAAGCAAGCGCCGTTTCTCGTGGAAAAGCGCCACTTACCTTTACCCAGCCGAGTTCCTTAAATTGTTCTATTTGATCCAAACTTAACACTTTCTCAAACATACTAGCTCACCTCGAACTAAAAGATCTGTTAATGTCTCACTTCTTTGTTTTGACCCACTCGTCCAGTTGCTTTTGTTTTTCGGCAATAATCTTATCCACACCGATCGCTTTCAATTTATTAATATATTTAGGTAAATATTCTTTGGGATCAACGGTGCCTGAAAATAAACCAGGTTCGAACTCTTTTTTCGCATTATTAAAGGCTGCAATCTCATTTTTCACAGGTTCTGGGTTAAAAATAAATCCGAGTACACTTGCTGTTTCGGCAGATTCATTGAATTTTTTGAAATTCTCCCACTTTTTCGGGTTTTCATTTGCCCAAAGATAATCATTAAATTGGTTACCGAACATCCATGCGCCATTCAAAACATAACCTGATGTTGTAGCATTTACGCCTGCAGGGAAGTCTATAATATTGTCACTTTTCTTAACAAAGTGCTTTCCTTCTATTCCGAAAGCGAGCAGATTGACTAAATATTTGTCTGTATAAAGTAAATTTAGGAACATCATAGCGCGATCTGGATCTTTAGAGGTTCTGGAGATCGATGTCATGGATCCAGTCGTATCCGATGTTCTAACGATCGGCTTTGTTAATTCCACCTGTATCCATTGGACACCGGAAGCCAAACTATCCTCGGCATCTTTACCAGGCTTAAGTTGTTGTACATAAGAGAATGCCTTCCCTGCCTTTAGTGCCCCAGTCGTATCCCCTATTGTTGCTGCATCTTTATTGACGTAACCTGCCAAATACCACTTACGGGCTAAATCCATTTGATCCTTTGCTTTTTGGGTTTCAAATGCGTTAACAACTTTGAAATCCTTGGCTCCTCTCACCACCGAACCAGGACTGCTATCGCCTAAATCCTCATAATTTAATGGGTTCAGTACCCAATCGATGCTCGTATCTTTATTCAAATATAAGGGAACAACACCGGGCTCTTTATCTTTAATCATTTGATAAATCGGCTCTAGGTCTTCCACTTTTTTAATTTTAGTAAGGTCAATTTGGTATTTATCAACCAAATCTTTGCGCAGCATAAACCCTGCTTGACTAGCTATTTCTTTATTAATGGGTAAACCATACTGTTTGCCATTAACCTTAGATCCATCCAGCAAGACTGGATTAATCACTTTTTTGAGATCCGGTGCATTTTTTTCTATGAGTGCAGTCATATCAATAATATTGCCTTGCTGAATTTTCGTGCCAAAGTTATCCCAATTCATGGTTTGTAACAAGTCAAATGCTTCACTAGACGCAAATTTTAAATTGACCTTATCCTGCCAGCTTCCCCAATCGATCACTGTTAATTCAAAGGAAGCATTGATTTTATCCTTCAAGTATTTACTGACTTCCTGATTCACCAAATCTATATCTTTCGGTGAACCTGAACCAGGTACGACCATCTTGATCGTATACGGAGCCAGCTCAGGTTTCTTGGACGGCTGGGCCGTCTCTACTTTCGTACTCGCAATAGGCGTTGCACTTGCAATTACCTCTTCCTTTTTGGTACTACAGCCCGTTATTACAACGGATACAGAAAGCAATGTTGCCACGGATAATTGAACGGTTTTCCTTGTATTTTTCATACTTGACCTCCTAAGTATATTTCTACTATATACTAACCAGCCAATAACTGGAATTAGCCTTTTACAGCACCAACGGTCAAACCTTTTACAAAATACTTTTGAAAAAAGGGGTAAGCAAATATCATCGGGCCCGTTCCAATAATACACATGGCCATTCGAACCGTTTCATTCGGCACCTTGGCGATTTCGGATGAACTGATGCCAGAGGCGACCTGCGCATTCGATATTAAAAACTGAAGATTGATTAAAACCTTATACATCATGTACTGGAGATTTATTATTTTGTCATTGTTAATAAATATTAGGCTGTTATACCAACCGTTCCAATAACCAAGGGAGTAGAACAATCCAATCGTCGCAAGAACAGGAAGAGATAACGGCAACACAATTTGCGCAAAAATCCTACCTTCACTTGCCCCGTCCATACTAGCCGACTCAATAATGGAAGGATGGATCGTCGTTTGGAAAAATGTTCTCATAATGATGACGAAGAAGGCATTCATCAATAATCCAGGGATAATTAAAGCAAATATCGTATCTTTCATATGAAGAACATTCGCATAAACCAAATACCAGGGGACAAGACCGCCGTCGAAGATCATTGTAAAGAAAATGATGAAGGAGAATAATCCGCGATAACGGAAGTCACTCCTTGATAACGGATAAGCAAAGAGCGCCGTGATTAATAAGCCAGCAATTGTACCTACAAGGGTTACGAATATTGAGATCCCGTAAGCTGTTATAATATTGTGTATATCAAACCAGAGATATTGATAAGCAGCCAAACTGAATTTCTGAGGAATTAACTTGTAACCTTCAAGCGCTACCCACTTTTCATCCGAAAACGAAACCGATACAACGAGTAACACTGGCATGAGACTTAAGCAACTGTAGAACAGGAAAAAGATGTTGAGCATGACGTTTGTTTTATTTGAAATTGCATGCGGATCTTTATATGTTCTTTTCATGCTAGACGCTTCATGTAAAGTCTTTTTCGTAGCAATGGATGTATCCAAGCTCACAATCTCCTTTACCTTTTACTAAAAGAGTGCGTTTTGTTTATCTATTTTACGAACTAGATAATTCACACTAAGAACAAGTATAAAACCGACTACAGCTTGGTATAATCCTGCAGCTGATGACATCCCTGTATCCCCTAATCGGAGCAATGCGCGATAAACGTAGGTGTCAATGACATTTGTCGTCGAGTATAATGCCCCTGCATCCAACGGCAATTGATAAAATAATCCGAAATCCGCATTTAATATGTGACCGATCGCTAGCAGTGTTAGAATGATCATCATCGGCTTAATGGATGGAAGTGTGATCTTCATCGTTAGCTGCCATTTCGTAGCTCCATCGGTAATTGCAGCCTCATAATATTCTTTATCAATACCTGCGATTGCGGCTAAATAAATAACCGTTGAATAACCAATGTTTTTCCAAATATGAACGATGGGTAAAATATAGGGCCAATATTTGGGTTCGCTGTACCAGGAAATCGGCTGAATACCCAATGGGGCCAAAATGTTTTTATTTAGGAATCCAAACTCCTCACTCAGAAATGAGAAACCTAAGTAACCAACAATGACAGCCGACAAAAAATACGGGAGAAACATAACACTTTGGTAAACATTAGATAAATACCGATTTCTTAGTTCATTCAATAAAATGGCGAAGGTAACGGAAAAGAACAAGGTTGATGCAATAAATACTAGGTTATATAAGATTGTGTTACGGGTGATCACCCAAGCGTCACTTGAATTAAACAAAAACTTAAAATTATCAAAGCCCACCCACGGACTTTTCCAAAAACCCAACGCGTAATTAATACTTTTGAACGCAACAACCGTCCCGAACATTGGAATGTAATTGTTAAAAATTAAATAAATGGTGCCCGGTAACAACATCAGAAGCAGATACCGCTCTTTGAATATATTTTTCAAGAATGATCCTTTTCTCGATTTTTTAATCATCGTAATCACCTCCCCTCCAAAGTCGAACATTTCCGATATCCTTATTGTAAAGCAGTTAAATCACGGTTCCTACGAACTAAAATGACCACCCTGACGGTTTTATGACAATCAACATCGATAAGAAATCATCTTCTAAACATAAATAAACCCCTGGATGAATTAATAAATTCATTCAAGGGTTTATTTATGGAGTCAACCTATATGTTGGTAATGCTTGCGAAATTCCTGTGGGCTAATACCTACTTGTTTCTTGAACATTTTTGCGAAATGAGAGAAATTATCATAACCCATAGCTTCGCAAATGTCGCTTATCTTGATATTCGTTTCAGTCAGCATGGTTTTGGCCTTTGTCATTTTGGCATAGATGATATAATCCATCAAAGTTTGCCCTGTTTCTTTTTTGTACAACCGTGATAAATAGGCAGAATTCAAGTAAACATAAGAAGCAATGCTTTCTCTGGTCGCATCCTTTAAGTTGGCATGAACATAGTGTTTGATTTTCTCGATTAAAGATGAATTGTCCAGCTCTTGGCAATGGATATAGTCGACTCCAGCTGTAATAATACGTGTTGCCCACAATTTAAATTGAACGATTGAACGTGTAGCCGATGCCTCGCCAACCCACTTTTTGGAACCGATGAATTCCTTTACGGACCAACCTCTTTTATGCGAAACCTGATAAACCATTTGCAGCACCGAATGATACAAAACATCTATGGTTTCAGATGTGATCGTCTGATCTTGAAGCCCTGTCAAGACGGCTTCCATTCTGCTCAAGAGCTCTTCTTTTTTACCAAGTTCAAATAATACCGCCCAGTCCATCCAATCAATAACAACGGATGATCTTTTCTGATCCGATGAGTTCGCTGCTTGCCCGTGTTGAAATTGAACAACCTTCATATTGGTAATATTGCACGCTTCCAAATCAAGTAAAGCATGATAATTCTCACTTAACTCCTTGATATGAACAGGCTTCCCCACGTAACAAGACAAGCTGCAATAAAATAATTGTGCGCATGCTTCAATGTAATCATAACAAATCGTGTGTAATTCGTTCATTTGCAGGTCTGTATGCGCTTTCAAATGGATCAGGATGAGATGAATGCCATTCCGATCTTGAATAACATCTCCTTGCATTGTTTTGAGAAACATTTCCGCCGCGGCATTGCGAAGCGCATACTCCATAATTTCTTCATCACGCAAGCTAAACTCTTTATTCCAAAGTTCTACACTAAGTAGAATTGGCAAAATCAGCGTATTGGGGTCAAATGAAAGATTATAGGATGGAAGCAACTCTTTCAAGTTCTCAGAATTCGGAATTACACGCTGAGATAGAATGTCTTGCCAAAACCGCTCTGTCAGCAGTGGTTTCTGCTTCTCCCACAGCTTGACATACATTTGGTAACTTTCATCAAATTGATCTACCTTCTTCACTTCCATTAGCCTGTCTAGAACTTTATGCATCACTTGCTGCAGTTGAACCATATCAACAGGCTTAAGTAAATATTCGAAACTTCCTAAGCGAACAGCCTGCTGTGCATAAGAGAAATCCGCATGCCCTGTCAGGAAGACAGTAACGATTAACGGGTAATGTTCTTTCACCCAATCAACCAATTCAAGTCCGTTACTTCCGGGCATCTCAATATCGCTAAGCATAATATCAATGTTGACAGTACGCATTATTTCCATAGCTTCTTCGGCATCGTACGCGCAATAAACGCCACTATACCCCAGATCAGACCAATTAACCCCTTTTAAAAGGGCCTCTACGGCATACACTTCATCATCTACGATTAACAAATTATACATCCAAACTGCCTCCTTGATCTGCTGTGACAAGTTGAATAGGAATGATTAAGCGGATGATAGTTCCTTTCTCAACACCATTATCAAACAAAATTTTCACTTGTGAGCCATACTTTATTCGTAGACGATGGTGAACGTTCCAAATGCCAAGATGCTTATCACCAGAACCATATCCCTCCGTATATTGACCCGTTTGAAACATTTGCAACTTATCCGCTGGAATTCCCTTTCCGTTATCGATAATGAGTACCTCATAACAGTCTGGCGAGCCTACCGATGGCTGTACCTTTATTTCAATATGAAATATGGCCTTTCCTTTATCCATTCCGTGAATAATCGCATTCTCCACAAAGGGTTGAATCATTAAGGGAAGAACGCTATTCTGCGAATACGCCTCAGGCATGGATATATCAAACAACAATTTATTGGGAAAACGCAGTTTTTGAATCTCTAAATAATGCTCGATATGTCCAAGCTCTTCGGAAAGTAATATCGTATCCCGATGAGCCCGAGTAATAAAGCGAAAATAATTAGCCAAATGTTTGGTCATTTCTTGAACCAAGTTATTTTTTTCTAGCAAGGATAAGCTGAAAATGATATTTAAGGAATTCAAATAAAAATGCGGGTTAATTTGGGTCTGTAGATGATTGAATTCAGCTTTTTGCGCTTTAAGCATTTCTTCGTATACATTAATTTTCAACGTATGAATTTGGGAGGACATCTTGTTGAATGTTTCGATTAAGAAGGAAAATTCTGTGGTCGAATTATCTTCTAGTCTAACATCCAGATCCCCACGGGTAATTCGACGCATCCCTTTAATGAGTATATTCATTGGCAGCAAAACAACTTGCTTTACAAATAAAAGATAAAAAATGAGTACAATGAGCAATCCTAAGGGAATCAAGAAGAGCAAACGTTGAAAATAAAGCAGCTTCTGAAGCAAAACTTTTTCAGGAATGATGACCGACAGACTCATTGTCGCGTATTGAAAAGGGAACCCAACAAGCAAATACTTGGTCCCACTCGCAGCATTTGAAAACGAGACATATTTCGAGTCGGAATGGCTCCATTTATTGACAATCTCATTTACATTATCCATGGATAATGAAGTTGGCAGCAGCGGTTTCCCGTCATTGGACATAAGAAGGAGTTCTTTCCAATTGCGTCCACGGTTAGGCAACTGCAGAGGACGCAAAAAACTTTCGATATCAATCACTGCACCAACATAAAGCTCTCGATTAATTTCCTTTGGACTGATTTCAATGACTCGTACCAAATAGTTTTTATGTTCCCAAGACATGATCTGCCAGTTGAGAAAATCAATATTCTTATTGTCTTGAAAAAACGAATGCAAGACGCCTTCGAATTTTTGAACATCTTCATAGGTATTCTGTTGCGTGATCATATCATTATTTTTCTTCGAATAAACAAAGAACGTATCGATTCCTTTATAAATACTAAGATCATCCTTGAATTTTCTTAAAAACCATTGTTTGGCCATGAAATATTCGCCGCTATCCATGGGATACAGCGTAAGAGGAATTAAATTCGTATAAGAAAAATCACTTGTACCTAGTCGTAAAATATAATTGCTCGTATCTTCCAACGTCTGATCCAGCAAGGTTACTTTTGATTCTAGAAGATCATAGTATGACTGCGAAACTTCATTTCGAACGACATTCATCGAATAAAAATTATTGTAAAATAGAAAAAAGATTAATGGAGCTGTAACGATAAAAAAACCAAGAACGAATTTGAATTGCAATGTTTTTTTACGAAGCATTCCGCTACCTCTTTTTTAAATTCATTCTATTGGAAAAACATGTCATAGGAAAGTGTTAATTTACTTAATCCTCTTATCGCGCTATCCACTCTCAATTATATGTTTAAATTGCATATTCCAACATATAGAAAAATGACTATGCTGACGGTTTTATGATCCTTTTGAGTAGAAAAAAGTTAAAGCAGTCATCACAGGGGAATTTCTGCGACAACTGCTCTAAGAGATTACATTTATTAATCATTCGAATTTCCTATCCACTGCTAAATCCCACACATCTAACCCTTCCATACAAGCTCCACCTTCTCTAGCAAAAAGCTTAATACCAAGGCTATCTCTTTTCGGATAGATGCGGTTCGTAATTGTTTTGATTCCGTTATTCGCGAACAGTTCAACCGAAGAGCGATCCACAAAAAGCTGCAGCCTGATGCTGCCATCCTCCAACGGAGCTACTTGCACTTCACTCACACCCGAATCACCTGCACCCGAATGAGTACGATCAACACGAAGAGTCCCCTCTGCCACCGAGTAGGACACCTCTGTGTACTCGGCGCCATCCTCTGAGCATCGAAGTTGAAGTCCGAACGCTCCCTCCGATTCTGCCGTGTTAAATACCGCAATAATCTCAAGTTGATCCCCTTGAACACCCACTATTGATATAATTTCTCCTGCTTCAATTCTCCGCCTATTCAACCGGATATGCGCCTTACGTAGCATAAGCAATTCCGCCACAGGCTGCATCCGCAGCTTGCCATCATCCGCAAGTGTCAGCTCGCGTGGAAGGGTGAATGCCCCCATCCAACCATGTTCTTGCTCTGGCATTTGAGCTCCCCAAATGTTCATCCAGCCGATCAGGATGCGCCGTCCCTTCCCGTCCACCATGGTTTGCGGTGCATAGAAATCGAACCCATAATCCAGCCGCTCTGCATAATTATAATCGAATTTCCCCGTTTCATAGCTTAGCTTGCCCATAAGATACATCGTCTTTGTTGCACCCATATTCATCGGTGAAATGATAAGTACATGCTCATCACCTAGTGGAAATAAGTCAGGACACTCCCACATATCCCCCATCGTCCCATCGCTTTCCGCCGTGACACCTAGATAGTACCATGACAAAAGATCAGATGATGTGTACATTAATGCTTTGCCTAGGCCATCCTTGCCGTAACCGAGCACCATGTACCACTGACCCTCATGCTGCCAAACTTTCGGATCCCGGAAGCCGAAACTGCCATCCTCAGGTGCACTGGCAATTACAGGATTAGCCTCTGATTTTCTAAAAGTAATCCCATCCTTGCTCGACGCAATGCACTGAACCTCCATCGGCGTCCGCCCATCCACATGCCCCGTGTAGACTACGGTAAGAACACCTTTATCATCGACTGCGCTCCCCGACCAACAGCCATAGCCGCCAGTTTTGCCACTGTCGTACTCTTCTGAAGGCGCCAATGCAATAGGAAGATGCTCCCAGTTAACTAAATCCTTGCTTTTGGCATGCCCCCAGTGCATCGGTCCCCATTTGGACTCGTAGGGGTAATGTTGATAAAAGACATGGTACTCATCGTTCCAATAAATCAGTCCGTTAGGATCATTCATCCAGCCTGCCGGAGGCATAAAATGATAGCCAAGCCTAAAGTTATCATCCACGACCAACTCGGCGGCCTGTTCTAATACTTGATTTGCTTGTTTCACATAGTCCATGTGGAGCTGATTACCCTGCTTCTGAGCTTGTTCCGATTCTCTCTGGTTACTCATCCTAATTTATCCCCCTCGTTTTTACGCCACAACTTCTATACATTTGATTTATGTCCATCACGCATTAACGATTGAATTTGCTCTATCGTACCCAGCGATGGAATCGCACCCTTCCTAGTTGTCGCCAGCGCCCCTGCCGCATTTGCACAACGCAATACGACTTGGAGATCCTCTTCCTGCCAATCCTGCAGTGGCTTCCCCATCTCCAGAACCTCATATAACAATGTGCCGAAAAAGGCATCCCCAGCACCAGTCGTATCCACGGTCTGAACATAGTAGCTCTCTACCTTGCCCCACCAATCCTTCATCCGATAAAAAGAACCAGCCCTTCCTGCTGTAACCAAAAGCAAGCTAATCCCATAATGATCAACCAGCTGTCTCGCTGCTTTCTCAAGTTCCTGCTCATCCGTTAAGAAGGCAAGCTCCTCCTCAGAAACCTTGACTATATCCGCTTGGCTTAAACCAACATGAATAGTCTCAAGCGCATGCTCCTCATCTCGCCACAACGAAGGCCGCCAGTTCGGATCATAAGAAATAAGCGCACCATGCTCCTTTGCAATCTGAACAGCCTTCAAAGTCGCTGTGTTCGCAGGCTCTGCCGTCATTGAAATCGACCCAAAGTGAAAAATTCGCGTCTCCCCCAGCATCGCCGTGTTGATCTCATCCGCTCTTAACAACTGATCCGCACCAGGATTCCTAGCGAAATGAAATGACCTCTCGCCTTCTGCATTCAGCTGAACGAAAGCCATCGTCGTATGACATTCATCCGTCTTAACTAACCCATGAATTGACACACCCATGTCGAGCAAAGCTTCTCGCAAATACAAACCAAACGGGTCGCTGCCCACCTTACCGATGAACCCTGTTTTCTTGCCTAGCTTCGCCAATGCAGCTACCACATTCACCGGTGCTCCTCCCGGATTACGTTCAAACAACGGCTGTCCCGATTCAGAACGACCATTTGGAGTGAAATCAATCAAGTACTCCCCAAGCGCAACTACATCGTAATTCATGCCATAAACTCCTTTCTTTTTACACTAACAAGTTAACCCTTAATTCCTGACATCGTAATCCCTTGAATATAGTAGCGTTGCAAAAATAGAAATAGCAGTAAAATCGGAACGGTAGACAACGTATTCGCCGCCAACACCTTGGACCAATCCGTCCCCTCATTCGAGGAAAACGTGGAGATCCCGACTTGGATCATCTGCATTTTCTGATCATTGATCACAATGAGCGGCCACAGATAAGAGTCCCAGTTCCCTAGGAAGGTCATCAGTCCTAGCGTAATTAATGCAGGCACGGCGGCCGGAAGTACAATGGCTACAAAAGTTCGCGGCAAACTCGCTCCATCAATACGGGCGGCCTCCATCATTTCGTTCGGAACCTCAGCGAAAAATTGGCGCAGCATAAAGATGCCGAACACGGATAACATCGAAGGTATAATCAGTGCTTTGTACGAGTTTAACCAGCCCAAATCATGCATCAATAAATAGTTAGGTACGAGCGTGACCTCACCTGGAATAACCATAGCCGACATAAATAAGGCAAATACGATTGTTTTGAAAGGAAATCTAAGCTTCGCGAACGCAAATGCCGCCATTGAATTGATGATCAGCACCAGCATCGTTACGATCGAAGCCACGAGCAATGTATTCCAGATATAGCGTAGGAACGGATTTCGCGTATTGAAGATAACGTTATGAAAGTTCTTCCATGTCCATTCTACGGGCACGATTAAGTGAATATTCAGCGATGTGTATTTGAAAAGCTCCTGGTATGGCCGAAAAGCGCCAGTAACCATCCATAGGATCGGAGCGACAGAAATTAGAGCGATCACAACCATCACGATTATGGTGACAATGTTCGTTAACCTTTTCACAGCGAGTCCCTCCTAGATGTTAATCATTATCTTTACTAAATAGCTTCATTTGAACCAGCGAAATCGTCAGTACAATCGCGAAGAGTACAAAAGCCGCCGCTGTCGCGTACCCCATCCTCATTTGCGTGAAAGCCTGCTTATAAATATAGAAAACTACTGTCTCCGTTGAGCTATTGGGTCCGCCATTAGTCAGTACGAAGACTAATCCGGAGAGCTTGATCGCATCGATCGTCGTCATGATGACCACGAAGGCCATCGTCCGATTAAGCAGCGGAAGTGTGATTTTGACAAACTGCTGAATCCGCGATGCGCCATCCACTCTGGCCGCTTCATAGAGATCCGGTGAAATATTGTTTAACCCTGCTAGGAAAATAATCATAAAGAACCCAGCGCCCTTCCAAATACCGAGCACAATAATACCGTTCATCGCGCTTTTCGGGTCGGATAGAAAACTTGTGACTGGCAAATGAAGCGCTTTGAGCACACTGTTCAGGAGGCCGAACTCTTTGTTATAAATGAGCTTAAACACCGTAGCCGCCACCGCTGTCGATACAATAACTGGGATAAAATAAAGTGTTCGGAACAACCCGGCTGTCGTGGTTTTCTTCTGAATTAACAAGGCAAGCCCAAGGGCTATGCTCGTTTGAATCGGAATCACGATAGCTGCAAAATAAAAAGAATGCTTCAAGCTATTAAAGAAGGCTCGATCCTTCATGAGGTGCGCATAATTGTCCATACCGACGAACACATCACCTGCGCCGACTAAGGAATAATTTTTGAAACTGATCAGAAAAGCTTGCAGCATAGGATAGAACACGAAGACTAGCAGCAAGGCTATCGCCGGGAAAATAAACCAGAAGGCCGTTGCCTGCTCATGCTTGCGAAAGCTTTGCGTTTTTGGTTTGACTAATCTAATAGTTTTCATTGTTTCAACAGTATCTACAGTAGCCACCTACCCTCACTCCAATCCACTCTATTACTTGCCAGCAAAAACATAAACTTGAAGGCTCGACACGACATTCCCATCCTGGCTAGTCGCCTTGATCTCGGCCTGACCAGCCTTGATACCCTTAACCTGTGCACCATTCTTTGTTGCAGATACCGTCGCGATTCCATCGTCACTAGACATCCACTTCAACTCCTGTGGCCCGCTGAGCGGAACTACAGAAACTTCTATAGACTGGCTACCGTTCACAGGTACATCAAGCGTAGTTTTGTTCAGGACTACTCTTTGTTGTGTGGTACTATTCACATCTTCCTTACGCCATACTGTCCCCATGGGATAAAACTGCGCTTTATCTAGCGTGACGTTGCCTTCGGACACGGTCAGTTCCAGCCGATTGCTCGTAGGATCCGGGAAGATAAGGCTGGATACCACAGCTTCACCATCATTGGCAAATACCTCAAGGCTGCTTTCATCTACGAAAAAGCGGAGCTTCAGCTTGCCATCCCTCAGTTTCAGCGGCGCCGACATTTGCTCGGCGAATCCCTTCTCGAATGAGGTGAAGCCCGAATGGATCCGGTCTATCGTTAGCTTTTCTGTCTCAGCATCGTAGCTAACTTTCGTTGCTTGATCGGTTCCTTTGCGCAGCTGGAATTCCATCTTGCTATTCGGCTGAACGGAGAGCTCCGATATTAATTCATACGAAGTTCCTTTTAGAGCATCAAAAGGATTAACTCCTGCTGTTATCTGCTGCTTGATCACCATCACTTCTTTACCGCGCAGCATCTGCAATTCCTTGATCGGCTCCTGAATCAAGCGTAAGCCTTTATTCGGAATATTCTTCAATCCAAGCTCTCGCGGGATAGACATATTGCCTTTCCAAGCCCCCGTCGGCATCGCGAACGGATAACGCCAGTTGGACATCCATCCTAGCCAGATGCGACGCCCGTCTTTGGAAGGAATGTCCGAGTAGGATACTGCGGCATAGAAGTCCTTCCCATAATCCGTCCAAAGTACATCTGACGGTGGATTATCATTCTTGAACGTCTGCCCGTCAAACGTGCCGACGAAGTATTGCGCAGTGGAGCCTTTGGTCGTGTTGTTACTGCCGACACTTAGGGTTAGCACCCACTTCTTCGATTTCGTACCTTCAACCGGCAGTTCGAACAAGTCTGGACACTCCCAAACCGCTGCGTGCGAGCCTTGATCGCTTCCGAACTCACTCGCGAACTTCCACATTTTCAAATCCGGCGAAATATAGAATTGAACACGGTTGTCTGCTGACACCACCATAACCCATGATTTCGTCTTTTCATGCCAGATCACTTTGGGATCACGAAAATCCTTCAAGCCAGCATTCAGAATCACCGGATTTCCTTCATATTTCGTCCATGTCCGGCCTTTATCCGTACTGTAAGCAATGCTCTGCGACTGCAGCCCTCTTTTGAAATGCGTGAATATCGCCACCAGCCCCGCCTTACCGCCAAAGAATCCGCTCGAATCCTTCGCATCGACAACTGCGCTGCCCGACCAGATCTCACCGAGTGAATCCCGCGCTAACGCAACCGGAAGGTGCTCCCAGTGAATCAAGTCCCGACTTACCGCGTGGCCCCATTGGCCGCTATTTTGATAGAATTGATGATATTCCCCTTCAAAATACACCATCCCGTTTGGGTCGCTCATATTGCCAGTCTCCGGTGATAAGTGATATTGCGGGCGAAACTTTTCCGTATAATAAGTCGGATCCTTCGCATAAGAGAATGCTGTTTCCTCCGCTGAGTCCTTCGATTTACCATCACCTGTTACCAAAGACGTCACTCCCCAACCCATAAGTATGATCGCGGCGCTACCTGCCACCCATAACCCTAATTTCTTCAGCATGGTTCCTCCTTCTACTCGTTGTCTATTTTGATGTATCGCTATTGTACCGAGTCAGAGAGAAGAATGATTTCAATATTATTGGGAGTTTGCTTTTAAAATGATTTGCAGGTCGTGACGAGTCTTACCACGTCAACAATTTTTAAGAAAACACTCTTACATGCAAAAACAAAGGAGCTGCGCAAACACTACGTAGCTCCTTTGTTTTTCAAATATTCGCTTTTTCTAGAAATTTCATATGAGTGTCAGCTAGTATAAAAAGCCTATATTTATATGTGATCAGTTCGTTCGATAAAGCTCCTCACGATACTCCTTCGGTCCCTTCCCATAAAACTTCTTAAAAGCCGTACTAAAGTAACTCGAACTGGAGTACCCAACCAACGTAGCGATATCCGTCAGCTTGAGCTCACTTTCTTTGAGCAAAACCGCAGCCCTGTTCAATCGCAACTTCGTGACATAATCACTAAAAGTCATCCCCACATGCTGCTTAAACAGTCCTGACAAGTACGTTTCATTGAGATGAAACATAGCTGCAAGCGATGCTAACGTGAGCTCATAGGAATAATTTTCATCCACATAGTTACGTATAGCTTCCATCATTTGCTGACCGCTCGAGAACCTGGTTTTCCTCACTTCCTCCATGACCAGTTCTGCCATATCATGTAGCTGCCCCAACACCTGCTCCCTGGAGGAGTAGTCTCGCACGGTCATTTGGCAGTTCCACAGGTAGCTCTGCAGAGACGCATCTCCAAGTTCAAATTTCTTCGCAATGGCAGTAAACAAGAGAATAATGCGTAACGTCAAAAAGGTGAATACAAACATCGGCGTATCTCGATCCGTAGAAAAAATGCTGTGCAGTTGCTTCATAAATGATGCCATATCGAGATTTTCGATGGTTTGCATCAGTTTTCTCTCCACATCGGGGGAAAAGGTATGCGTCATGGCGAGCATGTTCCGATGCAGCTCGGCCTTATCAGAATGGATCGTGCTTTGGCTCCAGGCCAGCATGCTTGATGCGTATCCATCTTTGAGCTGCCTCAAACCGTTAATGGGCTCTCCGATGCCGAGTACGCTGTCTACTTTGAGGTAGCTTTGGATATCCCGCTTCAGTTTACGCACGAAGTTAGCCAAGAAGCGGTCATGCTCGACATTTTGAACCAAAATAACAAAATGTATCATCGCCGGATGACTCATAGCGTAGAAGGAATAGATATGCTCCCACTTCTGGGCAGACTCCCGGCAAAGCATCTGAAAAGCTAGGTAGAGTAAGTCTTTCCGTTCACTCCAATCATCCAATCTCCCTGGTGGAATTCGCATCTCGACCGTGACAAACTGAACATACACATTATCAACTGCTAAAGCGGATAACTGCAACTGCTCCATTCGTTCCTTCATAGAAGACGCGCTGAACCATTCATCCTTAACCAGTTGCCAGAGAAGTTGCTCCTGCATTATTTTTAGTTGTTGGTGATTTTTGATTTCCTCTTGATCCTGTTCCCACATGCGATTGCGATCCTCTTCCAACTCTGTGGCAAGCTTGCCAAGAAGTGCGGCTAGTTCACTGCGAACCACGGGTTTGAGCAGATAATCCTTCACACCCAGTTGAATCGCGGCCTTCATATATTCAAAATCCGAGTAACCCGAAAGCACAATGATGCGAAGTGAAGGGTACTTTTCCTTGCATGCACTAACAAAAGCAATCCCGTCCATTTGAGGCATGCGCACATCGGTAATGATAACATCCGGCAACGCGTGATCCTCTAGAAGCTGCAGAGCTTCCAGACCATTCGCCGCTTCAAGCGCGATTTCGAATCCTGCGGATGTCCAATCAATTTTGGCTTTGATACTGTTACGAACGCCGACCTCATCATCAATCAGCATGATTCTGTACATCTCGGTTGTCAGCTCCTTATCAGTGGCAGAATTAAGCTCAATTCTGTCCCTTCCCCCAGCTTAGAATGCAGCTCTAAATGAAATTGTTCCCCATAATTTAACCGACATCGTGATAACACATTTCGAAGCCCGATACTCTGCCCCTCTGTACTTAGAATCGCCACGGAATCACCTGAATTGAGCTCGTCGAGTAGATTGTGTACTAAATCAGGGGACATGCCAATGCCATTATCCTTCACGGTTATCAGCAGTTTATCCTCCTGCAGCTGCGTCATCAATGTAACCCGTGCTACGCAATCCTTCTCCAAGCTGTACTTCACGGCATTTTCCACCAGGGGTTGAATGATAAATTTGGCAATCACAAAATGATCTGCCGCGGAATCTTCCTCGATCACTACCTGCAATCGCTCCTCATGTCTCAAATGGAGAATGAACAAATAATCCCTAATATAAGCCATTTCCTCCGTCACTCGAACCAAATCACTTCCTAGGTTGAGCGAGTATCTCATCATTTTGCCCAAAGCTTCTGTCGCATCCATCACAAGGTCTTCCCGTTTCATAGCCGCCAGCCCGCTTATGATTTCAAGCGTATTATTATAGAAATGCGGATTAATTTGCAGCAGCAGTGCCTTGTATTCAGCATTTTTCCTACGTAAGTTCGTCTCGAACTCCGTCTCGATCAAATAGCGCAACCTATGGGTCATCTGCTTGAAAACAGCTGTCACATAGTTCACTTCACTGTGGCCCTCGCCTACCTTCGGCATTACGTGTAGCGCTTGATGGAACTCCCCACGCTCTACATGCTTCATTGCCCTCCCCATCACACTAAGCGGCTTGGTAATGCCTGCAGATAACCAAAATGCCGTCAGAATCGCAACAATCAGCAACAATACCGTTACGACGAGCATAGTTTGACGAATGTGTGTGATTTTTTCATACAATTCAGCCTCAGGAACACTTCCGACAATCGTCCAATTCTGAGCAGTCAGCTTACGGAAAAAGAGTAGATTCGTCTCTCCCTTAACATCCATTGGAAAGATGCCACTAGCATCCCCATCAAAACGGGCATCGATTTGCTGGAGCCCCTTTCCCAGCATGTCCCCATCTTCGGACAGGTTTTGATCCAGCACACTTTTGCCCTCATGCGTCAGCAAAACTACCTTCCCCGTCTTCCCCACATGGATCTTTTCAATGGCATTGCGAAGCAGCGTTGTCGGATAATTCACCTTGATAAAGCCCATATTTCTCAGTGACTGCAGCTGCACAAGTGGAAAAAGAAAGCTATTAATCGACCTCACTCGCATAAATTCATCCGACTGATCGACATCCTTGTGTGCGGTAGTCCAACGCTTGTTTTCTGTTATAAAAGCCTGAAACCACTCACTGTTCTTGTACGATTTGTCCTGTGTCCACACGCCGCCTGCATCCTCAGCAAACGCACTCAGAGATATTCCGCTTGAGTTGTTTACTGCATAGGACGAGAAATATTCTCGCAGTCGCTGCTTTACGAGAACCCGTTCCTGAATCGTACTATCCGGATTTAAATGTACGGTAAGCCAATCCTGCGTGGTTCGAGAGCTCATCACTTGATTGCCTGTATCCTCGACCTGCGTAAGCAGCGTCCCCACATGGGAGGCAAACTGCTCAATGGTTTGAGACGTTGAAGCTTCGATCGACGACTTGATCGTTTTGGTCGCTTCCTCACTAAGTATATAGGCCAATGTGGCAAAAGGGAGGAGCAGCAGAACCGAGAAAATCGCCATTAAACGGCTCCTCAATGAGAAAAACATGATATCCCCCCGTTATGTTTAATTCTATCTATCATACGACAAAGAGACGATCATCGAAATGATTCGTCTCACTTATCTGGATCTGCTTACTTTTTTTGTTGTGCTAGGACATCTGCATAAGCCTTATCAATGGTCGTAATGGCTTCTGCGATCGAAGCATCGATATTGCGTTTACCAATCGTGACGTCCTCAAACATTTTGTTCACAGCATCCGACATTTGAGGAAAGATCGGCGTGATAGGACGCGGTCTGCCGTACTTCTGATTTTGAACCACGAAGATATTCTTCGGATACTCATTCAGTTCTGGGAACGCCTTCGCTGATGAATAACGGGCTGGAATATCCTTCGTCATTCCAGCGTATGTTTTCTGTCCTTCTTCTCCAGTTACCCAGTTGATGAACTTCCAAGCTTCATCAGGATGCTTACTTTTCCCGGAAATACCAAGGGCCCAGCTGCCATTGGCTACGGCTTGTGTCGTTCCTTTTGGCAAAGGAGCAATATCATAGTCTTCTCCCAGCTTGAAATTTGGGAATTTCTCCTTCAAATTAGCCAGAGACCACGAGCCATCAATCGTAATTGCCAGTTTACCGTTCGGGAATGGATCTGGTGGATACTCGAGCGCAGATACCTTATCTTTGTTATATAGATCGGAGAAGAACTGAACGGCTTTTTTCGTTTGTGGCGAATCTAGGTAGCCTTTGGACGTTTTACCATCAGGGCTCATGATCTCGCCGCCCAGCTGCCAAATGATCGGATACTTGAAGTACGCTGTACCACCCGCGTTGCCAAAACCTTGCGCAGGGTCGATTCCGAAGATGCCATTTGCTGGATCATTAACTTTTTTTGCAGCATCCAGAACTTGATCCCATGTCCATGGCTCGTCTGGGTTTTTGGAAGGAAGTGGAATGCCTTTTGATTGGAAAAGCTTTTTGTTGTAGAACATTGCAATGGAAGATTCGGTTAGCGGCGCCATGTAGATTTCATTTTGATACGTGTAGGTCGCAAGTGTTGATTTCGGAACATCATCCATATTGCCGTCTGCTTTGAAGTAGGCAGTTAATGGTTTAAGTGCTCCAGCGTTTGCATACGAACCGACGGTTGGTGCGTCTAGCGCCATGATGTCCGGTGGACTTCCTGAAGCGATGGATACACGTAATTTCGTGTCATAATCCGAGTATGGAATCGGTGTCATTTCCACGGAAATATTCGGATACTTCTGCATAAAAGATGCCACTAACTTGTCGTAAGCCGCATTCTCCGTATCGTTCCCCGAGTTTCTCCAGAAGGTGAGTTTTACTTTCTCTTCTTTTTTCACAGATGCATCTGTTTGACTAGGTACTGATGATGATGATGAAGTACTTGCTGTGCTTCCACTATCGCTCTGTGAAGAACATCCTGCCAACAAACCACCAACTACGATAGCGCTTACGACTGTTTGACTAATCTTTTTCATACGATTGTTGCCCCTCTCGTTATCTGTTGTTGTTCTTGACATTATCTTATCAAAGGGGCTCGAACATTAAATTCAAAATGCTCTGCTTCTAACTTATAAAATTATCATGCTGGGCGATGAAAGTAAAAAAGGGGGAAACCTTAACCTGCAAAACAGATCACATTTTGATAATAAGACATAAAATTATGTATTAAAAACACACAGAACAGGATGGATATAGCGGTATAGAACAAACACAAACCCGGAAGTCCATGAACATATGGACTTCCGGGTTTGTTGCTTTGTGTCTAGGCTTCGCGTTTGGCCAACAACGGGAACAGGGGCCCTTTGACAGGCTGGTCTTTCTCCAGATTCAACCCGTTCGTAACGGTATGGGCTTTGCCGCTAAATGTGATACCATCTGGCATATAGATAATAGCTAAAGCTCGTCTTGGTCTGTCGGTCTCGTTCTTATGGGCGTAGTGAAACGTTAAGCCGTTGTGGAAGGTGCAGCTGCCCGCCTTCAACGGTACAACAACAGGCTTCCGATCGTCCAATTGCCCGCCTTCCACATAATCGAAAATGTCTTGGGGATTCGCTAAATCAATACTGGTTAATTTCCCAAGTGTATGCGATTTAGGTATAAAGGCCATGCAGCCGTTGTGCTCGTTCACGTCGTCTAAGGCTATCCAGATGGACATCATCCCTTTTTCGGCCTCATTGACTGGCCAGTAAGGCGTATCTTGGTGCCAAGGCGTCGGCTTGGAATCGTTGGGCATTTTCCACAGTCCATGGTCATGGAAAAAGCGAATTTCATTAGAGCCCGTCAAGGCTAACGCAGACTCCGCAAATCTTTCATGAAAGCTGAATTTCCCCATGCCGGCATGATCTCTCCACGTATTTACTTTCTGATTTAATACCCGGTAGTATAAACCGTCCTGCTTATCAGTTTTAACCGAACGATCGCTGTCCGTCTGCATGGCTTCCTCCAGATATTCGCGAAGCAGTTCCAACTCTTCGGCAGTAAGCATGTTCTCGACTTTAACGAAGCCATTCTCCCGATAGAATGAAATATGCTCACCTGTAATTGGTGTATTAACGCTCATTGTTTATTTCCTCCTTGGTGGTGGTATAGTTCAATTCTACAAGGGGATGAAGCCAGGGAGAATGAAGAGACTTCGGAACTTTATGTAAAAAAGTCGAATGGGAAAATACCGAATTATTATGAAGAAAACATTATTAAAACTGCTCTATTGTTGCTATGATTAGACTATAGAAAATCGAGAACATGGGGTTGATAGGAATGGCAAACGCTTATCGGATCGACTACAAAACGTTATCCCCTTACGTTAGATACGTTCACGAGGTCGTTATTCCACAGGGAGCTCACCTTTCGGAAAGATATATTTATGACCACGAGTTTATCTATGTCGTTAGCGGCTCAGGCCGGCTCAGAATCGAAAGCAACGAATATGCGATGGATCCTGGCGCCTTATTGTATATTCGTCCACACAAATTAAACGAAATGTTCGTAAACGACAATGAATCCATGCAATGCTTCGCTGTCCACTTTGACTATGTGTTTCTAGGCGAAGCAGCTGATTTCTCTCCCTACTCCGTTTATTTAGGTCAAAAGCAGAACGAGGGAATGCCTGATGCTAAATGGTTGCAAGCTAGACCGAATGCTGAACTCGTCGAGTTAGAAATTCCGGAACACTTGATACCTAAACGCATCCATCCGTTTCATGAAGCTTTTAGCGAATTAACCTTTCAATTTCAAGAATCAAGAGCTGACTCACAAATCTGGTTGAAGTCTTCCTTTTTACGCTTATTGGGACTTGTCCATCAGGAGCTCACAACGAAAGAAGGCATATGGATCGATCACTCCCATGCTGATATGATGTTGGATGCCATACAATTCATGCAACAGCAGTATAAGAAGAAAATCGATTTGCCTGAATTAGCCGCAAGGGCTAACTTGTCACCTAAATATTTCGGCACTTTATTTAAACAGGCGACAGGACAATCTGTATCGCAATACTTGTTGCGGTTGAGGATGGAGGAAGCCAAACGATTGCTTAGACTGAACAAGTTCACGATTGAAGAGATCGCTGATCAGGTCGGAATCGGTGATCTTTTCTACTTCAGCAAGCTGTTCAAAAAAACGGAAGGATTGTCACCGAAGAAATATGCCGATTCGTTGAATTCCCGTCATTATATTAGTGAGACTTTCTAAAGACATAGAAGGGGCTTGGTCCGAGTTATGAACCAAGCCCCATATTTATATAGCCAAGCTTACGGTTAACGCCGCAGCAAATCTGGCGGCTCAAACATGCCGTAATCGATAAAGTCGAATCGCTTCGCTGGCGGCGGCCCATACCGAGGTGCCTTCTTCCACATGATGGGCCATGCGGAGTTACGGGGGATATCGGTATCATGATGTGGGCCTAGCACGTTTTTGAGCGAGCCGATGATGATGATGTCCAACTCGTTATCGCCGTCAGACAACAACTCCGAGAGATCGAGCTCTTGTCCGTTGCCGATGCCAATAGCTGTCGTCTCCTCAACCAGCTCCTACGAGAGCACAAAAGACGGCTGGGGCAAGTCGAAAACAAACGACGATCAGCGCTATTCCGTTATTTTCAAATCCGCAGGTTGGTCGAGTTCCAGCAATACGGGAAGCAACCACAACGAGTCGATTACGTTCGATCTTGGAGCCACTCAGATCGTGGGCGAAGTCAACCTTTTCCCTCGCAACGATGCTGGAAATGTCGGGCAAGGGTTCCCGAACGATTTCACGATCCAAACGGCCACCAACCCAGGAGCTCCTTGGACAACGGTTGTCACCAAAACCGGTTATGCCATGCCTGGCAATACCGGCCAATGGTTCGCCTTTACACCCGTGTCAGCGCGTTATGTCAAAGTAGAAGGCACGAACCTGCGCAGAATGACGACGGAAGCTGGTCAGCCTTATCGCATGCAGCTCGCCGAAGTAGAAATATATGCATCGCCTGACTTTGGGAAGGGCGCGTAGGTTTCCGCAACGAGCTCCGTTGAAAACGCGGATTGGGGAGCAGACAAAATAAAGGATGGCTTGCGAAAGTCAGTCCCCGGGAGAATAGGCTGGACCAGCAACAACAACCTGACCTCTAATCATACGGAGTCTGTTACGCTAGATTTGGGAACAAACCGCGCTGTCGAAAGGGTCGATCTCTATCCACGCAGTGATTTCGGGAATATCGGTTCCGGCTTCCCCCTCAACTTCACCGTTCAGGTTGCGGCTTTAGCAGGCGGACCTTGGACCACGGTCGTGACACAAACAGGCTACGCGATGCCGAACCACCTAGCGCAAAGCTTCTCGTTCACGCCGCAGACGGCCCGTTATGTCAAGGTAGAAGGCACTTCGCTTCGGCAAATTACGACGGAGGCCGGACAGCCATACCGCATGCAGTTCGCGGAGATTGAAGTGCACTAAACAGCGAGAAGAATGCAAATAGCCAGTTTAATTGAAGGTTACAATTTCACCTCCAATTAAGCTGGCTTTAGATTTAACTCTTCCTTACTTCCAATACCTTCTAGATACGCAATGCTCTTTGATCAACTTAAATGTGCTCAAGTCAACAATCTCAATACATTTTATGGTTTCTGGGGAATGTATCATCTGATGGTTTCCAGCGTAAATACCTACATGGTGAATTGCTCCCTTTCCTTCTTCATGAGCAAAAAAGAGCAAATCTCCCGGTTCCAGCTGTTCCTTGTCAACAAGAGTTCCTTTCTTTGCTTGGTCAGAGGCATCTCTTGGAATTAAAATCCCAAAATATCTATGCATGGCATAAACAAAACCGGAGCAGTCATAGCCGAAAGAGGACATTCCTCCCCATAAATAGGGCAGATCGAGGAACCTCCTCCCCTGCTCCACGATCCCCCGTCCGATGTGAGCTTCTCCAACTTTGGTAGCTAAGGGACCATCGATCAAGCGAATATCATCTGCTTTTAAATACCCGATCCCCTCTGGAGTCTTCACTTTCACCCATTCTACATTTTCCTCCAGGACAGGAAGAGAGGTTAGATAGCTCAACTCGATCAACAGTTCGGACGGATTCTTATACAACCATGCTTTATCGGAGATCACTTCCGCTCTCTTCAATCCAAGAGGGGATTCCTCCTCTACAACTAGCTGGCAGCTTGGTACCCAGCCAGGATATCCCAAAGCGTCCTTACGTGTTCCCTGCTGAGGGATATGCACCTTGCTCCAACCATCTCGTTCTTCCACGACAAGTACAGAGGAACCATAAAGTATTTGTGTTTGAACCCGGTTCGCTAGACACAAATCCAGTTTTTCTCTAAGCGTCATGTTGCCCAGCCATTCTCTTATTTCGGCTGGATACCTCAATGCAGGCTCATCCATAGGCCTTGGAGATTCCGGCTTCGTCCATACCGTTGCGACAGAGACAACAACCGTCATTCGTTTAGGCGTGCTCATGAACCCACTACACTTTGGCTGTGGATCACGTCAAAAATACCAAGTCCCGCAGCTTTTGGAAAAGTCATGACCCTTCCGTCATACTGTACACCGCCAACCACAATATCTTGAAGCATCATTAACGGAGCATCGAAATCACAACGGGTAATATTTTTCTTACTAGCAGCAAAATGAGCTGCAGCTGTTACGGCCACACGGGATTCGATCATGCTGCCCATCATGCACTCAACACCGAACTCTTCCGCGATTTGATTAATGATTTGTGCTTTGTATATACCGCCGGATTTCATCAGTTTGATATTAATCAGGTCGGCTGCGCGACTTCTCAACACCTCAAAGGCTTGAATGGGAGTAAACACACTCTCATCCGCCATTATGGGAGTTTCCACATGATCTGTAACCATTTTTAACCCTTCGATATCGAAAGCTTTCACTGGCTGCTCGACCAGTTCAATATCAAGTCCTAAATCCTCCATACGACGGATCGTCCGAATAGCATCCTTTACCTGCCACCCTTGATTCGCATCTATGCGAATTTTCACGCTGTTTCCCACGCATCGGCGGATTTCCATCATTCTTGCGATATCCTCTTGGATATTATCCTTGCCAACTTTAATTTTCAGAACATTGAAGCCTTCTTGCACATAACGAATCGCGTCTTCTCCCATTTCCTTTGGCGAATTGACGCTGACCGTGAAGTCCGTTTCAATCTGATCCTTATATCCTCCAAGGAACTGGTACAAGGGTAAACCACAGTACTGTGCAACCAGATCGTATATAGCCATATCTACTGCCGCTTTAGCACTGCTGCTCCCAATCATCGATTGATGGATTTCCTGCAGAATGCGTTCGTAAGCCAGCAAGTTTTTTCCAATCAATAAAGGGGTGAAGGTATTTACGATTGCCGACTCGATACTATCCAAGCTGTCGCCAGTTATGACAATGGTCGCCGGCGCCTCTCCCCAACCGACTCTGCCGTCGTTGGTCTTGATCCGAACAATAATAGACTCCGTTTTATACACGGTTCGCAGTGCTGTTTTAAACGGCTTTTTGAGCGGAGTCGACTGCCTCATTACTTCAACACTTTGAATCATGTTCATATTGGTTGCCTCCATAGCTCTTTAAACTTATGCTTCTAAACCGGGTTCCGTACATGCCAGCAACTTCTCGTAGGTGTTCATTCTTGCTCCTATGCCAATTGGAACCGCAATATTCGGAGAGCAGTGGCCTATTTTGAATCCCGAGAGCGTCGGCTTCCTCGCGGAAACGATGTGATCGTTAAAAATCTCCTCTAAAGTAAGCGACAAAATACGTGTATTCGGCACACAATTATTAAAATCACATATAAGGATTCCAGCCGCGTCGGCAAATTTCCCAGCGAGCTTGAGTTGATTTAACATTCGATCCAACCTGTAGGGCTCTTCGTCGATATCTTCAATAAATAGAAGTTTCCCCCTCGTATCCAGCTCATAAGGCGTTCCTAGTGTACTTACAATTAAAGAGATGTTCCCACCGACTAGAGGTCCGAAGGCTTCACCTTCCACTAAAGTTTGAAGAGGGGATATTTCTTCGGTATAGCGCAGAACCGCCGGACGGATAAGTGTATCATAATTTTGAACGGTTAACGGGTGCACATTTTCTTTGCCCAAATCGATCAACATAGGTCCGTGAAAAGTAACCAATCCCGCGAAACTTCCTATCGCCGCATGCAAAAAAGTAATATCACTATAGCCCCAGAAAATCTTCGGGTTGGCCCGAATGAGATCATAGTCGAGCCTATCCGCAATTCTTCCAGTGCCGTATCCGCCTCTTGCACAGATGATCGCTTTGATGTCCGGATCGGCGAACATGGCATTCAATTCTTGGGCCCGTTCCTCGTCAGTTCCCGAAAGATAACCGTGCTGCTTGGTTATGGTATCTCCCAGCCAAACATTAAGTCCTAGTTTTTCCAGAAAATAAGCAGCCGCTTTAATCTGCTCTCTATCCCCGGGACTCGCCGGAGCTGTAATGCCTACCGTATCCCCGGGGCGTAATCGCCGTGGTTTTATAAGCTGGGCCATCCTGAACGTTCCTTTCCTGTTAGAAAAAAGGGGAAGCCCCCTAATAGGTGCACACCCCTCTTTTGATAAAGCTTATTTCAAGCCCAATCGACCGATAGGCTTATCTCCCCTTCAATTTTGAAAAAATTCGATTATGATGACTTCTTCGCCATTGTTTGATTTGAAGGCTAACGGTCGGGTTCACCCGATTGGTTAAAGTAATCAGTGTAGCCTGACGAAGCGGATCTTGCCATATCGAGGTACCGGTAAATCCTGTATGGCCAGATGCTTCGGGCGAAACCAGATCGCCTCCGGTACATCCGGATATGACCGCACTCATAGTGCCACCCGTCGGCGACACCTCCCAACCGAGCCCTCTCTGAATCGAAGAAAATGTACTTGTATGAGAACGGGTTGCAAAATTGCGAAGCACGGGATCGATAAATCCGGTTTCCGTTTTCCCGGTCCAAATCTTCATATAGTTCTGCAGATCTGAAATGCTCGAGAATAAACCAGCATGTCCGCTCACCCCGTCCAGGCCGTAATAGGCGTTACCGTCATGCACGGTTCCGCAAATCACTCCTTGCCGCCAAGGAAATGTATGGACTCGACGATCTAAATGCTGATAGGCGTTGTCCTGAGTAATCATCCCGCGTTCAAACATGTTCCCATCTTCCGTTGGAGCGATGTTCGAAGCTAGAATTGGATGCTGTTCCAGTGGTTTATAAGAAGCTGTAGCCATGCCATTGGCTTGGAATAACATTCTCCTCGCAAGTTGATCGAGTGGCTCATCCCAGACCTTTTCTATAATAAAGCCTAGCAGTATAAATCCTAAATCGCTGTAAATAACCTGACTTCCCGGTGTGCCGACCAATGCTTCTTCAGCTATCAAGCGGAGATAAGACTCCCTACCATTACCTTGTAGGTAAAATGGTCTCCATCCGGGTAATCCCGAAGTATGGGTCAGAAGATGGTACAAAGTAATCTGCTTCTTAACTTCGGCATCCTGTCCTTCTGAGAGCTCGGGAAGGTAGGTCAAGATCGGGTCGTTCAAAGACAAACGCCCCGCCTGCACGCTGCGTAAAATAAGCGGCAGCGCTACAACCACCTTCGTTAGTGAAGCCAGATCATAGAGGGTATCTTGACTAACAGGTTTATCTTTACGACCGGCTTCCATAGTGCCTCTAGCAATAACAATGGGAGGATGTTTGCCTACTTCCAAACTGCAGATTCCCCCCGGGAAAATGCCCTCTAGGATTCCCTGCTCTAGACTTACGGAGATTTCGTCAACGATAGCCTCAATTGGACATGCAGCATCCTGTTTACTCATTCATTTGGCCTCCGCTTAGTTTTTAATGAAACCCGCCAATGTCTGCAAATCTTGGACAGCATAATCGGGACTCACAGCATCTTTCGGAATTGTCGATGAACCGCTTGGTCCGTACAGCCAAATCGTTTTCATCCCAGCCGAGCGACCTCCGGCAATGTCCGTATAGAGATTGTCGCCAACCATCACACAAGCTTTAGAACCCTGAATCCCGCACTTTTCCATAGTGAGTTGGAACATGTATGGCGCCGGTTTACCGAAGTAATCGACCTTATTACGCGTAATAGCCTCCACCGGAGCATATAAGGCTCCCGTTTCCAGCACTTTCTGCCCCCTGTTCCCTGGATGGGTCAGATCGGGATTGGTTGCTAGCAGCGGCGTACCACGATCTGCTTCCTCTACAAGGAATTGAAGCTTTTTGTAATCGAACTCGGTATCCCTACCAATGACAACCATCTGTGCCTGAGTCGAACTGTCTAAAGGAAGCACATCATGCCCATACTGCTCTAAAGCTGCATGCAGCGACTGACTGCCGATTACTTTCAGTGTCTTTTTTCCATATACTTTTACCAGATGTAGGCCTACAAGCTCAGTTGCAGTCATTACATATTCCGGCCGGACCTCCAGCCCCATTCTAGATAAGCGAGCCGCTACTTGTACGCCCGAATCGGTTGAGTTATTCGTCACATACCTTATTTGTTTCTTTTTCTCTTCCAGAAAATGAAGCAGCTCTTTGGCTCCACCTGCTAACCTATCGCTAAAATAGATGCACCCGTCCAGATCGAAAAAAACGGCTTCCGCTTTGAGCAACGCTTCACATGCACCCGAAACTACCTGAAGGTCAAGCTTTTGGTCCTGCATGGAACACTTCCTCTCGTTCCAGTTGTAGATTTCTCCCGTCAGCGTCCGGTAAATTAATTCCGAACCAACCTGCAATCGTAGGTGCTGTATCCACAATGTTGATTTCCGGCAGCGTCAGACCTTGACCTATCCCAGGTCCGGCAGCTACGAACATCGCTTTCATCGCATCACGATCGGAAAAATAACCGTGCATTCCGGTGAATTTTGCCCGTTCCACCGTGACATCATTGCCTTTGTGCCCAAAGTTAACGAAACAATCCAGTTCCATTTCAAACACAAAATCAGGTTTAAATCGGGCATGCTCTTCACCGACAGGAAGCCCCCATAAGGCGAAGTCTTCATCAGACTCGAGCAATCTCACCACTCCCTTAGTCTCCCCAATCAGCGAACGCACTTTTGAGCGAAGTACTTCACGCATTTCTGGATCCTGTTCCAACAAGTAGGCGTATCCGCTTCCACCGTTGGAGACCGCCATTACCTTGCTCTGCTCCGGGTGCTCTTCATCGAATAAGCCATGCTGCTTAAACAAAACGTTAGGATAAAATGTCCAAAGCGCATCAGAAAAGCCATGATCGGACAATACAACCACGTAAGTATCCTCTAAGCGGCCCATCTCTTCCAGTTCCTTAATAAGCTCTCCGATGCGTTCGTCCGTATATGTTAGTGACCAGTCAAGTTCTGGAGAGTTCGTTCCGTAGTCGTGCTGATAGCTGTCCGGAAGCAGGTAATGAACGAGCAGAAGATTTGGAGAATGTTTACGAATAATATGCTTGGCCACCTCGGTCGTCAGCCAATCCTGCATCTGTCCACGTGCATGGTCTTTGCTCCAAGGCCCGTAACTTTGCATGGGAAGTCCAAGGTCTACTAATTCCTTCCATAATTCTGGCGTACTGCCTGCTTCCATTAACTCTTGTTCGTAGCATTCCGGAATGACGAAATCAAGACTCTTGGCGCCAAACGTCTTGGGCCAACAAATCGCTGCAGTCGTCCCGCCCAGCTTTTTCACTGCATCATAAATCGTCTCACTATGAACCGATTCTTCCTTCGGGTACATGCGTTCCCCAAAATGCTCTCCAACCGAATTGGTTTCTCTGTCAATGACCCAATTCCCCAACACGCCATGTTTACGGGGATCCGTACCGCATGCGAGACTTGTATGAATCGCCCAGGTAGCAGTTGGAGTAATACTTCTCATTCTAGCTTTTGCACCTCGCTCCGCAAGCTTTTTCAAGTTGGGCATCGGTACATTATCCCGATTCCAGCTGTTAAAGGACAATCCATCAATGCTTATCACTAATACCGTAGGTAGTTGATCTTTCACTTGTTCCGACATTGTTGCTTCCTCCCAATAAAAAATTATTTAAGATTACTCAAATTCACGGGGGTGGCGACGCCTGAGTTCAGATACAGCATGTCCCCTACCAGTTAGCTCCAGCCTCTCCGAGTAAGCCCTTAAATACCCTTTCGCGTGAAAAGGGCCTCCTTCTTTCATTACCGTCCACAATGGATCCGTATCGAACGGCATTGACTTCATCATGTCATCATGCCATTGATTCAAGTAATACACCGCATCCTTACAGATATGCCTATTTTGTGAAGCTATATTGTTCTGTTCCAATGGATCCTCGCGTAAATGAAATAGCATCTCTTCGTCAAATAGGTGATAGCCGTCATGATAGGTGCGTATATACAGCCAATCTCCGAACCGGACGCTTCTTTGACAGACGTGCGCACATTGGGAAACAACCAGATACTCACGTCCGCTGGAAGAAGACGATTCCTCCTTCAGTACAGATGCATAGCTCTGTCCGTCCCAGCTTGAAGCTGGAGGTTTTTGAAACAGATCGGCTAACGTCGGCAATAAATCCAAATGATAGTGCAAACCCTCATTAACAAGTCCCTCAGGGGCATTAGGCCATCGGATGATCATAGGGATACGGCAAGTACCCTGATCGGCAGTTCCGTGTTCTCCGTAAATGCCTAGTTGGCCCATGTTTTCTCCATGGTCGGAGGTGATGATGATCACTAGGTCCTCCAGAACGCCTTTGGAAGCCAGAGATTGAAACAACAGGCCGATATGATCGTCCATATGGCGAATCCCGCAATCATATCCATCGATCATCATTTTCATGCTGTCCATATCGGTAATTTCGCCTGGGTAACGCGGGTATTGCGGGTACGTATGATTGTCAAACATATTGATTTCATGAACGCTGTGGGGTCCGACTTTCTCCTTGTTGCGCTGAAGCATATCTTCTGTGCACCAATCGGGCAATGGCTCATCCTTAAAAGGATTACCAAAGCTTTCCGGTGCGCGATATGGCGTATGCGGGTCCCAATAATTCACATATAGGAACCAATTGTCTTCCTCACCATTCTGTTCAATCCACTTTAAGACGGAGGGAGTCACCTCTTCTGCGGACTCCATCCCTCTTCTTCCGGTGTTGTGCATTTCGTTGAACCCTGCATAGAACGACCAGGAAGCATGCCTTTCGGCAAAGGGACTAATCAGAGTCGTTTTTAATCCGACAGTACGCAAAAATGCGGGCAAGCTGTCTTTGGACAGCTGATCGCGGAATCCACGCTCAGCCCCTTCATAACGGACATCTGCCGCAGTTCCGCCGTGGCCAACGACTCCGTTATGAATACCGAATCGTCCCGTCATCAGTGCCGTTCTGGAAGGGAAGCAGGGAGCATCCGATGTATAGTAATTCGTGAATCGGATTCCTTGATTAGCTATTGAGTCTATATTGGGAGAGGTGTTACGACGATAGCCGTAACAGCCCAAATGTTCAGGATTTAACGAATCTAGATCTAGCAGCAAAATTCGCATAATAACTACAACCTCCTATGAATTAACCTTTTACTGAACCGAGAAGCATCCCCTTGTTGAAGTATTTTTGCATGAAAGGGTAAACAATCAGCAACGGGAGCGCCGTCAAGATGACTGCAGCCATTTTAACAGCCGGTCCGAATTCAAAACTTCCTGCTTGGTTCTCCATGCTCGATTCCGATACGATCAGCATCTGTCTCAGAAACACTTGCAGCGGCCATTTCGAAGAATCATTGATATACAAGATGGCTAAGAAATAAGTGTTCCAATTATGCACCGCATAAAACAGTGTGAAAGTAGCAATGGCAGGCATCGACAGTGGTATGACAATCGTCCAGAATAGGCGCAGTTCACTACAACCATCGATTTTAGCTGCTTCTTCGAGTTCGGGCGGAATGTTCTGAAAGAAACTACGCATCACAATTAAGTTGAAGGGTGCGATGGCTCCAACAAGAAATAAAGACCAATAGCTGTCGAGCAAGTGAAGTTCTCGTACGACCAGATAAGTGGGGATCATCCCCCCGCTGAATAGCATCGTGAACAATACAATAAAATTCAGTGTTCTGCGTCCCTTCAACCACGTTTTGGATAGCCCATAAGCCATCAAGCTGGTAAACACAATATTAATTAGTGTGCCTACCACCGTAATGGTAACGGAATTAGAAAAGGCAGTTTTAAAATTCTCGTTGCTGAGCAAATAACCGTAGGCATCAATCACCCACTCGTGCGGAATAAGAAAAAAACCTCTGGTTGCAATTTCGTGTTTGCTTGAAAAAGAACTGATCAGCACATAAAGAAGTGGAAGCAGTATCAGGATTAATGTAACACCCAGTAAGCCGTAAACGAGAGTGGTGAACAAAGCGTTCTTGCCCCGTGCATCGAATTTACGCATCATTAGTACACCCCTTCCTCTCCAATCTTCTTAGACGCGAAGTTAGCAATAATGATCAGCACAAGTCCGACAACGGATTTGAACAGCCCAACGGCCGTTGTATAACTGAATTCTCCCTGCATAACCCCGTTCCGGTACACGTAAGTGTCGAACACATCGGAAACTTCGCGATTTAAGCTGTTTTGCATGAGATAAATATGCTCAAAGCCAATCTCCATCACACTTCCGAGTCTTAAGATAAATAAGATAATAATCGTCGTGCGCAACGCTGGCAGCGTAATATGCCAAATCTGTCGCCAACGTCCCGCTCCATCTACAACTGCTGCTTCATACAAGCTCGGATCCACCGAAGCAAGCGCCGCAAGGAAAATGATCGCGCTCCAGCCAGCTTCTTTCCAAATATTTTGAAACAAGTAGATATAACGGAAATAATTCATATCAGTCAACAGCTCGAGTCTAGGTAAATTCCAGTTTGCAAGCACTTGATTGATTCCGCCGCTTTGTGTGGCAAACAGCAGCACTGTGATGCCGACAATGACAACCCAGGATAAGAAATGAGGCATATAGACAATAGTCTGCATCGTTTTACGAAACCAGGAAACTCTTACTTCATTTAATAAAACAGCAAGAAGAATCGGTATAGGGAAAAACAGAAACAAATTGAATGCACTGAGAATCATGGTGTTTTTCAACAGCAGCAAAAAGTCCTGTTCGGAAAACAAATTCTTGAAATGCATCAGTCCAACCCAAGGGCTGTCCTGATAACCTAGAAACGGGTCGTATTGCTGAAAGGCGATGACAATGCCTGCCATTGGCAAATATTTGAACAGCAGAAAAAACAATAGTCCGGGTAAAATCATCAAATACAGCGGAACTCCTCTGGTCCATTGTCTCCATACAAGTCGTTTAGACATTATCATTCTTCACCTCCTAATAGAGAACCCTCCAAAAAGGAGGGCTCGTGGTTTTTATTTAGATTTCGCGTATTCTGCATTCATTTCTTCTACGATTTTATCTCCACCGCCTGATTTCCATGTTTGTACTGCTTTATCGATGGATTCCACAGGTTCCTTGCCGGAAATCACTTTTACCAAGGTATCCACATATTTGGCGTTGAGCGGGGTTGAAAGCTTTGCACTTGTTTCTGGGTTAAATGCTGCTCCAGGGTTATAAATAGGGTACTTGGCATTGTTCGTGTAGAAATTTTTGATTTTGCCAACCAAATCTTGATTGTCCCACTTACGAACAAGAATCATCGGGTCATATCTTCGTAGGAACCACGATGGGATTAAGTACGGACGATCTTTCTCAAATTCGTCAAGTTTCTCGAACTTCCCATCCGCTGTCTTCTTGTAGTGAACTCCCTCAATACCGTGGCGAGTCAAATTGTCGCCTTCATCGGATAGCAAATAGTCCATGAATTGCATAATGCGATCCTGCTTCTTTTTATCGATTTTCGCATTGATGACAAATTTGGTAGTGCCCGGCGTGAAGGTTTTAGTTCCGCGCCCCCCATTAGGTCCCGTAGGAGGGTCGATCTGAAGCACTTCGGCTTTCGGTTGTACTTTCAATAGAGTGGGTTCGACTTTATCGAAATACTGGTTCGGATTAATCCAACTGATGCCAAGCTTGCCTGCCGTAAATTTCTCAAGCGGATCACCGATTTTGTTAATTGCAAAATCTTTGTCAAGAACGCCTTCTGCATACGCTTTGCGGTAGTAATTGGCGAATGCTTTCGTTTCTTCGACTTGCTCTTGCACCGGAACAATCTTACCATTTATCTCTTTCCATACATTACCCAAGCCAAATGCATACCGAATATGATCATTATCCGTAAACGCACCGGTGCTAGCTGTGACAGCGAAAGACATTCCGATTGTATCGTTCTGTCCGTTTCCGTCTGGATCCTTTGTTGCGAATGCTTTGGCAACATCATACAGCTCGTCCGTCGTTGTTGGTACCTTCAATCCAAGCTTATCAAGCCAGTCTTTACGAATTACGAGAGAATCCCGAATATCTGTGGAATAATAAGGAAGTCCATAATACTTGCCTTTCGGGCTCATAAATTGGAGCTGCGATTCAGGTATGTACTTCTTTAGGTTCGGATACTTATCGATTTCAGGCTTTAGATCCATGAACAAGCCCTTGTCGATCCATTTCGCAAATTCGGCGGTATATACCATGAATACGTCCGGGAATTCGTTAGAAGCTGCCATGACATTTAGTTTCTCTTTATAGTTGTCACCGGGCACCCACTGAATCTTCAGATCAATGTTAAGCTTCTTGTTTAATTCATCAATAATTGGATTCTTTTCCTGCCACCCTCCGCCTTCCCAGCTGTTGGTCATCATCGTTATCGTCAGTTTTTCTGCTTTGTCATCTTTCGCCGTCGCTACTGGAGTGGGTGTACTTGTACCTGCAACCGATTGCGTCGCGGGTTCATTACTGCTGCTGCAACCAACTAAGCTAGACGTCAAAATCACAAGTGATGACGCTGTAAGTAGCCATTTTCTCACTGTCAATTCCCCTCCAATATGGTTAATACTTTATGATTTAGGATCATTATATCGGAAATAAGCATGCAGTTCGTTACACAAAACCTTGTTTTCTTATCTTATTCTATTTCATTAGGGAAGGTGGATTCAGGAATACGATAAGGTATCCTCACAGATATAACACATCCCATTTTGGGATACGAAGCCAGCGTAATGCCATACTCCTCTCCATATTTCATGACGAGCCGAGCATGAACATTAGTCAATCCTAACGAATCCTGCTTTACGATCCCCTCGTCGATGTGGGAGGTCATGTAAGTTAACCGTTTCTTTAGTTCCATAATCTCATCTTTCTCGAATCCAGGACCATTGTCTGTGATTTCGATAATGAGATCGTTATTTACCGTATAGGCGCTAATTAGAATAGTCCCTCTTCCGCCTAATGGCTCTATTGCGTATTTAACTGCATTTTCGACAATGGGTTGCAGCGTAAGTTTGACAATTTCAGATGATAGGTACTGTTCCGGAACTTCAATTTCACTTTGAAAATACTTAGGAAAACGGATATGAATAATTTCAAGATATTTTTTCAAATGATGAAGCTCTTCCTTTAGAGATACCGTCATGTCGGTCCATTTTGCCGTATAGCGGTATAAATCGGCCAAATTACGGGACATCGTTTCAATCATGGGAACGTTTTCCAAATAGGCTAGACTACGGATAATTTCTAATGAATTATATAGCAAATGAGGGTTTATTTGATTTTGCAGAGCATGAATGACGGCCACCTTCTGTCGAAGTTGACTCTGCACCTCCTGAACCTTTAAATCCGCAACAGTCACCATTAAGTCGTTCAACTGTTGAATCATGACATTAAAACTGAGGTTCAATTGCTGAAACTCATCATGTCCGGGTATCATATCCGCCCTTACGTCTAAATTGCCTTTAGCGACTTGTCCCATTAATCTTTTCAGCTTAAGGATCGGCTGAACGAATCGAAAAGACAATAGAGGGACTACCAGCACAATTCCTATGAAAATAATAAAGATGACAATATAAGTGGAATTGCGAGCCGCAACAAGTCCGCTGTTCATTTCGTCGAAGGGAACGAGTGTAACAATAGACCATCCTGTACTTTGAGATTCAATCACAGCGTTTAACATCTTTTTCCCCTGCCACATCTGTACGGAAGTTTGCTCTGATTTTTTCAGATCAAGCGGTGCTAGATCTGTCTCGGAGCGAGGCAGTCCAAGCCACTTACTCTCAGGGTGATAGATGACAATATCGTCTTTGGATAGGACAAAGAATATGCCTGTTTTGCCTAGGTTGGAACGACTAAAGGTTGCATCTAATTCTGTTAGCTTCAGATCAATAATGAGCATCCCGCTTAGTTCCAGTGTCCTTGTGCTGTAAATCGGGATTAGCAACGTCAGAATAGGTTCCCCATTGGTTTGATTATTCGATAAAGTATGGGTCGGCATAACCTTCATCTCTTGGACTAAAGGAAACTCGGACCATCGCTGCTGCTGCTCTATTTTCTGTGAACCGTAATAATCAGTAATCGAAACAAGCCGTCCATCGCTTGCGACCAAACCCATTCCTGCGATTTCCGAATAATCGAGCGCTATATATCTTTTCAAATCTTTTCCAAGGTCTTCAATCTCCACTGATGGATCTCCCGCAAGCCATTGCTGGACAATCTGGCTCTGAACCAAAGATGAAGACGATTGGCGAATCTGCTTGAAATAATATTCCATATGATGATTTAAGCGGGTAACCGCTTCTTTAGAAATATTGAAAAAATCTTTTTCCACAGCTTTACTGTAGTAGACGTTCGAAAAATAACCGAGAAGCAAAATGGAAATAAGGCTAACACTCAAAAAAGCGACGGTCATTTTCACATTGATGGATGTACTTTTCACCCTCATTTCACAAACCCATGCTCTTTCTATATTCATTTGGCGACATGCCGACCATTTGTTTAAACACCCGGTTAAAATAAGGCAATGTTACAAAACCAACCCGATCTGCTACCATGTAAATTTTCATTTCAGGATCAAGCAGCAGTTGTTTGGCCTTGTCAATACGAACCCGATTTAAATAATGAATGAAGGTGGAGCCGGTTTGCTTTTTGAACAAGGTACCGAAGTAAGATTCGCTCATAAAGGACATTTCCGCTATCTTCGCAGGTTGAAGATCTTCGGCGTAGTGACTTTGAATATACTCGCACGCTTTTTTGATCACGATTTTTATGCTGGATCTGGAATGATCCTTATAGTGTTTCAACCAAGTTTCCGTTAAGCTCCGAACATGATGCATCAACTCCGACTCTCCCGTCCCGACAATTGATACACGTTCAAATTCGGGGTACACACCTGTAATAAGGTCGTTCATTTTGTTGATTAAGATACGAAAATAGCTGGAACGGATACTTGGATGAGTCACTTTCAACTTCAAAATATAGCTTGTGAGTGTCTGTTGTTCTAGCATGAGCTCTTGCTTATCCAGCTCGGAAAGTTGTTCAATAAATGATTGAATCCGTAAGCAGGCATTGCGCATCTCAGTAAATCCTTGGAGTTTTTGAATGGATCTTTTCAATGCTCCAGATAATTCATCTTCATTAATCGGTTTGAGCAAGTATTCGGACACTCCGTGACGCATCGCTTGCTGCGCATAGTTAAAGTTGTCATACCCACTCACTATGATCGGGACGATCGGAATATTATATTTCGAGATTTGTTGGATAAGCCATAATCCATCCTTCTTGGGCATCATAATATCCGTTATCAAGATAGTCGGCCAGCACTCCTGTATGTAATTCCACGCTTCCTCACCATTAGCTGCCTCTGCCACAACAGTAAAGTCCGAGTCCAAGCGCTCAATCATTTCCGTAATGGCGCTGCGAATCCAAATTTCATCTTCTGCCACAAGTACTGTAAACATCCCGTTACTTCTCCTCTCTTACTGTTTGGTTTAACAGCTTGCCCATGATCAACTCATCAACGAATTGTCCATTCAAATAAAAGACATGCTTTTTGCGCCCTTCCATTTCAAACCCCATTTTCGTATACAAGGCCAGTGCGGTATGATTTGGCTCCATCAGCCCAAGGCTAAGACGGACAATTCCCTTGGTTCTGGCCCATTGCTCCAATGCTTCAAACAACTTAGTTCCGATTTTCTGACCGGTATATGTCTTCATAATGCCAATTACAAGGTAGACGCTATGTTTATTGCGTGCGGCCTCACCACCAACGGCTATTAAGTAGCCTACAAGATTTCCTTCTTCCGATTCCGCCACAAAGATGGTCGAGTTACCGCTATTTATAAGCTTCCGAATTTGATCACGAACTTCGTCTTCGGTTGATTTTCTTTCTCCGAGTTCATACAACAAATAGGAGCTTTCACCGTCAACCTTCTTAAATAACTGATTCAGTAATCCCGCATCACTCTCGTTAACTTGACGAATTATCATGTTGTTTACTCCTCCAATACCTTTGTCTATGAATAATACTACCAATAATAATGATATTTTCTGTTTTATTCTATCATTAATTTAGAAAACGGAGTCCACAAACACCTAAACACTGAAAGCCCTTAATAGATGGAAAGTGAATTGAATAATTACTTAGGGTTACAAAATAAACCGGAACCCCTTATTTCCCAAGAGGTCCCGGTCTTATAAACACTATTCAACTTCATTCAATCTCCCATCCCGAAACCTCACAACCCGCTTCGCCTTCCCCGCTTTTTATTCCTTTCCCGCGTGCTCGTGGACTGTCCATAGCACCGTTTGCGGAGTCTGGCCAGCAATAAGTTGTTTCCCGTCACTGTAGCCTTCCTCTCGGTCTGCCAATTCAGCTGCCAGTCGTTCACGCCAGTTCTTCAGACTGGCATTATACAGCGTATCATCAACCAAATTTTTGAGTTCTTGAGGATCGTTCCTTAAATCAAACAACTGTTCTTTCCCTGTTTGGGAAAACCAGATATATTTTTGGACACCGTCTGTCATGTAATGGTTCGACATCGCTCTAAACATGTGTTCGCCATGCAGGACTTCGCGCCAGGTGATGCGTTCTCCTTTTGCCAACGGGATTACACTCATGCCCTCGACCGTTTCAGGAATCGGCACACCGGCCGCCTCCAGCAATGTCGGCATAATATCCCTGATTTCGATAACATGATCGTTTTTCGTATTTTTATCCAAATGTAAAAGACCACCTGGATCAGCTAATATAAAAGGGACCTTCACGCTGCCTTCATACGGCATCGCCTTACGGAATAAATGATGGTCACCTAACAGCTCGCCGTGATCGGATACGAAGAGAATAACCGTATTGCTGAGAACATCGTACTCATGCATGGCTTGCATAAATCTACCGATCTGATGATCGACATGTGTAATTAAAGCATAGTAAGCAGCTCTCGCCAGTTTTAGCCTGTTTTTAGGAACAATACCTTTGTAGGTAATGGGGTCCAAGCCGCTTCTCTCCACATCATGATCGTCCACCCATTCTCCAATTGCAGGCTCTGGCATATCCGCATTCAGGTACATATCGAGAAAAGCTTGCGGTGGATCGAACGGCGGATGAGGACGAACGAAGGACATGCTGAGAAAAAAGGGTTTGCGCGGATCCCGACGGCGCAGGAAATCAATCGATTGGGTAACTACCCAATTCGTCGGGTGCAGCGACTCGGACAAATGCCAAGGCCTCGCCATCGTGGAGGCATTACAATCAAGACCCAGATCCAGTAGATCGCTTGTCGCCCCTGCCCGCTCACGGAGCCAAGGCAGATAATCATCGCAATTATCGAAGAATTCGGCTGAGGCCGTTTTTGTGCGCATACGATTATAATGCAAGTAGCCGTCATGCAGAATCACATTGTGAAAACCACATAAATTGCGCGCAGGAGATACATGCATTTTGCCGACACATTGTGTATGGTATCCGGCTGCTGACAGCACCGAGGGCAGTGTATGCTCGTAGTCCCACGGCACATGCTCTTGATAGCCAACTCTGCCGTGACTTCGTTGGCTCATGCCCGTAAGCATGGCTGCCCTTGCAGGGATACAACTTGGCGTCGCGGAATAAGCGTTTCGAAACAGCACACCGGAGCGCGCCAATTGATCAAGATTAGGTGTGTCCACTACGGGATGGTTCAGGATGCTTAGGCAATCGCCTCGCATTTGATCAACAGAAATCAGTAAAATATTCGGCTTCATCTTATAGCTCCTTCAGGAATAAAATCGGTCCTGTTACACAAGTTAATCCACTAACTTGAGTGCAGCCTTTTTATCTGTCCACTCCAATATCCAAACATTCTCTCTACTCTCCGAGCTGAGGCGAAGCAGCATGTTTCCCTCCTCTCCAGCTTGAACATGTAGTCGTAAATGCTGTTCCAATTGTCTATCCCCACTATCCGGTTTATAAGTAAAGGCATTGATAAAGATAACTTCACGTCCTACCGAACCTGGCACCCGCTGCACGAACGTTTGTCTGGAGCCGTTAATCGGATTGTCAGGTGTGATAGCTGTGATTAGTTTAGCTGGTTGTGAGCACCAACTTGCTTGCAACAGCGTACCCTCATTCATCTGCCAAAGGAAAGAATCCGCCTGTTTGAGTGTCCTACTCTGTTTCTCCTTCAGCCATTCCTGTGAAAGCCCACTCACCATGCCATCGTAAGGCTGCCAGGATTCCTCGTCCGCCAAACGGCCGCTAATATGATACAAGAGGTCGATCTCCCGCTCCGCAGGGATCTTAACTTTAACGAGATCAAGCAGCAGATTATCGGTCAGTGCGCTAATTCTCCGAATACTCGCTCCACGGTAAGTCTGCTCATCCCAAGGGCACATATCCGGCGGCAAAATGATGGATCCTTGCATGCGGCATCCCTCGACGTTCCACTCCGCAGCGCATTCCACCCACGAGCCCCAATCCTCTCGGAGGTATTGCAGCAGCTTGCCGTCAATTGGCGGCTGATCCTTGCCGTTTAAGCATACCGTATTGTGAGAATAGGTGTGCTTAAACCAGCCGTAGTGCGCAGGCACGCCATAAGCAGTCGTCCCTGGATCGATGAAAAGCGGCACACTTCCGGCGCAAAATGATAGGCCGAGGCGATCCATATGATCATGTTCTCCGCCGAACGTGCTATGTTTGATTAACAGGTGCCATCCAGCCCGGTTGACAAGCTTCGTCAGACCGCTAACTTCAGAAGTACTATCTGTGACGATCTGTTCAGCCAAAGAAGGAGTACAGCCCCCGCTCTCTTTGCTTATCAACGTTTCGTTCAAATCCTCGCCAAACCACAAAGATTCCAGAGAGTTACGATCAACGGAAGAAGCCGTATAATGCGGTATGCCATCCGTACCGATTAAACCATAGGCAAGTTGCAGCAGCTCTTTGTATGCAGCATCCTTGTACCACGCAAACGCTATCTCATAATGAGGAGCTAAAGTTGGAACAGCCATTCTGTAGCTCGCATCATTCATATTCGGCAGCGAGCCATCCGGTAAAATATGCCCCAACGGAAAATCAAACATTTTCTTTAGTGTAGGGTTGTCTTTTAGTTCCCACACCGTGCCTTCCACAAGAATCGCATACTGAAGTAAAGACTGATAGCCGTAAAAATGATATTGAAAATTACCTTCATACCACATGCCGTCTTCCAAAACGCCTCGCTCCAACTGATCGAGCAAACCGTGAGGCCCTTCTAGACCCGCCCGGTGAATCTCGTTATCTTGAAGCAGAAATCCCAGCATCCCAATAGCTGAAGTAATCAGCAAAGCATGATTATGAAGCTGATACTCCTTATGATTAATGAGAAACTGCGCACAAGGTCTAAGCAACCCATCGTGAATACATTGTTTCTCATCCTCTGTAAGCCTGCTTGCGATGAACTGAAAGGCATAACACAAATCAATGATCCAGTGAGCTTCGTCCAACGTTTGCGCAAACAGCTTGCCAGGCCCGTTGTAGGGAATATTTCCATGCACCTCATAGCCTTCATAGAATTGGGAGTAGGCTAACAGAACATCTTTTACTTTTGCCGCAGCCTCGTCTCCGTTCGTAGTCAGACTATAGACCGCAAGCTGTTTCATACCGATCCCTAGTTTTGAGTGTGCCAGTGTCACCCAGGCGGCATTATAAGGCTCACCGCTCCATTCTTTACAACAAACGGAACATACGTGCTGCCTAGGCTTGCTCCATTCAAAGCGAAGGGGACTTCCGTCATGATGGCAATAATAATAATGTCCCCAATTACCATATTCCTTCTCCGTGATCGTATAACGGATCTCCATTGCACTTTGAGCCTGTTCGCGCAGCAACTCTACAGCTTGCAAAAACGCTGGATCATGGAAGTTACGCAGCAGCTTTTTCAACCGTGGTGCATTCATGAACAATGTCTCCTTTCCGCATTGGGGACCTATCAACCTTTAATGGAACCGGAAGTCACTTGCATGAACGTTTTGTTAGCCAATATGTACACGATCAGCAACGGTAAAATGGACAAACAAGCGCCAGCCATCATAAAGTGTGTCTGAGCCGCAGAAGAGATCCCGTAGCGCAGACCTGCGAGTCCAACTGTCAACACTTGCAGCTTCGGCTGGCTCATCGTAAACACAAGCGGCAAAATGTATTCATTCCATGCATGCCTGAATGTGAACAAAGCTGCAACACCAAGTCCAGGAGTTAATAGTGGAACAATGATTCGGGTATAAATCCACAGCTTCGAGCAGCCATCCATCATCGCAGCCTCGTCTAACTCTTTGGGTATCGCCTTTACGAAGCTAAGCAGAATAAAGAAAATAGAAGCATGGCCGCTAATTAAAATAATAATGACAGCCCATAGTGACGTATTCATGTGCAGTTTAACCATGAGCTCGAACTGCGGACGAAGAACCACTGCCCCAATAGAAATAAACATCGTAGAGGCTTGCAGTGCAACATAGAAACTCTTCCCGGCAAAACTTAAACGATCGACTGCATAAGCAGCCATCGAAGCTACAATTAAAGTGCCAACAGTCGTGAGCACACTAATAAACAAACTGTTCCACGTATAGGTGGAGAAATGCGCCTGCTCCCACACCTCCGCATAGTTGCTGAAATGCCACTCTGACGGCAATATCGTTGCACCGCCAGTAAGCTCTGCATTAGATTTAAATGAGCCCAAGAAGGCCATCAAGATAGGAAAAATAGTTAACAGCGCGATTAGGAGCAAAAAGATCCATAATACCGTCTTTTTTACGACTGGTCCTATCGACCATGTGCGAATTACGGATCGCTGAAGCTTTACGACTTCCGTTGTCATCGGGATACCTCCTGTAAGTTTCCGTTTTACACGGACATGGCTGACTAGAACACCTAGAACACCTTATTCATCCGTTTGGATGCATAGAAATAAATCAAAGTTACAATACCGACAATCATCGCAGTAACAAAACCGACGGCGCTGCCGTATCCAATCTGCTGTTCCAGACTCGAACCCGACGTCGACAGCGGGAAGAACAATTTATACACATAGAGGAACATAACTTCCGTCTTACCAATAGGGCCGCCTTCAGTCAACACCATGATGCTCTCATACCCCTTCAAGGAGTTAATAATCGCGAGCATAATGACCATTTGCATAACAGGACCGAGCATGGGAACTGTAATATACCAAAACTTCTGTGTCGCATTCGCCCCATCTAACGAAGCACTCTCATAAACATCGTTTGGAATATTCTGCAGTCCTGCCAGAAAGAGCAGCATGTAGTTTCCAACGGCTCCCCATACCGCAATTACAATAACACTGAGCATGGCATGATCTGGCCCAAGCCAATCAATATTTTTGGAAATCAAATGGTAGCGAAGTAAAAATTGATTCAATATGCCATTATAGGAGTTGAAAATGATAAAAAACACAACAGACATGACCGATGCGCTTACAATTGTCGGCATAAAATAAATCGCCCTCAGCAAATGCTTTCCGCGCAAACCTCTATTTAATATCACTGCCAAAATAAGTGACAGCGGAATTGTCAGAATGAGCTTTCCTCCTGCATATACGAAGGTATTCACCACAGAATCCCAATACGTATGATCCTCAAATAATCTAGAAAAATTATCAAAACCAACGAATCGTTCCTTGCCGTAGCCCTTATAATCGTAAAACATATACCTCATCGCCCAAAAAATGGGATACACACCAAACACTAGCGTCAATAATAGACTAGGCAGTGTAAATCCGAAGCCCGGGATATGTTCTCTCCATTTTCTCATCTACCTTCCACCTCCTGATTGAAAAAGTCGGAGCCGTCGGCATCAAGCCAACAAGCTCCAAATTCATTGCTATTTCGCAAAAGTTCCTTGCATTTTAGCAGGATCGAAAGTTGGGTCTGGCTTGACTTTGACTTCTCCTGTAGCAATCGCCTTATCCAAAGCTTCATTGTAACGCTTGTTCACATCAGCAACGATTTTGTCCAAATCTCCGCCTTCCAGGATATATTTCCAGAAAGCTTCCTCATACTTGACACCCTGAACGCTAACAGTCGGCTGAATTGGCCATACACCATCATATTTAGTAGGCAGGAATCCTTCAATGCCGTTGATGTCAGGCTTTTTCGCCTTGGCAACAATTGACGGAACCATAGAAATTCCATAGCCCTTCTCATGGTAAGGTTGAAGAATTGTATCGGCATACATGTAGTTAATAAATTTCCAAGCCGCGTCTTTCTTAGCCGAGTTTTTGTTGATAGCTAACCATTGACCTCCAAGGAAACCGGAAGCTCCCTTAATCGATCCATCGATCGTTGGCGCTGGCGCCGCAGCCCAGTTAATCTTCGCTGGGAATTGACTCTTATACACGCCAGGCTCTGAAGAGTAAGACAGGTACATCCCGATTTTACCTTCCGCGAACTGCGCGCGTAGCGGATCGATATCCAACGCTTCCATCCCCGGCAATGTGCTGCCGTCATCGCGCATTTGCTTGAACGCCTTGGCGATATCCTTAAAGCCGGATACATCGAAGCGCGCTGTTTTGAAATCGTAACCGAAGCCTCCATATCCGCTTAACTCCGCGATCACTCGAGCGGAACGGTTCCATGCGCTACCTGCATTTTTGAATGGTAACGCAAAGCCGTACGCTCCCGAAGATTTCCCTGCAGCCGTAAGCTTCTTGGCGTCCTCCACCATCTCTGCAATCGTTACAGGAGGCTTTGTAATACCGGCTTTGTCAAAGAGATCCTTATTGTAAACAAGTCTCATCGTGCTGCCATAGTTCGGTAGGCTGTACAATTTGCCATCGAACTGATTCAAATCCGGCATAACTGGAAAATTCTTTTTCTGGTCAGCGGTTAAATACTCGTCAATAGGAGCCATGTATCCTTTTTTATAATAAGTCTGGATCGTACCTTCTTTGACCCTGAACACATCTGGAGCCTGGGCTGCGGCAAACGCTAGATCCAGCGCCTGCGCATAGTCATCGGCCTTGACGACGAGTTCAACCTCAATGTTATCTTTGTTCGACGCATTAAAATTGTCGATCACCTGCTTGATATAATCAGCATCATGACGATCCAGCGTCCAGTATGTAATTTTCGTTTTCTCAGCAGGCTTGCCCGTCGATGCTGCAACTGGGCTTGCTTTTGCACCTACACTCTCTTCCTTTGATCCTGATCCGCATCCTGCCAAACTTACTGCCATTAGAGCGCTCATTACAGTTAAAGTCATCTTCTTCATTCTAGAAGTCCTCCCCTTGTATGGTTTCAAACATGTGACTGTTCTTGATATTTATTGTAGCTGACGAGCTCATTGCGCATAATGTGGCATAACGAAGAGAAAGGGCAGAAATTCATCATTTCTGCCCTAGATATGCTTCTTTAAACTCCGAAGGCGTTTGGCCCGTATGCTTTTTAAAAACATCACTAAAATAACGCCTGTGTTCATAACCCAAAGATAATGCGATCTCCTGCACCTGATAATTCTCAACGAGCAGCCGCTTGGCACGATCAATCCGCTCTGTTGTTACGAATTGGTTGAACGTCGTGCCTGCAACCTTTTTGAAGAGGTTAGCAAAATGTCCTCCGCTTAAATTCATATGTCTGGCGCAGTACTCTACCGTTAGATCCAGATGCAAATTCGCTCGGATATATTCAATAGACCTATAAATTAATTGTGCGGAGTCGCTGACTCTTTCCCTTCCGATCCAGGCACAACCCGCTTCGCACATTTCATTAAGCAGCAGCTGAAACTCCTTGATCGTGGCCAGTTTTTGGATGCGGCGGTCCCTTAATTTGTAATCGTAAGGTTGCAGAACGGATATCGGAACCAGCTCATGGAAGGTTCTCAGCATCATTAGGGCCATATCATAATATAGACTTTGGATATATTGAGGATCTGGCAGCGGATGTAATTGATTCATATCACCAAAAAACTGTTCCAGTTCTTGTAACGACTTATCGAGATTGCCCGCTCTGAGGGAGATGAGCAATTCCTGCTCTTTATCCTGTGCATATCTCGGAATTGCCTCTCTCTCTTTTGGCAAGTCCTCACTACTAAACACCCCATTACCACCTGTATAGAAATGATAAGCTAGCGCAGATAAAGCCGACTTATATGACCCCGGCAATTCCTGTAAGACGTGCACGCTGGTTCCAACACCTATAGATATCGTGAAACGCGTATTGCCCGCAATGTTCGAGCAGCACGCCTCCGCAATACGTTTGGCCTCTTCGGTGTGCAGACAATTGATGATGCAAACATATTGGCTCGGGCCATCACGAAAAACGATGCCACGAGTCATACTGCGAATGGTTTCCTCGATGATATTGTGCAGAGAAAAGCGTACGAGCTCGATCTCATGAATCGGTAAAGCGCCGTATTTCTCCATAAATTGATCAATTTCAATAATGAAAACCGTTAGACCCTCCCTGTCCATGTCAAGGTGCATCTCATCCCAATAACGCTGAGCATCCTCTTCTCGTGTCTCATGATTCAATAATCTCCCGAAATATTCCTGACGCAGGAGAGGAAGGCCATCCTGAACTTTTTTCTCCATATACTGTATCCGTTCATACTTGTCATACTCACTCTCGAACTCTTGTTTAGCCTCCAAAACAACCTTCGTAATCTCCTCTATGGAGAACGGCTTCTTCACGAAATCAAATGCCCCTAAACGAATTGCTTGCTTGGCATATTCAAAATCCGTATAAGCGCTGAGAATAATTATTTTACTCTGAGGGAGCAAATCGGTAATGCGTCGAGTCATTTCCAGCCCATCCATCCGAGGCATGCGGATATCGGTCAAAATAATATCGGGGCGCGTTTGTTCAATCAGCCTCAGCCCTTCCTCTCCATTCTTCGCTGTACCAGCGACTTCAATGCCGTACATGTGCCAATCAATTTTGGTGGCAATCATGGCTACAGTACTCTTTATATCATCAATCACACATATCTTGATTTTCGTTTCCATGGCCTGCATATAACATTCCCCCCCCATTGAGCGATATGATCAAATCAACTCTAGAACCGATCCCTGGTTTACTCTCAAAATGAATCCTTGCATCTTCCCCATAACACAGCCGTAGTCGGTGCGCAATATTCCTAATTGCATAGCCTTTATGCGAATCTAAAGGCTCCTTCATGGACTGAAGCAAGTGATTCACATTCATACCAACACCGTTATCTTCCACAGACATACAGATCGACTGCTCCGTCTTTTTCAGCACAATCCGAATATGACCGCCTTCTTCCAGGTCTTGAAAACCATGAATAATCGAGTTTTCAACTAGAGGCTGCAAAATTAGCTTAGGAATGTTGAACTGTAAAATGGCCGTATCTTCAACCTCAATATGAAAGTCAAAGCGATCCTCGTAGCATTGCTGCTGAAGTGCCAAATAATGTCTAACATGCTTCAACTCATCCTCGATACTTACAATATCTTTTCCATGACTTAATCCAAGCTTAAACATCGTTGACAAGGATAAAATCATTTTGTTAACATCTTCCGTATTTCCTAGTACCGATTTGCAATATATCGTGTTTAACGTATTGTATAAAAAGTGAGGCTCCATTTGCGATGAGAGCGCTTTAATTTCTATTCTCCGCTTCTCCTGCTCCCCTCGCTTTACTTTATGAATCAGCTTCGTGATTTCTTCAAGCATGGAGTTAAACCTCGAACCTAGATGTGATACCTCATCCTGATACATACTGTGAAAACGGACGTCCAGATTGTTATTCTCCACGCGCTTCATCAGGTTGTGTAAATGAAAAAGGGGTCTCAATAACAGGCTTGTCAGCATGTTAGACAAAAGCAGCGCCAACAAAACAAATCCGAGAATGAACACAAGTGTCGTCCATTTAATCGCATTCACCTCCTGCAAGACATCGTGCTTGGATTGAACTGCGTATAATACCCACTCTTCACCAACGTCCATTCGGGAGTAATTAATTAATAAATCATTATGGTCAGATACGAAATTGAAATTCCCATTCTTCACCTGCTTAGTAAACCCAGCTAGAAATGCTGGATCTTGTCTCCAATTTTCCTTATCCGTGCTGCTAAATCCAATTACAGGTCTTCCGTCTCTATTGACCACTGAATATTGGGCAGAGTTACTAAGTTGATCGACAATTAGGTTTTGCAAATCTTTCTCCTTAATATTGACGACAATATATACATCCTGAGAGTTGCCGCCGGAACCATCCACCACAAAGGAAAGCACTCGATCTCTACCGTAAAAGAAATTGTCCTCATGTCCCTCCATCCAGACTCCCCGCTTAAGACGTTTAATCTTCTCATACATTTCGGACTGATAGAATGAATTCTCACTCAATCGTGTGTAGTTCGTGGAATAAAAATCGCCTATCGGTGTAGCTATTAAAATAGACTGGATAAAGTTGTCATTGAATTTAAGCTGCGCCAGAATGGATTGTAGCGCAGAGAAAGTATTGTAATAATTACTTACATTACCTCTCGATACATCAGTTAACATAGATTTATATGGGTCGCTCATCTGGAGGGACAACACTGACAAAATGATTTTCTTTAATTTCTCATCAAGCACCTGTGATGACTTATTTAAAGAGTCCTGACTTAACCGGAGTGCATTGTGTTCCACAATCCTCGAAGAAATAATGTAAGAGCTCAAGCCTGTAGCAGAAATGGCCAATGTCATAAGGAGAACAAAGGAAACCCATATCCGCCTTTTTATCGAAAGTCGATACAGTAACTGCTTCAAACTTAATCACTCCAGTGTCATGTTCATGTTAATTAAACAAGTACTTTCTACAGTAGATAAAAGATTCCCTTTACATAAGACATGGAAAAAAATGACTCCAACTACATTGGAGTCATTTATCGTTATGTTAATATAAGCGGAAAAGTCTGTAAATGCGGTAGAACGAAGATTTAGGGCAGGTTTTCTTTCATTAAAGCAAAGTAAATAATCATTCATCTGTGCTGCCCTTTACTTCAATGGAAAAACGGGACCCTATTGTATTTTGACGGTCAATTAAAATCTATCTGACATGATATCTTTACAGGCCATTATAACTTCACTAAGTGCTTGTTCATTAATTAAATATTGAGCAGGTTCGTCACCTACTTTAACTAAATAGAAATTATCATTATATGCATGGAAAGTTACTGTCGTTTCTCCTTTTTTAGTTGAATATCTTATCGTGGTTAGAGTATTGTCAGGCTTTTCTACAGGTTCTATAACCGCATCAAAACTTAGTCCTATTATCATTTGATAAAATTTTTTAAATTGATCAGTACCAATCACTTTACCGTTAACTGTTCCACTTTGTTCTTCTCCAGGAGTAGATTGTCCATTTACTAACCGTTGTTCATTATGATTAATTTTTACATTGAATTTCGACGATGAAGCTTCTATTGAAATTTGCTCACAATCATCAATATTAACTAACGCAATAAAGCGATCTATAACCTTTGTAGGCTCAAATGTAAGTAATGAATGGATACTGTCTCTATTAATCAAAAATATATAGTTCTTGTCAGCGAATTTAGCATAGATTTTATCGCCGCTAGCATCACCTAACATTAAATGATAATCATTTTTATCATCTTGAATTTTAAGCTCTAATGCAGGCACCGAAAGCCCATAACGTCCCAGATCTAACGGCTTCAGATCAACTATGGATAATACTTTTATCTTATTATTAGTTAGATTGAATGAACCTTCAGGCAATCCAAATGTAATTTTAGCGAAATCTTCCAAATATACATTTCTGTTAGGTGCAGGATACATCATAATTAAATGATTCGTTGGTACAAGTTGTGCTCCAGGTAACGATGTAGGGGGAGAATCTTTGTACTTTTTTGCTTTAACATCTAAGAAAAGCTTTCCTGATTTAAGTATTTCAATCGACTTTACATTTTTTAAATTAATATCAGGAATTTTTTTGTCAAACAACTCGTTTGCAGAAAATAATAAATTCTTTGCATCACTGCTATTCATTAAATAGATTCCTTTTTCATTGTTAATCTGAGCATAGTAATAGGCCTGGTCAGGAGTTGGCTTACCTATTTTTATTATATGATCTCTACCATTACTAAAAGTAACAATTACTTCAGCATTTGCAGGGTCTAACCCGAATTGTTTCAAATCCGTTGCATGTTCTTCAAGTAAATTGGATTTAGTTAAAATAGCACTTATAGCAACATTGTTTAACAAATTCTGGTCAACCGGAAAGTCTGGCTTTGTTTCCAATACCCAATCTATACGCTTGCTACCCGCAGTACCCATAGTAGGTACCAATTCAAACATACCCTCTGAGTTTACGATTTTGATTTTTTTTACATCGCTTACACTTCCATCAATCGAAAATGTAGTAGTTGATACGGTTGTTTCAGCTGCTTGAGTGCCATCTTTATTATTGTTTTCTTGAATTGAAAATTGAATAATTAACAAGATTCCCAAAACGAATAGGATCGCAATTAAAGAATAAGATTTTTTTTTCATTTAACTATTTCTCCTTCTACCCCAAACCACTAAACCAATAACGAATATGATCAAAGGAATTACAATTACGGTTACTACTGTTATGATAACCGCCTGTCCCCCACTTAATTGTAACTGCGTAGCTACATTAGGGGGTTTTGGAGGGATGTAGCTTCCACTATCTTTGCCTTGCGTCCAATTTATTGCATTTACTATGAAATTATAATTCGTTCCTCCTGATACTGAATTTGCTTCAGGTGATATTATCGTATCTGTACCTATAACTATCAATTTTGTTTCGAAATACGCTTTCGTATCTGTATAATCCGTAATCATAACTGCCAAATTAAATGGTCCTGACACATCGCCATTTGCTTTTTCAACACTTTGAGTTGAATTATTTTTAGCATATGACTTAACGGAACTAGTTAATAATGGATTAACTTTTAATGAATTTCTCTTCATATTATTTTGTTTAATATCAGTTACTACCGGCAGCAATACTTTGTATTGTTTATCTGCTAAACTTTTGGTAATCTCATTTGTTTCCATGTTAGGCAGTAATAGCGTAGGTTGATTCGGTAAAGAATTGGTTGTATTAGGTTCTATTACTACTTTATTATCTACAGACACTCCAAAAGCACTCAACACCGACATTAAATTAGGAAAACCGGAAGTCGTAAAATTAAGAGCAAAGAACGCTTTGCCACCATTTTGCAAATATGTTGTCACTTTATTTGCCATCTCTGGTGTCCAGTCTTTGGCAGGTGTTGTTACAAATAGTAAGTTTGCCTCTTTTGAAACATCTTCTAGTAACACATTTACATCTTTAATCTCATAATTGGCCAGTTTAATGGAATTAATGAATTGTTCCGGCAAAGCTAGTTCTCCATTACCTGTTATACTATAAATTACATGTGTTTTATCACTTGTAACATTCTCAATCGCATTCGTAATTTGCGGCTCAACATCGATTGACTGAACATATTCTCTGAGAGTCTGCTGGTCAAATCCTGTTGTAAACATTTGTCCAGCATCTATTAATTTGAACTTGTTAGTCTTTCCATTCACTACAACAACACTGTTAGCTGAAACAGATTGTGAGGGGTCAGATTTAAATTTCTCCACGAGCTGCGGATATAAATTTGGATCTATGACTTCAACCTTAATTTTACTGTTATATTTTGTATAATCGAGTATGATATCTTTAAAATTAGGATCCTCGCTTCCAGGCTTCGCCAAAACATAAATATGAATGGGTTCTTGTACTTGTTTGATAATATCTATTGAATATTTGGATATGGAATATGATTTGTACTTGCTAACATCATAGCTTAGATTTAAATTGGTGAATATTAGGTTAACAACGATCAACACTGCGATTACTACGATTGCCGTTAATGTTGAAAATGCTCCATATCTTAATTTTTTATTATTCAAGCTATGAATTAAATTGTTCATTATTACCTCCATCTTCTCTTTTCAATGCCATTTATAGTTAAATATACGAACGCAATACAAAAAGTAACGTTATAAATAATGTCAGACACATGTAAAACGCCACGTTGAAAATTAGTAAATCGGTTAAACACAGAAAACCATTGTAAAACATAGGAAATTGCACCATCAAATAGGGTTGGCTTTATAAAATATAAAGCCGCTTCAACTACTACGAATATAATGGTAATCATAACTGCCACAGCTTTATTATTAGTACTGTCGTACACGATGAAACCAAATACACCTATTAATGCTGTAATAAAAAATACTGAGCTCATTTTATCTGCTGGCAATGCTCTAGCCAAACTGTCCATGATAAAGAACAAAAATACGGTTGCAAAGGTTATAACCGCAGCTATGATTTGGTTTTCTGTTAATGACGATACAAACAATCCAACACTAATTAAGCTTAAACCAAACAATAAAAAACCCAAATAACTAACTATGATGAGCATCAAACTAATATCTGAAAATAGTAATAATATGATAGGAAAAATGAATGTAATTACCATACCTATACATAATACAATCGCAGCAGCTACAAATTTTCCTACAGCTATATTCGTTATTGAAATAGGCGATGTGTATAATAATTGGTCTGTTTTTAATTTAGCTTCTTCCGAAAATAACCTCATGGTCAATATTGGTATTAAAAATAAATAATAAACAGCAATTCCTGTTAATACACCCGAAAAATCTGCTGACTGTGTACTTATATTTCCAATTACAAAATAAACCGCTGAAAGTAATAATAAAAATGCTAAAAATATATATCCTGACATGGAAGTAAAATAAGTTCTTAATTCTTTCTTAATTATGCTTGTCATAAATGCTCCTTTCTCCTGTTACTTGTAAGAAAATTTCCTCTAAGGAAAGATTAAGTGGTTGCTGTGTTAATACGGGTAAATTTTTATTGGCCATAGCACTAAAAATTGATTCTCTTATATCCGTGTGATCGTCGCCCTCAAAAATAACATCTAGGGTATCGCTTTCTTTGCTGCCCACTATTTTTACATGCTTTATTAATGGAAAACTTGCAATCGCATTTTTAATTTCTGCTTCTGTCCCTTTAATACGAGACAACAATTTTGAGCCTTGTATCACGTTGTTTGACAGTCGATCAGGTGTATCGCTAGCAACAATTTTGCCTTTATTCATTATTAAAACTCTGTCACAAACTGCACTAACTTCTGAAAGGATGTGCGAGCTTAATAGGACTGTATATTTACTACCTAATTTTTTAATAACGTCGCGCATTTCAATAATTTGTTTAGGATCTAAACCTACTGTAGGCTCGTCCAAAATAATGATTTCAGGATTACCTATCATCGCTTGTGCTAAACCAACTCTTTGCTTATATCCTTTAGATAAATTTTTTATTAATCTGTTAGACACTTCCTTAATTCGTACAGTTTCTTTTATTTCTTCAATCATGGCCTTTTTTTGACTTGACTTGACTCTTTTTATATCAGCCACAAAGTTCAAATATTCATCCACTTTCATGTCGACATATAGCGGTGGTTGTTCAGGCAAATATCCAATTTTAGATTTTGCTTTTTCTGGCTCATCCAAAATATGATGTCCTGATATGATAACCGCCCCTTCTGTTGCAGCCATGTATCCTGTCATGATATTCATTGTAGTAGATTTACCTGCTCCATTTGGTCCAAGAAAGCCTACAATTTCTCCATCAGCTATTGTAAAACTTACATCATCAACCGCTACATGTTTTCCGTAATGTTTCGTTAAATTTCTTACTTCTATCATAAGTACCCCCTGTTTTTTTTTATAAAAGTAGAAAAAATAGACTAGTCATGATGACATAATCTATTTTTAATTGATGCTTTTTGGGGATATTAACCTTTTATTCCACCAATCATAACTCCTTTTACAAAGTATTTTTGGATAAATGGATATACAAGCAAAATAGGTAATGTTGTAATTAATACCATTGCCATTTGAATTTGATAGGCTGGAGGCATTGTACCCGTATCAACATTATTGTCGGCGGCTATCGTTGTACTTAAAATATTTTTCAACACTAGCTGTAAAGGCCATTTTGAATTTGTGTTTATAAAAATAGATCCACTAAACCAAGCATTCCAGTGTTCTACAGCATAGAACAATCCTATTGTGCTTATAGCTGCCATTGATAGCGGGAATATAATTCTGAAAATCATTTGCAGCTCTGATAAACCATCAATTCTGGAAGCATCAATAATTTCTTGTGGAATGGTTTCAAAGAAACTAATCATAACAATGACGTTAAATGTATTAATAAGTCCCGGAATAATTAGAACCCATACAGAATCTATTAAGTTTAAATTGATATAGAGAACATAAAGTTGCACAATACCTGCTGGAAAAAGCATGGTAAGTAATATGAAAAATTTAACAGGTTTTCTGTAAGGTAAATATTTTCTTGATAACGGATATGCGGTAATGACTGTGAAAACCAAATTTAACATTGTACCTACAACCGTTACAAACATAGTTACATTAAAACCCGTCAAGAGTTGACTGTAATTAGCTAGATATTTATATGCTGATATATTAAAACCGATAGGAAAAATAGTAACTGCACCTGTGTTAGCAGCAGCCGTAGAGCTAAAAGATATGGCAATAATATTAATAAATGGATATAAAATTGATATACTGAATAAAATTAATAGGAACCCATTAACGTAACTGAATATTTTCTCACCTGTTGTACGTCTTGTCATCTTAGCCTCCTACCATATGCCATGTTCTTTATCCACATATTTTACTATTTTGTTTACTGCAATAATTAAGATTAAACCTACAACTGATTTAAATATGGATATAGCCGTTGCAACACCGTAGTTAAAGTTATTTTGGATACCAATACGCAAAGCCAATGTGTCCAGAATATCCGCAACAGGATACACAGGTGGCGTATAGAACAAGTAAATTTGCTCAAACCCTGCGTTAAGAATACCGCCTAGATGCAATATCAACAGAACAATTATCGTTGGTATCATACAAGGAAGTGTTATATGCAGAGCTTGTTTAAATCTGGAACACCCATCTACAATGGCCGCTTCATACATTTCTGTATCTATTCCGGAAATGGCAGCAAGATAAATAATTGTGCCCCAGCCTAGGTTTTTCCAAACTTCAGTAATTACCATAATGCTTCTAAAATATTTGGGGTCTGCCAAAAATATAATTTTATCTTGATGAAGCATCTCAACTAAAACATAATTTATAATACCTTTAGAAGAAAGGATCCCTGTCAATATACCAGCAATGATTACCCATGATATAAAGTGAGGCAAGTAAGATATAGTTTGGACTATTTTTTTAAATTTACTGCCTATTATTTCATTTAATAATAATGCCAAAATAATGGGTCCGATTGTTCCAAAAAAAAGTTTATATACACTGATTATGAGCGTGTTTCTTAAAGCGTTAAAAAAGTTATTATCTTGAAACATAAAGCGAAAGTTATCTAAGCCAACCCATGGACTCCCGAATAGACCTTTTCCTATTTTGAAATCTTGAAAAGCCATTAAATAACCAACAATAGGCACATATTTAAAAACGATATAAAATAAGATCCCAGGCAATAAAAGCATATACAGTGGAAAGTGTTTCTTGATATTTTGTACAAACATCTTAGCATCTCCTTTTTACTACACGGAGTTGTATATCTATTAATCATAAAGTGCAAGGACAAGAGTAATTCCGAATCCTTGCACTTATACAATTAAAGTAACCCACTAGTTTGCCTTATTTACCCGATTTAGCATATCTGTCATTTATTTCTTGCGTCATGACATCGCCTTTTAACAATTTAAATTGTTTTTCCCACTCAGCCCAACCTGCTTCTAATTCCACTTTACCTGAAATAATTTGTGTAAATAGTTCAGTTGCTTTAGCTGTAATTTGTGTTAGTTGTGCATCTGTTGTAGGAGTTGAGAAGAAAACTAGTCTTGCTTGTGTTGATGCGCCTGTCTTAAGCATGTTATCAGCTGTTTCTGCCGGCCACAGGGATTTCCAGTACTCTCTTTGGTTCATGTAGCCCATGGTGTAAACGTCCCAAGCACCATCTTTTCTTAACCCTTTTAAGTCTTTAGATAATTTTGTTTCACTACCTGATTTTGTGTGATCTGTACCTTCAATACCAACTGTCAATAAATTGTCGCCAGCTGTGAAGTTAAAAATTCTTGCAACACCATCTAAAACATCGGCTTTTACCTTGGAATTCACAGCAAATATACTAGAGAAACCAATAGGCATTCCTTCTTTATTTTTTGAAACAACGTTACCATAAGATGCTACACTTTTTGCAACTCCTGGAGCCGGTGGTACATCTAAAACAACGATTTTAGCATCTGGTGTTTTTTCTTGAATAACAACTGCGTCTGCAGCAGTACCAGACGAAGTTCCTTGATAAACACCGACTCTGCTATTTTTTACAAGTTGAGCTTTACCATTGTTTGCTTGATAAGTTACAAATTCAGGGTCAACTATTTTGGCTGCAACTAGTTCTCTTGCAAAACCTATAGCTTTTTTGTATTCAGGAGTAATTTGTGACCAAATTAATTTGTTGTCAGCAGTTTTCATCCAATCTGCGTTAGGAACACCGAAAGGTGCTAATGCTGGTTCCCAACCAGTTACTTTATCAAATACAGCACCGTAAGTATCGCCAACCTTACCATTTTTGTCAGGGTCTTTCGTGGCAAATTGTTTTAATACTTCCTTATATTCATCAAATGTCTTTGGAGATTTTAAACCTAAATTATCCAACCAGTCTTGTCTAATAAATACAGCGCCATAACCAACATCTCTTGGTGTAGGCATGATATATACATTACCGTCTGCATTTACGAATTTGCTTTGCATTTCTTTGTCATAAAATTTTTGAACATTAGGCATTTTAGGTAATAGGTCTGATAATTTCTTTAACATACCGTTTGCGCCAAAGTTGTTCATCATACCAATTGTTGTAGTATCAGTACTACCATGAACGATATCAGGTGCTGTACCACTGTTAAATTGCAAGGTAATCTTTTGAACATAACCTTCTTCCGGCATTTCTTGAACTTTAATGACCGTGTTTGTTTTTTTCTGTAATTCTGTTAGTACTGGATTGTTTGTTCGGTCTCCATCTGCAAATACCCCTTTAAAACCGATATTGATTGTTGGTGCAGCAGATGTAGGAGTTGAAGCTGATGCAGGAGTTGAAGCTGATTCAGAAGATGCAGGTGAAGCTGTAGAATCTCCAGGACTTGAACATGAGGTCATCATAGCAACAGTTAACCCGAAAGTAGCAACTTTACTAACTAAATTGATATTCTTATTCATTGTGTTCCCTCCAATAATGTATTTGTTTGCGCTTACAAAAAATACATATATGTAAACGTTAATACATGAAATGCGTTAACGTTTACATGCCCAGCTACAAGAAACCATCCAACCAATCATAAGCCACTTTCCCTGAGATTTTATGACCGCCGTCGAACAGGTCTAGCTCTAACCGATCTCTCACCTCCAATAGGGAATATACCGTACTGAGCGCTTCGTAAGCTTTTAAAGTACCATTTTCAGGAAAAATGCGGTCACTTTTACCGGCTTCGATAAGTAAAGGACGCGGTGCGATCAGGCTGAGTACGTCCGGCATCTCCGCCGCTAAGGACAGGCCCGGCACATAATTGTCGATGCAATGGCGGACCGAGAAAAGGCTGTCCTGAAACGTGTTCGCGAACCCGCTGACGACAGCCGCTGAAATCCTCTCGTCAATGGCAGCCATATACGAGCAAACCAATCCGCCGCCTGAGATACCCATGCACCCGATCCGCTTCGCATCGACATCGTCACGGGTCAGCAAATAGTCCACACAACGCATCGTTTCAAACACACGGTAAGATGCCATCGTTTTTCCTACCGCCAATAAAAAACTGGAGATTCGGTGGCACGAGTTCGGATCATGTTGGTCTTCCGTCAATTTCCGGTCTCCAAATCCGAACAGCTCCGGCGCTGCAACGAGAAACCCTTTCTTCACCAGCTCGACGGCAAAATTGTTCTGGTAGCCGGCTTCTCCCGTTTTGTCGGACCCGTCGGGGTTCAGCCCTACGATATCCCTGCTGCCATATCCGTGACCATGCAAGGCAATAACAGCCCGCCGCTTCTGATTGACCTGCTTCGGGATAAGCACATACACCGGCATAAATAGCCGCTCAAATGTTTGAATTTGGATCCGTAGTCTCGTGTATCCCCCGCAATCCACCGATTCCAATAGTACCGGGGACAGCGCTGGAGACTGCTCTGGGAAACCTCCTAACAGCTTGACAAAATGCTCCCTAAAGTCGTTCCGCCATTGCTGCCAATTGGTCCACGACTGTCCTTTAAAGCTGTGGGAAGGTAGAATGCTGTCATATACATGCTTCAAATAATCGTCCGGATTCCACATGATTGTCACCCCTTTAGCTAAACTTACCCGAAAAAGACAAGCGCTACGTCAAGCTCGCCTCGCGGCTTCAGCGTTGTGGACAAGGTGGCCTGCAGCAGCGGCTTGCGATCGTATTGTAAGCTCTTCATTTCGATGTGACCGTCCGTAATCGTCATATAATGTGCTCGCTTGCATGGATCGTCAGTTCTTCGATACGAAACACTTCCCGGATTCAACCAGAGCTCGTGGTTGTCCAAGTAGTGGATGGCTCTCCGATGCGTGTGACCAAAAATCATTCGCTTCTGCTGCATGCTCCTGAGCGGCTCCTCGGTCTGCTTTTCCCATAAGCTGTAATACTGATGGAGACTTGCGATAGTGTCGTAATTGTTGTACATATGCTGCATGCTGTACCCAATCGAATCCATCGAAAACGTCAAGGAATACGGTAGTTTCTCCAAAAATTCGATTTCCGGTAAGCTAAGCTTCTGCGCATTGTCATGCGCCCAGGTTCGCTCCTCATCCGGGACATTCCACAATTGATCTTGATTGCGATATAAGGCAGCTACACGCTCATCATGGTTCCCTTTTACACATAAAGCTTTGTGCTCCTTGACCCACTGCAACACTTCCTTAGGATATGGCCCATAATCGACTAAATCACCAGCACAATAAATGACTTCGCTGTCTTTCTCTTGTTTCCATATGGCTTCTAAGGCATAAATATTAGCGTGGATATCGGAAATAATCAGCGCCTTCAATGACCGCCACCTCTCACCAAATGCACGATTCGAACGCAGCCTTCATAACCTGGCTTTGTTACATATTGCTTTAGTTCTCCGGATACACGTTCTTCGTGGTCGAAGTGCACATGCCCGCTGAAAATACCATGCAGCGATTTGGCGTCATTAGCCTTAATCAAATCATAAACCGCTTGTGTAGATGCATCTGTGTCACGCACTTCCCATTTCACCTTATTTTGTTCGCTCCAGCCTGGTGCCGCCATCAGAATGGGTGCTTGCCATTTCGCAATGCTTTTTTCCACCAATTCGGGAAGGTAGATTGGAATATGCATGAACAGCAGGCAAGGAACCGGTGAAGCCAGCAGTTCTTTGATTGCATTCAGCTGCTCGTCATCGATTTGGTAATTGCTGTTGTCTACCGCAATCAATCGCATGCCTGCAATGTCTTTCACCTGCACAGCGGGATGACCCTGCGAGAAAGGCATGAAGCTGGGGTAGAACTGAGAGCGTGTCTGTTCATTCCATGGCAGATGCGGAAAATGCCAATCATGATTTCCCATCGTATACAAATAAGGAGCCCGTAGGTTCTTTAGGCCGTCTGCCAGTGCCTCCAAATTGGCTGCACTTGGATAGTGTATAATATCGCCTGTGAAGACGACGGCATCCACATTGCGCTGATTAGCGAGTTGCACAATGTGATCCAGATACATTTTACGCGAAACTGGATAAGGTGAATCCTTCGGAAGATACTGATCGAACAAATCACGGTACTCATCCGCATATTGCAATGCTTCTGGATCGCGCTCATCCGCTTCGGTCAAATGAAGATCCGTCACATGGAGCACAGTAATCGATTGGTTCAACCCATTGGCGGCTACGACAGTTTCAATTGGATGCAGGATGTTATTCATCGATATGAAAGGACAATTCACAACCAGATTCGGTTTCATACTGATTTGTTACGGGATTGAATACTTGCAGATTCATCGTTTTTTTAAGGCCATTATAATTCACCACTCTGATGCGTCCCTCCCCTCCGTTTTCCTTGCTCTGCCAGTTTTGAAAAGATTGGATCACAGTGTTCCCGTGTATCCCTCGATCGGTCCGGTGACTTAGATTTCCATCCACATGATGACCAGAGAAAACCGCCGTAACGTTCTTATGATGGCGCAAAACCTTCTGCCACATATCTTCCCCGTCGTTGGCATCTGGTATCGCTGCATATATTTTAGGATTATGGTCATCGCCCGGCTTCGTTCGCTCTCCATGCATATACATGTAAGAATGCGTAATAATAATAGCCTTCCGTTCCTCATGCTGCTCTAACAGTTGTCCCGCCCATTCCATCACTTGATCTCTCGGACCAAATTCCAATATAAGGATGATGAAGGGGATTCCTTCTGCATCGAACAAAGCATACGTGTTCTCGGCCTTCCCTTCCTCGAACACACCGCCAAACCACGGCTTATGCTGAAACCGGTGAACGCCGACATACTTATTAAACATACTCAAGCTTCTGCTGGGATCGACAGGAAGACTGGCCAGCGAGGAGATACGCATATCGTAATCATGATTTCCCGGTGCGATGAGCAGTGGAAGATCGGCATCATAAATCAATTGCAATGCTTGAATTGCATTCTCATACTCATATTCATATTCTGCGCCTCGATCAACTAGATCGCCTAGATGCAAGACGAACTTGATGTTCAGCTCGTTCGCGCGGTCAACAATGCACCTGGTCATGGTACTGAAAACCTCCGGATACGACTTGGCTAATGATTGGGTATCCGGAATAATGATAAAGCTAAATTCTTCCTTCACTGCCATGAAGTTATGCACCTCCATCTCGATAAAGCGCCAGCAATTCATCCATCGAATCAACGATTATATTCGGCCTAGGGGAATTAAGAACACCGTCGGACAAAGTTTGGTTCATCCCTGCCCCGCGAATCCAGATGGTCCTCATCTTGGCTCGAATTCCGCCTTCAATATCCGTGTAAAGATTATCGCCCACCATGATGCATTGTTGTGATTCTACTCCGTAACGTAGCATCGCAAAATCGAAGATCGTCGCTGCCGGTTTACCTACGTATTCTAGAGGTTTGCCTATAATTGCTTCGATCGCAGCAACCAGTGCACCCGTTTCGGGTACTCTTCTCCCTCGCTGGCCGGGATGATAGTTATCCGGATTTACCGCCACTACTCGAGCCCCCGCAGCTTCAAACTCAGCAATCTGCTGTAACTTATCGTAAGTAAATTCCGTATCCCTTCCAATGACGATAACGTCCACAGGTTCTAATGCAGCAAAGTCAACAACACGATGACCCCATTGCTCGATCGAACGTACCAGACCTATTGATCCGGCGACCTTTACCGTTTGAATGCCATATCGCTCCTTAAGGTAAAAGCCGGAAACATCCGTTGCCGGAATTACCTCCTCTGGGTTAATCCTAAGCCCCATTTGCTGAATTTTTTCCGCAAGACCAACAGCCATGTCTCGGGAATTATTGGTGATAAACCCGACTCGTTTCCCATCATTTCGGAGCTGCTCCAGCAACTCCTTTGCACCGGAAGCTGGCTGATCTGTATGATATATACAACCATCAAGATCAAAAAAATATACCTCTGCCTTCCTGAGATGCATGAAATCCGTTTTCCGATCCATTGCCCATATCCTCTCTGCGAGATCATTCCTGTATGCCTCAGGTCTATTAAAGCTGCTACATTGGTAACTCTACTAAAGACAGAACAATCAAGTGGTTCTGTCCTTAGTAGTTTATGCCTCGTATGCTGTCTACAAGTCGATGCCTTCCGTAATCATATCGTGCGGCATGTGCCCCACATAGTTGACCATCCGCAGACTTACAGCCCCGTCATCTTCGACGTCGACCCTAGTAATGGCGGCATGTGAGAAGCTGAAGCGGTTATGATCGCACGGCTCACACCCCATTAGTTCGTTCAGAAAGACCGAACCGAATGCAGCGTGACACACAACGGCGATGCGGACGTCAGTACCTGTATATGTCCGCCGAATGGTGTCTATCGCCTGTCTGGCACGTCCATAGGTTTTCTCCCTAGTTTCGGCTTCTAACCTGGGCTGCCAAACGTCTGGACAATTGAATTGCTGACTTGGCTGAGCTCCCTGGAACAACTCTCCAAGCTGCGACAGCCTTGGATAATGCTCACTTTGGGATGCTCTTATAGCAGCCTTTTCTGCGGCGTGAGCCTCATATTTCCCTTCGATCTCCAATTGACGAATCGCCGGCCAGCCTCTTCGGTCCGTTTCACAAAGGATAGACCATACGTGCCAAGGCACGTTCATCCTGCGGTAAATTGCGTCCGCCGTTTGCATCGCCCGCTGCAACGAACTAGAATAAATTGCATCCAAACGTCCCCAGCTTGCAAATTGTTCCCCTACACATGCCGCTTGCGCTTGTCCGCGAACGCCAAGCGGAGAATTGGGATGACCGGGGTAGCCCGGTTCCTGATCCGCTGGTTGAGCATGTCTGACGACATAGATTCTGATTGTCATTTGTAAAGCACACCTCCTATGTGATACGGCTTGATCCGTGTCCTATAATTGACTTCGGTACTCAGTAGCGACTTCCCTTAGCTGCTCTATTTCTCGTTTCATGGCAACGGTTAATCTATTCGTGTTTGATCGTGTTGTTAAGCCAATAGGCAAGCCTTCCAATTGTAAATGATACTTGGCGTTAACTGGATATAACTGACGTTCCAGGGCTGAGGCAAGGCCGAGGAAAGCTTGCAAGCGCCTTGCAGCTGCCGGATTATCTACGCTCAGCTCCAACAATCTCACATATAAATCTGGGTGAAAGTTGGCCATCACACCGCTGAACCCAGCAGCCCCGAGCTGAAGTGATTCAAGTGTGGTTGCAGCATTGGCATTAAATAACTTCAGCCTGCTTTTATCAACAGCTTGTAATTTCGCCTTGATTTGGTCGGGGTCACAGCTTGTATCCTTCAGGAATAGGAACCTTTCTGTATCTGCACACCACTTCAACAGCTCTGGCGATATGAGTCGTTTATATGGAGAAGGACATTCATAGATCCCAAATGCAATATCTGGGATTTGGGACAGGATAGTCTCCGAATTCCGCTTCCACACTTCTTCAGACTCACTCGCTTGCGCAAGCCGATTGCTGACCATGACGAATGCATCGATTCCGACCTCTGAGATCCGTTTGATTTCCTCAATTTGATCCTGGGTCGTTTCCGATGTATGCCCGGACGCGATAACTTGAACGCGTCCTGCTGCGGTTTCCGTTACAAATTGAGCCAGCTGCACCCTTTCCTTCAATGAAAGATAAAACATCTCACTCGATTGGCAAACTGCGAACAAACCGTGAACCCCTTTAGCAATATACCACTCAATCAAATACTCCAAAGCGTGAAAATCAATCTCTTTATTTTCTTTAAAAGGTGTCACCATTGTTGGCCAAACGCCATTATTAATTGTAGTGTTCATTCGCTCTCGCTCCATTTCAAGATGTACACTTGTCCAATTCCAAGTTATTTACCGCCAGTTTTATTGTATTCTGCGGTATATTCCTCAATAATTTTGTCGCCGCCGTTTTTACGCCACAGCTCAACCGCAGCACGCAACTCGGTCTCGCCGATTTTGCCCATAATAAATTGGATCTGACTATCATTGATGCCTTTCATTAGCTGCGCACCTTTTTCTACGTCAGTTTGAGAAATAAACGAACCTGCCGCAGAACTAATCATCACATTCGGATTAGCATCGTTTTCTTTAAACATCTTCTGGTATTTTTCGACTGCAGGCGCAAGGGTGCCCTTCATCGATAAAGAGCCGTCATCAATTCTCATCTGCATCATTGGCGTGTAGGCATCCGTATATAATTTTTCGTCGAGACGCGCTGGCTTGCCGTTATCCACTTTGTAGTGGATTCCCTCAACTCCCCAATCAAACAAGTCCTGCATTTTTTTGTCCATCAGCTTATCATAAACCGATAAAATCTGCTTTAACTGTGCTTCTGTCTTTATGTTAGTCTTCGGGAAAGTGAAAATTCCGTTAAAGCCAAGGTCTGACTGTATTTTCCGTCCCTTTGGACCCTCCACGGTATCGATCACATCGAGCTTGGCCTGCGGGTTCGCCTTCACGAGATCGCCGAAACGAGTCGCAACATCATCGATTTTCCCAAAATATACCCCTGCTTTACCCTGGTTGAACAAATCGGAACTTGCCTTCACCACAGGAAAATCCTGATTGACTACTTTCTCATCAAAAAACTGCTTATAGAGCTTGATTGAAGTCATAAACTCATCTGTCATAAATTCAGGAATGACTTTACCATCTTTCAGTCCCCATCCGGACGGCCCTCCATTCCAAACGACAAACGTTCCTAGTCCGCTTGGGCCGCCTGCCATGCTGATCCCAATTGTATCTTTTTTACCATTGCGGTCAGGATCATCATTTGCGAAAGCGCGGATTACCTTGACCATGTCATCAATTGTTTTAGGTTCCTTTAGCCCCAATGTGTCTAGCCAGTCCTTCCGATATACAAGACCGTTACGCGTAAGCGGACGTGAGCGAGGGAGCGCATAAACTTTGCCATCGATGGACAAATTTTTCAATGCTGTCTGGTTAAGCTTGCTCAAATTCGGATAATCCTTTAAGTAAGGACCGATTTCCCAGAACATGCCTGATCGAGTCGCATTCACTAATGCAGTAGACTTGCTATCCCTAGCCAGCAATACTTGCGGAAGATCGCCTCCAGCCATCGTCGCAGCAAATTTGTTGTCATAAGCAGTGGATGGGACCCAGGTAATCTCGAATTGCGCATTTACATACTTTTGAATTTCTTGGTAGATCGGATTATCTTTGCTTGGCGGCTCCGTTGTGTAATAGATATTCATCATGTTGATTTTTAAGGGTTCCGACTTGGCCGTTGCTTTCGGAGTATTCGCCACACTTTTTGTTTCACTCCCCGTGCTGCCGCAACCTGCTAAAATACTGGTTGTGCTCACGATGCAGGATAGGACTACTGTCATTTTCAAGTGATTCAATTTCTTCATGGTTAATCTACCTCCAGTTATTTTTTGTTTAACCTTTAATCGAGCCTAGCATAACGCCCTTTGCAAAATGTTTTTGCAAGAACGGATACACACATAAAATAGGAAGTGTAGATACAATAATGGTTGCCATCTTGATGGTCTGTGCAACAGGGATATAGGTTTCACTAACTGCTTGTGCGTCGCCGATTCCCCCTTCAGACAGGATGACAATTTGCCGCAGAAGCACTTGAATCGGCCATTTGGTGTAATCGTTAATGTACAGAATGGCGCTGAAAAAAGAATTCCAATGTCCCACCGAATAAAATAAGGCAAAGGTAGCCATGACAGGCATTGAAAGCGGAAGTACTATTCGAAAAAATATTCCCAAATCATTACAGCCATCAATCTTAGCAGACTCCTCCAGCCCGACAGGCAGCTGTTGAAAAAAGCTTCTCATTACGATCAAATTGAAGGGATTGATTGCACCTACAAGAATGATTGACCAGTACGAATTTAAGAGACCCAGCTGCTTTACAACAAGAAACGTCGGAATCATCCCACCGCTGAACAACATCGTAAAGAGCACCATCATGACAATTACTTTTCTGCCATCCAAGTCTTTACGGGCTAATGGATAAGCCATGAGCGAAGTCAGAAGCAGGTTAACGAAAGTACCTGCTATGGTAATCCAGCTTGTAACTAATAAGCTCCTAGTCAATGTCGGTGTGGAAAAGATGTAGCGGTAGGCGTCAAATGAGAACTTGGTCGGAAAAAGCGTGAAGCGATGCTGCAGCACTTCCTCCGGCGCAGTGAATGATGCGGCTAGTACATAGATAAAAGGGACGACAGTAACGATAGAAAAAAGTAAGAGAAAGCTGTAGTTGAACCAATTGAAGCATCGGTTTAAGAATGATTTGTCTTGCATTGGAGTCATTCCTTTCTTGATGTCGACTCAAGGCGTGCTCTGGCCTCTAATAGATGCCTTCTTCGCCAAATTTCTTTGCCAAACGATTAGAGCCTATGACCAATATCAATCCTATAACGGATTTAAATAAACCAACGGCCGTGCTGTAGCTATATAAAGCGTTTTCAATTCCTGTGGTATAAACATAGGTGTCGAACACTTCTCCTACCTGGCGGTTCATCGCATTGAGCATCAGCCATATTTGCTCGAATCCGCTATCTAAGAACGATCCGAGCCTAAGGATCAGCAGAATGATAATCGTTCCGCGAATTGAAGGGAGGGTAATATGCCACATTTGCCGCCACCGGTTCGCCCCATCAATTCGGGCCGCTTCATACAAGTCCATGTCGACTCCAGCCAGCGCGGCAAGAAAGATGATAGTCCCCCAACCTGTCTCTTTCCAGATGACTTCCGCTGTAATCATTGGTCGAAACCATTCGGCGCTTACGAGAAAGGGTGCCTTTTCAATTCCCAAGGCCGCAAAGGCTTCGTTGACAAGTCCGCCTTCGGTCGTAAAGAAGATATAGACGATCCCGACGACAACGACCCACGATACGAAATGCGGTACATAGGTAAGCGTTTGCACAATTCGTTTATAAACGGCCGATCTCACTTCGTTTAACAAGAGCGCGATAATAATTGGCAGCGGAAAGAAAAAGACTAAATTATAAAAAGCCAGCACAATGGTATTGACGAATAATGTAGTGAAGGAGGGCTCGCTAAAGAACCGTTCAAAATGCTTTAAGCCTACCCACTTGCTCCCTGTCACGCCGAGAAATGGTTGGTAATCCATAAATGCGATGGAGATCCCCCACATCGGCCAATACTTGAAGAGAATGAAGTACAATAAGCCGGGTGATAGCATCAAGTATAACCACCGGTTTCGTACCATCCTTCCTCCCAATTTGGATCCATTTAAAATCAAGCACAGTCCCCCCTAGAATCCGCAACACAGCATATGTCTGATGTTCGGTGATTGTTGTTGCACATTCATCGTAGCGGGGAATGCGATAACACTCTACAATCATTTAGGGGGTGTTCAGAAAAAACGGATAAATGAAGCATTTCATCCGGGTAAATAATCAGAATAGACTATCGTTTATTCTCATGATTATCCGGATTGGCAATATTGCCACGGCGGAAAATAGCAAAAAAAACAGCCTGCCTTCATCGGCAGGTCTGCAGTATCACGAAATCATTTCATCGATTCAGCTAATTGACATGTGCCCTTGCTAATCGTTTCCTTGAACTTTCAACAGTTGCAGCAGTACCTGAAAATTCCATCCCTATAACAAAAGAGAGGGCTTTGATCTGGTCTACTGCAGCTATGTATTTATCCTGACTATGAACCTTTAATTGGAAGCAAAGTTGAACAGTTGGCTGCCTGTCATTCTTCTCGATCCCCCCAGATACCTCGAGGTCCTTTTCTATTTTAATATTGTCAATTTGAATCCCCTGCTCGCCAAAGGTAGAAGCGATTTTACCAAGTACTCCAGGAAAATCAATTGCTCTTAACTTTATTTCATGATTTCTGCGATGTCTCATTAGATGCTTCTCCCACTTGTTGAGCAGCAATAGACTGACCAAAACCATCATTGTACACAATACAGCCGGATATAAGAAACCCGCGCCCACACATAAGCCAATTGCAGCAACGACCCAAACAGAGGCTGCCGTTGTCAAACCGCTGATCGCTGAGCCATTACGAAGGATAGCTCCGGCACCAAGAAACCCAATACCGCTTATGACCTGTGCCGCTAAACGTGCTGGATCAATTCGGACATTCGGCTCATTCACATATTCGGAGAAGCCATATATGGAAAGCAGCATAATCATGGCAGAACCAAGGCATACGAGAATGTGCGTGCGAAATCCAGCGGCGTGGTTATGCCACTCCCGTTCTAAGCCTACTAATCCACCAAGAACTGCGGCTAGAACCATCCGTAACAGTAACTCTCCGTGTGAAATACTCCATATGCTAGAGACATCATCCATTGCTTTACACTTCCTTGTCTAGTAGTCTTGTACTTGTGCCAACCCTCTTAAACAATACGTAAGCGTTTACATTCGTGGCTTATGAAGTGCGATTAATTAAGTCCGCTACTCGTACCATGGCATAATCTAGTGTCCCTCGTACTGTAGACGTGTAGGCGATGTATTCATCATCAAGCACAAATTGTGGATGGGGGTGGGCATGGAAGAACCCGCGCCTTGTGACTTCCGGAGGATTAGGCATGCCGCTCGCAATGGCAATTTCCTTTTTGGTTACGGTGTTATAGAACGCAACCAAAGATAGTGCTGGACCGTTATTCCACTGATACGTGCCTATATCGCCGACTAGATATCGATCATCTCTCGAGGCATGCGAATGGCAGGTGCCATGCGGCCAAACATTTGTCTGCTCACCAGTACGTAAGTCGAAATACTCCGTACCATAATCATAATCCACGTACCAAATGCCGTTACCGTCCTTCGCCCACCATTCATGGGTATGCATATGCATATTGCGGCCTGAACCATCTGGATAAAGTGGCTTTGCTTCTTCTCCCCGACGAATGAGCCAGATACGGTTTTGGTAACCGAAATGCTCACCCGTCTTAATATCGTTCCAATGATCTTGACACAACATCATTAGATCAGTATCAGTTGGACTAAACTGGGCGTGCTTATAACAAGCCTTGAACGATTGCCACTCATCTAGCTTGCCTGTTTCAATCTCCATCGTGCACAAACGCCAGTTATCTCCGGCGATTAAATCCAAATTCAAGCTCTTTCCATCAGCCGAACGTGTCAAGTGTGTGGTAATACGCCGAATCTCGCTGCCAAACGTTGATTTCGGGAAATAACCGAGTAGCTGTGGAATGTCATTAGCCTCTGGTCCCCGTCTGTACACATTAGCATCAATTGCCCAATACACGACCCCAGTATCCGGATCAATCCATGGCGCTTCTGACACAAAGCGTGTCTCTGGATAAATCCGAACTTCTTGCTTCTGCATGTCCACAATGCCCATACACTGACCCGGCGATGGCGGATATGATGCATAAAACCACATGTATCGCCCGTCATTGGTCATATTCGAGTTCGTAAAGTAAAATGCTTGTTGAAAAGGAGCATGACGGTCTTTTAATAAATAACTGGTAACGCCAGATTCTGGGTCTACCCACGGTACAAACAGATCAGATTGCTCTGGTTTGCAGTACAAGTTTCTGCTCACTTGTCCATCCCTGCCTTTAGCCTTGTATATTTTGTTTACTCATTTTCCCGATACTCGTTGCGATATTGCCCAGGCGTTTTCCCTTCCAGCTTACGGAAAAATCGAATAAAATTTTGTGCATTTGTATATCTTAACTTTTCAGCAATTTCGTTGATTTTCAAGTCTGTTTCGCGCAGCCATTGCTTCGCCATATCCATCCGATACTGACCCACATAATCGCTGAAATTGGTGCCTGTTTCTTTACGAAACACCTTCTTGATATAATCAGGGTGGTAGCTCAGTCGGTCTGCACACGATTCTAATGTAATGTCAGTATCGAACTCTTCATGAATCATTTGTCGCATGCGGTCAGAGATCGTTTTGTAATGATCCTTCGCTCGGCTCTCCATGTAATGTGTCACTGGCAATACAACAACCTCGCGGAACCACGCCTCCACTTCTTGAGCCGTCTTCATCTCGACTTTCTCTTCAAACAAGCTGCGCTGAGTGGCATGGAGTCTCTCATACAATTCAGAATCGACTTCTACTTCCTTCATAAAATTGATAATGAAACGAACAAGCGCCATTTGCACTTCCCGCTGTGATAGCGTATCACTGAACAGTTCTGCCATACAGCGCTTCACACATTCCTCTACGATCGAATACTCAGCAAGCTTGACTGCATCCAGCAGCTTTTTACTAAGTTCTTCAGGAAAAAAGTCGCGAGTCATCCTGCTTGGCTGCACCTCATCGATAAACAAAATTGAGCCTTCACCTAGCGTAATGCGATACTTTAGCGCGGCTTCTGCTTCATTAAGCGCATGAGGAGCTTCTTTGAGAAAACGGTGCGGCCGGCTAATGCCGATGCTGACCTTGATTTTCATATATTGCATGATTGTATGTTGAATCTTATTCGTCAGTTCAGCAATCATACGCTTAAACTGGTCCTCATCCATTGAATCGTTGCCTACCACTGTCACTTGCGAACGATTGTAGAGAATGGGCTGTAAGCCATTGTTCTGAGAAACGAGCTCTGTCACAATGTTATTGATTGCGAACATCAACAGATCCGTGTCGGACTCCTGAAAGCGGGTGTTCTCCAACTGATCCAATTGTAAGGAAAGTACGGTAAAAGAAGACCAATGGGCATAACCAAATCCGGCTAATTTTTGTTCAATATCATTGGCATCAATGTCACCCTGCAGCAATTTGAATACAAATAACTCCTTCAACTGAGGCAATTGCACCTGAAGCTCGCTTTTCATACTTGATTCACTCTCAGCTAAACTACCAAAAAATTCCAAAATTTGATCAAACTCATCACTGCTTTTCGTTCTCGCACCCGTCTTCGAATCAACTAATTGGTACAATTTACGCACGGGGGAGTACATCGTTTTCGAGCCGTACCATGAAAGCAATGAAATTAATAACGTAATCATAAGCACTGTTAAGAATGTGAACCAGCGGATTGCTTTCGCATCCTTCGTCATGTCGCTTATTGCATTATCCGATATATAAATCCAGCCATTATAAGACGACTTTCGGAATGTGATACTATGTTTGTCGTCTTCAAGACTGACTGTAAATGTGCCCTCTGAAAGTGATGAGGATTCCGATAAAAGCTTATCATGGAACACGCCTGATACCTTCGTGCCAAGCAACTCTGTCCGCGAATGAGCCAATATCGTAAAATCTCCATCCAAAATCATCATGTTGCCGATACGTTCCCCGTTGGTTATGAGCTGGTTCAGCTCAAAGCTAGGAATTTGTATCTTCAGTAATCCGACAGCTTTGGGCATGTTGATTGGCATATGCTTGACCAAACTGACATCATAGGCTGAATGATTGGGTGAATTCCTCATCTTGATCCATTCGGAGGCAGATGAGAGCCCCTCATATTGTTCCAATTGAGCGTCATCAACCACTTCTTTCAGATCATACAGCCCACGATTTTCAATCACCCACTGCTTCTTCAGGTTTATCAATTGTACTTCTTGTGCATTTATTCCCGGGACTTGCAGATCGACAATACTCTTTTGCAGCATTTGAAACAAATCAAAGCGAAAAGTAGCTTTCTCCTGTTGGAGTGCGTCATAAGCAAGGTTAGAAATAATGAACGACGTCATCTTCTGGTCAGCCGATTGAAGCACATATTCTACTTTCAGTTGACTTTGCAGCAACAACTGCCTGGTGCTTTCCTCAACCTTTGATTGAATAGCAGACGATGACTTCCAATAAGAGGAAATGCCTAAGATGATAACTGGAAATGTTCCCAAGAGAATGCTGTATAACAGCAATCTTCTCAAATACGACGGTTTCTTTATCATCATGGGCAAAATCTTCCTCTCGCTGCATATTCCGTTTTAAAATCATTTTTTCATTTTAGCATATTCAGCGGACATTTCCTCCATAATCTTGTCGCCGCCATCTTTGCGCCATTGTTCAATCGCTGCGTTCCACCCCGCTTCATCAAGTTGTCCCATGATAAATTTAGTACGGGCATCCTTATAGATTTTTTCCAAATTAGGACCTTTTGTTGAGAATGTATCCGAAATAATCGCCTCGCCAGGGTTCGTAGTAACCAACTTCTCATTCTCTTCTGTCGCTTTCGCTACTTTCACGCTAAGCGGCGAATCTTTATCAGATATCACGGATGATGTCTCTTTCGTATACGTCAATTCATAAGCCCATACATCATTTTTCAGCTTATTCCAGGAATCCGTGTCAATCAGTTTCTTCACTTTGCCATTCTCTAACTCCCAGTGCTTCCCTTTAATTCCGTAGTATTGCAAGTCAGTTCCTTCTTGTGAAGACAGCTTATCAAATGCAGCCAAAATTTGTTTCAATTCTGCTTCAGTCTTAACACTCTTTTTCGGAAATAAATAGACACCATTGAATCCTGGCTCTGAAGGCCACTTAGCGCCTTTCGTACCATTCATTACGTTTTGAATATCAATTTGTGCGTTCGGGAACAATTTATACAGATCTTCGTGTTTATTCGTCGCATCACCCATATTGCCCACGTATACGCCAGCTTTGCCTTTGTTGATATTTTCAAAGACTTGTGTTGATTTCACAACAGCAAAGTCTTGATTAATTAACTTTTCAGCGTACAGTTTTTTATAGAATTTCATAGCTTCGATATATTCTTTAGTCATAAAATCTGGTGAAAGCTTGTTGTCTTTCACTTCCCATTTGTTTGGCACACCGAACCACGAGGAAACGGCAGTGAAGGCCAAATCTTGATTTACGTAAAATGGAATGGTGTCATTTTTGCCATTTTTGTCAGGATCTTTTTCTTTGAACGCTTGCAACATTTTATAGAATTCATCGATTGTTGTTGGTGCTTTCATATTAACCGTATCCAGCCAGTCTTTGCGGTAAACGACACCAGCACGTGACAACGGACGCGGACGATACAATCCATATGTTTTTCCGTCAATTGAACTGTTTGCCACGGAAATTGGATTCATTTTGCCCAGGTTCGGATAGTCTTTCAATAATGGGCCGATTTCCCAGAATGCGCCTGAGCGAGCAGAGTTAACAATAATTGGCGCTTTAATGTCTGTAGCTAACATCACTTTTGGCATGGTGTTGGAAGCAATGGTTGTGTTTACTTTGTCATTATAGTTTGCTGATGGTACCCACGTTGTGTTGTACTTCACGTTCAGCAGCTTTTCGTAAGCAACAATGATTTCATTGTCCGCTTTGGGTGGTTCTGTGCCATAATAAATCGTCATAATACTTAGATCAAGCGGAGCTTTGTTTTCCGCTGGAGCCGCATTGTTGCCACCGCAAGCAGCAAGTAAACTTGCACTCAATGCCATCATACAAGTGGAAATAAGCGTTGTTTGAAGAAAACCTTTTTTCCGCTTTTGTTTCATTTGTGCTTGACCTCCTGAAGTGTAAATTTAATTCATTATATCAAAAATTATATTTCATAAAGATAATTCAACCTTTAACCGAACCTATCAATACGCCTTTCGCAAAATGCTTCTGCAAAAAAGGATACACAAGTAGAATGGGGAATGTAGCAACAACGATAACGGCCATTTTAATCGTTTGCACTGGCGGAAGTACAAAACTTGCGTCCATCGTCGTCTCATCCCCGATGCCACCTTGAGCCATAATGACAATTTGACGTAATAACACTTGGATCGGCCATTTGCTGGAATCATTCATATAGAGAAGTGCCGAGAAATAACTATTCCAATGACCAACTGCGTAAAAAAGTGAGAATGTAGCCATTGCTGGCATGGATAGCGGCAGTACAATTCGGAATAAAATGCCGATATCGCTGCAACCATCTATTTTGGCCGATTCCTCAAGCCCATCAGGCAATTGTTGAAAAAAATTTTTAAGAATGACAAGATTGAAAGCGCTAATAAGTCCGGGAATGATTAAAGCCCATATCGTATCCAACATGTAGAACTCTTTGACAACTAGAAACATTGGAATCATGCCACCGCTAAACAACATCGTGAATACGACCATCATCATAATTGCCTTTCTTCCAAATAACGTTGGCCGTGCTAGCGGGTACGCCATCAGACAAGTGAAAAAAAGGTTCATAAACGTTCCTAAAACCGTCAAAAATATGGTAAATGAAAGACTTCGAAATAATGTTTCAGTAGAAAATATATACTGATACGCATCTAGTGAGAAGACAGTAGGAAATAAGACAACTCCTTTACGCGTTAATTCTTCGGAAGTCGTAAAGGAAGCAGACAAAATATACATAAAAGGAAGAATCGTCGTCATTGAAAATAAAGTTAGCAACACTACGTTGACACCATCAAACAGACGCTCGCCCCATATTCTGCTCTGTACCATGGATACACCTCCTCATTCATACCAGTTAGTAAATCCCTTCTTCGCCGGCCTTTTTCGCCAAATAGTTCGAGGTCACAACCATAATAAGTCCCACGACTGACTTTAACAAACCAACTGCCGTTGAATAGCTCAATTGGCCTTGACGAATACCCGTATCATACACATAGGTATCAATCACTTCACCGACATTACGATTTATGGCGTTAAGCATCAAAAAGATTTGTTCAAATCCGTTATCCATAAAGTTCCCTAGACGTAAAATGAGCAAAATAATAATCGTAGTGCGCAATGCAGGCAGCGTAATATGCCACATTTGTCTCCAACGATTAGCCCCATCCATGTGCGCAGCTTCATAGAGCTGAGGATCAACGCCAGACAGTGCAGCCAAGAAGATAATCGTTCCCCAACCTGTTTCCTTCCAAATTACCTGCGACGTAATCATAGTTCGGAACATGCTTTCACTCGAGAGGAAGTCAAGCTTTGCCCCTCCCATTTGGACTATGAGATCGTTTACAACTCCACCTTCAGTCGTAAACAGGATATAGCTAATACCGATGACGACAACCCATGAGAAGAAATGAGGGATATAGATAAGCGTTTGCACAAAACGCTTAAACACTTCTAACCGCAACTCGTTCAGCATCAACGCGATAATAATTGGCATCGGGAAGAAAAACAGCATATTGTATAAAGCCAATATGATTGTATTTCGAAATAGCAGCCAGAACGACGATTCATGAAAAAAAGTATTAAAATGTTCGAAGCCAACCCATTCGCTTTTGTTGAAACCAAGAAATGGCTGATAGTTTTTAAAAGCAATCAGTACGCCCCACATAGGCAAATACTTCATTGTAATAAAGAATAGCATGCCCGGCAATAGCATCAAATATAACCAGCGATCTCGGTACAATGCTTGCTTAGAAGGCAAAAAACTGACTTTGATTTTGCGCGTTTTTGGCCTAATTTGTCCCAAGGCAGTTTCATTAGAAGCCATCAACTTACCCCACCCATCAACTCTTATGTTATGCGTTCATCATACGAGATGGCTGAATAACTATCTATAATCACTTCAGAAGCACGCTGTGATTCTAGCAAAAGCCTTATAGGGAGGTAGGAACAATTCAACAATGATTCAACAATGCAATAATCACTATGGGAGATTCGATTATCATCTGAGGATATAAGGGAGAATATCAACAAAAATACCCTATCGAGAGACTTTTTACCGTGTCTTCTCGATAGGGAATGAGTTCTTACTCGCTCACATGTAACGGGATATAAGTAATTGAGCCGTCAAGCGCTGTGACTGCCAGCCTGTAGCCTGTTACAATAATTGCATCAGGAGCTCTAGCAGCTCCCGAAGTATCTACAACCGAGAGTGCTTTGACAGGCTTGAGTGAGATCATTCCATCCAGTACAGCTTGTACTAGAGCGCCTCGTATTACGGTTAAACTGCTATCCGCTACATGTAACACTTTATTGGTATAAGCAAGATCTAACGCAACTTCGGGAAGTGCGGCTGACTCAATTAGGCTTGTAAGAAATAAGGTGGGATACACATAGGATTCTAGCAGGTTTTCTTGAACTGCACTATTAAAGTAAGTAGAACCTGTTACCCTTTCCATGGTCAGAGGAATCTTGGTTGGATACTCTTTGGTGAAGGCCCTGATTTGAATGTCCCTAAATTCATAGCTGGAGACACCTCTTACTTGAACAGCACCGCCAACCAGGCCGCCAGTCAAAATATCCAGATTATTCAGTTTGACGTTAGTTCCATTGTCAATCACAATGGCATATCGGTCATATCTGAACGTATCTTCATAGGAAATCTTGCTGTCAGAAACGGTTACATGATCAACATATTTCATAAGGACGCCATAAGCAGGAAATGTTTGTGCATCGGTATAGGCAGACGTCCGATAGCTGCCATTGTTTTTAGCTTCTGCTATTACACTGAAAGCATCTGATAACTTGGGCACAAACTTGGCTGCATTATGCGCAGCCGTTAACTGAATATTTTTTAAGATAATATTCTTGACTGGATAAACATTCCCGTCCGTAATGGTTCCGACAGAACCTAAGTCCAAGGTATCCGCCCCAGTGCCAGCAAATCTTTTATACCCTTGGATCAAAATGGGGAAGCCGCCATGTCCGCCAGCATTTTTAGACAGGACTGCACCATCTACTATCACGTCGGAAATCGAACCTGGTCTTCTGATCTCATTAGGAAGCCTTGTGCTAATGCCATTCACTTGTCCTTCATAACGGGGCGACAAACCAATCGCGATACCACCTGATGTGTTGATCAAGTTTAACTTGGATAAGAACACATTACGGATGTTGGAGCCATCATTGACCCAGATGGCAACACCTGTTTTGTTGGAATTCGTAGTTAGCGTCAAGTCGGTTACCGTAATATTTTCCATATCGCCAACAGTCTCAGACCCCAATTGGAATACGTTCCCACCTCTTATATCTCCAGCAACAATCTTCTCAATATGTATATTGGAAACATGCCTTACAAATCCCAGTGAGAAGTCGCTTCCCACCTTTGCTACATCATTCGTTGATTTTAAAGTTGTTACATTATAAGCAACGGCATTGTTGTTGGCCATAAAATTGAAAGTATCCCTTTGACGACCAGCAGTGGAGTTATCCAACAGAATATTCTGAACCCGAATATGATCGCAGCCGGTAGTTAAAATAGCGAACCAACCACTCTGTTCAAATGATAGCAAATGACTTTCATCTGTCCCGCCAATGACAATATCTCTAGCCAATTTTAATGAAATGGTTTTTGTCCCCGCACCCGCAGGTGTAGGTGTGTCACCAATATCCAGATTCATATTTCCATAAATTTTGGCAGAGTTACCTATAATTTTAATATTTTCTACGCGGACCCCCCACATGAGCGAGTCTTGCCAATAACAATGACCAAAGTCTTGAGCAAGTACAAAAGGTAGATTCAAGCTGCTCTCCATGGGATCAATATTAGGCAATACAACCAACTGGCAATTTTCATCCAAATAAAGATGTACGTTGCTTCTCAAATGCAATGTACCTGTTCCAAAATTGGAGTTGCCTTTGAAATAAACGGTTCCACCGCCATTTCGACTAGCTGCCACAATAGCTGCATTGATAAATGAGGTATTATCGGTTCCGTTGTAGATGTTTTGATTTTCTAATGTGCCTGTAATTGTGGCGTCAGCAACAGCACCAAACCGGGTGACATCGTACAAACCCGTGTAGTAGCTGACCACACCGGAAGAACTATCCTCAGTTCTCAGCTTAAAGTAATACATCGTATCTGGCAAAAGATTGGTCAAAACAGCCCTATGAGCAACTAGAGCTACCTGAGTATTTTCCCAAGTTAGCCCCTTGTCCAAGCTGGCATACACAACTGTGCCATCTTGTGCGGATAGCGCTTCCAAAACAGCCGTTGTCGGTGTCAAATAGGAAACTTCTTCAGCCTTTATTACCAAATCACTTACTGCGGTGGACACATTGAACTTAGTTGTTCCTGTTTCTGTGTAGTCTTCTGCAGCAGTTGCTGTAGTAGTAGGATAGCCTGAGCCCGTAAAGGTTGCTGTAAAACAGCCTCCTTTGGAGGGAATTGTCTTATTTTTCAAAACAAGGGTCAGATCAACCCCGTTGTAACTACTAAAATCCGTGTTTTTAATTACAACTGTTTGACCACCGTTAGTAATTTCCACCTTAGTTCTCAAATCATCATTGTTCCCTACATGAGTAATCCAATTCCTTCCGGAATGATTATAATTGGGGGCAGCAAAAATAGCATCATTGCTCAAGTCTACAAAACCACGCCCAATTAAGTCGAAACAATCTGTAGGTGAGGCTGTAATGCCGTCAGGCAAATGAAAGATAAGCGTGCCAAATAGAAATTGTCTGTTTGGATTAGCTTTGTTAATTGTGTATTCCAGCACGATATCTTGGGATTGTCCAACCGTATATTGTGCCTGATTCGCTTTCAACGTGGATACATAGAGCGCATATTCTCTAGTCGTTCCATTTTCAGCTGTGACAATAAGCTTATCACCCTGGTCGATGTCATGGGATAGGGCTTTCAGAGTTCCAGCACTGTTCACAACTTCATAAGTTTGCATTGAGCTGTCAGTCGAGTCGATCTCCGCCAACAAATGCTCAACTTTGTAAAGGGGAACCATGTAGACGGAACTAGTTAGCGTATCAATGCTAGATATATGAATCCCATTGTTTAACGCCTTGATGTTTGTAATGGCAGAACTTTTAGGTTGAAAAGTGTGATCTGTTACTGTGATATTGACATCGTTGATAAACAGCTTATAGGACTTGCCACTGTCAAGCGCGGGTAAATTCGTAACGACATAAGTTACTGTATCTTTACCAATCAACACACTTATTTTTGTAGCGGACAGATCAATATCGACAGAACCATCATGAATAGAAATAATACTTTGCACCTCTCTCCCAATCACTGCAATCGCAGGGGAAGAATGGTTTAGTGTAAAGGAAAATGTGTCTGCGGCTCTCAAGTTAGAAGAGAATCCACTAGGTTTTGCAACCATTTTTGTGGTGGATATTGCATTAAAGTTTTGCACCATTTGAACACCCTTAGCATCCGTAATCAACTCATTGGCTTAGCGTTTAATTCACCATCGATTTAATCATAAAAACCACATGTTTACAACAGTTATTCAAGTAAAACGCGATTAGTAACCTTCGGTGCCAAACAAGAGAACTCACCTTCATTTGCTCAAATAGCCCTACGATTCTCGTAAGGCCTGAATCTTCATTTTTAATTTAGTCCCCTTGCTAATGCACCAACCGCCCATCCCAAAACCGCACAACCCGCTTCGCCTGCTCCGCAACCTGCCGATCATGCGTAATCACAATAATCGTCCGTCCCTGCTCCTTCAACCACCTAAAAAATTTCCATGATCTCCGCGCCAGTCTTCGAATCCAGCGCACCCGTAGGCTCATCCGCCAAGATGATCGGCGGATCACCTGCTAACGTACGCGCAATGGCAACGCGCTGCTGCTGCCCACCTGATAGCTCCGAAGGAAAGTGCCTTCTGCGATCCAATAAATCGACAGATTCCAGCGCTTCTATAAACATCGGCTCACGCTGCTTCCTCGTCTTCCCCCGATAAATCAGCGGAAGCTCCACATTCTCATAAGCGCTCAATCTCGGCAGCAGGTTAAAGCTTTGAAAAACAAACCCGATCTTCCGATTCCGAATCTCAGCCAATTGTGAATCCTTCAGCGAATGAATCTGCTTACAATCCAGAACATACTAGCCTTCGTCCGACACGTCCAAAAAACCGATAATTTTCATCAGCGTGGACTTGCCCGAACCTGCCGGCCCAATAATGGCGACAAACTCACCTTGCACGATGTCCAATGTAATGTCATCCAATGCTCGAATCTTCTCGCCGCCCATATAGTAAACTTTACTAACAATTTGAATTTGGAATAAGGCTGTCATTATCTTCGCCCCCATTATTTGAAGCCAAATAAATGAAGAATACGATGCTCCAACCTAACGACATACCGTTTCACCTTATAAAATTCATGATAAAGCTTCATGAGTGCCCCTTTTTCGATCCGTGAAACGTAGCTTCTTGAGATCCCCAGCTCCTTCGCAATCTCCCGCAGTGTCCGCTCTTCTCCACCAAGTTCCAAGCCAAACCTTCCGACTAGGACTTCTTACTCACGGTCGTCCAGAATTTCCAAATTTCTGTAAATTTTTGATTTCTCAATCTTCAGTTGCACCGCATCAACCACATCATCCATTTTCAATAATGAAAAAAGAAGCAGGTTACCCTACTTCTTTACGAAACATATTTCTCTATTTTTATCATCCCATTTACTATCATGCATGCACTGGCGTAAATTCCTCAGACAACATTAATAGTAGGATACCCTGACCGTAACCTTCCATCCGATCTTGCGCGATCACATTGTATTCCCCAGCATGATTCTGCACAGCAGTACCGGCAGAGACTCCCTTGAAGACTCCATTCCCATCAACGAATGCCAGTGCACCCCGCATGGCTAATTCCCCCATGCGTGCATATTTCATGTCTACGGCTCCCAGACGAATACCTTTGCTTATCGCATAGGAGATTCCCGCTGCCGCAGAAGTTTCCAGATAAGTGCCTGAATCCGTGATAACTGTACTCCACAGACCAGATACATCTTGATTAGCTTGTAGACCTGCTAACTGGCGGTTCAACGCGTCTCGGATGTCGCGTCTGGCTTCATGATCCTCAGGCAACATTTCCAATAGTTCTACCGACACGATAGCAGCCCAAGCATTGCCTCTAGCCCATTGGCAGCCAATAACACGATCACGCTTCTCGTCCCACCCATGGAAAAAAAGGCCGTTCTCAGCTTGCAGCATCTCGATGTGAACCCGGTATTGCCGAACACCTTCCGCTATGGCCTCAGGCAGACCGAACATGAGACCCGACTTGATTAAGAATAGTCCTGCCATAAACAAGGTATCTACCCACATTTGTCCGCCAAATTTTGTTTCCTCCAAAGTATGCTCATAAGCGCCATTGGACAATCTCAACGCTCGATTCAATAGGAAATCAACGCGAGATAGAATGATCTTTTTATAACGTTCATCACCTTCCAGTTGGTACAATTCCAAAAGCGCAAAACATGGCGCAGTGGCGTTTACGGTCTCATACACATGACCTGCTGCCAATTGTTGGTCAATCCATTGATGGACAAAATCCATAATCCGATCTTGACGCTCTTTTTTCCACATTGTAACTAAGCCATACAGCGCAACTCCCTCACTCCAGTTCCATTCCCGAAGCGGCATTCTAAGCGTACCCTCTATCACACGTTCCATAATCAAAGACCTAGTTCTTGACATAACGTTGGATCCCACCTTGTCAGTTATTTAACGCTCCGGTCTTATAAATGGCAGTCTATTCACATCAAGCCCGGTAACAGAGAGTTGACGGTTTTCAGGAATGGTACCGTTGATCTCCACATATTTGATCCCTTCACTTGCGGGACTATATTCGCAAGCAAGCGTTACGCCTCTTCCCTGAAAAGAAGTTCGACGGAGCGTAGTCTGCCGAGAATGCACATGGGCCGAAGCCTCATCAAGAATCTGGGCTTGGCTTGCTTCCATACGGAACTTGTCAAAGCTTCCTACCTCTGACTCACTGGCTATTTCCGTTACAAAGCCATTGCCCGTAAGGACGTATTCCTCAGGATCGAAATCCCTGCTCTCGCCTTCATAATTGTAATATGAAAACAACAAATAACCGTTGGCATTCTCTACCTTCAACGCAAATTGGCGTCCATGATTCGTTAAAAGGAGTGGATGAAAAGCCATGTACACAGGTCCATCCTTCACATAGACAGAAATTGGTTCCACACTTTCTCCGACTAGGTCCGTAAGTTTGCGTTCACCGATCCAGACTTCTTCAGGGTCACCATAATGACATGGAAAAATAATAGATACCTTCATGCTGCTGACTTGAAGACGGCCCATCTGCTTTGGTTTATAGAGAACCATCGCTGTTCCCTTCTCTTGGATCGCCAGTTTACGTCCTTCGTCCCATAACAAGCTATCCGCCGATGTGGACGCCATGCGCTCATACGTATTCGTTTGACCAGGCATATGCTCATTCAGCAGGTACCTGGCGTAGACAGCACGTGTATCCTTTTGTGAAGTTGCCTGCGGAACTCTGCGATACATCAGGTGGAAGGAATCCGTTTGTACACCGTTATGAAACTCATGCGTTGAAGTGCCTAGAGCATAATCTTCTTTCATATAGGTCGTTATCTGGCCAGTCCCAGCAGGATATTCCTTTATATCTGCCTTCAAGAGCAGATTTCCCTCAGGTATTCCACTTGTAGTGGCATCTGTGGAGGAACTAAACTCGGTTGTACCGATTACCTGATACGGATACGTTTTATTTAGTGCATGATGGACAAGCTCCGTCGGACAATGGTAGGTCGTATTCAATACATCTGCAGCGCTTAAGTGCATGAACGCAGCACTATGATGGATCACCTCGCCGAACTCACCGCCTTTTGAAACAAATAATGTATTGCGCAGGTTAATTGGCAGTTGATCACCAAGTAGCGCATATAGCGCAAATCGAGAGTGATGTGTATGCCCAACGGAATCAACCGTATAAGCACGGGAATAAGGACCGGCCACCTGAGAAGTCGGCACATGGAGATGACTGAGTTGATCAACCCAGATACGCTCCTCGCAGGCCAAGGCAATTCGTTTGAGCTCACCATCTTCCAAATAATTGGATATTTCCGCCAAGGCACGTAATTGCACCCCTGTATAGGTTGGACTGTTAAACTCCGTTGCAAAGCCACGTCTCGTCAGAAGACTCTTCAGTTGATATAGTCTTTTTGCTCCAATTGCTTCTATCGCAGGAAGGTTCAGCATCCTGCCTCCAATCAAAGCGATAAATGTGCTCATACATGGAAAATTATCGTTCACACCAACAAAATCCATATCAGCGCCAGCACTGTTTTGAATGATATTTTCAAGGTAGCTATACAGTTTAGCATGTGCCTGATCGGTCAGATGTTCGTTGTATTCACTCAAAATTTGAATCGCCGTCATTGGAGCAAAATGGCAATGCCTAAACGGTGTGGTTTCGATGATGAGGTTAGCCATCTTCCTTGCTTCCAAAGATTCCGAAGCAAGGAATGATCGAGCAAACCATAGCCGTTCCCGCATACCGCCCACACCACTAGCTCCATGATAGGTGCCCTGCTGATCAAAATCCTTTAGATGATAATTCACCAGCAAACGATTGATTTCTTTGGCCCTAATTTCCTGCCCTTCGATATCATAATAACTTCGCATCAGCTATCCTTCCTTAAGCGCGTATTTTAGTTGTGAATCGCGATATTCTCCGGGTGTCATGCCTTCCAACTTTTTGAAAACACGAATCAACTGTTGCGCATTACTGTAACCCACTTCCTCTGAAATCTTGGCAATGCTGAGCTCAGACTCCACCAGTAACACCTTCACGCGCTCAATCCGATAGCGAATTACATAATTAATGAACGTATCTCCAACTTCCTTCTTAAACACTTGACTGAGATAGGAAGGACTAACTCGGAAATAATCCGCAACAAACTGCAGGCTCAGATCTTGGGCATACCGATCCGCAATAAATTCCTTGGTTTGCTCAATCATTCCTTTGGTGCGGTTTTTACGCAACGTTCGAATAAAGGTAATGATCGGGACAATAACGCTGCTCTTGAACCAGTCCTGTATGGTTTTGGTACTGTCCAATCCTACAAGATCTGCGTATGGATTATGATTGCCAAAAACGTGCGTGAGATTATCGTCATATTCCTGCAGCACCCTGATGATGGACACGAGCAGCTGTACGTAGTAGGTTTTCATCAATTGGAAAGCTATGCCCTCTTGCTCTAGATGGGCAGCAAATCGATCTAACTCCAAGCAAGTTCCCTCATCATTCCCATCTCGCAACTGCTCAAGAAGCGACTTCTCAAAAACGGATGGGTAGCTAAACGTTTCGTTCAATGGGTAGGCTGCGTCTCGATAAGAAATAACTTCGTTGCCATGTTTGACCCAATTCGCTTGAATCGTCTTGAGCGCATCATTGTACGACAACGCGACATTATGCAAGCTATCCACTGTCCGGCCTATGGAGATCGTTACCGACTGCTTGAGATAGTTCTCAACTGCGTACCGGATCGCTTGGGCTAATTCCATTGGCTCCTTATCTAGCGAGGCTTCCTGCAGATTTAATAGAATGACGGCATGTCGCGCCGTAAGTACCGTCTCTCCAATAATTTGATTCTTCATTAGTTCGTTAGAGATGTTGGCTACTGAAAATAAAAACAACCGAGCATCCTCACCTGTGAACCTTGCCCCATCTGTGGGTTCATCCATTTCTATAACAAGCACAGAGAAAAATGGCGCTTCGAAGAGCGGACGGACTTTAGGGTTCTCGGGAGGCCTGCTATGTAAATCACCGAAAAGTACGGACAATAAAAACTGCTCTCTCAAAAGCGGCAATTGCTCTTGCCACTCGGCCTTAACATCATCCACTTCATCTAAAAGTCCGGCAATACGATATTCGATCTCATCCACACGGTGTTCATATGAGAACGCTTGCGGCAAATTGGACGATATCGTCTTCGTACCTCGCCCCTCACCGAACAACAAATTACTGATACGCCTGATCCCGCGCTGGAACACATTATAGCTAAAGAAAGATACAAGTAGAGCTGCAAAGCATAATACGAATGTCGACAACATGACAAGCCGCTTTAAAAGCTCCACATTGTGCATCGTTGCTTCCGCTGGAATGAGCATCGCATAGGTCCAACCATTCAGTTCAGACACCTCATATTGGGCGTACATCTCATCGCCATGTAGTTTAAGCCACGGAGATTTAGGGTCGAGTTTTTTCGTTGCGTCAAAGATCATTTGAGATTCAGAATCCGTCATATTAGCAAGAGGTCCGCCTTGGGATATCAACGAGCCGTCAGGAGAGAATATGAGCAACTTCCCCTTTGCCCCAAAAGGATAAGAACTCACACTATTCACCAATGATCCCGTATCAATATTAACGATGAGAGCAGCCTTCATTTCTGTATAAAAAAACGGTAACAGTCTTACGTATGTTACAACCTCTTTCGAAGAACCTGGTGTTTCCGTAATCGAGCGAGGGGTAATCCAAAAGCTTAACTTTCGTTGTTCCACGGCTTCAGCAAGCGCAGGAATCCAACTTTTATCCGTAAGTTGACCATCTGTTACATTCGTAATCCGATATGATCCTCCAAGAATAATCTGTTGCGTGGCATGGTATAAATAAACGGAATGCAGTGCCGGAACCGAGCTAGTAAAATTTGAAATATCGTTTATCAGGGTATTTGTTTGTGTCATTGATCCTAGCGAAGGTGAATTGGTGACTTTCATAAAGTCCAACACATTCGATTGTTGAGAAAACTGAGAGCTAAATTTTTCAACTTGGTCTACAAGCCGATCCATCTGATCACGAACTTGTGTTATCGCCATTTGGGAAGAACGGCTCACTTCTGATTCTACGATTCGACTGCCGGTTACATACATGGTTGTTCCGAAACCAAGCACAGGAATAATAGAAATAACAAGGAGCACGACAATTAATTTCTGACTGAACATATGTCGAGCCCATGTGAGTGCACGCATGAAATCACCATCCTTCATTATGAATCAATGGATATACTTACCATACAATACTCATTATAAAGGACAGCACGGACGAATGAACAGCATGAATGAACAGCACCTATTAACGCAAGAAAGGAGAAGGACTCAACATCAACTTCTCCCCCCATGCTCCACTTAGAAACGTGCTACTTTTTCATGCTCGTATATAAGTCATTAGCCTCTTTTTCCAATTGCGTACCGCCTTTTTCATTCCATTGCTTCACAAAATCATCGAAATACGAGACAGGCTTGTCACCACGGACGATTGCCGCATAGGTATCTGTTTTCAATTTAATGAGATCTCCCCAATACTTCCCTGAAGATGGCAAGCTGTCCGATTTACCGAAGATATCATTTACCGGGTGGTTATATAACTTGAACGTATCTAAAAGGTTTTTATTATAATACTTCGCAATAATATCTAGATTTGCTTGAGCTGCCCAAGCCGTCGTACCGTTACTTAAATCAATGATACCTTCACCCAATAGCTTAGTCGCATCATCAAAAGGTGCAATCCGTTTCAACCCAGCGTTGGGTCCTGCCGCAGCATCATTATAATCCCAGTGTTTCCCCTTCTCACCCCACGCTAATGCCAACCAGACTTCTTCATTATTTTGAATTTCATCAATAATTTGAAGAGCCTTTTGCAATTTCTCTGGGGATTTCTCTAATTGTTTACCGAAAGCCCATATATTCCCCGCCGTTCCCCATGCCCAAGCGCCTGTTTTTCCTTGTGGACCTTTAGGAGTAGGGCCGAAGGCCAAAGTACCATTAGGGTTCGCTTTTTTCAGCGTGTTGATCGCAGAGTTCGGGTTAGCTACATCCAAGGTACTGACATGGGAGCTATCATTGAATGCGTATTTTCCTTGGGTAAATTTAGGTCCCAAATCTTGGCCAGTTACGAAGTCAGGATCAATAAAACCTGCCTTGTACCACTCAGCTAGCTTCGTAAGCGCTTCCTTCGCTTCTGGCTGAACAGCACCATTCACGACTTTGCCGTCTTTCAACATCCATTGGGTCGGCATAACACCATAGGCGCCAAAGATCGAATGGAATTGATTATAGTAAGAATTACCACTCGTACTCATGCCATATACGCCCGTTTTTTTCAATGCAGCAAAGGCTGTTGTGAATTCGTCAATCGTCTCTGGTACTTTATCAATTCCCGCTGTCTTCAATAGATCAGTTCGCCACGCTTGCTTAGCGCTGAACTGACCCGTGAAATAGAACGTCGTTAAACCATAATTTTTCCCGTTCACATTGCTGTAATACCAGCCTTGGGGCGCTTGTTTATCTAGGTTAGCTTTCGTTCTTGGCGCATATTTCTCTAAGGTCGTGAGCGGTACTTCTGCAAGTAATCCTTGAGATGCATACTTGTTCAACTCGCCGGGATCAAAGACGAACATGATATCTGGAATATCACCAGAAGACAATTGCAGCTGAAGCTTTTGTTTGTAATCCGCGTAAGCTGTCGTATACACTTTATTCAATTTAACGTTGAATTTCTTTTCCAAATATTGAGATGCATAATTCGATTCCGTCGAGACGCCTGGGTAATTGACCCAATTCAGTGTAATCGTTTGAGCTGGTGTTGCAGCTGCACTTGGAGGTGTGCTTGAACCCGCCGTTGGTTGTGCGACTGTTTCCTCTTTACCGCAGCCTACCAGCGTCAAGCTTGCTGCTAATAGCAAAGCGCTACCTTTCATCCAATTGACCCTTTTTTGTCTAATCATCTTTTTGGCCTCCTCATATCTTTCATAATAATATGTCAAGTCTATTTAGACCACATACCCGCATGCTTAGAAGCATATTTTTCAACCTTTTACAGAACCCATCATAATTCCCTTTACAAAGAACCTTTGTATAAAGGGGTAGGCTAATAGAATCGGAAATGAGATCGTTAGGATCATGGCAGCTTTCAAATTTTCAGGCGTGACCTTGGTTACTTCCACCAAGTTATACTCTTGCGCTAGATTCACATTTTTATCAATAACGCGATGCCTCAAATATAACTGGAGAACTTCCCTAGACTTGCTGTTCGTATAGATCATCGCATCAAACCATGCGTTCCAGTGGCTGACGACGACCCACAGTCCAATAACGGATATAACCGGGGCCGAAAGCGGGATGACAATACGTGCGAAAATTCCCCACTCCGATGCGCCATCCATCTTGGCAGATTCCATAAGCTCAGCGGAAATGGACTGGAAGAAATTACGCATAACGATTACATTGTAAGCACTTACAGCAGACGGTAAGATGAGCACCCAAAAGGTATCTAGTAAGTGCAGCTGCTTCATCAACAAGTAAGTCGGAATCGTACCACCGCTAAACATCATACTAAAGACGAATATCTTCATTATGGTAGAGCGAAGCGGAAATCCTGGTCTTGAAATTGGATAAGCGGTCATAGCGGTTAATAAAATGGCTACAAAGCCGCCGACACCGGTCCTAAGAATCGTATTCGTGTAGGCAACAACGAGTTGGGGATCACTCAGCACCTTACGGTAAGCTATTAATGTAGGATGCAGAGGAATAATTTGAAATCCCGTTTTATAAATATCAGCAGCCTCACTAAGTGATACGGTTAACACGTATAGAAATGGATATAGGGTTACTAACCCAAACAGGCATAAGAGCACCAAATTCACGTTCTCAAATATTCGCTCACCTTTGGTTCGATGCATAGCGTATTGGTTCTCCTTTCCTAAAAGCAATTACTTACCACAAACCTTGTTCTTTATCGTAAAGTTTGACCAGCCAGTTCCCTGTGACAACCAGAAATAATCCAATGACCGAAGTAAATATCCCAGCAGCCGCACCAAGCTCATAATCCATGCTCAGCAATCGACGCAAAACATAAGTATCCAAAATATCCGCTGTTGACGAATTCGTTGGCGTGGTCAGGTTATAGATTTGATCGAAACCAACCGAGAGGAAATGTCCAATATAAAGCAAGAGCATAATGATAACAGTCGGCATGATGGAGGGAATCGTGATGTTCCATATTTGCCTAAACCGATTGGCTCCATCCATAACAGCTGCTTCATACAGCGTCGGATCAATGGAAGACAGCGCGGCAAAGTAAATGATGGAGCCCCAGCCTACGCCATGCCAAATGGCAGAACCGATCGCTACAATATAAAATTTGTTCGCATCCAGCATCCAATCCACTCGATTCAGACCCAATGCTTGCAACGTTTGGTTGACGATACCGTCTGATCCAAGGACCGTGAACAGAATGCCCCCGAGAATAACCCAGGAGAAAAAGTAGGGCAAATAGGAAACCGTTTGAATGACTCTTCGTGCCTTCTTTTGCCGAACTTCATTTAACAGAATAGCTAAAATAATCGGTGCTGGGAAAATAAAGACCAGCTTCAGAACCGCGATGATCAATGTGTTATAGAAGGCCTTGTTGAAGTCAGCTCCGGCGAATAGCCTATGGAAATGCTCTAAGCCTGCCCATGGGCTTCCCCATACCCCCTCTAGAAGCTGAAAATTTTTGAAGGCAATCGTAACCCCATACATGGGGATATAATTGAACAATATGAATAATGCGAATCCAGGAATAAACATGAGAATCAGTGAACGATTTCGAAAGAGGGAATGAGCGAATAAGATTAATTTACTCGTTGGTCGTACATTCGATCTTACCTGGTTACGATCTTTACTCATGACTACTGCTTGCCGATTTCTTAAGCTCAAACAATTCACCTCGTCATCTTGTTGAATGGTATGACATCACTTTAGCTTTAACGCGTATTCCACTTCAATAATCACAATTTAATAGACAAGTAAGGCTGTTTAACTGTAAAATGACCCACATTCCATTTGAATGATGATTAATTAAGTAGACACCGTCAGCCTTTTAGATGCCTTCCTCGGGGTATTTCAATTCTTGTTTCAGCGCATTACCCCAGTGGTCAAAGCCGTTGAACCCATACTCATGACTAGGCGTATACCTGCGGAAACCTTGTTCCGGCTGCGGGTCCCAATAGGCAAGACCACCAGCATCCGTATCACGTAGAAGCGATCTCGCGCCTTCTCCATTCCCGTTCCAGGCACTCACTGCATATTCGTATACTTCTTTCGTCATGCCTTCCATTTCCGTATCAATCCATTCGTGAGCTGGCCCTTCATACACTACGTTGAAAAGTTCTGAACCCTTTACTTTTCGGTAAAGTTTATAGCCCCGAACACCTAGCTGCCATCCCCAGATGATTCGGAAGGTATTGCCCCATCGCCATACTTTCAAACCTTCCGGAGCAGCCGGACGATTGGCGGTTATATAAACAGGGTAATCATGACTCCAATTCCCCTGGCGATCCGTATTCGTTGCTCGCACTCTTAGGTGAATTTTCGATTCATTTTCCAGCTCACTGAGCAAGCACCTGGTTCCCGCTTCTTGAGCGACAACTGTCCAGCTTTTACCGCAATCCACACTTCGCTCGACTTGATAGGTAGTCGCTCCGATCGCAGGCAACCAGTTCACTTCTGCACTATGGGATGAGACGACAACAGCTGTGATTTCAGTGTTTTGAGGGGTTGGAGCGGTATTCGCCCATTCCCAGGTATGACTGCCTTTTGGCAAATGAAACGTATATCCATTGTGCGCCGACGGCACCACATCATGCACAGCCGAATTGACATACAGCCTATTTCCGCTCGACTCCACATCATCCTTCCATTCCACCTTAACTTGAACCCTTTGGGAGCAAACGACTTTCCCCGATAGATTTCCACCTTGAATCGTAAAAGAAAGACCATACCCCTTCACTTCCTGCTCATACGGCAGTACGGTAACCTTTACACCTAGCGCGCCGATGCTGGAGCCCTTAAACAAGGCCGCTTCAGCTTTGCTTTCACCATACAAGCGAATGATGCCTGCATATCCCGTAAAGCTGCACACCTCATCCGCGTAGCGAATCAACCCACCGTCTCTGAAAATCCGATCTGTTCGCCCTTGCAGCTTAATCTCTGCACCATATTCGGTTCTTTTCGTATACGTGTTGTAATCACAATTCAATTGACGGTGGGTAACCACGGTCAGAAAGTCGCCAAATCCGTCAAAAACGATTCCCTTGGATCCCTGAGGTCCATCCGTTGGATCTTGTGCGCTGTCTGCTGGAATCCCCGGATTAACGCGGACTCCCTTAGCACCCGGTTTGAGTTGATCGATATGTGGGAAAGGCTCCCCATCTTTGACGAACCAAGCAAATCTGCCTCTCACGCGCATATCACCAACCTGATCGTAGACCACCATATAGTCATTGCCGCTAAGCAGCACGCTTCTGGATTGATAGAACGGCTTCGCATATTCGCCTGCATTAGCTTGCACGAACTGTGCAAATCCAAAGTCGTACATCGGCTCGGTCAGATCATTCCTGCCAATACTTCTATATTCATGGCCTACAAGCACACCAAAATTGCTGCTCGCTTGCACATCTCCCATATCATAATCGCCGACATCCTCCGCCCGGTTATAGCTGTAACGTTTGCCAGCCGCATAATAGTAGAGGACGCCACATCCCCCTTGGCCTGCTCTGCCCCATCTGTAATTAGGGCCTTCATCAATTTGCTGAAGGTGTACGGAAACCTCACTTTCTTCTTCCACTGCTGCTCTTAAAATGTAGCCATACCCCGTATACTTCGCAGATTTCAGTGGAGGTCTGGTTCCACTGTTCGTCTTCAGTCTACGGTCATAAAGCCATTTATACATGTTGGAGCCTGGAATGCGCTCTTCATGTGCAACGGCATCCGGCTTGCAAATGTACATGAGATATTCAGCCAATAAGGGCTCATATCGCTCCAGCCGCTCCGCGAGCAGCCGCACGGAATCGGTAGGAACCATCGGATCTAGATGCACGCCGCTATGCGCGCCCTGTGGCGGATACGTCCGAGACCCCTTAACTGGTGCGCTCAAGGTGTTCAACATCCATTGCGTCCATTTGGTGATATTGGGATACATCAGCACATTATTGCCAAATGTGCGATACACGAGTGCGCTAGTTTTCATCATGGGAACCAGTGCAGCCCAGTTATAGCAACCTAGATTTTCGGTCCATCTTCCTCCGTCGCTGCCCCACAAAGCCACATCTGGACGAATATGGTATTTCATATTGCGTGCCATCGAGGTTTCGAACTGATCCACCCACTTGAGGGCATGTGGATGGTTGGGAAACAAGGATGCCATCAGCGCAGGTACAGATCGGGTATCTGCCAGAAAATTGGGATGTCCCGATAATGTACTCTCGATCGGCATGAAGCTTTCATCGCTATGAGCATAGGCCATAAAAGCGCTGCACGCCTTGAAATCATCAAACTGCTGTTGTGTCATTCTCGGAGCCGCCATATCGAATACATAAACCCAACTAAAAAATTCTCTAGCCGACACAGGACCTGCTTGGTAAAGCTGGTTCATATTATGGGACAGATGGTAAATGATTTCTTCCATAAAAGATGGGGTAAACGGCTGTTTCCTTACACCGTAATGCCAAACCTCTACACCTGAAGCAGGCAAGCTCTCATTGGGAAAAAAGCGTGGAAATTGCTCCTTCTCTTCCTCCCAGCGAAGAATCCAATTCTTCACTTTATTCAGATTCAGGAATTCATACCAATACCAGAGGTATTCTATATAGTTCTTCTGCTCGTATTGGTCATTTTTTTCACTGTTATACATGGCAAGAGCTGTTGTTCTAGAGCCGCTCGTAAGCGGGTATTCCCATGACAGCGTGCCAACCAAGTCCGAAGACATCCTGTAGCGGAAACGAATAGCCGTAGCTTCAGATGACCCCCATAGCGCATAATCTTGACTCTTCCATTGTTCGGACTGCTTAACGAAAAGGCCGACGCTTATTCCTTTTTTTACATCTGAAAAAGACGCAACCGGTGTCCCCCACCAGCTGTTATAACTCGCATAAGGCAGTAATTTAAATGGCAAATACCCTTCTTCTGCACCGTATAGGTCGATCTTTTCATTCTCCCGATGCCGAGCATATCGGATTTGTGGTTGGAATTTATGCCAATTGAGCACAAGTTTAGCTTGCATTCCCTCCTCAAATCCGGTGATATCCTCCTGCATTTCTAGGAATTCCATCTCATCAATTATTCTAAGCTTCAACTTGTAGCTGCTCCCATTGATAAATCGAGCCATGATGACGCAATCGGCGTAAACGCGTCCTTTCGTCGGCAAGTCCAGCGAATATGACTCTAATTGTTGGTCGGATTGTATATAGGCAGTGCCTGCAATTTCTTCGTTAGCACTCCGAATCATGAAGACAGGGTAATTGCCACTGTTGTCGCGTGTAGTATTTTTACGGATGGCTACAGAAAGAGTCGATGATTCAACAATCAGATTGTCGGGGTCATTTTCCTCAATCACTAATCCCTTGTGCTCGGAATGCCCTAACGAATCGGCACCTGCAAGTCGATACGTACGCATGGTTCCAGTAGGTAGATCAGCCGTGAAGTAAAGTGTAGCACGCGCTCCCCCTTCTGGATGATCCTCACTATTGGACAGCTGAAAGAGATGATCACACTGCTTCTCATCCTTTAACTGCAAGGAGACGGCTCGCATGTCCACGTTGTTCAATTCAACTGGGTAAGACAAAAGCGTCTTAGGCCATCGATATTTGTGATGGTTTAGTTCATCTTTGAGAATGATTTCATTCATCGGTTAGTCCCTCTCTCCACGATTTCGTCAATTCGATACTTCATTCAGCAGCACCACCAATGTGATCGCAGCTTTAGTCTAGTGACTTTGGATTTCCACTTCAATAATCACATTTTAAGTGCGAAAACGGCGCAAAAAAACAACTGCCTCACGGAAATACATACCGGAAAGCAGTTGCTTTATTTGTAGCTATACCTGGCTTTCCTAGTGGGTTACGCGAACCGTCAGCAGATCACTGGAGGTTACGCCAGCAGCATTGACCAGTTCAGCGCGATACTCGTACGTACCCACCGGCTTATTGCGCAAACTTGTTGCAGCCGTTTGGGCAGCTGGCGATTGACTCGTCAAAGATTGGGTGTCAATAAGCACGCCATTCTCGTACAACTTGTATGTGGTACCGTTCGTGCCCCACCACATATTCATCGTAACTTTAAAATTTCCGATGCCACCCCAGTTATCCTGAGACAGAACGGGCTTCCCAGGGGTGGCATGGGTGACTTGAACGACGTGCGTGCTGCTTGTTGTTGTTCCAAAGCTGTTGACCAACTCCGCATAGTAACGATACGTACCATTCGGTTTCCCTGTTATGGCAATCGACAAGGCTTGTGCATGCGGCGCATCATCCGTCAAGGTCACTTCTTTAATAAGCACGTCATTCTCATAAAGCCGGAAGAGGCTGCCGTTATTGCCATACCACATGTTCATCATCACTTGATAGGCACCATCCAGCAGACCTGTGTCGTGACCGTTATCGTCAGAGAGTATAGGTGTTCCTGGCTTCCCTTGGCTTTTAGGCAATGGCAGTGTTTGTACGTTCAGATATAACGGCGTTGTGCTTTCATAGCTTACTGCATCAAGTGCTCTTAATGTAAACCTGTACGATGTGGCTGGTGACAATCCCGACACCGTGAAGGTAGAGGCATCAGCGGCGGCTGTACCTACCAAGCTGTTATTCGCATAGATGTGATACCCTGTCGCATGAATGATATCCAAGGCAGGTGTCCAATCTAAGCTGATTTCCGTGCTTGTGATTGATGCAGCTGAGAATGAACTTCCCGCTGGGAAGAACGGTCCTCGCTTATCTGCATAAGCACCAGACACAGTCACAATTCGCTCGCCAGGGCCATTCAAGTTATTGATGTCAACTTGAGGCGTCACATCCGAAAGCACATTCCCCTTCAACACATGCCCATAGTTAGCTTTGGTCATAACAATGCCACCATTCGCCATGTTCGCCAGACGATTGTTCTCAATAATGAGATTCGTTGTATCTCCTACCTTATTATCGGACATCGTGTCACTGCTGTAAAAAACAGCCGTTGTCACAATACCGTTATACGGAGGTGCTTCTGTTTTAGGCGTTGGCACCCGCGTTGGGTCGCCAATGACCTGATTATCCCTGATATCAATGCCATAAACACTGACGGCGTTGTATTTACCACTCGTACCTTGTCTTGCTGAGTTTACCGAGATTGCGCCGATGTTACTTCTCCTCGACACCCCGCTGATGAGATTACCTTTTACGGTAACAAAATAAGCAGGAGTTAATCGGGCTGTACTTACTACTTGGGATGAGTAGACATAGATGCCCTCTGAATCAATGCTACGGTTGTCTGCAGCTACGCCGTCAATTGCGTTACCATAGAACCAAATCCCTTTGGCAGCATTCATTGCCGTATTTCTGTGAAAAGTCACGTTATCATTTAACGTAATAAGCGTAAACTTGCTTGTGCTATCAGGGATAATATCCCAAGGTTTGTCGAGTTGCAGTTTATTGCCCTGACGGCTGATGACTTTCCTTGCCTGTGCCAGTCCTTGCCCATCTGTAATGGTGATGTAGAGGCCTGACCAGTTAATCACGTAATCCGTAAGCGGTATAATAGGAGCAATCGTGATGCCTGTAGGAGTTGCGCCTAGTACAGCGCCTTCATTAAAATAACCGCCTGGCATTTCCACACAGAACGCTTCTCCATCATTAAAAGTAGCCGCATCAGGTCCCGTACCCTCTACGACATTGTTGGCCATATGCACATTGCTGCGGGCAAAAATTCCGTGTGTTTCATCCTGTGACTCTGGATGTGCGATGACATGGTTATTTTCGATAAACGCATAGCTAGCCGTCGTGACATTGTAACCATTGCTGTACTCCAAATAGTTGTTGCGCATACTGAGGTAGTAATTGACATAAGCTCTGTTTAGCTCAGCGGCCCACCCTCTGAAGTAATTGTCCTGGAACAGGAATCTTTCCTTCGCCAGTACGAGCACGCCTAGACCTCTTCCGCTATTCCCTTTGGTCGTCAGGTCATAATCCAGCTTCACATGAGCGACAAACAGCTGATTTGAAGTCCGTTTCGTCATGTCATTATTATAGCCGCTGCCCCAATCGTGACCCAGCCAAATGAACACATCTGGTCGATAATTGTTATTACTTAATTGAATGCCCAGCTTAGCTATTCCATGGTGTCCGATACTTTTCCCATCACCGGAGGACTGAATAAAGTTAGCGCCATTCGTCCCATTATAGATGAGTACGGTATCGTCCTCGCCTTCACCCAAAATGACGATTTCGGCAGGGACGTCGATTCTCGAAGCATAATACTTGCCTTTGGGAATCAGCACCACGCCTCCGCCACTGCTTTTCGCAGCTGTTATCGCGCTTGCTATACCAGCCGTGTCATCTTGTGTATCATCTGGCGTTGCGCCATAATCAGTCGCCTTGAAGATAGCGTTCCACTTGAAGTTATTGGCCCATGCTACACCCAGTCCAAGTGGATCGGCACCCGCAGGGACAATTGTAAGCTTCTGTCCATTGCTCAATCCAGACCAGTGTCCCCCAGCATCGTTGGATATTTCTATGGCATACTCACCCAAGGCAATGTCAGGAACTTTAAATTTAGCAGAGTACGGAGTCAATTCTTGTAAATCAGCTGTGAATGCATTCCCCTGCGTATTCACTAACCGAATCGCGGAGGCAGAGGAAGCTCCAAATTCTGCAGCATCTAGATTTCTTCCTGACATCTCAATCGTAAGACCCGCATAAGCTTCGTACTCGGAAATAAACAACGGTCTTGCTGCATTCAAGAGAGAAGGACGGCTCCAGCCATATGAATTTTTCACCCAAAGATCGTATAAACCAGCAACCGCCGTGTCAGGCAATCTAGTGACAAGGAAATTTCCATTGGTTGGATCGCTCTGTTCGATGGCGAGGCTGATCGCATCAGCCGGTGGCTCCGTAGATGGTTGACCCGTTGACAATTTGGCCTTCACTTCAACTTGACTCATATCAGTGCTGATCATGGCATTACCATTGATCGAAACTAACGTACCTGGTTGCACAGCATCCGATACTCGGATTACGACTGGCGGCTTTGTCCAGGATTCTCGATTCACTTTTAAAGGAATGACGCTCTGAGCCTCATTGATTTGATTAACATCGTCTCGCAGCGCAATACCTTTAATCGTATACTCACCAGCAAATTCTGGTGTGTAAGCGAGTTGCAACTCCCCATTCGCGTTTGTTGTTGCAGAGCCCACAGCTTTATCGATATAGGTGCCAACATAAGGCCCCCCCAGCTCGAAGGTAACAACACGGTTTGCAAGCGGAAGGTTCTGACTGTCATGCAGACGAGCGAGAATCTGAATGGTTTCCCCAGGTTTGCTCGTTTTCAACTGCGTACCTGTATAGGTCAGAATCGCTTCTTGATAGGAAGGAGTCGTCAAGGGCAATACAGCTGTTGGCGCTGAGTACTTAAAGTTGACCATATTTCGAAGTTTATATTGATAGACCGTTCCTGCCTGCAGATTGCTATCGGTATACGTTGATGAAGATCCGCTTACTACGGCAACCTCCGTAAACGCACTTTCCGCAGCAGACTTTCTCAAAATACTTATTTGGCTAGCTGGATTGGCGTTACTCCAGTCCAGTTTTGCTGACATCGGTGTTACATAGGCAACAGAAGGATTGGAAATCGTATTTGCCGCAAAGGAATCAAAGAAAAATCCTTCCGCATACGCACCACTGCCCGCAATTTGGGTCGCTCTGAGTGTGAAGCTTCCATTCACTTTGAAGCTTATATAAACACCTTTGTTAATACGAGTTACTGTTTTGGACTCGATGACATTTCCTTTTGGATCAAGGATTTCAAACAATTCCGTTGTTGCCTCTGTCGTCGCAAAGTCGGTGCTATACAAGGTGAACAGGTGATCATTCGTGTCTGTTAGTGTAAAGGTATAGCTAAAATTCGTTCCACTATACACGGTAAACTTCTTTCTTGGCTGCCCGCTGGTTGGGTTTTGCAAACTCCGAATATCTGTCGATGGGTTCTCTGAGACATAATAACTGCTTCTTACTGAGGTATATCCGGAAACGTACCCCGGTAGGCTCGCTATGTCTGCTGCCAATGGTGTATCCCGGCCACTGCTTAATTGTGTTGTATAGAAGGGTAGCAGATAACCATCGCCGCCATATACACCTTTCCAATTCCCTTGTGTAGTTCGGTTTTCACCTAAGTATTCAGCCATCGTACTTTGTGTCGGTGTTGGTGTCGGTGTTGGGGTAGGCGTTGGTGTGACGGTTGGTGTTGGGGTCACCGTAGGTGTCGGTGTTGGCGTAGGGGTTGTAGATGTTACCTGTTCCGCTGTTATTTGGATGTTATCCCAGTCAACTACCATTGGATTCGCATTTGTTCCAGAGAAATTCACAAGTCTTAAGTCAAAGTTAGTGAAAGACCCCGCAATAAACTCATCGGTCTTCCCGTTCGTATCATCATTGGAAGCGCTAGCACTTGCAAAAATTTGAACAGGAACTGTAGCTGAATAGTGTGTAAATTTATTATCGCCTATAACCGTTGAAGAACCGTTCTCCATGTAAACATTGCCTAAAAGTACATATGTCGAGTTCGCCAAACCTGTAATGGCATTCGTTCCATAAAAGCGTAAGAATAGGCCTGGCGACCTTGCATCATTTCTGGCAACAATGTCGTAATCCAAATTAATCTTGATGTTCCACAATCCTGGCGTCAACGTATTAAGCGCATTTTTGGCGCTCGCAGCTTGTGATGAAGCTGGGGTTACGTTGACAGGAGCGAGGCTTTGACCAGGAACAGCTGCTAATCTTGCATAGGTTCCCGAAGCATTCGCACCTAGTGTGTTGCTTTTGCCCATTTCCTCATAGACCTGACTGGACACGGTTAGTTTGGAAACGTCTGGATTGGATAAAACAACGGACGGTGAATTGGCTCCTTCAAAATCAAGATTCAAAATCGTCTTGTTCGTATCGCTTCCACTAGCCTTTACTGAGTTGCGTAGAACGAATCCGTTGCCGATGAGTAGACTTCCTATAATGATTAGGCTCAATGCAAAAACCATACATTTTTTCAACATTGTTATCCTCCTGTAAGAATTATTTGTCATCTAAAACAGGAATCTGTTAATTCTCATCAATCATCTCCCCCCATGACGTTTGGTTCTCCGCTATTATATAAATGCAGGCAATTCCATTTCCATTGTCATTTATTAATGACCTCTTTTCGCCAAAAAAAAAGGAGAGGCGATCAAACCGCCTCTCCTTCTTCCGAGCAAAGCCTATTTCTTCATGCTGGCATAAAGCTTGTTTGCTTCCATCTCCAGCTGTGCACCGCCATTATCGTTCCATTGTTTCACGAAATCGTCGAAGGCAGATACCGGCATGTCGCCGCGTACGATGGCCGCGAAAGTATCCGTCTTCAGCTTGGTCAAATCGCCCCAGAACATTCCGGACGAGGGCAAGCTGTCGGATTTGCCGAAAAGGTCGCTTACAGGCTTGTTATACAGTTGGAAACGCCCCAATAGATCCTTATTGTAATATTTGCTGATAATTTCGGTATTTGCTTGAGCGCCCCAAGCGGTAGTCCCGTTCGAGCCGTCCGGTATGCCATCCGCCTGGAGTTTGGTCACGTCGTCATACGGCGCGATTCTCACGAGCCCGCCGCTCTCGCCTGCCGCCTCATCCGTATACTTCCAGTGCTTGTTCTTCTCTCCCCAAGCCAGAGCCAACCATACCTTTTCATTGTTTTGAATTTCATCGATCATTTGCAGCGCTTTCTGCAGTTTCTCGGGCTCTTTCTCCAGCTGTTTCCCGAAGGCCCATATATTGCCCGCTGTGCCCCAAGCCCAACCGCCGGATTTGCCTGCAGGTCCCATAGGAGGAGGTCCGAATTCCGCAGTGCCGCCTGCATTTGCAGCATTCAGTGCACTGATGATGGAGTTCGGATTCTTCTCATCCAGCGAGCCTACATTGGCGGTATCGTTGAAGGCATACTTTCCTTGTGTAAATTTAGGCACCAGATCCTGGCCGGTGACAAAATCTGGATCAATGTACCCTGCATTGTACCACTCTGCCAGCTTAACGAGCGCTTCCTTTGTCTCCGGCTGCGTAGCAGCGTTTACTACTTTGCCGTCCTTGACCATCCATTGCGTCGGCATGACACCATAAGCGCCAAAGATCGTATGGAATTGGTTATAGAACGAATTGCCATTGGTGCTCATGCCATATACACCAATTTTCTTGAGGGCAGCAAAGGCAGTAGTAAATTCATCGATCGTCTGCGGAATTTTATGGATGCCGGCTTTCTTCAGCAGGTCCGTCCGCCACATTTGTTTGGTATTGAATTGACCTGAGAAATAAAACGTCGCGAGACCATAATTTTTCCCGGCTATGTTGCTGTAATACCATCCCTGAGGGGCTTGTTTGTCCATATTGGCTTTTGTACGGGGGGCATACTTCTCGATGGTTTCGATCGGCACTTCCGCCAGCAAGCCCTGGGAAACGTATTTGTTCAACTCTGCCGGATCCAGGACAAACATAACATCAGGAATATTTACGGAAGATAACTGCAATTGAAGCTTCTGCGTATAGTCATTGTAGGCTGTTGTATAAACCTTCTTCAATTTGATATTAAAATGATTCTCCAAATACTGCGATGCATAATTCGATGGGGTTGAAACTCCGGGATAGTTGACCCAATCCAATGTAATCGGGGCCTTAGCCGCCGGGCTTGCACTTACTTTGGCATTGGCGCTCGCCGCCGGTATTGAATTCGCACTTGTGTCCGGGGTATTATTGCCATTGCCGCAGCTCACTAGAATCATACTCGCGATCAATACCTGCGAGCCACCACTTAGCCATCCTTTCATCCAATTTCCTTTAATATCTCTTCCTTTCTTCATCTTTCTGCCTCCTACCACCGGACCTAGAACGTTTTAATACCCGCTAATATCGTTATTTGGAACCGTCACACTGGTAAATGTATTACCGACCTTGATCAACCCGTTGCTGTTCAGATCTTTTGTAATTCCATTATTTAATGTGTTGAGAGAATTGTTCTGAATATTGACTGCCTCGGAAATCGTCCGTAATTGGCTCCAGCCCGTATTGCGGTAAGCATAGATGCCATTGATATCGGGGGCTTCCGAGAAACCTCCCACAGCAGGTGCAGGCAGCACTCCGGTGATCTGATTGCCTTTAATATCCGTGCCGTAAGCGAGGTTGCCGAATATATATGGAGCCGCGTTATCTTCGGGAGACAGACGCAGTCCGACGCCAGCGACTTTGGATAAAGGTGAATACCCAGTTACAATATTGCGTTCCAGCCGGTTGAAATAGCTGATGTTGAACCGTGTCGTGTTCGGATTGTATACGGTGTTGGCCAATACTCCCTCACTGTCGATGGATGTATTTTCCGCAATGACGCCGCCAATGTTATCGCCGTAAAACCAGAAACCCTTGCCATTGTTGGTCGAAGTATTTTTATAATAAACACTTTGACGCAAAGGCAGAAACACGATAAATTTGCTGGTAGAATCGGGTGCTACCTTCCAATTGTCTTTGACAGTGATTGTACTTGCCGTTTGATTTAACGCCGTAACTTCATTCAACTGGCCCATCCCTTTGCCGTCAACAATCAGCATAGACCATTTATCCCATCTATGATTCGTTACATCCCAATCTAGTGCCGATAAACCGGTTCCCGTAATCACTTTGCCTGATATCGATGAGACCGAACCGTACATCTTGGTTCCTCCGCCTGCCGATTCCCCCATGATCGCTTCACCGTCATTGTTGTTGATTCTTCCGAGATTCCGAATGTCGTTGTTAGTTAAGTAAGCTTGAGATCGCACGGTGAAACCATGGTTATCACCGCGATTATATTCGGGATGGCCGATAATCGTATTGTTCTGAGCAATACTGTAGTTAGCCAGGAGATGCACAGCCCCGCCGGTGTATTCGAACACATTATTCGAAATATCGAGAAATTGCGTGACATAAGAGCTAGACATGGCAGCTGCGGTCGTCTTGAATGTACTCCCTTGGATCGCCACATTTTTGAAAGCCACAATGTTCAAACCAATGCCCCGCTGTCCCACTGTCTGATCACGGTTAATTGTGAAATCCACAGTGACATCCTTCACGAAAATATTAATAGCCATGCGGGCGTCGGAATGCGTTACGTTGGAATCGAAATCATGCCCCAATTTCAAGGCCATATCAGGGTAATTGGAGCCTGCCACATTGATGGTTAACCGCGCTACACCGACTTTGCCTAACGTAGTTCCATCATTCTTCGTATTGATGACGGAGACACCGCCGGTTGCGTCGTATTTGATAATAGTTCCTGTCTGGCTTTGTCCCTGAATGCTAACGCCGGAAGGCAGTGAAAGAGTATCAGTAATGCGGTAGGTACCGTTCGGCAAATATAGTACTCCGGCGCCCCAAGTGCTCTCGATCGTATCAATACCAGCTTGCAGCGCAGCCGTATCGTCGGTGGTCCCATTGCCTGTTGCGCCATAGGACAGAGCGCTGTGCTGGCTCCAGACCAAATCAGTGGCCCAGAAGACGCCGAGTCCCAGCGGATCAAAGCCTGCAGAACGGGTCGAGTACGTTTGGTTGCCGCTGAAGGAATACCAAGTGGAGCCCCCATCTGTACTGACTTGCACGGTATATCCCTGATTTGGGCAGGTTGGCACCGTGAAATCAACGGCATACGGGTTAACGGACGTCACGGTTGCATTGTACGTATTAGCTCCATTAACCATCCGTACCTTCGTATTGGTCGTGCCCCCGTATTCGGCAAAAGCCAAATTTCTCCCGACCAGCTTAGAAGTTTGCCCTGTCCATGGATTATTATTGTAAATCCAGTCAATGAACGGGGCGTTAACTTTAAATGAACTGCTCCAGCCCACATTGTTGCTCGCTTCCATGGTATAGATGCCCGGCGATTGCGATGAAGGTACTGTACAGGTCACATAGTGACCAGCCGGATCAATATATGAGATGGGACAATACGTGCTGGTTCCTGTAAATCTAACCTGAGTGATACCGCTTTCAAAATATTCTCCGTAAACCGTCAATAGCTCCCCTGGCTTAACAGCCTCGGATACACGATAGACAACAGGCGCAACAGTTGGTGCGGCAAAAACCTGAAACGGCAGAAAAAAGCTTGATAAAAGCACCAGCAATACGGCATTGATCCATACTTTGCTTAACTTCATCATACAACTCCCTCTCATTTGGTTTGCAACGAGGCTTCGTCACCGGAGCCTTATCCCGATGTAGAATGAGTATACCTTCGGATGCCATTCCACTTCTATTATCATTTTTTAAAGGGGTTATATGCCAGTCAAGACGGGATATGGACAACTTGTTTCTTGGCAGCTGACTCGTAACAGGCATACATGACATGGATCGTTTTTAAATATTCTGCACCTGAGGACTCATAGGATAGAGGCTTACGCAATCCGTCAATAAAATGCTGCTGTGTAGCAATCGTGCTGCCGCCCTTCCATCCGTTTTGCGGAATTTCGTAGGTGTATGCTTGCTCCGTGCCTCCACGCGGTGTATAGAAGATCGCACCATTTTCATTCAATCTCAACTTTCCTTCCGTTCCTTCGACCGTCATATATCCATAAGTTGCACTACGTACTTGCTCCATATAAGTAACACGGTTGGCATCATAAATGCCGATGACTCCGTTTACAAAATTAAGGTGTATGACAGCTAAATCCTCTCCCGAGATGACTGGATTAATCGTCTTGGTGCGGCAATAAACACTTTCTATTTCACCAAACAGGTAGCGGTATGTGTCGATAAAGTGGATACCCGTCTCGAATAGCAAAAACTTCTCCATATGCTTAAAATACGGTTGAATCTGATAAGGATTATTCCCCCACCCATCGCCAGGCCGCATGGCAAAATAAGCAGTGAATACCTCGCCCAGCATCCCCGAGTTGATCATTCGTTTGATTTCCCGGTACCATGCCTGCCAACGCCAATTTTCGTTGATCATTAACTTGACGTTTTTATTCCGGCAGTAGGCGACAAGCTCCTCACTTTCTTCCAACGTAGGTGCCAAAGGCTTCTGGCACAGAACCGGCAACCCGAGATCTGCCGATAAACGGGTGTAAGCCAAATGCGATGCAGGCGGTGTGCAGATATCGATAAAATCCGGCTGTACCGCCGCAATGGCTTGATCCCACTGATCGTACGATTGCAGCCCGTATTTATCCGCCAATTGCTTTGCATTGTCCAGCGTTAGACTGAGGATAGCACGAATCTCGGCTCCTTCCACGGCTTGCCAGGCTTCCAATTGAATTTCAGCAAAATGGCCTGCGCCAATCATGATGCCAATCAAAGGTTTCGCACTTGCAGTCATAGGAATAGGGCTCCCTCCGTTTTTATACACCTGTAATTTCTTTGAGCTTGCTGAAAAATTGCTGTTTTCGTTCAGTATTAATTCCCCACTGTACGGGTGGGCATTGAAAGCCATCGCTGTAATTGTTTTCTCCGGGATCAAAGTAGCCCCACGATACGCCACGCTTAATCGAAATCAGCATGTGGTTGGTTGGTTTATCAAAATCGAAATGATCATCCTCGTTATTGAGAATCGGCTGCCCCCGATACGCCTCGCGGTCTCGGATAATATCTATTTGCTGCGAGGTCCACAACTCATTGCTGTTATTTCCGTGAATGAGTATAAAATCGGATACGGCGATCACGTTATTCGTAGGTATCGCTGATCCGCAGAAACTTGTACCAATCAACAGTGGCAGGTCAGGATTGACTGCTCGGCCCACAATGCGGGCTAACTCGATTAACTCATGCATTCTGCCGTTCAGGATTACATCATAGGAATAGACGATATTGCATTCATTCGCAATCTCGATTAAAACATTCGTGTAGCCTTGCTGTACTACCCACGCCGTTGCATTTGCGACAGCTTGCTTGACTGCCCGTTCGCCACTAAAACGGATATCCTGGCCAAAATATAAGAATCCGAGAATGACGACCATCCCCAGTTCATCCGCCCGATCCATTATGGCCTCAAGTCGGCGCATATAAGCCGGGTCCAGCTCCCCGCTAGAACTGTAGGCAGAATTATGCCATGGCTGAAGCCTGGAATATCCCTCCGGACTTCCTCCCTGAAGGTTCAAAGTAATGGCCAGCAAGCCGTGTTCCTTCCATATGGGCATTTGTGCAATAAATTCCCGGGTATTGCGTTCAGCATCCCATACCCCTGTATCCGGGTATGCCCATCTTTGGACGGTGTCCGGATTCTGATCGTCATAAATCCCTTGCACCATCCTGCTGTTCATTAATAAACCTTCAATTCGCATTCCGTTCCAATACCGGCCATGATAGGTCCATTCCCCATTAATCCGAAAGCGTCCGCTATCAATCGAAATTTGAGTGTTCCGTGTTTTTCCCATTTTGTTATCTCCTCATTTACTTATTTGTAAATATGGTAGGTACCTAATCGAAGATGGGGAATCGTGTTCTGAATATGCTCCCGCATTTGAGCTTCCGCCTTGCCCCCATCTTTCTTGCTTAACGCCTCAATAATTTGGAGATGTTCGTCGAAGGTTTCATCCGGATTTCTGTATAGACCCTGCAATTGGCTTGTCACCAAAACTTGTGTGGAACGAATGGTGTTTTCCAGAATCGGGTCTCCAGCTATCGCCACCAGTATCGTATGAAATTGAACATCTGCTTTGTAGTAGGCTTCTGCACTTCCTTGTTTAAATTGTTGATAGGCTTCCTCAAACAAGGTCTTCATATAGGCAACATCCGCAGCATTTACCCGAGATGCGGCCAAACGGCAGACAAGTCCTTCCAGCACGGCCCGAATTTCAAAGACAGAAATCATATCTTCCACAGTAAATTCTTTGATGTACCAGCCTTTTGGCGTAGCAACAAGAAGACCTTCCTTTTCCAATTCGCCGAGCGCCTTGCGTAAAGGCGTACGGCTGACACCCAATGTTTGAGAAAGCGAATTTTGGATCAGATATTCATTGGGTTTCAATTCCTTGTTGATGATCATTTCCTTGATGCGCTTATAGACAGCGGCATCTAATGTATCGGGAGATTGCAATAACATACTTACATTTCCTTTCTATATGCAGAATATCGAGTCATTGCCCGATCACGTTGCGAATTTACATCATAAGTATCAGCAGCACTTCCACACTATTGTATTCATTGTATACAATACAAGTTTAGGATATGCTTAATCCCAAAACTTGTCAATCTCAGGAGGAAATCTTCCCTCCAAAGACATTACAATTATTTTTTGCATTGCGAAGGACTGTAATATTTGAACTGTTTAAAGATGCGAATAAAATAGTTAATGCTTCCAAAACCCACCCGATCCGCTACCTCAGTCACCGATATGTCAGTTGTTCGTAACAAGTGTTCAGCCACGTTAACACGGTGTAAATTTACAAATTCTACAAATGTACGTCCCGTCATGCGTTTGAACGTTTTGCAAAAATGATGAATGCTCATATTGACCATTTGTGCAGCCTCTTCCAAAGCGATGTGCCTTGCGTAATCTTCTCGAATGAATGCGAATAACAGGTCAAAACTCTTCGTTCGTCTACGGTCATCAAAAAGCTGCGTGCCCCTGTGCTCTATGTGCTCATAATTATCATTACGTCTGATTGCTGCTGTAAGAATCAATTGTAAATACGAGCGAACAGCTAATTCGTAGCCAAGTTTTTTCTCTTCAAACTCTCTAATGATTTGAAGAACCGCTTTTTCAAATTGTCCATAGTCCAGTTCTTCAGCGCTCAATTTTACAGGAAATCTCTTCTGTCCTAACATAAATGGCAAGATCATGGCACCGTATAGAGGATCACCAGCATCACTACTGAACAACGACTTATTAAAAACAATCGCATAAAAATCAACATCCATATTGTTAACTGAATAGCCTGAATGCAGCTCACCCGAATGTACAAACAGCAAGTCACCCGGCGAACTTTCGTAGGGGCTCCCTCCGATATCAAATACGGCATGTCCTTTCACTATGTAAATAATTTCCAGATGATCGTGCCAGTGTAAATATAACACTCGTTCACCTGCGCCAAAATTATGAAACACGTTTATAGGGAATTGTTTTTCAGGCAAATACGTCATTTCTTTAAGTTCCTGATTAGCCGTCACGGTTTCTTCCCTCCACGCAATAACAATATTGTGCAACTTTTCAACACGATCATGTATAGATCAGAATTTCTTGTTTCGTTATCATTAATTATATACTCGCTTTACGACAGGGAGGCAACTATTTTGCAAAACATTCGTATCGGAACTCTTGTCAATGGCCAAGATGCCCTAAGGGTCATACCACAAATTGTAAAGCACGGATTTGAAAGTTTCCAACTTTCATTTTGGCAATCAACGGGGACTTTAGATTTGAAGGAAACTGCCAATAAAATTCAAGATTTGATGCATGAACATGGAACTGTCATTTCTAGTCTATCTATCTTCGGTAACGCGTTGACAGGGCACGATGGAAATGCTGATACGCTTGCCAGTTGGGAAAGGTTGATTGATCATGCCCACTATTTTGGTGCTGATACGATAACGGGTTTTACAGGACGTTTGGTCGACCAATCGATATCCGACTCTATCCCAAGGTATAAGGAAGTGTTTGGTGAGTTAGCCCGCCGTGCTGAAGCGAATGGCGTCAAAATCGCTTTTGAAAATTGTCCAATGGGTGGAAACTGGCTCAAAGGAGATTGGAATATTGCACATAACCCAATGGCATGGGAGTTAATGTTTAATGCAACTCCGTTTGAAAACATCGGTCTTGAGTGGGAGCCTTGCCATCAGATGACTCAGTTAATTGATCCAATTCCCCAGCTACGCAAGTGGGCTCATAAAGTGTTCCACGTACATGGGAAGGATGCCACGATCGCGTGGGACATCGTTAAGGAAAATGGTATTAACGGACCTAAAGAATTTGTTTGGCACCGAACGCCAGGGTTCGGAGATACGAATTGGACCGATATTATTTCGATCCTTCGCCAGTCAGATTACAATCAAACAATTGATATTGAGGGCTGGCATGATCCTGTATATCGTGATGATTTAGAAATGACTGGCCAGGTACATGCTTTGAATTACTTAAAAAATTGCCGAGGCGGATCTTTTGTCCCTAACCCTATTTAAAGCATCTACACAGGAGGAATTCATCTATGAAAGCAATAAGAATTGTCCAAGCCGGTTGCGGTGGAATGGCCAATGCATGGATTCAATACGCTTTAGAACGTCCAGACTCGGAACTCGTTGCCTTTGTAGACATTTATGAAGATGCTGCGAACAAAATGAATGAGAAATATGGACTTTCCCTTCCTTGGTATTCAACTGTCGAAGAAGCTATTCGATTATCAAATGCAAACGTTGTCTTTGATTGTACAATTCCAGCAGCCCATAAAGACGTTGCGACAGCTGCGCTAAATGGCGGTTGCCATATCCTTAGTGAGAAACCAATGGCCTCCACATTAGAGGAAGCCGAGCAGCTTGCGGATTTAGCTACATCTAAACCAGGATTGCAATATGCGATTATGCAAAATCGTCGCTATTTAAAGGATATCCGAGCGCTACGTGGACTCATAGATCAAGAAGTTATAGGTAATGTCAGCTTCGTTACTGCTGATTTTTTTATTGGTGCTCACTTCGGAGGTTTCCGAGATGCAATGAGTAGCCCACTAATTCTGGATATGGCTATCCATACTTTCGATCAGGCTCGTTTCCTAATCCATGCAAACCCAGTATCTGTGTATTGTCATGAGTTTAATCCTAAGGGCTCCTGGTACGAAGGAAATGCTGCTGCCGCTTGCATTTTCGAATTTGATAATGGCGCTGTCTTCACTTACAACGGTTCTTGGTGCTCTGAAGGGGCTCCGACTTCTTGGGAGGCAGCTTGGCGTATCGCAGGCAGTAAGGGTACAGCTATTTGGAACCACTCCACACCTTATGCCGAAATCGTAAGGCCTGGACAAGATAATAAGTTTATCTACGACTATCAACGAATTGAAGCACCTTACGTCTGGACAGGGCGTGAAGGGCACAACGGCTGCTTAGATGAAATGTTTATTGCTATTATAGAAGGTCGGCAGGCTGAAACCTCCTTTTCGGATAACATTTTCAGCACTAGAATGGTGTTTGGTGCAATTGAGAGCGCGAGGACAGGGCGAAAGGTGTCTCTCTAGTGTTTAGTATCAATCCTATTTTAAAAAAAGTACAAACTGCCTCGGTGTGATTCGTGATTACACCGAGGCTATTTCTGCGTATCCCAAATGATACTATCAGGATTCGATTGCCTTGATCAGTCCGATCGTCCCAGTGGAGATCAAGTCTTCCAAGTCTTCCCCTGTATTATCGAATTTTTTGAGGTTGTGAACACGAAGCAAGGTAATAAATTATTTATATTAACCAAAAACGACAGCTAGCCGAACAAATAAGGAAGAAACATCTACTCCCCCTGAAACAACAAAAAAAATGCCTGCAAAGACCAGATTAGCCTAAACTAATCATGTCTTTGCAGGCTGGTAATGACTACCGCTGAATCCCGATCGTCACGATTTCACAGGGACCCACTGGCAACGTCAAGCCGCCGTCTGCCTCCACAGCCAAACGCTCGCCTTGTATTTCCAAGATTGTGCTCTTATAGAAATTCTGCTGAGGAAGTTGCGTGAGAACCTTAACCTCCGCATGCTGTGAGCGCATGTTGTACCAACGAAGCAGTACATCACCTGATGCTTCATTCATTTTCATCGAGGATAAAGCCAGACCTTCACCTTTCCATTGGAAAGGAGCAAATGTCGAAGCGATTCGACCATAATGGATGCCGGTTTGTGCCAATGTCCAAGGAATTTGGAATTGGTACGCAGCCGTATAGGCTTCATATTGTGCGCCATCACCATTGTGGGGGAAGATCGCCAATCGAACCCTATGTTCACCCAGACACTGAGCCTCCGGAGTCGGGAACAAACCCCAATCGCCGAGTTCGCCAACCGCACGCAGAAGCGTAATGGCGATCGTATTCCGCCCATCGCGGAGAACCTCGTATTCGTTCAATCCGAGATTGGCAACGACCAAGCCCGCTCCCGCTTCGCTGACATCAACGAATGCTTGTTGATGCTGGGTATTGCTTGGGTTTTCCCACTCTGCAGCCGGCGTATTATCGCGCTGCACGACTTCAAACATCGAATCGACATGATGCGTTTGCGCTGTCAGATCGGTTGGGAATAACATCCGCAGACGATGATCCTTCGCCTGATTGTTGAAGGATGACTCGATCTCTACCCCTTGTCCGGTGCGGCTCAAGCTAACCACTGTGCGGATCCGCATCGGAATCATGCGCGTTGAACGCTGTGCTTTGCGATGCGGGTAGTAAACCAAGTCACGTTGTTCAACCTCCAGCATGTCGTCGCCCGACGCAGGAATCTCCCACTCATGGACGATTTCGACGGAAGCTTGGTAAGCCGTATCTTGGAGCACTCGGATTTGAGCTTGCAATCCGCTCGTTGTCAACGGCTTTTCGCCATCTGGTTGGCGGAACATATACTCGTTTCCAATATCTCCGGTATTCTCGTACACACCCAAATCCCGGTACGTGCGGCCATTCTTCTTATCCGTCAGCGTGAATGAACCGTTATCTGCGATTTCAATCTTGATCGCTGCATTTTCCATGACACGCTCATTTGCGAACAACGAGGAAGCGGCCAAATTTGCTTCTCTCTTCACCCATGCGTAAGTCTTCAAACCTATTGCCGGCACGTTGTCTGCTTCGAATGTCAATCTCACTTTTCGGCACATATACGGTTGACGGAACTTGTCGTCCGGCAAATCATATCCGAATTGCAAGCCGAGATCCTCGACTGTGCATGGGAGAGACTGCGAAGACGCATCCACGAGTACTCGTCCTGTAATATCCGCCGCTTTGACAAAAGCGCTTGCTTCTTCCAGCGTATACCCATCTCGGAAATAAAGGCGTAAAGCATCGATCTCGATACTTACAACCCCCGAGCGTTCCCAACCCGACGTATTAAACACGACTACGGGCAGAGCGCCTTCGCCCGCTAGCGTAAAGTCAGACGTATCAATCGCATCCGCAATGGCTTGCTTGCTGTCATCTATAATGGCTTCAGCAACATGACGGCTCTTATCGAAGCGCGTGACCATTTCACGGTGCACTTCGTCCACCGAGCAGCCGCAGATGCTATCATGCGGATGGTTTTGCATTAAGGTTTTCCAGGCATAAGTGAACAGATGATGCGGGTACTTCTCCCCGACTTTGAGGACATGGGCGAATGCCGCCAGCGGCTCTGCCACTTTCTCCAAAATCGCCTGTCCGAGCTGATTCATCTGTTTCAAATACACGCGCGCTGATGCTGTATTGACGAGCGTAGACCAACCGTCCGTCCGTTGGCTGCGAAGTTCACCTTTAACCGTCGAAAGCTCCTGCTTTCCTGAACGCTGAACTGCTTCCAAGTAATCATTAAAATTCGAATGTACAAAGGTTGTATCCGGGAAAAGCTCGCTCGCAGCTTGGATCGCTTCCGGCAGATCCAACTGAACAGGCTGATGATCACAACCATTCATGAAGAGCAGTTCGCCGGTGGAAGCATATTTCTCAGCATCCGCCAGTTTGCGTTCCCAATATGCTTTTGCTTCTTCTTTGTCAACCGGGATCTCATTGCCGTTGGAATACCAGTTGGCAAATAGATTACCCAGCACCTGGGAGCCATCTGGCCCCTCCCAAACCAGCTCCGAGAAGGAGGATTCAAAATCACCATCTGAGACTGTGTTGTTGAAACCCGTCGGCTTCACGCCTCTGCCGAATAAGGCATTCGTGATGCCAGACTGCTGCATCAATTGCGGCGTCTGCCCGACTAAGCCGAACGTGTCGGGAAAATAGCCGATTTTCGACACATCGCCAAACACTTTCGCATCTTGATGTCCAATCTGCATATTGCGGACATTGGCTTCGCCGCTCGTTAAGAAGGCATCCTGCAAAATATACCAAGGTCCGATGAGAATACGGCCATCCCGAATTAATTTGCTTAGGCGATCCTTCTGCTCAGGTCTGACCTGCAAGTAATCCTCCAGAATAATCGTCTGCCCATCCAGAAAGAAACTGCGATAATTCGCATCTTGATCCATTTTATCTAATAAAGTATCTACGAGTTTAACTAGACGCACATGGTGCTTTTCATAAGGTAAGTACCACTCCCGATCCCAATGGGTATGGGAAATGATATGAGCCGTTCGCTTGGTACTCATGGGTTAGCTCCTTTCAATATGGACTTCATCTGGGCGGTATATGGAAATAACTTGCCCTCGTCTATCTGCGGCAAAGAGCACGGAACGCTCTTTCTCCAGTGTAAAAGCATACGTTGTCTCACTATCGGTGTCCCGAACTTTAACATTCACATCCCAGGCAAATTCGGAAACAAATACATACAAGAAACCGCCCTTAAAACGCAGCTTCCTTCCGTAAATCCCCGCAATATCGCCTTGAAGCCACTGCAATCCGCTGCTGCATCCTGCAGCATTCACTGCATATCGGTAAAGTGCCGCTACCGTGTCCATCCGGTCGTTTACTTCCACTGGCAGCGGACTCCAAATCAATCGGCCATTGCCTAAAGGAAGATCGACAACACGATCCCCAGCAGCGCCTAACTTCGCTTCCAAACCTCTAAGCCGTACTTCTTTCAACGTTTCAGCAATGCGGCGCCGACTAAAGGAGACATGGTATAAAGTGCCTTCTAGGTCAAGCATTTCTTCACGGCGTACATTATGAAGTTCTGCATCACCAAGCTCATCGACGAGTCGCGGCTTATGCTTCCAGTATGCGTCCAGACTGATTGGACCTGTAACCAATAATGTCGCACCCGTGCGCTTCACAATATCTATAAGCTTCATCCATGCTTGTTCATCCAAATTATGTGCGCTTGGGAGCATAATCAGCTTCGCCGGTTGCTGCTTTAGTGCCTCCAAATGATATTCCGAAGCTGCGCGGAACGGCAGTTTCATCTCGTATGACAGCACGCGAGTCATGGACGTCGTTGCATCGAACGCTAATTTTCGATTGGAAAAATCGTTGGAATAAGGGAATACAGCGACAATATCTTCTAGCTCCCGCTCCTGGAATAGATCTCTGATCTCGGCCATAAAGCGGCCGAATTCATAAGAAACATCCGCTTCCGGTTTCTCCGTACCATCGGCACGAAGCGCTCCAATATGCGACTCGTTCGCGTTATCCATATAGAAATTGGTGTTCCAAATCCAATGAATAGCTCCTGCGCCTCCGGTTGCAAAGGCGTAAGCATATTTGCGCTCCAAGATGCTGCGCAGCTCAATCTCCGAACGTTTAGCACGTCCATCCGGGGTCTCAACGTACATAATGCCAGTCTCTTGAATCACATTCGGTTTATTGGCAGTTTTGGCAAAGATGCCATCCCAAACGAGGTTATCGTTCAACCACCACGAATGAACGGTTGTGTAATCTACCGCTTCTTCATAGAAAAGCGGTGAAGGCCTCTGCGCGCCAAGCGCTTCATCCTGGCCTACGACAACGAGATGCCCAGGCACGATTTCTTTGATTGTGTCATACAGCTGTTTGGCCCACTGGTTGTGCATCTCCATCGAGAATAAGCAGTAATCCAGCCAGCGTGTCCCCTTTTTCGCTCGATGCATGTCCTGCACGTCGAAGTTGATGTCAGCCGCCTCCGGAATGGCTGCCGCTTCATAAGTCGGAAGCTGCACAGGCGTCATATTCCAGCGCTCTTGCAGCAGTTCAATGCTCTCATGACGCTCCTTGAGCCACGCAATGAAAGCTTCTTTCTCATACTTATCCCGACTGGAACGAGGTCCATCCGAGAAAATCTTAGCTGGATCGAACATCGATGGCTCGTTGATCAGGTCCCAATCTACATGGGTCGTCGCCTGATGTCGGGAAACGATGGAACGGATAAATCGCTTCTGTGCTTCCACACTTTGCGGATCGAGATAGGGATTAACCCCTTCCCAAGTTTCAGGTGTGAAGGAGAAGAAGGTAAACGTCACCTGCAGCTGATGCTTTTTGGCTGTTAGGAGGAAAGCATCGATGGCTCTCAATACTTCTTCCGAAGCATGGCCATCCACCTGCATGATATTGCGGTAGGCGGTCCAAATCCCCGTACGAATCCAGTTAATGCCTGCTTTGGCCATCTGGGCCATATCCCGATCCCAGACATCGCTATTCGGCAGGAATAAGAATTTGCGAGCCACATCGGACGTCATGTACGTCATGCCAACTACGGGCAGCGGACGACCATCCTTGATGAAATAATCACGTCCGCAAGTGATGGGCTGACCTTCTCCAAGCAGCCCCGCATCGTACCCCCAGAATCCTTGACGAAGTATGCGGAGCTCACCGTCCTCTGAGGCTGCCTTGCACGTTACGCGATACAAACCGAGCTGTATATCAATCGGTACCGGAATTCGCACCAGATTAAATTCTTTGTTGACTTGAACGGTTAAACGATGAGTCCAGGCATCTTGTGTACCTTTTTCATGCTCGACACGCAGATCAAGTGTCCACGCCTTAGCGGCAGCTTTATCCCCGATGAGTTGTGTCTGAATCGTCAGCATCGCGTGCTCGCCAGGTTCATAGCTGGCATAATTCGGCTTGATCCACAGCTCTGTCACACCGCTGGCACAGAATCTCGCCCATTGGACCAAGCTCTGCGCGCCGCCTTCACGCCAAAACGAGGGACTCAGCGGTACATTGACGAACATCCACCGCGAACCGATAAACGCACCTCGCGAATTCTCCCATAGGACGACAGGAGCCGCTACTTCGCGGCCTGTCTTGCTGACGCTTTTCAGCAGCGGATAAATCTGCGTGCTCATCGTACCCGCCGCGCCCATCTGATGGGGCAAATCACTGTCTCGCGTCGTATGCGGCACCATATTCCAAGTATCGGCAAGCGCGAATAAAGATTCTTGCCCTTGCAGCAGCGGTAAAGTTTCTGACGTGATATTGGAACGGATTGGCGTACCTTCAACTCGTAGAATTTCATGAATATGCAGCTGCTGGTGGTAGCCCGTCTGCTCAGATTCCACCTGCCAATTCTCATCTTCCCAGCGGACAGGACGCTTGAAGGCTGCGCCGCCAACACTCAGCAGGCCGCCGCCGCGCTGCAAGAACGCCAGAATATCAGGCCACGCCGCTTTCGGAAAATACGGCGCATGCAAATTGACGAAACTTCCGCCAACTGCTGATCTTAATGCCTCTCCAAGTGCATGGGCTCCTACCACAACCGCCCCTTGCGCCATCAATTGCTCAATTTGCACATCGCTAAACGAACTGCTCGGGAATCCGGGTTCATGGAATATAAGGACCGGCCGACTCATAGAAGACCATCCTTCATCGCTTGATAAACCAATTGAGAGAACAGGCTGTTCGACCACGCAAACCATTTGCGCGTGAAAATCGTTGGGTCATCGACGTGAAACCCTTCATGCATGAATCCGGTATCCGCATCTGTCGCTTCCAGCATCGCGATCATTTCCAGCTTCTCTTCCGCCGTCGATGCCGTGATACCTTGCATGGACAGAGCCATATGCCAAATATAGTCGTCCGGCGTATGCGGACTACCGATTCCTCGAGCCACCTTGCCTTCAAAGTAGAACGGGTTCTCCTTGCTAAGCGCAAAGCGTCTTGTGTTTTGATAAATAGGATCGTCCGCGGTCACATAGCCCAAGTAAGGAATCGACATAAGACCCGGCGTCCCGGCATCATCCATCAGGCAGTAATTGCCGAAGCCGTCCGTTTCATACGCATAAATTGGACCAAATGTCGGATGACGATAAATCCCATACAATTGAATGCCATGATCAATGTCCGCTTCGAGCGCTTTGAGTTGTGCGAGGAAATCCATGTCCCGGAACACCCATTCCGCAAATTCTTGCATATGGCGAAGGGCGACTACCGCGAACATATTCGCTGGAATGTTGTAATGAAAGTCACACGCATCGTCACTCGAACGGAAGCCTGACCACACCATCCCCGTATAATTCACAGGCATTCCCAAGCCATGATTGCGTAGAGAATCGGTTGGTATCCCGTTATTGCGGGTAAACCGATAAGGCGACTTTTCGAAATGATGCTGCTCTGTTTGGAACAACTCATAGATCTTAACCATCGCAGCTTTAAAGCCCGCATCAAAGATATCCGTTAATTCGGTTTCCTTCCAATACGCATAAGCCAGGCGCATAGAAAAGCACAGGGAGTCGAGCTCAAATTTACGTTCCCATACCCATGGAGACATCTCAGTTTGGTCTGCTTTGTTCCAATGCCAGTCATTGGCCGACTCATTAAACGCATTCGCATACGGATCAATATGAATGTACTGAATATGACGTTTAATTAAACCGCTAATGATGCGTTGAAGATCTGTATCTTCTTTGGCAAAAGGCACGTAATGCATGACCTGTTCGACAGAATCACGCAGCCAGGACGCCGGAATATCTCCAGTGATGACAAACGTGGTGCCATCTGGCATCAGCTTGGTTGTTGTTTCTAATGTGTTCGGAAAACAATTTTTAAATAATTGCAGGAGTTTAGGACGATGCGCCAGCTTTTCTTCGGCTTCCAACAAGACATCTTGAATGGCTTGTGGCAGTTCCAGCTTGGACATCGGAATTTTGGGCAGTCTGAATTGTTCCACGGTAAATCCTCCACATTTCTATAATCTACGAAGTTGGTTACAGCACTACTCTTTTACAGCACCGATCGTCAAGCCTTGTATAAAATAACGCTGGAAGAACGGATATGCGAATATAATCGGTCCAGTCGCAAGCACAACCATAGCCATCCGCGAAGTATCCTGCGGCAGCGATTGCAGCAAGCCTATGCCAACCGACGGGTTGCTCGTGTTCTGGAGCAGGAACTGCATGCTGTTCTCAATCCGCATCAACATCGATTGCAGCGGCACCAAGTTCGGCGTGTCGATGTACAGCAGTGCATTGAACCAATCATTCCAGTACCCCAAGGTACTGAATAACCCGATCGTCGCCAGCCCTGGCAGGGACAGCGGCAGCACGAGCTTGACGAAGATGCCGAATTCGCCGGCTCCGTCCATTTTGCCCGATTCAATAATGGCATCCGGTACGGATGTACTAAAGAAAGTACGCATAATCATGATATAGAAAGCGTTGCCCGCTAATGGCAGAACCAAAGCCCACAGGGAGTCCTTGAGCCCGAGCAATTGTGTCATGACAATATAAGTCGGCACAAGTCCACCGTTGAAAAGCATCGTAAAAAAGGCGAAAAAACCGAAGAAATTACGGAATTTAAAGCTTTTTCGGGAAATCGCGTAGGCGAACGTAGCGGTCAGAATCAAGCTGACAAGCGTACCTACGACCGTCACAAGGATTGTGACCCCATAGGACATCAGCAATTGATCGCCTGCTTTGAAGAGATAACGGTACGCTTCCAGGCTCCATTTTTCCGGGATGATGCGGTATCCGTTCGTATTCAGAGATTTCTCATCGGTGAATGAAATAATCGTCACAAATAGAAACGGGAACACACATGCAATGGTAAAAAGACCCGCGGCCAAATGAGCGAACATATTCAAAAGTGGCGGTAATTTATGAAAGTCTTGTTTTTTCATCGGTTTGACAGCATTCATAACCAGTTCCTCCTTTCCGCAATGCTAGATTAAAAGAGTGCATTATCTTTATCAAATTTTCTAACGACATAGTTCGAAGTCATCACGAGAATAAAGCCGATCACGGACTGATACAAACCAGCCGCTGTACTCATCCCGATTTCTCCCGTAGATTTAAGGCCGCGGTATACGTACGTATCGATAACATTGGTTACGGAGTATAACGTCCCCGAATCTCTAGGCACTTGCAGGAACAAGCCAAAGTCTGCATAAAAAATTCGTCCGATCGCCAGCAGCGTCAGAATCGTCATTAACGGTTTTAACATCGGGAAGGTAATGTTGCGGATCTGCTGCCATTTGCTCGCACCGTCAATCATGGCTGCTTCATATAGCGATTTATCGATCCCCATGATCGCCGCCAAATACACAACAGAGCTGTAACCGACTGATTTCCAGAGGTAAACGAGAATAATGATAAGCGGCCAATACGTCTTGTCGTTGTACCAACGAATCGGATCCACACCAAACCAGGGAAGTATATGATTAAGCATTCCTTTATCCACACTTAGGAAACTGAATACGAAATAGCCGACGATGACCCAAGATAAGAAATAGGGCATGAACATACCTGTTTGATAAAGCTTAGCAAGCTTTTTATTCGTAATTTCAGATAACACAATGGCGAGTCCAACAGACAGCACCAGACCTGCAATAATGAACACAATATTGTATAGCAGCGTGTTGCGCGTAATGATATAAGCGTCGTTCGTACTAAAAAGAAATTTAAAGTTCTGTAAGCCAACCCACTTGCTCTCCACAATACTTGCCCAAAAACCATCACGGCTGTAACGGTACTGCTTGAAAGCAATGACCATGCCTGCCATCGGTAAATACGAGAAGAACAGGAACCAAAGCGTTGCCGGTAATGCCATGAGCAGCAGCACTCTGCTTTGTTTAACATCTTTGAAAAAAGTTCCTATTCTGTTCATACAATCACCCCTTCGCTGATAACAAGACAAAGATCAGGTGAATGCAGAACATTCACCTCATCCTTAAACTTGTCTCTATTTTTTGTTAGCTGTTTTCCAAGCGTCAATTTGACTTTGTGCTTCCGTCATAATTTTATCCAGTCCTGCTGCTTTGAATTTCTCGTTTGCAAGTGGAATGTATTTATCCGGATCAACGGTACCCGTCATCAGTGTTGCCCAGAACTCTTCTTTCACGTTCTGTACAGCGGCGATTTCGTTGATGACTTTAGTTGGATCGAAGTTAAAGCCAAGCAGCGGAGCAGGTACGCCTGTATCGTTAAATTTCTTGAACTCTTCCCATTTGTTCTCAGGATCTTTCACATCTTTGTATGTCAAAAGTACATTACCAAGGGAGAACGTAGGCATATCATAGTTTTTGGATGCCGGTTGGTTTTCCATTTTGTCATTGCCGACTTTTTTGTAGTGTTCGCCTTCAATACCGGAATCGACCATGTTGCGAAGTACAGGATCTGTGTTGAGTAAGTTCAGGAATTCCATCGCTTTTTCCGGATATTTGGAGTTGGCCGAGATTGCTTGCATGGATCCCATAACGGACCAGTTATAAATTAAAGCAGGGCTTGCTGGTTTGGATACAACTGGGTATCCATAGCTTGCTGACCAAAGGTTGTCCGCGAAAGGTTGATTTGTCGCTTTATCGGAGAACCACTTGCCAGTCACTTGTACATCATTCAATGATGTCAGTGTGGACGCTTCCGTTGGGATGTAGCCGGCTTTGTAATATTTATTCATTGTTTTCAAAGCTTGTTTCATTTCCGGTGTATCTAGAATATTAACGACTTTCAAATCTTTATTGTCTACGCTAACAGCCATTGGCATTTTCTCAATGATGTAGTCATATGGCACATACGGCATATAGTTTTTATCAACAGCCAATCCGTAAGTGTTCGGCTCTTTGGCTTTAATCACTGAAAGCAGCGGCTCTAAGCTTTCCAGTGATTTCACGTTATCCAGACTAAGGTTATATTTATCAGCCAGGGTTTTGTTGAAACGCCATACGTCTTGTGCTGGCAGCTCTTTATTAGCTGGAACACCGTAATTATGTCCATCTACTTTGGAGCCGTTAAGGAAAGCAGGGTCCAATGCTTTGACTATGCCTTGTCCATTTTTTTGCAGCAGCTCGTCAATCGGCTTGAATGCGCCTTTACGCGCATTTTGCACATAATCAAATGCCCATGAAGACGTGAACATAATGTCCATAGGTGTGCCAGAAGCGGTCATAACTTGCATTTTTTGAGCATAATCGCCCCAATCCGTCATATTCATCTTCACCGTAACACCAATTTTCTCCGCGGTATACTTGCTGACTTCAGCCATAACGCGATCCACATCTTTCTGTGGCGTTCCGATTGTATACCAAATTAATTCAACGGGTTTATTCGCTGCCGCATTCCCTTTCGCATCGTCGGCATCTTTGCTGCCACAAGCGCTAAGCGTCAAGGAAACAGCTAACGTTAATCCTAGTGTAGTGACCAAGTTTTTTTTCATTTTTCTCATTTTTTGAGTCCTCCCTGGTGAATACTCGTTTTCTACGCCCGTAGGGGCTATATTTACAGTACTCCATGAAAGCAATTACAAATAGACGATAAACTAAATGAACCCTGTCTAAAATAAAGAAAAAAACGCTACCAAAGCATTTTCACACAAAAAAAGACTGCTTCTAAGTTTCCCTAGAGCAATCCACGATAATCCGTTGGCGAGATCCCGACATATTTTTTGAATTGTTTATAAAAATAACCCAATTCGGAGTAACCTACCTCTTTGGCAATCTGATGAACCTTCGCATGCGTTGTCTTGAGTAGTTCTTTCGCCTTCTCAACTCGGAAACGGTTCATATACTCCGTAAATGTCTCATTAATTTCTTTCTGAAACAATTGTCCTAAGTAAACAGGGTGGATGTGGTAGTGAGCACCCAGCATTTTGAGCGAGAGCTCCTCCGCATAGGACTGTTGAACATACTTCAACACCTGCTGCACAATCGGACTTCGAACGTCCGAAATCAAAAAGCCAATTGTCGTCTCGGCAATCTCCAGGATGGCAGCTTCCAGCTCTTCCAGCGCGACAGCCTCGCGAATCCGGTCAAAGGCAAGATGATACGCCTCCAGTTCTTCGGTATGGCGGATTGCTTTGATTTCCAACTTGAAATGAATGACCATCTCAAAGGCAATATTCTGAAAATCGCGCGGCGTAATTCCCGGCAAGGCTTGAATTCGCTTGAAGTCGCTATGAATGCAAGCACGAAGGTTTTCTATATCTTTGGCAATAATAAGCTTCGCATAAGCCGGCCAATCAATGATCGAGAAATCCACCTTGGGATTGTCTTGATGCATAGCCAACTCCTGATAATCAATCACAGGCAGCTCAGGATATATCCAGAAATATTCCTGTGCTTTTTTGGCGGCTTCATAGCTTTGTGCGACTCCATCCGGCAGGTGACCCACGGTCCCTATCGAGATGCGAACCGATTGGTCTTGAAGCGCGGTATGAAGCTGATGAAGCAAGGATATCAGTTCTTTTTTGCCCTCTTCAATGTGATCCATGAAGGCAAGCAGCAGGATATCTCCGTCCATATCGCGGAAAACTGTCACCCATTCGTAGGCATCCAGCCAGCCAGCGATAAATTCCAAGCCCTTATCTGCATCAACAGGCATTCGCAGAACGGCTGCGACCATATAGGCGCTTGCTAAGTTGATGCCTAGAATTTCTGCACGCTCATGGAACTCCAGTGGTGCAATCTGTTGCGTCAACCAACGATGCAGCGTGTTGTCCTTCAAAATTTGCTTGCTGTATGCCTGAACCAACTGTGTCTCGTTCATGCTATTCAGCTTCTCTACGGTATTTTGCAGCGACGCTTTGAGTTCTTGGATGTTAATAGGCTTGAGCAAGTAATTTTCGATGCCTAGTTGCATGCCCTCTTTCAAATATGAAAACTCATCGAATCCACTGAGCACGATCACTTTCAGTTCCGGGTGAACCGATCTTGCGTGCCGTATCAAATCCAGCCCATTCATAATCGGCATGGAGATGTCTGTCACCAAAATATCGACGGATGTTTCCTGCAAAGCGTCCAAAGCCTTCTGTCCATTGCTGGCATGCCCTACAATTTCCAATCCGACTTCCGCCCAATCAATAATGTCATACAACCCTTCGATAATGAAAGGTTCATCGTCCGCAAGAAAGACCCTAAACATCGTCCACCTCCACTCCACCGTCCATCGGCAACCAGATATCAATAGTCGTTCCTTGGCCTGGTTGGCTATGTAATTTCAAGCCGTATTCACTGCCGTACAGCAGTTTAAGCCGTTGATTGATGCTTCGCAATCCAAAAGACTCCCCTTCCAATTCCTCATGTTGCAGAAATAAAGTCAATTCATTGAGCCGCTGGGGCGAAATTCCGTTGCCGTTGTCTTCAATCTGCACATGTAGAAACGCCTCTACCTGCTTCACCCGGATGTGAAGCTGATTATCCGAGCTTTCGCTTCGCAAACCATGCACAATGTAATTCTCAATGATCGGTTGCAGCGACATTTTCATCACGCGCACAGACCCGAGCCGTCGATCCCAATCCATGGAATACGTAAATTTATCCTTATATCGAATTTGAAATAGTTCCAGATACAGACGACAGGCTTCCAACTCATGTTTGAGCGTATAGATTTTCTTCTGTTGGACAAAACTTCGGAACAGCGCCGATAAGCTGTAGATCATTTCCCCAACGTCATGTGCGCCTTGCGAAATTGCCCGCATCCGAATCACTTCCAGCGTATTGTAGAGGAAATGAGGATTCACCCTAGCTTGCAGTGCCGTCAGCTCCGTCTGTTTTTGCTTAATGTTTGCTTTATACACCCGATCAATATAGAGGTTCAATTCCTCAATCATCTCGTTAAAGCTCCGGGATATTTGCCCGATCTCATCCTCCCGCACATCGGGTATCCGTACACTAAGATCGCCTTGCTTCACCTTTCGCGTGAATCGGATGATTTGATTGGTCCGCTTGGCGACACTCATCACAACCAGGAACGGAATCAGGATAGCGAAAAAGATACATATCGCACTGATAAGGAAAATCGTACTGCCGATTTTCTTCGAGGAAGCATCCAGCTCTTTGCGGGGGATGATGCTGACCGTGCTGAAATTCCCCTTGCTTTGCGTAAGCTTCGTCACATAGTCGCCTTGGCTGGAACCACCATTCTCATACATCGCATTGATTTGATCCATATGTGGATAGATCTTCCCAACGTATTGATTCGAAGAATCGAACAGCACACCGCCGTCCGGGGCCAAGACAAGAATCATCCCTTTCAGCTCGTCCTTATCGTTCTGCAAAATCTTCCAAATCCCATCAGAACTAAAATAAACGACCTGCTGGCCAATCGTCTTCAGCGTTAACTTATCCGTGATTGGCGTTCGAATCGCATAAAGATTTTGATCCCATTGTCCGATCGCTTCACGCACCCAAATATTTGGCAGTTCCACACTCTTGCTTTCGAGAGCCATCACATCCGGGATATAAGAGCGTGCGCGATTGGTGGGAACGAGTTTCATCTGCCCATTTTGCCCCAGCGCATATAAAGTCTGCTGATCCTCGCTGTATAACAGCAAATTACTAATATCTTTGTTGTCTTCCACCTGATTTTTAAAATATTGCAGCCCATCATTCCACATGCTTTTGCCGCCTAAATTATACTGCTCCAAACTGTGTTGCACATATTCTTGAAAAGGATGTTGCAGCATAAAAGATACACCCGAGGCTAGCGAACTATCCCGATAGAGGCCAAACAGGATCGACTGGGCTGAATCATAATTTCCTCCCAAATAATTGTTAACGCTCGTCAGCGCTTTCTTCTGTATATCCAACTCTCTATTAATTGCTGCTTGAGACATCGAATAATACATAAAATAAGAAAACGAAATAATCGTTAAAACTGTAATCATCGAAAAGAGGAGCAGCAGCCTCATAAACAAATTATTTCGTAAATAATTCCGATATATCTTGCGCAACACCATCCAGTTATCATCTCCTGCTGTTAATCGGGTTCATTATAGCATAAAAATCTCGAGCTGATGAATTTCGTCCCACTCGCACAGAAACCTAAAAGATCTTTATTTCCGAGCGCTCTCTTCTCGATCCGTGACTCCCCGTTAGCGGACCTGATGTGTCTCATTTCTCTAATGCATTTAAGAAAATAACAAGGATGACGCCAGGCCAATTCAGGAAAAAGCAATTGTAACGAAAATGAACAAAGGAGCCCGCAAATGTGCATGGCTCCTTTGTTCATGTCTTGCTTAACTAAAGTTATGCTATCTACTTGAATAACAATTCGCGGACCCCTTTTGCCGTCACGGCCAGGCTGCCCTCGGGAATCGGATGGATGCTATCCGGTACCCATTGATGAAACTGTTCAGGATTGTGCTGTAAAATCGCATTCCATTGTTCATAATGATCGATCAAAGGCAAACTCCGTTCCTTGGCAACCAAACGGTATACATCGTAGTAATCATTAAAAATTGGTCTTGAATCCAGCGAAACTCCTACAGGAGGATTCATGGTCATTAGTACGATTTCGCTGGTAGAATTAATTTCAAGAATTTGGTTAATCATAGATTCCAAACGGGTTCTACATTGATCAATAGTCGTTTCATACGGCAAATAAGCGTCGTTGATGGCAAATTCGATAAAAACCAAATCGGGCTTATAAGCGAGCACCTTTTCCGACAAGTTGTCGATCGCCCACTGTGACCACATGGCGGCTTTCGCGCTGTTGATGACTGTAGCAAGTCCAGGATATCGTTCCTGTAGCTGAGCAATCAAATCCTCCACCCAGGCTGATCCATCAGTCAAGCTCGTTCCATATGTGACGATACACTGGCTTTTGCCAGCTTCAAGATTAGCAATCGTCTTCAAAGCATGCATGTATAAAACTCCTTTGTTCTACGAATTTTTCAACCGATTACATCAACGGCAGTCGGCTCACATCATACCCGGTAATGGCAAGCTTCTCATTCGCTAGCACCTGCCCATTCACCTCCATATAGCGGATTCCTTCGCTGATCGGGCTATATTCACAAGCAAGTGTTATGCCTTCTGACTGATACGTTGTACGTCTCAGCACTGTACGACGAGAATGCGGGCTTGACAAGTTTTTATCTTCAATCTGCGCTTGACTAGCCCTCTCACGAAACGCTTCAAAGCCCCCAGACTCGTCTTCGCTCGAAACTTGAACGACGAAACCGTTACCCGTTAACACGAATGTTTTCGGATCAAAATCCCGGGCGTCGCCCTCGTAATTATAGAAGGACAACGCCAGATAACCGTTCACTCGTTCTACACGGACGGCCGCCTGTCTGCCATGATTGGTAAGCAGCAGCGGATGAAATGCCATAAATACGGCGCCGTCTTTGACATAGACCGGACAAGGCTCCAGACTTTCTCCCGTCAACTCTTCCAGCTTCCGATCGCCTAGCCAGATTTCATCAGGCTCGCTGTAGGGGCATGGCATAAGGACGGTCAGCTTCAGGCTCGTCACCTGCAATCGGCCAAATCGCTTAGGCTTATAAAGCACCATAGCTGTCTGCTTGTGCTGGAAAGCCAGCTTCCGTCCTTCATCCCACAACGAATACTCCGGCGAAGTGCACGACATCCGTTCATACGTATTCGTCTGGCCGGGCTTTTTCTCATTCACGGTAAACTTGGCGTATACCGCTCGGGCATTGCGCAGCGAAGGCTGTGCATGAGGATTACGGCGCAGCAGCAAGTGAAAAGAGTCGGTTTGCACCCCGTTATGAAACTCATGCGTCGATGTACCCAGCGCGTAATCTTCCGTCATATAGGTCGTATTGCTGCCAACACCTGCTGGATATTCGACCATGTCATCCGCTAATACCGGGTCCTGAGGAGATTCCCATGCGTGTTCATCCGAAGAGGAAGAGAATTCCACTGTGCCCGTAACTTCGTATGGATAAGTCTTGTTCAACGCATGTTCAACAATCTCTACCGGGCAATGGAAGGCCGTATTCACAATACTTGCAACAGCCATATGTTGAAACGCCATATTATGATGGATCTCGAATCCCTCCACGCCATCTTTGGAAGCAAATAATGTATTGTAAGGATTGACAGGCATCAGATCGCCAAGCACCGTATAGATCGCTGCTTGCTGCGTATGTCCCGTGGAATCAGCCGTATAAGCACGAGAATAGGGTCCTGCTATTTGAGAAGTAGAGGGATGCCAGCGGGCGAATTGATCGGCCCAGATGCGTTCCTCGCATTGCAAGGCAATTTCTCTTAACTCCGCATCGTCCACTAAATTTGCGATATCCGCCAATGTTTCAAGCTGAATCACCGTATAGGTAGGGCTGTTAAATTCGCTGACAAAGCCCCTGCGAGTAAGCATTTGTTTTAATTGATGCAAGCGTTTGATGCCAATTTCGATCATATCAGGTCGCGAAAGAAGCTTGCCGCCAAGCAGCGTCGTGAAGGTGCTCATACAAGGAAAATTGTCATTGACGCCAACAAAGTCCATCTCTTCCAAGGCGCATTCGTCGATGGATTCCTCCACATATGCGTACAGCCTACTTCTTGCTCCGTCGGTTAGCATCCAATCGTATTTCATAACAATTTGTATCGCGATCTTAGGAGCAAAATGGCAGTGTTGATATTGGCTTAACTCAATAATGGCGTTTCCGATCAGGCAAGCGCGCTCCGATCCCTCAGCCAGAAATGCGTACGCAAACCATAATTTCTCCCTGATTCCAGCGATTGGCTCCATGCCATTATACTGGCCTTCCGCATTGAAATCGTGCAAATGATAGTGGACGAGCAGACCTAGGATCTGGTCTGCTCTCTCCTTTTGTCCTTGTAAGTCATAATATGCCTTTGCCATGTATACACCTTCCTCTATCCATTAACAGACACAAGCGCGGAATTAACATCTGCTTTAATGTTCCAATCCCTCAGTCAGCATGAGCAGCGTCATGGATTGGCCGTAAGGCATCGGGCAAATTGGAATGTCGCGATATTCCTGAAGCGTGCGCCCCATTCCTGTGCCGTAGGAAACGCCGTTCACGACGCCTTCCGCATCAATTTGAGATACGACAGCGGCATACGCTTTGGAGCCGACTTCTCTGTAGGACTCAGGCAGGTAGCCCTTTCTTACCGCCTTCAAGATGCCGTAGGCAAAAGCAGCCGTGGCCGATGTTTCCGTATAGGAGTTCGGATCGTCGAGAAGCGTGTGCCACATGCCGTCGGCAGCTTGCAACTCGGCAAGCTTCGCCGCTTGCTGCTCCAACGCGGAGAGAAGCAAGCGCTCCACTGGCTTCGGAAGCTCCACCATTTCCAAATAATCGACGAGCCCAGCCGTGTACCAGGAATTACCGCGCGCCCATAGCGCTTCGGCAAAGTGATGACGGCCATTAAAGGTCCAACCGTGGAATAGCAGTCCTGTGCGGCGGTCGGTCAAATATTTGAGATGCATCAGGAATTGATATACACTTTCGTCGATAAAAGATTGCTCATTCAGCAGCAGCCCCATACGGCAAACGAACAAGACGGTCATGTACAGCGTGTCATCCCACACTTCGCCTTCATTTAATTGACCCGAAACGACGTGTTGGATACCGCCTTCTTCTGTCCTCGGCATATCCTTCACTACATACTCAGCCCATTCACGGCAAAGCGCCATGTAGTCGGCACGCTGCGTCTCCTCAGCTAGAAAGCTTAAAGTCAGCATCGGACACATGGTATTTACATTTTTGGAAGGCAATCCTTCGGCAATTCTGCGATCAAACCAGTCGATCAAATACTGCTTGATATCTTGTCTGGCTGTCTTGCGATAGTATAAATAGAGCGAGAATAAACCTACACCCTGCGGCCACTCCCAGTTCTCCATCGAAATAATGCCGATCGGGCACGTTTCTTCCACAGCACCACCTTGTAAATGCTTGAGCTGCCCAATAACTTTCTCAATAATTGCGTGCGTTTCCATTTTGTTAAGTTCAATTGTTGTATGCATTAAGCTTCACCGCTTTCTATTTTATGGGGATCGACAACCAGCTCTGCCAGTTTCGTGTCTCCTTCAAACAATGCTGCACTTCTGATCTCCATGTAACTTTCTCGTGGAACTTCTCCGTCTTTATAGGAAGCCTCTACAAGGCTTAATCGCTCTGCAACTGCCGTTGCTTCATTTAAGTTGCTTATACCTTCCGCATAATAAATCACCCAGCCTGCTTCCAACCTTGACTGTTGCAGCAGCTTCGTTTCTCCTGCATAGAGCATCTGTCTTAATCGAAGCGTATCGCCGTCCACAACAGGATGAAGATCAGGTACTTGGCGAGCAGTTTCGCTATATGCAATACCCTGCAGCGGTGCAATCAATACGGCCGAATGCGGATATTGAAGGATCGTCCATTGCCGTCCATCAGCACCAGCAACCGTGTGTACTTCACCTGTCCAGCGATGCACAATCCACTCATCGGCAAGCTCGCTTACTTCGTTATGAATTCGGCTCATGCTGCGCACAACCAATACCGCATGGTTCTGCTGAGCCGACCTGAGCTGGGTATCTGGGTACCACGATTCCTTGAACAACGCTGGACCTAAATACGCTGTCTGGTAATCCGCCGGATGCGTTCTTACACGTTCACCGTCATGCGCATTCCAGCGCAGATAAGAAACCTGGTGACCTTCCACCGCCAGCGATACTGGATACGATTGCCAAGCCAGGCCCCAAGTTGGCCATTGATAGGATCCGGCGATGACCGGGAATCGATCAACACTACCAAGTCGCCCTGTAACGCCGATCCAGGTGTTTGCACAGCTCGAATCCATGATTCGTTCTGCATGGGTTCGTGGGATCGGCATCTTCGAGACCTCGCTCTCTTTCTGCAGCTCCTCCTCAAACAGCAGATAAGACAAACCGTTCCATAGACTTCCGCCTGTCTCCGCTTCCATCGAGGATCGCATTCCTAGCCCGGCGATCCTCCACATTAGACTGCTCGGATGCAGCTCACCTTGCGTATTATAACTACGGATCGCAGGAACAAATTCGAACCCCTCATGAAAACGAACATAATTCACTAAGCCTTCCATCACGGATTGAATTCTCTCCTGCAACTCGCGGTTATCAACTTGCAATGAAACACTTGCAATTCGCAATGCATTTAAGGTGATCTGAATATAAATTAGGCTGATGTTCTCTCCCCAGCCCCATCCTCTTCGTTGCGTGTAATCGAGCCATTGCTCGAAGAAAGCTACGCCTGCTTGAACGCAATGTGGCAAGCGACGAATTCGCGCAATCGCCAGCAACAGCGCGCCGTCGCTCACGATTTTATTCGTATAATAGAAAATCGGATCCTTTAGCTCATGCTCAAACCAGGCAGCGCCGTGATCCATCATTTGATCCAGAAGCTCCCGATGAGCCGCAGGCACACGTTCTTCCAAGTAAAGCCTTAGCACAACAAGCGGCATGAGAATAAAGAAAGCTGCATTCGAATCGTTGACCCGCGTCTCTTCCCGATACCAGCGGAAGGCTCCATAATGCGTACTCTGCTTATCCGTAAATTGCAATTCTGCAAGTGCTTGAAGAATTTGCAAACCTTGATTCTCATCCAGCACGCCTAAAGCTGTACCAACAACATAATGAGCTGCAGTTGTTCTACCGCAATGCGCTTCTTGGGCCTTGGAAGCTTCAGCCGTATGTCCCGGCTTACCAGTGTTCACTAGACCGTCCTCTACCTTCAGTTTGCTGCCATACTGCTCCCACATTTCCCGCCAAACCTGATCTGTTAGGATGTTCATGTTTAGGTTTCTCCTCTCCAATCCTGTTAATAATTGCTTCCTACTGCATCTGGTAACCATTTTTAAGCGAGAGATCTTGGCAGCACATCCCTATGACATATCTGACTCGCCATACGTGGCGCAAAAAAGTGGATAGAAGTCATAAGACTTCTATCCGGTTTGCCGTTGCTGAACTACTGTATCAAACGTTTCAATGCCAGTGACCATGAAGATACTTTACCTATGAACAAAGTGTTTCCGTCATTTTGTAAACGGCCTCCGTCCAATGGAATTCAGGACAAAGGCCGCTTAGTTGATTTTATTATTTAAATTGTTTGCTTTGCTTACTTCTTATTTGCCGCTACCCAAGCGTCAATTTGCTTCTGCTTCTCAGCAATGATTTTATCCATGCCTGCCGCTTTCAGCTCTTTATTCATCGTAGCCAGTGTACTGTCTACATCCATCATGCCGTAAGCCAAGCCGAGGAGATATTTATCTGTAACGGTTTTAGCCTGTGCAAGCTCTGCTTTGACTGGCTCTGCATCGAAGGAGAAGCCCATAATTCTGGAAGCCTTCGCGCTTTTGTTTAGTTGATCTGTCTTTTGTGGAATATCCGCTGCAACACCTGGCAACAGATAAGCATTCAACTGGTTACCCAGCATCCAGGCCACGTTCGTCGCGTATCCGGAATCTGGAATCACTTCGATTGAATTATCTCCTGTTTTCTTGTAGTTCTTGCCTTCAAGACCATAAAGGACCATGTTGTACAGCTGCTTGTCGGTGTTCATCAACTCCAGGAACATCATAGCCCGGTCCGGATTTTTGGACGTGCGGCTGATCGCCTGCATCGTGCCAGTTACGGAACCTGTGGTAACTAAAGGATCCGTCATAGTCCCAAACACTGCTTCGTAATTGTAGCGAGCTTTATTTTCAGCTTCTACGCCAGGTTTATACGTACCGAGACCGGAGGAAAGAATTTTGCCGCTTTTGGAAAGCTCAGTTGGGTCTTTCACCAAAGCCAGATCTTTATTGATATAGCCCTTCTCCGACCAGTTTTTCATCAATTTCACGAAGTTCACGAACGCCGGATGTTCGAATTGATTGATGACTTTATAATCGGAACCAACTGCTTCAATCGCTCCTGGTGATGCATCTGAGCCTAACGTTTCCAATTTCATATAATTCATGACATCAATAGTCGGAAGAGAATTTCCAGGGTTAAAAATGAATTTGTCTGCGCCTTCGCCGGCCTTCATTTTGGCGAAAGCTGGCTCCAGATCTTCCATTTTCTTAATCGCGTTGACGTCGATGCTATATTTATCGGCGATATCTTTCCTAAAATTAAAGGCAGACTGACGAGCTGCGATTTGATAGTTAGGGAATCCGTACACTTTATTGTTGACTTTCATCGCGTTCCAGAAGCTAGGTGGAATTTGGGCATACGCTTTCGGCGCATATTTCGTCAGCAATTCGTCCATCGGTAGGAAGGCGCCTTTGGCAACATTATCATAAAACTGGTAACCTGCGGCAGTGAACATCAGATCGAATTCCTCACCCGCAGCAATCATCAACTTCGTCTTCTCCAGATAAGCTGCAGCTTCAATAAACTGAATATCAAGCGTGGCATTAATCTTTTCTTTCAAAATCTTGTTAACCTCGGCTAATACCGCTTCTCCTTCTTTTTGCGCTGGAATGCGAAGCACCCACTTGAGCTTAACCGGCGCTAGAGCTGCTGCAGTCGACGTCGCTGCAACTTTAGTAGACGAAGACGGCGTAGTCGTCGCTTCACTATTACTATCCTTTGCACAACCCACCAAGCTAGTTGCTGCTACCATTACTACTGTCATCATCGTCAGTGTTTTCAACATCTTCATCCTGAACAACTCCCCTGTTTTTTATGATATCGATTTACGAGATCAAACTGTTCATATTACCCTTTGACTGCTCCAGCTGTAATGCCTCTGACAAAATATTTTTGAAAAAAAGGAAATACGAACATCATCGGACCCGCTGCAATGACGGCCATCGCCATTTTCGCGCTGTCGGAAGGGAATTCTTGAGACCCGAGGCTTAACCCATTTTGTGCGTCTTTCATCATGATTTCGGCATTTTGCAAAATTTTATACAACATAAACTGCAGCATAAATTTGCTCTCTGTGTCAATGTAGATCATCGAACGAGTCCACTCGTTCCAGTAGCCAAGCGTCATCATCAAGCCAATTGTTGCGAGCGCCGGCTTGGACATGGGGAGAACAATTTGCCAGAAAATGCGCATCTCACTGCATCCGTCGATACTCGCCGACTCCAGCACTTCCTGCGGCAAATCGAAGAAAAATGTACGCAGCAGGATGATATTCCATGCGGAGATGAGACCTGGAAGAATGAGTATCCAGTAGGTGTCCTTAAGAAAATAATATTTAGTATAAACAATATAACTTGGAATCAATCCCGCATTGAACAGCATCGAGAAGAATACCAGAAAGCCGATTACGCCAGCAAGTTTATACTCCTTACGCGAAAGTGCATAAGCAATCATCGCTGTTAACAGCAATCCTACAACAGTTCCGACAACCGTGACGAACAACGTCGTGCCATAGGAGTTAAGAATAAGCTTAGGCGATTGGAAAATAAATCGAAATGCGGCTGAACTCCAGATGCTTGGGAACAGACTGTACCCGTGTTCCACTATACTTTTCGCATCGCTGACGGAGATCACCACCACTAGCAGCATTGGTATGATGCAACTTAACGCCAGCAGTGTAAATACGATGTGTGTAATCCAGTTGTTTAGGCGTAGTCCACGCTTTTTTACTGCTGTTTTCATTCTCTTTTCCCCTTTCTAGAACATGGCCCTGTCCCGGCCATATCTGTACCGGATGAAAAAGTTGGCGCCTAATACAAGTGCGAATCCGGCGATCGATTGAAATAAACCTGCTGCAGCGCCCATTCCTAAATCTGCCGCCCCGCGCAACGCGCTGTATACATAGGTATCCAGAACTGACGAGACATTCAGCAGCGATGGTGATTCCAAAGGTACCAGGAAGAACTGCCCGAAATCCGCATTGAAAATTCGCCCCAACGCACCTAGTAAATTAATCAGAATAATGGGCCGCAAAGCCGGAATTGTAATTTTCATCGCCATCTGAAACCTGCTCGCTCCGTCGATGGAAGCCGCTTCATAATACGCGGGATCTATAGATAAGATGTAAGCGTAATTCAGCAGCACGGCATAGCCCATCGTTTTCCAAAAGTGTAAAACAACATGAATCCAGAACCAGTATTGCGGCTCAAAATACCATTCCACTCCCGAGAATCCCAACTCATGCAAAATGATGTTCACTAGCCCTTTGCTGTTATCCAGCAGGGCAACCACAATATAAGTAACAATTGTCCAAGAAAGAAAATACGGCAAAAATATGGCGGTTTGATACACTTTCAAGATTTTCCTGCTTAGTACTTCATTTAACAGAATCGCCAGCAGGACACTTCCGCCAATTCCCGTAATAATAAAAACGGCGTTATAGATAAGCGTGTTTTTGAGTGCCAGCAAGGCATCGGACGTTGAAAAAATAAACGTAAAGTTTTTAAGTCCGACCCAGGGGCTGCCAAAAATACCATCGACAAAATTGTAGTTTTTAAAAGCAAGCACAGCACCAGGCATCGGTACAAAATTAAAAATAATTAGAAGTATCAATGCTGGAAGCGCTAACAATGTAAAGTCTACATTTTTTCTCAGGGCACTTTTACGAGACACCTTTTTCACACTCGGCACCGTTTTGGATATTGTGGTCGTTTTCATTTGTTACACCTCCTCCTCGTCTTCTATGCTGTTTCTCTGCAAATTGATTATCTCGTCTCGTGCTCAATCCTACTACTGTTCAATTCCATATTCTTGTTTTGACGACTGTACGATTTAAAGAAAACTGTCTATTTCCACAAAAAAAAGAAAAACAACACCTTTTGAGTGTCATTTCTCCAGTTTGTTCATGATTTCTATGTCTACGCGATAGGCTTTAGGCGTGGTGCCGAACCTGCGTTTAAACAGTTTATAAAAGCTGCTTTCATTGTTGAATCCGGTTCTCTCCATAATCTCGGTGATGCTGAGCTCCGTCGCAAGCAGCAACTCGGCTGACTTGTCCAGCCGAACATTATGAATAAAGTCCATGACAGACCAACCGACCGATTCCTTAAAGATGGTGCCCAGATAGCCTTGGGACAGCTTGAACTCTACCGCGATGCCTTTCAGGCTCAGATCTTCTGTAAAATGATCCTGAACGTAGCGTTTAATCGATTCAACCAAGGCATCGTGCCGCGTCTCCACAAGCGGTTTCTGATCCGCAATTTTCATGATATCCTCATAAAATTTGCTCTTGAGATCATCGATGGATTCAAAAGCAGCCATCCGCATGTAAAAATCTTTCATGGAGATTGGAATTTTCTCAATTCTCGTTTTGTTTAGAATATCGAACGCCTTGCCCAGCGCCAATGAAAAGCGGGTCATGGACAGCATGAAGCTTTCGATATCTCCTTTGGACGACACTTCAATGAACTGATCGAACAGTGATTTGGCTTCATCCCCGTCTCCTGCGCGAATCGACTCCAAGATTCGTTCTTCCAGCTTCTCGTCATAGGTAACCGTCATTTGCTCATGAAGATCCAAAACAGCAGGATCCAGAATCGCTTCACGGCTGTAGATCACGCTATATTTCAGCAAAAGTGAAGCCGTTCGGTACGAATGAATGAGCGCTTCCACACCTTGCACATACCCGCCGAGGAAGGCGGAGAGAGTAATGCCGGTATACCCTTTCACTGTGTTTTGAAGTAATCTAATCTTCTCTTCCCATCCGATGTCGGGCTTTCCATCTGGGAGGAAGACAAGCAAAATAAACTGCCCTTCCCCGATATAGATGGCCTTTGCCGTTTGGCCCGAATCAAGAACCTCCTCGGCTACATTCATCATAATAAACCGATAAGCCTTTTTCCGGTCGGGGTCCATGGTCTCGAACTGCTCCCGCCGATCAATCTTCAGCAGAGTAAGCATCATTTTGCGATCAAGCATATTGCCGAACACAGAAGAAAATTCGCCAGTCAGCTGATTAGCAATGGAGTTATTCTCCATCAACACAGCTTTAATGTAGTTTTCCAGCAAAATTGTGTCCGCTGACTGTTTATAGCTGTTATAGTCGTTCAGCAAGCCTTTATTTTTTTGAAACACATCCGAAAGAAGCTTGACCTCGTCGATGAGCGGTCCCTTATTCTCGTTTTTGCCCCTAGGACCGATGACTTCGCGAAACACTCGTCCGAAGGGGAGATAGATGCGATAAGCGATGAAGCCTGCTGCAGCGAGAGCAAAAAGCGCTATACCCAGCGTAATCTGCAACACGACTTTCCGCACGAATTGCAGCGATTGGTACAGAAACTCATTGGATTCTTCTACCACCAGTACCCAGTTGGTTTCGGGCATCCAGAGATAGGTGATGATTTTTTGATCCTTCTTCGCTCCCGTCTCAAAGCTGCCCGCTTCTTGATTCGTCTCCATAATTTTGTGAACTAGCTCGGTGTTGAGCACGTCCAGATTGCGAATTTGCTGGGAATCGTCAATAAATGTTCGGCTCGTTTTATCAATAATGTAAGCTTTATTATTCTGACCTTTAAGCTTGCTTAACGTGTCGCATAACCAAGCCGCGTCAATATTTACGCCGAGCGCTTTGGATAATTTGTTGTCACTGTCGGTTTGAAAATAAAAATACGTAAACACCGTGGCGCTAGTGTTATAAGCCTCTAGAGGAAGCACTCTGGGTATCGGTGTCAACACTGATGTGTTCCTGAAGTTTTGAATCGCGTTTACAAAGAAAGAATCCTTATATACCATTGAACCAAGCGTTGAATAGTAATTTCCGGTGGTTCCGCTGTAGAGCGTATCCGAGTGAAAGATAGGATTAATTTCAAACGATTTTCTGATTAACTCCATGTACCCAAACATTTCGAAGTAATCGAGTTTCTTCTTCTCAAATAATGCTGCGAGAGCAGGATCGTCTAGCTGACGGAACGTGAACGCTTTCACATCTTCATTCATTCGCTTGATGGTATTACTGATAATGCGTAGCTCCTTGCTGTTCTCATCATAGGTCCGCTGCTTAACGATGCCTTCAAAACTTTTGAATGCCGTTATGGAGAACCCCCCTAGCACGACCAGGAGCAGCAGTGAAAGCAATACTACGATGTTAACGAACGTCCGGCTGATACTCCACCTAAACATGTCATGCATTCTCCCCTTAACCCATCATGTACTAGCTCGCCAGCATACAGGGCAGAATTGTTGAGTTTCATTATACAATCATGGCAATGCACATGGCTACAAAATTCTCACACACTCTGTCAGCATCAAGTTCGTCAACGCCTGACCGTAATGGGACATATTTCTCGAGATAGGCACAAATAAAATACACTTAATTAGGGCTTGCTGAACAAACAGAAATCCTTAATCCACTAAGAATTTAAAGCGTTTTCGTCATCACTTTAAGGTATACCAGGTGCCCGCCGTATAAGTGACATCCTTATCATACCAAGCCGCGCCGGACTTCATGTACGCAATTTCCCAATTGTTCCATCGTTCAAAACATTCATAAGGTCATGAACATAATTGTATCGGATGTTCGTATTTTTGTGTACCTATGAAGCAAAGAGGTTCCAGCTCCTTCAGTGCATACGCTGCTGACACAATCAACTTAGCGAGAACAACTGCGATAACACTTTTTTGCCTATTTCCATTGTTCACTAACATCCTATTACCTCCAAATCAATTTGATTTGACTGACTAAGGTGCAGGATAAATAAACGCAAAGGGAACCGATAATAGCTATCAATTCCCTCTGCGTTCACAATGATATTGCTCTTCCACTCATTTTCATTGACCGCGGCTATAAGATCATCACTCAAAGAGTCTTAATTGCACCGATCATTACATACAGTTCACCGTTAGTAATTGCAAGCTCTTGTTCATTTTCTTCCAAATATTGGTCTTGGCTAGGCTGCCTTCCGCTAGAGGATGGATGCAGTATGGAACCCAATGATGGAATTGCTTTGGAACTTCGTTCAAGACTATTACGATAAACAATCTTTGATTGCTTTTGCTACAATCTCAGCCTGAGCCTTCTTCCCTTCCTCGTTGTAATGATACCCATCTGCCACCCGGTATTCGCTTCTTCCATACATCGGTGTATATAAATCATTCATAGAAAGGTTATATTGTTCGGCAATTCGCTTAACAACCTTATTTCTGTCCTCAACCTGCCCATTTAATTGCGCTTCAATCACTGTTGGATTTCCAGCTTCCGTCATTGGGGTCGAATTCGCAATAATGAATGTAGTGGATTGCGCGATCTCGAGGACATGACGAATCAATTTGTTAAAATAATCTTCATATTGGCATGCTGATAAATGCCAGCCATGTAAGCCATTGTTAATATGGATAACGTCGTAATGAAAGTCTTCCCGATGCTGGATCATATAGTCAATCTCTTTCAGTAGAGACGGATTATCCATTGCTTTTGAAGTGGCCACCATTTCAACATATGTTTGGTTTTGGAGAAGCTCATTCACATAAGACCGATAGCCCTTTGTAATCGAATCTCCTACTAATAAAACTCTCTTCAGATCATGGTTATCAGCTTGTTCCCACCAATGTTCACACCATTCAAAACGTTCCAATTGTGTCACCATATAACGATCTCTTCCCCTTTCTTGATATCCAATTCTATCCGTGTATAGACTCCTTCTGTTGTTAGAAGGCTAGATACTTACCGTCCGCCCCTCGATCTTCGACTTTTTGATATACATCTGTTCGTCCGATATGCCAAGAAATCCCCATATCCGACCGCGAATAGATATTAGCCCCGAGCAGTCCGTTTCCTGTAAGAGCTCCTTCTCCCCACGACTTTGGCAGTTGATTCCAAAATAAGTCGCATTGACTCAACCTCTCTTCCCATCTTGGAACAATTTCAAATGACATATTTTCCACCTCATGAATATATGTTTCTTTTCCCAAACGCCGAATTTTCGCCAGAATAGGCCTTATAAATTAATACAGGCACCAGTCCTGATTGGTCTGCTGCCTGTATTTCTACTACGTTGGGTACTTATTGACCGTACAAGCTCAACTCACCGATGATCACGTTTCATTTTGAATGCCTTTGTCAATGTTATGTTTGCAACATTTCCATTTATCCGCAATATCAGCAGCGAACTGACGAGTGCACGGATTGAAACCTTCTTCATTTTCTCAAGATGTGCAAATTGATTGTCTCGCCTTGCGCCCAATCGCACAACTATTCAATTCCATTTTCTTGTTTTAACGACTGTACGATTTAAAGAAAACTATCCATAATCACAAAAAAAGAGAAACAACACCGTCTGAGTGTCATTTCTCCCGCTTGTTCATGATGTCTATATCTACGCGATAGGCTTTAGTAGTGGTGCCGAACCTGCGTTTAAACAGTTTATAGAAGCTGCTTTCATTGTTGAAGCCGGTTCTCTCCATAATCTCGGTGATGCTGAGCTCCGTCGCAAGCAGCAGCTCGGCTGAGACTTTTCGTTAACGTTTAGAGATGGATCTACTTTCATTTGAGTTCCCTCTCTTCTTTGAATGGAAAGTTTCGGTTATTTCCCCCTTTTGCAGCTTTTTATATTCCAATTTTTAGTGGAATACATACATAACAAAATAAACCCGCACTATTTTGCACGGGTTTTACAAAGTAAGAACGAATTTTGATATCTTTTCAATCCGAACTCAATGCACCAACCGCCCATCCCGAAACCTCACAACCCGCTTCGCCTGCTCTGCAACCTGCCGGTCATGCGTAATCACAATAATCGTCCGCCCTTGATCATTCAACCGTGTGAAAATTTCCATAATCTCCGCGCCCGTCTTCGAATCTAGCGCCCCCGTCGGCTCATCTGCCAGAATGATCGGCGGATCGCCCGCCAACGTTCGCGCAATTGCTACGCGCTGCTGCTGCCCGCCGGACAACTCCGAAGGCATGTGCTTCCTTCGATCCAGCAAATCCACCGCTTCCAGCGCTTGCATGACCAGCGGCTCCCGTTGCTTCCTCGTCATTCCCCTATAAATCAGCGGAAGCTCCACATTCTCATATGCACTCAATCTCGGTAGCAGATTAAAACTCTGGAAAACAAACCCGATCTTCCGATTCCGTATCTCTGCCAGCTGTGAGTCCTTCAACGAGTGAATCTGCTCCCCATCAAGGGTGTAGCCCCCTTCGTCCGACACATCCAAACACCCGATGATGTTCATCAACGTGGATTTCCCGGATCCCGACGGTCCCATAATAGCAACATACTCACCATGCGCGATATCCAGCGAAATGTCATCCAACGCCCGTATGGTCTCGCCGCCCATGTGATAAAATTTACTCACATTCTCAATCTGAATTAAGGCTGTCATTGTCTTCGCCTCCATTATTTGATGCCAAATAAATGAAGTCTGCGATTCAATTCCCTTTTACCGCTTCGCCTTATAAAATTCATGATAAAGCTTCATTAACGCACGTTTCTCAATCCGCGACACATACGAACGCGAAATACCCAACTCCTTCGCAATCTCCCGCTGCGTCCTCTCTTCGCCACCCAGCTCCAACCCGAACCTTCCGACTACGACTTCTTTCTCACGGTCGTCCAAAATTTCCAGATTTCTGTAAATTTTGGACTTTTCGATTTTCAGTTGAACCGCATCCACCACATCATCCGCCTCACTGCCGAGTATGTCGATGAGCGTAATTTCATTCCCCTCTTTGTCCGTTCCGATCGGGTCATGCAAGGACACATCTTTCCGCGTTTTCTTCAAGGAGCGCAGATGCATCAGGATCTCATTCTCAATACAACGTGCAGCAAATGTCGCCAGCTTTGTCCCTTTGTTTGGGGAGAAGGATTCGATAGCTTTGATTAGACCGATCGTCCCGATGGAGATCAGATCTTCCAAATCTTCTCCTGTGTTGTCGAATTTTTTTACTATATGGGCAACTAATCTTAAATTGTGTTCGATTAACTTATTTCTGGAATGCTCATTACCTTCAGCCATTTGCCGCAGATGCTTTTCTTCTTCTTCCTCGGTGAGTGGTTGTGGAAACGCGTTGTTCTTGACGTAGGACACAAGCAATGTGAGCTGCTTTATCAACATGGCAATAGTACCAAACAATCCTGGCATTCCAGCTACCCCCTTGAGCGTATTGCGGAGCATGTTGGCTTCGGTAGCCTCCGCTATTTAGATTAGTATTAGTCTATGTGGGTGTAAGCCTAGAAGTGCATGTACGTAATAACTTACTTGAATATGACATTCGAATTCCATTCGAGGGTTGACCTGACTCGATTTATTCAACCTTTTGCAGAATAACCTTGGCACCCAACACAACACAAAAAGACACCTCCAAGGGTGTCTTACCTTCCAAACCGCTAATTGCGAAGTACCACAAAATTTTGAGCTATCTGTTGCAGCAATTATTCTATAAGTTCCATACTTAAGGATTCAGAGCACTGTCTAATTGTCAAAATTAAATCAATAATACTGAGCTCATCGTCATTATCTACATCTATCAGCTCGATGAGTTCACAATTTATTGATAGGACGTAATCATTTTGCGTGCCATCCTGGGCAGTTACTGTAATTTGAATCAGTTGCTCGCCGCGGCAGCCGACGACTTTTAACAAAGCTGGGTGTATAAAAAAATAAGCCCCCTTATTAGGAGGCTTATCTAACAAACTAATTACTCATTCATCGACGATATCATACTCAATATGAATGTCATATCTTCCCGATCGATCCTACCGTCGAAATTGAAGTCTCGTGTTGAATTTTCAGAAAGAATAAAAGTGACAATTTCATCAATTTGAATATGACCATCCTCATCACTATCCAGTAAATCATAGGTAGAACTAAGAATGACAGCAAAGCTTGTTTCTGTGGAAATGGTTCCCTTGCTAGCGATAAGTGTATACATGCCGGCTTCTGTATTTTCTGGCAATACAAACCTCGAATCAGAGAATGTTCCATTAGTGACTGTAATATCATTTAAGGTTGTTAAAACACTGCCATCTGGGGCCAAAATTGTAATCGTCAAATCATTTAGATTGGTTGTCCCTCTTAACTTAAGTACACCACCTTGTACTTGAGTAGAAATCGGACCTACTTCAATCTGCGGCGCATCCGACGTGATCGTGACTACTTTCTTCCCAACAACGCCTGAGCCGTCATTTGCTCTTGCTTCAACCGTAACCATTCCGATTCCAGTTGCTGTTAACAAACCACTTTGGCTTATTGTTGCTGTTCCTGCATGCCCATTTTCGTTTCCATACACATGCCATGTCACTGAAGAGTTAGTCACATTCAAGGGTAATACGGATGCTTCCATTTGCAGCGTACCCCCTATAACGATCGCATCTCTGTTAGATGCTCCTTTTACTGAGATACTAGTAGTCATAACTGGTGCTTCTGGTATCGGTGTAATTGTGATAGCTGCGGTGCCTTTTATACCTGAACCATCAGTAGCTGCCGCAGTAACCGTAACTATACCTGGTTCAATTGCAGTTAACACGCCAAAATCACTTATGGTTGCAGCACCCGAATTGTCATACACGCTCCATGTCACTGATGAGTTAGTCGCGTTTCCAGGTACTACAGTTGCTATCATTTGCAGCGTATTCCCTTCAACTACTGATGTTAAGTAGCCTGCTCCTTTAACTTCAATGTAACTAACCGGAATCGCTGTAATCGATATTGTCGTGCTTCCTTTGGTTCCTGATCCATCGACTGCTGCTGCAATGACCGTGACTGTTCCGATTTGCGTAGCTGTTAATAACCCCGTCGTGTTTATCGTAGCGCTACCTGTATTTGTGACCACACTCCAAGTTACCTCGGTATTTGCTGCATTCTCTGGCCATACAGAAGCGCTCATCTGCAGAGAGCTTCCATTGGTTAAAGTTGTTGCATTGCCTGCTCCAGTCACAACTATACTAGTGACCGGTATCGCTGTGATTGTAAAATTCTTCGTTCCTACAATACCGGAATTATCTTTGGCTGTGGCTTTGACTACGACATTACCAACCGATGTTCCCGTCAGTAAACCCAGCTGGTTAATCGTTGCACTTCCTGAACCTTGTTCTACGCTCCATGTTACGGAAGCATTCGTTGCGTTCTCGGGTGATACTGATGCAGTCATTTGCAGTGGGCTACCATACGTAATACTTGTAACATTGTTTGCACTTTTCACGATGATCTCTGTTACAGGTACCGCTGCGATTGTGATGCTTTTCATTCCCACTATGCCGGAATTGTCTTTGGCTGTGGCTTTGACGGTGACGTTCCCTACCGCTGTCCCCGTCAGTAAACCAAGCTGGTTAATCGTTGCATTTCCTGTACCTTGATCTACATTCCATGTTACGGAGGCATTCGTTGCGTCTCCTGGTAATACTTTCGCACCCATTTGAAGCGTACTTCCATTTGGAATGCTGCTAACATTGTTTTCACTCGTCACTTCAATACTTGTAACCAGTACCGGTGCAATCGTAATGCTCATAGTCCCCACTATGCC